>JAWZSN010000015.1:0-137598 GCA_033875255.1 Geminicoccaceae bacterium 1502E | reverse complement strand
ATCGCCCACTGGCACCCCGTCGAAGCCATGTAGAGGATCGCGTTCATCACCTCCCGCAGATCGGTCGTCCGTGGCCTGCCGACCCGCCGTGCCGGCGGCATGAATGCCTCGATCAGTCTCCACTCACGGTCCGTCAGGTCGGTTGCATAGCGGACGCTCCGCCGGGCATAGTCGCGGCGAGCGGTTTCAGTCCAAGGCATTGTCGGCTCCGTGCTGTGTGGCAACGGAACGGAATCACAACCCGCTGAAACCGCTCAACTCTTTTCGGGTTGGGCTCTAAGGATACGCGGCAAGATGAAGGGATGAGAGCGCACGCACACCGCTTTGCCTTGGCGGACCAGGTCCTGTGGCGGCGCGCCGCGCGATTCTCTCCGCAGAACCGGGCCGTCGACGTCCCTGCGTGCCCGGTGGGGTCTCAGTCGCGCTCGTCCTCACGAAGCAGCAGATCCAGCTTTTCGGGGCTCATGCGCCTGATCCAGACCTCGGTCTTGCGGCTATATCTGCGATCGTTCGGCTCCCGGTTCTTTTGAGCCTTTCGCCCATACTGCCTGACGAACGTGCTGAGCTCGCCTGCTCTGCGTGCATATCTCTGGTCGCCGTTGAGTTTCCTGCTCACGTCGCGCCTCGTCGAGTGCAGCGCTTCCCGCTGAAGTGAATGGGTGGCGGCCGACAGGACCGTCCGGCCTTGCGGCAGCCGAGCGGTCGCCCTTGTCGCTCAACGATACTGCGCCGGCCTCCGGCACCTTGGCCAGCCCGGTGTGCGCCGCGCTCCCCGCGCACTGGCAAGCTTGCGTTACAGTAACCTGCCCCTGCCATCCTGCTGGGGTGGGACTCCGCCGCCGCGAAGCCCTGGGCGCGGCACCTGATCCACCATCCGGGAGAATGGCTGAAAATCCTTCAGGAAGGGTAAAGCCGGCCCGGCCCCGTCACCGCCGCCAGACTGACAGAATCAGAGAAAAGCCAGCCGCGCGCAGCGCCTTGCGGGCGGTGCCGGCGCGTCCGGCTGCGGCATGTGGCATTTGTTCCTATCATCTGCTATCCTCGCCTCCTTCCTTCCCAACCTCGCGAGGATGTCATGGACAGTGCCGAGCAGTCCGGGGACGCCGTCACCTTCCGGCCGCGGCCGCTCATGGTGGCGTGGGCGGGGGAGGATCTGGCGCGGGCCGAGGGGCTGCGGGACAGTCTCAGGTGGCGCTACGATCCGCGCTGTGCGGTCGAGGTGCATTGGGGGCGGGAGATGATCTTCGCGATGCACCGGCAGGAGCGGCTGCGGGTCCTGGAGCTGCAGTGCGAGGAGCGGGCGGCGGGGTGTCCGGTGGAGGAGCGCCGCTCGGTGGCGGAGCAGGCGAGGATCTGGGGCCAGGCGCGGCGGCGGGCGCGGCAGGATTACGGCTACGCCAAGGCCGAGCTGGCGGCGCTGATCGAGCAGCGGGAGGTGCTGGTGGCCTCGCAGAGCTGGCCCGGCTATCTGCATGGGCTGTGCCGCGACAAGAGCGTGGCGCGGGCAGAAGCCAGGGAGCGCATGGCCGAGCCGGGGCACGATCCCGCCGCCGACCCCGATCCGAGGAACCCGGTCTTCGTCGATCCGGAGGGCAGCGCCTTCATCGACGGCATTGAGGGGCCGGGTGGCGGCTTTGCCGCGGCGGCGGCGTGGGACGGGCAGGGCGCGGTGGAGGGCGCGTCCGCTTGCGGCAAAGACGAACCCGACGCACCCCCGTCTCCCGGCCTGAGTCCGTGGCGCACGCGCTGCCGCATGGCCCGCGCCGCCGGCACCGGCCCCGCACCGGAGCTCGACCCTTCGGCACCGCTCCACCGCGGCAAGGACGAACCCGAGGAGCGGCCGGGCGCTCCCTTGGACGTTCACTCGCTACCCGCCCGCTCCGCCACCCGCGCGGTCGAAATGGCCACCACAGAGTGACGGCGCCAGGGGCGCCGTCGCCGAGCCATGAGAGCCGACACCTGTTGCAGTCTCGCTTGGTACGGTCTCCACGAGCAGGAGGCGGTCCGGGTGCGCGTGGCGGAGCAAACCTTTCGTTGATCTCACCCGGTACCACGCGCACGCGCACGCGCACGCGGCACCGCTCCGCCGCTGTAAAGTCGAACCCGAGGGGCCGGCCATCTTCCACGACCTGTCTGCCAGCTCCGTCGGACGGATCGCGCGAAGCTGGCGCTGACGGGATCGATCGCCGGTTCCGGCCCATGGAAAGGCTCAACCATTCGTTAAGCTCACCTGGCACGATGGCCATCGCCTCGACGCCGCGATGGGCAGCGGCAAACTCGAACCCGACGGCGCGAGGGAGTGGCCGCCGCCCCCGGCGGAAGCAGCTGGCACGCCCGAGCCCGGGCGACGGCCCGGACTGACAGATGGAAAGAAGGCGAGTCGCGCGCAGCGCCTGCGGAGCGGACTCCCTGCCATGCGTTTCGCCGCAGCGATGCGGGTGCGGAAGGGGTGGCGCCTGCGGTTTGCAGCGGCTACCAGTCCCGGCGATCATCGAGACCGGGAGAAGGCGGCATGGCGGGCTTCGACAAGAGCTGGATCGCGACCACCACGGCACGGATGCTGCTGGAGGTGCAGGCGGTGAATTTCCGGCCGGATCCGCCCTTTATCTTCACCGCCGGCTGGGCGAGCCCGGTCTATATCGACTGCCGCAAGCTGATCTCCTACCCGCGCCTGCGCCGCGGGCTCATCGACTTCGCCGCCGCCACCATCGAGGCCGAGGCCGGCTTCGAGCAGTTCGACGCGGTGGCGGGCGGCGAGACGGCCGGCATCGCCTACGCCGCCTGGGTGGCCGAGCGGCTGATGCTGCCCATGCAGTATGTCCGCAAGAAGCCCAAGGGCTTCGGCCGCAACATCCAGATCGAGGGCGAGGTGCGCGAGGGCTGGCGCACGCTGCTGGTCGAGGACCTGGCCTCGGACGGCGGCAGCAAGGTCAATTTCGTCAATGCGCTCCGGTCCGCCGGCCAGAGCTGCGAGCACGCCTTCGTGTTCTTCTATTACGACATCTTCCCGCACAGCCGGAAGATCATCGACGACCTCGGCATCGAGCTCCACCATCTGTGCACCTGGCACGACGTGCTCAGGGTGGCGCGCGACGAGAAGCGGTTCCCCGAGGAGGTGCTGCGCGAGGTGGAGGCGTTCCTGGACGATCCGGTGGGCTGGTCGGGTGCTCATGGCGGGATCGACAAGGCGCCGGCCTGAGGCTGCGACACCGGACCCGTGCAAGGCGCTGCGCGCGGCTCCTTTTTTTCTTCTTTTGGTCGATTGGCGGCGGGGGTGCCCGCCGCAGCGCCAATCGCCTCCGTGCCAACTGAAAAAACAAAAGAAAAAAGCCGCGCGCAGCGCCTCGCGCGGCTTCGTCCCCTCGGGTCAGTGGCTCTCGTAGAGGAAGCGCCGGTCCTCGCTCTCGTCGTAGTCGGGGTTCTCCCACGCGATCATCTTGCCGGGATTGAGGAGACCCTTGGGGTCGGCCTCGCGCTTGAAGGAGAGCTGCAGCTCGTCGACCTTCTTCATGCCGCCGCCTTCCAGCGTGTAGTCGTGCGGGTTGAAGACCGGGCAGCCGTTCCTGTTCAGGTAGTCGATGATCTCGTTCAGCCGCTCGTCGGAGCGGTAGCGGACGATCTGCAGGCCGAAGCAGGTCATGTCGCCGGCAAAGCGCGCGAACTCCAGGTGCAGCGGCACCTCGTCGCCGAAATGCTCGTGCATCCGCTCCACGAGATCCATGTGGCGCGGCGGCGGGAACAGGCTCTGCAGGTAGGTGATGCTGCGGTCGTGCCTGATGGCGTGCAGCGTGGTGTGGTTCCAGGCGTATTCGTAGATCGGCGCCTCGGTGGGCCCCAGCTCGTCCTGGTAGCCCTCGTGGGCGATGCGCGCCGGCCAGTGGCGGGCGAGGTCCTTCAGGGCATCGAGGGCGAAATCGGTCACCATCACCAGCACCACGCTCTCCTCGCGGGCGACCTTGCCGGGGAAGAGCCAGTCGTGGGGCACCGGGGCGGCGATGGGTGTCACCAGCTTCTTGAGGATCGCGTCCTCGCGGGCCAGTGCGTTGCCGAAGCGGGCGGCGGTCATGAAGTCGGGGAAGGCCAGGATCAGCTCGACCCAGCGATAGGCCGGGGCCAGCGGCATCTCCAGCTCGGTGATGATGCCGTTGGTGCCGTAGGCGTGGTTGACCTTCTGGATGTCGGCGCCGCGCAGCTCCAGCACGCGGGGCTCGGCCTCCATGGTGACGACGCGGGCGCCCAGGATGTTGCCGCGGTCGCGCAGCATGCCCCAGGTCACCGCCCCCACGCCCGAGCTGCCGCCGGCGATGTAGCCGCCGATGGTGCCGGTCTTGTGGGTGGAGGGGTGCAGGCGCAGCTCCTGGCGGCTGTGCTCGATGGTGGCCTGGTCGAGGTCGAAGAGCTTGCGTCCCGCCTCCACGCGCACCCGGCCCTGGCCGATCTCCTTGACGGCGGTCATCTCGGAGAGGTCCAGCACGATGCCGCCCTTGAGCGGCATGGCCTGCCCGTAATTGCCGGTGCCGCCGCCGCGCGGGGTGACCGCAACTCCGTGCTCGAAGGCGAGCTTCAGCGTCCGTGCCACCTCGGCCTCGCTGCGCGGCGTCACCACCGCATCGGCGGTGATCCCGTCGAGCTGGCGCTTGAGGATCGGGCTGTACCAGTAGAAGTCGCGCGAGCGCCGCTTGACCTTCTGGGGCTGGGTCTCGACCGGCACGTCGCCGAGGTCGCGGAGCAGGGCGTCGACGCTCATGGGGCACTCCTGTTGGGACCGCCCGCCATCAGGCGGTCCAGCTCGTCGTAATCCGGCACGGTGGCGTCGATAGGCCGGCCGCCGCGCAGCACGGTGCGGCCGCTCTCCGGCCGCGCCAGGATCTCGCTGTACTCGCGGCCGCGGAAGATCACCAGATCGGCAGGGGCACCTTGCGCGATCAGGCCGCGGCCGGCGAGGCCCATGACGGTGGCCGGCGTCGCCGTCACCGCCCGCGGCCAGGTGCCCACGGGATGGTCCAGATGGGCGATCCTGACCGCCTCGCGGAACACCTCGTGCATGTCGTGGTCGCCGAAGGCGTAGAACGGATCGCGGCAATTGTCCGAGGCCACCGCCACCTCGATGCCGCGCGCCGCCATCTCGTGCAGCAGGGTGACGCCGCGCCAGCGGGGCGTGCGGCCGGCCTCGCGGTCCTGCAGGTACATGTTGCACATCGGCAGGCTGACGACGGAAATGCCGGCCTCGGCCACGAGGTCGAGGGTCCGGTCGATCTCCTCCTCGGTCTGGCGGGCCAGTGAGCAGCAGTGGCCGGCCACGATCTTGCCCTCGAAGCGGCTGCGCAGCGCCGCCTCGGCCAGCAGGCGCAGGGTTCTCGCACCGGGATCGCGGGTCTCGTCGATGTGGCAGTCGACGTCGAGGCCGCGCTCCATGGCGAGCCGCAGGAAGGCGTCGAGCCGCGCCTCGATGCCGGGCTCCATGAGGGGGACGAGGCCCAGGATGCCGCCATGGCGGGCGGTGCGGTCGGCCAGCGCCCGCCCGGCCTCGCCCTCGTAGAGATCGAGCAGGCCGAGGCTCACCCCCTGCAGCTCGATGCGCCCGCGCCACTCCTCGCGCAGCTCGGCAAAGACCTCCCAGGAGATGGCGTCCTGCGGCGGCTCGCAGTCCATGTGGGTGCGGATCGCGGTGGTGCCGTGGGCGAAGGAGCAGCGCAGGCCGAACTCGAAGCGGGCGCGCACGTCCTCGGCCCGCCAGTTGGCGCGGCGGTCAAAATCCACGGTGTCCAGCGCACCCATGAAGCTGCCGTCGGGATTGGCGGCGCGCGGCCAGATGTGGCCCTTGTCGAGGTGGGTGTGCATGTCCACCGGGCAGGGCCAGACCATGCGCCCGGCCAGCGCCACGGCACCTTCCCCGAAGGTGCCGGCGGGCGCGATGCGGACGATGCGGCCGTTCTCGATGGCGATGTCGAGGCGCAGCAGGCCGTTGCGGTCGGGCGCCACCGGCGGCGGGCCGGCCAGCAGGCAGGCCGGGACGGTGGCACCGGCCAGCACGAAGCTTGCCGGCGGCGGGTCGGGGAACAAAGCGCGCATGGCTCCTCGGGGGCGACGGGCAGGACGCCCCCTGCTAAGCAGAGCGCGGACCCGCCATCAAGGAGCGCATCGCATGGCACCCGCGCCACGCCACTGGCAGGAGCTGAGCTGGACCGACTTCGCCGATCTGGATCCGGAACGCACGGTGGCGGTGCTGCCGGTGGGGGCAATGGAGCAGCACGGGCCGCATCTGCCGGTGATGGTGGACGCCTGCGTGGCCGGGGCGCTGGTCGAGCGCATGCTGGAGATGGCGCCCGCCGACCTGCCGGTGCTGGCGCTGCCCACCGTCTGGGCCGGCAAGTCCGACGAGCATCTGGACTATCCGGGCACCATCACCCACTCGGCCGAGACCCTGACGCGCATGTGGACGGAGATCGGCGCCTCGGTGGCCAGGGCGGGCGTGCGCAAGCTCCTGATCCTCAACAGCCACGGCGGCCAGATCCAGGTGAGCCAGATCGTGGCGCGGGCGCTCAGGATCGAGCACCGGATGATGGTGAGCTCGGTGATCTGGCCGCAGCTTGGCCTGCCCGAGGGTCTCTTCGGCGAGGACGAGCTGCGCTTTGGCATCCATGCAGGCGACCTCGAGACCTCGGTGATGCTGGCGCTGCGCCCCGACCGGGTGCGCATGGACAGGGCCGGGAACTTCGTGCCGGCGACGCTGCGCGCACGGGAGACGGCGCCGATCCTCGCGGGCCTGGGCGCCGCCGGCTTCGGCTGGCAGGCCCAGGACCTGCACCCCAAGGGGGCGTGCGGCGACGCCACGCTGGCCAGCGTGGAGAAGGGCCGGGCGGTGCTGGAGCACGTGGCCGGGCGGCTGGTGGCGCTGGTGGACGAGCTCTCCCGCTGGCCGCTCGCGAGCCTCGCCGACGGGCCGCTCAGGCGCGCGGCGGAAGGCGGGTGCGCCGCAGGCTGAGCGTGTCGCCGCCGCCCAGCGGCCAGCGGTCGCGGGCGGCGCCCTCGAAGCGCAGGCGGGCGAGGTTGGAGCTGCACACGCCGGGCGTGTCGACATAGAGCGCCTCGGCGGCGATGGCGGCGAAGGCCGCCCGCCAGGCGCCGCCCGACTTCGCCACCAGCATTTTCTTCTCCTCGGGCCGGATGCCGGCCACGTCCAGGTGGTCGCGGTCGAAGGGCATGCAGCGCTCGCTGGTGAGCAGGATGTCGAGCCGGCCCGCCCGCACCACGGCGCTGGGCCCGAGCTCCACCCGCTGGCCGGTCATGTAGGGGCCGCTGCGGGCATAGGCGAGATTGCCGGCGAAGGTGACGGTGCCTTCCACATGCACGGCCGGCCCGTGCAGATCGGGCGCGCTGCCGCCAACCGGCCCGGCGAAGTGGCTGCCGGGTCCGGCCGCCCTCGCACGGGCCGCGGCCGCGGGGTCCCACATCACGATGGCGGCGTCGGCGTCCGCCGCGAGCAGTGCCGCCAGCAGCGCCGTGCCGTCGCCCGGAGCGCCGCCGCCGACATTGTCGGCGGGCTCCACCAGCACCACCGGCCCCCGCGGCGCCGCCACGGCACGGGCCACCGCCTCCTCCACCGGGATGAGCCCCGGCCGGAACACCTCGCGCACCGCCCACAGCTCCCGCGCGATCCCCTCCAGCCCCGCCTCGAGGCGGTCCGCCGCCTCCGGCACGGCATGGCCCAGCAGCGCCATGCCGGCATGCTCGCCGTCGACATAGGCAAAGCCCAGCGCCGCCGAGGCGCAGACGATCCCCGCCTCGGCCTCGAGGGCGTGGACGCGCTCCATGATGGCCTTCATCGGCGCCTCGCCGGTGGGCTGGGTCTGCGGCACGGTGAGCATCGGCAGCTGGAGGAGGACCCTGGCGGGGTGCTGCGCGCCACCGGCAAGGCCGGCCAGGAGACGCAGCGCCTCGCCGCCGCGCTCGCCCATGTCGACGTGCGGGAACGTGTCGTAGCCCACCAGGTAGTCGGCGGCGGCGGCCATGCGGGGGCCGAGATTGGCGTGATTGTCGAAGGTGGCGGCCAGCGGCAGGCCCGTCGGAAGGGCGCCCTGCAGGGTCTCGAGGAGCACCGCGTCGGCCTCGGGCTCGCCTTCGGCGGCCATGGCGCCGTGCAGCACCAGCAGCGCGCCGTCGAGAGGGCCCGCCGCGGCGGCGGCCTCGGCCAGCATGGAGCGCAGCGTCGCGAAGGCCTCGCGGGTCACCAGCCCGGCGGGCACCGCCCAGGCGGAGAATGCCGGCACCAGCTCGACGCCCCGGGCCTCGGCCGCCGCGATGGCGCCGCCGAGCTCGGTGTTGGTGCAGCGATAGTGCGCGAGCAGCTCGGGGCCCTGGACCCACTGGTAGCGGCGGAACGCATCGAGGCCGGTGGGTATCGGCGAGAAGCCGTTGGTCTCGTGCCACACCGCCGCAAGGAAAATCCGCCTGGCCATCGCCGCCTCCCTTTTCGGCCAGTCTCGAAGCCGCCCTGAAGCCTGTCCACCCCCGCCGCCGCAGGCCCGATCAGCGCGTTCGCAGGCGTCGCCAGCCGTGCTAGGGTGCACCCGCCGGTACCGGCGGGACCGGCCCACAATCCCGACGTGCGAGAGAGGACGGCTCGATGCGGATGGCAGGCGGCGCGCTGCGCGCTACGGCAGCGGCGATCTTCGGTCTGGGCCTGGCAGCGGCCCTGTCGGCGGCAGAGGCCGCGGACAAGGTCACCATGGGCACCAACTGGAAGGCCCAGGCGGAGCATGGCGGCTACTATCAGGCGCTGGCCGAGGGCATCTACGAGAAGTACGATCTCGACGTCACCATCCGCCCCGGCGGGCCCCAGGTGAACCACGCTGCCCTGCTGGCGGCCGGCCGCATCGACTTCAACATGGCCGGCAACGTTCTCGAGGCGCTGAACTTCGTGCAGAGCGGCGTGCCGATGGTGGCCATCGCCGCCATGTTCCAAAAGGAGCCACAGGTCCTCCTCGCCCATCCCGATGTCGGGATCGACGGGTTCGAGGATCTCGGGGACAAGACCGTCCTGCTCTCCAACGACGGTCGCGTCACCTTCTGGCTGTGGCTCCAGCAGGCCTACGGGCTGAGCGACGACCAGGTGAAGCCCTACACCTTCAACGCCGCTCCCTTCATCGCCGACAAGGACGCCGTCCAGCAGGCCTATGTCACCTCCGAGCCGTTCACCGTCCAGCAGCAGGGCGGGTTCGATCCCAAGGTGCTGATGATGGCGGATGCCGGCTACGACACCTATGCCAGCGTGCTCGAGACCTCGCAGAAGCTGATCGACGAGAATCCCGACCTCGTGCAGCGTTTCGTGAACGCCACCATCGAGGGCTGGTACGGCTATCTCTATGGCGACAACAGCAAGGCCAACGCGCTCATTAAGGCCGACAATCCGGACATCACCGACGAGCAGATCGCCTTCTCGATCGCCCAGATCAAGACGTACGGGATCGTCGATTCCGGCGATTCGCTCGAGCAGGGCATCGGCGTGATGACCGACGAGCGGTGGAAGAGCTTCTTCGAGAAGACCGTGGGCTGGGGCGTCTATCCGGCCGACCTGCCCTACGAGAAGGCCTACACCACCCGCTTCGTCGGCAAGGGCCACGGGCTCGATCTCAAGAAGAAGCTCACGGGCGAATGAGGGAGGCGGCAGCGATGGCGCGGCCCGGTGCCGGCCGCCCGGCGACGGTGCCGGGCGAGCCGGTGGTGGCGCTGCGCGGCATCAACAAGATCTTCGCCAACGGCACGGTAGCGCTCAAGGATCTGGACCTCGCCATCGGCAGCGGCCAGTTCGTGAGCCTGCTGGGGCCCTCGGGCTGCGGCAAGAGCACGGCGCTCAGGCTGATCGCGGGTCTGGGCGAGCCCAGCACCGGAAAGCTCCAGTGGGCCGGCGGTGCCGGCCGGCCCGGGGATGTCGGGTTCGTGTTCCAGGAGCCGACCCTGATGCCGTGGGCCACGGTGTTCGACAATGTCTGGCTGCCGCTGCGACTGCGCGGCCGCGGGCGGCGCGAGGTGCAGGGCGAGGTCATGGAGGCGCTCTCCATGGTGGGCCTCCAGGATTTCGGCGGCTCCTACCCGCGCGAGCTCTCGGGCGGCATGAAGATGCGCGTCTCGATCGCCCGGGCGCTGGTGACACGGCCCCGCCTCCTGCTCATGGACGAGCCATTCGCGGCGCTGGACGAGATCACCCGCTTCAAGCTCAACAACGACCTGCTGCGCTTGTGGGAAGGGCAGGGCTGGACCGTCGTGTTCGTGACCCACAGTGTCTACGAGTCGGTCTATCTCTCCAACCGGATCGTCGTCATGGCGGCCCGCCCGGGCCGGGTGGTGGGCGATCTCGCGGTGGACGCTCCCTATCCGCGCGACGAGAGCTTCCGCACCTCGCCCACCTACAACGAGTTCTGCCGTCTGGCCTCCGCGGAGCTGCACGCGGCGATGGGCGACTGATCAACGGAGAAGCCGCTATGGCTACCGACATGCCGCGCGAGACGACCTCCGGCGCGGCGCGGCGGGGCATGGACCCGCAGCAGCTCGAGCGCGTGGTGCGCATTGCCGCACCCCTGGCCCTGACGATCCTGGCCCTCGTGGCCTGGGAGGCGATGGTGCGGATCAAGGAGATCCCGCCCTACATCCTGCCGGGTCCGCTGCTGGTGGCCGAGAGCCTGGTGAACGACTGGGGCACGCTCGCACCCTCGCTTCTCGTGACCCTCAAGATCACCCTCATGGCGCTCGCGGTGGCCATTGTCGGCGGGGTCGGGCTCGCCATCCTGTTCACCGCCTCGCGCTGGGTGGAGCTGGCGCTCTTTCCCTTCGCGGTGATCCTCCAGGTGACGCCGATCATCGCCATCGCCCCGCTGATCCTGATCTACGTGGACAGCACCTACGGGGCGCTGCTGATCTGCGCCTGGATCGTGGCGTTCTTCCCGATCCTCTCCAACACCACGCTGGGGCTCAACAGCGCCGACCACAATCTGAGGAACCTCTTCACCCTCTACGGCGCGAGCCGCTGGCAGCAGCTCCGCTACCTGCGCCTGCCGGCCGCCATGCCCTATTTCCTGGGCGGGCTCAGGATCGCCGGCGGTCTCTCGCTGATCGGCGCCATCGTGGCCGAGTTCGCGGCCGGCACGGCCGGCACCGGCTCGGGCCTCGCCTACCGCATTCTCGAGGCGGGCTACCGGCTCAATATCCCGCGCATGTTCGCCGCCCTGGTGCTGATCTCCTTGACCGGCATCGTGATCTTCCTGTTCTTCAGCCTGCTCTCGCATCTGTGCCTGCGCCGCTGGCACGAGAGCGCGATCCGCCAGGAGAACTGAGCTCCGGCCGCCGCGGCGCAGACCTCTCCTGCGCCGCGGCGGCTTGGCAGTGGCGGACGGTGGCGTAGGAAAGGGCCTTCCCGGGTCGACACCCGAAAGGAGAGCGCTTGTCCACCGCAGCAACCGACAGGCAGGGCGGCATCGAGCCCGCGACGCCGGGCCGTCTCTTTCTCCTCGTGCTGGTCGGGGTCACCGCGCTGGGCCCGATGGCGATGCAGATGTTCATCCCGGCCATCCCGGTGATCCAGAAACATTTCGCCGTGACGCCGGGCACCGCCCAGCTCACCTTCAGCCTCTCGACCTTCGCCATGGCCGTGGCCACGCTGATCTACGGGCCGCTCTCCGACCGGTTCGGCAGGCGCCCGGTGATCCTGGCCGGGCTTGCGGTCTACACGGCCGGCACGGTGCTCTGCTTCGTCTCGCCCAACATCTGGCTGCTGGTGATCGGGCGAACGGTCCAGGCGGTAGGAGCCGCCGCCGGGTTCGTGCTGGCCCGCGCCATCGTCCGCGATCTTTTCGGACGCGAGCGCAGCGCGCAGATGATCGCCTATCTGACCATGGCCATGGTGGTGGTGCCGATGGTCTCGCCGGCCGTCGGCGGGATGATGATCGAGACGGTGGGCTGGCGCTCGATCTTCGTGGCGGGGCTGGCTGCGGGCCTCCTGGTGACGGCGGGGGTGCTGGCCAGCCTGCCCGAAACCCGCAGCGCTGCGGCACGGAGCGCCGGCCCCGGCACGCTCGCCGCCTTCGGGCAGCTCATGGCGGTGCCGGCGTTCCGCGGCTACGCGCTCAACGCCGCCTTCGGCATGTCGGTGTTCTTCTCGTTCCTCGCCGGCGCGCCCTTCGTGGTGATGAACGTCTTCGGCCTGAGCGCGGGCGAGTACGGCCTGCTGTTCATCATGGTCTCGGCCGCCTTCATGGTCGGCAACCTGATCACGGCGCGGCTGTCGGCGCGGCTCGGCCTCGACCGGCTCGCCGTCACGGGCTCATGCATCGCGCTGGGCTTCGCCGCCTCCTCGGCACTGGCGATGTGGGGCCTCGGCTGGAGCGCCCTGGCCCTCTTCGTCCCCATGGCTGGCATCGCCTTCGGCCAGGGCATCTCGATGCCCAACGTCCAGGCCGGCGCGGTGAGTGTCGATCCGCAGCTCGCCGGCGCCGCCTCGGGACTGAGCGGCTTCACGCAAATGACCATGGCGGCGGGCTTCGCGCAGCTGGTGGGCGTGCTCCAGGACGGCACGCCCTGGCCCACGGTGCTGGCGATGCTCCTGTGTGCGGTGGGGGCGCTGGGCACGCTGCTCTGGGGGCTGCGCGGCGGAGGCCGCTGAGAGGCGCGGCCGCCGGAAAGGAGTGGGGCCGGCGATCGCCGGCCCCGGTAAGGGTCTAGCTCTTGGTGGCGCCGGAGGTCAGGCCGGCGATGTAGTAGTCCATGAGGAAGGCGTAGATCAGCACCGGCGGGGCCGCTGCCAGGAGGGCACCGGCCATGAGGCTGCCCCAGGCATAGACGTCGCCGCGGATCAGCGTGGTGACGGTGCCCACGGTGAGCACCAGCTGGTCCTCGCTGAAGAGGAAGGCCACGGGGTAGATGAACTGCGCCCAGGCCACCGTGAAGGCGAAGATCACCGCAGCGATCAGGCCCGGCATGGCCACCGGGATGAACACCAGCCGCAGCATCTGCAAGTGGCTGCAGCCGTCGATCAGCGCCGCCTCGTCCAGCTCGCGCGGGATCGAGCTGAAATAGCCGATCATCAGCCAGGTGCAGAACGGGATGGTGAGGGTCGGGTAGACCACCACCAGCGCCCAGGTGCTGTTGAGCAGCCCGAGCCAGCCCATCACCTTGAAGAGCGGGATGAAGAGCAGGCTTTCCGGCACCAGGTAGGTGAGGAAAACGCCGGTGGCGAGCACCGCCGAGCCCCAAAAGCGCATCCGCGACAGCGAGTAGGCCGCCAGCACGCTCACCACCATGGTGATGGCCACCACCAGCACCGTGACCCACGCGGTATTCCAGAAGAAGCGCGGGAAGGAGGTGTTGGTGAGCAGATGCCAGTAGTGCTGGAAGGTCACGCCGTCGGTGATGATCCAGGGGTTGCCCGCCAGGCTCGCGATCTCCTCGTTCGTCTTGAGCGAGGTGATGAGCATGTAATAGGGCGGAAACAGGAACGCGATGACGAAGGCGATGAGGGCCACGTAGGAGAGGATCAGCGCCCAGCGCCGGTCCTTGCCGAGCCGGGCCATGATGCCCGCGCCCTCCGCGCGGGCGCTTGCCTGTGCTGTTGCCATCAGACCCTCGCCGCCCGCTGGCGCACGTTGCGCAGGATGAAGAAGGCCAGCAGCGCCAGCACCGGGAACATGAAGAGGGAGACCGACGCACCCAGCGGGATGTCGCCGCCCTCGATGCCCACCTTGAAGGCGTAGGTGGCGAACAGGTGGGTGGTGTTGCGCGGGCCGCCCTGGGTCAGCACCCGGACGATGTCGAAATTGGCGAAGGTGACGATGGTCGAGAACAGCACGGTGATCGCCATGATGTTGCGCATCATCGGCAAGGTGACGTGGATGAGCTGTTGCCAGCCCGAGGCACCGTCGACCTTGGCGGCGTCGTAGAGCTCGGCGGGGATCGACTTGAGCGCTGCCAGGTACATGATCATGAAGAACGGCGCGCCGTACCAGACATTGACCAGGATGACCGAGACCCGCGCCCAGAACACGTCGGAGAGCCACGGGATCTCGCTGATCCCGATCCCCTCGAGCGCCCAGTTGATGGCCGAGTAGGTGGGGTCGAACAGCCACCACCAGCCCAGCGTGCTCAGTGCCGGCGGAATGACCCAGGGTACCAGGAGAAGCCCGCGCCAGAGCCGCTGGCCGGTATCGAGCACGCCGTTGATCAGATGCGCGACGATGAAGCCCACGAGGCATTTGAGGAACACGGAGGCGAGCGCGAAAATGATCGACTGCTGCATCACCATCAAGAAGGTGCTGCGGCCCATGAGGAAGATATAGTTGCCCAGACCGACGAACTCGGTCTCGGCCTTGTTCAGCATGCTCAAGAAGATGGCATAGAAGAACGGGTAGACGACGAGAGAGCCGATGATGAAGATCAGCGGCAGGCAGAGCAGGAAGGCGAAGGTCGAGCGGCGCTGGAGGAAAAGGCGCAGGCCGCCAGGCGTTTGTGCCTGACCCGGGCCGCCGCGGCTTGAGGCGAAGGTGGCCATCTTGCTTCTCGACTACGGGCGAAGGGGCGGAGCCGATGGCGGCGCGCACGCCGCCATCGGCCGGGCGGAACGCGTCCGGATGCGCCGCATCCGGACGCCGCTCGGGGTCAGCCCCGCAAGAAGCCCGAGAGCTCGTCCTCCGCCCAGGCGATCGCGTCGTCGTGCGACATGCTCTCCTGGGTCACCTTGGCGAGCAGGTTCGGGAACAGGCCCTGAAGGTAGACCTGCGCCGCGATCTTCGGGGGAGCCGGCATGCCGGCGATATAGAACTCCTCGTTACCGCGGATCGGATAGTTGTAGATGCTGCCCGGAGGCGGCCCCTGCTCGACCCACACCTTGTTGTCGTACTGGCTCGAGAACAGCGGCATGTCGTAGCCCTGCGAGGCATCGACGAGCTGGGCCTGCTGCTCCTTCGCCATCAAGTGGACGAGCAGATCCTTGGCCGCCGACTTATTCGGCGAGAACTTCCACATGCCCCAAAAGTAGGGAAGCATGCCGCGGTAGCGGCCGTTCTCCCCGGCCGGCACGTCGTGGTGCCAGATCTCCTTGGCCACGTCCGGCGCGTCGCGCTTGGCGACCGTCCAGGGGCTCGGCGGGTTCTGGATGCACGAGCCGCTGCCCGAGATCAGCCAGCGATTGTTGCCGGCATCGTCCCACGCATAGACGTCCTGCGGCATGACCTGGGTGAGCTGCTGAAGATAGTCGAGGGCGGCGCGGGTGGCGTCGGAATCGATGATGATGTCGCCGCTCTTGTCGACCGCCTCGGCGCCGAAGGCGAAGAACAGCGGACCCAGCCAGTCCTGGCTGTCCGAGGTCTGGCCGATCGGATTGCCGAAGGCGTGGCCGCCGGCGTGCAGCTTCTTGGCGATCTCGAGGAAGTTCGCGTAGGTCCAGAGCTCGTCGATCTTCGCCTGGTCGCGCTCGCCGGTCGGGAACAGCTCTCGCAGGTCGAGGTCGGCGATGTTCTTGAAGTAGTCGAGCCGCGAGCACATCGGGTAGCTCTGCGAGCCGGTAGCCGTGGGAACCGCCCGCCAGGTCCCGTCGACCTTGGCGAGATACTCGGCGATCGGGGCGACCTCGCCGTACTTGCCGGTCAGGTCCTTCATGATGTCGTCGACCGGCTCCAGGCTCTCGGCGTGCACCGCCACCTGGAAGGTCGGCATCGAGACGATGTCGTGGCCGCTCTCAGCGCGCGCCTCGGCGGCCAGCGTCACGAGGTTCTTGTTGCCCACCGAGGTGATGAAGTCGACCACCACCTCGACATTGTTCTTCTCGCCCCAGGCCGTGGCCTGCTTTTGCAGCGCCTCGTTCGCACCGGGTACCCAGTGGTCCCACATGGCGACGTTGACACGGCCCGCACCCCAGGCCCGCTTCACATAGGGCGCGGCCAGCGTGCCGGCGCCGGCGAGGGCCGTGCCCTTGAGAAAGGTACGCCGCGAGCTACTCGTTATCATTGCTGTTATCCCCCCTGCGTCGTGGCTTTTGCCTAGCGCTTCTGGCCGGCCATCGCACGGGAGCAGGGCGCCCGTCGTAGCCGACCGGCGCCCCTCAATCAGCAGATGTTGGCCAACCGGCCGGCTGGCAGGTCACTGCCACCCCCATGCCGTCTCCCCCAACGGATCCACCCGGGATAGCGAGCCACCCCGCGGGGACAGTCCGGATCATCGGCGCCAAAGTCAAGTCGCTCCTCGCTTCCGGCCGCATGTCGCGGCGCCGGCCCTGCCGGGTTGCCGGGGCCCGCCGGTGCCGCCATAGTCGTGCCAGCCGCCGGCCCCAGGGGCCAGAAGACGGCACGTGGCGGGCACGCGCGCAGCGTCCGCCACGACAAGCGACTGCGCACCAACAGGATCAGGTCATGGCTTCCGTAGACGTTCGCAAGGTCGAGAAATTCTTCGGCTCCGTGCAGGTGCTGCACGGCGTTTCCATCGACATCGTCGATGGTGAGTTCGTCGTTCTGGTGGGGCCCTCGGGCTGCGGCAAGTCCACCCTCTTGCGCATGATCGCCGGGCTCGAGGAGATCAGCCGCGGCGACATCGTGATCGGCGGCCGGGTGGTCAACAACGTGCCGCCCAAGGACCGGGACATCGCGATGGTGTTCCAGAACTACGCGCTCTATCCGCACATGACGGTGCGCCAGAACATGGCGTTCTCGCTCAAGCTGCGGAAGGCCGACAAGGCCACCATGGACGAGCGCGTCAACCACGCCGCGGGCATTCTCGGCCTCGAGCCCTATCTCGACCGCTACCCGCGCCAGCTCTCCGGCGGCCAGCGGCAGCGCGTCGCCATGGGCCGCGCGATCGTCCGCGACCCGCAGGTCTTCCTGTTCGACGAGCCGCTCTCCAATCTCGACGCCAAGCTGCGCGTGCAGATGCGCACCGAGATCAAGGAGCTGCACCAGCGCCTCAAGACCACCTCGGTCTACGTCACCCACGACCAGATCGAGGCCATGACCATGGCCGACCGGATCGTGGTGATGCAGCTCGGCCATGTCGAGCAGGTGGGCGCGCCGCTCGAGCTCTACGACCGGCCGGTCAACCTGTTCGTCGCCGGCTTCATCGGCTCGCCGTCGATGAACTTCATCGACGCCACCATCAAGCGCAACGGCGCCGATGCCGTCGCCGTGACCGCGAACGGCACGCAGCTCCCGCTGCCGGTCGAGGCGGGCGGCCGCGACGGCCAGGCGATCGTCTACGGCGTGCGCCCCGAGCATCTCGAGCTGCGGCCGGGCGAGGGCCACGAGAGCGAGGTGGTGGTGATCGAGCCGACGGGCGCCGAGATCCTCGTGGTGGTGCAGTATGCCGGCCAGGACTGTCAGGTAGTCTTCAAGGACCGCCACGCCTTCCGCCCGGGCGACCGGATCGCCCTGGCGCCCCGCCTCGACCAGGTGCATGTGTTCGACAAACAGTCGGGCAAGCGCATCGACGGCTGAACACCGCCCGACGGTCGTCGCCACCGCGGCGGCCGTCGGGCACGGATCGCTCATCATGACCGCTCGCCTCTTGAGCCTGCCGAGCCGTCTCCTCGAGCTCTACGATCACACGCTCTCGGGCGGCGATCCTGCTGACTGGCTTCCGGTGGCCAGCGAGCTGGCGGGCGGCCGGGCGGGCGCCCTGGTGGTGACCGACGATCTGGCCGGCGACCCGGTGTACGCCCGCGTCGAGGGGCTGCCAGAGGATGCCTTCGAGATCTACTGCCGCGACTATTTCGGCAATGACCGCCGCGTCCCGCACTACTTCCAGCAGCCCCACCTCGAGCCGCTGAGCGATCTCGATCATCTCAGCGAGGCGGAGATGGCGAGGGACCCGGTCTACCAGGAGTTCCTGCGCCGCTATGGGGTCCGCCACGAGCTGTTCACCCGCTTCGAGCTCGCCCCCGGCTTCTGGGCGAGCTTCGCTAGCCTGCGCGGCACGGAGCAGGAGCCACCCTGCGCGCAGGACCGCGAGATCTCGGGTATCATCGCCGGCCACCTCGCCCGTGCGTTTGCGATAAGGCGGCGTTTCATCGAGAGCGACAGCCGGCTGGCGGAACGCGATCTGGTGATCGACCGGCTGGGCATCGGCATGGCGGGCCTGTCCGCCGGCTGCCGGCCGGTCTGGCTGAACCGGGCCGCCGAGGAGCTGGTGGCGCGGCGCGACGGGCTGGTGAGCGAGCGGGGCCGGCTGGGAGCGCCGCGGGCGCGTGACGACGCGGCGCTGCTGGCGGCGGTCGCTCGGGTCGCCGCCGCGCGCCGTGAGCCCGAGACGGGCGGCCCCGCCTGCGTCACCTTGCTGATGGAGCGCGTCTCGCAGCGCCAGCCGCTTCAGCTCATGGCCCTTCCCGCACCACGCGGCAGCTACCGCGAGCTTGCCCTGGTGCCGATCCAGGAGCCGGTCGAGGTGCTGCTCCTGATCGTCGATCCCGAGGCCGACGACGCGCCGCGCGCCGAACTTTTGATGGATCTCTTCGGACTGACCCCCGCCGAGGGAGCGCTTGCTGCAGCGATCGCCGCGGGCCGGTCGCTCGACGCCTATGCGCGCGACCGCGGCCTGGCGATCGGCACCGTGCGCCAGTACCTCAAGGCGATCCAGCAGAAGACCAGCACGCATCGCCTGGACGAGTTGACGCGGGTGCTGCTGCGCAGCATCGCCCGCCTCTAGGAAAAGCGCGATAACTACCATTTGGTAGCAGCCGGGTGGCCTGCTGATTGTTAAGCGATAACCACACGAGCCGGAAGGGCCACTGACCGGTTGGTGTATCAGCAGCCTCACTTTGGGCCGCATTTGCGGCTGCCGGGCGAGACCGTTACGACGGTCCCGTCCGGTATTTTTTTGTCCGGCGTTGACGTCCGGACCTTCGCGCATTCATGCGAAAAACGCAACCCTTCCATGCGGATGGGCGGCGGAGAAGGTCAGGCGCCGAGACGGCGCATCGCCGCCCGAAAGGCCGTGCCGATCGCGTCTTCGGCCAGATGCGCCCCGTCGCGGATCCGCCAGTCGCCGCTGACCATGACGTGTCGCACCGGCTGGCCGCGGCTGGCGAGGACCAGCGCGTCGAGCAGCAGGTCCCCCTCGCGGCCGCACAAGGCCGGATGGCTGTCGTCCAGCACCAGCAGATCGGCCCGAAAGCCGGGGGCCAGGCGGCCGACGGGCCGGGCGGATGCCTGCGCCCCGCCGCGCAGCGCTCCCATGAAGAGGGCGGCACCGCATTGCGGCCCGCTGCCGTCGACGGCAGCTGGGCACCGCCGCATGGCCAGCCGCTGGCCGTAGTCGAGCAGCCGCAGCTCGTGGGCTGCCTCGCTGCACAGATTGTGGTCGGAGCCGATCCCGAACCGTCCGCCCCTGGCGAGGAAAGGCTCGAGGATGAAGATCCCGTCGCCGCGGCTGGCCTCGCTGGTGGGGCATCGCCCGGCGACGGCCCCGCTGGCCGCCAGCAAGGACCGCTCGTCCTCGTCCAGGTGGGTGGCATGGACGAGGCACCAGCGTGGCCCGAGCGGGACCGCCTCGGCCAGCAGCCGCAGCGGCCGCCGTCCATAGCATGCCAGACAGTCCTCGACCTCCTCGGGCCGTGCCGCCAGATGGATGTGGAGCGGCCCTGCGGGCATGCCGCGGGTTGCGGCCTCGACCAGCTCGGCCAGCCGCTCGGGCGGCACGGCGCCCAGCGAATGCACGGCGACGCCGAGCTGACGCTCGGGATCGTCGGCGAACAGCCGCTCGAGCCGCCCGAGCATGGCGACCAGCTCGGCCGGCTGGAGCGCGAAGCGGCGCGCGTGGCCCTCCAGCGGTGCTCCGTCGAAGCCGCCGCGCATGCACAAGGCGGGCAGCAGGGTGAGGCCGATGCCGGCGTCCCGCGCCGCCTCGTGGAGCATCACGGCAAGCAGCGCCGGATCGTCGTAGCGGCCGCCGCCGGGCGGGTGATGCAGATGGTGGAACTCGACCGCGCCGGTATAGCCACCCTTGAGGAGCTCGACATAGAGCTGGCCGGCGATGGCCCGCAGCTCGTCGGGACCGATCCGCGCAAGGAGCCCGCGCAGCGGCCGTCGCAGGCCCGCCAGAGCGCGCTCGAAGGCATGGCTGTGCAGGTCCGTCAGGCCCGGCACCACCACGCCCTCGATCCGCTCGCAGCCGCCCGGCGAGGCGTCCTGCTCGATGCTCGCGATGTTGCCTTCCGGCGCGATCTCGATGCGCACGTCGCGGGCCCAGCCGTCGGCGAGCAGGGCCTGGGGCGCGAAAAGGGTGGAAAGCACGGTCATTTGCGCACCATTCCGGACCATCCGCCTGCGATGAGGGCGGTGACGTCGGCGAGGAACCGGGGCAGCCACACCGACGGGTCGAGGCGGCAGGCGGGCTGCGGTTCGGGCGCGAACTTCTCCTTGAAGGCGCGCAGCCCCGGGGAAGGCGCGCAGCCCCGGGACATTGTAGAACTGGGTGCCATGCCTGACCATGAAGCGTCCGAGACGGGACCAGAGCGGCGCCCTGCCGAGGTCGAATCGGCAATAGCCACTGGCCTTTGCCCACAGGCTCGAGGCCTGGCGGGCGGGCAACTCGACCACTGTCAGGCCGACCATGGCCAGTTGCTTGCCGGCTGCCACCAACGTGTCATCTCAGCGGGCGGTGCCGGAACAGGAGAACAGAAGGCGCTGCGCCGCGCCCCCGAGGAGGAACAGTCGCACCTCGCCCATGGCCGCCCAGCGAGCGGGCTTGCGGTCGCGAGGGCCGCGACCGCGGCCAGGAAGAAACGGCAGAAGGTCGAGAGCCGCATCGCCCGTTCCGGTCCCCGTCCGGCATGACGCCATCGTGGCAGGACAGTCTAGCGAAGGGCGAAAGCTCCGGCGACGGGCATTGCACCGCGGCCGCTGGCAGCGGTGCCGCGCCTACTCGACGGTGACGCTCTTGGCGAGGTTTCTGGGCTGGTCGACGTCGGTGCCCTTGAGAACGGCGGTGTGGTAGGCGAGGAGCTGGATCGGCACGGCATAGAGAATTGGTGCCACGAACGGATCGACCGCGGGGAGCTCCACGGTCTTCCAGGCATAGTCGCCCAGCGCCTCGACGCCCTCGCGGTCGGCCAGCAGCACCACCTTGCCGCCGCGCGCCACCACCTCCTGGAGGTTGGAGGCGGTCTTCTCGAAGAGGCTGTCGCGCGGCGCCACGACGATCACCGGCGTTTCCTCGTCGATCAGCGCGATGGGTCCGTGCTTGAGCTCGCCCGCGGCATAGCCCTCGGCGTGGATATAGCTGATCTCCTTGAGCTTGAGCGCGCCTTCCAGGGCGATCGGGAAGGCCGGACCGCGGCCCATGTAGAGCACGTCGCGGGCGGTGGTGAGGGCGTGGGCGATGTCGCGGATCAGCCCGTCCTTCTCGAGGACCTGGAGAATGCGCGAGGGGATCTCGTCGAGCGCCTGGGTCAAGCTCGCCTCGCGCTCGGCGCTCAGCACGCCGCGCGCCCGGGCGGCGCCGATGGCGAGACAGGCGAGGGTGGCGAGCTGGGTGGTGAAGGCCTTGGTGGAGGCCACGCCGATCTCGGGACCGGCCAGGGTGCGCAGCAGGCCGTCGGCCTCGCGGGCCAGCGTGCTCTCCGGCACGTTGACCACCGCCAGCGCCTTGTGGCCCTGGGCCTGGACGTGGCGCATGGCGGCCAGGGTATCGGCGGTCTCGCCCGACTGCGAGACGAACAGCCCGGCCTCGCCCGGCACCAGCGGCGCCTCGCGGTAACGGAACTCGCTGGCGATGTCCCAGGAGACCGGCAGCCGGGCGAGCTGCTCGAACCAGTAGCGGGCCACCAGGCAGGCATAGGAGGCGGTGCCGCAGGCCACCATGGAGAGCCGCGGCAGGGTGGCGAGGTCGAAGGGCAGCTCGGGCAGGGCGATGCGGTGCGTCCCGGCATCGGCGAAGGAGCGCAGCGTGTCGCCGATCACCGCCGGCTGCTCGTGGATCTCCTTCTCCATGAAGTGGCGGTGGTTGCCCTTGCCGATCAGGGCGCCGCTCAGCGCCGTGCGACGGATCGGCCGGATGGTCTCACGGCCGCCGGCATCGAGGACGGTGGCGCCGTCGGGCCGCAGGAAGGCGACGTCGCCCTCCTCGAGATACTGGATGCGGTCGGTGAGCGGGGCCAGCGCCAGCGCGTCGGAGCCCACATACATCTCGCTCTCGCCGTGGCCGATGGCCAGCGGGCTGCCCTTGCGGGCGACCACGATGAGCTCGGGCCGGCCCTCGACCAGCATGGCCAGCGCGAAGGCGCCCTCCAGCCGGCGCACCGCGGCCAGCGCCGCCTCCTCGGCGGAGAGGCCGCGGGCGAGCCCGGCGCCCACCAGATGCGGTACCACCTCGGTGTCGGTCTGGGTATGGAACTCGTGGCCCCTGGCGATCAGCTCGGCGCGCAGGGCGGCGAAGTTCTCGATGATGCCATTGTGGACCACCGCCACGCCGTGGGCGGCGTGCGGGTGGGCGTTGGTCTCGTTGGGGGCGCCGTGGGTCGCCCAGCGGGTATGGCCGATGCCGGTGGTGCCGGCCAGCGGCTGCTCGGCGAGACAGGCGGCGAGCCGCTCGAGCTTGCCCTTGGCGCGCCGCCGCTCGACGCGGCCGTCGACCAGGGTGGCGATGCCGGCGCTGTCATAGCCCCGATATTCGAGGCGCCGCAGTGCCTCCACCAGAAGGGGTGCTGCCTCGCTGCGACCGATGACACCGACGATCCCGCACATGCACTCTTCCCCGAACCCGTTCAGGCCGGCCGGCCCGTGCGCACCCCACGAGGGTCCGGGCGGCCCATGTTGCTCATATCACGCAAGCTGCCCTCGCACGATGCCACCGAAGGTGGAGGGCGGGGTACGGCTTCGGTCGTCTGCTGCACCCGGTCGCAGCCTCAGGCCCTCGGCCGGGTTCACGACGGCCGGTTCCCGCTGCCACCGGGAGGTGTCCAGTTGCCCTTGAGCCGCAGATACATCATTGCCGCCATGAGCGCATCGCCGCTGGCATCGTGCGCGGCGTGGGGCGGCAGGTCGAGGGTGCGCCGGATGGTCTCGAAGCCGAGATCGATGTTGGCTCCCTGGGGGAGCTGGCGCGAGCGCCAGTCGTAGTAGAGCCGCGAGACCTCGACGCGCCGGTTGGGAAGGCCGCAGCCGAGCAGCGGCCGGGCGTAGCGCTCCAGCACGGCGGCGTCGAAGGCCACGAAATAGCCCAGCAGGGGGCGAGGCCCGATGAAGCGCAGCACCTGGCGCATCGCCTCCTCCGGCGGCAGGGCGCGGGCGACGTCGGTCGGGCGGATATGGTGCACCTTGATCAGCTCCGCCGTGATGCCGCCCTCGGGCCGCACCATCAGCTCGAGCCGCTCGCTGGTGCGGATCCGCTCGCCGGCAACCCGTACCGCTCCCACCGACAGAAGCTCGCAGCGCCGCGCATCGAGACCGGTGGTCTCGCAGTCGATCGACACGAGCTCGCCGCCGTCCCAGGGCTCGAACAGGAAGGCGAAGGCGGGATCCTTGAGTCGGCGGGCGAGCCAGCGGCGGCGCAGCGCGTGCCACATCGCCCGTCAGCCGAGCCAGGCGAGGCGGAAGTGATGGCGCACCAACTCGCGCAGCCGCTTCACGGCGTCGAGCGAGTCCTTGAGGAGGTCCCGCTCGAGCTTGCCCATGAGATCGGGGCGCGCGAGATCGTCGGGCGGACGGTGCAGGCGCATCTTCTCGAGACGCAGCGCCAGACGCAGGCCGGCCAGGTACCAGAACGCGTCGATGAGCTCGGCGGCACCGTCCCGGTCGAGCAGGCCCGCCTCCTGCAGGCGGCGGATGCGTCGCGCCGTGCCGGTCTCGCGGATCTTCTGCTCCAGCGCCAGGGCACGGATGCCGTGCATCAGCGGGAACAGGCCGGCGCGCTTGACGTCGAGGCCCTGCTCCTGGCCGGCGCGGCTGCCCGGCAGCAGGGCCATGAGCCCGCCCGGCTGCTGGAACAGGTCGATCGCCCGGGCGAAGCGGGCATGAAAGGCGGCATTGCCGTCGAGAGCCGCGAAAAGCTCGTCGCGCGCCGCTTCCAGAAGATCGTCGCGGCCGGCGGCGAGGCTGGCATCGCAAAAGATCGCAGTGCTCATCAGCGCCGCCTCGTCGGGGGCCGCGGCCCAGCGGCGGAACTCGCGGCGCCAGTCGGCGAGCGGCCGCACCCAGAGCGGGTTGCTCAGCATCACACCGCCGGGACAGGGCGGAAAGCCCACCGCTACCATGGCCTCCGCAAAACGTCCGCAAAACGCGTCGAGCCCCGCGCGGCCGGTCTCGTCGGCGAGAATCAGGCCGTTGTCCTGGTCGGTGCGCAGCAGGAACTCGCCGCGCCCTTCCGAGCCCATCACCAAAAGAGCGGCCCCTTCGGCCAGGCCTGCGGGCGCCAGCAGGGCGAAGAGGCGCGCCACGAGGCGGCGGTGCAGCTCGCTGGAGAGGGCCGCCAGGATGCGCGGCCGGGTGCCGGTGCCATGCAGCTGGCGCACCAGCTGGGTGATCCCGTCGGCCGCCTCGGCCAGCTCCGCGACGCTCGCGGCGCTGTCGATGCGGCCGTGCAGCGCGTCGCTGCGGGTGGCCAGGGACGCCAGGAGCTCGCCGGCGTCCAGCAGGCCGGTCACCACGCCGTCCTCGCGCACCAGCAGGTGGCGGATGCCGCGGCGCGCCATGAGCCAGGCGGCCTCGGCCAGGAAATCGTCGCTCTCGACGCTCACCGGCGCGGCCTGCGCGATCTGTCCCAGCGACGTTTCCGGCGGCAGGCCGCGGCGCAGCACGGCGCGGGTGAGATCGACGTCGGTAACGATCCCCAGCCGGCCCGCCTCCTCGACCAGCACGGCGCGGCGCCCGCCCTCGTCCATGGCGGCGGCGGCGGCGGCGAGGCTGGCGCCGGCCGGCAAATGCAGCGGCTGCCGCGGTGCCGCGTCGCGCACCCGGATCGTCATGGCGCCCAGCGAGGCCGGCGCCCCCTGGCGCTCGCCTAGGCTGTCGAGCTTTTGCGACAGGCTCTGGAAGAACCACAGGCCGAAGGCGGCGTTGTTGGCGGTGAGCTCGAGGAGGTCCTCGATCGGCAGCAGCCAGCAGATCGCCTCCTCGCGCACGAGGAAGTCGTGGCGGCAGGCCTGATGCAGCAGGATGCCGCTGTCGAACCCGTCGCCGGACCCGTGCAGGGCCACCGGCTCCGAGCCGGCGCGCTCCTCCACGAGGCCCTTGATGATCACATGGTAGAAGTCGGGCAGGGCGCCGGCGCGCAGCACCAGCGCGCCCTCGCGGAAGAACTCGACGTCGACCGCGGCCTCGACGCGCGTCCTCTCGGCGGGACGCAGGCGGTCGAAGGGCGGGCTCGCGAAGTCGAAGCTCTGCGGCATCCGGCGCCTCCCGCGCGCGAGCGGCGCGCGGCCCAGTTAACCACGGCGGCGGCGGTTGCCGCCATGCCGCGCCGCGGACCATCGCGCCGCGGCGGCTGGCGTCGCCGGAGAGGCGGGGCAGGGCCCCGCGGCAGGCTCGTGCCTTAGCCCGGAAAGCCGGTCCCCCGGCTCGGGAACGCCGGGCCTCAGCTCAGGAAAAAGGACTGCGTGCCGTGCGCCTCGATGGCCTTGGCGATACGCCCGAGCGCCTGGACATAGGCCGCGGTGCGCATGGGGATACTGCGCTCGCTGGAGGTCTCGAAGATCGCCCGGCCCTCGCGCTCCATGCTGGCACGCAGGCGCTCGTGGACCTCGGCCAGGGTCCAGTAATAGCCCTGCCGGTTCTGCACCCACTCGAAATAGGAGACGGTGACGCCGCCGGCATTGGCGAGGATGTCGGGCAGGACGATCACGCCGCGGTTCTCCAAGATCGCGTCGGCGTCGGCGGTGAGCGGGCCGTTGGCGAGCTCGAGGACCACCCGCGCCTTGACGCGATGGGCGTTGTCGCCGCGGATCTGGTCCTCCAGCGCTGCCGGCACGAGCAGGTCGCAGGGCACCGCGATCAGGTCGTCGGCCGCCATCAGCTCGACACCGTCACGGCCTGCGACGTCGGCGACCGAACCGCCAGCGGCCTTGGCGGCGATGAGCGCCTCGACGTCGAGGCCGGTCTCGCAGCGCACCGCGCCCTGGGAGTCGCTCACCGCGACGATGGTCCAGCCGTCGGCGGCGAGCAGGCGGGCGATATGCTGGCCGGCATTGCCGAAGCCCTGGACGGCAACCCGCCAGGCCGAGCCGCGCAGGCCCAGCTCGTCGGCCAGATGGTTGACCAGATAGTAGCCGCCCCGGGCCGTGGCATCGTCGCGGCCGAGCGAGCCGCCCAGCGCGATAGGCTTGCCGGTGATCACCGCCGGCGCGGCCTGGCCGACGATCGAGCTGTACTCGTCCGACATCCAGCCCATGACCATGGCGTTGGTGTAGACGTCGGGGGCGGGGATGTCGCGCTCGGGGCCGATCGTCCGGGCGAAGGCCTGGACATAGGCGCGCGAGAGGCGCTCGAGCTCGGCCTTGGAGAGCTGCCGCGGGTCGACCCGCACGGCGCCCTTGCCGCCGCCATAGGGCAGCTCCATCACCGCGCACTTGAAGGTCATCCAGAACGCGAGCGTCTCGACCTCCTCCATGCTGGCGTCGGGATGGAAGCGGATCCCGCCCTTGGTGGGGCCGCGTGTGTCGTCATAGCGGCAGCGCCACGCCATGAACGACTTCCGCGAGCCGTCGTCCATGCGGATCATCAGCCGGACCTTGAGGGTCTCGCGCGGGTATTTGAGCTTCTCCAGGACGTCGGGATCGAGGTCGAGATGGCGTGCTGCTTCGTCCAGCCGGACGAGCGCGCGCTGCAGGATGTCGTCGCTCATGCTCGATGTTCCTGGAAAAGACGGGCGGCCACGGCAAAGGCCGCGCTGAACGCGAGACCTGGGCGCGGCGGCTTTTGGGCGCGCGATGCTCGATGCGAAGTGGCCTCACGTCAACCTCCGCGAATGCATTCTTGGGTTGCGCTCGCGGGTCGCCGGCGGCTGCGGCCCGAGTCCTGGTCGCCTCCTCGAGCATGATCGCGATCATGCTCGAGGAGGCAGCCAGCCGCGAGAAGCTGGCTTTGTGGCCGCCATCGCGCCGCCGGCCGGCCGGTTGGCGAGGAGGTCGCCCACGTTCGGCGCAGGGGAGCGCCTTCTGCCAGTGTGCCGGCCATCGCATGCGCCGCAAGCGACGCTGCAGCCGCGGCCGACGACGTCATCGTGCGGCGCAGGGCTGCGCTGGTGGTGCCGCGCAAGGCGCTGCGCGCGGCCGGTTCTTCTTCTCTCTCGGGGTTGGCGGCGGCGCCTGGTCGGCAGGCCACGACGCCGACGCCACGCTTCCGGCACCTGCCCACCCTTCGTCGGAGCGGGATGAGCCTGGCTCGAAGCATAGCCGGCGTTTGTCAGAAGGTTTGCACATTCGCCGGCGGTGAAGCTGCCAGGGAGGGTGCCGATGCAGGCGGTCGTCTCGGCCCCAGGCCTCCTCGATGAACAGCAGCCGCCGCGGATCGGTCCGGCCCCGGTACGGATCCGGCGCGCCCGGCACCAGCCCGCCGGCCTCCCGCCGCAGCTTCTTCCATGTCGCCACCGTCGACGGCGCCACCTCGAGGGCGGCGCCGATCGCTTTGAGGCCCTCGCAGCGGGCAGCACCATCGCCCGCTGCCGCAGATCAAGTGATTGCGGTCGCGCAATCGCTGCCGGCCTTCGGCCCTGCGTCTGCTTAAGATTTCACGCATCCTCCGGATCCGCGCCGGTTCGGCCGAGGGTCATTCCGATCTGGTCCCTTCCGGGTCATTCTCGCGGAGGGTGGACGAGCCGCGCCCCGACGCCGATGCGGCGGCGCCGATCGTCGGAAGAGCTGAATACCGGCTGAACGGGTTGACGAAGGAGAAGGCAGGAGGCGGCGGCTCAGGCCCGAGCGCGGCGAGGTGAGGCCGCCCGAGCTAGCTGTCGCGGTAGCGGGAGGCGACGGCGCGATAGCGGCGCAGGAAGGTCTCGAGCCGGTCGTGGCGGCTGACTGTGTTCTGCATGTGGCGCTCGCCGGCGGAGCGGCTGCACCTCGTTGGCGACGCCGAGGGCGGCCGCGGGCGTCGCGGCGCGGCGATCGGCGGCGATCAGGATGGGCGCCTGTCCGCGCGATCGGCAGCACAGCCGCCACGCCGTGCGCGGGGCGTGGGCCGCTCCCGCCTCTGCCCGCCGCCACGCGCGGGGCCCCTTGCGGCGTTCCGGCACCCAGGCCTCGTCGGCCTCGACGATGAAGCCGGGCGCGGCGGCGTCGGCCCGGATCGGCTGGACGACGCAGTGCCGGCGCAATGCCGGGCTGGCCCGAGAATAACCGAAATGAAACTTATGCGTGGCGCTCCTGCAGGCCCGCCGGCCGGCCATAGTCCTGCTTCCCTGTTTCCGCTGCTCGGGGATGCTCTGGTTGCGAGCCTTCGATAGATGCTTCCAATGTGAGTCGCCGGTCCCGGCGCGCTCTCCAGAGAAATCGTCACCCAGCAAGCGGGCCCGATCGGATGCAGAAGGCGCGACGGCCGCAAAGGCCACGGCGGACCGGAAGGTGGCGGCCCGCTTGTCGTAGCGGGTGGCGACGCGGCGGGAGTCCTTGAGCCGCTTGATTGCCGCCTCGACGCGCCAGCGTTCGCGGGCCCGGCCGCGGCCAGGAGCTTGCTGGCTGACGGGGACGTCGGCGGTGTTGCCGGTCGTCAGGCGGAGCGCGAGCGGCCGCCCGAGGAGGTCCGTGGGCCAAGAGCTGGGGCAAGGTGGACCTTCGTGGTCCGGCTGCCCCGCGAGATCCCGATCACCTCTTTTTCTGCCCCCTTGCTCCCGCCCGCCGAGCGGTGCGCCCGCACATAGAAGCTGTCGATGGCAAGGCTTCCACCCAGCGTCTCGGCCTCGACCAGGACCTCGAGCAGCCGCCGCCAGATGGCGCGCCGGGATCGCCGGTCGAAGCGGCTGGAGACGGTCGTCCAGGGCCCGTAGGCCTTTGAGCAGTCGCGCCGGCTTCAGCCCGGGCGCAACAGCGGCTCGATCACCGCCCCCGCCGCGTCGTCCCGCCAGAGCAGCCCCTGCATCGCCAACCCCCTCTTGTCGCTCGAGGCGACGCTTGAATCAGAGGCCGGTCCGCAGATCAGGAGAGTGATCGGGTGCAGGGCCTCGGGACCCGGCACCGTGACGGCACGGTGGCGGCGCCACGCATGCTCCGCTATGGGCGATGGCGTCGATCGATGGCACGCGCCGCTGCGCAGCACATGCCCTTGCCGAGCGGCAGGCGATCCTCCTTGCAGGCGTCAGGGTGCTGCCGGGGTGGCCCGCTGCGGGTGCGGCGCGCCGAGATCGATGGGCGCTACCGCCACTGTCGAGGCTACAGCCTGCTTGGGAGCAGCCGCCGCAATGGGCATCTCATGCGGGCGGTGCGGGCGGTAGCGCAGCACGCCTTCGAGGTCCCAAGCCACAGCCGCCGCGAGCGCCACCACAACGCCCAGCAGCGCTGCCGCGGCAAGGCGCAGCGCCGAGGCGCGCCCTGCCGCCGGCCGGGGCCCGCGATCGCTCACCGGACGGCGCTGGAGCGGTTTTCGTACAGGGCGATACCGCGCAGCAGGTCGAGCGCCCGGGCAAGCTGATAGTCGCGCGCATCCACCGTCTGGCCCTCCTCACCCGCCTCGCTCTCGGCCGAGGGCGCCTGGTCGTTGGTCAGGCGGTTGCGCAGATCGGCCTCGCGGCGCCCCGGCGCGTCGTCGAGCAACTCGACCGTCGCCTCGTGGACCTCGATGTCGGGCACGATTCCCTTGGCCTGGATCGAGGTGCCCGAGGGCGTGTAGTAGCGGGCCGTCGTGAGCCTGATGGCGCCCTGGCCGGCGATCGGCATGATGGTCTGCACGGACCCCTTGCCGAAGGACTGGGTACCCATGACGATGGCCCGGCGATGGTCCTGGAGGGCGCCCGCCACGATCTCCGAGGCCGAGGCCGAGCCGCCATTGATGAGAACGACCATGGGCAGCTTGCCGGCGATGTCGCCGGGCCGGGCGTTGTAGCGCTGGATGCTGTCGGCGCGGCGGCCTCGGGTCGACACGATCTCGCCCTGGTCGAGGAAAGCGTCGCTCACCGCCACCGCCTGGTCGAGCAGGCCGCCGGGATTGTTGCGGAGATCGAGCACCACGCCGCGCATGCCGGCGCCGAGCTCCGCCTGGATCTCCTCGAGCTTCTCCTGCATGACCGAGCCGGTCTGCTCGTTGAAGGTCGTCAGCCGCAGATAGGCGATGTCGCCCTCGACCCGGGCGCGAACCGGAGAAATCTTGATGATCGCCCGGTTGATCGCCACCTCCAGCGGCTCCTCGCGGCCCTTGCGCAGGACCCTGAGCTCGATCTTGGTGTCGACGGCCCCGCGCATCCGCTCGACCGCCTCGCCGAGGGTCAGGCCGGTGACTGCCTCGCCGTCGATGTGGGTGATCAGGTCGCCGGCCTGCATGCCGGCGCGGTGGGCCGGGGTGTCGTCGATCGGCGAGACGACCTTGACCAGCCCGTTCTCCATGGTGACCTCGATGCCGAGCCCGCCGAACTCGCCGCGGGTCTGCACCTGCATATCGCGGTAGCGGTCGGGATCGAGGTAGCCCGAATGGGGGTCCAGCGAGGTCAACATGCCGTTGATCGCCGACTCGATCAGCTTCTGGTCGCCGATCTCTTCGACATACTCGGCCTGGACGCGCTCGAAGACGTCGCCGAACAGCTTGAGCGCGCGGAAGGTCTCGGCCGAGGCCGACTGCGCCTCGACCGGCGTGTTGGGCGACAGGCTCAGGGCGACAAGCGCGCCCGCGAGAGCAGCGCCCCCGAGCTTGAGGCTGCCGAGCTTCGAACCGCCGGGCTTTACAAACGAGCTTCGCATCAACCTCGGACCTTGTCTTCGCGAGCCGCCATGTATGGCATGGGGTCGACCGGCTCGCCGCCCCGCCGCAGCTCCATGTAGAGCAGACCGCCCCCCTTACCGTCTACGGCCACCTGGCCGACCGCCTGGCCGGCCGCGACGTGCTGGCCGCGCTCCACGGCAAGGCTGGAGAAGCCGGAGAGAAGGGTATGATAGCCGTCGCCATGATCAAGGATCAATAGCAGCCCGAAGCTCTTGAAGGTCCCGGCGAAGACGACCTGGCCGCGGCGCGGCGCCTCGACCTGCTCGAGACCTCCCACATGGAAGGTGATACCGCGCGCCCGCAGGCCGGCGCCGCCGAGCTCCTTGACCATCCGCCCGCGGACCGGCAGCCGGTCGAGCCCGCCCGCCAGCAGGATGCCCGGCGCCGGCAGCGGGCCGGTGCCCGGCAGGGGCGGCCCGTCAGGAAGCTCCGCGACGGGCCGTGCCGGCTGGTGCTGCTCCAGCGCCGCCACCATGCGCTCGGCGACGCCCCCCCGCGCCAGCAGCGCGAGGCCGGCGGGCGCCATGCCCGAGGTTGGTGCAGGGGGGCGCGGACGCCGCTCGAGCCCCGCGCCGAGCGCCCCGTCGGCGAGGGCGAGGAGCGATGCTGCACGGCTGGCCCGCAGCTCCGCCACGGCGAGCGCCGTCTCCTCGCCGGCGAGTGCCGCGAGCACCGTCTCGAGCTGCGCCTCGGCCTCGTCGAGAGCCTCGGCCGCGCCTGCCTGCCGGCCGCGCAGCCGACTCCGGCTGTCGGCCAGGTAGCGGGCTTGCCGCAGGGTCCGCGCCTGCAGCACCCGGAACTCCTCCTGCCCGCGCCGCGCCTCGCGCAGTCCCGCCGCGGCCCCGCCGGCAAGCGCCGCCAGGCGCGCCTGGCCCTGGGGGGCAAGCCCCCCGACGCCGCGCGCCAGCCCCGCGGTGGCGGCTCCCAGAAGCAGGCGGCGCTGTGCCGCCCGCCTTGCCAGATCGCGCTCCCGTGCCTGAGCCTGGTCGGCCCGCAGGGCGAGCTCGTCGAGCAGCGCCTCGAGCGCCGCGCCGCGCCCCGCGGCCTGCCGCTCGTCGACGCGCCGCTCGCGCGCCGCCACCTCGGCACGAGCCCGCGCCGCCCGCAGGGAGGCCACGGAAGCTGCCCGCCGTGCCACCTCGCCGCGCAGCGCGTCCAGCGCCTGCGGCAGGGACCCGTTCTCCACCACGCGCTGCCTGCCCGTCGCGGCAGGCTCCGGCGCCGCGGCGACGGCCGCCGGGCCTTTCAGCGCATGGGCCACTGGACCGCTGCCATCCGCGTCGACCGCGGCCCCGACCGGCGCGGGCTGCGGCCGCGGGGCCGCGCCGCCCGGCCCCGCGGCGACGCTCTGCACCGCGAGCAGCGCCAGAGTGAGCAGGGGGAGGCGGCGGTACATGGGCTCAGTCCTCGATCAGCGGTCGGCCGGTCATCTCGGCCGGCTGCGGCATGTGCAGGAGCTTCAGCAAGGTCGGCGCCACGTCGGCGAGGCAGCCGTCGTGCAGCCGCACCCCGTCCGGCCCGCCGACCAGCATGCAGGGCACCGGATTGAGGGTGTGGGCGGTGTGCGGCTGGCCGGTGGCCGGATCCCGCATCAGCTCGCAATTGCCGTGATCGGCAGTGACCAGCAGCAGGCCGCCGGCGGCACGGACCGCTTCCACGGCCCGCCCCAGGCAGGTGTCGACCGTCTCTACCGCCTCGATCGCGGCCTCGAGGCTCCCGGTGTGGCCCACCATGTCGGGGTTGGCGTAGTTGATCAGCACGAAGTCGAAGCCGGGCGCGCTCTCGCAGAAGCGGTCGGTGAGCTCGACGGCCGACATGGATGGCTCGAGGTCGTAGGTGGCAACCTTGGGGGAGGGCACCATGATCCGCTCCTCGCCCTCGTAGCAGCGCTCCTCGCCGCCGTTGAAGAAGAAGGTGACGTGCGGATATTTCTCGGTCTCGGCCATGCGCAGCTGGCGCAGGCCGGCCGCCGCCACGACCTCGCCCATCAGGTGGTGCAGCTCTTGCGGCGGAAAGAAGGTGATCAGCTGCAGGTCGAGCGTCGCGGAATAGGAGGTCATGCCGGCGGCTGCGGCGAAGCTCGGGGTGCGGGAGCGCTCGAAACCCGTGAAGCCCGGCTCGAGCAGGGCCGCCAGGATCTGCCGGACGCGATCGGCGCGGAAGTTGACGCATAGCAGTGCATCGCCGTCGCGCATGCCCGCATAGTCGCCGATAATGCGTGGCTCGACGAACTCGTCGCCGGTGCCGGCCTCGTAGGCCTCGGCGACCGCTGCGTCGGCGCTCGCGGCCCGTGGCGCCGATGCCTCGACCAGCGCTTCCCAGGCACGGCGGGTGCGCTCCCAGCGGTGGTCGCGGTCCATCGCCCAGTAGCGCCCGGTCACCGTGGCGATCCGCACGCCGTCCAGCGGCTCGATCTGCCGGGCGATGTCCTCCAGACAGTCGCGGCCGCTGCGCGGCGGCGTGTCGCGGCCGTCGAGCAGCGCGTGCAGCTCGACCGTGAAGCCGTGCCCCGCAAGCAGGCGCGCGAGGGCGACCAGATGGCGCTGGTGGGCGTGAACGCCGCCGGGCGAGGCAAGGCCCAGAATATGGACGCGGCGGGTTCCCCGCGCTGCGCCGTCGACGAACCTGCGGAAGGGCTCGCCCGTGGCCAGCTCGTCGCTCTCGAGCGCGCGGTCGATGCGCGGCAGCTCCTGCATCACGATCCGCCCGGCGCCGAGATTCATGTGGCCGACCTCGGAATTGCCGAACTGCCCTTGGGGCAGGCCCACCTTCTCGCCGTCGGTGCGCAGCAGGCAGTGGGGGGACTCCCGCCACAGCCGGTCGAATACAGGTGTGCTTGCCTGGGCCACGGCATTGTCCCGGCGCTCCTCGCGCCAGCCCCAGCCATCCAGCACGCACAGCACCACGGGGCGCCCCGGCACCCGGCTCTGCGACATCGGCTCGCTCTTGCTCATCCTCTTTCCGTGCCTTTGCGCGACGGCGCAGTGCCGCCCCTGAGGGCGCCCAGCCTAGACCTGCCGGCCGCCCCCAGCGACCACCATCATCGCCGTCATTTATTCAAGGAAGGTTAACGCGGGTCTTCAAGGAAGATTGACACCGCTCCGCCGTCCCGCTCTCATGGCCACGGCCGCGATGGCGGCTCGCCCGGCGGCAGCGACTTGTCGCCGATCAGCTGCGGTGTCTGCGCGCGGGCGACGGCAGCGCTGTCGGCCTCCGCCGGCGGGCTGATGTCGAGCGTGTCGAGCAGCGCCCCCAGCACTCCCAGCAGCCGGTAGACGGCGAAACGCTCGGTGTAGCGGGCGGTCACCAGCTGCGCGCGGGCGATGAACAGCTCGTTCTCGCCGTCGAGCACATCGAGCAGGTCGCGCCGTCCGATCTGGAACTCCTCCAGATAGGCGTCGCGGGTCTGCCGCTGCGCCTCGGCCTCGCGGATCAGCGCCTCGACCCGTCGCCGGGCCGTCTCGAAAGCGTTGTAGGACACGCGCGCCTCCTCCTCGGCGCGCCGGCGCGCCCGCAGGAGCTGGGCGCGGGCCTCGTTGAGACGCTGAAACGCCTCGCGCTCGCGGGCCACGTCGCCGCCGCCGCGAAAGAGGTTGTAGCGCATCACCACGAGCGCCGAGGCGCGCACGTCGTGCCCGTCGATGCCCGCCGCGTCGTCCGCCCCCTCGGCGCTCAGCTCGACGTCGAAGCGCGGATAGTAGCCAGCCCGGGCGGCACGCAGGGCCGCCTCGGCGGCGTCGATGTCGGCGGCGGCGATCAGCACGGGCGGGCTGCCCAGCGAGGCCGCTCCGGCAGCCGCCTCGCGGCCCGGTGGCAGGGCCGCCAGCGGCGGCTCGTCGAGCTCGAGGACCTCCGGCGGCAGCCCCACCACCCGCTCGTAGAAGGCAATGGCGTCGGCGAGGCTGCCTTGCGCGCGGGTCCGCGACTCGATGGCCCTGGCGAGCCGCGCCTCCGCCTGGCGCAGGTCGGAGATCGGCCCGGCGCCGCTGCGCTCGAGGCGCTGCACCTGGTCGAGCAGCCGCTCGTGGGTCTCGACGTTGCGCTCGTTGAGCGCCACGATCTCCAGGTTGCGCAGCACGTCGAGATGCGCCTCGGCGGCATCCACCCCGATCGTCTCGGCGGTCTCCTGGACGCGATAGGAGGCGCTGCCCAGCCGGGCCCGCTGGCGGGCCACCTCGCTCGGCGTCTCGAAACCGTCGAACAGCATCTGCGAGAGGCGGATCTGGCCATCGACGCGCATCTGCTCGGCGCTGCCGGTCGAGCCGGGGCCGCGGTTGCGGGTCGTCACGCTGTCGACATACTCGGGACCGGCCGAGCCGGTCACGTCGAGACTGGGGAGGTAGCCGGCGCTCGCCTGGCGCAGCTGCTGCTCGACCGCCCGGCGATTGGCCCTGACGATGTCGATCTCGGGGTTGCCGGTCACGGCGAGCCGCACCGACTCGGCCAGGCTGGCGGCCATGACCTTCCCGCTGACGGCGATCAGCGCCGCGGCCCCGCCGATGGCGATCAGCGCCGTGGCGAAGACAATATAGCACGCCACCCGTCTCGGGCAGGACACCGGTCGGAGGAGGTTCGCCATCTACTGTCCTGTGCCGGCAGGGGGATCGTCTTGCGCAGCTCGCGTATTTCGATACTTCTTCTACCTGCTCTAGAGAATGCCCCCCCCAACGTCAACGCAGCCGGGCGGATGATGGAGATCCGACAGGCGCTACGCCAATATTCACGGAGGTCTCGGGCGCGATGAGACGTTCCTGCCTCGCCTGTCCGCGGCCCGCCGCGCAAAGAGCCCGCGCCGGGCGTGCACGCGGCGCTGTGCTCGCCGCATCACAGTGGAGGTTTTGCTGGCGTCCGCCGCTCGGCCTGGGGCAAAAACGGCTATACGGGGTCCGCCGTCACATCAGGAGACGAGGATGAGGGAGCCGGGAGGCGCCGTCGCAGCCCAGCTGCCGGAAGGACAGGCGGGCGAGGAGGCCGATGCGGGGCCGGACCGACCGGCGGGCCGCCTGATCCGGCAGGTCCGGCCGGTCGAGGCAGGCGTCGACGATCCGCTGCTGGGGGCCCTCGTCGCCCTCACCCACCTCCTCGAGCGGCCGACCTCCGCCCAGGCCCTCAGCGCCGGCCTGCCGCTCGTCGACGGGCGCCTGACGCCCGACCTCTTCGCGCGGGCGGCGAAGCGCGCCGGGCTGAGCGCCCAGCTGCTGCGCCGCCCGCTGGAGGCGATCGGCCAGCTCGTCATGCCCTGCGTGCTGCTGCTGGCCGACGGCCGCGCCTGCGTCCTGGTGCGGCGCAGCGAGCGCGGCTGCGAGGTGCTGCTGCCCGAGACCGGGCTGGGCCGGACCGAGCTGGCGGCCGAGGAGCTGGCCGCCGCCTATACCGGCTTCGCCTTCTTCGCCAAGCCCGAGATCGGCTTTGCCCAGCGCGACCGCGAGCTGCGCGCCGAGCGCAGCGGCCACTGGTTCTGGTCGACCCTGCTGGCCCAGTGGCCGGTCTATGCCGAGGTCGTCGTCGCAGCCCTGCTGATCAACTGCTTCGCCCTGGCGAGCCCGTTGTTCATCATGAACGTCTACGACCGCGTGGTACCCAACAATGCGATCGAGACGCTCTGGGTGCTGGCCATCGGTGCCTTCATCGTCTTCGGCTTCGACTTTCTCCTGAAGGCGCTGCGCGGCTATTTCGTCGACGCGGCCGGCCGTGTCGCTGACATCAAGCTGGCCAGCGGCATCTTCGAGCACGTCTTGAACCTGCGCATGGCGGCGCGGCCCCGCTCGGCCGGCGCCTTCGCCAGCAACCTGCGCGAGTTCGAGACCCTCAGGGACTTCTTTACCTCGGCCACCGTGGTGGCGCTGGTCGATCTTCCCTTCATCTTCTTCTTCGTCGCCATCGTCTGGATGATCGGCGGACCGGTGGCGATGGTGCCGGCGCTGGCCGTGCCCCTGGTGGTCGGGCTCGGCCTGCTCATGCAGCTGCCGCTCAACCGCATCGTGCGCCGCACCTTCAAGGAGGCGGCGCAGAAGCACGGCGTGCTGGTCGAGACCATCAACGGCCTCGAGACCATCAAGAGCGTGGGCGGCGAGGGGCGCATGCAGCGCCTTTGGGAGAGCTTCGTTGCGGCCACCGCGCATTCCGCCAACCAGAGCCGTCTGTTCTCCTCGATCACCGTCTATTTCGCGGCGATGGCTGCCAACCTTGTGACCGTGGGCGTGGTGATCCTCGGCGTCTACCGGATCGGCGAGGGGCTGATGACGGTGGGCGCGCTCGTCGCCTGCACGATCATCGCCGGCCGGGCGATGGCGCCGCTCGGCCAGGTCGCCACGATCCTGACCCGCTTCCACCAGGCCCGAACCTCGCTCGACACGCTCGACGCGGTGATGCGGATGCCCGTCGAGCGGCCGCCCGAGAAGGTGTTCGTGCACCGCCCGCGGCTCGAGGGCGGGATCGAGTTCAAGCAGGTCTCCTTCACCTATCCCGGCCAGAAGCTGCCGGCCCTCAGCGACGTCAGCTTCAAGGTGGAGCCGGGCGAGCGGGTGGCGCTCATCGGCCGCGTCGGCTCCGGCAAGACCACCCTCGAAAAGCTCATCCTCGGCCTCTACGAGCCGGAGGAGGGCTCGGTGCTGGTCGACGGCACCGACATGCGCCAGGTGGATCCCGCCGACCTGCGCCGCAACATCGGCTGCGTGCCCCAGGACGTCTTCCTGTTTCACGGCACGCTGCGCGAGAACATCACCATGGGCGCTCCCTTCGTCGACGATCCGACGATGCTGCGCGCCGCCACCATCGCCGGGGTCGAGGACTTCGCGGCGCGCCACCCGATGGGCTACGACCTCAATGTCGGCGAGCGTGGCGAACTGCTTTCCGGCGGCCAGCGCCAGGCGGTGGCGATCGCCCGCGCGGTCCTGCTCGAGCCGCCCATCCTCGTGCTCGACGAGCCGACCAGCGCCATGGACAATGGTGCCGAGGCCCGCTTCATGGCGCGGATGGCCAAGGAGATCCCCGGCCGCACCCTGTTGCTGGTGACCCACCGCGCCTCGCTGCTGGCACTGGTCGACCGGCTGATCGTGATGGACGGTGGCAGGCTCGTGGCCGACGGACCCAAGGAGCGGGTGCTCAAGGCGCTGGCCGGAGGCCAGATCAAGGGGGCCTCGCCATGAGCCGCGGCCTCGTGCGCCGCTCCCGCGGCGTTGCCGCAGCACGCCCGCTGGACCGCGAGCTGGCCGAGTTCGTGGCGGGCGCGGCCGGCGCCGACCGGCTGCGGCCGCACGGTCTGGGGCACCTGCTGCTGGCCGCGGTGGCGCTGTTCTTCGTGGTATTCCTGGTATGGGCCGACTGGGCCACGCTCGACGAGGTGACGCGCGGTACCGGCAAGGTCATTCCCTCGCGGCATGTCCAGGTGGTCCAGAATCTCGAGGGCGGCATCGTCGACGCGATCCTCGTGCGCGACGGCGAGATCGTCGAGGCGGGCCAGGTCCTGATGCGCATCGACAACGTGCGCAGCGCCAGCGAATACCGCGAGAAGAAGGCCCGCCACATGGCACTGCTGGCCGCCCGGGCGCGGCTGGAGGCGGAGATCGGCGGGGAAGCGCTGCAGTTCCCGCAAGAGGTCCTGGAAGAGGCGCCCGAGATCGCGCGGAACGAGACGCGCCTGTTCGAGTCGCGCCGCCGTCAGCTCGACAGCGAGCTGGAGATCCTGGCAAGCCAGGCGCAGCAGCGGGCCCAGGAGCTGGAGGAGCTCAAGAGCCGTCTCGAGCAGTACGAGCGCTCCTACCGGCTCGCCAACGAGGAGCTGCGGGTGACCGAGCCGCTGGCGGCCCAGCGTATCGTCGCCCGCACCGAGCTCCTCCAGCTGCAGCGCCAGGTCAACGACCTCAGGGGTGCGCTCGAGCAGACCAGGCTCTCGCTGCCGCGCGCCGAGGAGGCGCTGCGCGAGGCGAGGCGGCGCACGGAGAATGCCCGAAGCCGCTTCGCCGCCGAGGCCCAGGCCGAGTACAACCAGCGCTCGGCCGAGCTGGCGGGCCTGCGCGAGATCCTCGCCGCCGGCTACGACCGGGTGCGCCGCACCGACGTCCGCTCGCCGGTCCGCGGCACGGTCAAGCGCGTCCGCGTCACCACCGTGGGCGGCGTCATCCAGCCGGGCCAGGACCTCGTCGAGATCGTGCCGCTCGAGGACACGCTTCTCGTCGAGGCCAATGTCCGTCCCGCCGACATCGCCTTCCTGCGGCCCGATCTGCCGGCCACGGTGAAGATCACCGCCTACGACTATGCGATCTATGGCGGGCTCGACGGGGTGGTGGAGGAGATCAGCGCCGACACCATCGCCAACGAGAAGGGCGAGAGCTTCTACCGGGTGCGGGTGCGGACCAACGAGAACCATCTGGGCCCAGCCGCGCACCCGCTCGAGATCATCCCCGGCATGACCGCGCAGGTCGACGTGCTGACCGGCGAGAAGACGGTGCTGGACTATCTCTTGAAGCCGATCCTCAAGGCGCGGCAGGCCGCCCTCACGGAGCGTTGAGCAGCCCTCAGCCGGCGTCGTCCACGGTGAGCACCACCTTGCCGGTGCTGCGCCGCTCGAGGAGCAGGGCGAGGGCCTCGCGGGCCTGCGCGAGCGGCAGGCGGTGCGAGACGTGCGGCCGGATGCGCCCGTCGCGATGCCAGTCAAAGAGGCTCTCGAAGGCGTCGCGCAGCCGCTCGGGATCGTGGCGTCGATAGCTGCCCCAGTAGAAGCCCATCACCGAGGCGTTCTTGACCAGGAGGATGTTGGCAGGGATCTGCGGCACGTCGCCCGAGGCGAAGCCGATCACCACGATCCGGCCCTCCCAGGCGATCGCCCGGAGGCTGGCCTTGAACGCCTCGCCGCCGACCGGGTCGAAGGCCACGTCGACGCCGCCCTCGCCGGCCGCCTCCTTGATCCGGGCGACGAAGTCGGGATCCTCGCTGTCGATCGCGACGTCGGCGCCATGGCTGCGCGCGAGCGCCAGCTTCTCGGCACCGCGGGCGGTGGCGATCACCCGAGCGCCCATGGCCTTGCCGCATTCCACCGCGGTGAGGCCGACCCCGCCGGCCGCGCCGTGCACCAGCAGCGTCTCGCCGGCATGGAGCTGGGCCCGCCAGGACAGCGCCCCATAGGCGGTGCCGTAGGCGACGGCGAAGCCGGCTGCCGTGACGTCGTCGATGTCGTCGGGCAGCGGGATGACGTCCTCGGCGCGCGCCACCACCTTCTCGGCGAAGCCGCCCTGGCCGACCAGCGCCATGACCCGCTGGCCGAGCTCGAGGCCGGTCGCCGCGGCGCCGAGCTTCTCGATCTCGCCCGCCACCTCGAGACCGGGAATGAAGGGCAGGGCGGGCCGGTCCTGGTAGCGGCCGCGGATCATCAGCGTATCGGCGAAGTTGACACCGGCAGCACGAACCTTGATGCGGACGTGGCAGGCGCCGGGCTCGGGAGTTGCGGTCTCGCCCACGGCCAGACCGTCGAGACCGGACAGTTCGCGACACAGAACCGCACGCATGGCGTTCTCCTGAGGGCGGGGCGCGACCATAGGCGGGCCGACGCGGGCTGAAAAGCGCGGCTGTGTCCCACTGGATGAATGGCGCCGCAGGCGCTACCTACGGAGCCATGAGCAACTTTACCAGCCGCGGCTATTTCGCGATCGGCGCCGAGGGCATGAGCAAGCCCGTGAATCTCGGCACCTTGGTGCGGACGGCGCACGCCTTCGGGGCGAGCTCGGTGTTCCTGGTCGACGCCTACTACACGGTGAAGAAGGCGATGTCCGACACCTCGCGCGCCGACCGGCAGCTGCCGATCTACGAGTTCCCCTCGGTCGAGGAGATGACGCTGCCGCGCGGCTGCCAGCTGGTCGGCGTGGAGCTGGTCGAGGACGCGACCGCGTTGCCCAGCTTCAGGCATCCGCTCAACGCCGCCTACGTGTTCGGCCCCGAGCGCGGCAGTCTGTCGCCCCGCATGCTCGAGCGCTGCGACCATGTGGTGCAGATCCCGATGCGCTTTTGCGTGAACCTGGGTGTCGCCGGCGCCATCGTCATGTACGATAGATTGTTGTGCTATGGTCGCTTCGCGCCGCGCCCGGTACGGTCCGGTGGGCCGACCGAGGAGCTGGCGCCGCATGTGCATGGTCGCCCGGTGCTGCGGGCCGAGGGCGAGCTGCCGGCGCATCTGCGGGCGCGGGGCGAGCCGCCACCGTCCCGCTGAACGTCAACCCCAACCGATCGCGCGAGGATGATGCTTCGTTATTCCCTGGCTGCCCTTGGCGCAGCCCTGCTCCTGAGCCAGCCGGCCAGCGCCGCCTTCGTGGAGAGCTTCCGTGACTGGAGCCTCTACGTTCACGAGGAGAAGGCGGAGAAGGTCTGCTTCATCTCGAGCGTGCCGAGCAAGGAGGAGGGCGACTATACCCGCCGCGACCAGCCGCGGGTGTTCGTCACGAAGTTCCCCGCCCCGCCACCCAACGTCCAGGTGATGGTCGATCCCGGCTATCCCTATCTTGCCGGCAGCAATGTCGACCTCGTGATCGACGGCACGAGCTTTCAGATGTTCACCCGCGACAGCAATGCGTGGGCGAACAGCCCCAAGGAGGATGCGGCGATCATCGAGGCCATGAAGGCCGGCAGGACGATGACCGCGCGCGGCACCTCGCAAAAGAACACCTACTCCCTCGACACATACTCGCTGCTCGGCTTCACCGCCGCGTTCCGGGCGATGCAGGACACGTGCAAGGATGGAAAAAGCTAGGCCACTGGCGTCCGATGGGCTCCCCAGCCTGATTGGCCTCGGCCGCCCGGCGCTGGAAGAGGTCGTCCAGGGGCTGGGCGAGACGCGCGGGCGCGCCCCCTTGCGGGCGCGCCAGCTCTTTCACTGGATCTACCATCGCGGGGCCGCCTCCTTCGAGGCGATGACCACCCTGCCGGGCGGGCTGCGTGGCCAGCTGGCCGAGGCCTTCTCGGTGGCCCGCCCGGAGATCGTGACGGAACAGCGCTCGACCGACGGCACCCGCAAATGGCTGCTGCGCTTCGCCGACGGGCAGGAGGTCGAGACGGTCTTCATCCCCGAGGAGGATCGCGGCGCGCTGTGCGTCTCCACCCAGGTCGGCTGCACCCTGACCTGCAAGTTCTGCCACACCGGCACCATGCCGCTCGTCCGCAATCTGGGCGCGCCCGAGATCCTGGCGCAGATGATGGTCGCTCGCGACGCGCTCGGCGAGTGGCCCAGCAATCGCGAGGACCGGCTCTTCACCAATGTCGTGGTGATGGGCATGGGCGAGCCGCTGCTCAACTACGACAACACGGCGGCGGCGTTCGCGATCGCTCTCGACGGCGACGGGCTGGGCCTGTCGCGGCGGCGGATCACGCTGTCCACCTCGGGCGTCGTGCCGCGCATCGAGCGATGGGGTGCGGAGCTCGCCACGGGCCTCGCGATCTCGCTCCATGCGGTGCGCGACGAGGTGCGCGACGAGCTGGTGCCGATCAACAGGAAATGGAAGATCGCCGAGCTGCTCGAGGCCTGCCGGCGCTATCCGGTCAACCGGCCCATCACCTTCGAGTATGTGATGCTCAAGGGGGTGAACGACAGCGACGCCGACGCCCGCGAGCTGGTCCGGCTGCTCGACGGAATTCCCGCCAAGGTCAACCTGATCCCCTTCAACCCGTGGCCCGGCGCGGTCTTCGAGTGCTCCTCGAACAACCGTATCCGCGCCTTTGCCGGCATCGTCGAGGAGGCCGGCTACGCCTCGCCGGTGCGCACGCCGCGCGGGCGTGACATCCTGGCGGCCTGCGGGCAGCTCAAGACGGCCAGCGAGCGCCAGCGCCGCCGCACCGCCACCGCGGCGGCCTGAGCGGCAGCAGGGCCAGGGGAACACTGATGCGGCGTTTCATCGTCGGCCTCCTGGCCACCATCGGGCTGCTCGCGCTTCTGGCCGTGGCCGGCGTGGGATTCGCCGGCTGGTGGCTGTGGGAGCGCTTCACCGAGAGCGAGGCGCTGCCGGAGCGCATCGTCCTGGAGCTCGATCTGCGCGAGGCGCTGCCCGAGGTGCCCGACGGCCCGTCGCTGCGCAGCTTCTCGCTCGACCGCGAGCCGACGGTGGCCGAGACGGTGCTGGCCCTGGATGCGGCCACCCGTGATCCGCGCGTCACCGGCGTGGTGGCGCTGCTCGACGAGACCTCGCACGGTTTCGCGGTGACGCAGGAGCTGCGCGACGCGATCGGCCGCTTTCGCGCCTCGGGCAGGTTCGCGCTCGCCTGGGCCGACAGTTTCGGCGAGCTCTCCTCGGGCAACGAAGGCTACTATCTGGCCAGCGCTTTCGAGGAGATCCACTTGCAGCCGGTGGGTCTCGTCGGGCTCTCCGGCCTCTCGATGGAGCTGCCTTATGGCCGCGAGCTGCTGGCGAGCCTCGGCGTCGAGCTGAGCGTCGGCCGGCGGGCCGAGTACAAGAACGCCCTCGAGAGCTTCACCCACGACGGCCCGACCGAGGCCAGTGCCGAGATGATGGCGGCGCTGGTGGACGGCCTGCACGCCCAGATGCTGCAGGGCCTCGCGGAGGGCCGCGGCATGGACGCTGCGGCGATGGGCGCCATCGTCGGCGGCGGCCCCTACGCGGCGGACGACGCGGAGGAGCTGGGCCTGGTGGACGGGCTCGCCTATCGCGACGAGGTGATCGCCCGGGCACGCCGCCGAGCCGGCGGTGCCGCCCTCTTGACGCTGGCCGAGTACGGAGCGGCGACGGCAGGGCCGGAGCAGGGGCCGGCGATCGCGGTGGTGCGCGCGGCGGGGCCGATCGAGCGCGGCAGCCCCGGCTTCGGCACGCGGATCGGGGCGGAGGACCTCGTTCGCGAGCTGGAGGGCGCCACGCGCGACGACACGGTGGCGGCGATCGTCCTGCGGATCGACTCGCCCGGCGGCTCGGCGGTGGGCTCCGAGACGGTCGCAAGGGCGGTCCAGCGGGCCGTCCAGGCGGGCAAGCCGGTGGTCGTCTCGATGGGCAACGCCGCAGCCTCCGGCGGCTACTGGATCGCCATGGGGGCCTCGCGCATCGTCGCCCAGCCGGCAACCTTCACCGGCTCGATCGGCGTCATTGCCGGCAAGCCGGTGCTGGCCGGCGCGTGGAAGCGGCTGGGAATCGAATGGGCGGCCTTCGCGCGCGGCGAGAACGCCGGCATGTGGTCGATCAACGAAGCCTACGATGCCGGCGAGCGGGAGCGCCTCGAGCATCTCCTCGATGCGCTCTACGGCAGCTTCAAGGAGGGGGTCGCAGCTGGCCGCGACATGACGCCGGAGCGGGTCGAGGAGCTGGCGCGCGGCCGTGTCTGGCTCGGCAGCAAGGCCCGCGAGCTGGGGCTGGTCGATCGTACCGGCGGCCTCCTCGAGGCGATCGAGGAAGCGCGCAGCGCCGCCGGCCTGCCGGTCGACGCGCCGGGCGCCGTGCGCCTCCTGCCGGCTCCCGAATGGCCCTGGCAGCGCTTTTTGGGTCTGCTCGACGGCGACATGGCCTCGCTCGCCAGGGGCGCGCTGGGGGCGCTGGGCGTGCCGCTGGCCAGCGGCCCCGCCAGCGCCGTCCTGCTGCCCGACGTGCGCTGAGCGCGGCTTCCTGGTTTCTTTTTTTCTGCCAGTTGGCGGCGGTGAACGTTTGCCGGAGGCTCAGTGCTCCCCGGCTCCTGCCGGGGAGCGACCCGCTCGCCTCGGGTCGTCACCCGCGGTCGCTCCCGCGTGTCCGGCAAAAGGTGGGCCTCTAGCTTGCGACGCTGGCGTATTTCTGGTCGAGGGCATAGCCCTCGGCGCGCACGGTCCGCAGCAGGTCGGGCTCGGCTTCGCCGTTGAGGGCGCGGCGCAGGCGGCGGATGGTGGCATCGACCGTCCGCAGCTCGATGTCGAGCTCGCTGCCCCATACACGGTCGAGCAGCTGGGTGCGCGAGAACACCCGGCCGGGATTCTCGAGGAAGTGACGCAGCAGGCGGAACTCGGTGGGCGAGAGATGGACCTCGCGCTCGCTGCGGAACACCCGGTGCGCGGTCAGGTCCATGCGCAGGTCGTGGAAGCTCAGCATCTGCTCGGCCAGCGCCGGCCGCACCCGGCGCAGCACCGCCCGCACGCGGGCCAGCAGCTCGGCCGGCGAGAAGGGCTTGGTGATGTAGTCGTCGGCACCGGTCTCCAGGCCGCGCAGCCGGTCGCGCTCCTCGGAGCGGGCGGTCAGCATGATGACCGGCGTGTGCGCGGTCTCGGGGCGGCGTCGCAGGCGGCGGCACAGCTCGATGCCGGAGAGCTGCGGCAGCATCCAGTCGAGCAGCACGAGATCCGGCTGGCGCTCGGCGAGAAGGGTCAGCGCCTCCTCCCCGTCATAGGCCTGGATGACCTCGTAGCCGGCCGCCTCGAGATTATAGGCCAGCAGCTTTTGCAGCGCTGCCTCGTCCTCGACGATCAGGATCAGGGGCTTCACGACTCGTCGTGCCTCGGCTTGTTGATCTGCGCGCCGTGGATCATGTAGTTGATCTTCTCGGCGATGTTGGTCGCGTGATCGCCGATGCGCTCGATATTCTTGGCAATGAAGAGATAGTCGGTGCAGGCGCTGATGCGCCGCGGATCCTCGAGCATGTAGGTGATCAGCTCGCGGAACAGGCCGTCATAGAGCTGGTCGACCTCCTCGTCGCGGTTCCACACGTCCATGGCCTTGTGCGTGTCGCGCTCGACATAGGCGTCGAGCACGTCCTTGACCATGCCCAGGCAGATCGCGGTGATCCGCGGCAGGGTGACCAGCGGCTTGAAGGCCGGCTGCTCGGCCAGTCGCCGTGCGCGCTTGGCGATGCTCACCGCATAGTCGCTCATCCGCTCCAGATCGTTGCTGATCTTCAGCGCCATGGCGATGATGCGCAGGTCGATCGCCATCGGCTGGCGGGTCGCCAGCAGGCGGATCACCTGCTGGTCGATCTCCTCCTCGAGCCGGTCGACCTTGTCGTCGCGGCGGATCACCTCGGCGGCGATGGCGGGATCGCGCTCCACCAGCGCCTGCATCGCATCGGCGACCTGCTTCTCGGCCCGCCCGCCCATCTGCATGATGAGCGAGGTGAGGTGGCTCATCTCCTCGTCGTAGGAACGGACCGTATGGCCTCTGCCGGAGGCGGCGGGAACGTTGACCATGCTCACTTCCTCCTCAGCCGAACCGGCCGGTGATGTAGTCCTGGGTCATCTGCTCGCGCGGGTTGGTGAACATCGTGTCGGTGTCGCCGAACTCGACCAGCTTGCCCAGGTGGAAGAAGGCGGTGTTCTGCGACACGCGCGCCGCCTGCTGCATGTTGTGGGTGACGATGACGATCGTGAAGGACTGCTTGAGCTCGTCGATGAGCTCCTCGATATGGGCGGTGGCGATCGGATCGAGCGCCGAGCAGGGCTCGTCCATCAAGATGACCTCGGGGCTCACCGCGATGGCCCGGGCGATGCACAGGCGCTGCTGCTGGCCGCCCGAGAGGCTGTTGCCGGGCTGGTCGAGGCGGTCGGCCACCTCGTCCCACAGGCCCGCACCGCGAAGGCTCGTCTCGACGATCTCCTCGAGGTCGGTCTTGTCGCGGGCCAGCCCGTGGATGCGCGGCCCGTAGGCCACATTGTCGAAGATCGACTTGGGGAAGGGGTTGGGCCTTTGGAACACCATTCCGACCCGCGCACGGATCTGCACCACATCCACGCTCTTCTCGTAGATGTCGTGGCCGTCGAGGCGGATGTCACCCTCGATGCGCACGTTCTCGATCGGGTCGTTCATCCGGTTGAGGCAGCGCAGGAAGGTCGACTTGCCGCAGCCCGAGGGCCCGATCAGCGCGGTGACCTCCTCGCGGTTCACGTCGAGATCGACGCCGAACAGCGCCTGCTTGGCTCCGTACCAAAGGCTGACCTTGCGGGCCGCCATCTTGATCTGCTGGCCGGCCTGCCCGGCCTCGCGCTGGCGGTCGTGCACTTGCGTGGCGGCCATGCTCACCATCTCCGCTCGAACTTGCGTCTCAGATAGACGGCGATGCCGTTCATCAGGATGAGGAATACCAGGAGCACGATGATGGCCCCGGCGGTGCGTGCCGCAAAGGCCCGCTCGGGGCTGTCGGCCCACAGATAGATCTGCACCGGCAGGGCGCTCGCCGGGTCGAGCGGCGAGCTCGGCACGTCGACGATGAAGGCCTTCATGCCGATCATCAGCAAGGGTGCGGTCTCGCCCAGTGCGTGGGCCATGCCGATGATGGCGCCGGTGAGGATGCCCGGCAGGGCCAGCGGCAGCACATGATGGACCACGGTCTGCACCCGGGAAGCGCCGATTCCCAGGGCTGCCTGGCGGATCGACGGGGGCACCGCGCGCAGGGCGGCCCGGGTCGCCACCACGATGGTCGGCAGCACGAGCAGGCCCAGGGTCAAGCCGCCCACCAGCGGCGCCGAGCGCGGCATGCCGAAAGTGTTGAGGAAGACGGCGAGGCCCAGCAGGCCGAAGACGATCGAAGGGACCGCCGCCAGGTTGTTGACATTGACCTCGATCAGGTCGGTGACCCGGTTCTTCGGCGCGAACTCCTCGAGATAGACCGCCGTGGCGATGCCGGTCGGCACGCAGAACGCGAAGGTCACCAGCATCATGTAGAACGAGCCCACGAGCGCGCCGCGGATGCCGGCGAGCTCCGGCTCACGGCTGTCGCCGGTGAGGAAGAAGATATCGTTGAACCGCGCCTCGAGCCGGTCCTCCCCGGCGAGGCGCTGGAGCCAGCCCACCGTGGTATCGTCCAGCCGGCGGTCGGCCTCGGCGGCGTCGAGGTCGACGAAGCCCTTGTGGAACTGGTCCACCTCGTCGTCGGCCAGCAGCCAGACCGGCTGCGTCGTGCCGATCAGCGAGGGATCGTCCAGCACCATCTGGCGCAGCTGCAGGCCGGCACCGTTGCTCAGGAGCGAGCGCAGGGCCTTGCGCTCGCGGCGCTGCTCGACCTCGGGGAAGGCCGCGTAGAGGGCCTTGTTGGCCATGCCGTCATAGTTGGCGCGGGCCAGCCGCTCCGGATCGATCCGGCCGTCGGGCGCCAGCTCGGCGGCATCGAACGTGACCTCGAGCTTGATGTAGGTCTGGAAAAAGGCCGAGTAGCCGGTGCTCACCACCGAGCTCAGGAGCAGGCCGAGCAGGCCCACCGCCAGCAGCAGGGCGCCCAGCCCGAGCACCTTGAGGCGGGCGTCCTTGCGGTAGCGCTTGCGGGTGTGGGCCGAGGCTTCCTCGAGGGGCGGTCGCGGCCGCGCCGTCAGGCGCTCGAGCCGCTGGGCCAGGGCGATCTCAGTCATATTTCTCTCGGAACGTCTTCATGACGTAGAGGGCCACGATGTTGAGCAGCAGCGTCGAGAGGAACAGGACCAGGCCGAGCGCGAAGGCCGAGAGGGTCTTGGCGCTGTCGAACTCCTGATCGCCGATCAGCAGGGTGACGATCTGCACGGTCACGGTGGTGACCGATTCCAGCGGGTTGCCCGTGAGGTTGGCAGTGAGGCCGGCGGCCATGACGACGATCATGGTCTCGCCGATGGCGCGGCTCACGGCGAGAAGGAAACCCGCGATGATGCCGGGCAGGGCCGCCGGCACGACCACCTGAAGGATGGTCTCGGCGCGGGTCGAGCCGAGGCCCAGGGCAGCGTCGCGAAGGGCTCCGGGCACCGAGGTGAGGGCGTCGTCGGAGAGCGAGGAGACGAAGGGGATGATCATGATCCCCATCACCACGCCGGCGGCAAGCGCGCTCTCCGAGGCAACGTCGAGGCCAAGGCTGGCGCCGGCATTGCGGATGAAGGGGGCTACCACGAGCGCGGCGAAGAAGCCGAACACCACGGTCGGCACGCCCGCCAGCACCTCGAGCACCGGCTTGGCGATGCCGCGCGTGCGGTGGCTCGCATATTGCGAGAGGTAGATCGCCGAGAACATGCCGATCGGACCCGCCACCAGCATGGCGATGGCGGTGATCAGCAGCGTGCCGGCAAACAGCGGCACCGCGCCGAAGCTGCCGCTCTGGCCCACCTGGTCGGCGCGGATCGCCGTCTGCGGGCTCCAGTGCAGGCCGAACAGGAACTCGGTAATGGGCACCCGCTCGAAGAAGCGGATCGATTCGAACAGGACCGAGAAGACGATGCCCGCGGTGGTCATGATCGAGACCGCCGCGGCCAGCCACAGAGCTGCGGTGATCCACCGCTCGACCCGGTTGCGGGCGCGAAACTCGCGGCCGACCCGCGACAGGCCGAGGCGCAGCATGACCAGGGCCACCGCCACCGACCCCACGAGGAGCGCGATCCGCGCGTAGCCGGCGAGATCGCCGTAATAGGCGGCCGCCTCGGCGAGCTCGGGCGTCACCTCGCCGGTGGGCGGCAGGCCCGCGGCAAGGCGGCGAACGGCGCTCATGAAGAAGTCGAGCATCTCGGGCGACTGGGCGAGCACCTGGGCCGGCAGGCTCGCCTCGACCGCCCAGCCCAGCGCGAACGGCTCGAAGATCCGCCACAGCGCCCAGAGCGCGAGGGCAGGGCCCGCGCTCAGCAGTGCGGCGTACCATGCATAGTGACCCGGCCGCGAATGCAGCGTCGCCGGATTGCCGCCTGCGGAGGCATGCGCGCGCTGGCGTGCGAGCCAGTAGGCGGCGGCGGCGATGAGGAGAAGGATCGTGAGCGTGATCATGCTCTGCCGGGTACTCTGCTGAAAGGCGACCGGCCCGGCAGCTGCTGCCGCCGGGCCGGTGCTTCGGGCCTACTTTTGGACCGGCTTGAGGCTCGCGGCCTCCTGACGGACCTCTTCGCGCTCGCCTTCGGGCAGCGGGATCAGGCCCTTGTCGGCCAGGTAGCCGTCCTCGCCCATGGCCGCCTCGCTCGTGTACTCGGCGATGAACTCCTTCATGCCGGGGATCACGCCGACATGGGCGTTCTTGGCGTAGACGTAGAGCGAGCGCGAGACGGGGTACTGGCCGTCGGCGATGTTCTCGAAGGTGGGCTCCACGCCCTCGATCTTCGAGCCCTGGAGGGTGTCGAGATTCTGCTCGAGGAAGCTGTAGCCGAACACGCCGTAGGCGTCGGGGTTGGCCTTGAGCTTCTGGACGATCAGATTGTCGTTCTCACCGGCATCGATCCAGGCGCCGTCCTCGCGGATCGTCTTGCAGACGGCGCCGCGCTGCCCCTTGTCCTCGATCGCCTCGACGGCCTCGAACTCCTCGCAGCCGGTCTCCATGACCAGCTCGACGAAGGCGTCGCGGGTGCCGGAGGTGGGCGGCGGGCCCAAGACCTCGATCTTCCTGGCCGGCAGGTGGTCGGCGACCTCGTTCCAGGTCTTGTTCGGGTTGGCGACCAGCTTGCCGTCCTCACCCGGGACCTGCTTGGCCAGGGCCAGCCACAGCTCCTTCGGGGTGACGTCGATGGCCGCACCCTCCTTGGCGTTGGCCACGACGATGCCGTCGAAGCCGATGCGGATCTCGGTGACCGCGTCGACGCCGTTCGCGGCGCAGCTCTCGAGCTCGCTCTTCTTCACCGCCCGCGAGGCGTTGGTGAAGTCGGGGTGGCTCTCGCCGACGCCGCCGCAGAACAGCTTGAAGCCGCCGCCAGTGCCGGTGCTCTCGACCACCGGGGTCTTCTGGCCGCTGGTGGCGCCGAAGCGCTCGGCTGCTGCGGTGGTGAAGGGGAAGACCGTCGAGGAGCCGACGATGCGGATCTGGTCGCGGGCGGCGGCCTCGCCGGCAAAGGCCGTTAGGGCCAGGGCGGTCGCCGCGGTGAGGGTCAGACGGTTCATGGCTAGTCTCCTGCCTGCAGGCACGTTTCGGCCGCGCCCTGCATGCTCGCGCTCGGTGGGCCTTTTATGAGCCTTTCGTGACAGGTTTGTGACGGCGCCCTGCAAAAAATGCGGCTCAGCCGCCGCGCAGCGGCAGGCCCACGCAAAAGCGGCTACCGCGGCCGAGCTCGCTCTCGACCCGCAGATGCCCATGATGGCGGCGGACAATGTGCTTGACGATGGCAAGGCCGAGGCCGGTGCCGCCGAGCTGGCGCGAGCGCGGCTTGTCGACACGGTAGAAGCGCTCGGTGAGCCGCGGCAGATGCTCGGCGGCGATGCCCTCGCCCTGGTCGACCACGCAGACCTCGACCCGCGGCCGCCCGCTCAGCGGGCCCGCATGGGAGTCGGCGTTCTCGAGGCGGCGCGCCTCGATCCGCACCTCCGTGCCGGCCCCGCCATATTTGACCGCGTTGTCGACCAGGTTCGTGAAGAGCTGGCGGAGCTGGTCGGCATCGCCAGGCAGGCTCGGCAAGTCTTCCTCGAGGTCGAGCACCAGCTCGAGCCGGGCGCGATGGGCGGCCGGCTGCATGGCGTCGGCGACGCGGAGCAGGACGAGATCTATCTCCACCAGGCTGTCCGGCGGCCGGTTCTCGGCCAGCTCGATCTGCGAGAGCGAGAGCAGATCGTCGACCAGCCGCGCCATCCGTCCCGCTTCGTCGGCCATCGTCTCCAAGAACGCCTCGGCTGCCGCCGGGTCGTTCTTGGCGGGGCCGCGCAGGGTCTCGATGAAGCCGATCAGCGAGGCCAGCGGTGTTCTGATCTCGTGGCTCGCGTTGGCGACGAAGTCGGAGCGCATCCGCTCGATCATCAGCTGCTCGGTCTGCTCGCGCAGAGTAACCAGCGCTCGCCGCGTGCCTTCGCCGACCTCGAGCGGCTCCACCTGGACGTGGAACTGCTTGAGCCGGTCGCTCACCGGATTGTAGACGGCGCTGCCGCCGGCGCCCCCGGCCAGCGCCGCCTCGACCGCAGCCAGGATGCCCGGATCGCGCAGCGCGCGGCCGAGCGGCAGACCCTCCTCCCGGGGCAGGTTGAAGGCGCGCATGGCAGCGGGGTTGGCGAGGCGGATCTGGTGGCGCGTGTCGATGACCAGGATCGGGTCGGGGAGGGCACGGATCAGCGCGTCGAGGGCCCGCCCGCGCATGGCCTCGCGCCGCTCGGCGCGACGCATCCGCCGCGTGATGTCGAGCACCGGCCAGGTGAGCCACTCCAGCGAGGAGCCGGGCAGCGGGTCCGGCCGGTCGCCGCTGCGACCGTCGCCCAGGGAGCGCGCCCAGCGCGCGAGGCGCCCAAGATGGTCGGCCCACACCCAGCCCAGCGCGAGCGCGGCGGCGGCCCCGGCGGCAGCCGCCGCCGATGCGGCGAGAACGCTGCTGCCGGCGAGCCAGGAGACGCCCACCGCGGCGGCGGTGGGCAGGGCGAACACGGCCGCGGCTTTGAGTGCCGGCAGGGCTTCCGGTGCACCCCGGCCCTGCTCGCCATCGCTGCTCATCCTCAAGTCCGCAGCTCGGGCAGATCCCGGTAGAGCGCGAGAGCCTGCGGGTTCGCCAGGGCCTCGGTATTCTTCACCGGCCGTTCGTGAATCACGTCGCGCACGGCGAGCTCGGTGATCTTGCCGCTCATGGTGCGCGGGATGTCGGCCACCTGGACGATCCGCGCGGGCACATGGCGCGGCGTGCAGTTGGCGCGGATCCGCTTGCGGATGCGGTCGGCGAGCACGTCGTCGAGGCTGACCCCCTCGCGCAGCCGCACGAAGAGGACCACCCGCACGTCGCCCTCCCAGTCCTGGCCGACGCAGATCGATTCCAGCACCTCGTCGATCTGCTCCACCTGGCGGTAGATCTCGGCGGTGCCGATCCGCACGCCGCCCGGGTTGAGCACCGCGTCCGAGCGGCCGTAGATGACGATTCCGCCTTCGGCCGTAAGCTCGGCATAGTCGCCGTGGCACCACACGCCGGGGAAGCGCTCGAAATAGCTCTTGTGGTAGCGCGAGCCGTCGGGGTCGTTCCAGAAGCTCACGGGCATGCAGGGGAAGGGCCTGGTGCAGACCAGCTCGCCCTGCCGGCCCTCGACCGGACGGCCCTCGTCGTCCCAGATCTCCACCGCCAGCCCAAGGCCGCGCATCTGGATCTCGCCGCGCCGCACCGGCCCCGCCGGGTTGCCCAGCACGAAGCAGGAGACGATGTCGGTGCCACCGGAGATCGAGGCCAGCTGCACGTCCGGCTTGATGGCCTCGTAGACGTAGTCGAAGCTCTCGGGCAGCAGCGGCGAGCCGGTCGAGAGCACGGCCCTGAGCGCCGGGAGGTCATGGGTGTCGCGCGGGCGCAGCCCGGCCTTCTTGAGCGCGTCGATATATTTGGCGCTGGTGCCGAACACCGCGACGCCCTCGTCGCGGGCGATGTCCCAGAGGATCTCGGGGCCCGGGTGGAAGGGCGAGCCGTCGAAGAGCACCAGGGTCGCCTCGCTGCCCAGCCCGCTCGCCAGCCAGTTCCACATCATCCAGCCGCAGGTGGTGAAGTAGAACAGCCGCTCGCCGGGCCTGACATCGGTGTGCAGCCGGTGCTCCTTGAGGTGTTGGAGCAGCACGCCGCCCGCGCCGTGCACGATGGCCTTGGGCGCGCCGGTGGTTCCTGACGAGTAGAGGATGTAGAGCGGGTGGTCGAAGGGGAGCTGGGCGAAATCGAGGGGGGCGGGATCGGTCGTGGCGTAGCGGCCGAGCAGCACGCCATGCGGGATGCCCGAGAGGTTCGGTGCGGCCTCGAGGAACGGCACCACAACCACCCGCTGCAGGGTCGGCAGCGCGCCGGCGATCTCGCTGATCTTCTCGCGGATGTCGATGCGCTTGCCGGCGTAGCGGTAGCCGTCGACGGTGATGAGCACCTTGGGCTCGATCTGGCCGAACCGGTCGAGAACGCCGCGCACGCCGAAGTCCGGCGAGCAGGACGACCAGACCGCGCCGATCGAGGAGGCGGCGAGAAGCCCGATGATGGTCTCGGGGATGTTGGGCAGGTAGGCCGCCACCCGGTCGCCGGCCTCGACGCCCTCGGCGCGCAGCGCGTCGGCCAGGCTCTCCACATCGCGCCACAGCTCGTCCCAGCTCACCTCGCGGCGGCTGCCGTCCTCGCCGCGGAAGATCATGGCCGGCGTGTCGTCGCGGTGGCGCAGCATGTTCTCGGCGTAGTTCAACCGGGCGCCGGTGAACCAGCGCGCGCCGGGCATCCTCCCGGCGTCCTCCAGCACGGAGTCGGGCTGGCGGCTCGCCTTGACGCCGAAACTGTCCCAGATGTCCTTCCAGAAGGCTTCCGGCTCCGCCACCGACCACGCCCGCAGCCTCTCCACCGCGTCCGGCCCGGTGAAGCCGTGGCGGGCGGCGAGACGGCTGATCTGGGTAGCGGCGGCACAGTCGGCGGAAGGCTGCCAGAGGGGCTCGGTCATCGGGGGTCTCGCTTTCATGGGGCGACGCGCCTTTGCGGCGCATTCTAGGCGGGTGGTGCGATGCGGCAAGGCAGGCGAGGACGGGCGATCATGCCGACGCTGGCGGCGGCGCTGCTCGCGCCCCTGGCGGCCTCGGCGGATGTCGGGCCGGCGCTGGAGCAGGCCGGCTGGCGCGAGCTGGTCTTTCGCGGGCGCGAGACGAACCGCTTCGAGGCGCGGGCACAGGGCATCGAGGTCGTCAGCCGGCAGAGCGTCTCGGTCTTGTGGCGCGACGTCGAGGCGGCGCCGTCGAGCACGCCGCTGCTGCGCTGGCGCTGGCGGGTCGAGGAGGCGGTGCCGCCCACCGATCTCTCCCGCAAGGGCGGCGACGACCGCTCGCTCGCCGTCTACGTCGCCTTCGCCTTCGACGCGGCCAGCGCGGGTTTCTGGGAGCGGGCCAAGCGGGCCGCGCTGGGCGCTTTCACCGACGATCCGCTGCCGGGCCAGGTGCTCACCTATGTCTGGGGCGGGGAGGGGCCGGAAGGCTGGTTCGCCAATCCGCATCTGCCGGGCGGCGGGATGCTGCGCGTGCTGCGTGGCTCCGGCGCGCCGCTGGGGCGCTGGCTGGAGGAGGAGGTCGATCTCGAGGCGGACTTCCGGGCGGCCTTCGGCGCCGAGCCTGGCGCGGTCATGGGCCTGGGCATCAGCGCCGATAGCGACGATACCGGCTCGCATGCCCGCGGGCGGGTGGCCGGGCTCGTCTTCGAGCCGCGTTGAGCGCGCTAGTCCGGCAGGCCGGCGAACAGGAACTCGCGGCCGATCTTGACCCGCCGCTCGCCGTCATAGGCCACCACGTCGGCGGTGGCGTAGGTCTCGCTCCATCGCTCGGGCAGGAAGGAGCCGGTGCCGATGATGTCGATGGGCGCGCGCACGCTCGCCATCAGCTTGCACTTGGAGGGGCTGAAGCCCGAGCTGGCGACGATCTTGACCTTGGTGAAGCCGGCCTCGTCGAGCTTCTCGCGCAGGTGGAAGATCGCCGAGGCGGTAACCCCCGTGCCCGTCAGCCAGGCCAGCTCCTCCGGCGTGCGGTAGGTGCGGATCGCCTGGGGGGCCTGCCGCTCGAGCACCGCGTAGGAGGCAGCCACGTCGAGCCCCTCGATGAAGCGGCCGCCATGGGTGTCGAGACGGATGCCCATGCGCCCTGCCGCGGCAAGCCCGGGGAAGTGCCGGCAGACCTCGAGCGCGTCGCTGATCTCGCGGCCGAAATAGTCGACCAGCACGTAGAGCGGGTCGTCGGGAAAGGTCTCGTGGAACATCTGCGCCGCGCGCAGCGTGCTGCCGGCATAGCCGATCAGCGCGTGCGGCATGGTGCCCAACCCCTGGCTGCGGCCGAAATAGTGCGCCGTGGCGTCGGTCGCATTGCCGATGAAGCCAAGCGCGTTCGTCTCCCGCCGGGCACGCTCGCTGCCCACGCTCGCCGCATAGGCCATCATCTCCGCCATCGCCGCCCCGGCGCAGTGCCGTGCGTCCATGGCCAGGAACGACGCGTAGGGCAGGTCGGTGCACATGGTGTAGGCGTTGAAGGCGGCGACGCAGGCGGGCCCGAGCTTTTGCAGGAACACCGTCTCGAGGTCGACCAGGTGGCGGAACGGGCCGGTGACGTAGACCATCGGCTCGCCAGCCCCCACCCAGCTTCCCTCGGCGAAGCGGAGGTCGATACGGACGGCAGCGCCCCTCTCGGCCGCCACGGCTTCCAGCCACTGCACCGCCAGCCGCGGCGCGCACAGTACCGGACGGCGCATGAAGACCGCGTAGGTGACCTCGCAATCGCCGAATTTCTCGGCGATTGCCTTGGTCTTCACGAAGTACTTGTCGGCGTGGGACGCGATGGCGTCCTCCGCCGTGCCGTCCGTCGCCGTCATGCGGTCACGAGGCGGCGCGCAGCGCCTGCCTCTCCTCCTTGAGCGCCGCTGCCATGAGGAACGCCAGCTCGAGGCTCTGCTGGGCGTTGAGGCGGGGGTCGCAATGGGTGTGGTAGCGGTCGCGCAGGCCGGCGTCGGTGATCGCCTGCGCGCCACCGGTGCACTCGGTGACGTCCTGGCCGGTCATCTCCAGATGCACGCCCCCGGCATGGCTGCCTTCGGCCTTGTGCACCGCGAAGAACGCCTCGACCTCGGCCAGCACCTTGTCGAACGGGCGGGTCTTGTAGCCGCTCGAGGACTTGATGGTGTTGCCGTGCATGGGATCGCACGTCCACACCACCTTGCGACCCTCGCGCTGCACTGCGCGGACCAGCGGCGGCAGGCCGGCGCCGACCTTCTCGTGGCCCATGCGGCTGATCAGCGAGAGCCGGCCGGGGATGTTCTCCGGGTTGAGCACGTCGCACAGGCGCAGCAGGTCCTCGACCGTGGTGGTGGGGCCCACCTTCACGCCGATCGGGTTGGCGATGCCGCGGCAGAACTCGACATGCGCGCCGTCGAGCTGGCGCGTGCGCTCGCCGATCCAGACCATGTGGGCGGAGGTGTCGTACCAGCCGCCGGTGGTGGAATCGACGCGGGTGAGCGCCTGCTCGTAGCCCAGCAGCAGCGCCTCATGGCTGGTGTAGAGGTTGGTGCGGGAGATTTCCGGCGTGCTCATGCTGGAGACGCCGCAGGCCTCCATGAACTCCAGCGACTCGGTGATCCGGTCGGCCATGTCGCGGTAGCGCTCGCCCCAGTCGGAGCGGTCGACGAAGCCCAGGGTCCACTGGTGGACGCGGGTCAGCGCCGCATAGCCGCCCTGGGTGAAGGCGCGCAGCAGGTTGAGGGTCGCTGCCGCCTGCGAGTAGGCCTGGAGCTGGCGGTTGGGGTCGGGCCGGCGCGAGTCGGGTGCGAAGTCCAGCCCGTTCACGATGTCGCCGCGATAGATCGGCAGCTCGACGCCGTCCTGCACCTCGGTGGGGGCCGAGCGCGGCTTGGCGAACTGGCCGGCCAGCCTGCCCACCTTCACCACCGGCATGCCCGAGCCGAAGGTCAGCACCACCGCCATCTGCAGGAACACGCGCAGCGTGTCGCGGATCTTGTTGGCGTCGAAATCGGCGAACGCCTCGGCGCAGTCGCCGCCCTGCAGCAGGAAGGCGCGCCCTTCGGCGACCTCGCCCAGCCGCTCGGTCAGCGCCCGTGCCTCGCCCGCAAAGACCAGCGGCGGGTAGCTCGCGAGCTTGCCCTCCACCTCGGCCAGCGCCGCGGCGTCGTCGTAATCGGGCATCTGCCGGCGCGGCATGCCGCGCCAGCTGTCGGGCGACCAGTCCCGGGTCATCGGGGCGCTCTCCACTGCATCCGGCCGTCAGCCTCCGACCGGCGTGTACATCGTCACGAACTCTTCCGCCGCCGACGGGTGGAGGGCCACCGTGGCGTCGAACTGGGCTTTCGTGGCTCCTGCGGTCATGGCGACGGCGAAACCCTGAACGATCTCCGCCGCGTCGCCGCCCACCATGTGCAAACCGATCACTTTGTCACTGGCCTTGTCAACGACCAGCTTCATCGTGATGCGCTCCTGGCCGTCCGGCAGGGTCTGCAGCATCGGCCGGAAGCGGGTGCGGTAGACCTCGACGTCAAGGCCGCGGGCGCGCGCGTCACGCTCGGTGAGGCCGATGGCGCCGGCCTGCGGCAGGCTGAAGATCGCGGTGGGGGTGGTCTCGTAGAAGACCTTGTGGGGGTTGTCGTTGAAGAGTGCCTCGGCCACCACCCGGCCCTCGGCGATGGCGATCGGCGTCAGGTCGTGGATCGAGGCGTTGAAGGCATGTCCGGCATGATCGGAGCAGTCGCCCACCGCGTAGAGGCCCGGCACGCTGCTCTCATAGGCTTCGTCGACATGGATGGCGCCGCGCTTGTTCATGCCGACGCCGAGGCTCTCGAGCCCCAGCCCGCGAGTGCTCGGCATCGGGTCGCGCCCGGTGGCGAACAGCACCATGTCGCCCTCGACCGGCCCGTCGCTGGTCTGCACCACGAGGCCGTGCGCGGTCTTCTCGACGCACTCGGTCATGGCATGCGGCTTGAGCTTCAGGCCGCCAAGCTGGAGCTGGGCCGCGAGGTCGTGCCGCAGGTCCTCGTCGAAGCCGCGCAGCGGCAGGTCGGCGCGCAGCACCACCGTCGTGTCGGTGCCGAGCCACGAGAAGATGCTGGCCAGCTCGAGGCCGATATAGCCGGCCCCCACCACCACCAGCCGCTCGGGCTGGGGAAACACCTCCTCGAGCACGAAGTCGGAGCTCACCACATGGTCGATGCCGGGCATCTTCGGCAGAACCGGGCTGGCGCCCACCGCCACGAGGACGCGGCGCGCCGAGACCTGCCTGCCCGCCACCTCCACGATGAAGTCGTCGCCGCTGCGGCCGGCGATGGTGGCCTTGCCGTCGATCACCGTGACCCCGGCCTTCTCCATCATCGCGATGTAGATGCCGTTGAGCCGGGTAATCTCCTTGTTGCGGGCCCGGGCGAGTCGCTCGAAGTCGAGCTGCGGCTCGTCGAGATCCCAGCCATAGGCGCGCGCGACCTTGAACATGTCGGCAAAGTGCGCACCGTAATGCATCAGCTTTTTGGGCACGCAGCCGCGGATCACGCAGGTGCCGCCGAGCCGCGAATGCTCGGCCACCGCCACCCTGGCGCCGTGCGAGGCGGCGCGGCGGGCGCAGGCCACGCCGCCCGACCCGCCGCCGATAACGAAGAGGTCGTAGTCGGCCACGATCAGATCCCGCCCAGGCTCACATATTTCATCTCGAGATACTCATCGAGCCCGTACTTCGAGCCCTCGCGGCCCATGCCGCTCTCCTTGACGCCGCCGAAGGGCGCCTCGGCGATCGAGATGACACCGTCGTTGACGCCGAGAATGCCCACCTCGAGCGCCTCGGCGACGCGGAACACGCGGCCGAGATCGCGGGCGTAGAAATAGCCGGCGAGGCCCACCGAGCTGTCGTTGGCGAGCCTGATCACCTCCTCTTCCGTCTCGAAACGGAAGAGCGGGGCCACCGGGCCGAAGGTCTCCTCGTGGGCGATGGTCATGTCGGCGTTGCAGGGGGCGAGCACGGTCGGCTCGAAGAACAGGCCGCCCAGCTCGTGGCGCTTGCCGCCGATGACGATGCGGGCTCCCTTGGCGGTCGCGTCCTGGATATGCTCCTCGACCTTCTCGATGGCCGAGGCCTCGATGAGCGGGCCGATCTCGGTGCCCGAGGCGAGGCCGGAGCCGACCTTGAGCTTCTCGACGGCGGCGGCATAGCGCTCGGCAAAGGCGTCGAAGATGCCGGTCTGGACGTAGATGCGGTTGGTGCACACGCAGGTCTGGCCGGCATTGCGGAACTTGCAGGCGATGGCACCCTGCACCGCGCTGTCGAGATCGGCGTCGTCGAAGACGATGAAGGGAGCGTGGCCGCCCAGCTCCATCGAGGTGCGCTTGACGGTGTCGGCGCACTGCTTGAGGAGCAGCTTGCCGATCTCGGTGGAGCCGGTGAAGGAGAGCTTGCGCACCGTCGGGTTGGAGCACAGCTCCTCGCCGATCTTCGAGGCGCTGCCGGTGACGATATTGATCACGCCCTTGGGCACGCCGGCGCGCTCGGCGAGCTCTGCCAGCGCCAGGGCGGAGTAGGGCGTGTAGCTCGCCGGCTTGACCACGAAGGTGCAGCCCGCCGCCAGGCCCGGCGCACATTTCCTGGTGATCATCGCGTTGGGGAAGTTCCACGGCGTGATCGCCGCGCACACGCCGACCGGCTGCTTCATCACCAGGATCCGGCGCGAGGCCACGGTCTGCGGGATGATGTCGCCATAGGCCCGCTTGGCCTCCTCGGCGAACCACTCCACGAAGGAGGCGCCGTAGCCGACCTCGCCCTTGCTCTCGGCGAGCGGCTTGCCCTGCTCGCGGGTCATCAGGTAGGCGAGGTCGTCCTGATGCTCGATCATCAGCTCGAACCAGCGCCGCAGGATCGCCGAGCGCTCCTTGGCGGTCTTGGCCCGCCACGCGGGCAGGGCCCGCTCGGCCGCGGCGATCGCCTCGCGCACCTGCCCGATCTCGAGGCTCGGCACGGTGCCGATCTGCTCGCCGGTGGCAGGATCGCTGACCGAGACGGTCTTGCCCGAGTCGCCGTCGATCCACGCGCCGTCGACATAGCACTGCTCGCGGAACAGCGCCGGGTCCTTGAGCTGCACGCGGATGTCCTTGACTGCGGTCGCCATGATCGATGCCCCCTCTTGTGCCTTCCTGCCGCGCCGGCCGGCAGACGCCCGTGGTGTATACCTTCGCATCCACCGACCGCAAGCCGACGGCCGCGCATCGCCCTGCCGCTCGGCCGGGACGACGGGGGCTCCAGGCCAAGCCTTGCCCGCCGCCGCTAGAGCGCTCCGCCCCGGCGGGCAGAGCCGACGCGCCGGCCGCTCGGCGGCTCACCGCGCGTCGGGGAATCTCGTTGCCGGATCGCGGGCGAAGGCGTCGGCCGCCAGCAGCCGTGTGTGCGGCGCCATGACGAGCCCTTCCATGGCCTCGCGGCGGAACCAGCCGATCTCGCTGGTCTCCTCGGCGTCGGGCCGCGCCTCGCCGCCCGTCACCACTGCCTCGAAGGCGGTCGAGACATACTCGCACACGTCGCCATTGGGATAGGAGAGGCGGAAGGAGGGGCCACCATAGACCCCGATGACCCGGGTCAGCCGGACCTCGAGGCCGGTCTCCTCGCGCGCCTCGCGGACAGCCGCCTCGGCCGGCGATTCGCCCGGGTCGACGGCGCCGCCGACGGTCTGCCACTCGAGCGTATCGGCGTTGCGCACCAGGAGCAGGCGCTCCTGCTCGTCCAGCACCAGCACCGCCACACCGGGCATGAGCAGGGGCGCGCTGCCGACATGGCGGCGCAGGTCGCGCAGATAAGGGGAGATGCCCAAGAACTTGCTCCTGGCACGGACCGGCGGCGCGCGGACCGCACCGCCTCCCGCGTGTCGTTGTGGCGGCCGGCCGGGGTTGCGGCAAGGCACCCCAGCCGGCTCCAGGTCATGCCGCTGCGTGCAGGCCCTTGGCGAGGAACAGGCTCATGCGCCGCGAGAAGGCGCCGGGATCGGGGATCGGCTCGCCCTCGACGATCCGCGCCTGGTCGAGCAGCAGGCGGGCGAGCTCGGCGAAATCGCCCTGCTGGCTCTCGTCCCGGGCGAGCGCCGCCATGCGCCGCATGAGATCGTGGCGGCCGTTGATCTCGAGGACCCGGCGGCTCAGCCGGTCGAGCTGGCTGTGCTGCTTGAGGAAGCGCTCGAGGCGCATGTCGAGGCCCTGCGCCTCGGCCACCAGGCAGACCGCGCTCTCGCGCAGCCGCTGGCTCGCCCGGACGTCCATGACCTCCTCGCCGAGCACCAGCTTGAGCTGGGCGATCAGCCGGCCGAGCTCCTCGTCGCCGAGCTCCTCGCCGCTCTTCTCCGAAGGCTCGCCGCCGGCGACCTTGCTCAGGTCGACCTCGCCGCGGGTCAGCGACTTCAGGGGCTTGTCGTCGTAGGTGCCGACCTCCGGCAGCCAGAACTCGTCGACCGGGTCGTCGAGCAGCAGCACCTCGCAGCCCTTGGCCAGCGCCTCCTCGAGCTGCGGGTGGGTGCGCAGCGCCTCGGCGTTCTCGCCGCTGATATAGAGGATGGCGTCCTGGCCCTCCTTCATCCGCGCCACATAGTCCTTGAGCGACACCCAGCCGCTGCCGGCCGTGCTCTTGAAGCGCGCGAGCTCGAGAAGCTTCTCGCGATTGTCGCGGTCCTCGTAGAGGCCCTCCTTGAGAACCGGGCCGAACTCCTGCCACCAGTCGAGATAGGACTTGGGCTTCGCGGCAGCCTCGTCCTGGCTCTCGGCGGCTTCCTCCGCCGGTTCCGGCTTCTCGCCGGCCCGGCGCTGCAGCTCGTCGAGCAGGCGGCGCGTGACGGCCTTCCTGATCCTGGCGATGACCGCGCCGTGCTGCAGGGTCTCGCGGCTGACGTTGAGCTGCAGGTCCTCGCTGTCGATCACGCCGCTGGCAAAGCGCAGGTAGCGCGGCAGCAGCTCCTCGAGCGAGTCGGTGATGAACACCCGCCGCACATAGAGCTTCACCCCGTGGCGGCGCTTGGGGTCCTGCAGATCGAAGGGCCGCGAGCCCGGGACGAAGAGCAGCGCCGTGTAGCTCAGCGCGCCTTCGGCATTGAAGTGGATCTGCGCGAAGGGCTCGTCGAAGGCGTGCGCCACGTGATGGTAGAACTCGCGGTACTGATCCGCGGTGATCTCGCCCTTGGGCCGGGTCCACAGGGCGCTTGCCGTGTTGATCTGCTGCGGGCCCTCGTCCTTCACCTTGGTGTCGCCCGCCTTGGGCTTCGCCTCGAGGGTGATCGGGATCGCGATGTGATCGGAATAGGTGCGGACGATCTGGCGGATCCGCCACTCGTCGAGGAGCTCCTTGGCGTCGTCCTTGAGGTGGAGGGTCACCGAGGTGCCGCGCGGCAGGGTCTCGTCGGCCTCCTTGACGCTGTAGCCGCTGCGCCCGTCGGAGACCCACAGCCAGCCCTGCTCGTCGCCCGCCTTGCGGGTGCGCACCACGACCTTGTCGGCCACCATGAAGACCGAATAGAAGCCCACGCCGAACTGGCCGATGAGCTTGAGGTCCTGCTCCTCGTTGCCGCTCACCCGCTCGAGGAAGCGGGCGGTGCCGGAGCGCGCGATGGTACCCAGGTTCTCCACCAGATCCTCGCGGTCCATGCCGATGCCGTTGTCGGCCACCGTCAGCAGCCCGCTGTCGGGATCGGCGTGCAGGCGGATCGCGAGATCGGGGTCGCTGCCCAAAAGCTCGGGCTTGCTGAGCGACTCGTAGCGCAGCTTGTCGCAAGCGTCGGACGCGTTCGAGACCAGCTCGCGAAGGAAGATGTCCCGCTCCTTGTAGAGCGAGTTGATGACGATATCGAGGACCCGGCTGACTTCGGCCTCAAAGGGCTGAATGGTATCGTCCATGGCGTGATCAGGCTCCTGCGGCTTGCCCCGTGCGGTCGACGGGCCGGATTTGGGGACGGCGCGCCGCCGGTTCAAGCGCATGGCGCCGGCTGCCCTTGCCAAGGGCGCGGGACGGCACGATTGTCTCCCCCATGTATTCGGACCTTGCGAGCGGGCGGCGGGTGGTGGCGGTTCTCGGGCCGACCAACACCGGCAAGACCCATCATGCTGTCGAGCGCATGCTGGCCCACCGGTCGGGCATGATGGGCTTTCCGTTGCGGCTTCTGGCCCGCGAGGTCTACGACCGGATCGTGGCGCTGCGCGGGCCGCAGGCGGTCGCGCTGCGGACCGGCGAGGAGAAGATCGGGGCGGAGGACGCCCGCTACGTGGTGGCCACCGTCGAGGCGATGCCGCTGCATCGCGAGGTCGAGTTCCTCGCCGTCGACGAGATCCAGCTCTGCGCCGACCGCGAGCGCGGCCACGTCTTCACCGACCGCCTGCTGCACGCGCGCGGCACCGAGGAGACGATGTTCCTCGGGTCGGACACGATCCGCCCGATCCTCAGGCGGCTGGTGCCGCGCGTCGAGATCATCACCCGGCCGCGCTTCTCGGTCCTGCGCCACAGCGGCCAGCACAAGCTGCACCGCCTGCCGCGGCGCAGCGCCATCGTCGCCTTCAGCGCCGCCGACGTCTACACGCTGGCCGAGGTGGTGCGGCGCCAGAAGGGTGGGGCGGCGGTGGTGATGGGCGCCCTCTCGCCGCGCACCCGCAACGCCCAGGTGGAGCTCTACCAGTCGGGCGAGGTCGACTATCTGGTGGCCACCGACGCTATCGGCATGGGCCTCAACATGGACCTCGCCCACGTCGCCTTCGCCAGCCTCGAGAAGTTCGACGGCCGCCAGCAGCGCCGCCTCATCGCGCCCGAGATCGCGCAGATCGCCGGGCGCGCCGGGCGCCACATGGCGGACGGCACGTTCGGCACCACCAATGCCGCGGGCGAGCTCGACGAGCAGGTGGTCGAGGCGGTCGAGACCCACAGCTTCCGCCCGCTCAAGGCCCTGCGCTGGCGCAACAGCGCCCTCGACTTCCGCTCGATCGACGCCCTCGTGGCGAGCCTCGACGCGCCGCCGCGGGCCGACTGCCTGGTGCGCGCCCGCAACGCCATCGACGACCGCTCGCTGGCGCTGCTCGCCCAGCGCCCGGAGATCCGGAGCCGTGCGGCGGGGGCCGAGCGGGTGCGGCTGCTCTGGCAGGTCTGCCAGATCCCCGACTTCCGGAAGACCCTGACCGATGCCCATCTGCACCTCCTGGCCACCGTCTTCCGCCATCTGACGGGGCCGGCGGGGGTGCTGCCCAACGACTGGGTAGGCGCGATGATCGCCCGGCTCGACCAGAGCGACGGCGACATCGACACCCTGTTGGGCCGGCTCGCCCATATCCGCACCTGGACCTACCTTTCCCACCGCGCCGACTGGCTGGTCGATCCGCTGCACTGGCAGGGCCGCGCGCGCGAGGTCGAGGACCGGCTCTCCGACGCGCTCCACGAGCGCCTGACCCAGCGCTTCATCGACAAGCGCACCGCCGCCTTGCTGCGCTCCTTGCGCGAGAAGGGCGATCTTTCCGCGACCGTCGAGGAAGGCGGCGAGGTGGTGGTCGACGGCTATGGCGTCGGCCGCCTCGAGGGGCTGAGCTTCACCCTGGCGGCAAGCGAGCTAGATGCCGACCGGCGGGTGCTGGCGGCAGCGGCGCGGCGGGTGGCGGCGCCCGAGCTGCTGGCGCGGCTCAAGACCTTCCTCAAGGAGCCCGACGACGCCTTCGCCTTCGCCGAGGAGGGTGACGTGATCTGTTGGCGTGGCGCGCCGGTGGCGCGGCTGGCGGCGGGCCGCGCGCTGCTGGTGCCGCGGGTCACGGCGCAGGTCGGCGAGGAGCTCGAGACGCGCGGCCAGCTTCTGGTCGAGGAGCGCCTGAACCGCTGGCTCGACGCCTGGCTGCGCGCGCGGCTGGAGCCGCTCTTCGCCCTGGAGGCGCTATCGGCCGACGGCACGGCCGGCGGTGCCGCGCGCGGCCTCGCCTTCCGCCTGCTGGAGCGCCTCGGCAGCCTGCGCGAGACCGAGGCCGCCCCGCTCCTGCCGGCGCTGGACGAGGTCGGCCGCAAGCGGCTGGCGCGCCACGGCGTGCGCTTCGGCGTGCTCACGCTCCACCTGCCGCGCCTTCTCAAGCCCGACGCACAGGAGGCGCGGGCCCGGCTGTGGCGGCTGGCGCACGATCTGGAGCTGGCCCTGCCGCAGCCGGGCCGTACGGTGCTTCGCGGCGCCGAGCTGCCGCCCGACGCGGCGGCCGCCGAGGCCATGGGCTTTTTGCGGCTGGGCGAGGTGGCGCTGCGCCAGGATGCGGCCGAGCGGCTGGGGGCGGGCCTTCGCGCCCGTGCCCGGGGCAAGGCGAGCTTCGAGCTGCCGCTCGACCTGGCGGCGGCCGCCGGCCTCGGCCGCGACGAGCTCGCCGGGGTGCTGGCGGCGCTGGGCTTTGCCGGGCGCGAGGAGGACGGGGTGGTGCGTTTTGCCCGCAGCCTTCGCCGCCGGCGTCCCGCCAGGCCCGTGGCGGAGGCGCGGATCGCCGCCTCGCCCTTCGCCGCGCTGGCCGCCCTCAAGAGCCAGGTGCCGTGACGGCAGGCGGCGAGGGCGCTCTCAGGCTGGACAAGTGGTTGTGGCATGCCCGCTTCGTGCGGACGCGGGCGCTCGCCATGCAGTGGATCGGCGAGCGTCGGGTGCGGGTCAACGGCCAGCTCGCCATCAAGACCCATCAACTGGTCCGGCCGGGTGACGTGCTCACGCTCAAGGCGCCGGTGGCGGTCGCCGTGGTGCGGGTGACGGGCCTGGGCGAGCGGCGCGGAACGGCCGCCGAGGCGCGGCTGCTCTACGAGCCGCTCGCCCAGGATCCCTGACGCCTCAGGACTTGGTCGCTTCCTTGAGATAGGCGATCAGGTCCTGGCGGTCCTCCTCCTTCTTCAGGCCGGGGAAGGACATCTTGTTCTTGGGGATGAAGGACTTGGGGTTCTCGACATACTTGTCGATGGTCTCCTCGTCCCAGGTCACGCCCGACTCCTTCATGGCGTCGGAGTAACGGTAGCCCTCGACGCTGCCCGCCTCGCGGCCGAACAGGCCCACGAGGTGCGGCCCCACCCGGTTCATCTCCTTGTCGACCACATGGCAGGCCGCACAGCGTTTGTACACCTTGGCGCCGTTCTCGGCGTCGCCGGCGGCATGGGCGGCCAGCGGGAGCATGGCGCCTGCCAGCGCCAGGCCCAGGACGATCTTCTTGGTCATCTCGCCTCCATGGGGCGGGCCGGAAACCCCGCGCCCGCAATGATGTCGCCCAGCCTTGGTAGAAGAGCGCGGCCGCGACGTCCATTCCACCGGACGATGGGTCGCGGGCCGGCATGCGCCCGTCGGGCCCCGGACGCTGCCACCTCGCCCGGTATCAACCGTTCTTGGGCGGCCTGGTGCCGAAGATCGCGGTGCCGACCCGCACATGGGTGGCGCCGAAGCGCGCCGCGGTCTCGTAGTCGCCGCTCATGCCGACGCTCACCGTCGCGAGCCCGTGTCGCCGGGCGAGCTTCGCCAGAAGGGCCGCATGCAGCGCCACCTCCTCGTCGGCCGGCGGGATCGCCATGAGGCCCTCGATCGCCAGTCCCAGCTCCTCGCGGCAGAGCCGCAGGAAGTCCTCGAGCTCGCCGGGCAGGACACCCGCCTTCTGCGGCTCCTCGCCGGTATTGACCTGGACCAGCAGGCGCCGGCGGACCCCCTGGCGCTCGAGCTCCTTCGCGATCTCGCGGGCGAGCTTGGGCCGGTCGAGCGTCTGGATCACGTCGAACAGACGCACCGCCTCGGCCGCCTTGTTGCTCTGCAGGGCGCCGATGAGGTGCAGCTCGACCGCCTCGAAGCGCTCGCGCAGGCCCGGCCAGCGGCCGGCCGCCTCCTGCACGTAGTTCTCGCCGAACACCCGCTGGCCGGCCTCGAGCGCCGCCACGATGCGCTCTTCCGGCTGGGCCTTGCCCACCGCGATCAGCGTCACCTCGGCCGGATCGCGGCCGGCCTCGCGGCACGCCTCGGCGATCCGCGCCTTCACCTCGTCGAGCCCGGCAGCCACCTCATCGGCGGGCCGTCCTTGTCCCTGCGAATCCACCATGTATCCTCCTGCACCGCCCGGCAGGGTGCGGACGCGGCGAGAGGTGTCAAGCGATGTTGAGCTTCGAGGAGATCACGGCGCCGGTCGGTGCCGAGCGCTTCAAGGCGGAGTATCTGGGGAAGGCCCCCGTCCATCTCGAGGGAGCGCCCGAGCGGTTCGCCGAGGTGATGAGCTGGGAGATCCTCAACCGGCTCTTGGGCATGAGCTCGATCTGGGCGGCGGGCTCGCTCCAGCTCGTCCTCGACAAAGAGCCGGTGCCGGCCGCGTCCTACTGCACGGTGGCGCCCGGCCGCGACGGCGGCCAGGTGCTGCGCCCCGATCCTGCGAAGGTGAAAGCTTTCCTGCGCCGCGGCGCCACCGCGGTCGCGAACGATATCGACCAGCTCACGCCCGAGCTCGCCGCCTTCTCCAAAAGCCTCGAGGAGGCGGTCGGCGGCAAGGTCCAGGCCAACCTCTACCTGTCCTCGCGGCGCAAGCAGGGCTTCCGTGTCCATTTCGACACGCACGATGTGTTCGCCGTGCACTGCATGGGCGAGAAGACCTGGATGGTGTTCGAGGGGCGGGGCGAGGATCCGATCGCCCACCCGATGTTCAAGAATCTGGGCCAGGAGCATCACGACAAGGCCAAGGGGGCGCTGTGGAAGGAGGTCCGGCTCAAGCCCGGCCATCTGCTCTACCTCCCGCGCGGCCAGTACCACTACGCGCTGGCCGACGACGGACCGTGCGTGCACATCGCCTTCGGCGTCACCTACCCGATCGGCCTCGACGTGGTGAGCTGGCTGTTCGAGCGGATGGTGGCCGAGCCGCTGGCGCGCGCCAACCTGCCCCAGGGCGACGAGCGGGCGCTGGCCGACCGGCTCGCGGCCATCGCCGGACGCATCGCGGGGATCCTCGGCGAGCCGGCGACGCTCGACCAGATCAACCGGCAGATCGCCGGGTTCCGCTATGCCCGCGAGACCTATGACCTGCCGGGCCTCGTCGAGGAGGCCGAGGAGCGGTTCGCGGTGCGCGGCGCCGGCATGCGGCTGGCCCAGCAGGGTGGGCGCTGGGCCCTGGTGAAGACCGCCACCCGCGAGGCCGTGGAGGTGCCCGCGGCGGCCCGGCCATTGGTCGCCTGGGTGCTCGAGCGGCCCTCGTTCCTGCGCGCCGAGCTGCACCGCGCTTTCCCCGCCGAGCCGGCGGCGCGGCTCGACAGGTTCCTGGCCGACATGCAGCGCATGCGCCTGGTGGTCGAGGAGGCCTGACCGGGAAGGCCGGCCTTCTTGCCCGGCGACCCCCGGTTTTTGTTGCAGCCCCGACACACTGGCCCTTCTACGGCGCCGCTCGCGACAGCCCGCGCTTGCTTCGTGCAGGGCGTTTCGGATTATCCAGCGAGCAGGGGCGGTGATCACGACGCCGTGCCGGAAGACTCGATGGCCACCAGGCCTGCGTGTCACGAAACTTTAACGGGATATCGCCCCGGGCCGGGGCGGTGAGGAGAATGGGGACGATGTCCATGAAGCGGATCCTGCTGGGCACGACCGCCCTGCTCGGTAGCGGCCTCCTGGCGGCCGGTTCGGCCTCGGCCGCCGAGGTCAAGGCTGGTGGTGCGTTCGACCTGACCATCTCGGGCTTCGCCCGTTTCCTGGCCAACGCCGGCGACTACCAGGCACGTACTGGCCTGGCCAAGGGCAGCAACGGCCTCGACTTCTCGAACGACACCGAGGTCAACATCCTCGGCAAGGCCACCGACGAGTCGACCGGCATCGAGTACGGCTTCCGGATCGAGTTCGAGGCCGACACCAACGAGACCGCCAACACCGACGAGACCTGGCTGTTCATCAGCGGCCAGTTCGGCGAGTTCCGCTTCGGTGACGAGGACGGCGCCAGCGACAACATGGCCCTGGGCGCGCAGACCATCGCGGTCGGCACCGGCGGCATCGACGGCACGCTGGTCGACCAGGGCGCGGTGGTGAAGCTGAGCGACAGCAGCGACAGCACCAAGCTGATCTACTACTCGCCGAAGTTCGCCGGCTTCCAGCTGGGCGTCGACTACACGCCGCACAGCTCGAACAACAACGGCCGCCAGGGCGCCGGCAGCGGCGTGGCGAACCTGATGACCGGCGAGGTAAAGGACTGGTTCTCGGCCGGTCTCGCCTGGACGGGTGACCTCGGCCCGGCTGGCGTGAAGGCCAGCGTGACCGGCATGTACGGCACCGACGAGAGCGGCGACCGTGACGGCGACACCCGTGGCGTCTCGGCCGGCGCGGTCGTCGACATCTACGGCTTCAGCGTGGCTGGCGCCTGGGGCACCGAGGAGGTGCTCGGCTTCGAGCGCAGCTTCTACAACCTGGGTGCCGCTGCCGCTCTCGGCCCGGTCAAGGTCTCGATCAACTGGGGTGACGCCTACGACACCGACGGTGCGGAGCCCTGGGACATGGTCCTCGGCGCCGAGGTCGGCCTGATGCCGGGCGTTGCGTTCTCGGTCGAGTGGTCGCACTTCGACACCGATCGCGGTGGCGCCGGCGACGACAGCGGCGATCTGGGCGTGGCGCGTCTCGCCTTCAGCTTCTGATCGAACGCTTTTGCGATCGTGGAAACGGCGGGCTCTGCCCGCCGTTTCTTTTTTTGCCCGTCCTGCCGCGGCGTCGTGACGCGCAGCCATGCGGGATCGGCCGGGCGGCTTGCGGTGCAAAAGAGGCGGTCGTTGCGCCGCTGCACTGGCGAGCGGGCCCGGGCCGTGACATATATCACCCAGACGAATTCAGTGGATCGAAGCCGATGCGGGTGGGCAGGGTAGCGTCGCTGGTCGCGGGTCTGGCTCTGGGGCTGGCGCCTCATATGGGCCAGGCGGCGATGCTGGTGCCCGGCTCCGCGTGGGAAGGGGCGAGCCTTGCCGAGAACGGCACGGGCGAGAGCGCCTTCCGTGCCGACGCCGCCACCGGCGAGCACGGCTTCAGCCTGCGCTTCACCCCGCGGCAGGGGCCGGGCAGCGCGCTCGACGCCGGCCTTGCCGAGATGCTCCCCTCGCTGCGCCTCTCGGTGGGCCTGGGTGACCGTTTCGGGGCTCCCGGCGACACCCGTCCTCTCGGGTTGGGCGAGGCTCTGCCGCAGGTTTCCGGTGGCCAGGCCGGCTCGCTGGTGATCGGCGGCGCCCTCGAGTGGGGGCAGTGGGCCGTCGGCGGCGATTTCCGCCGCCTCGAGGACCAGGGACTGCCCGCCAATCTCGTCGGCGCCAGCCTCGGCTACGGCGCGATGCGCTTCAGCCTCTCCTATGGCGAGGTGGAGCGCCCGACGACGCCCGAATCGAGCCTCTGGCTTTTGAGCACCGACCTCGCCACCTCCTCCTGGCTCTCGCTGGAGGGCGATCTGGCGGTGCGCAGCCGCCCGGCCGAGGAGCCCGACACGGTCGGCCGCGTCGGCATCCGCCTGAAGTTCTGAGGTCTCGCCGCCAGCTCTCTTGCCGCTCTGGCGTCACGCGGGCGCTGTGTTATGGTGCGCCCGCGGCTCGACCGGCCGCGTCGGCATGCTCAGCTCGGGAAAAAGCGTGGTGGTTGGCAAGGGAGCATATCGGATCGCCGGGGCGCTGCTTCTGGCGGGCCTGGTGACGGCTTGCGGGGCGGGGTTCGAGAAGCCCGAGTTTCAGCCCGACGACCCGAAGGTGGCTCGCTTCAAGCGTGACTACGGCTCGGTGCTCGGCGGCGAGGGCGGCGTCACGCTCTTCGGCGGCGGGCGCTCGCAGAGCCGCGAGGAAGCCGGCGGCGGTGGCGGCGGCATCGGCGTCAACGCCTATCTCTGGCGCGCCTCGCTCGACACGCTGGACTTCATGCCGCTCGCTTCGGCCGACCCGTTCGGCGGGCTCATCCTGTCCGACTGGTACCAGCCGGTCGACGCGCAGGGCGAGCGCGTCAAGGTCCGGGTGATGATCCGTGACACGGTGCTGCGCGCCGACGGCCTCAAGGTCTCGGTGTTCCGCCAGACCCGCAACGCGCAGGGCGAGTGGCTCGACGCGCCGGTCGATCCGGTGACGGCGACCGACCTCGAGGACCAGATCCTGACGCGCGCCCGCCAGCTCCGCATCGCCTCGGCCGAAGCCGGCAGCTGAGCCCCGGGCGCGCCCCTCCCCGCCGGCCCTCGTGGGCCGGCTTTCTTCTGACCTTCGGGCCCGCGACGGACTGGCGGCCCGGCGAAGGATTTGCAGCTCGATGTCCCGCTACAATTTCCGCGCTAGCGAAACCAGGTGGCAGCGGGTGTGGGAGGAGCGCGGCACGTTCCGCGCCGAGATCGACCACGCGCGCCCGAAATACTACGTCCTCGAGATGTTCCCCTATCCCTCGGGGCGCATCCACATGGGTCATGTGCGCAACTACACCCTGGGCGACGTGGTGGCGCGGCTCAAGCGCGGGCAGGGCTTCAACGTGCTGCACCCGATGGGCTGGGACGCCTTCGGCCTGCCGGCCGAGGGGGCGGCGGTCAAGCGCGGCATCCACCCCGGGATCTGGACCTGGGGCAATATCGCGGAGATGCGCGAGCAGATCAAAATGATGGGCCTGTCCATCGACTGGTCGCGCGAGTTCGCCACCTGCGATCCCGCCTACTACCGTCACGAGCAGGCGATGTTCGTCGACATGTGGGAGCGGGGGCTGGTCTACCGCAAGGAAAGCTGGGTCAACTGGGATCCGGTCGACAACACGGTGCTGGCTAACGAGCAGGTGATCGACGGCCGCGGCTGGCGCTCCGGCGCGCTGGTCGAGCGCCGCAAGCTGGCCCAGTGGTTCTTCAAGATCACCGCCTTCGCCGACGAGCTGCTGGAGGCCATCGACGGGCTCGAGCGCTGGCCGGACAAGGTCCGGCTGATGCAGCGCAACTGGATCGGCAAGTCCCAGGGTGCGCGCGTCCGCTTCGCCATCAACGGCCGCGACGACCGTCTCGAGGTCTTCACCACCCGCCCCGACACGCTCTTTGGCGCCTCGTTCATGGCGCTGGCGCCCGACCATCCTCTGAGCGCCGAGCTGGCTAAGAATAATCCCGAGCTTGCCGCTTTCGTCGCCGAGTGCCTGCGCGGCGGCACCAGCGAGGCGCAGCTCGAGACCGCCGAGAAGAAGGGCTTCGACACCGGCCTGACCTGCCGGCATCCCTTCATGGAAGGCGTCGATCTGCCGATCTACGTCGCTAACTTCGTGCTCTCCGAGTACGGCACCGGCGCTGTCTTCGGCTGCCCCGCGCACGACCAGCGCGACCTCGACTTCGCCCGCAAATATGGCCGCCCGGTGCGTCCGGTGGTGCTGCCGCCCGACGCCGACCCGGCCGCCTTCGCGGTGGGCGAGGAGGCCTATGTCGGCGAGGGCCGGATCTTCAACTCGGCCTTCCTCGACGGGCTCGACGTCGAGAGCGCCAAGCGGCGCGCCATCGAGGAGCTCGAGCGGCTGCAGATCGGCAGCGGCGAGACCACCTTCCGCCTGCGCGACTGGGGCATCTCGCGGCAGCGCTACTGGGGCTGCCCGGTGCCGATGATCGAGTGCCCGTCCTGCGGCACCGTGCCGGTGCCCCGCGACCAGCTCCCGGTGGAGCTGCCCGAGGACGTCGATTTCACCGGCGCCGGCAACCCCCTCGACCGGCACCCGACCTGGAAGCACGTCGCCTGCCCGCGATGCGGCGGTGCCGCCGAGCGTGAGACCGAGACCTTCGACACGTTCGTCGAGAGCTCCTGGTACTTCGCCCGTTTCTGCGACGCCAGGAACGAGGCGCTGCCCTTCTCGCGCGAGGCGGCCGACTACTGGCTGCCGGTCGACCAGTATATTGGCGGCGTCGAGCATGCCGTGCTGCACCTGCTCTATTCGCGCTTCTACACCCGCGCCATGTCGGCCTGCGGCTATCTCGACCTCGCGGAGCCGTTCGCCGGGCTCTTCACCCAGGGCATGATCAACCACCTCACCTTCAAGGATGCGAAGGGCGAGTGGGTCGAGGCCTCGAAGGTCGCGAAGCGTGACGACGGCCAGTGGGTGCTGGTCGAGGATGGCAGCCCTGTGATCCCCGGCCGTGTCGAGAAGATGAGCAAGTCCAAGCTCAACACGGTCGATCCTACCGAGATCATCCAGGGCTACGGCGCCGACACGGCGCGTCTCTTCATGCTCTCCGACAGCCCGCCCGATCGCGACCTCGAGTGGACCGACGCCGGCATCCGCGGTGCCTGGAACTACGTCAACCGGCTGTGGCGGCTGGTGGAGGAGCGGCTGGAGGGCCTGCCGCCGCCGGGCACGCCGGCGCCGGCCGAGGGCCTCGAGGGGTCCGATCTCGAGCTCAAGCGGCAGATCCACCGCACCATCGCCGCGGCCACGGAGGAACTCGAGCGCTTCCACTACAACAAGGCGGTGGCGCTGGTCCGCGAGTTCAGCAACGGCATCGAGGCCTACAAGGGCGCCAACGGCGCGCTGCTGCGCGAGGCGGTGGAAACCCTGGTGCGGCTGCTCGAGCCGATGACCCCCCACATCGCCGAGGAGCTCTGGGAGCGTCTCGGCCACGCCACCCTGCTGGCCGAGGCCCCGTGGCCCACGGCCCAGGCCGCCTGGCTGCAGGCCGACGAGCTCGTCATCGGCGTCCAGGTCAACGGCAAGCGCCGCGGCGAGATCCGTGTGGCGCGCGACTGCCCGAAGGAGCAGGTCGAGGCGGCGGCGCTGGCCGAGGACAATGTCCGCCGTGCCATGGAGGGCAAGCCGCCGCGCCGGGTCATCGTCGTGCCGGGCAAGATCGTGAATGTTGTGGTCTGAGCAGATGCGCCGGCGCAGCGTTCTCGCCCTTCTCGGACTGGCGGCGCCCGGTCTCGCGGCCTGCAACCTGCGCCCGCTGCACGGCGGCGGCGCAGGGGCCGAGACCAACCGCGAGCTTGCCGCCATCATGGTCGAGACGCCGCGCTCGCGGGTCGGCCAGATCCTGCGCAACCAGCTTCTCGACGAGCTGAACCCGGCCGGCCTCACCGTCCCCTCGGTCTACCGCCTGATTGTCCGGCTCGACCGCGAGCGTGACGCGCTGGCCATCCAGCTCGACGACACGGTAACCCGCTACGACCTCACCCTGCTGGCCCGCTTCGAGCTGCGCCGCAAGGCCGACGGGGTCACCCTCTACCAGGGCGCTGCCCGAAGGGTTGCGAGCTACAATGTCGTGCGCGCGCCCTATGCCACCCTGGTGGCCGAGCAGGACGCGGAGCGGCGCGCGGCGCGCGAGCTGAGCCAGGAGATCCGCGCCCGGCTCGCCGTGCAGCTCGCCGGGAAGCCTGCGTGAAGATCGCCCCCAAGGCGATCGAGTCGTTCATCGCCCGCCCGGACCCGGCCATGGCCGTGGTCCTGCTCTTCGGTCCCGACGCGGGGCTGGTGAGCGAGCGGGCGCAGCGGCTCGGGCGCGGCGTGGTCGACGACCTGCAGGACCCGTTCCGGGTCAGCGAGCTGGTCGGCGACCAGCTCAAGGAGAGCCCCGGACGGCTCGTCGAGGAGGCCCAGGCGCTCTGCCTGATGGGCGGGCGGCGGCTGGTGCGGGTGCGCCAGGCGGGCGATGCGGCGGCGCGCGCTCTCAAGCTCCTGCTCGAGATCGGGCGCCCCGAGGCGTTCGTGGTGATCGAGGCCGAGGATCTGCCGCCTTCCTCGCCGCTGCGCCAGGCGGCAGAGAAGGCCAAGGGCGTGGCGGCGATCCCCTGCTACCGCGACGAGGGCCGCGACCTGGCGGCGGTGGTGCGCGCCGGCCTGGCCGAGCGGGGCCTGCGCGCCGAGCCTGAGGCGCTGGAGCTGCTGGCGGCGAGCCTCGGCGGCGATCGCGGCGTGACCCGCAGCGAGCTCGACAAGCTGGCGCTCTATATGGGCCCCGGCGCCGGTGGCCAGGTGGGCGCCGCCGACGTCGCGGCGGTGATCGGCGACAGTGCCGTGCTGGGCCTCGACGACATCGTCTTCGCCGCCCTTCTGGGCGAGGGCGGGCGCCTCGAGCGGGCCCTGGACAGGCTTTTGGGCGAGGGCCAGGCGCCGGTGCGTATCCTGCGCGCCGCCTCGTCCACGCTGCTGCGCCTGGTGCGCCTCCAGGCCGAGATCGAGGGCGGGGCTCCCGTCGAGCGGGTGCTGGAAGGCGCGCGGCCGCCGATCTTCTTTCGCGTGCGCGACCGCTTCAAGGCAGCCCTGCAACGCTGGCGGAGCCCCGCTCTGCTCGCAGCCCTGGCGCTGCTCCAGGAAGCCGAGACCGCCTGCAAGCGTGCCGCCTCGCCCGACCAGCTGATCTGCCGGCACGCGCTGGGCGAGATCTGCGCCCGCGCGCGACGCTAGCCCCGCGATGCGCGCCGAGCCCGATACCGCCACGGCCGGCGCCGTTCTCCCCCTCTACATCTATACCTGTCTCGCCTGGAGCGCCTCCTGGCTGGGCATCCGCTTCCAGCTCGGCACCGTGCCGCCCGAGCTTTCCATCGCCTACCGCTTCCTGCTGGCCGGGCTCGTGCTGGTGCTGTGGTGCCTGTGGCGCAGGCAGAAGCTGCGCCTGCCGCTGCGCGAGCACGGCTTCGTGCTGCTCCAGGGCCTGTTCCTGTTCGGCGGCAATTACTGGCTGTTCTACCAGGCGGCGTTCTATGTCCCGACCGGGCTGATGGCGGTGGTGATGGGAGCGATCATCGCCATGAACATGGCTGGCGCCCGCCTGTTCTTCGGCACCGCCCTCGAGCCGCGCGCCCTCTTCGGCGCCGCCATGGGCCTCGCCGGCATCGCGCTGGTGTTCCTGCGCGACCTCCTGGCCTTCGATCTCTCCAGCGACGGTCTCAAGGGGCTGGGCCTGTCGCTGGCCGCCACCTTCTGCGCCAGCCTCGGCAATCTGGTCTCGGTGCGCAACCAGCGGCGCGGCCTGCCGGTGGTGCCGGTCAATGCCCTGGCCATGCTCCAGGCGGGCGCGCTGACCTTCGTCCTGGCGGTGACGCTGGGCAGCCCGCCGGTCTTCGACTGGCGGCCGGGCTACGTGATCTCGCTGCTCTATCTGGCGATCTTCGCCTCGGCCATCGCGTTCGGCGCCTATCTGACCCTGCTGGGGAGGATCGGCGCGGCGCGCGGCGCCTATGTGCTGGTGGTGACGCCGGTGCTGGCGGTCCTGCTCTCCGCCCTGTTCGAGGATATGGCGCTGCGCCCGGAGACCGCAGCCGGCATCGCCCTGGTCCTCACGGGCAATGTCGTCATCCTCGGCGGCGGCGCTGGACGCGGCGGCGCGCGCCGCTAGATTGACGCCGGTTCGGCCACAGGCGGGAGACGGACGGTGCGCAAGCGACTCTTGAGGACGGTTCTGGCGGCGCTCGGCTGCGCCGTCCTGGCGGCCTCGCCGGCCAGTGCGGAGAAGATCAGGATCGCCGCTCTCACCTTCGTCTCCTCCTCGCCGCTCTTCATTGCCAAGGAGCGCGGCTATTACGAGGAGGAGGGGCTCGAGGCCGAGATCGAGTTCTTCCGCGCCGCCCAGCCGGTGGCCGTGGCGATCGCCTCGGGCGACGCCGATTTCGGCGTGACCGCCTTCACCGCCGGCTTCTTCAACCTCGCCGCCGAAGGCGGGCTCTCGGTGATCGGCGCGCAGAGCCGCGAGGAGAAGGGCTACGACTTCTCCGCCTATCTGGCCTCCAACCAGGCCTTCGAGGCAGGGCTCACCTCGCCCGACAAGCTGCCCGGCCACAGCTTCGCCATGACCCAGCACGGCTCGAGCTTCCACCTCATGCTGGGCCTCCTGGCCGACAAGCGCGGCTTCGCGCTGGACGAGCTGCGGCTCGTGCCGCTGCAGGGCGTGCCCAACATGATCGCCGCCCTCAAGAGCGGCCAGACCGACTCCGCCATCCTGCCGGCGCATATCGCCGTGCCGCTGGCCGATTCCGGCGAGGCCCGGATCATCGGCTGGGTCGCCGACGAGACCCCCTACCAGCTGGGCGGGCTGTTCACCTCGACCCGCAATGTCGAGGAGCGGCGCGACGTCGTGGAGCGTTTCGTGCGGGCCTACCAGAAGGGGGCGCGCGACTACCACGCCGCCATGAACGCCCGCGACGCCTCGGGCCAGCGGGTCTTCGGTCCTGATGCCGAGGCGCTGATCCCGATCATCGGGAAGTATACCGGGGCCTCTCCCGAGGCGATCAGGGCCGGCGCGGTCTTCATCGACCCCGAGGGGCGCCTCGATGTGGGCAGCGTCCACGACCAGCTCGAGTGGTTCAGGAAGGAGGGGCTGGTGGACGAGGGTGTGAAGGCGGAGTCCTTCATGGTTCTCTCCTTCATCGACGGCCACATGAACGTGCCGGCGAAGTAGGACGGTGCGGCTCGAGGCGAGAGGCATCCGCCACCGCTACGCGGGGCTGGAGGTCCTGGGCGGGATCGATCTCGCCGTCGAGGAGGGCGAGACGGTGGCGGTGCTGGGCCCCTCGGGCTGCGGCAAGTCCACCTTTCTGGGCATAGCCGGCGGGCTGCTGCAGCCGGAGGCGGGGACGGTGGTCACCACCGGCGCCCCGCCGCAAGGCTGCCTCAACCCGCTCACCTACGTGTTCCAGGACTTCGCGCTGCTGCCGTGGCGCACGGTGGAAGGCAACATCGCCCTGCCGCTGGAGGGCCGGCTGGAGCCCCAGGAGCGCGCGGCGCGCATCGACGAGGTGCTCGCCCGGATCGGCCTCGCCGACTTCCGCAACGCCTGGCCGCGCCAGCTCTCCGGCGGCATGCGCCAGCGGGTGGGCATCGCCCGCGCGCTGGCGGTGCGCCCGGCGATCCTGCTCATGGACGAGCCGCTCTCGGCCCTCGACGCCCAGACCCGCGAGCTGCTGCTCGAGGAGTTCGTGGCGCTGCGGGCCATGGAGCGGCTCACCACCATCTGGATCACCCACAATCTCGAGGAAGCGGTGCGGGTGGCCGACCGGATCTGCGTGCTCTCGCGCCGGCCGGCGCGCATCAAGGCGGTGCTCCGCGTGGACGTGCCCGCCTCCGAGCGCGGCCAGCCGCGCCACGCCGCTACCCTCAGGGGCCTGCAGGAGCAGCTCTGGGCGCTGATCGCCGACGAGGTGCGGGCAGCCGACCGCGAGCTCGAGCCCGAGCACGCGCCGGAGGCGGCCCATGGCTGAGCGCAGCCTGCCCGTGCCGTTCCGCGGCGGCGGCTTCGAGCCGCGCCGCATCCGCCACGCCGCTCTCGTGAGCTTCTGCCTGCTGCTGGTGGTCTGGCAGGCCTCGGCCTCGCTGGGCTGGGTGAGCCAGCTCACCCTGCCCGGGCCGCTGCGGATCCTCGACGCCCTGTGGGCCATGACCGCGTCGGGGGAGCTGTTCCGCCATCTCGGCGCCAGCCTCTACCGGCTGATCATCGGCTGGAGCCTGGGTGCCGTGGCCGGCCTGGCGCTGGGTCTCGCCATCGGCATGTCGAGCCTCGCCCGGTCGGTGGGCATCCCGATGGTCTCCGCCCTGTTCCCGATCCCCAAGATCGCCATGCTGCCGCTCTTCATCCTGTGGTTCGGCATCGGCGAGCCCTCCAAGGTCGCCACCATCGCGCTGGGCACCTTCTTCCCCACCGCCATCAACGCCTATGCCGGCGTCGATGCGGTGCCGCGCAGCCTCGTGCGGATGGCGCAGAGCTTCGGCCTGTCCACCACCGCCATCGTCCGCACGGTGATCCTGCCCGGGGCACTGCCGGGCATGCTGGCGGGCATCCGCATCTCCTCCTCCATCGCCCTGGTGCTGCTGGTGGCCGCCGAGATGATCGGCGCCGAGCACGGGGTAGGGGCCATGGTGCTGCAGGCCGGCAATCTCATGCGCACCGACCGGCTGATGGCCGGCGTGGTGCTGCTCTCGGTGCTGGGCCTCTTGGTCAGCGCCGTCATCTCCCGCCTCGAGCTGCGCCTGCTCCGCTGGCGCTGAGCCCGCAAAAAAAGGCCCGGAGCGCCCTTGTGGCGCCCCGGGCCAGGTATGACGGCCCGCAAGGCGGGCGGGCCGTTGCTCGGGCCAGAGCATCGACCGCGGGGAAGAAAAGCACCGGACGGTCCCCGCGGCGTGCACCGGCTTTCTTCGCAAGCCTCGTGCCAGACCGGAAAAGCGCGCTATCTTCCGGCCCGCCGGCATCCGGCGGGCATCCGCCTGCCTGCGGTGTGGGCAACGTGGCATTTTTCGGGCAGAGGCAGGCATGAGCGGTAGCGAGGCCAGAGTGTTCGACGTGGTGGTGATTGGTGGCGGGCCCACCGGCCTGGCGCTGGCCTGCGCCCTGGGCGAGGCCGGTGCCACCGTGGCGCTGGTCGAGCGCGCGCCCCTCGAGCGCCTGGTCGAGCCTGCTCATGACGGGCGCGTCACCGCGGTGGCGCTGGGCTCGAAGAAGCTGCTGGATGGCGTCGGCGCCTGGCGCTACATGGCCGCCGGATCCCAGCCGATCCGTGACATCGAGGTAGCCGAGGCGCAGGCCCCGGTGAGCGTCCACTATGACCATCGCGAGGTGGGTGGCGAGCCTTTGGGCTGGATCGTCGAGAACAGGGTGATCCGCAGCGGCCTGATGCGCCGCCTCGCCGAGCTGCCGGGGGTCGAGATCTTCGCTCCCGCCATGGCCGCACGGGTCGAGCGCGGGCCGGTCAGCGCGGAGGTGGTGCTCGAGGACGGCCGCCAGCTTCGCGCCAGCCTGGTGGCCGCGTGCGAAGGCCGCTTCTCGCCGACCCGCGAGGCGGCCGGCATCGGCGTGCGGCGCTGGGGCTACGGCCAGACCGCCATCGTGGCCACCCTGGCGCACGAGCGGCCGCATCGCGGCCAGGCCATCGAGCGGTTCTTTCCCGACGGGCCGTTTGCGCTCCTGCCCATGACCGGCCAGCGCTCCTCGATCGTCTGGGCGCTGCGCGACGATCTGGCCCAGCGTGTCGGCGCGCTGGACGACCGCGCCTTCGAGGGCGAGGTCAACGAGCGCTTCGCCGACGCTTTCGGCGAGCTGCGCCTCGAGGGTCGCCGCTGGACCTTTCCGCTCGTCCTCGTCTGGGCCGACAGCTACACCGCCGAGCGCCTGGTTCTCGTGGGCGACACCGCCCGCGGCATCCATCCCATCGCCGGGCAGGGCTGGAACCTCGCCCTGCGCGACGTGGGCGCAGTGGCCGAGATCGTCGCCGACCGCCTCCGCCTCGGCCTCGATGTCGGCGACGCGGCAGCGCTCGAGCGCTACGCCGCCTGGCGCAGCTTCGACAGCATCGCCCTGGTGGCCATTACCGACGGCATCAACCGCCTGTTCGCCAACGACCTCTTCCCGCTCAAGCTGGTGCGCAACGCCGGCCTCGGCCTGGTCGAGCGCCTGCCGCCCGCCAAGCGCTTCTTCATGCGCCACGCCATGGGCCTGATCGGCGACCTGCCCCGCCTGATGCGCGGCGAGGCGCTTTAGGGGACGCGCCTGTAACGCCGGCCGCTCCGTCCGGGACCCGCGCATGCTATCCTCGCAGGGCAGCTCGGGAGGCGGTGATGCGAGGGCGCGTCCTGGTCGTGATGGTTGCGGTGCCGTTTGCAGCGGTGGCGCAGGAGGTGAGGATGGAGGTCCGGCCCGTCGTCCGGGTGCAGCCGGAGGTCCGCGCCGCGCCAATGTTCCTGCCCGCCGCTCCGTCGGTATCGGGGGCGCCGCGGCCGATGGGGCCAGGAGTCCTGGTTGCGCCCGGCCTCATGGGAGTGCCGCTTGCCAACCCGGGGCCGGTGCCGCCACCTTCGCCGGACGGCCTGTTCGATCCTGGCGAGGTGCGTCAGTTCCTCGAGCAGCGCCTGCTCTGGGAGGCCGCCCCGCAGTTCGAGGTCGGCGAGCCGCGTCTCGAGGAGGATGGCAGCCTCGCCGTCGATCTGGAGGGGCCACCGGGCGTGCCGCGGCTCCGGCTTTCGGTGGACCCGCTCACGGGCGCGATTGCCGGGCGCTGAGGCGCTAGCCGCTCAGGGCACGACCACGAGGCAGGTCTGGCATAGCTCGGGCTGGAATTGCCCGGCACCGTCGAAGCAGGCCGGGTTGCCGGTGGCCGGGGACGGGTTGGGGGTGATCTGGTTGTTGGCCTGGCCGAAATCGTCCGCCACCGTCAAAAGCTCGGCGGAGACGTCGGCTGCCTGGGGGGTTGTGCCCTGGATGGTGGCGGTGAAGGGGCCGAGGCGCACCGGCGTCTGGTCCGCCTGGGAGGGCAGGGCGCCGGCATTCTCGGTGATCTGCGAGGGGTTCGCCTGGACCGCCCCCTGCGGCGTGAGGTTGCCGCGGAGCGAGAGCGGCGGTGTGGTGGAGAAGCTGGCATTGTCCACGAACACCAGCATGTCGAACGACGCGCCCGAGGCGAGCTGGCGGCACTCGGCGAGCAGCGGCGAGACGGGCAGCGGAAGCTCGCTTGCCGGCTGGCGCAGCACGAGGCCCACGAGCCGCGCGTCGTGGCCGATATGGGTGCGCCTCGTGGCCGTCTGGGTGCGCCCGGTGAGGCCGTAGGTGGCGGTCCAGGTGCTGTCCACCCGGGTGCCCTGGGGCAGCGGCAGGATCGGCCCGAAGCGGTAGATCCGCTCGTTGCCCGAGCTGGACGTGGCGAGCTGCGCCATGGGGACGTCGGCCTCGAGGGTATCCTCGCCGGTGTCCGCCTCCCACTCCAGCTCGACATCGCTGATGTTCTCGAACACGCCCTGCACGAGGCGGGCCTCGAACAGCGGCTGGTTGCCGTTCTGCCCCTTGTCGATGGAGGCGCTGTCGATATGCGTGCAGCCGGCGGCCAGCGCCAGCGGGGCTGCGGCCGCGAGGATCCTGATGGCGTGCATGGGCCGTCTCCCGGTCCGGGTGCAGGACCGGAAAGCGTACCCGCACGGGAGATGCAGCAAACCCCGCCGCCCGGCTTACGCCGATGGCGGTAGGCACGGGCTCAGCTCAGCGCCACCAGCACCGAGCAGCCGTAGAGCAGCAGCACCAGCGCGCTCTCGAAGCCGATGCCGCCGATCCCGTGCCGCTCGCGCCGCAGCATGCCCAGCAGCAGCACCGCGGTCATGAGGATCGCCATGACCGTGATGAAGACGTTCTGGTCCGTGAAGCGGTGATAGAGCGAGCCGTCGAGATAGACGACGTCGGCGGCGGCGAGAAACAGGACCTCGAAGGAATTGCCGCCGATCACGTCGCCGACCGCGAGGTTGACCGCCCCGACCCGCACCGCCGCCACGGCCGTCACCAGCTCGGGCAGCGAGTTGGCGACCGCGGTAAAGACCGTGCCGATGGCGGTCTCGCCGAGGCCGGTGAGGCCCACCAGCGCGATGCTCGTCTCGCCGACCGCATAGCCGGCGGCAGCGGTGAGCCCGGCATAAAGCAGGAACAACAGCCATAGCTGCCGCGTCGAGGTCTCGTCATAGCGGCTCTTGACCGGATCCTCGGGCGGCTCGTGGTCGCCGGTTTCCTGCTCCTTCTTCTCCGCGTCCTCCAGCTCGACCTCCTCGTGCTGGGTCTCGTCGGTCACCACCGGCGACCACATCGGATCGCCCCGCACATTGGCGAGCAGGCGCAGGCCCAGGCCGTAGGCGACGAACAGGAGCGGCGTTACCGGATGAACGCCCATGACGGTGAGCTCGGGCGAGCTTGCCGCCAGCAGCGGCAGGGTCAGCAGGCCGAGAAGCATCGTTCCTTGGGTAAGCCCCACCACCGAGGCCGCGGCATGCTCGAGATTGGCGCGCCGGTAGGCCAGATCGGCCACTGCGAGGAACGCGGTCTGCACGGTTAGCCCGCCCACCGCGTTGCCGATGGCGAGCCCAGGATAGCCTTGGGCTGCGGTCGAGACCGAGGTGATGATACCGGGCAGCGAGGTGGCGCCGCCGACGAACAGCGCCCCGGCGATGATCTCGCCCATGCCGGTGCGGTCGGCCAGCTCGTCCGCCACGCCCGCCAGCCGCGTCCCGGCGAACCCGATGACCGCCGCCGCTACGGCCAGCAGCCCGAAGACGAGGGGGAGGGAGGCGTCGGCGAGGAGCTGGCCCATGCAAGGATGAACCGCCCCGCGCCGCCGAGGTTGCGCCGGGGAAGGACAGGCCCGGCGCGGGCGGGCGCTGCTGCCGGCTCAGGTGATCCAGGCGACCCGCAGCAGGTTGGTGGCGCCGGGCGTGCCGAACGGCAGGCCGGCGGTGATCACGATCGAGTTGCCGGGCTCGGCGAAGCCTTCGGCCTTGGCGAAGTTGCGGGCCTTGGCGACCATCTCGTCGAAGTCGCCGGCATCGGCGGTGAAGACCGGGTGGACGCCCCAGGCGAGCGACAGTTTCCGCGCGGTGATCATGCGGGTGATGAGGCCCAGGATCGGCTTGCTCGGGCGCTCGCGCGAGGCCCTGAGCGCCGTGGCGCCGCTGGTCGTGTAGGTGACGATGGCAGCGGCGCCCAGCGTCATCGCCACCTGGCCGGCGGCCAGGGTGATGGCGTCGGCGGAGGTGCCCATGGCGGTCGCCTGGTAGGCGTCGAGATAGACCCGGTAGAGCTCGTCCTGCTCCACCTGGGTGATGATCCGGTCCATGATCGACACCGCCTCGACCGGGTAGCGCCCCGAGGCGCTCTCGGCCGAGAGCATGACCGCGTCGGTGCCGTCATAGACGGCGGTCGCCACGTCGGAGGCCTCGGCCCGGGTGGGGGCGGGGGCCTGGACCATGCTCTCGAGCATCTGGGTCGCGACGATCACCGGCTTGCCGGCCTCGCGGGCCTTGCGGATGATCCGTTTCTGCAGCCCCGGGACCTGCTCGGGCGGCATCTCCACACCCAGATCGCCGCGGGCGATCATGATCCCGTCGGCAAGCTCGATGATCTCGTCGAGGGCATCGATGGCGGCCGGCTTCTCGATCTTGACCATCACCGCGGCACGCCCGGCGATCAGCCGCCGCGCCTCGGCCACGTCGTCGGCCCGCTGGACGAAGGACAGCGCCACCCAGTCGACGCCGAGGTCGAGACCGAAGACCAGGTCGCGACGGTCCTTCTCGGTCATGGCGCTGATCGGCAGCACGGCGCCCGGCAGGTTCACGCCCTTGCGGTCGGAGAGCGGGCCGCCCGCTACCACCTTGGTCTCGGCGAAGTCCGGGCCGCAGCTCTCGACCTCGAGCCGGATCTTGCCGTCGTCGAGCAGCAGCTCCTGGCCCGGCTCGAGCACCGCGAAGATCTCGGGATGCGGCAGCCGCACCCGCTGCCCGTCGCCCGGGGTCTCGTCGAGATCGAGGCGGAACGAGGCGCCGGCGGCAAGCTCGATCGGGCCGTTCGCGAACTGGCCGACCCGCAGCTTGGGGCCCTGCAGGTCCATGATCACGCCGATCGGCCGCTCGCGCTCGGCCTCGACCTCGCGCACCAGGGCCAGGCGCGCGGCATGATCGTCATGGCTGCCGTGGCTGAAATTGAAGCGGAACACGTCGGCTCCGGCCCGGGCCAGCGCCATGATGCGCTCGCGGGTCGAGCTCGCAGGTCCCAGGGTCGCCACGATCTTCGTGCAGCGGTTGCGGCGCATCGCGTTCTCCGAAACGGGAGCGGGTCACCAGCGAGGTGACTTAGACCAATGTGGACCACCTGTCACCGGCACCGGTTCCTGCGGCAAAGTGGCTGGCCCCCACATCGGGATTCGGCTAGACCCGCAGGTGCCACCGCGCGGGCATCGCCGATGTATTCCCTTTCCCGCAAGCGCCGGGCCGGCCCGGTCCACCTCGCCAGCATCGCCCTCGACCCCTCGGGCGAGGCGCCGCTGCACCGCCAGCTCTATTTCGCGATCCGCGAGGCGATCCTCGCCAACCGCCTGCAGCCGGGCACCCGGCTGCCCTCCTCGCGCGCCCTGGCACAGGATCTCTCGGTCTCCCGCAACACCGTGATGGCTGCCTTCGAGCAGCTTCATGCCGAAGGCTATGTCGAGGGCAAGGTGGGGGCCGGCTCGTTCGTCAGCCAGCAGCTTCCCGAGGAGGTGCTGCACGCCCGGGCCGAGGCCCTGACGGCACGCCACCGGGGCGCTCCCGCACCGGGCCCGTCGCGGCGCGGCAGGCTCCTTGGCGAGCTCGCCGCCACCGCCCCGCGCTCGCGGCCGCGCGCCTTCGCGCCGGGCCTGCCCGAGCTCGCCGCCTTTCCCTTCGAGGAATGGGCGCGGCTGCTCGCCAAGCACTGGCGCGAGCCGCCGGGCTCCTTCCTGATCGGCAGCGACGCGCTGGGCTGGCGGCCGCTGCGCGAGGCCATCGCCACCTATCTGGGGGCCGCCCGGGCGGTGCGCTGCACCGCCGAGCAGGTGATCGTGGTGAGCGGTGCCCAGCAGGCGCTCGATCTCACCGCCCGGGTGCTGATCGACCAGGGCGACAGGGTGTGGATCGAGGACCCCGGCTATCCGGGGCTGAGCGGGGCGCTGATCGCCAGCGGGGCGGAGCTGGTGCCGGTGCCGGTCGACGAGGAGGGGCTGAGCATCGAGGCCGGCCTGAAGCTGGCGCCGCGTGCGCGCATGGCATGCGTCTCGCCCTCGCACCAATACCCGCTGGGCATCACCATGAGCCTCGCGCGCCGCCTGGCGCTCCTGGAGTGGGCGCGCGAGGCTGACGCCTTCGTGCTGGAAGACGACTACGACAGCGAATACCGCTATGCCGGGCGGCCGCTGGCGGCGCTGCAGGGTCTCGATGCCGACGGGCGGGTGATCTATGTGGGCACCATGAGCAAGGTCATGTTTCCGGGCCTCAGGCTCGGCTACATGGTGGTGCCCGATCATCTGGTGGACATCTTCGCGGCGGTGCGGCGCATGACCGACACCCATCCGCCGATGATCGCCCAGCCGGCCCTGGCCGAGTTCATCGCCGGCGGCCACCTGGCGGCCCATATCCGCCGCATGCGCGCCCTCTACGCCGAGCGCCAGCAGCTCTTTCTCGAGGTCTGCTCGAACGGGCTGGCCGAGCATCTGGAGCTGCAGCCGGCCGAGGCCGGCATGCATCTGGTGGGCAGCCTGCGCCACGGGCTGGACGACCGGGCGGTCAGCCGCGCGGCGCGGCGACGGGGCATCGAGGCGCCGGCCCTCTCGGCCTTCTACCGCTCGGTGGCGCCGCGCAGCGGGCTGCTGCTGGGCTATACCGGCGTGGGTGCGGCGGAGATCCGCTCCGGCGTCCGCGAGCTGCAGGCGGCCATCGAGGAGGTCGGCGGCGCGGTCCTGCTGGCGGGGGCCTGAGCCGACGGGTTGGCGAGAAAGGGAGCAAGCATGCGGCGGCGCGATCTTCTGGGGCTCTTGCCGGTTCCGTTCCTGCCCCGCCTGGCCGGTGCCGCGGAGCGCCGGAATCTGGCGATCGGCATCAGTCAGTTCCCCTCCAACCTTCACCCCAACATCGATTCCATGGCGGCCAAGAGCTACGTCCTGGGCCTCACCCACCGGCCGCTCACCACCTTCGACGCCTCCTGGCAGCTGGTCCCGATGCTGGCGGTCGAGCTGCCGACCTTCGAGAACGGCCAGGCGGTCGAGGAGACGCCGCCGGGGGGCGGGCGCGGTGTGGCGCTGACCTGGCGGATACTGCCGGAGGCGCGCTGGGGCGACGGCACGCCGGTGACCACCAAGGACGTGCTCTTCACCTGGGAGGTCGGCCGCCACCCCGAGAGCGGTATCGGCAATGCCGAGCTCTACCGGCGGCTGTGGAAGGTCGAGGCGCTCGACGAGAAGACCTTCGTGTTGCACGACGAGAAGCTCGGCTTCAACTATAACGGCCTCAACGACTTCCGCCTGCTGCCCGAGCATCTCGAGCGGCCGGTGTTCGAGGCCGATCCCAAGGCCTACCGCCACCGCACGCTTTTCGACACGGACAGCACCAATCCCGGCCTGAGCCTCGGCCCCTACCGGATCGCCAGCGTGGTGCCGGGCAGCCACCTGCTGTTCGAGCGCAACCCGCAATGGTGGGGGCCGGCCCCGGCCTTCGACAGCATCGCCGTCCGCGCCATCGAGAACACCGCGGCGCTGGAGGCGAACCTGCTCTCGGGCGAGATCGACATGATCGAGGGCTCGCTGGGCCTCACCCTGGACCAGGCGCTGGCCTTCGAGGAGCGGCACGGCGAGCGCTTCCGGCTGCTCTACAAGCCGGGCCTGGTCTACGAGCATCTGGACCTGATGCACGACAATCCCGCGCTGGCCGACCGGCGGGTGCGCCGTGCCCTGCTGCACGGCCTCGACCGCGAGGGCATGGCGCTCCAGCTCTTCGCGGGGCGCCAGCCGGTCGCCGCCACGAGCGTGCATCCGCTCGACTGGGTGCATGACGAGGCGCTGGCGCCGCTCCCCCACGACCCGCGCAAGGCGGCGGCCCTGCTCGACGAGGCCGGCTGGCGGCGCGGCGCCGGCGGCATCCGCCGCAACGAGGCTGGCGAGACGCTGCGCCTCGAGCTCATGAGCACCGCCGGCAACCGCACCCGCGAGCTGGTCGAGCAGGTCCTCCAGGCGCAGTGGCGGCAACTCGGTATCGAGGTGCAGATAAGAAACGAGCCGCCCCGCGTGTTCTTCGGCGAGACGGTGAGCAAGCGCCGCTTTTCCGGCATGGCGCTGTTCGCCTGGATCAGCAGCCCGGAGAACCCGCCGCGCTCGACCCTCCATTCCGCGGAGATACCCACCGAGGCCGGCGGCTGGTCGGGCCAGAACTATGGCGGCTACCGCAGCGCGCGCATGGACGCGCTGATCGACGCCATCGAGATCGAGCTCGACCGCGAGAAACGCCGCGCGCTGTGGCACGAGCTTCAGGCCCTCTATGCCGAGGATCTGCCGGCTCTGCCGCTCTTCTTCAGGGCCGAGCCGCACATCTGGCCGCGCTGGCTGGAGGGCCCGCGGCCGACCGGCCACATGGCACCGGTGACGCTCTGGGTCGAGGAGTGGACGGTGGGGGCGGCGTGAGCCGCTCAGGCCGCCAGCGGCGTCGGCTGAGGATGGTCCTCGCCGGCCATCGGCACAGCGCCTTTGGGCCAGCGCCGCTTGACGCAGCACCAGTCGGCGGGGCGCTCGCGCACCCAGCGCTCGAAGGATCGATTGACCTCGGCCATGATCTCGAAGGCGGCGCCGTGAGAATCGTTGCGGGCGGAGGGCGGGGCGAAGATCGGTGCTTCCAGCGTGACCCTGAAGCGCACCCCGGGCAGTCTCTCGACCCTTGCCGGCACGACCCCGAGGCCGAGCCGCGCCGCGAGCCGGGCCGGCACGGTGGTGGTGGGGGCGGGCACGCCGCAGAACGGCACCTCCTCGCCCTCGTCGACCCGGTGATCGACCAGCACGCCGACGCTGCGGCCGCGGCGCAGCTCGCCCAGCATGCCGCGCGCCGCCTGCGCCACGTCGATGAAGCCGCAAGGCATCGTGTCGCGCCAGCGGGCGATGCGCCGCTCGAGCCGATGGTTGCGCTGGCGGGCGAACACCACGCTGACCGGAAATCCGGCCAGATGGCCGGTGGCGCTGGGCACGTTCCAGTTGGCCTGGTGCATGGCCACGAACACCATCGGCTGCTCGCCGCGGCGCACCGGCCCGAGATCGAACTCGGACGCCACCTCGACCCGGGGCGCGCCGGTGACCCCGCAGATCTCGGGCAGATGCGGATATTCGGCGAGGGTCCGGCCGATCTGCCCCCAGATCTCGAGGGCGGTCTGCTCGATCCAGGCGGGCTCGGCTTGCGGGAACAGGAAGGCCATGTTGCGCAACACATGGCGGTGCTTGCGCATCCGCGGCCCGACGAGGCGGCCGATCCGCTCGCCCATGTCGGAGGCGCGCTCGAGGGGAAGGGCCGCCGTGCCGCGCATCACCGCGGCGACCAGGCCGCTCTCCACGGCACGCAGGCTCTCGTCGACCAGGCGCGAGCGCGAGATGAGGCCCCGCAGTCGCGGGCTGAGGTAGAGGCGTGCCATGGGAGATGGTGTTCCGTCGGCCTTCGCGATGCCGGGCCGGCCAATCGTATGACGCATCGCGTGGAGCAGCTTCGGAACCTAGCAGCGGCTGAGGCTTTTAGAAAGGTTGACGCTCGTCGGATGTCGCACCGCGATACTGCCGCCGGAGCGCGATCGTGAGCGGCTGGCTCTTGCGTCGTCTCGTCGAGACGTTCCTGCTCCTCCTGCTCGTCTCCTTCCTCGTCTATGGCCTGATCGGGCTGATGCCCGGCGATCCGATCGACCTGATGATCGCCGGCGATCCCCGGCTGGGCGCTGCCGATGCGCAGCGGCTCAAGGCGCTGGCCGGGCTCGACCGGCCGCTGGTCGAGCGCTGGCTGGGCTGGCTCGGGCGCGCGCTCGCCGGCGAGTTCGGCTATTCGCGGCTCTACTCGGTGCCGGCCGTGGAGGTCTTGTGGCCGCGGCTCCTCAACACGCTGCTCCTGATGGGCATCAGCCTCGCGCTGGCGCTCGTCCTGGCGCTGCCGGCCGGCGTCATGGCGGCGCTGCGCCCCCGCTCGGCACTCGACCATGCAGTCAACCTGCTGGCTTTCGCCGGCTTCTCCGTGCCCTCCTTCTGGCTGGCGCTGCTGCTGATCATCGTCTTCGCGGTGGAGCTGGGCTGGCTGCCGGCCGGCGGCGCCGCGGCAGTCGGCGGCGAAGGCGGCCTCCTCGAGCGGCTGCGCTACCTGGTCCTGCCGGTGGCCACGCTCACCTTGCTCACCGCCGGCACGCTGATCCGCTTCATGCGCGCGGCGATGCTCGAGACCCTGCGCGAGCCCTTCATCCGCACCGCCCGCGCCAAGGGCGTGGGCACGTGGCGGCTGGTGACGCGGCACGCCATGCGGCACGCCATGCTGCCGCTGGTGACCGTCCTCGCCCTGCAGCTGGGCTCGCTGTTCTCCGGCGCGCTGGTGGTCGAGACGGTGTTCGCCTATCTGGGCATGGGCAAGCTCATCTACGACGCCATCCTCGGCAACGACTTCAACCTCGCCTTGCTGGCGCTGATGATGGCGACCCTCGTGACCCTGCTCGCCAACCTCCTGGCCGATCTCTGCTATGCGTGGCTCGACCCGCGCATCACCTATGACGGCTGAGGCCGCGGGCACGCCCGGCCGCGGCTTCTGGCGGCGCTTCCTGCGGCACCGCCCTGCAGCCCTCTCGGCGGCCTTCCTGGCGATGCTCGTGGCGCTCCTCGCCGCCATGACGCCGATCGGCGCGATGACCGGCCTCGACACCACCAGCATGGATCTGGCCGCCCGTCTCGCCGGGCCCGGCGGCAACCATCCGCTGGGTACCGACGAGCTGGGCCGTGACCTCATGATGCGTCTGCTCGAGGGCGGGCGGGTATCGCTCGCCGTAGGCTTCGCCGGCGCCCTGCTGGCGGCCCTGATCGGCCTCGTCGTGGGGCTCGCCGCCGGCTTTGCCGGCGGCGCCGCCGACGCGCTCCTGATGCGCCTGACGGATGCGGTCATCGCCTTGCCGCTGCTGCCGCTTTTGGTGGTGCTGGCGGCGGTCGACCCGGCGAGGCTCGGTCTCCCCGCCGAGCTGGCCGGCGGCGAGCTCGCCAGCGTGCTGCGCATCGTCGTGATCGTCGCCCTCTTCGGCTGGACCACCGTGGCCCGGCTCGTGCGCGCCAGCGTGCTCCGGGTGCGCCGGCTCGACTATGTGCGGGCGGCCCAGGCATTGGGGGCGGGGCCGCTGCGGGTGGTGCTGCGGCATGTCCTGCCCAACGTCGCGGGCCCGGCCATCGTCGCCACGACGCTCTCGATCGGCAATGTCATCCTCGCCGAATCGGTGCTGAGCTTCCTGGGCCTCGGGATCCAGCCGCCGCTGGCGAGCTGGGGCAACATGCTGACCAACGCCCAAGAGCTGATCTGGCAGGCTCCGTTCCTCGCCGTCTGGCCAGGCCTGCTGATCTTCCTGACCGTCATGGCCTGCAACTTTCTGGGCGACGGGCTCCAGGACGCGTTGGACCCGCGCGATCCCGAGCCCGCCTTTTCCATCCGGGAGACGCCGCGATGCCGTACTGCGTCTGCTACGTGACATGCGCCGATGCCGCGGAGGCCCGGCGCATCGCCGCCGCCCTCGTGGCGGAGCGTCTGGCCGCCTGTGGCAACATGATCGAGGGGATGCGCTCGGTCTATCGCTGGCAGGGGCAGATCGAGACCGCCACGGAATGCGTCCTGCTGCTCAAGACCCGCAGCGCGCTGGTGGACGAGCTGAGCCGGCGGGTGAAGGCGCTGCACAGCTACGAGTGCCCCTGTGTGGTGGCGCTGCCGATCGAGGGCGGGCATGGTCCCTATCTCGATTGGATCGCAGCCGAAACGCGCGAGTCGTGACCGTCGCGTCAACCTGAGGTAGTGTTTGTGGCGACTCTCTCCTGCCTGCCGGAGCGTCGCCGCATGGACCTGCCGTCGCCCGCTTCTCGGCCTTCGCTCGATCTTCTGGGCCGGGCCGGGCTGGCCGTGCTGGACTTCCTGCTGCCGCCTCGCTGTATCGGCTGCGGCGAGGGCACGCCGCAGCAAGGCGAGCTGTGCGCCGGCTGCTGGGCCGGCCTGCGGTTCGTGGCCGCCCCTTTCTGCCCGCTCTGCGGCCAGCCGCGGCAGTGGGACGGGCCGGAGCACTGCGCGCGTTGCGCCGAGATGCCCGAGGCGCTGGAGCGGATGCGCGCGGCACTTGCCTACGACGAGGCGAGCAGCCGGCTGATTATCGCCTTCAAGCATGGCGAGCGTATCCAGGGAGCGGCTCTCTTCGCCGGCTGGATGCACCAGGCGGGGGGGCTGCTTCTGGAGGAGGCGGATCTTCTCGTGCCGGTGCCGCTGCATCGCTGGCGGCTGTTGTGGCGCGGCTACAACCAGTCGGCCTTGCTGGCGCGGCATCTGGCGCGGCTGGCCGGGGTGCCGCACGCGCCGGACCTGCTGCGGCGGGTGAGGGCCACCGCCTCGCAACAGGGCCTGGCGGCCTCGGCACGCCGCCGCAACGTCACCGAGGCCGCCTTCGCGGTGCGCCCGGCGGCGCGCGCCAGGCTCGCCGGGCGGCGGGTGGTGCTGGTCGACGACGTGCTCACCACCGGCGCCACGCTGGGCGCCTGCGCCACGGTGCTGCGCGAGGCCGGCGCCGCACGAGTGGACGCCCTGGCGCTCGCGAGGGTGGTGAGGCAAGAAGCGCTGCCTATATGATGGATGTCACCAGAACGTGACGCAGGCAGCCACCGCATCGGGATACCTATGGCCCGGGTAGAGATCTACACCACACCCTTGTGCCCCTACTGCTGGCGGGCAAAGCGGCTTCTCGACGCCAAGAGCGTCGGCTATCTCGAGATCGACCTGTGGCGCGAGCCGGCACGGCGCGAGGAGATGAGCGCGCGTGCCGAGGGCCGCACCACCGTTCCGCAGATCTTCATCGACGGCCGGGCCGTCGGCGGCTGCGACGACATTCACGCGCTGGAGCAGGCGGGCGAGCTCGACGGGCTGCTCGCCGGCAATGGCGCCGGCGAGGCTGCCGGCTGACGCCGGGACCGCACCGGCCGGGGAAGGTTCGATGATCCGCTTCACGCTCGCCTGCGGCAATGAGCACGAGTTCGAGGGCTGGTTTCGCGACAATGCCGGCTATGACGAGCAGGTCGCGAAGGGGGTGCTGAGCTGTCCCGTCTGCGGCGACAGCTCGGTGCGCAAGGCCATGATGGCGCCGGCGATAAGCCGCGGCAGGCGCGAGCCCGCCCCTGCCGGGAGCGCGCCGGCCGCTGCCCCGGCGGCGCCGGCGACAGCCGATCCGCGCCGCCAGGTCGCCGAGCAGATGCTCCGCGCCCTGCGTCAGCTGCGCACCCATGTCGAGCAGAACTTCGAGCATGTGGGCGAGCGCTTCCCCGAGGAGGCGCGCAAGATCCACCATGGCGAGGCGGAGAAGCGCGAGATCTACGGCGAGGCCTCGCGCGAGGAGGTCGAGGAGCTGATCGACGAGGGGGTCCAGGTGCGGCCTCTGCCCTGGATCCCCAAGCTCGACGGCTGAGCGGCCGCTCAGTCCCTGACGGCTGCCAGCATGTAGTTGACGTCGACGGCGCGGCAGGTGGCGAAGCGGTCGTAGGCGGCCTCGTAGGTGACGCCGGTGATGTCCTCGATCCGCAGGCCGGCATTGCGGAGATGGGAGGCCAGCTCGGAGGGACGCAGGAAGCGTTTCCAGCTGTGGGTGCCGGGCGGCAGCCAGCCCAGGATGTACTCCGCCCCGACGATGGCCAGCGCCCAGGCCTTCATGGTCCGGCTCAAGGTCGCCATCATCAGGGCCCCGCCCGGCCGGGTGACCTCGCCCAAAGCCGCCACGAAGGCCGCCGGGTCGGGCACATGCTCGACCACCTCCATCGCCAGGACGAGGTCGAACCGGCGCCCGGCCGCCGCCAGGTCCTCCACGGTCGTGGCCTCGTAGGCGATCTCGAGGCCGCTCTCGGCGGCGTGCCAGCGGGCGGTCTCGACATTGGCGGGCTCCGGGTCGATCCCGGTGACGGTGGCACCCAGCCGCGCCAGCGGCTCGCACAGCAGGCCGCCGCCGCACCCGACGTCGAGCACGGTGACGCCCTCGAGCGGCCGGCGGCCGGTGCGCGCGCGGCCGAGGATGCGGCAGGCGCTGGCGATGATGTAGTCGAGACGCAGCGGGTTGAGCTTGTGGAGCGGTCGCATCGGGCCTGCCGGATCCCACCAGCGCCGGGCGAGCGGTCCGAACTTGGCGAGCTCCTCCGGGTCCGTGCGACCCATGGTCGCCGCCCCGGACATGGTTGCGGCCTCGCCCTGCTGCTTGCTCATCCACCGTCCCATGGCTAGAAGTGCGCCGTTTCCGACATTTCACGCCGGAATCCGGCTCGGCGCGCCCGTTGCCGCCGATCCCTTGGTGAGAGTTTCCCCCGTGACGCTCGTCGTGCAGAAGTATGGCGGCACCTCGGTCGCCGATCTAGACCGCATCCGCAACGTGGCGGGGCGGGTCAAGCGTCAGGTCGAGCGTGGCGAGAAGGTGGCCGTGGTGGTCTCGGCGATGGCCGGCACGACCAACCAGCTGGTCGACTGGGTGCATGGCCTCGACGCTGCCGGCTACGACATGGCCGAGTACGACCAGGTGGTCGCCAGCGGCGAGCAGGTGACCATCGGCCTGCTCGCGATCGCCTTGCAGAGCATGGGCGTGCCGGCGCGCTCGTTCCTCGGCTGGCAGGCCGGGGTGCGCACCGACGAGCGGCACAGCAAGGCGCGGATCCTCGACATCGATCCCGAGGCCGTCCGCTCCTGTCTCGAGCAGGGCAAGGTCGCGGTGGTCGCCGGCTTCCAGGGGCTCGGCAGCGACGGCCGCATCACCACGCTCGGGCGCGGCGGCTCCGACACCTCGGCGGTGGCCCTGGCGGCCGCGCTGGGCGCCGAGCGCTGTGATATCTTCACCGATGTGGACGGCGTCTACACCACCGACCCGCGCATCGTCGCCCGGGCCAGGAAGCTCGACCGCATCACCTACGAGGAGATGCTCGAGATGGCCTCGGTCGGAGCCAAGGTGCTCGAGACCCGGTCGGTGGCGCTCGCCATGCAGCATCGCGTGCGGTTGCAGGTCCTCTCGAGCTTCGAGGACAAGCCCGGCACGCTGGTCGTCGACGAGGATGAGATCGTGGAAAACCAGATCGTCAGCGGGATCGCCTACAGCCGCAACGAGGCGCGCATCACCGTGGTCCAGGTCAAGGACCGGCCCGGCATCGCCGCCGGCCTGTTCGGCCCGCTCTCCGAGGCCGGCATCAATGTCGACATGATCGTGCAATCGGTCAGCCGCGACGGCCAGACCGCCAACATGACCTTCACGGTGGGCAAGGCCGACCTGCCGCGCGCCACCGCGGTGCTCGAGAAGGCACGCGACGCCATCGGCTTCGAGAAGCTGGCGGCCGACAGCGACATCGTGAAGGTCTCGGTGATCGGGGTGGGCATGCGCAGCCATGCCGGCATCGCCCACAAGATGTTCCAGACGCTCGCCGAGAAGGGCATCAACATCCAGGCGATCTCGACCTCCGAGATCAAGGTCAGCGTGCTGATCGCCGAGGAATATACCGAGCTGGCGCTGCGCGCGCTGCACGCCGCCTACGGCCTGGACGCCGCCGCCTGACCATGACCCACCTGCCGCCGCACGACAGCCTCGCCGCCTATTGGAAGCGGGGCCGGGATTTTCTCGGCACCGAGCTTGCCATCCTCGCGGGAGCCATGACCTGGGTGTCCGAGCGCCATCTGGTCTCGGCCATCTCCGATGCCGGCGGTTTTGGCGTGCTGGCCTGCGGGGCCATGGGCCCCGACCTGCTTCGCGCCGAGATCCGCGCGACCCGGGCGCGCACCGGCAAGCCCTTCGGCGTCAACCTGATCGTCATGCACCCCGAGCTGGTCCGGCTGGCCGAGGTCTGCCTCGAGGAAGGCGTCGGGCATGTGGTGCTGGCCGGTGGCCTGCCGCCCCGCGAGGCGATGACGCGCCTCAAGGACGGCGGCGCCAAGGTCCTGTGCTTCGCCCCGTCTCTGGCGTTCGCCAAGCGGCTGGTGCGGCAGGGCGCCGACGCGCTGATCCTCGAGGGCAGCGAGGCGGGCGGCCATGTGGGGTCCGTCGCGACCTCGGTGCTGGCCCAGGAGATCCTGCCCTTCTTCGACGAGGTGCCGGTGTTCGTCGCCGGCGGGATAGGCCACGGCGAGGCCATCGCCGCCTACCTGCGGATGGGGGCGGCCGGCGTGCAGATGGGCACCGCCTTCGTGTGCACCGAGGAGTCGGTGGCGCACCCGGCCTTCAAGCAGGCCTTCCTGCGGGCCTCGGCGCGCGATGCCATCACCTCTGTCCAGATCGATCCCGATTTCAAGGTCATACCGGTACGCGCTCTTGCCAACTCGGGCACGGCGCGCTTCATCGAGACTCAGGTCGAGGTGATAGGCCGGTACCGGCGGGGCGAGATGAGCCACGAGGAAGCGTCCCTCGCGATCGAGCATTTCTGGGCGGGCGCGCTGCGCCGCGCGGTGATCGACGGCGACGTCGAGAACGGCTCGCTGATGGCAGGCCAGAGCGTGGGTCTGGTCAAGCGTATCCAGCCGGTAGCCGGCGTGCTGGCGGAGCTGGTCGGCCAGGCGGAGGCGGCGCTGGGGCGCGCGGCGGCGTCTTGCAGCGGCCCGGCGGCAGCCGGGTGACGAGCCAGCCGGGCAGCGGGCGCTCGATGCCGGAGGGGCAGCCCGAGCCGCGCCAGCGGGTCGAGCTCACCGGCGCCCGCCGCCTGCTGCGTCGTCTCATCGAGGTGGTGGCCGAGCCGATCAGCCCGCAGCAGCGGCTCGATCGCATCGTCAAGATGATCGCCGCCAACCTCGTCGCCGAGGTCTGCTCGGTCTACGCCCAGCGCGCCGGCGACATGCTCGAGCTGTTCGCCACCGAGGGCCTCGCCCGCGAGGCCGTGCACCGCACCCGGCTGCGGGTCGGCGAGGGGCTGGTGGGCTCGATCGCCGTGCAGGGCGCGGTCATCAACACCTCCGATGCCCAGAGCCACCCCAACTTCGCCTACCGCCCCGAGACCCGCGAGGAGCTCTACCATTCCTTCCTCGGCGTGCCGATCCTGCGCGCCGGGCGTGTGGTCGGCGTGCTGGTGGTGCAGAACACGGCCCGCCGCCTCTATGGCGAGGAAGAGGTCGAGGCGCTGCAGATCATCGCCTCGGTGATGGCCGAGATGTTCGTCACGGGCGGCCTCGTCGACCGCACCCGCTACAGCGATCTCAGCGGCATGATGGCCGAGCCGCGCCGGCTCGAGGGACTGCGGCTGGTCGAGGGTGTCGGCATCGGCGTGGCCTGGCTGCACGAGCCCAGGATCGAGATCTCGCGCCTGATCGCCGACGACCCGCAGGTCGAGCTCGAGCGCGTCGAGGAGGCGCTGCGCTCGCTCAGGGCCTCGCTCGACGCCATGCTGGCGCGCGCCGATCTCGGCTTCGGCGAGCATCGCGAGGTGCTCGAGGCCTACCGGATGTTCGCCGAGGACGGCGGCTGGCTGCGGCGCATCCGCGAGGCGGTCGACACCGGCCTGTCGGCCGAGGCGGCGGTGCGGCGGGTGCAGGAGGAGACTCGCCTCAAGATCGGCCATGCCAGCGATCCCTATCTGCGCGAGCGGCTCCTCGATCTCGACGATCTCGCCAACCGGCTGCTGATGCATCTTTCCGGCCGCGAGAAGAGCCACGACGCCGACCAGCTTCCCGACGACGTGATCCTGGTGGCGCGCAACCTGTCCGCGGCCGAGCTGATGGAGTACGACCGCAGCCGGCTGCGCGGCATCGTCCTCGAGGAAGGCTCGCGCACCGCCCACGTCACCATCGTCGCGCGCGCCTTCGACGTGCCGCTGGTCGGCCGCGTCGACAGCGCCATGACGAACATCAACCCGGGCGAGGTGGTGGCCCTCGACGGTGACAACGGCCAGGCCTTTCTCAACCCGACCGAGGATGTGGTCCAGGCCTTCGGCCGCTCCGTCCAGGCGCGACGCGAGCGGCGGCGCCAGCTCGAGGCGCTGCGCGACGTTCCCTCGGTGACCCGCGACGGGATCCCCGTCTCGCTGTCCATCAACGCCGCGTTCCTGGTCGACCTCGCCGAGATCGCCGCCACCGGTGCCGAGGGCTGCGGCCTGTTCCGCACCGAGCTCGCCTTCATGACCCGCTCGCGCTTTCCCGACGTGGAGGCCCAGGCCGCCCTCTATGGCCAGGTTCTCGACCGGGCGCAGGGCCGCAAGGTGATCTTCCGCACCCTCGACATCGGCAGCGACAAGGCGCTGCCCTACTGGCGCATGCCGGTGGAGGAGAACCCGGCCATGGGCTGGCGGGCGATGCGCCTGGCGCTCGACCGGCCGGCGATCTTCAGGACCCAGCTGCGGGCCCTGCTGGAAGCCGCTGCGGGCCGTGAGCTCTCGGTGATGTTCCCGATGATCGCCGAGGTCGCCGAGTACGAGGCCGCGCGCCGTCTGCTCGACGCCGAGCTGCTGCGCCGCCGGCGACGCGGCGCGCCGCTGCCCGAGCGCCTCGAGGTGGGAGCGATGCTGGAGGTGCCGGCGCTGTTCTGGCAGCTCCCGGCCCTGCTGCCGCGCGTCGATTTCCTGTCGGTCGGCAGCAACGATCTGATGCAGTTCCTTTTTGCCAGCGACCGCGGCAACCCGGCGCTGGCCGAGCGCTACGACGTGCTCTCGCCGGCGGTCTTGAGCTTCTTCTCCGACCTCGTGGAGCGCTGCCGGGCCGGTGGCGTGCGGCTCAGCATCTGCGGCGAGATGGCGAGCCGGCCTTTGGAGGCCATGGCGCTTGTGGCTTTGGGCGTGCGCCACCTGTCGCTGACCCCCTCGGAGATCGCTCCGGTCAAGGCGATGGTCCGCAGTCTCGATGCGGTGAGGCTGCGCGACTACCTCCTGGGCCTCCTCTCGCTGCCCGATCACAGCCTGCGCGGCAGGCTGCAGGCCTATGCCCGCGATCACCAGATCGAGCTCCCGCTGAGCGTGTACCGGCCCTTTTGAGCTTGCCTCTTGCGGCAATGGTGCGTCCCAACGGGGTTTCGCAAAAGCACGCGAACCTGCTATGATTCCCGCGTGTTCACAGCGCGTCCTCGACCCTTTTTTCCGGTTCGCCCATGAGCAGTCGACAGTCCGGACAGCCGGTGGACAGATCCCAGGCGGATATCCTCGAGGCCGTCGGCCTCGCCTTGCGCGATGCCCGGCAGGCGCGCGGCGAGTCGCTCGAGCAGGCTGCTGCCCATCTGCGGATCAAGCATGCCTATCTGGCCGGGCTCGAGGCAGGCGATCTCGCTGCGCTGCCGGGCCGCACCTACGCGCTCGGCTTCGTGCGCAGCTACGCCGTGCATCTCGGCTTCGACGGCGAGGAGGTGGTCGAGGCGGTACGCCAGGCGCTCGACCCGGTCGGCCGCTCTGCGGCGCTTCATTACCAGTCACCCGAATCCGAGGAGCGGCGCCCCGGCGGCCTGCTGATCGCCGCCTCGATCCTGGTGGCGGGCGGGCTCTATCTCGGCTGGCAGGTGTCCGGTCGCGACGGCATGCTGCTCGAGCGGGTGGCCGACATGCCCGGCGAGCTCGGCCGCTACGCCTCCGACATGCTGGATGGCCCGCAGCCGGGCGGTGGCCCGGCCAGCCGCGAGGCTTCCGCCCCGGCGCCGCCGGCGCCGAGCGTTCCCGATACCGCGCCGCAGGGCGCCCCGGTGATGCTGCAGGCCGGATCGGACGAGGAGGAGAAGGTCCCGCCGGTCGGGTCGTCTGCCGCCCTGGGAGCCCGCGAGCCGGCGCCCGAGGCAGTGCGGGCCTTGCCCCCGGCGGTGCCTCCGGGCGATGCTGCGAGTGCTCTTGCCGCCGAGCTGCCGCGGGTACCGCATGCCGAGGACGCGCGTTCGGCGGGCGATCTCCTGGCCTCGCTGGGCGGCACCGGGCGCCCGCAGGCGGGCCTTGCCGACGGCCGCATCGTGCTGCAGGCCAGCGAGAGCTCGTGGATCCAGGTGCGCAGCCGGTCGCGCGACTTCGTGCGCACCCAGACCCTCGAGCCCGGCGAGCGCCTGGTGCTGCCCGAGCGCGACGATCTGGCCTTGTGGACCGGCAATGCCGGCGGGCTCGAGATCATCGTCGAGGGCAGTAATCTCGGTACGCTGGGCGCATCGGGCAAGGTGCTGCGCGACGTGCCGCTCACGGCCGAAGCATTGCGCGACCGCCTCGCGGCGGGGCGATGAGGGGCCGCGACACCGACAGGCTGGATGGAAATCGATGGTTGCCCTGAGCGAGATCGCCCGGCGCTGCACCCATGCGGTGCAGGTCGGCAAGGTGACGGTGGGCGGCGGCGCGCCCGTCGTGGTCCAGTCGATGACCAACACCGACACCGCCGACATCGACGCCACCACCGACCAGGTGATCGAGCTCGCCCGGGCGGGCTCGGAGATCGTCCGCGTCACGGTGAACAACGAGGCGGCGGCGCGCGCCGTGCCGGTGATCCGCGAGCGGCTCGACCTTCTGGGCGTCGACGTGCCGCTGGTGGGCGACTTCCACTATAACGGCCACCGCCTGCTGGCGGCCGTGCCGGAGCTGGGCCGGGCGCTCGCCAAGCTGCGCATCAATCCCGGCAATGTCGGCTTCGGCGACAAGCGCGACCGCCAGTTCGAGATGATGATCGAGGCGGCGCTGGCCTGCGACCGGCCGGTGCGCATCGGCGTCAACTGGGGCTCGCTCGACCAGGATCTCGCCGCCCGGCTGATGGACGAGAACGCGGCGCGGCCCGACCCGCAGCCGGCCGACGCGGTGCTGCGCGAGGCGCTGGTGCGCTCGGCGCTGGAGAGTGCCGCCCATGCCGAGCGCATCGGCCTGCCGGCCGAGAAGATCGTGATCTCCGGCAAGGTCAGCCGGGTCCAGGACATGGTGGCGGTCTACCGGGCGCTCTCCGAGCGCTCCTCCTACGCGCTCCATCTGGGCCTCACCGAGGCCGGCATGGGCGCCAAGGGCATCGTCGCCACCACCGCCGCCCTGGGCCTCTTGCTCCAGGAGGGGATCGGCGACACGATCCGCGCCTCGCTCACCCCGGCCCCCGGCGAGACCCGCACCACCGAGGTGCTGGTCTGCCAGCAGATCCTGCAGTCGCTGGGCCTGCGCTCCTTCCTGCCGCAGGTCACCGCCTGCCCGGGCTGCGGCCGCACCACCAGCACCTATTTCCAGGAGCTGGCCGGCGGCATCCAGGGCTGGCTCAGCGCCCAGATGCCGGTCTGGAAGAGCCGCTATCCCGGCGTCGAGACGCTCAACGTCGCGGTCATGGGCTGCATCGTCAACGGCCCCGGCGAGAGCCGCCACGCCGACATCGGCATCAGCCTGCCCGGCACCGGCGAGAGCCCGGTGGCACCGGTCTTCGTCGACGGCGAGAAGGTGGTGACCCTGCGCGGCGAGACGATCGCCGAGGAGTTCAAGACGCTCGTCCTGACCTATGTCGAGCGGCGCTGGGGCGGGGCTTCAGCCGAGGCCTGAGCGCCGCCTTTCTTCGATCCCAACCACGGAAACGGCCATGAACGCTCCGCGCACCGTCCGCGGCACCCACGATCTCATGGGCGAGGAGATCCTGCGGCACCGCCACGTCGCGGAAACCGCGGCCTCCATCACCCGGCGCTACGGCTATGGCGAGATCGCCACGCCGATCTTCGAGTTCACCGACGTCTTCGCGCGCACCCTTGGCGACACGTCCGACGTGGTCACCAAGGAGATGTACACCTTCGAGGATCGCGGCGGCGACGGCCTGACCCTGCGACCGGAGGGCACCGCCGGCGTGGTGCGCGCCATCATTACCGGCGGGCTGACCCAGAGCCTGCCGCAAAAGCTCTTCTATCATGGTCCGATGTTCCGCTACGAGCGGCCGCAAAAAGGCAGGCTGCGGCAGTTCCACCAGATCGGCGTGGAGCTCGTGGGGGCCGCCGAGCCGCAGGCCGACGTCGAGGTCATCGCCCTCGGTGCCCATATTCTCCAGGAGCTGGGCGTGCTCGGGCACACCACCCTCGAGCTGAACACCCTGGGCGACCCCGAGAGCCGCCATGCCTACCGGGCAGCCCTCGTGGCCTATCTCGAGGGCCACCGCGCGCAGCTCTCGAGGGACAGCCTCGAGCGGCTCGAGCGCAACCCGATGCGAATCCTCGACAGCAAGGACGAGGGCGACCGCGCCGTGGTGGCCGGCGCCCCGCTGTTGCACGACCACCTGAACGAGCACAGCCGCGACTTCTTCGCCCGGGTCCGCGAGGGTCTGGAGCGCCAGGGCATCGCCTTCAAGCTCAGCCCGCGGCTGGTGCGCGGCCTCGACTACTACACCCACACCGCCTTCGAGTTCACCACCACCTCGCTCGGCGCCCAGGGTACGGTGCTGGCCGGCGGCCGCTATGACGGGCTCATGAAGACCATGGGCGGGCCCGACGTGCCGGGGGTCGGCTGGGCCGCCGGCATCGAGCGGCTGGCGATGATGCTGGAGCATGCCCCGGCCGCCACGCGACCGGTCGCCATCGTGCCCATCGGTGCCGCTGCCGAGGCCGCAGCCGAGCTGCTGGCGCGCGACCTGCGCCACGCCGGCATCGCCGTCGAGCTGGCATTCAAGGGCAAGCCCGGCCAGCGCATGAAGCGGGCCGACCGGCAGAACGCGCGCTTCGCCGTCTCGCTGGGCGAGGACGAGATCGCCCGCGGCACGGTGCGCCTGCGCGACCTCGACGGTGGCGCCGAGCAGGAGCTGGCGATGGCGGGGCTTGCGGCAAAGCTTGCCGGAGACTTCTGAGGGGCTTCTTTTTCGTCTGTTTGACGGAACATTACCTTTCGAGTACTTTCAATGTTTGGGGTCGCGGCAGCCGTCGCGGCCATTTTCTTGCTCGAAAGGCGGTGCTGACTTGTCCGGCGTGGAACTTCTCGTCGATCTCGGTGGCGGCGTGGCGCTCCTCCTGTGGGGCGTGCGCATGGTGCGGACGGCGATCACCCGGGCCTTCGGCGCCGATCTGCGGCGCCTCGTGGGACATTGCGGGCGCAGCCGGCCGATGGCCTTCGGCGCCGGGGTAGCGGTCGCCACGGTGCTGCAGAGCGCCACCGCCACGGCGCTCATCCTGGCCTCCTTCGCCGGCCGTGGCCTGATCGCCACGGCGCCGGCGCTGGCCCTGCTGCTGGGTGCCGATCTGGGGGCCACCCTGGCGGCCCAGCTCCTCGCGCTGCCGGTCCGCGCCCTGGCGCCGCTTCTGGTCCTCTCGGGCCTCGTGATCGTCCTGGCGAGCGAGGCGGCGCGACCGCAGAGCCTCGGCCGGCTGGTGCTGGGTCTCGGCCTCATGCTGCTGGCGTTGCGCCTGATCGGCGAGGCCACGCTGCCGCTCCGCCAGTCGCCGGGCCTTGCGGCCCTGCTCGAGCTGCTGGCGCACGAGCCGTTTCTGGCCCTCCTGCTGGCGGCCCTGCTCACCTGGCTCGCCCACTCGACCCTGGCGATCGTGCTGCTGGTGATGTCGCTGTCCCAGGCGGGGCTGGTGCCGCCGGCGCTGGCCCTGCCGCTGGTGCTGGGCGCCAATCTCGGCGGCGCCCTGGCCCCCGTGGCGATGACCGCTGGCGACACCGCCGAAGCCCGGCGCGCGCCTCTGGGCAATCTCCTGGTGCGCGCCTCCGGCGCCCTGCTGGCCCTGCCGCTGCTGCCGCTGGTCCTGCCGCTGCTGGCGGACCCGGGCGGCGGCTCGGGCCGGCTGGTTGTCGATTTCCACACCGGATACAACCTGTTGCTGGGCGTGGCGGCGCTGCCGCTGGTGGGACCGTTGGCGCGGCTGGTCGACCGGCTGCTGCCGCCCGCCCCGGCCGGGGAGGATCCCGGCAGGCCGCGCCACCTCGACCGCGATGCCCTCGACATGCCCGCCGAGGCCCTGGCCTGCGCCACCCGCGAGGCGCTGCGCATGGGCGATCACGTCGAGACGATGCTGCGTCACACGCTCAAGGTCATCGAGACCGACGACGACGTGCTGGCCCGCCACGTGGCGCGCGAGGACGACACGGTCGACGCTCTGCACGAGGCCATCAAGCTCTATCTGGCGAAACTGGCGGCGCGCGAGCTCGACGAGCAGCAGGGCGCGAGGTCCATCGAGATCCTCACCTTCACCACCAACCTCGAGCATGCCGGCGACATGCTGGCCAACGGGCTGATGGAGCTGGCCGGCAAGAAGCGCCGGCAGAAGATCGCCTTCTCCAGCGAGGGTCTGGCCGACATCCGCGCGCTCCACGTCCTCGTCGAGGACAGCCTGCGCCGCGCCCTCTCGGTGTTCTTGTCCGGCGACCGCGATCTGGCGCGCGAGCTGCAGGCGCAAAAGGGCAGGGTGCGGCTGGTCGAGCGGCGCGCCACCTTGAGCCACCTGCGCCGGCTGGCCGCCGGCAGTGCCGCGAGCATCGCCTCGAGCGCGCTCTACCTCGACGTGCTGCGCGACCTGCGCCGGGTCAACTCGCATCTGGCGGCAATCGCCTACCCGGTGCTCGAGCGGCGGGCGCCTGCCGCGGCGGCGGAGGAGGGGCCGGCTGCTCTCCCGGCGCCGCCCGCCGGAGCTGCCGCGGCACCGTCGGGTACATGACAGGACGATGACAGGGTTTTGACGCTCGCGGGGCCGCCCGCTACCGTCGATGGGATGGCTCGCGTGATGATCGGAAGCCGGTGAACGGATCGGAAGTTCTCCTCGCGGTGGGCGGCGGCGTCGCTCTGCTCCTTTGGGGGGTGCGGATGGTGCGCACCGCCATCGGCCGCGCCTTCGGCGCCGAGCTGCGCCGTGTGCTCGCGGTCTGCGGCCGCAACCGCTTCCTGGGCTTCGGCGCCGGGCTCGGCGTCACCGCCGTCCTGCAGAGCAGCACCGCCACCGCGCTCATCGTCGCTTCCTTCGCCGGCCGTGGGCTGATCGCCACCGTGCCGGCGCTGGCGGTGATGCTGGGGGCCGATGTCGGCACCACCGTGGCAGCCCAGATCCTCTCCCTGCCGGTGCAGATGTTCTCGCCCGCCCTCGTGCTGGCCGGTGTCGTGCTGTTCATGGCGACCAGCGCCGCGCGGCCCCGCAACATGGGCCGGCTGCTGCTGGGCCTGGGCCTGATGCTCCTGGCGCTGCGCCAGATCGTGGCGGCCACCGAGCCGCTGCGCGATTCCCAAGGCCTCGCCACGATCCTCGAGATGCTGCACGGCGAGGGGCTGATCGCCATCCTGGTGGCGGCGATCCTGACCTGGCTCGCCCATTCGAGCCTCGCCGTGGTGCTCCTGGTGATGTCGCTGTCAGCCAGCGGCGTGCTGCCGCTGGAGGTGGCGCTGGCGCTGGTGCTGGGTGCGAATGTCGGCGGTGCCCTGGCGCCGGTCATGGCGACCGCCGGCACCGCCCCGCCGGCCCGCCGGGCGCCCATGGGCAACCTCCTGATGCGCCTCGCCGGGGCAGTGGTGGCGCTGCCCTTGCTGCCGCTGATCCAGCCGCTGCTCGCCCATTTGAGCGAGGCTCCGGCCCGGCAGGTGGTGAACTTCCATACCGGCTTCAACCTCGCGGTGGCGCTGCTCATGCTGCCGCTGATCGACCTCGTGGCGCGGCTGGTCGAGCGGCTGTATCCCGAGGCCGAAGCCGCCGAGGATCCGAGCCGGCCGCGTCATCTCGACCAGGCCGCCCTCGACAGTCCGGCCGACGCGCTGGCTTGCGCCGCCCGCGAGGCGATGCGCATGGGCGACCATGTCGAGCGGATGCTCGAGCGCACCATGCGGGTGTTCGAGACCGACGATGCGCGGCTCGCGCGCGAGGTCGAGAGCGAGGACGACGTGGTCGATGCGCTTCACGAGGCGATCAAGCTCTATCTGGCCCAGCTCAACCGCCAGGAGCTGGACGGGCGCCAAGGGGCGCGCAGTGTCGAGATCCTCGTCTTCACCACCAATCTCGAGCATGCCGGCGACATCATCGACAAGAACCTGATGGAGCTGGCGGCCAAGAAGATCCGCAACAAGCTGCGATTCTCCCCGGCCGGGCTCGCCGAGATCCGCGAGTTCCACGCGCTGATCCTGGAGAACCTGCGCCGCTCCCTCAACCTCTTCGTCTCCGGAGACGTCGAGCTGGCCCGCGAGCTGGTGAGCCGCAAGGTGGTGGTCCGGGCCGCCGAGCGCGACGCCACCCAGCGGCACCTGGAGCGGCTGGGCGCCGGCCGGCCCGAGACGATCCAGTCGAGCTCGCTGCATCTCGACATCCTGCGCGATCTCAAGCGCATCAACTCGCATCTCACCTCGGTGGCCTACCCGGTGCTCGAGCGCACCGGCGAGCTGCGCCGTGCCGCGCGCGAGCGTGAAGCGGCGGCCGAGGCGCTGGCCGGCGACAGCGGACCCGGTTGACGCGGGGGCCGTCCGTCACGACAGTACGGCCGCATTCCCGCCCTCCTGCCGCAAGCGCTTGTTGCCCCATGGCCGCCACCTCCCTCGACATGAAGCTCGATGCCATCCTCGCCCGCCGCGAGGAGCTGGAAGCGCTGCTCGCGAGTGCCGCGAGCAGCGAGTACGCGGCGCTCGGCAAGGAGCATCGCGAGCTGGAGGAGATCGTCGCGGCGATCGGCCGGTTCCGTTCGGCGCAGGCCGAGCTGCGCGACCTGGAGGCCCTGGAGGGTGACCCCGCCGCCGATCGCGAGATGCGCGAGCTCGCCGCCGAGGAGCGCCGCGAGCTGGCCGAGCGGCTGCCGGCGCTGGAGCGGGAGATCAGGCTCCTCCTGCTGCCCCGGGACGCTGCCGACGAGAAGAACGCCATCCTCGAGATCCGCGCCGGCACCGGCGGCGACGAGGCGGCACTGTTCGCCGGCGATCTCTTGCGCATGTACCAGCGCTATGCCGAGGGCAAGGGCTGGCGCTTCGAGCTGGTCTCGGCCAGCGAGAGCGATCTGGGCGGCCTCAAGGAAGCCACTGCCATCATCGGCGGCAGCGGCGCCTTCGCGCGGCTCAAGTTCGAGGCCGGCGTGCATCGCGTGCAGCGTGTGCCGGTGACCGAGGGCGGCGGCCGCATCCACACCTCGGCCGCCACCGTGGCGGTGCTGCCGGAGGTAGAGGAGGTCGACCTCGAGCTGGACGAGAAGGATCTCAGGGTCGACGTCTACCGGGCTAGCGGTGCCGGCGGGCAGCACGTCAACCGGACGGAGAGCGCGGTGCGCATCACCCATCTGCCGACCGGTCTCGCCGTCGCCATCCAGGACGAGAAGTCCCAGCACAAGAACCGCGCCAAGGCGCTCAAGATCCTGCGCGCCCGACTCTACGAGGCCGAGCGCGAGAGCCGCGACGCCGAGCGGGCGGCGAGCCGCAAGGGCATGGTCGGCTCGGGCGACCGCTCGGAGCGTATCCGCACCTACAACTTCCCGCAGAACCGGCTGACCGACCACCGTATCAACCTCACGCTCTACAAGCTCGAGCAGGTGCTGGCCGGCGAGGCGCTCGACGAGGTGGTGGAGGCGCTCATCACCGAGGACGAGGCCGCGCGCCTCGCCGAGGCCGGTTGACCGCCACCCTTTCGCAGGCCCGGCGTGAAGCTGCCGGCAGGCTGCGCGCGGCCGGCATCGACAGTGCCGCGCTCGACGCCCGCCTGCTGGTGATGCGCGCCACCGGCCTGTCCCGCGAGCGCCTCGTCACCGATCCGGACCGCGAGCTGGGCCCGCACGAGGCGGCGGCCCTCGAAGCGCTGCTGGCACGACGCCTCGGCCGCGAGCCCATGGCCTATATCCTGGGTGAGCGCGAGTTCTTCGGCCTCTCCTTTGCGGTCTCGCCTTCCGTCCTCATCCCCCGGCCGGACACCGAGACCCTCGTCGAGGAGGCGCTCGCTGCCGCCGATCCCGCGGCGCCGCTGCGCATTCTCGACATCGCCACCGGCTCCGGCTGTATCCTGCTGGCCGTCCTGCACCATCGTCCCGCCGCCACCGGCATCGGCACCGACCGCTCTGCCGCAGCGCTGGCGGTGGCCCGCCGCAACGCCGAGGCCCTCGGCCTTGCCGGCAGGACCCGTTTCGTGCGAACCGACTGGGCCGCGTGCCTCGCCGGGCCCTTCGACATGATCCTCTCCAACCCGCCCTACATCACGGCCGGCGAGATGGCGGCACTCGAGCCCGAGGTCGGCGCCCACGAGCCGCACGTTGCCCTCGAGGCCGGCGCCGACGGCCTCGCTGCCTACCGCGCCATCGCGGCCGACCTTCTCCGCCTCCTGGCGCCGCGTGGCCGCATTCTCCTCGAGATCGGCCGGGGCCAGGCGACCCAGGTCGCCGCGCTGCTGGACGCCGATGGCCTCCGCGTCACTGCCCGCCGCCCCGACCTCGCCGGCATCGACCGCTGCCTCGTCGCCGAGCGGCGCTGAGACGGCGCGGCGGCGGTGCGCGAGGTGCGGCACGCGGCCTGGTTCTTGTCTTGCGTGGCTGGCGGCGGCGTCTCGTTTGCGGGTCTTGGCTTTCTTGCCGTGGCTCGTGCCCATCCTCGCCTGTCGCTGTAGCGGGTGGAGCCTCGCAGGCCCCGCGGGTCTCCCATCGAGGCCTCGATCCCGATCGGGTCTGGAGGCGGGGGAGGCGGGGATCGACGGCAAGGCCCTGGTCGCCGGATCTGCCCTGGCGGGCGACCGCGCCGCGCGACGCGGGCGAAACTGCCGCGGGAAACCCGAGGACTCTGACGCCGGGCAGGGTGGGTAGGCGCCATGCACCCTCACCGGCAGGCCACGCAGCCACGCGCCGAGCGGTGGCCTGCTGCCATCGTCATCGCCGTCCGGGCCCTGTGGACGAGCAGGCGCGCAGATGGCGATTGCCGCGCTCGGTGATACTGAGCACCGTCGACCTGCCGCCGATGGTCTGCTGGCGTGGCACGAGAACCCGGCGAGCCCGCCGACCGCGGTCCTTCTTGAGCGCGCCGGCATCTCCGGCAGCAGCCGCCAGGGCGGTGCGCCCGGGATGCCGAGCCCGGGAATCGAGCCTGCCCGGCATGCTGCCGAGCCGGCCGCCAACCTCGCCTGCAACCTCACCCGCTTCCCCTGGCTGCCGACCGGGCAGGCCGGCTGAGCCCGCCGCCCACGCCCGGGCGCCATCGAGCCGTCCACGGCGAGCGGTCCACGGCGAGCATGGCCCGCCGCTGGCGGACCGAAAACCCGCCGAGGACACCGCACCGGCGCTCCCGAAAGCCGTTTGCGCTCCATCCAGGCGGGTTCTTCGAGCTGTCCCGCCATTCCTCCAGCGCCGCGATCACCTCGGCCTTGGACGAGCGGCCATCGACGAGGACGGGTCATGGAGGAAACCCACGGCGCACATGCCGGCATCGATCTGTCCGGGGCACCGGCTCGACGTCCGGCTCCGCCCCCGGCGAGCGCCATCTCGCCGGCCGATGCGGAGGCCGGGGCTCGTCGTGCCCGAGGCGATCGGCGGCCACGAGGTCACCCCTCGCAGATGCCCTGGTGGTAGCAGGGCTGGTTGCCGCCGCCGTCGCCTGAGGCCGGAAGCGCGCTGGTGCCAACGCGATCGGACGCTTGGCCGAGACCGGCCGCCTCGCCATCACGGGCGGCCGCGCCGGTGCCCGACGCACCCGCTGCATGGTCGCCCTTCCAGCCATCCGCTGCAGCCCGCCCATAGCCGTCCTTCACGAAGGGCTCACCGCTGCAGGCAAGCGAGGCAAGCACGCCCTCACCGCCTGCAGCCGAAAGCTCCCAACCTTTCTCGACGCCGTTTTGGGAGATCACCGCCGCCCACCTGGAAGCCAGGAACGGCAGAAGGATATCGCGCACAGCTTTTCCCGCACGATGCCTGTCCGACGGCGCCGGAGGTCTCAGGCGACGGCAGACGGTCGCGCCGGCACTGCGGGAGCTGCCGGTGTCCCGGGTCGGGCGATGGCGGACCAGCTGGTGCGCATCTCCTCGAGCCGCTCGGCCAGCTCGCTGCAGATCGCAGGATCGTTGAGGAGGTCGATCTGTGGCAGGCGGGTCAGCACATAGCCGTAGAAGCGGTCGAGCAGGCGGGCGACGTCGCCGCCCCGCTCGAAATCGAGGCACGCCTGGAGACCGCCGACGATGGCGAAGGCGCGGCGGACCTCGCGGTGGCGCTCCTCGATCTGCCCATGGACGATCGCCTTGCGGGCGGCGTGCAGGCTGCGGATCGCCCCCTCGTAGAGCATGACGATCTGCTCGCCCGGCGAGCCGGTCTGGGCCGCCGCCCGCCGGTAGGCGGCGATCGCTCCCGCACCAGGTCCCACCGGCGGCTGCCACATCTGCCCCTCCATCATGGCTCGCTCCCCATTCCGGCCATCTGGGCTCGGATCTGCTGGATCATGCTCTCGGCCAGCGACATCGCCTGCTCCATGGCAGCGAAGCGCTGGATCAGGTTCTCGCGGTAGTCGGCGACCCGCTCGTCGATGCGGGTGATCTCGGAGACGTGGCGCTCGTTTTGGCCGGCGATGCTGTCGATCGCCTGGGAGAGCCGGCCGCTTCCCGCGGCGATGGTGGAATCGAGCAGGTCGAAGAGCTTCTCGCCCACGCCCCGGCTCGTCGCCACGTCTATGGTTGTGCTGCCGGAGCCGCTCCACATCATGCTCAGTCCCTCGTAGGCGGTGCCCTCGCGGCCCACCAGGCGCTTGCCGACGATGTCGAAGGCCACGCCATCGGCGGACGCGCTCTCCGGCGTGCCGTCCGCGTCGGCATCGACGATGTCGAGCGAGAAGGAGCCGGCGGTGAAGCTGCTTGACCGCGAGAACAGCGTGAGCTCGGCCGAGGAGGCGTTGAACCGGAACTCGAACACGCCGCGCACCTCGTCGAGGCGGGTAAGGAGCGTCTGGTCGAGCTTCGCATTGTCGACCTCGAGACGGTTGGCGCCGTTCAGGCGGATGCCGATACCGGCGAGCGAGCGGGCGAGGCCGGTGTCGAGGCCGGCCACCTCCTCGCCGACAAGCTGTGCCGCCGCCTGCATCACGTTGCGCAGGTTGCTGTCGCCGTAGAGGACCGCATCGGCCGCGACCTTGCCGCCGGCATCGAGGGTCATGTGGGTGGCGGCGAAGTCCTTGAGCGCATTGTAGGCGTCCACCACCCCCAGGATCTTCTCCTTGATCGAGCCGAGGGCAGGGGCGACCTCGACGCTCACCTTGGTGCCGGGCTCGGCGCGGAACAGGCTGAAGGTGAGGCCGGGCACCGCGTCGGTGACGGTGTTGGTGGTCCGCTCGAGGGTGACGCCGTCGACGCTGAAGCGGGCCTGCTGGGCCGTTGCCAGGCTGTTCTTGAAAGAGGCGCCGCCGTCGGCGCTGAGGCCGAGGATGCCCAGCACGTCGTCGCCGCTGCCGGCGGCGAGGCTCACCTCGGTGCCCATCTCGCCGGCGGTGAGCACGAGGCGATGGTCGGTGGCGTCCACCGCAAGCGTATGGGCCGACACACCGGCATCCTGGGTGACCGCGTTGATCGCGGCTCGCAGGTCGTTGAGGGACATCTCGCCGTCGACGGCGATCTCGGCGGTGCGGCCGCTGCCGGCCAGCCCGATGGTGAAGGTGCCGCTGAAGTGGTTGCCGCCGTTGAGGCTGTCGGCGAGGCGTGCCGAGCCGCTGCTCGCAGGGTCGCCGGAGAATTTGCGGGCAGTCGCCAGCTGCTCGACGATCACCTCGAACCTGCCACTCGCGGCGCTGTTGGCGGCCTGCACGCCCAACAGCGAGGCGGGCGACGTGGTCGTGTCGGCGCTGAAATAGACGTCCTTGCGCTCGAAGCTGTTGTCGGCGGCGCCGAGGAAGCCCGGCGGGTTGCGCAGCCCCGCCACCGCCGCGTGCAGGGTGCCGAGGTGGCCCCGCAGCTCCTCGAGGCCGGCGATCCGCGCATCGTTCTTCTCGATCCGGGTCTCCAGCCGGGTGGCAACCGAGCGCCGGGCCGCCACCATGGCTTCGAGTAGCTTGGCGGTGTCGAGGCCCGAGCCGGTCCCGGCGAGCCTGAAGCCACTGCCTGTGCTGCCGGTGAGCGAGCCGACATCGAGCCCGGAGGTCGCCATCTGCCTCTCCTCGCCTCGTCTCAGGCCTGCGCCACGAGCTGGGGAACCTGCTGCTCGGCACGCATCGCCGCATAGAGCCGCAGCAGCGCCTCGGGCGGCGACTGGCTCAAGACCTCGCCGCTGGTCCGGTCGGCGATCTGGTAGACCTGCCGGCCGGTGGTTTCGTCGACGAAGCTCGAGACCGCTACCTCGCGGCCGCCATAGAGGGCGCTGGCGGCCAGCTCGGCCGCCTCCTCGGGTGTGACCTCGGCCGGCGCGCCACCCTGCGGCGCCGCCGGGCGGCGGGCGGCAGCGAGGTCAGCGCGGAGAGCCGCGTCCTCCCCGCGGCGGAGGGGCAAGGGCTCGGCGCCGGCGACTGCGGCCTCCGGGCGCCGCACGGCCGCAGGCCCGGCGCCGGGGGCAGCAGCTTCCTGGCGCCGGGTGGCGGCGGTCGCGGCGACGGCGTCGCGGGCCGGGTAAAGGGCGAGGCTCGATGAAGCCTGAAGATCCGGGCGCATGAGAGTCTACTCCCCTGCCGGGAGGCGCGGCCCGGGGCCGCGCCTCCCGTCGTGTTAGCCGAGCAGCCGCAGCAGGGTCTGCGGCATCTGGTTGGCCTGGGCGAGCATGGCGACGCTCGCCTGCATGAGCACTTGCGCGGAGCTGAACTTGGTCATCTCGGCGGCCATGTCGACATCCATGAGGGTAGCCCTGGCAGCGTCGAGATTCTCGATCGAGGTCGAGAGATTGGCAGCCACGAACTCGAAGCGGGACATCATGGCGCCGACATTGGCGCGCGAGGTGCTGACCGTCTCGATGGCGGCGTTGATGCCGCCGATCGCGGTGAGCGCGCTCGAGGCCGAGGAGATGTTGATGGTGCCGCTGTCGACGCCCAGCGCCATGGCGTCGAGGTCGGCGAGGTTCACGGTAATGTCGTCGCCGCTCGCCACGCCGACCTGGAAGGTGAGGCTGTTGCCAGTGCCGGCGACGTCGAACGTGCCCGAGGCGGTGGCGGTGTAGTCGAAATTGTTGAGGCGGGCCTGGATGCCGGCGCTGTCGAAATTGATGGTGCCCTCGTAGACGGCGCCGAGGCCCGTGGTGTCGATCTGCACCGAATAGGCCAGGGTGTTGGTGGTGTCGGTGAGGGTGAAGGTGTCGGTACCGTCGAAGGCCAGGGTGTAGGTGGCGGCATTGGCCGCACCGCTCAGCGACACCCCGATGCCGGGATTGGTGAGGTCGGTGCCGACATTGTTCAGGCTCTTGCCCGCACTGCCGTCGAGCAGGACGGTGTCGTTGAACTTCGTGCGCGTCGCGATCTGGTCGACCTGGCTCTGGAGCTCGCCGAACTCCTCGTTGAGGTAACCGCGCTCGGTATCGCTCACCGACCCCGAGGAGGCCTGCACGGCCAGCGCCTTCATCCGCTGGAGGATGTCGCTGACCCGGGCCATGCCGCCGTCGGCGACCTGCAGCAGACTGGAAGCCTGCGCCGTGTTGGTGGCGGCCTGGCGGAGAGCCGAGACATCGGCCTTGATCTTGGTGCCGACGGCGAGCGACGCGGCATCGTCGGACGCTTTGACGATGCGCGAGCCGCTCGAGAGCTTGGCCAGCGAGCTCGCCGCCTGGCTCTGATTGGCGGTGAGATAGCGCAGGGCGGTGTTCGCCGTGGTGTTGGTCGTTCCCGTCAATGCCATGGAGCCGATCCCTCTACATGAAGGCGGGCCGCTGTGGCCCTCGTTCCGCCGGGGCTACCTGCCACCGGCTGCCGGACCGCGCCCGGCGCCCAGCAGCAACGCAAGTAGCGTGCCACACCACGGAAGCGGCCTCGATGCGGGGGTGCGGCGCCACGGTTCGCGCCCTGGCCCGGCAAACCTTGCCGGCCCGCGCCGCCGCGGCCGGCAAGATCTGCCGAGCCCGCCTACTGCAGCAGCCGCAGCAGGTTCTGCGGCATCTGGTTGGCCTGGGCGAGCATCGCCACGCCCGCCTGGGTAAGCACCTGCAGGGAGGTGAAGCGGGTCATCTCGGCGGCGATGTCGACATCCATGAGGGTGGCTCTCGCGGCATCGAGATTCTCGATCGACGTCGAGAGATTGGCGACGACGAACTCGAACCGGGACATCATGGCGCCGACATTGGCGCGCGACGTGCTGATGATCTCGATGGCGGAGCCCAGCGACTGGATCGAGACGGCGGCTGCGGCCTCGGTGCGGATGTTGATGGTGCCGCTGTCGACCCCCATGCCGGTGGCATCCACGTCCGGCAGGTTGACGGTGATGTCGTCGCCATTGTCGGCACCGACCTGGAAGGTGAGGCTGTTGCCGGTGCCGGCGACATCGAACGTGCCCGAGGCGGTGGCGGTGTAGTCGAAATTGTTGAGGCTGACCTGCAGGCCGGCGCTGTCGAAGCGGATGGTGCCCTCGTACACGGCGCCGAGGCCGGTGGCGTCGATCTGCACCGAATAGGCCAGGGTGTTGGTGGTGTCGGTCAGGGTGAAGGTGTCGGTGCCGTCGAAGGCCAGGGTATAGGTGGCGGCGTTGGCGGCCCCGCTCAGCTGCACGCCGATACCGGGATTGGTGAGATCGGTGCCGACATTGTTCACGCTCTTGCCGGCGCTGCCGTCGAGCAGCACCGAATCGTTGAACTTGGTCTGGGTGGCGATCTGGTCGATCTGGTTCTGCAGCTCGCCGAACTCCTCGTTCAGGTAGCCGCGCTCGGTATCGCTCACCGAGCCCGAGGCGGCCTGCACGGCGAGCGCCTTCATGCGCAGCAGGAGGTCGCTGATCCGGGCCATGCCGCCGTCGGCGATCTGCAGCAGGCTCGAGGCCTGGGCGGCGTTGATGGAGGCCTGGCGGAGAGCCGAGACATCGGCTTTGATCTTGGTGCCGACGGCGAGCGACGCGGCATCGTCGGACGCCTTGACGATGCGCGAGCCGCTCGAGAGCTTGGCCAGCGAGCTCGCCGCCTGGCTCTGGTTGGCGGTGAGGTAGCGGTGCGCCGTGTTGGCGGCGGTATTGGTCGTGCCGGTCAGTGCCATGTCGCTTGCCCCGAATGCCGGGCCCGGAAAGGGGCCGCGTCAACCATCGGCAGCGGGCACGAGGCCCGGCCGCCGGGGTGCATTCTGGCGCCAAATGGTTAACGAATCGCGAGCATGGTTAAACGGTGGTCGTCGACCCAGTCGCGGCAGCCCCCTGCCTCGCCCCTCCGCCGTCCCGGCGGCGGCGCGGCATGAAGCGCCTTGCGGCGCGCTCGGCCTGCTCGAGGCGCTTGTCGAGCTCGGCCATGGTGCGCGCCCGGTCGGGCGTGTCGTCCTCGAGCCAGACGCCGAAGACGCGCAGATAGACCAGCCCCAGGGCGTGCCGCGCGGCGCGGGCGCGCAGCCCACCGAGCCCGGTGCCGCCGGCATCGAGCAGCCAGGCGGTGGCGCGATCCAGGTTGCACAAGCCGGTCAGGAGCAGGTCCGGGTCGAACCGGCCCTCCCGCCCCAGGGACGCCAGGGCGCCGCGATAGGGCGCCATGGCGTCGAGCCGGCGCATCACCAGCTCGAAGATCCGCTCGCGCGGCGAAAGCCCGTCGAGCTCGGCCGGCTTCAGGTCGAGCATCGCCCTGTCGAGACGGCGGCCCAGCGCCACCAGCAGATGCCGGCGACCCGGCAGCTCCTCGTAGACCTCGGCGAGGCTGCGCCCCGAGCGGCCCGCCAGCTCGGCGAGGTTGAAGCCGCGCCAGCCGCGCTCGGCCACCAGCTCGAGCGCGGTGTCCAGCAGGTCGGGTCGTCGCGGCGCTCTCGCCATGTCGCTTCTCCCTTGCCGCCGGGGGCCGCCCGGCGCCTTGCGCGGGGGAGCGGCGCCCTCAGCCCAGCTCGCGCGAGCGTGCGGCAGCGGCCGCCAATGCCCGCTCGAGGAGAGGCTGCAGCCCGTCCTCCGCCATCAGTACGCGCAGCGCCTCGGCGGTAGTGCCGCCGGGGCTGGTGACGTCGGTGCGCAGCCGCGCGGCCGGCGCGTCGCTGAGCCGCGCCAGCTCGCCGCTGCCGCACACGGTGAGGCGCGCCAGCCGCTCGGCCAGCTCGCCCGGCAGGCCCAGCCGCTCACCGGCCGCCGCCAGCGCCTCGATCACCAGGAACACATAGGCCGGACCGCCGCCCGAGAGCGCGGTGACCAGGTGCATCTGCTCCTCGTCCTCGATCCACAAGGTCTCGCCGACGGCGTTCATCAGCCGCTCGGCCAGCGCGCGCTGGGCGGCCGTGACGCGGGCATTGGCGAAGAGCACGCTGACGCCACGGCCCACCGAGGCCGGGGTATTGGGCATGCAGCGGACGATGCTCGTCGCCGGACCGAGCATCGCCTCGAAGCCCGCTACCGTGACGCCGGCGGCAATCGACAGGACCAGGGTCTCGGGGGCGACGAGGCGCGCCGCCTCGGGGCCGACGGCAGCCATGGTCTGGGGCTTGACCGCCAGCATCAGGGCCGCCGGCGCCAGCTCGGCGGGCACTGCCGCCAGCGAGGTTGCGGTCACCACGCCATGGGCCTCGTGCAGCGCCGCCGCGCGACCGGCATCCGGCTCGACCACATGGATGGAGGCGGCCGGCACGCCGGCCCGCAGCCAGCCCTCGAGGATCGCCCCGCCCATCTTGCCCGCGCCTACCAGCAGCAGCGGTCCCGTCGTCGCCTCGCTCAAGCCTCGCCCTCCGTCTCCAGCATGGCCGCCATGATCGCCTCCTCGGGCTGCTTGCCGCCCCAGATGGCGAACTGGAAGGCCGGGTAGAATCGCTCGCACTCGCTGACCGCGATGTCGATCAGGTCTTCCAGGACCTCGCCGCTGGCGTTCATCCCCTCGCGAAACAGCAGCGCGTGGCGAAAGGCCGGCAGCGATTCCTCGGTCCAGATCTCGAAATGGCCGAGCCAGAGCTTCTCGTTGGCGAGGGCCAGGAGCGTGTGGAGCGCGGGGCGCTTCTTGGCCGGCACCTTGATGTCCAGCGCGCAGGAAAGCTGCAGCACGCCCAGCTCGCCGTGCCAGGAGAGCCAGAGCTTGTAGGAGCACCACTGGCCGGCGATCTCCATGGCCAGCTCGTCCTCGCTCTCGCGATAGACCGGCCAGTCGCGGACGGTGGCTACTCGCTCGACAAGGTCCAGGGGGTTGGCCGCGGTCTCGGGCAGCTCGGTGCTAAGGGTCGTCACGGACGATGCCTCCTAGGGGTCGCAACCCGCCCGCTGGCCGCAGCGCTGCGCCAGGCAGCGAGCTGCAGCCGCCCGTGCGTCCGGCGCGGGGCCGGGCACGGCAGCCTGGGGGCGGGTGCCGATGGCAGGGGTGCGGCCGACGCGACGTCAGGGCCGCTCGTCGTCGTCCGGGGCGGCGGTGCCGCCCTTCTCGCCGTGCGGCTCAGGCGCGGCCTCGGGGCCCGTCTTGTGCCGCTTTGGCGCCTTCTTCTCGTGGAGCGCCTCGATCAGCTGCTCCAGCTCCGCGACGCGCGCCTCGAGGCGTTCCTGCTCGCTGCGCGCCTTGACGGCCATCGTGCGAACGGCGTCGAACTCCTCGCGGCTCACGAGGTCCATCTCGTTGGCGAGGCGCTCGACCCGCTCGCGCACACGGCTCTCGATCTCCTCGCGAAGCCCGCCCAGAGTGTTGAGCGCCCCGCTCGCAACCCGCGCAAGGTCGTCGAAAAGGCGGTTCTCTGTCTGCATCTGGCCCTCCTCACGCCACGGGCGATCAACTAGTCGCTGGGCAAGCGTTCGTCTAAGCATATGCGCCCGACCCGGGCGACCGGCAAGCGAGAGCTGCGCCTTGCCGCGGCGCGAAGCCTCTCCTAAGAGGCCCGACAAGCCCCGGCCCGCGACCGCTACGTCCCGAAAGGAATATCAGTGCTCGCCATCCCGTTCCCGCAGATCGACCCGGTGCTGGTGTCCTTCGGTCCCGTCGCGATCCGCTGGTATGCGCTGGCCTATATCGTCGGGCTTCTGCTCGGGTGGCGGCTGGTGCGGGCCCTCGTGCAGCGGCCGGGCTGGCGCGTCAACCCCGAGCAGATCGACGACCTGCTGTTCCACATCACGCTGGGCGTCATCATCGGCGGGCGCTTGGGCTACGTCCTGTTCTACCAGCCGGGCTACTATCTGTCGCACCCGCTCGACATCCTCGCGGTGTGGCGGGGCGGCATGTCGTTCCATGGCGGTCTTCTGGGCGTGCTCGCCGCCTGCGCCGTCTTCGCCCGGCAGCACCGGCTGGCGTTTCTCGAGCTGTGCGACGCGATCGCCGTAGCGGCGCCGCTTGGCCTGCTCTTCGGACGGATCGCCAATTTCATCAACGGCGAGCTCTGGGGACGTCCCACCGATGTGCCGTGGGCCATGGTCTTTCCCGGGGCCGGCCCGATGGCGCGCCATCCCAGCCAGCTCTACGAGGCGGCGCTGGAGGGGCTCGTGCTGCTGCTCGTCATGCTCTGGCTGGCGCGGCGGCCGCGACGGCCGGGCAGCGACGGCATGCTCGCCGGCGTGTTCCTCGCCGGCTATGCGCTGGCGCGGATGCTCGTCGAGCTGTTCCGCGAGCCGGACGCCTTCCTCGGCCTCCTCCCGGGCGGGCTCACCATGGGCCAGATCCTGTCCCTGCCGATGCTGGCGCTGGGCCTCCTTCTGGTGGCCCGGGCCCGCCAGCGGCGCACCGCCCTGCAGGTCGGCCGGTGACGGCGATCGGGCGGCTGCTGCACGACCTGATCGACACCGGAGGGCCGGTCGATCTCGCCTGCTTCATGGGGCTGGCGCTGGGTCATCCTCGCCACGGCTACTACGCCACCCGCGATCCCCTGGGCCAGAAGGGCGATTTCACCACGGCGCCGGAGATCTCGCAGCTCTTCGGCGAGCTGATCGGCCTGTGGTGCGCCCAGTGCTGGATCGACCTCAAGCGCCCGGCGAGGCTGCATCTGGCCGAGTTCGGGCCGGGCCGCGGCACGCTGATGGCCGACCTGCTGCGCGCCGCCGACACGGTGCCGGGGCTGCGGGCAGCGCTCCAGGTTCATCTGGTGGAGACCAGCCCGGCCCTGCGCCGGCGGCAGGCAGCACTGCTCGGGGGCAGCGGCGCGCAATGGCACGACGGGCTGGAGAGCCTGCCCGGCGACGCGCCCCTCCTGGCAGTCGCCAACGAGTTTCTCGACGCGCTGCCGATCCGTCAGTTCCAGCGTCTGCCCGATGGCTGGCACGAGCGGCTGGTCGGCCGCGACGAGCAGCGCCGCTTTCTTTTTGTGCCGTCGCCGCGGCGGGCGGCACTGGACGAGGCCCTGGGGCCGCAGGCGGCCGCCTTGAAGCCGGGGGCGATTGTCGAGCTGGCGCCGGCGCGCGAGGCCTTCGTCGCCGGTCTGGCAGAGCGGCTGGCGGCCCAGAAGGGGGCGGCCCTCCTGATCGACTACGCCAAGCCCGGTCCGCTGGGCGACACGCTCCAGGCGGTCCGGGCGCACAGGCCGGTCGATCCGCTGACCGATCCGGGCGAGGTCGACCTGACCAGCCGGGTCGATTTCGCGGCGCTGGCGGCGGCGGCGCGGCAGGCTGGAGTTGCCGCCTGGGGGCCGCTCGGCCAGGGCGCTTTCCTGTCGCGGCTCGGCATCGGGCTGCGCCTCGAGCGGCTGCTGCAGGCGGCCACGCCGGCCCAGGCGCAGGCGCTGCAGGCAGGTGCGACGCGGCTCGTGGCGCCGGCGGCCATGGGCGAGCTTTTCCAGGTGATGGCGCTGGCTGCCGGGCACATGCTGCCGCCGGGCTTCTCGGCAGAAGAGGGGAGGGGCGCATGATGATCCGCGCGAAGGCGCTGGCGGTGGGCGGCCTTCGCCACGCCTTCTTCACCCGCGAGGGGGGGCTGAGCGAGGGACCCTTCGCCAGCCTCAACATGGGCCTCAGGAGCGGCGACGCGCCGGCGACGGTGGCCGGCAACCGGGCCCTGGCGGCAGCGGCGCTCGAGGTGGAGCCGTCCCGGCTGGTCACCGCCCGGCAGGTGCACGGCACGCTTTGTCTCGAGGTCGTCCGGCCCTGGCCGATGGAGGAGGCGCCCGACGCCGATGCGCTGGTCACCCGCGAGCGCGGCCTTGCCATCGGCGTGCTCAGCGCCGACTGCGCGCCGGTGCTGCTGGCCGATGCCGGGGCCGGCGTGGTGGGTGCCGCGCATGCCGGCTGGAAGGGCGCGCTCGGCGGCGTGCTCGAGTCGGTGGTGGCCGGGATGCTCGCCGCCGGGGCGCGGCTGGAGCGTATCCACGCCGCGGTCGGCCCGTGCATCGGCCGGCGCTCCTACGAGGTGGGGCCGGAGCTCGAGGCCCGCTTCGTGCAGGCCGATCCGGCCAGCGCCGGCTTTTTCGGCAATGCCGGCAGCCGCCCCCATCTCGACCTCGAGGGCTATGTCGCGATGCGCCTCGGGCGGGCCGGCGTCAAGCGGGTCGAGGCGCTGGGGCGGGACACCTGCGCCGAGGCGGAACGCTTCTTCAGCTACCGCCGTGCCTGCCTGTCCGGCGAGACCCGCTTCGGCCTGCAGCTCTCGGCGATCGCGCTCGGCGCCTGAGGGCGCCTACTCGCCCACCTGGAGCAGCAGCCCGCGCTGGCGAGCGCTGCGGAACAGCAGCACGAAGACGAGGCCGGCGGCGGCGAGCCATGCGGCGAGCAGGCCCAGCGCCCAGAAGAACAGGCCGGCGTCGAACCGGTTCTCGATGAGGACCGCACGCATACCCTCGAAGACCGGGGCCGAGGGGAGCATCCAGGCGACCGGCTGCAGGAATCCCGGCAGGGTCTCGATCGGGTAGTAGACCCCGCTCAGCGGCTGGATCAGGAAGATCGCGGCCCAGGCGAGGCTCTCGGCGCCGAGCCCGAGGCGCAGCACCAGGGCGGAGATGATCAGCCCCACTGCCCAGCCGAACATGATCATCACCGCGAAGAACGGGATGATCGCCCAGCCCAGGCTGCCGGCCAGCGAGAACTGGTGGATCGGCACGGCCAGCAGGGCAGCGCCGCCGACCCCGAGGCTCACCCGGACGAGGCTTATCAGGAAGACCGACAGGACGTATTCGTGCGGCCGCAGCGGGCTTACGAAAAGATGGCCCAGATGGCGCGCGTACATCTCCTCCAAAAAGCACAAGGAGACGCCGAGCTGGCCGCGAAAGAGCGTGTCCCAGAGCAGCACCGCCGAGAGGAAGATGCCGCCGGCCTGTGCCACGAGGCTGCTCTCGCCCGCGAGGAACTTCGTGATGAAGCCCCACAGGATCATCTGGATGGTCGGCCAGTAGAGCAGGTCGAGGACGCGCGGCCACGAGCCCAGCAGAAGATAGAGATGACGGCGGAGCATGGCGCGCACCCGGCGCAGCGCCAGGAGGTGGGGGGCAGCCGCTCTCATGCGAGAGCCGCCCTGCGGTCGCGGGCAATGTCGAGAAAGACCTGCTCGAGATCGGTGCGGCCATAGCGGGCGAGAAGCTCACGGGGGCTTCCCTCGTCGACAAGCCGGCCGCGCTTCATCACCAGGACGTGGTGCGCCAGGCGCTCGACCTCGGCCATGTTGTGCGAGGCCAGCAGCACGGTGGCGCCGTGCCGCCGCTGATAGTCCTCGAGATAGCCGCGCAGGCGGTCCGCGGTGTCGGGGTCGAGCGAGGCGGTGGGCTCGTCGAGGAGCAGCAGGTCGGGCCGGTTGATGAGGGCCTTGGCCAGCAGCACGCGGGTTTTCTGGCCGGCCGAGAGGCGGCCGGTCGGGCGCTGGAGGAACGCTTCGAGCTCGAGCTCGCGGGCGAGCTCGGCGATCCGCTCGCCTGGCCCGGGCACACCGTAGAGGTCGGCGTGGACCATGAGGTTCTGCCGCACCGTGAGGCGTAGCGGCAGGTCCACATAGGGGCTCGAGAAGTTCATCCGGGCGAGCACCCGGTAGCGGTGCCGCGGGATCTCCTCGCCCAGGAGGCGGATCTCGCCCGCGCCGGGCTCGAGCAGGCCCAGCAGCATGGCGATGGTGGTGGTCTTGCCGGCGCCATTGGCGCCCAGGAGGGCAACCGTCCGTCCGGCCGGCACCGTGAACGACAGGTCCTCGACCGCGGTGACCTCCCCGAATCTCTTGCCGAGCCCGCGGACGTCGATCGCCGGCCCCTGCGGCTCACTCGTCACCGAGCAGGCCCTTCTCGCGGTAGAAGCGCTCGGCGCCCGGGTGCAGCGGGATCGCGATCCCCTCGAGCGCGGTCTGCAGCGTGATGTCGCGGCCGCGGGGATGGCCCTCGCGCAGGATGTCGCCGGTCACCGGATGCCACAGGGCCCGGGTGAGCTCGTAGGCGAGCTCCTCCTCGAGATCGGCCCGCACGATCCACTGCGCGCCCACCCCCAAGGTCTCTACCGAGCGACCGTTGCCGTAGACGCCGAAGGGGATGATGTCGAAGGCCAGATAGGCGTGCTCGCGTACCAGCCGGTCGGCCTCCGGCCCCTTGATCGGCACCAGCCGCGCGTCCAGCTCGCGGATCAGCTCGTCGATGATGGCCATGGGGTAGCCACCCACCAGGAACATCGCGTCGAGCTCGCCTGCGCGCATCCGCGCGAGGGCCACCGCCGGCATGTCGTAGCTGGCATCGATCGCCTCCTCCGACAGGCCGAAGGCCTCGAGGATCAGCCGCGCGTCGGCCTGGGTGCCCGAGCCTTCCTCGTCGAGCCCCACGCGCAGGCCCTCGAGGTCGCGCACGCTGCTCACGTCGAGCCCGGCACGCACCACGAGATGGATGCTCTCCTGGTAGAGATTGGCGATCGCGCGGAGCTCCTCGGCCGGCAGCCGGCCGTGGAACACGCCGGTGCCCCGATAGGCGGCGTAGGCGACGTCGCTCTGCACGAAACCGCTCTCGAACGCGCCCGAGATGATCCCCTCGGCATTGCTCACCGAGCCTTCCGAGGTCTGTGCCAGCGCCACCAGGCCGGGGACCCCGCAGCTGCCGCCCTTCTCGCAAGGCCGGCTGCCGGGCGGGCTGCTGACGGCGTCGGCGATCAGCCCGCCGATGCGGAAATAGGTGCCGCTCACGCTCCCCGTGCCGATGCGGAAGAACCGCAGGTCCGCGGCGGTGGCGGCGGAAAGCACGAGCAGCCAGGCCAGCAGGGCGGCGGACAGGCGGAGCAGCATCGAAGGGCCCCGAAGGGTAGGAGACGGATCGGGCGGGTGCGCTTGCGGGACGGGCGCGGCGCGCAGCATACCGCGCGGTGCCGCCGCCGGCCAACAGGCTGCGCGGGCATCGGCGCATGCGTGATACGGGGTACGGCGCTGGCGGTCCGCGCGGCGCTGCGATAGCCTGTCGAGTCCGCCGCCCGGCGGGGCGGCGCCAGCGGGTCAGGGGAGCTGCAGGCGATGCTCGTGGGCGTTCCCAGGGAGGTAAAGGCGCACGAATATCGGGTCGGGCTGGTGCCGGCCAGCGTGCGCGAGCTGTTGCATCACGGCCACAAGGTGATCGTCGAAAGCGAAGCGGGCGCCGGAATCGGCTTCGACGACCAGGCCTACCGCGCGGCCGGAGCCGAGGTGGCCGCCCGTGCCGAGGACATCTTCGCGCGCGCCGACATGATCGTGAAGGTCAAGGAGCCGCAGCCCGACGAGTGGCGGAGGCTGCGCCCCGACCAGATCCTCTTCACCTACCTGCATCTCGCCCCCGACCGGCCGCAGGCCGAGGGGCTGATGGCCTCGGGCTGCGTCGCGATCGCCTACGAGACGGTCACCGACCGCAAGGGCCGGCTGCCGCTGCTCTCGCCGATGAGCGAGGTGGCCGGGCGCATGAGCGTGCAGGTGGGCGCCCACTATCTGGAGAAGATGCAGGGCGGCAGCGGCATGCTGCTGGGCGGCGTGCCGGGGGTGCATGCCGCCAAGGTGGTGGTGCTGGGTGGCGGGGTGTCGGGCACCAACGCCATCCGCATGGCGATGGGCATGGAGGCGCAGGTCTACGTTATCGACCGCTCCATCGAGCGGCTCTACGAGCTCGACCTGCAGTTCGGGCCGGTGCTCAACACGCTCTACGCCACCGTGGATGCCATCGCCCATCACGTCGCCTCGGCGGATCTGGTGATCGGCGCCGTGCTCGTGCCCGGCGCGGCCGCGCCGCGGATCGTGACCGCCGAGATGATCGCCGCCATGCGGCCGGGCTCGGTGTTTGTCGACATCTCGATCGACCAGGGCGGCTGCAGCGAGACCTCGCGAGCGACCAGCCACACCGACCCGGTCTACCGGGTCGACGACGTCATCCACTATTGCGTGACCAACATGCCGGGCGCGGTGGCGCGCACCTCGACCTTCGCGCTCAACAACGCGACCCTTCCGTTTGTCCTGGCGCTGGCCGGGAAGGGATGGCGACGGGCTCTCGAGGAGGACCGGCATCTGGCGCAAGGCCTCAACGTGTGCCACGGAGACATTGCCTGCGAGCCGGTGGCGCGAGCGCTGGGGTTGCCGTTCAGGCCGTTTGCGGGCGGGCATTGAGGCGGCGCGTCTGCAGGTGCACGCCCGGATCTTCGCGGTTGAGCCAGACGTCAGCCGTTGCCGCGCCTTCCTCGCCGATGTTAACGTGCCGCTCGAACACTGGCTCGCGCTTCGGTGGAATTTGTCCGAATGCTGAACGATCGTCTCGACCGGCTCCAGGAGTTTCCCTTCAAGCGGCTGGCCAAGCTGCTTGGGTCGGTGGAGCCCGGCTTTGCCGACACGCTGGACCTCGGGATCGGCGAGCCGCAGCACGCGCCGCCGCAGCTCCTCGCGGAGACGGTGGCCGCCAACGCCGGCTCGTGGAACCGCTACCCGCCGGTCAACGGCACGGCCGGCTTCCGGCAGACCGCGGTCGACTGGCTGACGCGCCGCTACGGCCTGCCGGCCGGGGCGCTCGACGAGGCCCGCAACGTGCTGCCGCTGGCCGGCACCAAGGAGGGCCTGTTCCTTCTGCCGCAGATGCTCGTTCCCGAGCGCACCGCCAGCCGCACGCCCGCCGTCTTGATGCCGAACCCGGTCTATGCGGTCTATGCCGGCGCCGCGGCCATGTCGGGCGCCGAGCCGGTCTATCTCGACGTCACCCGGGAGACCGGCTTCCTGCCGGACCTCGACGCGCTCGACCCGGCCCTGCTCGACCGCTGCGCGGTCTTCTACGTGTGCACGCCCTCCAACCCCCAGGGCAGCGTGGCCGACATGGCCTATCTGCGCCGTGCCGTGCGCCTGGCCCGGCGCCACGATTTCGTGCTGGCGGTCGACGAGTGCTATTCCGAGATCTATGACGGCGAGCCGCCGCGGGGCGCCCTCGAGGCTGCCTGGGCCGAGGACGGCTCCTTTGCCAACGTCCTGGTCTTCCATTCGCTTTCCAAGCGCTCGAATGCGGCCGGCCTGCGCTCCGGCTTCGTCGCCGGCGATCCGGCGCTGATCGGCCGCTTCCACAGGCTGCGTGCCTACTCCGGCGCGGTCCAGCCCTTGCCCCTGATGGCGGCGGCCACGGCGCTGTGGCGCGACGAGACCCATGTCGAGGAGAACCGCGAGCGCTACCGCCGCAAGATCGACGTGGCGCAGCGGCGGCTCGGCAACCGCTTCGGCTTCTACCGGCCGGAGGGCGGATTCTTCCTGTGGCTCGACGTCGGCGACGGCGAGGCTGCAGCGTTGCGGCTGTGGGAGCGGGCGGGCGTGCGCACCTTGCCCGGCGGCTACCTGGCGAGCGCCTCGGCGGACGGGAGCAACCCGGCCACCCCCTATCTGCGCCTGGCCCTGGTGCACGAGGACGAGGTCGTCGACCGCGCCTGCACCCGGATCCTCGAGACGCTCGGCTGAGCCGGATCTTCCCACGACGGTGATGCAACTGGATTTCTAGGGATGGCCTCTTCGACCTTCGACGCCTTCGGTGACCGTCCTGTGGCCGTCTGGCTGCGGAGCTTCTTGCGGCGTGCCGGGGGAGCCGCGCTGGCCGCTGCCGCGTTGTGGCTCGCCGTGGCGCTGTGGGGATTCGATCCGGCCGATCCCTCGCTCAACCACGCCACCGGTACCGTCGCCAGCAATCCTGCGGGCATCACCGGCGCCTACCTGGCCGACCTGCTCTACCAGATGTTCGGGCTGGCGGCCTGGCTGGTGATCCTCGCCACCGCGAGCTGGGGCATCCGCATCGCCTCCGCCCGGCCGCTCGACTGGCCGTGGCTGCCGGTGCTGGTGCTCCCCTTCGCCCTCCTGGCGGCGGCTGCGTTCTTTGCCGCCCAGCCGGCGCCGCCGCGTGGCGAGTGGCCTTTCAGGGTCGGTCTCGGCGGCTTTGTCGGCGATTTCTTCCTGGCCCGCGCCCAGCCCAGCATGCCGCTCGACAGCTACGCCCTGACCACCGGGCTCGCGGCCCTGCTGCTGGGCGTGCTGGCGCTCGGGCTGCGCTGGACGGAGAGCGTCTGGGCAATGGGCCGGCTGGCCACTGCCTCGCGCTGGGCCGGGCGCCATGTCGGCGAGGCGGCGAGCCGGGCCGGCGTGGTCACCGGCCGGGCCGTGACCCGGGGGGTCCGGCACTCGGCGGCGGCCGTCCAGCAGACCACCGCCGCCCTGCCCGAGCGGGTCGCCAAGGCGGGGCTCGCCGGGCGCCTGGGCAGCCTGCTCGAGCGGCGGCGCGTCGAGGGGGAGGAGCCGGCCGAGCAGCCGGCCCAGCCGCGGCTGCGCCCGCGCCGCCCGGGCACCATCGCGGAGCCCCAGGCCGAGGAGCTCGAGCCTGAAGGCGCGTTCGCCGGGGAGGACGAGCCGGCGCCGGAGCCGCGGCGCCTGCGGCGCACGGCCTCGCGCCCGGCAGCAGTGCCGGCGCGGGCCGAGCCCGCCCCGAGGCGTCTCGACGACGAGCCGCTGCCCTGGGAGATGCCGGCCGAGGACGACGATCCGGAACCGGCCGAGGACGCCGCGCCGGTGCAGATCCGGCACCAGCCGCCGCGCGAGGTGCCCGCCCGGGCGGCTCCGCCGCCGCAGCGCGCGCCGGAGGGCGAGTTCGAGCTGCCGACCTTCGACATGCTGGCCCCGGCCTTCCACGAGCCCTGCCCGGCGCTGACCAAGGAGGCGCTCCACGAGACGGCCCGCCAGCTCGAGGCGGTGCTCGACGATTTCGGCGTGCGCGGCCAGATCATCGACGTCAAGCCCGGCCCGGTGGTCACGCTCTACGAGCTGGAGCCGGCTCCCGGGACCCGCTCGCAGCGGGTCATCAGCCTCGCCGACGACATCGCCCGCTCGCTCTGCGCGCTCTCGGTGCGCGTGGCGACGGTGCCCGGCCGCAACGTGATCGGCATCGAGCTGCCCAACGAGCGGCGCGAGACCGTGTTCCTGCGCGAGCTGTTCGAGAGCGACCGCTACGCCCGCTCGGAAGCCCGGCTCGCCATGGCGCTGGGCAAGGACATCTCCGGCAACCCGGTGATCGTCGATCTGGCGCGCATGCCGCATCTGCTCATCGCCGGCACCACCGGCTCGGGCAAGTCGGTGGCGATCAACGCGATGATCCTCTCGCTCCTCTACCGGCTGACGCCGGACGAGTGCCGGATCATCATGATCGACCCCAAGGTCATCGAGCTGTCGGTCTACGAGGACATCCCGCACCTCCTGGCGCCGGTCGTCACCGAGCCGCACAAGGCGGTGGTGGCGCTCAAGTGGGTCGTCCGGCAGATGGACGAGCGCTACCGGCTGATGTCGCATCTGGGCGTGCGCGACATCTTCGCCTTCAACCGGCGCATCCTCCAGGCCAAGGCCCGCGGCGAGCAGCTCACCCGCCGCGTGCGCACCGGGTTCGAGCCGGGCACCGGCGTGCCCATCTACGAGGAGCAGCCGATCCCGATGGAGCCGCTGCCGCTCATCGTGGTGATCGTCGACGAGGTGGCGGACCTGATGCTCACTGCCGGCAAGGAGATCGAGAACGCGATCCAGCGTCTGTCGCAAAAGGCCCGTGCCGCCGGCGTGCATCTGATCGTGGCCACGCAGCGCCCGTCGGTGGACGTCATCACCGGCGTCATCAAGGCCAACCTGCCCTCGCGCATCAGCTTCCGCGTGAGCTCCAAGATCGACAGCCGCACCGTGCTGGGCGACGCCGGCGCCGAGCAGCTCCTGGGCCAGGGCGACATGCTCTATCTGATGCCCGGCGACCGCATCAACCGCATTCACGGAGCGCTCGTCACCGACGCCGAGGTCGAGGCGGTGGTCCGCCACCTCAAGACCCAGGGACCGCCGGAGTATGACGAGGAGGTCACCTCCGAGGGGGCGGCCGAGGGCGGTGCCGGCGATGCCGCGGCCGGGGTGCCGGGCGGCGATGGCGGCGACTCGCTCTACAACCAGGCGGTGCAGGTGGTGGCCCGCGACGGCAAGGCCTCGACCAGCTACCTGCAGCGCAAGCTCAGCGTCGGCTACAACAGTGCCGCCAAGCTGATCGAGCGCATGGAGCAGGACGGGCTGATCAGCGCCGCCGACCATGTGGGGCGCCGCCAGGTGCTGATGGGACGCGGCGGGGTGGACGGCGACGAGCCGACCGATATCTAACCGGAGGTGAGGCGGCAGCGGCGACCGGACGGGCCGGAAGCCCGCCGCCCGAGAGGGCAGCAGTGATCCACCGACGCGCGCTTCTGGGCGGCCTCGCCCTTGCGGCACTCCTTCCCGGCGCCCCGGGTGCGGCAGTGCCGCCGGACGAGGCCGCTCTGCTCGAGGAGATCGAGCGCTATCTCAACAACATCACCACGCTCAAGGCGCGATTCACGCAGATCGCTCCCTCCGGCGAGATGGCCACGGGCATGCTCTACCTGCAGCGCCCGGGCAGGCTGCGGTTCGACTACGATCCGCCCTCGAAGATCCTGCTGATCGCCACCGACTGGCGGCTGGTATTCGTCGATTCGAGCATCCGGCAGGTCAACACCCTGCCGCTCGCCGAGACCCCGCTGGGCTTCATCCTCGACCGCCAGGTCAGGCTGGGCGACGGGATCGAGGCCGTGGACGTGCGTAGCGGCGGCGGCGAGGTGGCGGTGAGCGTGGCGCGCAGCGGCCAGGCCGAGCAGGGCCAGGTGACACTCTACTTCGCCAAAGCACCGATGGAGCTCCGCCGCTGGGCGGTCACCGACGCCCAGGGGCTCGTCACGACGGTGATCCTCGAGGAGCTCCAGACCGGCATGAAGCTCGACCAGAAGCTGTTCCGCTTCCGCGACCCCGAGATCTTCGGCTGGCCGGAGGGCTGAGGCCGGCCATCCCCGCCGGAAGGGCAGAGCAGGAGTGCACCGGCGGCGTTTGACCGGGCAGGGCGGGGGCGGCATCGTCGGCCCGTCGGCAATCCCTGAATGAATGGTCGTCTCATGTCCGCCACCATGGCGCAGTGCGCCGGGCGTGAGCCCCTTGGCGCGCCGCCCCGCCTGACGGCGGGCGAGGAAGGGCGGGCCACGCTGCGGCTCGCCCTGCCGATGGCGCTCACCCAGTTCGCGCAGCTCTCGATCCAGACAACCGAGATCATTCTCATCGGCTGGCTGGGCACGCGCGATCTTGCGGCGGCGAGCCTGGGCGTCAGCCTCTATCATCCCTTCATGCTTTTCATCATCGGGCTCGCCAGCGCTGCCGCCCCTCTCGTGGCGCAGGCGCGTGGCGCGCGCCGCCCGCGCGAGGTGCGCCGGGCGGTTCGCCAGGGCTTGTGGGCGAGCGGGCTCGTCAGCCTGCTCTTCATGATCCTGCTCTGGCACGGCGGCGCCCTGCTGGGCGCGGTCGGCCAGGCGCCGGAGCTCATCGGCCCGGCCGAGCGCTATCTTCGCGCCTTGCTCTGGGGCCTGCCCTTCGCCGGCTTCTTCATCGTGCTGCGCAGCTTCACCGGCGCCTTCGGGCATACTCGCGCCTTTTTGGTGATCACGCTGCTGGCGGTGCCGTTCAACGCGCTCTTGAGCTGGGTCCTTATCTTCGGCCCGTTGGGCTTTCCGGCGCTGGGCCTGGTCGGCGGTGCTATCGGCGCCTCGGTGACCCAGGCGCTGATGTTCCTCGTGCTGCTCGTCTGGACGCTCCGCCACCGTGCCTTCCGCCGCTTCGCCATTCTCGGCCGCTTTTGGAGGCCCGACTGGAAGTGCTTTGCCACGGTGATGCGCGTGGGTCTGCCGATCGGTGCGGCGATGCTGATGGAAAGCGGTCTTTTCGCCGCCTCCACGCAGCTCATGGGTCTGGTGGGCGCGGTCCAGCTGGCGGCGCACCAGGTGACCCTGCAGATCACCGCCAGCGCCTTCATGATCCCGCTGGGCATCAGCCAGGCGGCGACCATCCGCGTGGGCCTCGCCGCCGGCCGCGGCAACGCGGAAGGGGTCCTCCTGGCGGGCCGCGTCGCCATCGCCTTCGGCACCGTCTTCAGCCTCGCCACGGCAATCTTCTTCTGGCTGATGCCGCAGCCGCTGGCGGGCCTGTTCCTGGGTGCTGCCGAGGACGGCTCGCGGGCGATCCTCCTTGCTGCCGCATTCCTGCAGGTGGCGGCGGTCTTCCAGCTCGTCGACTGCTGGCAGGTGATCGGCATCGCCAACCTGCGCGGCTTGCGCGACACGGCGGTGCCGATGTGGATCGCCATCGGCGGCTACTGGGGCCTGGGCTTTCCGACCTGCCTGTTCCTGGGCCTCCATACGCCGCTGGGCGGCACCGGGATCTGGTGGGGGCTGGCGGTGGCGCTGGCGGCCGTGGCAATCGCGATGGTGGTGCGCTTCGAGCGCATGGCGGGACGAATGGCGCGGGGCTGAGCGAGTTGCGCAGCCGGCTCCTCTTCCGGCAGGATCAATCCCGGGGAGGACCAGCCATGAACGTCGCCCATTTCTTCGCCCGAGCCGCCCGCCTTCACCCCAACGAGCCGGCGCTGGCGCTGGGCGGCACCACGCTGGCCGGCTGGGCCGAGCTGGTGCTGCGCGCCTCGCGCCTCGCCGGTGGCCTGCGCGGGCGGCTGGGGCTGGCCGAAGGCGACCGCGTCGCGATCTTCATGGAGAACCGCCCCGACTATGTGGAGGCGATGCTGGCTGCCTGGTGGGCGGGGCTGGCGCCGGTGCCGGTCAACGCCAGGCTGCACCCGGCCGAGTTCGCCTGGATTCTGGAGGATTCAGGGGCAGCCTTGTGCGTGAGCTCGCCCGCCTCCTCGGCCGCCGTGGCCGAGGCGGCGGCGGGCATGCCGGCGCTGCGCCATGTTCTCGAGGCGGGCTCGGCGGAGTGGCGGCGTCTCCTCGAGGCGGAGCCGCTGGCGCTGGCCGAGGCGGGGCCCGACGCGATGGCCTGGCTCTTCTATACCTCGGGCACCACCGGCCGCCCCAAGGGTGCCATGATCACCCACCGCAACCTCCGCGCCATGACCTGCGGCTATCTCATCGACGTCGATCCGGTCGAGCCGGGATCGGCGCTGCTCCACGCCGCCCCGCTGTCGCACGGCTCGGGGCTCTACATGGTGCCGCACGCCGCCATGGGCTCGGCCCAGGTGATCCCCGAGAGCGGCGGCTTCGATGCCGGCGAGGTTTTCTCCATGATCGCCGCCCACCCGCGCGCCCACATGTTCGCAGCGCCCACCATGATCAAGCGGCTGACCCGCCACGCGATGCTGGAGGCGCCCGATCTCGCGAACCTCGCCACCCTCGTCTATGGCGGCGCGCCGATGTACCTGGCCGACCTCGAGGCGGCGCACGACGTGTTCGGCTTTCGCCTGGCGCAGCTCTACGGCCAGGGTGAGAGCCCGATGTGCATCACCGCGCTGGACAAGCGGGGCCACGAGGAGGCGGTTCGGGCCGGGCGCAGCGACCGCCTGCAATCGGCCGGCACGGCTCAGCTCGTGGTCGAGCTGAGGATCGGCGACGAGGAGGGACGGGCGCTGCCGCCCGGCCAGGCGGGCGAGATCATGGTGCGCGGCGACAGCGTGGTGCCCGGCTATTGGCGCAATGCCGAGGCCACTTCCCGCACCATGGGCGGCGGCTGGCTGCGCACCGGCGACATGGGCGTGCTCGACGAGGCGGGCTTCTTGACCCTCAAGGACCGCTCGAAGGACCTCATCATCTCGGGGGGCAGCAATATCTACCCGCGCGAGGTCGAGGAGGTGCTGCTGTGCCATCCCAAGGTTCGCGAGGTCTCGGTGGTGGGCCTGCCGGATCTCGAGTGGGGCGAGCGGGTGGTGGCCTGCGTGGTGGCCGAGGCAGGCACCAGCGAGGAGGAGCTGGACGCGCTGTGCCGGGCGCGGATCGCCCGCTTCAAGCGGCCCAGGACCTATGTCTTCCTGGAGACGCTGCCCAAGTCCAACTACGGGAAGATCCTCAAGCGCGAGCTGCGCGAGCTGCTCGCCAGCACCGCTGGCTAGCGCCCGTCCCCCCCCGGAGCGGCCTCCTGGCAGCGGCGCTGCGCGCGCCGGTCTCTTCTCAGTATTGCCGATTGAATGCAGGCCGGGCAGCAGGATCGGGTCATTGTCCCGAGGAGATGATGGTAGATGCGCATGGGCGAGACTATGGATCCAGACGTCGCAGGCTCTTGTCTTTGCGGAAATGTAGCTTTCGAGATTTCCGGCGTGTTCGAGAGCTTCTTCCTTTGCCATTGCTCGCGCTGTCGCAAGGATACGGGATCGGCCTACGCGGCGAACCTGTTCTCGACGACGGCGACGATCACATGGCTGTCCGGCGAGGATCTCGTTAGGACGTACCGGCTGCCGTCGACGCGTCATCAAAAGAGCTTCTGCAGCAATTGCGGGTCGGCGGTTCCGGGCGTCCAGCTGGAGGGAGGTCTGCTGGCCGTTCCCGCCGGAAGCCTCGACAGCGTGGTCGACAGGCGACCCGATGCGCATATCTGCATGGGCGGCCGGGCGATGTGGGACCGGCAGGCCGACGAGGCTCCTGAGGTCGACGGGCTTCCAGGTTGAGCCCAGGAGCGATTCCCTCAACGAGATTGCAGGAGCGGTGGCGTGGGGCGGCGGCCGTCGCGAGCTTCCACCCGGCCCGACCCGCACCGCCCCCAACTGTCAGCCAGATCCGCCTTTTCGTCAGCCGGGGCCTATCCCCAGTCGGCGAGCTTCTCCAAAGTCGGGTAGAGCCCGGCCGGGCCGGCCAGCACACGGTTGCCCTGGAGCAGGCCGTTATCGGCCAGGAAGTCGTTGACCCGGCCACCGGCCTCCTCGATCAGCAGCAGCCCGGCCAGGGCGTCCCAGCTGTTCATGTGCGGCTCGACATAGCCGACCAGGCGCCCGCAGGCGGTCCAGGCGAGGCCCAGCGCGCCGCTGCCGTGGCGGTGGTACATGCCGCCGGCCTCGAGGAGCCGGCCGATGAGCCCGCTGACCTCCTCGGGCTTCGAGCGGTGCGAGAAGCCGACGCTCAAGGAGCCGTCGCGCAGGCTCGCCGCCTCGAGGGTGCGGATCGGCTGGCCGTTGAGGCTCGCCCCCTTGCCGCGGCTGGCGGCGAACATCTCCTGGGCGTTGGGATCCCAGATGACGCCATGCTCGATGCGGCCGTCACGGACATAGGCGATCGCCACGCACCAGGCGCCGATTCCGTTGAGGAAGCACCAGGTGCCGTCGATCGGGTCGACCACCCAGGTGCCGCCGGAGCTGCCCTCCTGATGACCGCCCTCCTCGCCCAGAAAGCCGTCCTCGGGGAAGAGCTCGGCGATGCGCCCGCGGATCAGGTCCTCGACCGCGCGGTCGGCGATGGACACGATGTCCTGCAGGCCCTTGCCCTCGACCACGAGCGTGTCGCGGCGGCGGAAATAATGCATGCCCAGGGCACCCGCCTCCTGCGCCACGGCCTGGATCGCGGCGAGCCGCAGCGAAGGGTTGTCGTCGTGCATGTCGGGGCTCCCGGCGTTGTCACCAACCGGTGTGCGTTATAGGACGGGCAGGGCCGCGGCGGCAGAGGGCGTGAGCGGCGGGACGATTTCCTGCAAGGAGTGCTGCCATGCATCTTGTCGAAGCCAACGGTGCGAAGATCCCGGCGATCGGATTCGGCACGTGGGAGCTGCGGGGCGGTCAGGCCCAGGCAATGGTCGAAGCGGCCCTCGAGATGGGCTACCGGCACATCGACACCGCCCAGATGTACGGCAACGAGGCTGCGGTCGGGGCAGCGCTGCGGGCCAGCGGCCTGCCGCGCGAGACGATCTTCCTCACCACCAAGATCTGGCCCGAGCAGTTCCGCACCGGCTGCCTGCAGCGGGCCGCCGAGGAGAGCTTGCGCAGGCTCGGCGTCGAGCAGGTCGACCTCCTCCTGCTGCACTGGCCCAACCCCGATGTGCCGCTGCGCGAGACGATGGGGGCGCTGAACGAGGTGGTCGAGCGCGGCCAGACCCGCCATGCAGGGGTTAGCAATTTCACCACCCGCCTGCTCGACGAGGCGATCTCCCTTTCCGCCACGAAGCTCGTCGCCAACCAGGTCGAGTATCACCCCTATCTCGACCAGGGACGCGTGCTGGCCAAGCTGCGCGCCAGCGGCATGGCGCTCACCGCCTACTGCCCCCTGGCCCGCGGCCGGTTCTTCGCGGAGCCGGTCGTCGAGGCGATCGCAAAGCGCCACGGCCGCACGCCCGGCCAGATCGGGCTGCGCTGGCTGGTCCAGCAGGAAGGTGTCATCGCCATCCCGCGGTCCTCGAAGCCGGACCATGCGCGTCTCAACCTCGAGGTGTTCGATTTCACTCTCTCCGAGGAGGAGATGCGGCAGATCGCCGGGCTCGCCCGACCCGACGGGCGTATGGTGGCGGCCGCGGGCTTTGCGCCCCAATGGGACGCGGCCTGACGCACGAGCTTGTCATCGTCGGCAGGCAGGATCCGCGGCACCGGCGGCGGGCGTCGTCGATGAAAGGCAGGAGACGCGGAACCGGGAGCGCGACCGGCGGTTGGGGTCCTGCTCGCCGTGTGCTCGCGGCCGCGGAACATCTCCTGACGGCAGGACGTCCATCAATCGACGGACAGATCGATGCACGATGGACCCCGCGGCGCTGTCGCATGGCGTCAGGGGTGCTCGCTTTCTTCGGGGGGATAGTTGATGACCGCAGGCCCGGTCCTGCTCATCGGGATGGATGCGGCCGAGATAGCCATCACCGAGCGGCTGATGGACTCCGGACGCATGCCCAATCTCGCCGCCCTGGTGGCGGGCGGAACGAGCGGCTCCCTGGTCCAGCGACCGACCGGCCTTTCGGCCATGGTCTGGCCGAAATGGTTCGAGGGTGGCGCTGCGGCGCGTTGGTACTTCCCCAAGCTATGGAATCCCGAGCGGATGCGGCTGGAATGGGTCACCGCCGCGTCGGGCGCGCCGCGACCGTTCTGGGAGGACCTTGCCGGGCGCGGCCTGCGCTGTGCCGTATTCGACGTGCCCCAGGCCCCCGTCCGCGAGCCTGGCGGCGACGGGCTGGTGGTACAGGGCTGGCAGGTTCACGACCTCTTCGAGCGCAGGACGGCGCCGCAGCGCAGCTGGCGCAGGCTTGCCGGGCGTTTCGGCCCGCCGCCGCTCGGCCCCGAGGCCTATGGCCGTCGTACAGCCGCCGAGTTGCTCCAGCTGCGCGAACAGGCGCTGGCGGCGACCCGCCAGATGGGCGCCATCGGCGAGGCGATGCTGTCGGAGGAGAGCTGGGACCTCTTCGTGCTGGTATTCGGCGCGATGCACCGGGCCGGCCACTATCTTTGGGACCTCGGCCAGCTCGACCAGGCGATGCTCGGCGGCGAGGAGAAGGCGCTCTTGCGGAGCGCTCTCGACGAGGTCTACGAGGAAGCCGACAAGGCGCTCGGGCGGATGCTCGAGGCTGCTCCCGCCGGCTCCCGGGTGATGGTCTTCGCCCTGCACGGCATGGGCCCGAACAACGGCTGGTCGGAGCGTTTCCAGCAGATCGCCGGCCAGGCCGAGGCCACGAAAGCTGCCGGCCCGCGCCGGCCCACCGCCCTGCAGCGGCTCAAGGGCGTGCTGCCGCGCTCCATGGTCCAGCGGATCATGTCGAGCCTGCCGGAATCCTCGCAGCGCCACCTGGTGCCTTTCCTCTCGCGCCGCCTGCACGACTGGTCGGGCACCCGCTGGTTCGCCCTGCCATCCGATCTGAACGGTTTCCTGCGCGTCAATCTCCAGGGTCGCGAGGCCCAGGGGATCGTCGAGCCGGGGCCGGCCTTCGAGGCGCTGTGCGAGGAGCTGTGCGAGTCGTTCCTGAGGCTCGAGGAGGTCGAGACCGGCGCGCCGGTGGTACGCGCGGTAGAGCGCACCGACGATTTCGTGCCGCCCGACGATCCGGCACGTCCTTTCCTGCCGGATCTGCTGGTCAACTGGCAGGAGCTCGCCACCACCTCCACGGCCGGCGTGCGCTTTCCCTCGGGCGGCCAGGTGCGCTGGCACAGGGGCGAGCGGTTCCTCTCGGGGCGCTCGGGCAATCATCGCCCCATCGGCTGGTTCGCGGCCTCCGGCCCGGGCATCGCCCCGGGTGTGATAGACGGGGTGCACGAGATCGCCGACATGGTGCCGACCGTCTATCACTGGCTGGGCCAGGACGCGCCCGCCTCGTTCCGCGGCCGGCCCATCGAGACGCTCCTGCCGCAACGCCGCGCCCTTTCCATCGAGCGTGAGGTGATGGCCGGCGTCTGAAGGCGGCAAGGGTCGTGCAGGGCGCTGCGCGCGGCTCTCGCTTTCTGTTCTTGTCGGTTGGCGGCGGCGAGCGTTCAGCCGGCTTTCATGTCTTCGGGCGATCTGGCGCGGTCAGGCTGTTCGGGTCAGCCGCGCGGCGTCTTTCCTGCACGCGCAAGGCGTGACGCCCGTGCCGGAAGGACTGCCCGGATGGCGTCGCGCGCGGTCTCACTGGCGCTGCCCCAAGAGGCGATCTCGTCCAGGGTGCGGGCGCAGCCGACGCAGAACCCCGTGGCCCCATCGATCTCGCAGACCCCCACGCAGGGGCTGGCCCGGCGCATCTCGGGACCGGTCGTTGCTCCGCTCATGCCGTGCGTCCTCAGCGCCGCTCGCGGTCCCAGACCCGGCGCGCGAGGCCCAGCATGTTGCGGCCCAGAATGTCGCGCACCGCCTCCTCGCCATAGCCGCGGGCGAGCAGGCCCTCGGTGATCTCGGGGAGCTGCTCGGGGGCGGCGATACGGATACCGCTGATCCCGCCGCCATAGCCGTGGGCCGGTGGCCACCAGTGGTTGCGGTCGAGGCCCGGCGGGTCGTCGTCGAGGCCGCCGGAGGGATAGCTGTAGTCGATGCCGAGTCCCACCCGGTCCGTGCCGATGCGGTCGGCCAGATAGTCGATGCAGTCGAGGATCGAGGCGGTCCCGCCTGCAGGGTCGGTGAGAAAGCGGCCTACCCCGTTGACGCAGACGATGCCGCCGGTGGCCACGCAGGCGTCGATCTGCTCGTCGGTGACGTTGCGCAGGTCGTGCTTGATGGCGCGCGGGTTGGCATGGCTGAAGATCACCGGCCCCAGGCCCAGCTCCATGATGTCGAGGCTGGTGCGGTAGCCGGTGTGCGAGCAGTCCATCAGCAGGCCCGCCCCGTGGACCGCCGCCACGACGCGACGCCCGAGCGGGCTCAGCGGAACGTCCTCGTCATAGCAGCCGCCACCGACCTCGTTGTTCCGGTTGTAGGCGAGGTGGATCTGGCGGACGCCCAGGGCGTGGTAGAGCTTGACCATCTCCGGCCGGCCGAGGAGCGGGACCGCACCTTCCAGATCGAGCGCCACGGCGAGCTTGCCCTCGGCCTTGGCCCGCTCCACGTCGGCCACCGTGTCGACGGGAACGAAGAGCTCGCGGTGCCGTGCCAACTGGGCGCGGAACGAGGCGATCACCGGCAGGATCTGCTCTGGCGGGTTCATGTCCATGCCGATATTGACCGACACGAAGGTCGCGCCGGCCGCATGGTGGCGGCGCAGCATGGTGAGATCGGCGTCGGGATGCAGCGGCACGCAGGCATGCGCGTCCCAGACGATGGCGTCGCGGTGCAGGCTGGCGGCGTCGGGCATGGCTCACTCGGCTGGTTCAGGCGGGGGAAGCCTAGAGGCTTTGCAGCCGGGCTGGAACAGCTGCGCGCCGCGGCGGCACCCCATCGACGGCATGTGCTCCTTTAGCGGCCCCTGTCGCAGCGTCCGGGCCGAAGGCGGCCGTGACTCTCGCCGCCGTGGAATGCCCCTTGAATTGGCAATTATTCCTACCCCATGCTATCCTCACGCCCTCTCTTGCCGGTCAGGAGGTGCGTCGTGGAGCAGGCGGCAAACGACGGGGTGTTCGTCTATCGGCCCCGGACCTTGCAGCTGGAGTGGCGGGGGCTGGGGCGGGAGTAGGCGGCGGGGCTGT
>JAWZSN010000014.1:0-141483 GCA_033875255.1 Geminicoccaceae bacterium 1502E | reverse complement strand
GCGGCGCGGCGGAGAGGGTCGACGGCCTCCTCGAAGCGCTGGAGCCGGCGAAGGCTCCGCCCCATGGAGAGCAGACAGGTCGTTTGCATGTCCTTGTCGCCTGTCTCCTCGGCGAGGGTCGCGGCGCGGCGGAGAGGGTCGACGGCCTCCTCGAAGCGCTGGAGCCGGCGAAGGCTCCGCCCCATGGAGAGCAGACAGGTCGTTTGCATGTCCTTGTCGCCTGTCTCCTCGGCGAGGGTCGCGGCGCGGCGGAGAGTGTCGACGGCCTCCTCGAAGCGCTGGAGCCGGCGAAGGCTCCGCCCCATGGAGAGCAGGCAGGCTGCCAGCTCCTTCTTGTCGCCTGTCTCCTCGGCGAAGGCTGCGGCGCGGCGGAGAGTGTCGACGGCCTCCTCGAAGCGACCGGCGTCGATCAGTAGCCTACTGTTCTTGGTGAAATCAATTTGTACTAACAACCGAGATTCAATCTGCTTTGCCTGTTCCAGCGCCACCTGCATGAAGATCTGTGCCTCACGCTTCGCCCCGCGCTTCAGTAGGTCTTGCGCGTATGCCCGATTTTCATCGACGCTGAAGAACATCTCCAGAAAATCTGTCATCGCCGCGAGTGGGGTGTAGTCCATGCCGTGCAGGATAAAGCGTTTTTTGTAATATTGGACAAAGACACGGTCGGCGACGCGGTAGAGAAAGTCCCGGCCGCCCTGGCGGCGCTCGCCGAACACCACCTCGTTTTCGCGCAGCCAGGCGAAATGCTGGGCGATGCGGTTCTGGGTGGTGCCGACGCGGACAGCCAGATCGCTCTGCGAGCAGGGCTCGCCGCCGCGCACCAGCGCGTCGAACAGCGCCCGGCTGCGCGGCGGCATGCGCTCCAGGAGGTCCTGGTAGTAGGGGGTCAGCTCGTCGACCAGCCGGTCGAGCGTGCCGGCGGCGGAGAGCGGATCGCCCTCCTCGACGAGGTCGGCCAGCACCACCGCCATGCGGGGGCTGCCGCCGGTGAAGGTGGCGATGGCCTTCAGCCTGCTCTCGCCGGGGTGGATCGCACCCTTTGTTCCTGCCCGGCGGCGGAAATAGGCCACGTAGTCGGCCTGCTCCCACGGGCGCAATCGCTTGTGGGCGAAGGCGTGGAACAGGCGCGCATCGTAGCTCTGGTCGAGATCGCCCTTGAGCGTGGTGGCGAGGAGCATGAGGTGCGGCTGGCCCGCCAGAAGCTTGCGCAGCCGCGACTGGTCGGCCTTTCCCCGGAACACCGAGTCGAGGAGCACATCGAGGTTCTCGACGGCGGCAACCAGCAGGGGGTGCGGGTCGTCCGGCATCGCCGCACGGATGGCTGCCTCCAGCCGGGCTGCGGCCTCCTCCCAGGCGCCCGGGCCCTCCTCGGCGAAGCGGGGCATGGCGGCCCTCGGATCGCCGCCTTCCAGCCTCCGGCGGATCTCGTCCAGGAAGGAAGCCGGCGTGGTGATATTGGGCTGCTCCTCGGGCAGCAGCACGAAGCGGGGCGGGTCGGTCCGCTCCTGCAGCGCCACCTGGACGAGGCGCAGCAGGAAGGACTTGCCCATGCCACGCGGCGCGGTGATCAGGACGTGCTGCAAAGACCCGCCGCCACTGCGGTTCGCCTCGATCACCCCGAGGATCTGCGCGAGAACGTCCTCCCGGCCGGTGGCGAGCGCCTTGACGGCCTCGTCGCTCATGGCGTGCGGGTTGAAGCGCGAGGCGCGCATCCTCAAGCGCCACCCCGCGCCTGCCGCCACCGGCGAACCAGCCGGAAGGGAAACTCGTAATGCCCGGGCTTTCCTGCCACCGGCCGGATGAACTGCTGGACCTCCAGACGCCGCACGAGCCCGGTAAGGTCGACGACGTGAGTCGAGGCGATCTTCTCGATCCGCCCGATAGCAAGTGAAGGAGGCTCAACCCTTGCCATGAGATTCAGCACCTGCTCGGCCGCCTTGCGCTCCTTCTCCGGAAAGCGGCGTGTCAGCCGATCGTCGAACTGGGCGAAGAAGGAGCGCTGCAGATCGGGCTCGATGTGGCGGGCGAAGATCTCGTCGAGCCGGAACCCGTCGCCCGGCTCCTCGTGCTGCAGATGGTGGAAGGCGCATTGCAGAAAGAAGGGAAACCAGTCGTCGAGACGATCGAGCACGGCGTCGATGGTGGTATCGTCCCAGCCCGCGAGGTCCTTTGCCGTGGCGAGCCGGCGCAGCATCTCCCGGGCTTCCTCGCGGGGGAGAGGATGCAGCTCCAGCCGTGAGACGTCGTTGAGCACGAGATTGGAGACGCCGAGATCTTCCAGCAGCTGGTCGATGCTGATCGAGCCGGCGAGCGCCATGGGAACGCCGGCCTGACGCCAGGAGCGCAGGGTCGCCAGGATCTGCTTGACCAGGGCGGTGTCTTTATCGCGGGCATGAAGATTCTCGACGAAGAAGGGCAACTCGTCGATCAGGAGAACCACCGGCCTGTCCAGCCCGGGCACGGTCCTCTCGACCGCGTCCGCGAGGGGCTTCCAGTAGTCGACGATAGTCTTGTCGAGCTCGATCCCGGCTCCACCGAAGCTGCCCTTGCGCACGCGCTTTTGAAGGGTGTTCCAGAGGCTGCTCGGCAGCGTCCTGGCCTTCCCTATCCACTTGTCGAGCGCCTGCTCGGCAGTCGTCGGCAGCGCATCCAGAAGCTCCAGAAAGAACTCTGAAGCGCTTTCCTTGTCCTGCACGTCGACGAGACAGCACCAGGCCCGGCCGTCGGCCTCCAGCCGCCTCTTGAGCTCGTGCAGGAGCGAGGTCTTGCCGATGCGGCGCAGGCCAAAGAGGAGGATGCTGTTGCCATCCAGGAGCGCCTGCTCGGCGAAGCGCAGCTCGCGTTCGCGAAAGGCGAAATCGTCACCGGAAACAGGCGGTCCAGAGCGATTGCGCATGCCATCCTCCGACGTGATATCAAGGTTTTATGATATCAAAGGAGGGCGGCGTCAATCTCGGTGCCGGAGAAGCCCCTCGTAAAGCTCGTGATAGTGGCGGGCGGGGCGGGACCAGCCGAGGTCGCGAGTCATGGCGCGGGCCTGGACGGTGCGCCAGGCCTCGGGGCGGGACCACAGGCGCAGGAGGCGGTCCAGGCCCTCGGCCAGGGCCTCCGCGGTGACCGGGTGGAAATGCAGGCCGGTGGCGACCCTGTCGTCGAGGGCGGCGTCGTTGGCGTCGATCACCGTGTCGGCGAGGCCGCCCACGCGGGCCACCAGGGGCAGGCTGCCATAGCGCTGGGCGCAGAGCTGGGTGAGGCCGCAGGGCTCGAAGCGCGAGGGCACGAGGATGGCGTCCGAGCCCGCCTGGATGAGGTGGGCGAGCGGCTCGTCATAACCCTGGACGAAGCCGATCCTTCCCGGGTGAGCCAGGGCGGCGGCGGCGAAGGTGGCCTCCAGCGCCGGCTCGCCGGCCCCGAGCAAGGCGAGCTGGCAGCCGCGCTCCATGAGCCACGGCAAGAGGCCCGGCAGCAGATCGAGGCCTTTTTGGTGGCTGAGCCGGCTCACCACGCCCAGGAGCAACGCATCCGGGTTCTCCGCGAGGCGCAGGCGGCGCTGCAGAGCGGCCTTGCAAAGGGTCTTGCCTTGCAGGGAATCGGGACCGTAGGCGGAAGGCAGATGCGGGTCGCGGGCAGGGTCCCAGACGCGCTCGTCGATCCCGTTGCGGATTCCTTCCAGATCGCCGCCGCGCAGCCGCAAAAGCCCGCCCATCCCCATGCCGCCCTCGTCGGTGCGGATCTCCCGGGCGTAACTGGGGCTCACCGTGGTGAGCCGGTCGGCATAAAAGAGGCCGGCCTTCAAAAAGCCGATCCCGCCATAATACTCGACGCCGTCGATGGCGAAGGTCTCGGGCGGCAGGCGCAGGGCGGCCATCAGGCCCGGGTCGACCTGGCCCTGGAAGGCCAGGTTGTGGACCGTCATGACGGTGGCCGGGCGCGGTCCGCCCCCATTGCCGGCAGCCAGCGCCAGATAGGCTGGTGCCAGGCCGGCCTGCCAGTCGTGGGCGTGGACGATGTCGGGCCGCCAGCCGGGCAGCAGCCCGAGGCCGATGTCGCGGGCGGCCCAGGCAAGACCGGCAAAGCGCCGCCAGTTGTCGGGCCAGTCGCTGCCCGTGGGGTCGTGGTAGGGGCTGCCGGGCCGCGCATAGAGATGCGGGGCGTCGAGCAGCAGGAGGTCGAGCCCGTCCGGACCTTGCGCTTCGAGGATGCGGGCATCGCCGCCGAAGAGGTCGGGGAGGGCGGCCACCGGGGCGGCCCCGGGCAGGGCGTCGAGGACGCAGGGATAGGCGGGGAGCAGGGTGCGCAGCCGGCAACCCAGCGGCGCCAGGGCCGGCGGCAGGGCGCCCATGACGTCGGCCAGACCGCCGGTCTTGACCAGCGGGAAACATTCCGAGGCGAGGGAGAGAACCTGCACCGCGCTCTTATCCTTCCACCCGCCAGCATGTCACCTCGCCTGCACCGCACCAGGCGCGCAGCCCCTCGGCGGCGAGCGCTGTTGCCTCCTCGAGGACCTCGCGGCCGTCCCCGTTGCCGGAGAAGCCGAAGAGCACCATGAGCGCCTCGCGGGTCGTCTCGCTCACCCTGGTCGGCTCGCTGTCGCTCACCGGGCTGCCGAACGGGCCGTTCCCGTCGGCCAGCACCGGCAGGCCCTCGAGATTGAGCGGGCCGCGGCCGATCCCGGCATAGCTCTCGCCGGCCAGACCCTGCCGCAGGCAGAGCGGCGGGGAAAGCCGCGCCATGTCGTAGGTGCCGATGGAAAGGCCGCTGCGCAGCGAGACGAGATTGTTGAGATCGACCAGGTTGCTCACCCGCCACAGATCCTTGCCCTGGGCGAGGCGGCGGCGCAGCGCCTCGGCTGCCGGCCGGTAGCGGCTCGGGTCCTTGCCCAGCGCCTTGAGGGCCCGGCGGGTCGCCGTCACTGCCGGCGGCAAGGCGGGGTCGGCGCGCACCCGGGCGGCCTCCTCGTCGATGGCCGTGGTCAGCTCGGGGCCGGCCGGGCCGATCGCGACGCGGGCGGCGAGGCAGGCGAGGCGGGGCCGTACGCCGCGCCCGGCCAGCGCCGGATCGAGGACGATCTCCAGCAAGGCTTTGATCCCTTTGTCCCGGAAGAGGCAGGGGTAGCGGGGGTGAGGGTCGGCAGGCAAGCCGTCAGCCGGCTTCCAGCTGGTCGAGCATCGCCTGGGTGATCAGCACGACGCCGTTTTCGGTACGGCGGAAGCGGCGTGCGTCGGCCTCGGGATCCTCGCCCACCACCAGCCCGTCGGGAATGCGCACGCCGCGGTCGATGACCACCTTCTTGAGCCGGGCGCTCCGGCCGATATCGACGTCGGGCAGCACCACCGCCTCCTCGAGCCGCACCCAGGAATGGGCGTGGACATTGGTGAACAGCAGCGAGCGCTCGACGGCGGCACCGGAGATGATGCAGCCGCCGGCCACCACCGAGCTGGTGGCGAAGCCGCGGCGGTCGCCCGAATCGTGCACGAACTTGGCCGGCGGGACGATCTCGGCATAGGTCCAGATCGGCCAGTCGCGGTCGTAGATGTCGAGCGCCGGCGTCACGCTGGTGAGGTCGATATTGGCCTCCCAGTAGGCATCCACCGTGCCGACGTCGCGCCAATAGGCCTCCTGCTCGCCCTCGTTCCTGACGCAGGAGCGCTGGTAGCGGTGCGCCATGGCCTTGCCGTGGCGGACGATGAAGGGGATCACGTCGCGGCCGAAATCGTGCGCCGAATCCGGATCGGCAGCGTCGCGGCGGAGCTGGTCGAAGAGGAAGCGGGCATCGAACACGTAGATGCCCATGCTGGCCAGCGCCAGATCGGGCTTGCCGGGGATCGGCGGCGGGTCGGCGGGCTTTTCCAAGAACTCGACGATCTTGTCGTTCTCGTCGACATGCATGACGCCGAAGGCGGTGGCGGTAGGCCGCGGGACCTCGATGCAGCCCACCGTGACCTCGGCGCCGGTCGCCACGTGCTCGGCCAGCATGAGCTCGTAGTCCATCTTGTAGACATGGTCGCCGGCCAGCACGACCACATGGTCGATGCCGTAGGATTCGAGAATGTCGATGTTCTGGTAGATGGCATCCGCCGTGCCCTCGTACCACTGGGTCTCGGAGACCCGCTGGCTGGCCGGCAGGATGTCGAAGCTCTCGTTGCGCTCGACCCTGAGAAAATTCCAGCCGCGCTGCAAATGACGGATCAGGCTGTGCGCCTTGTACTGGGTCGCCACGCCGATCCGGCGGATGCCGGAATTGAGCGCGTTGGAGAGCGCAAAGTCGATGATCCGCGTCTTGCCGCCGAAGAACACCGCAGGCTTGGCACGGCGGTCGGTAAGCTCCTTGAGCCGCGAGCCGCGGCCCCCGGCGAGCACGAAGGCGAAGGCATTGCGTGCGAGGCTCGTCGAGGTCGCCCGGCTCGGCATGGTTCCTCCTGCTTCTTCTGACGCTTCCACTGTGGGTCGCGGCGCACGCCGGCGCAAGCATCGGCATGCCGCGTTCTCCAGCGGTTCCGGTTGCCGGCGACCACAAAAGCGTGCTCTAGCGCCCCATGCCTTTAACCGCTGATACCCCTACTTGGTACCATCTCGCCTGTCGTGAGCCGGCACCCGCCCTGCCGGCCCTGACGGCAGATCTCGAGACCCGCGTCGCCGTGGTCGGCGGCGGGTTGGCCGGGCTTGCCAGCGCCCTTTCCCTGGCCGAGCGTGGCATCGCCTGCACGCTGCTCGAGGCGGGCGAGCCCGGCTGCGGCGCCTCGGGCCGCAATGGCGGCATGGTCTCGGCCGGCTTCACCCGCGGCAGCCTCGATCTCGCCTGCAAGCTCGGCCTCGAGCGGGCGCGCGCCTTGCACGACGCCAGCCGGCTGGGCATGGCGCTGATCCGCGAGCGGGTCGCGCGGCACGCCATTGCCTGCGACCTGGTGGAGGGCGTGGCGGTGGCCTCCTGGTTCGACGCGCCTGCCGTCCTGCGCGAGGAGGTCGAGCGCTTGAACCGGGACTTCGCGATGCGGCTCTCCTTCCTGCCACGCGAGGCGTTCGGCAAGCTCTACCGCAGCCCCCGCTATTTCGACGGGATCCTCGATCCCGAGGGTTTCCACCTCGACCCGCTTGCCCTCTCCCGCGGCTATGTGCGGGCCGCCGCCGGCCTGGGGACGAGGATCTTCGCCAACAGTCCGGTCCGCCGGCTCGAGCGCCGCGCCGACGGCAAATGGCGGCTCGCCACCCCGAATGGCGGCGTGGTGGCCGAGGAGGTGGTCTTGTGCACCAGCGCCTATGGCGATGCGCTGCTGCCGGCGCTGCGCCGGGCGATCCTGCCGGTGGCGACCTACGTGATGGTGACCGAGCCCCTGGGCGAGCGGCTGGCCGAGGCGATCCGGGCCCCCTTCGCCGTCTACGACGACCGCTTTGCCACCGGCTACTACCGGCCGCTGCCGGGCGGAAGGCTGCTGTGGGGCGGGCGGATCAGCCTGCGCGAGCGGCAGCCGGATCTCGCAGGCCTGCTCAAGCGCGACCTGGCCCAGGTCTATCCGCAGCTCGAGGGGGTGGAGGTGGCGGCCGCCTGGCCCGGGCGGATGGGCTTTGCCCGCCACAAGATGCCGCTGGTGCGCCGCCTCCAGCCGGGCCTTTGGGTCAATAGCTGCCATGGCGGGCACGGGCTCAACGGCACCAGCACGGGCGGCGAGCTGATCGCCCGGGCGATCCAGGGCGAGGCAGAATCCCTGCAGCCTTTCGCCCCTTTCGCGCCGCAACCGGTCTTCGGGCCCCTCGGCCGCATCGCCGCGCAGGCCGTCTACTGGGGCCATGCCGCCCGCGACGCCTGGCGCAGCCGCGGGAGCGCCCGCGGCGCTCCATGATGCGCCTGCAGCCGCATGGCGAGGACGGCTTTACCTCCCGTTAAGCGCGCCGGCCCGAGATGGACGGCATGCCAACCGGGAATCCGAGCATGCTGCCGTTCTATCGTCCCAGCCGGGCCTCGCCCCCTAGGGGGCTGCAGCGCGACAGGCGCGGGGCGGCGGCGCTGGAGTTCGCGCTGACGGCACCCGTACTGATCCTGGTGCTGGGCCAGATCCTGCAGTTCGGCCTGATCCTCTTCGCCTATAACGACATGAGCCACGTCGCCTGGAACGTCGCCCGCCAGGTGGCGACCGGCAGCATGCCGGCGGCTACGGCGGCCAGCGAGGTGCGCGAGCGGCTGGTCAGCTGGGGCGCGCCGCCGAGCGTCGAGATCAGCGATGCGCCTTTGGGCGTGCCCGAGATCACCGTCGAGATCAGCCTGCCGTTCGCGGCCCTACGGCTGTTCGACCCGATGAACCTGCTGGGGACCGGGGCGATCACCGTCCGGGCGGCGGCCCCGCGATGAGAGGGAGAACTGCTATGGGCACGGCACCTCGCCGGTCGGCCGCTTCCCGGCTCGCCGCCTCCCGGCGGGGCTCGATGCTGCCGCTGGTCGCCATGGGGATCGGCGTGCTGGCGACGACGGGCGCGCTCACCGTGGATGCCGGCTGGCTCTATCTGCAGCGTGACCGGCTGCAGCAGGCGGCCGACGCGGTGGCGCTGGCCGGGGCCCGGCAGCTCCCCGACGAGCTGGCGGCGCGCGCCGCCGCCCTCGACTTCGCGGTCCGGGTGCTGGGCGAGGACGGGACGCTGCTCCATCCGGGCGATCTGGCGACCGGCACCTGGGACAGGCAACAGCGCCGCTTCGTCGAGGGCGGCGGCGCCGCGGCCAACGCCATGCGGGTCGAGGTGCACCGCACGCGGGCGCGCGACAATGCGGTGCAGACCTTCCTCGCCCCGCTGCTCGGGCTCGGGGAGATGGAGTTCGTGGCCTCGGCGGTTGCCCGGCGGGCGACGCCGGGCTGCGTCTACGTGCTCGACCCGGGCGGCAGCAAGGCGCTCGAGCTTTCCGGCAATGCCAGCCTCGCCGTGCCCGGGTGCGAGGTGCAGGTGAACTCGGACGCCGCCGACGCGCTGGTCGTGAGCGGCGGTGCCAGCGTGACGGCGCTCGAGACCTGCGTCGTCGGCGACTACAATCTCAACGGCGGCGGCAGCGCGAGCCCGCCGCCGCTGACCGGTTGCCGGGCGCTGTCCGATCCGCTGGCCGGCTTCGTGCCCCCCGAGGTCGGCTCCTGCGACTGGACCAACAGGAAGGTCACGGGAGCGGCGGTCCTGTCACCCGGCGTCTATTGCGGCGGGATAAGCTTCACCGGCGGTGCCGCCGCGGTCTTCCTACCGGGCGTCTACGTGATCAAGGACGGCCCCTTGAAGGTCGCCGGCAACAGCAGGCTGAGCGGTGCCGGCGTCGGCTTCTACCTGACCGGCGGCGGGGCCGGGCTCGCGCTCACCGGCGGCGGGCGGATCGATCTCTCGGCGCCGACCGGCGGGCCCATGGCGGGCTTCGTGTTCGCCGCCGGGCCGGACGTGCCGGCCGGCACGAGCAACAAGATCGCCGGCGGCGGCCAGATGCGCTTTGAGGGCGCGCTCTACTTCCCCCGTCAGGAGCTCACCCTCTCGGGCGGCAGCGACAGCCTTTCCCCCTCGCCCTTCACCCTGATCGTCGCCTGGGGGGTCAAGATCACCGGCGGCGGCACGCTGCGCTTCGCCGCCGACCCCGACCATCCCGCGGTGCCGCCGCCGTTCCGCCCGCAGACGGCGCCGGTGGTGGTGCAGTGAGGAGATAGGCAATGGCTCGAAAAGGCCCTGCAGGAGCGCTCGCCCGGGCCCGGCGGGGCTCGATGCTGCCGCTGGTCGCCATGGGAGTAGGCGCGATCGCCGGGGCAGGGGCGCTCGGCGTCGATGCCGGCTGGCTCTATCTGCAGCGCGACCGGCTGCAGCAGGCGGCCGACGCGGTGGCCCTTGCCGGCGCCCGGCAGCTCCCGGATACGGCGGCGGCGCGTGCCGCCGCCGCCGCCTTCGCGGGCCGCCTTCCGGAAAAGGACAGGGTATCGCTGCAGCCGGGCGACGTCACGCCGGGCGTGTGGGACAGGCACGCGCGCCGCTTCACCGCGGGCGGTGCGGGAGCCAATGCGGTGCGGGTCGAGCTGCGGCGCGGGCCGGCCCGCGACAATGCCGTGCCGACCTTTCTCGCCGCCCTTTTCGGGGTGGGCGAGGTGGGGCTCACGGCCTCCTCGATCGCCCGGCGGGCCAGTCCCGCCTGCATCTACGCGCTGGATTCCTCGGGCCCCAAGGCGCTCGACATGAACGGCGGCTCGGGCCTGGCGATCCCGGCCTGCACCATCCAGGTGAACTCGACGGCCGGCGATGCCCTGAACGCTACCGGCGGCTCGGCGGCGAGCGCCCTCGAGACCTGCGTGGAGGGCAATTACAGTCTCGCCGGCGGCAGCAGCGTGAGCCCGCTGCCGGAGACCGGCTGCCGCGGCCGGCCCGATCCCTTCGTCGGCTTCACGCCGCCGCCGACGGGCGGCTGCGACTGGATCGACAAGAAGCTCTCCGGCGGCGCGGTGACGCTCGGCCCCGGGGTCTATTGCGGCGGGCTGTCGCTTGCCGGCGGCACCGAGGCCACGTTCCTGCCCGGCATCTACGTGATGAAGGACGGAGCGCTGGAGAGCAGCGGCGGCAGCACCCTCGAAGGGCACGGTGTCGGCTTCTACCTGACCGGGCCCAAGGCCAGCGTCCAGCTCACCGGCGGCGGGCGGATCGATCTCTCGGCGCCGACCAGCGGGCCGATGGCCGGCTTCGTGTTCGCGACCGGCCCCGACGTGCCGGCCGGCACCAGCAACAAGCTCGCCGGCGGCGGGCAGATGCGCTTTGCCGGCGCGCTCTATTTCCCCGGCCAGGACCTTACCCTCTCGGGCGGCAGCGAGGGGCTCTCGCCCTCGCCCTTCACCGTGATCGTCGGCCGGCGGATCAACATCACCGGCGGCGGCACGCTGCGCTTCGGCGCCGATTCCGCCCATCCCACCGTGCCGCCCGGCTTCCGGCCGCAGATGGCGCCGGCGGTCGTGCAGTGAGCCGGCGCACGAGGCCGCTTCGGGCCGGCAGGACGTGAGCCGGCAAGACGAGGAAAGGCCCGCCGGCAGGGCCGGCGGGCCGGGCGGTGAGGCGGGAGGGGGACCCGCTGGAACACTCAGTGCCTGTCGGCGTCGCGCTGCCACTCGTCGAGCTGGCGCTCGGCCTCGTCCTTGGCCACGCCGTAGCGCTCCTGGATGCGGCCGGCGAGCTGGTCGCGGCGGCCGGCGGCCTGGTCGAGATCGTCGTCGGTGAGCTTGCCCCACTTCTCGCGCGCCTTGCCGCGCATCTGCTTCCAGTTGCCCTCGATACGGTCCCAGTTCATGGCCTTGATCTCCTGTTCGCCGGAGAAGCCGGCACCCGCGAACAACCCGGCCACGCCCTCCAGGTTCCGGGACCCGGCTCCCGGCTCCCCGGGCGGGTCCCCGAGGGAAGCCTTGCGGGAACCGGAGGACCCGCCTTCCGGTTGCTGCGGCACCCCGGCAGCGGCCGGAGATCAACCGGAGATGAGCGATGATCGAGCTCCGCATGAAGACCCTGGCCCTCCTGCTGCTGGGGCTGCTCGCTGCCGCACCGCTGGCCGGATGCGACGGGGGTTTCTTCGAGGAGGCCGGCGAGAGCGCCGACGAGGCGATCGACGATGTCGAGGATGCGGTCGACTGAGCCCCGATCCTCGACGAGCGGGGTGTGAGATGAGCGGCGCGCCGCCGGTCGACGAGCCGGGCCGGCCGCCATCGCCGGCGGCCTTGGCCGAGGCGGGGCTGCATCATGTGCGCGACGACGATCCGGGAATCACCCGCCGCCGCGCCGGGCGCGGCTTTTCCTACCGCGGCCCCGACGGGAGGAAGATCGGCGACGCTGCCACCCTGCGCTGGATCCGCAGCCTCGCCGTGCCGCCGGCCTGGCGGGAGGTGTGGATCTCGCCCGACCCGAAGGGCCATCTCCTGGCCACCGGCCGCGATGCCCGCGGCCGCAAGCAGTACCGCTACCATCCGCGCTGGCGGGCGGTGCGCGAGGAGGTCAAGTTCGGCCGGATGCTCGCCTTCGGCCGCGCCTTGCCGCGCATCCGCACGGGTGTGGAGGCCGATCTTGCGGCACGCGGGCTGGGGCGCCGCAAGGTGCTGGCGCTGGTGGTGCGTCTTCTCGAGACCACCCTGATCCGCGTCGGCAACCAGGAATATGCCCGCACCAACCGCACCTTCGGCCTCACCACCCTGCGCGACCGCCATCTCGCGGTGGAGGGCGGCCGGCTGCGCTTCCTTTTTCGCGGCAAGGGCGGCAAGCGCCACGAGGTGAGCCTGCGCGACCGCCGCCTGGCGCGTCTCGCGCGGACCTGCCAGGAGATCCCCGGCCAGGAGCTGTTCCAGTATCTGGACGAGGAGGGAAGGCGCCAGCCGGTGGATTCCGGCGAGGTCAACGACTATCTCCGCGAGCTCGCCGGCGAGGCGTTCAGCGCCAAGGACTTCAGGACATGGTCGGCCACCGTGCTGGCGGCCTGGGCGCTCAGCGAGTTCGAGGCGGTCGACAGCGAGGCCGCCGCCAAGCGCAACATCACCCAGGCGATCGAGCGGGTGGCCGGGCGGCTCGGCAATACGCCGGCGATCTGCCGCAAGAGCTACGTGCACCCCGAGATTCTCGACGCCTACATGGATGGCAGCCTCCTCGAAGCGCTCAAGGAGCGCATCGAGCAGGAGCTGCGCGAGGATCTCGAGGGGCTCGCCCCCGAGGAGGCGGCGGTGCTGGTGCTTTTGCAACACCGCCTTGCCGCTGCAGACGGCGAGGCCGCCGCGTGAGGCGCGAACCTCGGGCCGGGCGGGCCGTTGCAGGAGCGGCTACGTCCGTCCCAGCAGGAGCACGCCGATGAACGGGATTCCCGCCCAGCACCAGGACCGCCAGCCGGGCCGCGAGCGGCTCATGGAGCCCGCACCCGACTTCATGCCGCGCTATGCCGGCTCGGCGCGGCTGGAGGGCAAGGTGGCGCTGATCACCGGCGGCGACAGCGGCATCGGCCGGGCGGTGGCGGTGCTGTTCGCCCGCGAGGGCGCCGATGTCGCGGTGGTGTTCCGCGAGGAGAGCGAGGACGCAAGCGAGACCCGCCGGCTGGTCGAGGCCGAGGGCCGCCGCTGCCTGCTGGTGGAGGGCGACGTGGCGGAGGAGGAGCTCTGCCGGCGGGCGGTGGCGCTGGCCGTGGAGCAGCTCGGCCGGCTCGACGTGCTGGTCAACAACGCCGCCGAGCAGCACCCTAAGGAGGCGCTCGAGGACATCTCCGCCGAGCAGCTCGCCCGCACCTTCGCCACCAATCTCTTCGGCTACGTGTTCATGGCCAAGGCGGCGCTGCCGCATCTGGGCAAGGGCGCGGCCATCGTCAACACCACCTCGGTCACCGCCTATCGCGGCAGCTTCCATCTCATCGACTACGCCTCCACCAAGGGGGCGATCGTGGCCTTCACCCGCTCGCTGGCTCAGGCGGTGGCGGACCGCGGGATCCGCGTCAACGCGGTGGCGCCGGGGCCCATCTGGACGCCGCTGATCCCGGCGAGCTTCGATGCCGAGCATGTGGCGACGTTCGGCAAGAACGTGCCCATGGGCCGGCCCGGCCAGCCCGCCGAGGTAGCGCCCTGCCACCTGTTCCTCGCCTGCGAGGATTCCTCCTACATGACCGGCCAGGTGCTGCACCCCAATGGCGGCGAGATTGTCGGCGGCTGAGAGGGGGAGGGGGCCCGCGGCGGCGGGCCCTTCGGGCGCTGGCGCCTCAGCGGCGCGCCGTCACCTGGCCGTGCTCGCCGACATCCGGCTGGCGGCCCTCGATCCGGGCAGTGGTGACCTCCCAGAAATAGCGCATGGCGCCGGTCTCGGCGTCCCAGTACTCGGCCTCCTCGACGACCACCTTGATGAGCGCCAGGTCGGGATCGTCGAGCCCGTCGGGAAACCAGGCGGCGACCATGGGATTCCAGTAGCGCTCCATGACCTGCCGGTCGGTCACCAGCTCGCCGCGGCCCGAGACCGAGACATAGATCTTCTCGTGCTGGTCGGCATAGGCGAGGTTGACCCCGGGATGAAGCAGCACCTCCCGGGCCTTGGCGGAATCGAGCCGGGTGAAGAACCACAGCTCGTCCTCCAGCGCCTCTTGAAAACCGTGCATCGGCCGCGAGCGCAGCCGGTCGTCCTCGCGGGTGGTGAGCATCGCCACGCGGATGTCCTTGATGAGCTCCCAGAGCCTCGCATGCGCCTGGGCGCGGTCCTGCCGCTCGGTCATGACGGGTGTCCTCCATCGGGGGATTGTCTCGGCATGGCGGCAACGGCCGGTCGCGCGGCGCGGTTCCTGCAGGCCCGCCCGCTTCAGCCGGGCGGCAGCCCCATGAGGCAGAGCCGGGTCACGGCGCTGGCATAGTCGCGGTTGGCGAAGGCCAGGAGGTGCAGGCGGCGCAGGGCGTTCCACAGAACGAGCGGGTTCTCGTCCTCGGCGGCGGCCGAATGCCACAAGGCGCCGTCCGGCAGCCGGACGGCCACCGTCTCGGCGCGGCAGAAGCCGGTCTCGACAGGCAGCCGGCGTTTCTCGACGGGCACCGCGCGCAAGCCGCGACAAAGCGCCGGCAGCACCCGGACGAGCGCCTCGGGGGAGCGCCCGGCCTCGTCCGGCAGGACCGGCAGGCCGGGCAGGGGATCGCTCAGGAGGGCGTGCAGCCGGGCGGCGGGGGCGGGCAGAGAAAGCCCGCCTGCAGGCCGCCAGCGCTGGAGCCCGTCCTGCTCCTCCTCCAGAGCCTTGAGCTCGAGCGCTCCCTCGCGCAGCTTGAGGCTCCAGCCCGCGAGCCCCGGGGCCAGCAGGTAGATCTCGCGGGAAGGGGCTGCGCCGGCTGGGTCGGGCAGCCAGGCGAACCGCCTGGCCCAGGCGCGGTGCTCGAAGCGGGCGCCCACCGCTCCGGGTCTCGAGAGCAGGCGCGCCGCCTAGTGCAGCCGCTCCGACAGCATGGCCGGCTCGGAAAAGGCCATGGCCGGCCGTTCCTCCATCGAGGCGAGGTCGCGCAGCCGCAGCGGCATCTTGAGATAGTGCAGGCTCAAGAGCTCCAGCTCGGCGTCGCGCATGGCGCCGCCGGCCAGGAGGCAGCGCAGCGAATCCTCGAGATGCTGCTCGGCATGCTCGAGATCGCTCCGGAAAAAGCTGAAGTCCTCTTGCGCCGGGTGGAAGGGAGCCTCTGCCTCCGGCGGCACGGTGTCCATCACCAGCTGGCGCACCTCGCGGGCGGGGAGATCGCGCAGCATCAGGCAGCCCAGAAGATCGCGCAGCAGGCTGCCGTGATCGGCGCGCAGCCGGTCCAAGAGCCCCGCCCAGTCCTCGTCGGGCGCCGCCTGGCGCGCCGCAGCGCACAGATCGGCATTGCGGCAGACGGTTTGCACGAGCCCCTTGAGAAGGCCGATCTCGGGCTTTTCTTTCATCAGCTGCCCCCTTCCGGCTCGCCTTCATCGGCGCGCCCCTGCAACCAAACGGCCAGGGCGCGGCTCCGGTTCCGGAAGGCGGGTCGGATCAGCCGGGCGAAGGCACGGGCAGGACGCTTTCTCCGCTCGAGGACGGCTCTCTGGCCGCCGTCTCCCCGCGCCGGCCGGCCGGCCCGCCCAGCAGCTCGCGGGCGGCCACCGCGGCGGCGCGCAGGCTGTGGACGACGCGCGCAGCCTCGGCGAGCGGCTCCTCGCCGCCGTTCTCGCTCGTGCGCCACATCCCGACCAGAACCGGCACTTCCGGCCCGAAGCGGCGCCGCAGGCGGCGGATCAGCCGGCGCGCATGGGCGCTGCCGGCGGTGTCGAGGGCGCAGATGCACAAGAGCCGCACGCGGCCGGTCTCGAGGGTCTCGATGCGGCCGGCGGCAACGTCGGGGCGCGGCAGGATGGCGGCGTCCTGGCCCTGCTCGCGCAGCAGCAGGGCGAGCAGCCGGGCGCTCGCCTCGTCGAAGCCCAGGCGGCTGCCGATGCACAGGATCTCGGGCTCGGCGGGCGGCTCGCCGGGCACCCCGGCGTCGCCCGCCAGCTCCTCGGCCACGCCCACCAGATCGGCGGCCAGGGCGCGCTGGCGCGACCGGGCGAGCGCGCCGCGCAACCGGTCGCGGTCGGCCAGGCCCAGGGCCGGCAGCATCATCTCGTCGAAGGTGCGCTGCAGGTCGTGCTCCTCGAAGAACTCGTCGGCCGCCTCCTCGGCCTCCTCGACATCCTCCTCGAGCAGGCGCTGGTAGAGCTTCACCGAGGGCGAGAGCACCTCGCGGTTGCCGAAGATGATCTCGAGAAACTGGAGGGCCGGCACGTGCCGGCCGACCACCACCAGGCAGGCGGTCAGCGGGGTGGCCAGCAGGAGGCCCACCGGTCCCCACAAGATCGTCCAAAAGGCGGTGGCGACGAGGAGCGCTGCCGGGGAAAGGCCGGTGCTCGAGCCGTAGAGCAGCGGCTCCATGACGTAGGCACAGACCAGCTCGATGGCGAGGAACAGGCCGGCAGTGGCGAGCGGTAGGGTCCAGCCGCTGTCGACCGCCAGCGAGAGCACCAGCGGGAAGAGGGCGGAGATGGGGGCGCCCACATAGGGCACGAACCGCAGCACGCTACCCAAAAGGCCCCACAGCAGCGCGTTGGGCACGCCCAAAAGCCACAAGCCCAGGCCGAACAGCCCGCCATAGGTGGTGTTGATGAGGAGCTGCATCAAAAGATAGCGGCCGATCCGCTCGGCCGCGTCGTTCATCGCCTCGGTGGTGCGATGGACGTCCTCCGAGCCGAACAGGCGGATGAAGCGGTCGCGCAGATCCTCGCGCTGCAGCAGCACGAAGATCACGAAGAGCAGCATCAGGCCCAAGGTCGCCAAGGGCTGCGCCACCAGCTCGCCGACCTGCGCCAGGGCGCTGACCGGCGAGACCGGCGGCTCGTGCACCTCGACCGGGATCGGCTGCGGCTCTTGGGTGATCTCGCGCAGGACGTCGGCGGCGGCGGCGGCGTCCTCCTTGTCGCGGGCGACCTCGTCGATCTCCTTTTGCACCCGATCGAGCAGCTCGGCGGTCTGCTCCAGCACATTGTCGCGGGCGCTGCCGGTCTCGAAGAAGTGGATCTTCTGGCGCAGATTGTACTCGTAGCGCGGCAGGTCGGCGGCCAGCCGCAGGGCCTGGTCGGCCAGCAGCCAGGAGAAGGCGGAGACCAGCCCGAGCGCCCCCACCACCACCACCAGGACCGGCAGCGCCCGGCCGAGCCCGAGCCGCTTGAGGCGGTTGGCGAGCGGCGCCAGGGCGAAGCTCAAGAGCGCTGCCAGGGCCAGCGGAATGAAGACCTCGCGCCCCAGATAGAGGGCCGCCACCGCCACCGCGCCGACCAGCACGGTGGTGGCGGGCGAGCTCGCGGCCGGGGTCGGGGTCACCTGCATCGACGGCAAGGGGGCGGCTCCATGGTGAAACCGCCGCGGGCGGCGGGACGGCGGCGCTTCCTGGCGCCGCCGGCTATCAACCGGAAGCGGCTCCCGCCAGTTCCCCTTCCTGCCGGCCGGCGGCGCGGATCAGCAGGACCAGCGAGCGCGCCTCCAGCGGGTAGGCCGTGGAGGCCTCGTGGCGCCTTCCCTCGGCGTCGCCACGGGCGGTGTCGAACTGTACCGTCCAGGCCTCGCCCATGGCGGCCTCGGGCAGGATGAACTCCAAAGGCTCGTGAAAGGCGTTCATCAGCACGATGAAGCCGTCATCCAGCTCCTGCCGGCCGCCCGGGGAATAGAACAGCTCGCCGGCATCACCGCCCAGAAGGAAGCCCAGGCAGCGGGCCTCGGGGAAATGCCAGTCCTCCTCGGTCTTCTCGCGGCCGTCGGGGGTCAGCCAGACGATGTCCTTGACGGCGGTGCCGCGGATGGTGCGGCCGTGAAAGAAATGCGGCCGGCGGAACACCGGATGCTCGCGGCGCAGGCGGATCAGCCGGGCGACGAAGGCCATCAGATCCTCGTCGGCATTCTCCCAGTTGACCCAGCCGATCTCGTTGTCCTGGCAGTAGGCGTTGTTGTTGCCGTTCTGGCTGTTGCCGAGCTCGTCGCCGGCAAGGAGCATCGGCACGCCTTGGGAGAGCAGCAGGGTGGCCAGGAGGTTGCGCTGCTGGCGGGCGCGCAGGGCGTTGACCTGCGGATCGTCGGTGGCCCCCTCGTGGCCGCAGTTCCAGCTGTCGTTCTCGTTGATTCCGTCGCGGTTGTCCTCGCCGTTGGCCTCGTTGTGCTTGTCGTTGAAGCTCACGAGATCCTTGAGCGTGAACCCGTCATGGGCGGTGAGGAAATTGACGCTGGCCGAGGGGCGGCGGCCCTGGTGGGCCAGCATGTCGGCCGAGCCGGTGATCCGCGCGGCGAGCTCGCGGCGCTGGTCGGGCTCGCCTTTCCAGAAGCGCCGTGCGGTGTCGCGGTACTTGCCGTTCCACTCCGACCAGCCGGGCGGAAAGCCGCCCACCTGGTAGCCGCCGTCGCCCAGATCCCAGGGCTCGGCGATGAGCTTGACCTGGGAGAGCACCGGGTCCTGGCGGACCGCGTCCAGAAAGCCGCTGCCATAGTCGAACTCGAAGGGATCGCGGGCCAGCGCCGAGGTGAGATCGAAGCGGAACCCGTCGACGCCCATCTCGATCACCCAGTAGCGCAGCGAATCCATGACCATCTGCAGGACCCGAGGATGGGTGAGGTTCAGCGTGTTGCCGCAGCCGGTGCTGTCCCAGTAGAAGCGCGGATCCTCGGGCGTCAGCTTGTAGTAGGAGGCGTTGTCGATGCCCTTGAAGGAGAGGGTCGGCCCCAGATGGTTGCCCTCGGCGGTGTGGTTGTAGACCACGTCGATCATCACCTCGATCCCCGCCTCGTGCAGGCAGCGGACCATGGTCTTGAACTCGGAGAGCGAGCCGGTCGAGAGATAGCGCGGCTCGGGCGCGAAGAAGCCGATCGAGTTGTAGCCCCAGTAGTTGGTGAGGCCGCGCTCGACCAGGTGGCGGTCCTGGACGTAGGCGTGGACCGGGAGGAACTCGACCGCGGTGACCCCGAGGCTCACCAGATGGTCGACCACCTCGGGCACAGCGAAGGCCGCACAGGTGCCGCGCAGCCATTCCGGCACCGCCGGATGCTGCATGGTGAAGCCCCGAAGATGGGTCTCGTAGAGCACGCTCTCGTGCCACGAGACGTCGGGCCGGGGCGCATCGCCCCAGGTGAAGGAGGTGTCGACCACCCGGCATTTGGGCATGCCGCGGGCATTGTCGCGCTTGTCGAAGGAGAGATCCTCGCGCTGGTGGCCGACGCGGTAGGCGAAATGCGCGTCGCTCCAGCGCAGCTGACCCTCGAGCTGCTTGGCATAAGGGTCGAGCAGCAGCTTGTTGGCGTTGAAGCGGTGGCCCTGCTTCGGGTCGTAGGGACCGTGGACGCGGTAGCCGTAGAGCTGGCCCGGCCGGACGTCGGGCAGATAGCCGTGCCAGACCTGGTCGGTATATTCGGGCAGGACGAGGCGCTCGAGCTCGCGCTCGCCCTTGGCGTCGAAGAGGCAGAGCTCGACCTTCTCGGCATTGGCGCTGAAGAGGGCGAAATTGACCCCGCGGCCGTCGAAGGTGGCGCCCAGCGGGTGGGGGCGGCCCGGCCAGACCCGGGCGCGGTGTGCCATGCGCAGCATGCAGCGGCGTCCCGGCTCAGTGCCGCGGGCCGGGCGCAGCGCCCGCCCGGAGGTGCATCTCGACCATGGCCTTGTCCTCTCCCCGCCCCGGCAGCCCATGCTGCCCGGCAACTGGCGTCGGAGGAACGGCTGGCAGCCGGGCGAGGTTGCTCCGCCTGTCCGGCAAAGGCACGATTCCCCATCGCGGCGCCGCCGCTCCTTCAGCAGGCCGTGGCGAAGCGTTCGGCGCAGACCGCCAGCACCTCCTCGGGGGGGCGCCGCCACCAGTCCTCGGCCGAGAAGATCTCGACCTCGATCAGGCCGTCATAGCCCGCGGCCTCGGCCAGCCCGCGCAGCCGACGGATGTCGGCCACACCGTCGCCCATCATGCCGCGGTCCAGCAGCATGTCCCGGGTCGGCACCAGCCAGTCGCAGGCATGGAAGGCCAGCAGCCGGCCGGCCGCGCCGGCCCGGGCGATCTCCGCCTCGATCATCGGGTCCCACCAGACATGGTAGACGTCCACCGCCACCCCGGTGCCGGAGCCCAGCTCCGCGCAGAGATCGTTGGCCTGGCCCAGCGTGTTCACGCAGGAGCGTTCGGCGGCGTACATCGGATGCAGAGGCTCGATGGCGAGCGGGACGCCGGCGTCCCGGGCGTAGGGCAGCAGCTCGGCGATGCCGTCTTTGACCTGCCTGCGGGCGCCGGGCAGGTCGCGCGAGCCCTCCGGCAGGCCGCCCACCACCAGCACCAGGCACTGCGCCCCCAGCGCCGCCGCCTCGTCCACCGCCCGGCGGTTGTCCTCGGCGATGCGCCGGCGCTGGGCGGCGTCGCTTGCAGGGAACATGCCGCCGCGGCAGTGGCCGGTGACGGTGAGCCCGGCGTCGCGGATCATCCGCGCGGCGCGCTCGAGGCCGATCGCCGCCACCTGGTCGCGCCAGGGGGCGATGCCCCTGATGCCCGCCCGGGCGATCCCCTCGATCGCCTCGTCGAGCCGCCAGCGCTCGCGCACCGTGGCGGTGTTGATCGAGAGCAGCTCGGGGTGACGGGCGAGATCGCGCATCGCTCAGCCCTCCAGCCCATGCACCGCCAGCAGGCTCCTCATGCGGGCGGTGGCCAGATCGGGATCCTGCAGCAGCCCGGCCCGGTCGGCCAGCCGGAAGAGCTCCGCCAGATGGAGGAGGGAGCGGGCGCTCTGCTGGCCGCCCACCATGGTGAAATGGTCCTGGTGGCCGTTGAGCCAGGCCATGAACACCACCCCGGTCTTGTAGAAGCGGGTGGGGGCGCGGAAGACGTGCCGCGAGAGCGGTACGGTGGGGGCGAGGATTGCCTGGTAGCGCTCGTGCTCGTCCGCGGCCAGTGCCGCCAGCGCTGCCGAGGCGGCCGGGGCGATGGCATCGAAGATGCCGAGCAGGGCGTCGGAATGGTGCTCGCCGTCGCCCTCGATGAGCTCGGGATAGTCGAAATCGTCGCCGGTATACATGCGCACGGAGCCGGGCAGGCGGCTTCGCATGGCGATCTCGTGCCGCTTGTCGAGCAGCGAGACCTTGATCCCGTCCACCTTCGCAGCGTTGCGGGCGAGGATGTCGAGGCAGACCTCCATGGCCTCGCCGTGATCGCCCCGGCCCCAGTAGCCCTCAAGCGCCGGGTCGAACATCCCGCCCAGCCAGTGGATGATCACCGGCTCCCTCACCTGGCCCAGGATGCGGTCATAGACCCGGCCGTAGTCGTCGGGCGAGCGGGCGCAGGCGGCCAGCGCCCGGGACGCCATGAGGATGATCCGCCCGCCGGCCGCCTCCACCGCCGCGCACTGCTCCTCGTAGGCGGCGATCACCTGCTCGACGGAAAGGCCCGGGTCGGGGGCCAGATGGTCGGTGCCGGCACCGCAGGCGATCAGCCGGTCGGGCCTGCCGCCGGCCGCCGCTACGGCGCGGCGGATCAGCTCGAGGCTCCTTTGCCAGTCCAGCCCCATGCCGCGCTGGGCGGTATCCATGGCCTCGGCCACCCCCAGGCCCAGCGACCAGAGATGCTCGCGGTAGGCCAGCGTGCGCTCCCAGTCGATGGCGGGCTCGAGCCAGGGGTCCACCTCGGCCAGCGGGGCGGCCACCACGTGGGCGGCGGCATAGGCCACCCGCGTGAAGGGGCGGGAGGGGGGATCGAAGCGCAGGGGCTCGCCGGTGCGCCAGGTCTCGCTGCCGCCGCCCGCCAGGGGAAGCCGGATCTCTGCCATCTGCCCTCTCCCTCTCAGGCCACCAGCGCCGGCACGTCGAGCCAGCGCCGCTCGGCCCAGCTTTTGAGCGCCAGCTCGGCCAGCTGCACGCCCTTGGCGCCCTCCATCAGGTCCCAGCGGAAGGGGGCGTCCTCGCAGACATGGCGGATGAACATCTCCCACTGCACCTTGAAGCCGTTGTCATAGGCCTGGTTGTCGGGGACCTCCTGCCAGTCGCCGAGGAAGTCGTGGGTCTGGCGCTGGTCGGGGTTCCAGACCGGGCGGGGGGTGGCGATGCGCGGCTGGACGAAGCAGCGGGTGAGCCCGGCGCTGGCCGAGCCGTGCGTGCCGTCCACCTGGAAGACCACGAGATCGTCGCGCCGCACCCGGGTCGCCCAGGAGCTGTTGATCTGGGCGATCACCCCGCCCTCGAGCTCGAAGGTCGCATAGCAGGCGTCGTCGGTGTCCGCCGCATAGCGGCGGCCGGCCTCGTCGACGCGCTCGGGAATGTGGGTGGCGCCCAGGCAGCTCACCGCCCTGACCGGCCCGAAGAGAGTGTCGAGCACGTAGCGCCAGTGGCAGACCATGTCGAGGATGATGCCGCCGCCCTCCTCCTTGCGGTAGTTCCAGGAGGGCCGCTGGGCCGGCTGCCAGTCGCCCTCGAAGACCCAGTAGCCGAACTCGCCGCGGACCGAGAGGATGCGGCCGAAGAAGCCCGCCTCGCGCAGCATGGCGAGCTTGCGCAGGCCCGGCAGGAAGAGCTTGTCCTGCACCACGCCGCTCTTGACACCCTGCTCGCGGGCGAGCCGGGCCACCGCCAGCGCGTCCTCGAGCCGCTCGGCCACCGGCTTCTCGCAGTAGACGTGCTTGCCGGCGCGGATCGCCCGCTCGAGCAGGCCCGCGCGCAGCTGCGTGGAGGCGGCGTCGAAGAAGATCGTGTCCTCGGGCGAGGCGAGGGCGGCCTCCATGTCGGTGGTCCAGCGGGCGATGCCGTGCGCCTCGGCCAGCGTCCGGATCTTCCCGGCGTTGCGGCCGACGATGATCGGGTCGGGCACGACCCGCTCGCCGCTCGAGAGGACGACGCCGCCCTGCTCGCGGATCGCCAGGATGGAGCGGAGGAGATGCTGGTTCATCCCCATCCGTCCGGTAACGCCATGCATCACGATGCCCAGGCGCCTTGCGCTCATTTTTCTCGTCCCCCCTGATCGATGCGGGCCGCTCAGCCGCGCCAGCGCTCCAGGTTCTCCGCCACGAAATCGTCGTCCACGAGCTCCGGCCAGGCTCTTCGCACCCGCTCGATCGCCTCCGCCTGTCCCGGGCTCATGACCTCGCCGGGATCGAGGCAGAGGGCGGTGCGCATCAGCCCCTGGCGGCGCAGCACCTCATGGCAGCCGGGAATGCAGCCCCGAAAGCCGTTGGCGGCATCGAAGAGGGCGGCGTTGCAGGCGGTGACGGCGGAATCGAGGGCCAGGAGCTCCCGGTCGACCGTTCCCGCCTCGGCTGCCTTCCGCAGCCGCTCGAAGAGCCGCACGGCACTCCGCGTCCACACGCTCCAGTGACCCAGCAGCCCACCCCTGATGCGCATCTCGACGGGGCCCGTGGCGGTGGGCACGCGGAAGGGGGTCAGCAGGTCGAGGACGATGTGGTCGTCGTTGCCGGTATAGAGGGTGATCCGGTCCCCGGCCCCGGCCTCGGCCACGCCGCTCAGCACGTCCAGCGTGCGGTAGCGGTCGAAGGGGGCGATCTTGATGGCCACCACATTGTCGATGGCCGCAAAGCGCCGCCAGAAGCCGCGCGACAGGCGCTGCCCGCCCACTGCCTCCTGCAGATAGAAGCCCACGAGCGGGATCTCGGCGGCCACCGCCTCGCAGTGCGCGACGAGCGCGTCCTCGTCCGCCCCCCGCAGCGCCACGAGGCTCAAAAGGCCGGCATGGTAGCCCAGGTCCATCGCGGTGCGAGCCTCACCCACCGCCTGGGAAGTGGGGCCGGCGAGCCCCGCCACCATCGCCAGCGGCCTCCCGGTCCACTCCTGCGCTGTCCGCGCCGCCAGCTCGAGGACCGGCCGGTAGAGCCCGGCCTCGCGGATCGCGAACTGGGTGGCGTGCACGCCCACCGCCAGCCCGCCCGCCCCGGCGTCGACATAGTAGCGGGTGAGCGCCCGCTGCGAGACCGTATCCAGCCGGCGCTCCTCGTCGAGGGCCAGCGGATGGGCGGGGATCACCGTCCCCTCGCGAAGGAGCCGGGCGACCCCGGCGGGCAGCTCGGCGCGGTGCAGCGGCATGGGCACGGCCCTCAAGTAACCGGATGGTTACAACTTCGCCGCCCGCCCGGCCCGCTGTCAAGGGGCATGCAGGAAAGGCATGGAGCGGGGGACCTCCGAAGAGTCGCCGTGCTACAAGATACGCATGCGCGTGCAGAGACGGACGGGACGATGAGCGACAATGCCACGCTAACCCTGCGCCTGCCGGCCGAGCTGAAGGAGCGGCTGGGCCTGCTGGCGGAGAAGACCCGACGCACCCGCTCCTTTCTCGCGGGCGAGGCCCTGGCCGATTACGTGGAGCGCGAGCTGGCGATCGTCGAGAGCATCCAAAGGGGTCTCGATGACATGGAGGCCGGACGTGTCGTGCCCCATGACGAGGCCATGCGGCAGCTCCGCGACAATATTGACGCGGCGGCCAAGGGACAGCGGTGAGGTGGGTCGTCTGGTCGCAAGACGCGCTGGCCGACCTGAATGCGCTCGTCGTCTACATCGCCAAGGACAACCGAACCGCCGCTAGCCTGGTCGCCGACAGGATCGAGAAGGCCGTCCTGAACCTGGCCTTCATGCCGACAGGCCGGCAGGGACGGGTCACCGGGACCTACGAAAAGCCGGTCCCGGATCTTCCCTATATTCTCTCCTATGCCCTCGCCACCGCACCATCCGGCGAGGAGAGGCTCGTCGTTCTGCGCGTGATTCACGAGGCGAGGAACTGGCCTGCGGGGAAATGGCCCGACGCGTAGGCCGCCATCCTCTCAGGGCCGCAGATAGCCCAGGATCACCTCCAGCACATGGCGCTTGCGGGCCTCCAGCATGGGCGGGGCGGCGAGGTCGCGCTCGAAGATGGTGGAGAGCGTGTGGATGTTGGAGAAGTAGAAGTAGCAGATGCCGGCGATGGAGACGTAGAGCTGGACCGGGTCGACGTCCTTGCGGAACACGCCGGACGCCGCACCGCGCGCCAGCACGCCCTCCAGGGTCTGGACCAGCGGGATGTTGATCCTGGCTCCTTCGCCCGAGCCGCGCAGGTAGCGGGCGCGGTGCATGTTCTCGGTGTTGAGCATGCTCACGAAGTGCGGGTGGTCGAGGAAATAGTCGAAGGTGAAGTCGATGAGCCGGGCGATCGCCTGGGCCGGCTCCATGGCTTCCAGGTGAAGATCGCTCTCGCTGTGGCGGATGTGCTCGTAGGTGTGCAGCAGGGCCGCCGTGAAGAGCGCCTCCTTGTTGCCGAAATAGTGGTAGAGCATGCGCTTGTTGACGCCGGCGCGGGCGGCGATGGCGTCGATGCGCGCACCGCCCAGCCCGTGCGCCGCGAACTCCTCCAGCGCCGCCTCCAGGATGGCCGCACGGGTGCGCTCCGGGTTGCGCTGGCGGGCCTCCGGGGCGCCCGAGGAGTCCGCTCTCGCGGAGGACTTGCTGCGCGGCTTCGAGACGGCCTCGGTCATGATGCTGACAAAAGATCCTTTCAGCCGAGCTCGGGGCCGGCGATGGCGTGGAGCGCGGCCGCCTCGCCCGGAGCGTGGCTGCTGCCGCGCAGCATGCGGGTGAAGCGCCGCCGGGATGTGCCGCCGCGGGACGCGAGCCAGGAGCGGAAGCCCGCCGATCCGTCCGGCACGTCGAGGATCACCGTGCCCGCAAAGGCGCGGGCCGCCGCCGCCGCCAGCGCCGGGGCAGCCTCCGGCGCGCGCGCCAGAAGCGGGCCGATCTGCCCGGCCCGGCGCCCGGGGCGGCCCAGCACATAGCCGATCGTGCGGCCGCCCGCACGCGCCACGTGCGCCGCCGCCGGCGCACGGCCGTGCAGATGCTCCAGAATCTCCCGGCGCGCCATGCCGCCCTGCTCGCAATCGAGCGCCAGCACCTCCGCCATGGCGGCCCCGTCCACGGGCGTGATCTCCATGCCCTCCGGAACGGGTGCCGTGAGCGCCGCCGCCTCCGCCTCCCAGCGGGCGAGCGGGTGGCAGTCGGCAAAGCCGAGCCTCGCATAGAGCGGCCGGCCGAGCCCGGTGGCATCGAGGCCCGGGCGCCACCCGTTCTCCCCGGCGATGGCGAGGCAGCGCGCGAGGAGCCGCGAGCCCAGCCCCCGGCGGCGGAAGCGCTCCGTCACCAGCACCATGCTGATCCAGCAGAGATCCTTCCCCAGGGGCAGGACCAGGGCGGAGGCGACGGGACGCCCCTCGTGGAGCAGGCCCAGCCCGTGGCCGGCCCCGAGCATGAACGCCCAGTCCGCCTGCGTCTGGTTCCAGCCCGCCTCCTCCGAGAGCGGGCAGGCGGCAACGGCGTCGGCAGGGTGCAGCCGGCGCTCCTCGAGCGGCTCAGAACACCCCGTCGCGGACCTCATAATGGGTCGGCTTGTCGAGGGTGGGCTGGCCGCGGGTGAGCCAGTCGGCGGTCCAATGGATCATCCTTTCCAGGGGCACGGAGGGATAGCCCATCAGGGCGGCGGCGGAAGCGGTGTTGACCAGCCAGCCCGAGGGGGCCTCGGCGCCGGCGAGCACCGGTGCCCGGCCGAGAAGCGACCCGAACCTCTCCGCCAGCCAGCTTATGCTCACCGTCTCGGGGCCGCTCACGTTGAGCGGGCTGGTGGGCGAGGTGGCGTGGGCGAGGCAGCGCAGGGCCGCGGCGTTGGCGTCGCCCTGCCAGATCACGTTGACATGGCCCATGGAGAGATCCACCGGCTCACCCGCCATGACCTTGCGGGCCACGTCGTGGAGCACGCCGTAGCGCATGTCGATGGCGTAGTTGAGGCGGAAGAGGCGCCCCGCCGTGCCGAGCAGCTGCGAGAAGTGCTGGAAGACCCGCTCGCGGCCGATGCACGACCAGGCGTAGTCGCCGGCGGGGGCGGCGGGCGGCACGTCCTCGGTAGCACCGCCCGAGGTCACCGGAACGAACGGATAGACGCAGCCGGTGGAGAACGCGACGATCCTGGAGTGACAAAAATGCTCGGCCACGAGGGCGGGGGCCAGCACGTTCATCGCCCATGTCAGGTGCTCGGCGCCCTGCGAGCCGAACTTGCGGCCGGCCATGAAGATCACGTTGGGGACCTGCGGCAGGGCCGCCACCGCCGCGCGGTCCATGAGATCGCAGGCGATGCACGCGATCCCGTCGCGCTCCAGCGCCTCCTTCAATCCTGCCTCGCTGAACCGCGCCACCGCCAGGATGCGGCGCTCTGGTGCCGCCCGGCGGGCGAGGCGGGCCAGCGAGGGCCCCATCTTGCCGCCCGCACCCAGGATCGCGATGTCGCCCGGCACCTTCGCCAGGTCCTCCACGAGCGCTTCGCCCGGCCGGGCCAGGAAGTCGTCCAGCTCCTCGACGGAGGCGAAGCTCCGGGGGAAGGAAAAGCTCACGGGCGGGTCTCCGCGGGAAGGATCGGCCCCTCGGGTGCGGGGGGCATCGGGCGCATCGAGACGAAGTCGGGCAGGGCGGCAGTGGCGAAGCCCGGGCAGTCCAGCGAGCGCAGGTCGAGCCTGCCGTCCTCGATCCTGAGCCGCACGGTGCCGTTCGAGCGCGCGTAGAGGCCGGGATGGGCCTCGAGGAAGGCCTGCTGCTCGGCCTCGGGCGCGAAGCTCATGCCGTCGATGAAGTGGTGGCCGTTGCGCTCGACATGGCCGAGCCCGAGCGTGGCCACCAGCGCCAGGTCCTGCTGCACCGAGACCCCGGCCCAGGTGGTGAGGTCCTCGGCCGACATGAAGAAGCGCTCGCGCCCCGCCTCCGCGTTCCACGCGGCGCACCGGGCGGCGTTGAGAAAGGACTTGAAGAAACCCTTGCAGGTCTTGCTGGAGATGCCTTCGTAGCCGAGCGACCTGCCCTGCACGAAGGCGTCGATGGTGCCATCCGACTCGTCGAGGATCACCGGCCGGTGGCGGGCCAGGGGCCCGACGGAGCGCTCCAGCGCCACGGAGCGGGCGATGGGCTGCTCGATGAAGAGGATGGCGGCGACGAGCTTCTCCAGCGCCGGGGTCTCCGCCATCCGCCGCCAGAGCTCCACCACCGCCTCGATGTCGCGGTACTGCTCGTTGCCGTCCAGCGTCGCCACGTAGCCCGGCACCTCCCGGTCGAGCACCGCGGCGATGGTGGAGAGCCGCTCCAGATCCTCCTCGAGCGGGCCCGAGACCTTGAGCTTGTAGTGCCGGCAGCCATAGGCCCGCGCCACCTCCTCGAGGGTCTCCGGCAGGCCGTCGTTCCGGCGCTCCGGGCGGTCGGCGGCGGTGAGCGGGTCCACCAGCCCCACCGTGTGGCGCACGGCGATGGAGGGCGCCATGGCGAGGCCGGCCAGGAACCTGTCCATGTCGAAGCCGGCGAGGTCGGGGGCGAGCGGGCCCGCCTCGATGCCCGGCAGGTTGGCGCGGATCATCGCCGCGAACGAGGTGCCGAGCGCCCGGCCCAGCCCGTCGAGCACGGCGCGGTCGAGGAGTGCGGGCCCGTAGCCCGCCACCAGGGGGTTCAGGCCCAGTGCTGCCGCCTCGCGTGTCTGCGCCTCGTGGGTGCCGGCGAACAGGCCGAAGGCGGTGGCGGGCCCGTGCGCGCGGTAGAGCCGGCAGGCGATGGCCAGCGACTGGCGGAGCTGGGCCAGATTGTCCTCGTCTGAGAGCGCCAGGTTCTTGTCGAACCATTTGGCGGCGAGGCTCTCGGCGGCCACCCCCCAGGCCGTTCTGCCGTCCTCCAGCCGGATGCGCACCCGGGCCACCGCCTGGGTGGCCCGGGTGACGGTGGTGACGCCGAAGCGGAACGGCAGGCGCAGCGCCACGTCGCGCTCGAAAAGCCCGATCTCCTCGACGCTCAGGCGCGGACGGCTCATGCGATGCTCTCCAGGATTCCGCGGACATAGCCGATGGCGCGGGCGGCGGATGCGGGCCCGTCCGGCCGGTAGACGAAGGGCTCGACCCCCACCCAGCGGCTCCAGCCACGGGCATGCAGGACCCGAAGGAGCGGGGCGAAGCGGTCGTCGCCCTGGCCCGGCCCCTGCCGGTTGCGGTCGTTGAGGTGGACATGGCCGATGAGGCCCGTGGGCAGCCAGCTCTCGAGCAGGGCGGCAGGTGCTGCCACCTCGCCCAGCGAGGCGGCGCTGGCATCGAGCATGGTGAGGAGGGCAGGGTTGCCGGCCTCGCGCACGATCTGCGCCGCCTCGGCGATCGTGGTCACGAAATCCGCCTCGGGCGGAGCAAGCGGCTCGATGCAGTAGACGAGGCCTGCCGCCGCCGCCGCCTCGCCGGCCAGGAGGAAGGCCTCGGTGCCCCTGGCGCGGGCGGCCTCGCGGTCGCTCCCGCCGTCGAGCCGGCGCTGGCCCGGCGAGCCGTGCACCAGCACCTCGGCCCCCAGATCGGCGGCAAGATCCACGAGCCGGCGGATCACTTCCAGCGTGCGGGTGCGCACCGCCGGATCGGCGCTGGTGATGGAGAGCCCCTCGGGCGCCAGCAGCAGCCAGTGCAGCCCCGAGATCCTGATCCCCGCCTCGGCCGAGGCACGGCGCAGGCGGACGCGCGCGGCCCCTGACAGGAGGTGCGGGTTCCCGCCCAGGGTGAAGGGGGCGAGCTCGAGCCCGTCATAGCCGAGCCCGGCCGCGAAAGCGCACTGCCGCTCGAAGGACAGCTCCCGCACCACCTCGTTGCACAGCGTGATCTTCACAAGGTGATCCTCACGAGAAACTCTCCCGTCTCGCCCGCTCGATCAGCCTGATCGTGGCGAGGCCGGCCTCTATGCCGGCCTCCGGCCGGCGCCGCTCGCGCACGCAGGCGAGGAACTCCCCGAACTGGGTCGCCATGACCGCGCCGGGGGCGGCCCCGGCGAGCGGCGGCAGCAGGCCCGGCTCCGCCTCCACGCGCCAGCCGGCGGCCTCCTCGACGTGGCGGCGGCGGTGCACCACCAGACGGTCGGCGATGAAGTCGGCGTCGAGCTGGCCCTGCTTGCCGGCCAGGCGAAGGCGCTTGGTGGCGAGATTGCCCGGCACGATCGGGTCCATGGTCTCCCCCGGCATGTGCCAGCTCGCCTCGAGCCGGGCCACCGCTCCCCCCTCGAAGGCGAGCAGCAGCACCGCCAGGTCCTCGCTGCCGCGGCCGAGGAAATCGCGGGTCACGCAGCGCATGTCGCGCGGCTCGCCCATCAGCCAGAGCACGAGGTCGAGGAAATGCACGAGGTCGTTGTCGAGCACGCCGCTGTCGCGGCGCGGCCGCTTGAACCCGGAGAACTCGCCCGTGACCTGCCGCAGCGCGCCCGGCGTGCCGGCCTCCACCTCCCTCTTGAGCGCCCGGGCGAGCGGCGTGGCGCGCAGGTAGAAGCCCACCTGGAGGATCCTGCCGGTCCGCTCCAGCAGGCCCGTCAGCGCCTCCGCCTCGGCCAGGGTGGCGGTCAGCGGCTTCTCGACGAAAACATCAAGTCCTTGCTCCAGGGCACGGCTGCACAGGGAAAAATGGGTGTCCGCAGGGGTCGCCACGTCCACCGCGTCGACGCTCTCCAGGAGGTCGAGCGGGTCGGCGGCGAGGCGCTCCTCCGGGACCCCCAGGGACCGTGCCATGGCGCGGGCGGCGGGGTCGGGGTCGGCGACCCGGAGATCGACCTGCTCTCCCAGCGCCCGCCAGCCGGCGAGGTGGACCGGGCCGAAGGCGCCGAAGCCCGCCTGGAGGACGCGCAGCGGGCGGCTCACCGCGAGGCCTCCGTGGCGCCGCCTTGCTGCCGGCGCAGGCCGAGCCAGCCGCCGATCCGGCGCAGCGTGCCGCCGCCCAGCACGAAGGTCAGCAGCACGGCCAGGAACAGCACGAGGCTGATGGGCCGGGTGAAGAAGGGGGTGGGATCGCCGTCGCTGAGCACGAGGCCGCGGCGCAGGCTCTTGTCGAACATGTCGCCCAGCACGATGCCCAGGATCAGCGGGGCGGTGGGGAAGTCGAGCCGGCGCATCACGTAGCCCAGCACGCCGAAGCCCAGCATCACCCAGACGTCGAAGAGCCGGCTGGCGATGGCGAACGAGCCGATGGTGCACAGCACGAAGACCACCGGCATGAGCCGCTCGCGCGGGACGCTCAGCACCGTGAGCAGCGGGCGGGTGAGGAGCAGGCCCAGGACCAGGATGGCGAGCGTGGCCATGAGCACCATCGCCACCACCTCGTACACGAACTGCGGCTGCTCGATCATGATGAGCGGGCCCGGGCGGATTCCGTGGATGATCATCGCGGCGAGCAGCACGGCGGCCGGGGCAGAGCCCGGCACCGCCAGGGTCAGGACCGGGATGATCGCACCGGGCACGGCGGCGTTGTTGCCGGTCTCGGCGGCCATCAGGCCTTCCACCGAGCCCTTGCCGAAGCTCTCGCTCTCCTTGCTGGCGCGGCGCGCCGCGGCATAGGAGACCCAGGCCCCCATGTCCTCGCCCACGCCCGGCACGATCCCCATGAAGGTGCCGATGACGCCCGAGCGGATGATGGTGCGCCAGTAGCGGAAGATCTCCTTGAGCTTGGGGAGGATCGAATCGAGCCGGCTCTTGACCGCCTCGTAGCGGCCGCTGGTCATGACGTGGAGCACCTCGGCGAAGCCGAAGGCGCCCACCATGGCGGGCAGCAGGCCGAACCCGCCGGCGAGATCGGTGCTGCCGAAGGAGAAGCGCGGGTAGGAGTACATCCCCTCCTGGCCCACCATGGCCACGAGCAGCCCCAAAAAGCCGGCGATCCAGCCCTTGAGCGGGTCGGAGAGCGCGGTGAGCCGGCCGGCGATGACGATGCCGAAGACGGCCAGCCAGAAGAACTCGTAGGCGCCGAACCTCAGCGCGAAGTCGGCCAGCACCGGGGCCACCGCCATCAGGAAGACCATGCCGATCAGGCTGCCCATCACCGAGCCGCTGGTGGCGATCGCCATGGCCTTGCCGGCGAGCCCGGCGCGGGCCAGCGGGAAGCCGTCCAGCGCCGTGGCGGCATTGGCCGGGGTGCCGGGGATGTTGAGGAGGATGGCGCTGCGGCTGCCGCCGTAGATGGCGCCGATATAGACGCAGATCAGCACGAGAATGGCGCTGTCGCTCTCGAGCTGGAAGGTGAGCGTGGTCATGAGCGCCACGCCCAGCGTCGCAGTGAGCCCCGGCAGCATCCCCACGACGATGCCAAGGAGCGTCGACCAGAGCACGTAGAAGAGGGCCGAGGGCGTGAGGAAGTGGAGGATCGCCTGGCCGAAGAATGCTAGCTGGTCGGGCATCTCAGGGCAGCCGCACGAGAAAGACGTCCTCGAACACCCAGGCCACGCCCAGCGCTACCACCGCCGCCTGGGCGAGCGCGAAGGCCAGGCGTCCGGCCCGCTGGCGGGGGGTGGCCGGCAGGTTGCGCTCGAAGGCCGCGATGAACAGGAACACGAACAGGAAGGTGGCCAGGCGGAAGGGCAGGCGGCCCACCAGGAGGCCGCCATAGCCCAGGGTCAGGACCGCCAGGAGTGCCGCGTCGAGCCCGCCCGCCACGCCCAGCAGGCCGGGCGCCTTCTCCCCGCCCGGCGCAGCACGGCGCCGGAGCGCGGCCAGCGAGCGCGCCAGCAGCACCCCCGCCAGCGCCAGCAGCACCACCCCCAAAAAGCCGGGCACCAGGCCCGGCACCGAGAAGGGGTTCACGCCCCGCTCCTCGTAGCGGGGCATGGCGAGCGATTCGAGGATCACGCCGGCGGAGAGCGCCAGGAGCACCAGGGCGGTGAAAAGGTCGGCCCTGGCGGAGACGGGGGCGGGGGAAGACTCCTGCATGGCCGGCTCAGGGCTTGGGAATGCCGAACTTCTCCGGCGACTCCTTGGCCTTTCCGCCCTCGTAGAGGGTCCAGGCGTTCGAGCTCACCATGCCCATGGCGCGCTCTTTGGCCTCCTCGCCGTAATAGGGCGTGAACAGCGCCCCACGGTTGGCGGCGTATTTCTTCAAGGCCTCGGAGTTGGCGATCTCGTTCTCCCAGACCGCCTCCATGGTCTGGACCACCTCCTCGGGGACGCCTTTGGGTGCCCAGATGCCGAAATAGTTGGTGGCGGCCTTGATCCCGGGCACCGTCTCGGTGATGGGCGGGATGGTGCCATGGCCCTCGAGCTCGAGGCCGGTGTCGCCCACCACCGAGAGCGGGCGGATGCGGCCGGCGCGGATCATCTCGGCCTGCTCGACGGCGAGCTGGGTGGTGACCTCGGTCTCGCCAGAGACGGTGGCGATCACCGCCGGATTGCCGCCGTCATAGGTGACGTGCTTGTAGGTGACGCCGGTGGCCTGGGCGATCAGCTCCATGGCGTTGTGGCCGGCCGAGGACAGGCCGGCGGTGGCCACCGGCACCGAGCCCGGCGCGGCCTTCATGGCATCGAGCAGGTCCTGCGTGTCCTTGTAGGGAGTGTCGGGATTGACCCCCACCACCGAGACGTTGGCGACGTCGAGGAAGAGGTGCCAGTCGTCCAGCGTGGTATCGAGCATGCCCAGCACCGGGTAGGTGCCGAGATCACCGGCCGCACCCGCCGCCCAGGTGTAGCCGTCCTTGGGGGCCTCGAGCGCGTTCTTCGTGCCGATGGAGCCCGAGGCGCCCGGCTGGTTGACGATCACCACCTTCTGCCCGAGCGCCTTCTCGATCTCGCCGGCCACCACCCGGGTGACCTGGTCGGTCGAGCCGCCGGCAGCCCACGGCACGATGATGGTGAGCGGCTTCTCCGGCTTCCACGGATAGTCGGCAGCCTCGGCCGCGGCCTGTCCGAAGACCGTCACGGCGATCGCCGCGGCACCCAGCAGGAGCTTCTTCATGGCTTTTCTCGCCTCCCCTTGGCGTGCCCGCCGGCCTCGCGGCCAGGGGCCCGAGAGGGAAGGATCGGGTCGCCGGGGGCGGGCTGTCAAGATGGTAACTAACTGGTTAGTTACCTGAGCCGCAGGCGGTTGCCGCCTTGCCGGAAGCTCTCCCGGGGCACATCCGGGCGTCCGTGAAACCTTCCCTCGCCGCGGGGGTTTGCCTCCCATGAAGAGGCACTTTGCCCTCCTCGCCGGCTCTGGGGCCCCTCGGCCCGAGCGATGGAACCTCGCCCCGCGGTTTCTGGTTACGGCGCCAGAAGATGAACATGAAGAAGATCTTCATGACGAAGATTATTCGCATAGTAAATGCCATGTCCATGGCGAGGACAAGTTGAACTGTTCATGAGTGCCAGGGGGAGAACTGCATGAAACGCGTCCTCGTCACCGGTGGCGCCGGCTTCATCGGCTCGCATCTTGCCGATCTCCTGCTGGAGCGGGGCATGGAGGTGCGCGCCTTCGATTCCCTCGCCTCCCAGGTCCACGGCGAGGAAGGCGCGTGCCCCGGCTACCTGGCGCCCGAGGTGGAGCTTCAGGTGGGCGACATGCGCGACCCCGAGGCGGTGCGCCGGGCGCTCGAGGACGTGGACGCGGTGGTGCACCTGGCGGCCTCGGTGGGGGTCGGCCAGAGCATGTACGCCATGGCCGACTACGTGGCGGTGAACGAGCTGGGCACGGCCGTGCTGCTGGAGGCGCTGGCCGCCCGCCCGGTGGAGCGGCTGGTGGTGGCCTCCTCGATGAGCATCTACGGCGAGGGCCTGGCCCGCACCGGCGAAGGAAAGCTGGTGGAGCCGGGCGAGCGGCCGCTGGAAGCCCTCAGGCGCGGCCGCTGGGAGCTGGAGGGCGAGGGCGGCGAGCCCCTCGAGCCGGTGCCCACGCCGGAGAGCAAGCATCCCCAGCTCAGCTCGGTCTATGCGCTCGGCAAGTACAACCAGGAGCGCATGGCGCTGATCTTCGGCCGCTTCTACAAGGTGCCCACCGTGGCGCTGCGGTTCTTCAACGTCTTCGGCACCCGCCAGGCGCTCTCCAATCCCTATACCGGCGTGCTCGCCATCTTCGCCGCGCGGCTGCTCAACGGCCGCGCCCCGATGATCTTCGAGGACGGCCGGCAGCGCCGCGACTTCGTCCATGTCCGCGACGTGGCGCGGGCCATCCACGCCGCTCTCGCAGCACCCGCCGCCGAGGGGCGGGCCCTCAATGTGGGCAGCGGCCAGAGCCGCACCATCCAGGAGGTGGCCTGCGCCCTGGCCCGGGCGGTGGGCCGGCCGGATCTGCAGCCCGAGATCACCGGCCGCTACCGCGCCGGCGACATCCGCCACTGCTTTGCCGACCTCTCGCTGGCCCGCGAGGCGCTGGGCTTCAAGCCCCGCGAGGATTTCGACGAGGGGCTGGTGGAGCTCGCCTCCTGGCTGGAGAGCCAGGTGGCCCAGGACCGGGTCGAGCAGGCCACCGAGGAGCTGGCCCGCCGGGGGCTGGTGGCATGAGCAGGAGGCCGCCCCCTTCGCCCCGCGCTGCCGGATCCGCCCCGGGGCCCGAGGCCGCCGGGCCCGCCATGGGCTTCGTCGCCTGGCTCCATCCCGGCGAGCACGAGCGCGCCCGGCGGCTCGCCCGCTTCCTGGAGCAGAGCGGCATGCGCCATCTCCGGCTGGGGATCTCCTGGGCCGAGTATCACGCGCCGGGCGGGGCCGAGTGGTTCGGCTGGCTGCTGCCGTTCATGGCGGAGAAGGCCGAGCTGCTGCCCTGCGTGCTCTACACGCCGCCCTCGCTGGGCGTCGTTCCCTCGGTGGCGGCGCCGCCGCGCGATCCCAAGGCCTATGCCGACTTCCTCGACATGTTCACGACCCGCCACGGGGCGTGCTTCGAGTGGATCGAGCTGTGGAACGAGCCCAACAATCTCAACAACTGGGACTGGCGGCTCGACCCGGAATGGACCGCCTTCTGCGCCATGGTGGGCGGGGCGGCCTACTGGATGCGCCAGCGCGGCAAGCGGCCGGTGCTGGGCGCTCCCTGTCCCACCGACCCGACGCTGCTCGAGCTGTTCCGCGCCAACGGCGTGCTCGACCATGTCGACGCGGTGAGCGTGCACGCCTTTCCCGAGACCTGGACGCCGCACTGGCAGGGCTGGGAGGCGGAGATCGCCCCGGTGCGCGAGGTGCTGGAGCGCTGCGCGCGGCCGCCGGCGCTGTGGGTCACCGAGACCGGCCATTCCACCTGGCGGCACGACGAGGCCCGCCAGCTCGCCCTCTTCGCCGAGGCGGCGGCGGCACCCGCCGAGCGGGTCTACTGGTATTCCCTCCAGGATCTCGATCCGGAGCTTCCCAGCGAGGAAGGCTTCCATTTCGACGAGCGGCATTATCACTGCGGCGTGCTCAAGGCCGACGGCCGTCCCAAGCTGCTCGGCCGGATGCTGGCGGAGGGCGGCGTGGAGGCCGCCACCGGGCTGGCCCGCCGGCTCGCCGCCCCCAGCCTGCGCCCGGCCGGCGCGCGGCCGGTGCTGGTCACCGGCGGGGCCGGTTTCCTGGGCTGCAACATCGTCGACCGGCTGGCCGGCGAGGGGCGCCAGGTGCTCCTCCTCGACAATCTCGGCAGGCCCGGCGTGGAGCGCAACCTGGAGTGGCTCAAGGAGCGCCATGGCGGGCGGGTGAGCGCCCGGGTGGCCGACCTGCGCGACGTCCACACGGTCCGCGAGGCGGTGCGCGACTCTTCCGCCGTGCTCCACCTGGCGGCCCAGGTGGCGGTCACCACCAGCCTCGCCGACCCGGTGGAGGATTTCGAGATCAACGCGCGGGGCACCCTCAACCTCCTCGAGGCGGCGCGCGCCTGCCCCGAGCCCCCGCCGCTGCTCTTCGCCTCCACCAACAAGGTCTATGGCAGGCTGCTGGACGAGGAGGCCCTGGAGGCCGGCGCCACCCGCTACCAGCCCCGCGAGGCGGCGCTGCGCCGCGGCTGCGGCGAGACCACCCCGCTGGACCTCTACAGCCCCTATGGCTGCTCCAAGGGGGTGGCCGACCAGTACGTGCTGGACTATGCGCGGGTGTTCGGCCTCAGGACCCTGGTCTTCCGGATGAGCTGCCTCTACGGGCCGCGCCAGTTCGGCACCGAGGACCAGGGCTGGCTGGCGCATTTCCTGATCGCCGCCCTTCGCGGCGAGCCCCTCACCATCTACGGCGACGGCCGCCAGGTGCGCGACGCGCTCTTCGTCGAGGACGCGGTGGACGCGTGGCTGGCCGGGCTCGCCGGCATCGACCAGCTGTCCGGCCGCGCCTTCAATCTCGGCGGCGGCCCCGCCAACACCGTGAGCCTTCTGGAGATGCTGGCGCTGATCGAGCGCCTCGCGGGCCTGCGCCCCGAGGTGGGCTTCGACGCGTGGAGGCCCGGCGACCAGCTCTGGTACGTCTCCGACACCAGCGCCTTCGCCGAGGCCACCGGCTGGAAGGCCCGCACCGACATCGAGAGCGGCGTGCGCCGCCTGCTCGACTGGCTGGGCACCCACGTGGTGCCGGGCGGGGCGGTGCCGCTGCGGGAGGAGGCATCGGCATGAGAGTGGCCCTGCTCAACCCCGACTGGACCTTCGAGGGCAGCATCTATTTCGGCTGCCGCGAGCCGCATCTGCCCCTCGAGCTGGGCTGGGCGCGCCAGCAACTCGAGGCGGCCGGGCACCTTGTGCTGATGCTGGACGGTCACCTGCTGGGCCTGGCGGATGCCGAGATCGCCGCCGAGGTGGCGGCCTTCAAGCCCGATCTCACCGTCGTCACCACCGCCCCCACCTACCTCTTCTGGCGCTGCGCCCAGCCCGAGCTGCGCGTGCCCATGCAGCTGGTCCAGGCCCTCGACGGGATCGGCGGGCGCACCGTGGCGGTGGGCCCGCACGGCTCCACCACGCCGCGCGCCGCCCTGCGCAAGCTCGGCACCGACGCGGTCGCCATGGGCGAGTGCGAGGAGACGCTGCGCGCCGTCGCCGCCGGCGGCTGGGAGGACGTGCCGGGCCTGGCGCTGTGGGAGAACGGGGAGATCCGGGTGAACGGCGGGCCGCGCGCCACCCGCTTCGCCGACGCCCCCGCACTCTCCTGGCCCGGGGAATGGGTGCGCCGCCACCACCACCACCATCACCGCTTCGACGACGCGCCGCGCGGCCCCGGCGCCGAGGTCGAGGCTTCGCGCGGCTGTCCCTACAGCTGCAGTTTCTGCGCCAAGGAGAACTTCCGCGACCGCTACCGGCGCCGCGAGCCGGGTGCCGTGGCGGCCGAGATCGCGGCCCTGCAGGAGCAGGGGGTCGAGTATGTCTACTTCATCGACGAGATCTTCCTGCCCAACCGGCCGCTTCTGGAAGCGCTGGTGGGGCGCGGCCTGAAGTTCGGCGTGCAGACCCGCATCGATCTGTGGAAGCCCGAGATGCTCGAGCTTCTGGGGAAGGCCGGCTGTGTTTCCATCGAGGCCGGGGTCGAGAGCCTGACCCGCGAGGGGCGCGACCAGCTCCTCAAGAACTGCAAGCTCGACACCGAGGAGCTGGCGGAGCGCCTGATCAAGGCCAAGCGCCACGTCCCCTTCGTCCAGGCCAATCTCCTGGAGATGCCCCAGGACGACCCGGCGGTGATCGAGCAATGGCGCGACCGGCTGCGCGGCGAGGGGGTCTGGGCCAACGATCCGGTGCCGCTCTTCCCCTATCCGGGCTCGCCCGACTACCGCCGCCTGTGGGGGCTGCCCGACGAGGAGGCCTGGGAGCGGGCGGTCGACTACTATCTGGACACGTTCGTCGACTTCAGCGAGCTGCAGGAGGCGCGCCCGCGCCGCCTGCCCGAGCTCGAGCGGACCCTCGCGGCATGAGGCCGGGGCGCATCCTCATGACCGCCGACGCGGTGGGCGGGGTCTGGACCTACGCCCTCGAGCTCGCCTCGGGCCTCGCCGCGGAAGGGGTCGGGACGGTGCTGGCGGTGCTGGGCCCGCCGCCCGACGAGGCGCAGCACCGGGCCGCCATGGCCGTGCCGGGCCTGCGGCTGGAGGTCACCGGGCTCGATCTCGAATGGCGCGACCGGTGCGGCATGGACGTGCCCGAGGCGCGCGCGGCGCTTCCGGCGCTCGCCCGCGACAGCGGTGCGGAGCTGGTGCATGTCAACGGCTACCGCGAGGCCGCCTTCGGCTTCGGGCAGCCGGTGCTTCTGGCAGCTCATTCCTGCGTGGCGTCGTGGTGGCGCGCCTGCCGCGGCGACACCCCGCCGGCCGAATGGGACGCCTACCTGGACGGCGTGCGCCGGGGCCTCGCCGCCGCCGGCGCGGTGGCGGCCCCCAGCCGCGCCTTCCGCTCGGCGCTGGAGGCGCACTATGGCCCGCTGGAGCGGGCGGCGGTGATCCACAACGGCCGCGACTTTCCTGTCGGTTTCCACGCGGGGCCGCGACGGCCCGTGATCCTCACGGCCGGCCGTCTCTGGGACGAGGCCAAGAACGTGGCGGCGCTGGCGGCAGCGGCCGATCGCCTTTCCTGGCCCGTGCTGGCGGCGGGCGAGGGGGAGGCGGTGCCGGGCCTGCACCCGCTGGGCAGGCTCGCTCCCGATGAGCTTCTGGTGCTCATGGACCAGGCCGAAATCTTCTGCGCGCCTTCCCGCTACGAGCCCTTCGGGCTCGCCGTGCTGGAGGCGGCCGCCAGCGGGGCGGCGCTGGTGCTCTCCGACATCCCCACCTTCCGCGAGCTCTGGGAAGGGGCGGCGCACTTCGCACCCGCCGAGGATCCCGCGGCTCTCGCTGGCGTGCTCGAGGAGGTGATCGCCGACGGGCCGCAGCGCCGCGTCCTGCAGCAGGCTGCCCGGGAGCGGGCGCGGGCCTTCACCCGGGCGCGCATGACGCGGGGCTACCTCGAGCTCTACGAGCGCCTGCTCGCGGGCTCCCGGCCGAGGGAGCAGGCGGCATGAGGGTCGTGATCTTCTGCCACTCCCTGGCCTCCTGCTGGAACCACGGCAACGCCCATTTCCTGCGCGGCGTGGTGCGCGAGCTGGCGGGACTCGGCCACGAGGTCCGCGTCCTCGAGCCGGCCGCCGGCTGGAGCCGCCAGAACCTCGTGCGCGACCACGGCGAGGCGGCGCTGGAGGGCTGGCGGGCCGCGTGTCCCGGCATGGAGCCGGTCCTCTACGAGGGGGAGCTGCCCGACCTCGACGCGGCGCTGGAGGGGGCCGATCTCGTGCTGGTGCACGAATGGAACCCGCCCGGGCTGGTGGCGGCGGTGGGCCGGCACCGGGCCCGGGGCGGGCGCTACGTGCTGCTCTTCCACGACACCCACCACCGCGCGGTGAGCGAGCCGGAGGCCATCGGCGCCTTCGAGCTCGAGGCCTATGACGGCGTGCTGGCCTTCGGCGCGGTGCTGCGGGAGCGCTATCTGGAGCGCGGCTGGGGACGGCGGGCCTGGGTCTGGCACGAGGCCGCCGACACCGCGCTCTTCCGGCCCATGCCGGAGATCGCCCCGGTGGGTGATCTCGTGTGGATCGGCAACTGGGGCGACGGCGAGCGCAGCGTCGAGCTGGGCGAGTTCCTGCTGGAGCCGGTGCGCCGGCTGGGGCTCGATGCCACCGTGCACGGCGTCCGCTACCCGGCGGACGCGCTGGCGGCGCTGGAGGAGAGCGGCCTGGTCTACCAGGGCTGGCTCCCCAACCACGAGGCGCCGCGCGTCTTCGCCCGGCACCGCGTCACCGTGCACGTGCCGCGCCGGCCCTACGTGGCGATGCTGCCGGGCATTCCCACCATCCGCGTGTTCGAGGCCCTGGCCTGCGGGATCCCGCTGGTCTGCGCCCCCTGGCGCGACGAGGAGGGGCTCTTTCCCGAGGGCGCCTGGCTCACCGCCCGCAACGGCGACGAGATGACCCGCCAGCTGCGCGACGTGCTCACCGACGAGGCGCTGCGCCAGGAGCTGGTTGCCACCGGCCTCGCCGCGATCCGCGAGCGCCACAGCTGCGCCCACCGGGTGGCCGAGCTTTTGGACATTCATGCCGAGATCGCCGGCCCCGCGGCCGGCAGGCACGAGGAAATCGCCGGCCCTGCGGCCGCGGGAGAGGAGAAGCGCCGATGCGCCTAGCCTTCATCGGCTCGAGCCTCGTCTCGTCCTACTGGAACGGGGCCGCCACCTATTATCGCGGGCTTCTTGGGGCGCTGGCGCGGCGCGGCCACGCCATCACCTTCCTCGAGCCCGACGCCTTCGGCCGCCAGCAGCACCGCGACATCCCCGATCCCGAGTGGGCCCGGGTGGTGGTCTGGCCGGCCGATGAGGCGGGCATGGGCCGGGCCCTGGAGACCGCGGCCGGCCACGACGTGATCGTCAAGGCGAGCGGGGTGGGGGTGTTCGACGCCGAGCTCGAGGGGGCGGTGCTCTCGCTGCGCCGCGAGGGCAGCATCGTTGCCTTCTGGGACGTCGACGCGCCGGCCACCCTGGAGAGCGTCGAGAAGGACCCGGACAACCCGTTCCGCGGCCTCGTCCCGCGCTACGACCTGGTGCTCACCTATGGCGGCGGCGATCCCGTGGTGCGCGCCTATGAGCGGCTGGGGGCGCGGCGCTGCGTGCCGGTCTACAATGCCCTCGATCCCGCCACCCACCATCCCGTCCAGCCCGATCCGGCCCTCGATGCCGATCTGGGCTTCCTGGGCAACCGCCTGCCCGACCGCGAGGCCAGGGTGGAGGCGTTCTTCCTCGACGCTGCCCGGCGCCTGCCCGAGCGCTCCTTCCTCCTGGGCGGGGCCGGCTGGGAGGACAAGGCGCTGCCCGCCAACGTCCGGGCCATCGGCCACGTGCCCACCGCCCGGCACAACGGCTTCAACTGCTCGGGCCTGGCAGTCCTCAACGTCAACCGCGCCAGCATGGCCCGCTACGGCTTCTCGCCGCCCACCCGGGTGTTCGAGGCGGCCGGTGCCGGCGCCTGCCTCATCAGCGACGCCTGGGAGGGGATCGAGACCTTCCTCGAGCCCGGCCGCGAGGTGCTGGTGGCCCAGGACGGGGCGAAGGTGGCGGCGCATCTGGCGGGGCTCGACCGCGGGCGTGCGCGGGCCATCGGCGAGGCGGCGCGGCGGCGGGTTCTGGCCCACCACACCTACGAGCAGCGCGCCGCCTTGTGCGAGGCGGTGCTCGAGGGGCGCGGGCGGGAGGCGGCGGCATGAGGCTCGTGGTCTTGGGCCTGAGCATCACCTCCTCCTGGGGCAACGGCCACGCCACCACCTTCCGCGCGCTCCTCAAGGGCATGGCGGCGCGCGGCCACGAGGTGGTCTTCCTCGAGCGCGACGTGCCTTGGTACGCCGCCAACCGCGACCTGCCCGAGCCGGCCTTCTGCCGGACCTTCCTTTATGGGGGCCGGGACGAGCTCAAGGAGCGTTTCGCCGGCCTCGTGGCGGAGGCCGACGCGGTGATGGTGGGCTCCTACGTCCCCGACGGGATCGAGGTGGCCGCCTGGGCCTGCGCCACCGCGCGCGGCGTCACCGCGTTCTACGACATCGACACGCCGGTGACCCTGGCGGCCCTGGAGCGGGGCGAGTGCCCCTATCTGGCGCCGGGCCTGATCCCGGGCTTCGACCTCTACCTCTCCTTCACCGGCGGACCGGTGCTGGAGCGGCTGGAGAAGGTCTGGGGAGCGCGAGCCGCGAGGCCGCTCTACTGCTCGGTGGACACCGACGCCTACCGGCCCACCGGCGAGGAGCCCCGCCTGGCGCTGGGCTATCTGGGCACCTACAGCGCCGACCGCCAGCCGGGCCTCGATTCCCTGCTCCTGGAGCCGGCGCGGCGCTGCCCGGAGCTGCGCTTCGCCGTGGCCGGGCCGCAATATCCGGCCGGGATCGCCTGGCCCGCCAATGTCGAGCGCACCGAGCACCTGCCGCCTGCCGACCATCCCGGCTTCTACGGAGCCCAGCGCTTCACCCTCAACATCACCCGCGCCGACATGCGCGCGGCAGGCCATGCCCCCAGCGTGCGCCTCTTCGAGGCGGCGGCCTGCGGCGTGCCGGTGATCAGCGACCGCTGGCCCGGCATCGAGGAGCTCTTCCGTCCGGGCGAGGAGATCCTGCTGGTCGACGGGCCGGAGGAGGTGGTGGCCCTGCTGCGCGATCTGCCCGAGGAGCGCCGCCGCGCCATCGGTGCCGCCGCCCGGGCGCGGGTGCTGGGCGTGCATGGTGCCGAGGCGCGGGCCGGCGAGCTCGAGACCTGGCTCGAGGAGGCGCGCCGCCAGCGCCCCCGCACCGGCCGTCCGGCCGCCTGACCCCTGACCCGAGGAGCAGCAGCGATGCCCCAGCACCGGCCCCGCACCATCCTCGTCACCGGCGGCGCCGGGTTCATCGGCTCGCATCTGTGCGAGGCGCTGCTGGCCCTGGGGCACCGGGCGGTCTGCCTGGACAATTTCGAGACCGGCAGCCCCGCCAATCTCGCCGCCCTCGCCGGTGAGCCGCGCTTCTCCATGGTGGAGCACGACGTGGCCCAGCCGCTGCCCGCCGGCCTGCGCCCCGATGTAATCTGCAATCTCGCCTGCCCGGCCTCGCCGGTGCACTACCAGCGCGACCCGGTCCACACCCTCAAGACCAGCGTCATGGGCGCCCTGCACCTGCTGGAGCTGGCGCGGACCACCGGGGCCCGGATCCTCCAGGCCTCGACCAGCGAGGTCTATGGCGATCCCGAGCTGCACCCGCAGGCCGAGGGCTACTGGGGCAATGTCAACCCGATCGGGCCGCGCGCCTGCTACGACGAGGGCAAGCGGGCCGCCGAGACGCTGTTCTTCGATTTCCACCGCCAGCACGGCGTGGACATCAAGGTGGCGCGGATCTTCAACACCTACGGGCCGCGCATGCACCCCGAGGACGGGCGGATCGTCTCCAACTTCGTGGTCCAGGCGCTCCGCGGCGAGCCGCTCACGGTGCACGGCGAGGGCCGCCAGACCCGCTCCTTCTGTTATGTCGACGACATGGTCCGGGCGCTCGTGGCGCTGATGGAGAGCGAGCCCGGCATCACCGGCCCGATCAATCTCGGCAATCCCGAGGAGCTGCCGGTGATCGAGGTGGCCCGCCGGGTGCTCGCGCTCACCGGCTCCGCCTCGCCCCTCGTCTTCCATCCGCTGCCTGTCGACGACCCGCGCCGCCGCCGCCCGGAGATCGAGCGCGCCCGCGCCCTTCTGGGCTGGACCCCGCGGGTCGGGCTCGAGGAGGGTCTCGCCCGCACCGTGGCGCATTTCGCCGAGCGGCTGCGGCCGGCCGCGCCCGCTCCCGCCCGCCCGCGCGTGCCCGCCCCTCTCGACGGCGCTGCCCTCGGGAACGCGGCCCTCGGCCAGCCGTTCTAGGAAGCGCGCGCCGGGCAGGAGCCGGTGTCGGCGCGCGCAGCCGGAAGCCGAGGGAAGGACCATGAGCGAGAGCCGGACCACCACCGACCACGCCGCCATCAAGCGCTGGACCGAGGAGCGTGGCGGCCGCCCCGCCGTGGTGGCGGCCACGCATCGCGACGAAGGCGCCGCAGGTCCTGGCGAGGCCGGAGGCGTCCTGCGAATCGATTTCGAGGGGACGGGAGACGCACCCGGTCTCGAGACGATCTCGTGGGCCGAGTTCTTCGAGATCTTCGAGGCGAACAAGTTGGCTTTTCTCTACCAGGAGAAGACCAGTGACGGCTCCACCAGCCGTTTCTTCAAGCTCGTCTCCCGCTGATCCCGCCGAACGCATGAACGCAGGATGTCGAGGAGCAAGGGCAATGGTGCCCTCGCCGAAACCGCTTATACTCGCGGGCAGCCGGCGCGGGGTGCCGGCGGGGGATGGAGGACCGGGTGTGAGTGAGGCCGAGGGCAAGCGGCTGCTCGTTGTCGAGGACGAGTTTCTGATCGCCTTTGACCTGCAGGGACTTCTCGAGCGGGCGGGCCATACGGTGGTGGGACCGGCCGGAAGCGTCGCAGAGGGACTGGCGCTGGCGGGCAGCGAGACGCTGGACGGCGCCCTGCTCGACATCAACCTGCAGGGCGAGAAGGTGACCGAGCTGGCCAATGCGCTCGCCGCGCGGGGCGTGCCGTTCCTGTTCCTGTCGGGCTACGGCGCCTCCGAGCTGCCGCCCGGTCATGACGGGGCGCCGGTGCTGCCCAAACCGTTCAACGAGAGCGAGCTTTTGACGGCGGTAGCGGGTTTTGCCCCGCGCGGCTGAGTCCTGTCGCCCGGCGCCGGCCATCGAGCAAGAACCGAGCGGAGACTTGCCGCCTTGTCCAGCCTGACCGCTTCCGCTTCCTGGCAGGCCCTGGCCGCGCATGCCGCGCTGGCCCGCGGCTGGTCGCTGCGCGACCTGTTCGCCGCCGATGGGGGTCGCTTCGAGCGCTTCTCCTGCCGTTTCGAGGACCTGCTGCTCGACTATTCCAAGCATCTGGCGACCGGCGAGACCCTGCGCCTGCTCCTCGAGCTCGCCCGCGAGCGCGATGTGGAAGGCTGGCGCCAGCGCATGGTCGCCGGCCGGAAGATCAATGCCAGCGAGGGGCGGGCGGTGCTGCACACCGCCCTGCGCCATCGCGCCGCCACGCCGGTCGTGGTCGATGGCCGGGACGTCATGCCGGAGGTCCGGGCGGTCCTGGCCCGGATGAAGGAGTTTTGCGAGGAGGTCCGCAGCTTCCGCCGCAAGGGCTTTACCGGCCAGCCTCTGACCGACATGGTCAATATCGGCATCGGCGGCTCCGATCTCGGCCCGCGCATGGTCTGCGAGGCCCTGGCGCCTTTTGCCGAGCCCGGCCGCCGCGTCCATTTCGTGAGCAATGTCGACCCGGGTGATCTCGTGCGCACCCTGGCCGGGCTCGATGCCGAGCGCACCCTCTTCATCGTCGCCTCCAAGACCTTCACCACCCAGGAGACCATGACCAACGCCCAGAGCGCCCGGCGCTGGCTGGTGGAGCGCATGGGCGGGCAGGAGGCGGCCGTCGCCCGGCACTTCGTGGCGGTCTCCACCAACGAGGAGAAGGTCAAGGCCTTCGGCATCGACCCCGCCCACATGTTCGGTTTTTGGGACTGGGTCGGCGGGCGCTACTCGCTGTGGTCGGCGATCGGCCTGCCGATAGCGCTCCATCTGGGCTTTGCCCGGTTCGAGGAGCTGCTCGACGGCGCCTACGCCATGGACCGGCATTTCCAGGAGACGCCGCTCGAGCGCAACATGCCGGTGCTGATGGGGCTTCTCGGGGTCTGGTACACTGATTTTCTGGGCGCAAGCAGCCATGCGGTGCTGCCCTACGACCAGAATCTCCACCGGTTCGCCGCCCATCTCCAGCAGCTCGACATGGAAAGCAACGGCAAGTCGGTCGACCGCGACGGTCGCGCCGTCGATTATCGCACCGGCCCGGTGGTCTGGGGCGAGCCCGGCACCAACGGCCAGCACGCCTTCTTCCAGCTCCTCCACCAGGGCACGTCCCTGATCCCCTGCGACTTTCTGGCGGCGGCGCGCAGCCTGACGCCGCTGGGCGACCATCACGACAAGCTGCTCGCCAACTTCCTGGCGCAGACGGCGGCCCTGGCCTTCGGCAAGAGCCGGGAGGAGGCCCGGGCCGAGCTCGCGGCCCAGGGCCTGGCCGGCGAGGCGCTGGACGCCCTGCTGCCCCACAAGGTCTTCCCCGGCAACCGGCCCTCCAGCTCGCTGCTCTACGAGAAGCTCTCGCCCTACCGGCTGGGCTCGCTGATCGCCCTCTACGAGCACAAGGTGTTCGTCCAGGGGGTGATCTGGAACATCAACAGTTTCGATCAGTGGGGCGTCGAGCTCGGCAAGCAGCTCGCCGCCCGGATCCTCCCCGCCCTGGCCGGCGAGGCGCTGCCGGAGCCGCCCGACGGCTCGACCGCGGGGCTCCTCGCGCATAGGGCGGCGCTGCGCCGGGAGGAGGCATAGCGCCGGCAGGCCGGTCGCCCGTGGCAGGGCCCGGGTTTGCGGCCTCCGGCTGCGGGGCGGCGGCGGCCTGTCACTTCCGAGGCGACTTTCCGGGGCATCGGGGTATGTCGCGGCAGGACGAGCGGATGGCCCTTGCTTGCTGCCGGCATGGTCGCATGGCAAAGATCCTCGAATGGCGGCTGCCTGAAACCCGTGCCGGGACGGCGCTGTTCCATGTAGTATTATGCCTCTTCGCAGCTCGCGACATCTTGGCCAGGAAGCTGCAGGTCGGATCCTCATGAAAGCACTCGCTCGTACCTCCAAGGGCGGCTCTGTCGAGCTTGCGCCAGCTTACTACGACGACGCCGACACCATCGACGTGATGGGCGTGATGGGCGTGCTGTGGCGGCGCAAATGGCTGATCCTGCTGTGCGTCTGCCTCGGCACCATGGCCGGCTGGCTCTACGGCAAGACCCGCGTGCCGGAATACACCGCCCGCTCCTCGGTGGTGATCGAGCCGCGCGAGACCAACGTCCTCGACGTCAAGAAGGTGCTCTCCGGCCTGATCGTCGATCAGGCGACGGTGGCCACCGAGATGTCGATCCTCACCTCGCGCGCCAATTATGTGCGGGTGATGGAGGATCTGGGCCTCTTTGACGACCCGGAGTTCAACCCGGCGCTGGCCGAGGAGGAGGAGCGCGAGCTGCCGCCCTTCCTCCAGGAGCCGGTCGACAAGCTGCTCTCGTGGATGCCCGACCGCTGGCTGATCGCCACCGGGCTGGCCCGCGAGCCCCTGGAGATGCTCGAGAGCGACGCGCCCGAGCTCACCCGGGCGATCGCCGTCGACCGGTTCGCCAGCGGGGTCGAGATCGCCAATGACGGTGCCTCCTACGTCATCCACGTCAACTACACCGCCGAGGAGCCAGAGAAGGCGGCGCTGATCGCCAACCGGCTGGCCGAGGTCTATCTGGACAGCCAGCTCAAGACCAAGCTCTACGCCACCGACCGCGCCTCGGGCTTTCTCGAGGGGCGGATCGAATCGATGCGCGAGGACGTCCAGAAGGCCGGCGAGGCGGTCGCCCGCTTCAAGGCCGAGAACGGGCTGCTCGACACCCAGGGGGTGCGGCTGTCCGAGCAGGAGATGGGCGATCTCAACAAGGAGCTGATCATGGCCCGCGGCGATCTCGCCGAGAAGCAGGCCAAGCTCCAGCTGGTGCGCGAGCTGCGCGGCGCCGGCCGCAGCATCGACGTGATGAGCGACGTGGTGGGCTCGCCGGTGATCATCGCCCTGCGCGCCGAGGAGACCACCTTGCTGCGCCAGGAGGCGGAGCTCGCCAGCCAGTTCGGCCCGCGCCACCCGCGCATGCAGCAGCTCCAGCGCGACAAGGCCAATCTCCAGGCCAAGGTGAACGCCGAGATCGCCCGCATCGCCGGCAGCCTCGAGAACGACGTGCGGGTGGTGCAGGCGCGCATCAACACGATCGAGGGCCAGCTCAACAGGATCAAGGGCCTGAACGTCAAGGACCAGCAGCAGATCGTGAAGCTGCAGGAGCTCGAGCGGCGCGCCGAGACGAGCCGGCAGATCTACCAGAACTTTCTGCAGCGCTACCAGGAGACCAGCGAGCAGGAGAAGCTGGTCGAGCCGGACGCCCGGATCGTCGCGGTGGCGAGCCCGCCGACCGCGCCCTCGACCCCGAGCCCGCGGCTCTTCCTCCTCGGCGGCTTCACCGTGGCGCTGCTCGGCGGCTCGCTCCTGGCGCTGCTTCTCGAGCGGCTCGACAAGGGCATCCGCTCCAGCCGCGAGGTGGAGGCCCTCCTGGGCCTGTCGACCCTGGCGCTGGTGCCCAGGCTCGAGCGCCTGCGGCGCGGCCAGAAGCCCTACCAATATCTCGTCGACAAGCCGCTCTCGGCCTACAGCGAGGCGATCCGCTCGGTCTACACGGCGATCCGCCTGGGCAGCGTCGACCGGCCCAGCAAGCTGGTGCTGGTGACCTCCTCGCTGCCCGAGGAGGGCAAGACCACGCTGGCGGTGAGCCTCGCCACCCTGGCGGCCCGCTCGAACCGCAAGGTGCTGCTGATCGACCTCGACCTGCGCCATCCCTCGGTGCATCGCGAGCTGGGCTGGCAGGTGCCGGCCGGGCTGGTCGAGCACATGGCCGGCGACCGGCTGCTCGAGGAGGTGATCCAGCACGACGCCGAGACCGGCCTCGACTTCCTGCCGATCCGCGCCCAGACCACCAACCCCATGGATCTTTTGGAATCGCAGAAGCTGCGCGAGCTGCTCGAGACCTGCCGGCAGCGCTACGAGCTGGTGATCCTCGACTCCGCGCCGGTCGCCAGCGTCACCGACGCCCGCCTGCTCTCGATCATGGTCGACAAGGTGGTCTTCGTGCTGCAGTGGCACCAGACGGTGGCCAGCGCCGCCCAGGACAGCGTGCGCGCCCTGCGCGAGGCCGGTGCCGACATCGCCGGCACGGTGCTCACCCAGGTCGATCTCGCCAGGCACGCCCAGTACGGCTATGGCGACATCGGCCAGTACTATGCGCGCAGCCGCAAATACTACGTGGACTGACGCCGGGCCGGCCGGCGCCGGAGACAGCGCAAGAGCCGCGCGCAGGGGACCCGCCGCGGCTCTTTCCTTTTCGGGTCTTTCCCGGCCGGTGCGCCATGTGCCGCTCGAAGAGCGGGGCGACCGGACGCCGGCGGCGCCGCGCAAGGCGCTGCGCGCGGCTTTCCTCTTCTTTGCCTGTCAGTTGGCGGCGCTGCGGGTTCCCGGGATCTTCTTTCCCGGCCCCTGCCACGAGACCGGGCGGGCAGCGCTCAGTCGACCACGCGGTCGATCTTGTAGTCCTTGATCTCGCGGGCGAAGGCGAAGGCGATGATCTCGCCGATGAGGCCCACGGCGATCACCTGGATGCCCAAGACCACCATCAGGCTCGAGAGGATCAGCGCCGGACGGTCGGCCAGCGGCGTGCCGAAGACGAGCCGCACGAACACCAGCCAGGCGGTGGCGAGGCCGCCCACGCCGAGGATCCCGAAGCCGACCCCGCCGAAGAAGCGGAACGGCTTGCGCATGAACTTGAGGAGGAAGAACAGCGTCACCACGTCGAGGAACAGCGACGGGTCGGTGCGCAATTGGTGCAGGCGGGCCACCGAGCCGGCCGGGACGTGGACGTCGAGCTCCTTGACGGCGAAGCCGTGGGCGCTGGCGATGAGCGGCAGGAAACGGTCCTGGTTGCCGTAGAAGGTGAGCTCCTGGGCCACCTGGGCGCGCATCGCCCGGACCTCCGAGCGCACGTCGTGGAACGGGCTCTGCACGAGCAGGCGCAGCGCCCACTCGAGCTTGGGGGCCAGCGGCTTGCCCTCGAGCATGCGGTGCGCCACCAGCATGTCGGCCTCGCCGGCCTGGACCCCGCGCACGAAGCGCGGCAGGTCGGCGGCGGCGATCTCGGGCACCGCCGGCAGGGTCAGCACGGTCTCGCCGCGGCACTGGCGCAGGCCCACGGTAAGGGCCGCCGCCTTGCCGAACGGCCGGGCGAAGGCGAGGATCTCGACCGGCTCGCCGGCCTGGCGGAGCGTGCGCAGGGCGGCCCGGCTGGCAGGCTGCGGCCCGTCCAGCACATAGACGAACTCGAGGCTGCCGAGCGGCGCCAGCACCGCCTTGTAGGCGGCGTAGGTGGCGGTGATGTCGGTGTCGTCGCGGCCCAGCGAGACGACCACCGAGAGGGCGGGGGCAGCCGGCTCCATGGCGGCGGCGGGCGCGGTGACGGTGGCGGTGGCGGCGTCGCTCATGCCGCGCCGTCCGTGCCGGTCAGCACCGGGCGGGCCGCCAGCCGGCGGAAGGCGTGCAGGCGCGGCGCCCGCACGCCGTAGATGAGCTGGCACAAGAAGCCCAGGAAGAGCATGAAGAACATCAAGGCTCCAAACAGCATGCTGAGGCCCTGGAAGACGACGCCGCTGCTGCGCGGGTCGTCGATGAAGGTCAGGGCGGCCACGAGTGCCGCAAGGCCGGCAAGGCCGGCCAGCCCCGCCGCCCCGCCCAGCCAGACCATCGGCCGGCGGGCGAAGGACAGGATCGTGCGGATCGTGATGAGATCGGCGAATACCTTGTAGATTCGCGAGAAGCCGTACTTGGACTGGCCGAAGCGGCGCGGATGGTGGCGCACCTTGATCTCGGCGATGCTGGCCCCGCCCAAGGACGCCATGGCCGGAATGAAACGGTGCATCTCGGCATAGAGCGGGATCTCCTTGATGAGATCGGCGCGGTAGGCCTTGAGCGAGCAGCCATTGTCCTTGATGGGCACGCCGGTGATCTTGCCGATCAGCCAGTTGGCGACCTTCGAGGGCAGCACCCTGGACCAGTGGTCCTTGCGCTGGTGGCGCCAGCCCACCACGAGATCGTAGCCCTCCTCGATCTTCTCGAGAAAGAGCGGGATGTCGCCCGGGTCGTTCTGCAGATCGCCGTCCATGGTGATCAGCACCCGGCCGCGCGCCTGCTCGATTCCGGCCGCCATGGCGGCGGTCTGGCCGTAATTGCGGCGCAGCTTGACCAGCCGCAGATGCGGCTCGCCCTCGGCCACCGGCGGCAGGGCGCGCTGCATCTCCAGACAGCGCGCGAAGGTGGCGTCGCGCGATCCGTCGTCGACGAACAGGATCTCGGTGCGCAGCCCGAGCGGTCGCACGGCGTCGACGATCGCCTGGTGCATCAGGTGCACGTTCTCTTCCTCGTTGAAGAGCGGCACGATGATCGAGAGGTCCATGGTCATGACGGGCAAAAATCCACCATTCGCGCGAGCCCGGAAAGATGCGGCCGCCAATTTCCGGCATACGACGATATGGCGGACCGGGAAGCGTCGCCGCCTGCGGCAGACGCCGCGCCAAAACGGCGGGTAGCATGCGCGGCGAGAGCGACAGCGGGAGAGAGCGGATCGTGGCAGAGCCGGGCAGGAAGGCGCGGCGCCCCCTGGACATCGCCGTTCTGGGCCTCGGCCATGTCGGCGCCACCATGGCGGCCTGCCTGCTCGAGGCCGGTCACCGGGTGCTGGCGGTCGATCCCGACGCGACGCGGGCGGGCCGGGTCGCCCGCGGCCAGGCCCCGGTGCACGAGCCGGGCGTGGCGGAGCGGCTGGAGCGCGGCCTTGCGGCCGGCCGCCTCGCCGTGGCCGGCCGGCTGGAGGAGCTGGCGGGGCTCGACCTGGTGCTGGTCTGCGTGGGCACGCCGCCGCACGCGGGCGGCGGCCTCGCGCTGGGCGAGGTCGAGACGGCGAGCCGGACCCTGGGGCGCCTGCTGCGCCGCCGCGCGACGGACCTGCCGCCTTTGCTGCTGGCCTATCGCAGCACCATGCCGCCGGGCGCCATGGACGAGACCGTCCTGCCGCTCCTCGAGGCGGAAAGCGGCGCGCCGCCGGGCAGCTCGTGGGAGGCCGTCTATCATCCCGAGTTCCTGCGCGAGGGCAGCGCCGTGGCCGACCAGCTGGGCCCCTCGCGGATCGTTCTGGGCGAGCGCCGGCCGGGCGTCGGGCGGCGCCTCGAGGGGCTCCATGACGGGCTCGACGCGCCGCTCTTCGAGACGAGCTTCGCCGAGGCCGAGACCCTCAAGCTGGTCGACAACAGCTTCCACGCCCTCAAGGTCGCCTTCGCCAACGAGATCGGCCGGCTGTGCCTGGCCGGCGGGGTCGACCCGCAGGCCGTGATGCGGCTGCTGCTGGCCGACCGCCGGCTCAACCTCTCGGCCGCCTATCTGCGGCCCGGAGCCCCGTTCGGCGGCGCCTGCCTGCCCAAGGACCTGGGATCGCTGCTGGCGCTGGGCCAGGCGCGCGGCCTCGATCTGCCGCTCATGGCCGGCGTGCTGGCCAGCAACGACGCGCATCTGGCCTGGCTCGAGGGCCACGTGCGCGGCCTGCTGCCGCCGCCGGGCCCGGTGCTCCTCCTGGGCCTCTCCTTCAAGCCGGGTACCGACGATTTGCGGGCGAGCCCGCTGGTGAGGCTGGCCGAGCGGTTGCTCGCCGCCGGCTACCGGCTCGACATTCTCGACCCCGAGCTCGACCCGAAGGGCGCTCCCGAGCGGGCCGCCGGCCTCGCCGCGCCGCTTCGCGCCTGTCTGCGGACGGATCTGGCCGACGCCGCGGGCCCGTGGCGCCTCGCTTTGATCGGCAAGCCGCTGCCGGCGCTGCTCGACCGGCTGCCGGCCGACCTGCCGCGCCTCGACCTCCATTGCCTGGGCGGCGCCGCGGGAACGTGAGGGCCCGCAGGCGCCGGCCGGCTCAGCCGGGCTCGAGCGCCGGCACCGGCGCCCCGGTGGCCGGACCGTCGCCGCGCTGCCAGGCCTCGGGCTGGAAGGGCACCTGCTCGACCTGGACGATGCCGGGGATCCCCTCGGGGCTCATGAACGGCATGCGGCAGGCCGGGCGCAGGCCGAGCAGGGCCACGCCCAGCGGGGTGAGGATCGAGAGATGCTCGCGGCTCGGCAGATAGGGCAGGGGATAGGCCAGGACCGTGGCCCGCTCCTCCTCGGCCGTGCTGATCCGGAACACCACCTGCGAGCCCATGGTCACGGCGTCGCCGGGGATCGCCTCGGGCGCGCAGACATGCGCCCGGTCCAGCTCGGCGGCGAGAAAGCGCGTCACCGGCGTGCCGCGCCCGCCGCGCCGGTCGGCCAGCCCGCGCAGCCGCTCGTAATCGGTCTCGGTGACATAGATCGGCGGCAGGAGATCGTCCTGGGCGCGCTGGTGCGGCAGCACCGTCGCCAGGGCCGCCGGCCGGGCCGCGTCGAGCTCGGAGCTCTCGTGGAGGACGGACCTGATCAGGGACAACGCCACCATCGCTGACCTCCAGTCGGCAGGCAAGGCGGCATGCCCGCCGGGCCGGCACCCGGGGGATCCGCAGGAAATGGACATGAGGCGCCGGGGTCGGCACAAGACGGCGCCGGCCACCAGATAGCATCGCTGGCAAGAATAGCAAATGAATTCTTGTATCGCGACGGTCAAAGATCTCGAGTTTTTGCCAAGTCACACCGCCGACACGGCGAAATCATGACTTAAATCATATTGGCAATATAGCCTTGGATATTAAGCCTTTTCCTCTTCCGCGCGCCCCGAAGCCGCGAGACCGCGCATCAGGCCCAGCGCCGCGTCGAGGGCCGCGTCGGCCGGCTCCTCGGGATGGACGAGATAGGCGGGAAGGCGGAACTCGGGCGCGTCCGGCACGCGGTGCAGCCGGCCCCGGCGCAGCTCGTCCGCCACCAGGCGCAGCGGAAAATAGCCCGAGCCGCCGTGCCGGCGGATATGCTGCAGGCCCAGCCAGCCGATATTGACCATGAGCCCGGCGCTGCTGAAGGCCGGGAAGAAGACATTGTGCTGGGCCAGGAACTCCGGCCCCCAATCGACCAGGACGTAGCCCCGGGCGGGCGCCGGCGGCGCCTCGGGCTCGCTCGCCACGAGGACCAGACGCTCCTCGAGCAGGCGCTCCACCGCGAGTCCCGGCCGGCTCTGCGGCGTATACATGACGGCGATGTCGAGCCGCCCCTCGAGAAGCCCGCGCATGAGCTCCTCCTCGAAGCCGATCTCCGCGCGCAGCAGGATCCCCGGTGCCGCCCGGCGCATCAGCGGCAGCCAGGCGAGCAGCAGCTCCTCCCACAAGCCGAAGCGCCCGCCCACCGTCAGGACCCCGTCGAAGCCGGACGGCGTGCCGGCATCCTGGCGCGCCTGCTCGACCGTGCGCACCAGGACGGCGGCATGCTTGTGGAACTGCCGGCCGGCCGCGGTGAGCCGGGTTCCGGCCTTGTTGCGGACGAACAGGCTGCAGCCGAGCTGCTCCTCGAGGGCGCGGATCCGGGCACTGACGGTCGACTGGCTGACATGCAAAAGCTCGGCGGCGCCGACGAAGCTGCCCGCGGCAATGACCGTGAGAAAAGTCCGCGCCAGCTCGGTATCCATGGCGGCTCCGATTTTAAAATCGGCCTAACCGATATGAAGTCGCATTATATTTCGTTTGTCAAATATCATTCCTGTGCCCATGTGAAGGTCAAGCGGCAGCAGACCGCCGCCCCGGGCGGCGGTGCGAGGGGAGGGCCGGTGATGGCGACGAGACCCGCGAAGGCCGTTTCGGGGGACACGTTCTATCTCGACGTCGAGGGAGCGATCGACGACCCCGCCCTGCAGTGCTTTGCCGGCTGCGTGCGCGAGCTGGCGCCGGTCATCGCACAAAGCGCCGTCCGGCACGGCCACGGCGCCACGCTTGCCGCCCTGGTCGCCATTGCCGCCAACCGGGCGATCGATGTCGGCGCCGGCGTGCTGATCGCCGAGGCCTTCCGCCACAGTGCGGAGATGCTGGATGCGCATGCGCGGCGCGCCCCCGCCGCCCGCCGGGCATGAGCCCGGCTCCGGCTTTATCGACCCGTGGCACTGGTGCGACGCGCTGAGCAGCGTCCGCTGGAGCCCGCCCCGACGGCAGCACCCGCGGACGGGGCGGCGGATCCTGACGATTCTCCTGGGCGTCCTCCTCGCAGCACGCCTCGCCACGGGCGGGTGACGGATCACCGGCAGATGAAAGGAGCAGTCATGAGCGGGAGCATCGATGCGGAGAGGACCCGCGAGCTGGCGCGCCGGCGGCGCGAGCTGGCGCCCGACGCCGAGGCGGCGTTTCGCGCCTTCGGCCAGGCGGTCTTCAAGGATGGCGCCCTGCCGGCCGGAACCAAGCAGCTGATCGCGGTGGCGGTGGCCCACGTTACCCAGTGCCCCTGGTGCATCAGGGGCCACACGAAGGCGGCGCTCCGCGAGGGGGCCACCCGGGCCCAGCTCATGGAGGCGATCTGGGTCGCTGCCGAGATGCGCGCGGGCGGCGCCTATGCCCACGCGCTGCTGGCGCTCGACGAGGCCGGCGAGCCGGGCGGCGGCGGGCACGAGGGAGAGCAGGGATGACGGTTGCGGTGAAGCGTGCCCAAGAGGAGCCGGCGAGGAACGACGGGCAGCGGGTGCTGGTCGACCGCATCTGGCCGCGCGGCATCGCCAGGAAGGATCTCCGGCTCGACGGCTGGCTCAAGGAGCTGGCGCCGAGCAGCGGGCTGCGCAAGTGGTTCGGCCACGATCCCGAGAAATGGGACGAGTTCAAGAAGCGCTACGAGCGCGAGCTCGAGGAGCAGGAGAAAGCAGTCGGGGAGCTGGCGGAGCGCGCCGTCCATGGCCGCCTCACCCTGGTCTTCGCGGCCAGGGACACCGAGCACAACAATGCCGTGGCGCTCAAGGAGCATCTCGAGCGGCGGCGGCGGCGATGAGCCGGACCAGCAAGCCGGCGGCCGGGGAGCCGGCAGCCGGGGAGCCGGCAGAAGGCGTGGTCCAGTGGCGGCGGGAGCGTCGCCGCGAGCTGATCGCCAGGCGGCAGGGGCTTTCGGCCACCGAGCGGCAGCGCTGCCAAAGGCGGATCGAGGAGCTGATCGGCACCCAGTTCCCCGGGCTGGCCGGGGTCCTGCTCGGCTTTTACTGGCCCTTTCGCGGCGAGATCGGCGTCCACGGCCTGGTCCGCGGCCTCATCGGGCAGGGGGCGCGGGCGGCCCTGCCGGTGGTGATCGAGAAAAAGCGGCCGCTCGAGTTCTGGGCGTGGCATCCCGGGGCGGCCCTGGCCCGCGGGATCTGGGACATCCCGGTGCCGGCCGAGCGACGGCTCGTGCAGCCTTCCGTCCTGCTGGTGCCGCTGGTGGGCTTCGATGCGCGCGGCTACCGGCTGGGCCACGGCGGCGGCTATTACGACCGTACCCTGGCGGCGATGACGCCCCGGCCCTTCACCATCGGCATCGGCCACGAGCTGGCCCGCCTTCCCACCATCCATCCGCAACCCCACGACATTCCCATGGACGCCATCGTCACCGAGGCCGGGGTGACGCGCCGCCCCGCCGGCCCGCCGGCGGACGAGGACGAGCCGCGGGGCTTCGCCTCGCCGCCCTGCTTCATGCACGAGCTGGATCCGGCGTGGCTGGGGCTCGGGGAGGAGGACGAGCCGGGTCCGTGAGAGCGGCGCCGGGCCAAGGCGCTGCGCGCGGCTTTTTTCTGATTTTTTGGATTTTGCGGCGGCGCCCGGGAGAGGCACCGCGGCGAACTGACAAAAAACAAAAGCTGGCCGCGCGCAGCGCCTTGATCGGCACCGCCCCCGCACCCTTTTCGGGAACCTTTTTCTGCCCGGCGCATCGAGATTGCATGACCATGACGCAGCCATTCCCCGAGCAGGACGTCCCCGACCGCACCAGCGCCGCGGCGGCGGGCGACCTCGAGCTGGTCGGGCGGATCCGCGCCGGCGATGCCGCCGCCTTCGAGCTGATGATGCGCCGCCACAACCGGCGCCTGTTCCGCCTCGCGCGCAGCGTTCTGAGAAACGCCGCCGAGGCCGAGGACGTGGTGCAGGAGACCTGGCTGCGGGCCTATGCGCATCTGGGCGAGTTCACAGGTGCCGGCGGCCTTGCTCCCTGGCTCGGCCGCATCGCCCTCAACGAGGCGCTGGGCCGGCTGCGGCGGCGAGGCCGGGTGGTCTCGCTCGACGAGCATCGCGACGGCGGCGAGAGCGCCTTGATGCGGCGCATCGAGACCATGAGCATGCAGCAGCCCGACCCCGAGCGCCTGGCCGGCAGCGCCGAGCTGCGCCGTGTGCTGGAAGCCGCGATCGACGCGCTTCCCGACGAGTTCCGCACCGTCTTCGTCCTGCGCGCGATCGAGGAGATGAGCGTGGCCGAGACGGCCGAGACGCTGTCGCTGCGCCCGGAGACGGTCAAGACCCGCTTCCACCGCGCCCGCCGCCGTCTCCAGGAGGCGCTGGGTGCGCGCCTCGACCTGCTGGCGCGGAGCAGCTTCGAGTTCGGCGGCGCGCATTGCGACCGCGTCGTCGCCACCGTTCTGGCCCGGCTCCGTCCCGCCCTCGACGCGGCGGCGCGACGACCTGGCCGCCAGTCGACCCGATGAGCCGCCGGAGCGTGCCGGCGGGCAAACCCGAGAGGAAAGAGCGATGCGCAAACCCCTGCTGCCGGTGATCGCCGCTGCCGTCTTCGCCATGGTCGGGACGGCCTGTGCCGCCCAGGCCGACAAGGCGCCCCCCGGCGGCGACTACCAGAAGGTGAGCGAGCTGGTGGCCCTGCCCGAGTTCCTGCCGGGGATGGGCGCGCTCTACGTGCAGCCCGCGACCCTGCCGGCAGGCCCGTTCCTCGCCTACGACCGCAACGAGCGGCTGGTCAGCACCATCTACATGATCCCGCTCGAGGACATCGAGGCGCAAAAGGGCTTTTCGGACCTGGCGGTCGGCGGCGAGCGGGTCACCAGCACCGACCTCTACTACAATGCCGGCCATCCGGGCGTGGAGAAGCCGCACTACCACGTGGTTCTCTGGCATGTGGCCAAAAGCGATGCCGAGCTCGAGTAGCCGGCGCGCGCTGCTGCAGGCCGGCGGGCTGACGCTCGCCGGCCTCGCCGCCCCCGCCATCCTCCGCCCGGCCCGGGCCGGCGGGATCGTCGAGGTCCTTCTCCGGAGCGACGCGCTGGGCACGAAGGTCTGGTTCGACCCGATCGGCCTGCTGATCGAGCCGGGCCAGACGGTGCGCTGGGTAAACCAGGCCAACGTCCACACCACGACCGCCTACCACCCCGAGAATGACGGCCGCCCGCTGCGCATTCCCGAGCGGGCCCGGCCGTGGGACTCGGGCTATCTGGTCGAGCCCGGCGAGCAGTTCGAGGTCACTCTCGAGGTGCCCGGTGTCTACGACTATTGCTGCGCGCCGCACGAGGCCGCCGGGATGGTCGGGCGGATCATCGTGGGCGCACCGGGCGGACCCGGGGCGCTGCCCTTCGCGGTCGGCGAGGGGGGCGTGCCGCCCGCGGCACAGGCCGCGTTCCCCCCCATCGCCGCCATCATGGGCCAGCGGATCGTGCGCGCCCCGGCCTGAGCGGGCTGCGCTGCAGAAAGAAGCCGTCCTCGGGAAGGACCCGGGCGGCAAGCGGGCAAGGGCTCGTGGGCGAGGAGGAAAAAAAACGTCGCCCGACGCGTCGCGAATTCTGTCGGACCCGTCAGTGCCGGCGAGAAAGAGATAGTTCTCGCGGTTCCGGCCGTCGTCAGAAAAAAGAAAATTGACGGCTGCGTCGACAAACGCTACTTGCTCCAGCATGGCTGGTCGTGCGTCGCATCGTCGACGTTCATGCCCGGCGAGCGCCGGGCCACGGCCCCGGGGGCCCTGAGCGGCCTCCGTTTTTTTGAAGAGCGGATCTGTTCGCCAGGCTGGATGCCCGGGGACCCCGGGCGGCGGCCATGCCGTTGCGTGGCCGGACAGATACCGTTCGAGAAACATTGGACAGAGCACGAATGAGCGCGACGGAAATCTCGAAAAAGCCCGGCAAGGCCGCCAAGCGGGCGGGCAAGCCGGCCCTGATCATCGACGAGGCCTATCACGACAGCCTCCAGGGCCTGGCCGCCGGTGCTGCCCGGCAGGCGCCGGATCTGGCCGACCGCCTGCTGGAGGAGATCGAGCGGGCCGATGTCCGGCCGTCCGCCCAGGTGCCGCCGAGCGTCGTCAATATCGGCTCCTCAGTGAGCTTCCGCGACGAGCATACCGGCCAGACCCGCACCGTCACCCTGGTGTTTCCCGCCAGCGCCGACATCAGCCAGGGCCGCATCTCGCTGCTCACCCCGATCGGCGTGGCGCTCATCGGTCTCAGCGAGGGCCAGCAGTTCGACTGGACCACCCGCGACGGCGAGACCCGGCAGCTCACCGTGCTCAAGGTGGAGCAGCCCGCCCGCGGCGAGGCCGGGCCGGCGGCGCAGGCCTGAGGGCAGGGCGCGCCGCCGCATCCCTCACGCCGCCGGGCCGCGGCCCAGCCGCAGCAGCCGCAGGGCGTTCATGGTCACCAGCACGGTGGCCCCGGTGTCGGCCATGATGGCCGGCCACAGCCCGGTGACGCCGGCCACGCTGGTCACCAGGAAGACCGCCTTGAGGCCCAGCGCCGCCGCCACGTTCTGGCGGACATTGGCGAGCGTGGCGCGGGCCAGCGCCACCAGCTCGGCCAGCCCGCGCAGGTCGTTGCGCAGGAGTGCCGCATCGGCGGTCTCCAGGGCCACGTCGGTGCCGCTGCCCATGGCGATGCCCACGCTGGCGGCGGCCAGGGCCGGCGCGTCGTTGATCCCGTCGCCCACCTTGGCCACCGGGCCATGGGCTTCAAGCTCGCCCACGATCCGCGCCTTGTCCTCGGGCATCAGCCCGGCGCGGGCCTCGATGCCCAGCCGGCCGGCGACGTTTTTGGCCACGGCGGGGCTGTCGCCGGTGAGCATGACCGGCCGCACGCCGAGCCGCTCCAGGGCTCGCAGGCCGTCCTGCGCCTCCTCGCGCGGCTCGTCGCGCACCGCGAGCAGGGCCAGCACCCCCTCCGTCCCGGCCAGCACCGAGACGGTCTTGCCCTCCGCCTCCAGCGCCGCGGCCGATGCGGCGAGGTCCGGCCCGAGGGCGAGGCCGGCGTCGCCTGGCCGGACGAGGCGCAGGACGCGGCCCTTCGCCGTTCCCTGGCCGACCGTTCCCTGGATGCCCCGGCCGGGCAGCGCCCGGCTCTCCTTCAGCGGGGCGAGGGCAAGCCCGTGCGCTGCCGCCGCTTCCAGGATGGCGAGGCCCACGGGATGGCTCGAGCCCTGCTCGAGGGCGGCGGCGAGCGCCAGCGCGCGCTCCTCCTCCACGCCTCCGGCCGTCACGATGTCGGTGAGTCGCGGCCGGCCGCGGGTGAGCGTGCCGGTCTTGTCGAGGGCCATGGTGCGGATGCCGGCGAGGCTCTCCAGCACCACCCCGCCCTTCATCAAAAGGCCGCGCCGCGCGCCGGCGGCGAGCCCGGCCGCGATCGCCGCCGGGGTAGAGATCACCAGCGCGCAGGGGCAGGCGATGAGCAGCAGCGCCAGCGCCCGGTAGACCCACTCGCCCCAGGAAGCACCGCCGAGCAGCGGCGGGAGCACGGCGGTCATCAGCGCCACCACCACCACCGCCGGCATGTAGTAGCGCGAGAATCGGTCGATGAACCGCTCGGTGGGGGCGCGGGCCTCCTGGGCCTCCTCCACCAGCCGGATGATCCGGGCGATGGTGTTGTCCTCGCCGCTGCGCTCCACCTCCACCTCGAGCACGCCGTCGAGATTGACGGTGCCGGCGAAGACCCTGGCCCCGGCCTCCTTGCCCCGCGGCACCGACTCGCCCGTGACCGGCGCCTCGTCGATGCTGGAGCTGCCCTCGCGGACGGTCCCGTCGGCGGGCACGCGGTCGCCCGGGCGTACCAGCACGCGCTGGCCCGGCAGCAGCGTTTCCGCCGGCACCTCGCGCACGCCGCCTTCCTCCATCAGCCGGGCGGTGCGCGGCGCCAGCTCGGCCAGCGCCTTGATGCCGCGCCGCGCGCGGTCGGCCGCCACCCCTTCCAGGCGCTCGCCGGCGGCGAACAGGAAGACCACGATGGCGGCCTCGCTCACCGCCCCGATGGTCACCGCGCCCAAAGCGGCGATGGTCATGAGCATCTCGATGGTGAAGAGCACCCCGGCCCGGGCCGCGGCCAGCGCCCGGCGCGCCACCGGCACCAGCCCGACGATGGCGGCGGGCAGCCAGGCCCAGCCGCCCAGCGCCGGAAGGAGCAGGCTCGCGGCGAGGCCGGCGGCCAGCAGGAGAGCGCCCAGGACCAGCGGGCGCGCAGCGGGCGTGCGCCACCAGACGGCCTCCGCGGGCGCCGCCTGCTCCCGGCTGCGGCCAGAGGGGGAGAGGCTCCCGGCCGCAGCCTCGCGGACCGGGTAGCCCAGCTTGCCGAGAGTGCGGACGATCTCCTCGCGCCTTGCGGCGTCCGGCACGCCGGCGACGCTCACCGTGCCGTTCGGCACGCTGACGCGGACCTCGCCGATCCCCTCCAGGCGCCCCAGCGCCGTCTCGATCTTGCGGGCACAGCCGGCGCAGTCCATGCCGTCCACCTCGAGGCGGAGCGGCGCCTGCCCGCGCACCGGGTAGCCGAGCTTCTCCAGGGTGCGGACGATCTCCTCGCGTCCTTCGGGCCCCAGCGCGCCGGCGACGCTCACCGCGCCCGTGGGCACGCTGGCGCGGACCTCGCCGACCCCTTCGACGCGCCCCAGCGCCGCCTCGATCTTGCGCGCACAGCCGGCGCAGTCCATGCCGTCCACCTCGAGGCGGAGCGGCGTCCCGGCGGCCTCGACCGCACGATCCATGCGAACCCTCCTTGAAGACCGGCTCGAGCCTACGATCTACAGTGGCTGTAGATTCAAGAGGGAATTGCCATGGAAACCGGCATGGCCATCGGCGAGCTGGCCCGGCGCACCGGCACCAAGGTCCAGACCATCCGCTACTACGAGCAGATCGGCCTGCTGCCCGAGCCGCTGCGCACCGAGGGCGGCCAGCGCCGCTATGGCGAGGCGGCGCGCCGGCGGCTGGGCTTCGTGCGCCATGCCCGCGAGCTGGGCTTCGGGCTGGAGGCGATCCGCGAGCTTTTGGACCTCGCCGCCGCTCCGGGCCGCGACTGCGCCCATGCCGACCGGATCGCAAAGGCCAATCTCGGCGACGTACGCCGCAAGATCGCCCGGCTCCAGGCGCTCGAGCAGGAGCTGGCGCGGATGGTCGAGGAATGCCGCGGCGGCAGGGTCGAGGAATGCCGGGTGCTCGAGGTGCTGGCCGACCACGATCTCTGCCTGAGCCCCGCGCACGCCCCGCCGGCATCGCCGAAATCCTGAGCGCAGCAATTCGCCGGCCTCGAAGGCTTTTTTCATAATCATCCTTCTCCATATCTGCGGCCCGCCTGCCGAAGCGTGACCGGCTCGAACGGATCAGGCCGCTGCCGCTCGAAACGGTCTTCCCCGGCCGAGCCGGCCGGCCCAAGCTGCCACGATGCATCGCGCCTGAAGCCCGAGGGTCCGCCCGACGCCCGGGCGGGACAGGCTGCCAGTGCGCGAGGTCGGCGATGAGCCTTGAGACGTGGCTGGTCTATTGTGCGGCGGCGCTGGGCCTGTCGCTCACGCCGGGCCCCAACGGCCTGCTGGCGCTCACCCACGGCATGCGCTTCGGGCTGGGCCGCACGGTGTTCACCGTCCTGGGCGGGGTCTGCGGGTTCACCCTCCTGATCGCCGCCTCGCTGGCCGGCCTCGGCGCCCTGCTGGCGGCCTCCGAGCAGGCCTTCACCCTCGCCAAATGGGCGGGCGCCGCCTACCTCGTCTATCTGGGCATCCGCACCTGGCAGGCGCCGCCGCCGGCAGCGGGCCTTGCCGGGGCAAGCATGGACCCCGGCGAGCGGCGGGCCGGCCGGCTGTTCCGCCAGGGGCTGCTGGTCGCCCTCTCCAACCCCAAGGCGCTCCTCTTCTTCGCCGCCTTCCTGCCGCAGTTCATGACACCCGGCGCGTCCTGGCTTGCCCAGCTCGCGGTGCTCGGCGGCACCTTCGCCGCGGTCGAGCTGCTTTTCGAGCTGGTGCTGGCGGGCATGGCGCAACGTGTGGCGCCATGGATCGTGCGCAAGGGGCGCCTGTTCAACCGGGCCGCCGGCGTCGCTTTCGTGGGCATCGGCGCCGCGCTTGCCACGGCGAGCCGGAACTGAAGCCGCGCGCGGCGGGCCGGCGGCTTCCCGTCATAGCGCGATGCTAAAGTATCGAGCTGCATTGTTCGCGTGAACAGATAATACCCGTAGGACGGCGCGGCCGTTCTGTTGTCCGGCCACGGAAATTCCTCTACTGCTCGACCGGCATCGCGCTTTCCGGGCCCTCGCGGGGCCAGACGCCAGTCTGCGACAACCCGGCCTGCGACAACCCGGCCTGCGACAACAAGGACGAGGAGCCCGGCATGTCTGTCCAGCCCGCCAGCCCGCGCCGGCGCCTTCTCCTCGGTGCCGGCCTGTCGCTGGCCGGGGGTCTTTTGGGAGCGGGCCGGAGCGCCTGGGCCGCCCTGCCCGAGCGGCAGGTGGCGTTGCACCATGTGCAGACCGGCGAGACTGTCCGCACCGTCTATTTCGCCCAGGGCCGCTATCTCGAGGAGGGGCTGCGGGAGATCAGCCGGGTGCTGCGCGACTGGCGCACCGACGAGGTGATCGGTTACGATCCGCGGCTGCTCGACATGCTGAGCCTGCTGCAGCGCCGGCTGGCCCCGGCCGGACCGGTCGAGGTGGTCTCGGGCTACCGCTCGCCGGCCACCAACGCGATGCTGCGCCGCCGCTACAAGGGCGTCGCGCGCAACAGCCTGCACATGGAGGGCAAGGCCGTCGACCTGCGCTTCCCCGGCTGCCCGCTCGAGAGGCTGCACGAAGCCGCCCTCGCGCTCGAGGCCGGCGGAGTAGGCTACTACCCGGCAGCGGACTTCCTCCATCTCGACAGCGGCCCGGTCCGCCACTGGAGCCAGGCGAGCTGGCTGCGCAGCCAGGCACGGCGCTCCAGGGCGGCCGGAAAGGGCTGAACGCACCGGCAGGGTCGGCCGTACGGCCACGCCCTCGCGGCGCGATGGATTTCCGCCACGCGGTCGCGTTGACAAGGCTCGGCCGCGTCCGCGATAAGCCCCCGGATCGAGGGGGCGGGACAGGTGCTCGCGCCCCTTCCGGTCGCGCGGCGCCCCGGCCTTTCAAGGGCGCCACTCTCGCGGAACGGACGGGCGATGGATCATCTGGACGAACTCGAGGCGGAAAGCATCTTCATCCTGCGCGAGGCGTTCGCCAAGCTCGACAAGCTCGCGATCCTCTGGTCGCTGGGCAAGGACAGCAACGTCGTGCTGTGGCTGTGCCGCAAGGCGTTTTTCGGGCACGTGCCGTTCCCGGTGATGCATGTCGACACCGAGCGCAAATTCCCGGAGATGTACGCGTTTCGCGACCGCTACGCCAAGGAGTGGAACCTCAACTTCATCCGCGAGCTGTGCCCGCCGATCGAGGCCACCGATCCCACCCTGCCGCCGGCCGGCCGCTCGGCCGCGAGGAAGACGCTGGGCCTTCGGGCGGCCATCGAGAAGCACGGCTTTGAGGGCCTGATCCTGGGCATCCGTCGCGACGAGGAGGCGATCCGCGCCAAGGAGCGCTATTTCAGCCCGCGCGACGAGACCGGCCAGTGGAACCTCAAGGACCAGCCGCCGGAGTTCTGGAACCAGTACATGACGAGCTTTCCCGAGGGCACGCATGTCCGCGTGCACCCGATCCTGCACTGGACCGAGCTCGACATCTGGAAATACACCAGGCGCGAGAACATCCCGCTCATCGACCTCTATTTCTCGAAGAACGGCAAGCGCTACCGCTCGCTCGGCGACAAGGACATCACCTCGCCGATCGAGAGCGAGGCCGCCGACATCGACGCGGTGATCGCCGAGCTCGAGACCACGCGCACCCCGGAGCGGGCCGGACGGGCGATGGACCACGAGGCCGAGGACAGCTTCGAGCGGCTGCGCGCCGCCGGCTACATGTGAGGGCCGGGGCGATGACGCAGGACAAGCAGGACGCACGCCAGCTCAAGATCGTGATCGTGGGCCATGTCGACCATGGCAAGTCGACCCTGGTGGGCCGTCTGATCCACGAGACCGGAGCCCTCCCGGAAGGCCGCTTCGAGGCCATCAAGGCGCAGTCGGAGCGGCGCGGCATGCCCTTCGAGTGGGCCTTCCTCATGGACGCGATCCAGGCGGAGCGCGACCAGGGGATCACCATCGACACCACCCAGATCCGCTTCAGGACCGAGCGGCGGCCCTACGTCATCATCGACGCGCCGGGCCACAAGGAGTTCTTGAAGAACATGGTGACCGGGGCCGCCTCGGCGGAGGCCGCCCTGCTGCTCATCGACGCCCACGAGGGCGTGCAGGAGCAGTCGCGGCGCCACGGCTACCTGCTCTCGCTGCTGGGCGTGCGGCAGGTGGCGGTGCTGGTCAACAAGATGGACCTGGTGGGCTACTCGGCCGACCGCTTCGGCCAGGTGGCCGAGGAGTATCGCGCCTATCTCAAGGGGCTGGGCGTCGAGCCCTCCTGCATCATCCCGATCTCGGCCCGCGAGGGCGACAACATGACGGCCCACAGCGGCCGCATGGCCTGGTACCAGGGCCCCACCGCGCTGCAGGCGCTGGACGGCTTCGAGCCGCTGCCGCGGCCCCTCGAGCGGCCGCTCAGGATGCCGGTCCAGGACGTCTACAAGTTCGACCAGCGGCGGATCATCGCCGGGCGGATCGAATCGGGCAGCCTCGAGGTCGGCCAGGAGGTGATCTTCTCGCCCTCCAACAAGACCGCGCGGATCCGCTCCATCGAGGCCTGGCAGGCCGGCACCCCCGAGGCCGTCCGGGCCGGCCAGAGCGTCGGCGTCACCCTCGACGAGCAGATCTTCGTCGAGCGCGGCGAGGTGATGAGCCACGTCGCGGACGCCCCCCAGGAGACCAACGTCTTCAAGGCGCGGCTGTTCTGGCTGGGGCGCAACGCGCTCGAGCAGGGCGCGCGCTACACCTTGAAGCTCGGCACGCTGGAGACCGAGGTCACGGTCGAGGCGATCGAGCGGGTGATCGACACCGACGATCTCTCGGCCAAGGCCGCCACCCGCATCGAGCGCAACGGGGCCGGCGAGGTGGTGCTGCGCACCCGCCGCCTGCTGGCGCTCGACGAGCACGAGGAGAATCCCGCCACCGGCCGCTTCGTGCTGGTCGAGAATCACATGCCGGTGGGTGGCGGCATCGTCTCGATGGAGGGCTATCCCGACCAGCGCCATCTGGTGACGGTGCGCTCGACCAACATCACCGCGGTCGGCCACGCCGTGACCCGCGAGGCGCGCACCGCCCGCAACGGCCACAAGGGCGGGGTGCTGTGGTTCACCGGCCTCTCGGGTGCCGGCAAGTCGACCCTGGCGCTGGCGCTCGAGCGCGAGCTGTTCGCCAAGGGCTACCTGGTCTACGTGCTCGACGGCGACAATGTCCGCGGCGGGCTCAACAAGGACCTGGGCTTCGGCCCGGAAGCCCGGGCCGAGAACATCCGCCGCATCGGCGAGGTGGCGGCCCTGTTCGCCGACGCCGGCTTCCTCGTGATCTCGAGCTTCATCTCGCCCTACCGCGCCGACCGCGAGCGAGCCAAGGAGGCGGCCGGCGCCGCCTTCCACGAGATCTACGTCAAGGCCTCGCTGGAGGCTTGCGAGGGTCGCGACCCCAAGGGGCTCTACCGGCGCGCCCGGCAGGGCGAGATCGCCGAGTTCACCGGCATCTCCAGCCCCTACGAGCCGCCCGAGGCGGCCGAGCTGGTCGTGCCCACCGACGAGCTGCCGGTCGAGGAATGCCTCGGCATGCTGATGCGCTATGTCGGGGAGCGCTTCCAGAACACCCGCTAGAAGCGGGCCTGGGGGCGGGTCCTGGCCCGCCCCGCGGGGCTCACTCCTCGTCGAGCGAGGCGCGCAGCATCCACGCCGCCTTCTCGTGGAAGGCGATACGGCCGTTCATCAGGTCCTCGGTGACCGTGTCGTCGGTTTTGTCGCAGGTCTCGACCACCTTGCGGCACTGCCGGGCCAAAAGCTCGTTGTCCTTGGCGAGCTGCTTGAGCATGTCCTGCGCGGCCGGCACGCCCTTCTCGTCGTCCACGGCGGTACGGGCGAGGAACTGGCCGAGGCTGCCGGGCGCGAAATGGCCCAAAGCGCGGATCCGCTCGGCGATCTCGTCGACCGCGTCCTGCAGGTCGCGGTACTGCTCCTCGAACAGCGGGTGCAGGCCGGGAAACTGCGGGCCGGTGACGTTCCAGTGGAAACCGTGGGTCTTGCCCAAGAGGGTGTAGCTGTCGGCCAGCACCTGGGCCAGGCCTTCCGCCAGCGCCTTTCTGGCGTCGCGATCGAGACCGATCTCGGGGCGCAGCGGCTCGTGGGAAGCTTCGGGCTTGGACGTGGCCATCGTCTCTCCATGGAATGCTTGGGCAAAACCGGTCCCCGCCGCGCGGCGCGACGGGCTTCCTTGGTCCCCCAACGCGTCGCCTCGGACCGCGGTTCCACCCGCCTGGCCGGGGCCTTGCGGGGCAGGAAGAAAAGCTGGCCTGCGGGAACCCCGCGCCCCGGCCCGCCGTTCACCGTGCATCGCTCACCGCCCAAGGAGATTGCGATGCGTGCGCGAACGATCCGTCCGGCCTTCCTCGCCTTGATGACCGCCCTGCTGCTCGGCGGCTCCCTGACCGCCTGCAACACCATGGAGGGGGCGGGCGAGGATATCTCGGCCGCGGGGCGCGGCATCGAGAACACTGCCGAGAAGACCAAGCAGAAGATGTAGGCGGCCATGCCGGCGGCCCCTGCGGCGGGGGCCGCCGGCATGTCCCGTCTCCCGACGAGAAGGCCAGGCCATGGGTATCGAGATCGGCGGACTACTCGGTCTGCTCGTCCTGATCGCCGACGTTTGGGCGATCGTCAACGTCGTCAACAGCAGTGCCTCGACCGGTGGCAAGGTGATCTGGGTGGTGCTGATCCTGGTCCTGCCGCTGCTCGGCCTGATCATCTGGCTGATCGCCGGACCGCGCGCCCGCAGCAGCGTTTCGTGAGCCGTGCCTCAGCGGCGGCTGCGCACCGTCTCGATCACCGCGCCCGCCACCAAAGCTGCCACCAAGAGCCCCCCCAGGTGCCGGCCGAGCCCTCCGGCAAGCGGTGCGGCGAGACCCGGCAGCAGCGCCGCGGCGGCCGCCGGCGAGGCCATCATGGCGAGCCGGGCGCGGCGGCGCGCCCGGCGGGCGGCCAGGGCGGCGAGGCCGGCCACCACGCTCGCCACGGCAAGGAGGCCCACCGCCACGAGGAGAGCGGCCAGCGCCGGATCCAGGGTCTCCAACAGTGCCAGATAAAAGGCGTAGGCGAGCCACAGCAGGGCCAGGAAGGCGAGGAGGACGGCCGCCCCCAGGCCCACCGCCTGCACCGCCCCCGCCCTGAAGCGCTCGCGCAGGCCGCCGGCAGCGGCCAGGGCGAGGAGGCTCGAGCCGGCCATCCCGCTTCAGCGCCGGTCGAGCAGATGGGCGATCAGCATGCCGATGCCGAAGGCGGCGAGAAGCGAGGTCACCGGACGCTCGCGGACCACCGCCTCGACACGGGCGGCGGCCGCCTGCCCCTTCTCGCGAAGCTCGGCCGGAAGGCCGTCGAGCTCGTGGCGCATGGCCTCCAGCCGTCGCTCCACGGCGGCCCGTGCGGCAGCGCCGCGCTCGCCGCCGGCCGCCAGCAGCTCCTGACGCAGCTGGTCGACATCGCGGCGCAGCTGCTCGTAGCTGGCCTTGAGGCGGTCGGCCGTCTCCGCCACCCCCTCCTCGATCCTGCCAGCTGCCTTGCCGGCCCGTTCCTCGTGGCTCGCCATGTCCCTCTCCACCCCGGGCGCTGCGGGCACCGCAGCGCCGCGTCCAGGAAACCCGCGACAGCACCGCCGGGTTCCCCTGCCCGCTGCGCGGCGGCACCGCCGCCCGCGGAACCGGCGCCTCGCCGTGAACGTTTCACCGGCATCCCGCCCCGGCGGTCACTGCGTGGGAAAGGAAAGCCCGATGCTCTACTGGGCCCTGGTATTTCTGGTCGTGGCCCTGATCGCGGGGCTGTTCGGCTTCGGCGGCATCGCCTCGGCCTCCGCCGGCATCGCCCAGATCCTCTTCTTCGTCTTTCTGGTCCTGCTGGTGGCGAGCCTTCTCATGCATTTCCTGCGGAGAAGGACCTGAGCCTGCCTGCGGGCGGCCGGCGCTCCCGACCGCTCTGCCCGCCCCTTAGGGGGGCTTTTTTCGCAATTCCCGGAACTTGCCTCCCTCTCGCCCGTTCGATTGCGAGAAGATGGCGCAAAGGGAACAGGAGACCCGTCATGCGCGGCATGCACAAGCTGGCCCTCGTGGTGATGCTGCCCGTCGGCCTCGCGCTCGCCGGGTGCGGCGACAGCAAGCTCGACCGCGGCCTCAGCGGCGGCGCCATCGGGGCCGGCGTGGGTGCCGCCGGCGGGGCGCTCACCGGCAACACGCTGGGCGGTGCGGTGCTCGGCGGCGCAGCCGGCGCCGCGACCGGGGTGCTTACCGACAAAGATGATGTCGATCTCGGCCGGCCGGTCTGGAAGCGCTAGGCGGATGCGCCTTCTTCAGTCGACCAGCCGCCCTCTTCCCGCTGTCCCCCGGACCGGCCCGAGCCCGTCCATCCGGGTCCCGGCAGGACCGATCATGCTTGCGGCCCGACCCTCGCGATGCGAGCATCACGACGATGTTTCCTCGGCCAGCCCTCGCGCGGCAAAAGCATGGGCTGTCGCGCAAGGGTGGATCGGTGGTTGGCTCCAGGACGGCCTTGCCGACCAGCCGACGCCTGCCGCCCCGCTCTCTCCCGGGAGCGGGCGAGACGGCCGGAGGGAGATTTCCGCCGACCCCGCCCGTGACGCCATGATCGATGCGATGAGCTCCAGCAACCGCCGCCCCCCCTCCTCCAAGCCTGCCGCCGGAGGCCGCCACAAGCGGCCCTCCGCGCTCGAGGCCGGGTTCGAGCGGTGGCTGAACTCGCAGCTCCACAAGATGTACGATCCGGTGCTGGACGAGCGGATCCCCGACGAGCTCAGCCGCCTGATCGAGGCCTTCGACGAGCGGCCGCCGAAGAAGGAGCCCTCCGGGGAGTGAGCGGGCTCTTGCGGCCTGCCGCGGATCATGGCTTCGTTGGAGAACGGGGCAGGGGAAGAAGCAGCTTCAGCCCGCCGGGGCTGGCACCCCGGGCCCCGAGGATTGCACCTGAAGGTTGCCTCGTCATGTCGGATCTGGCCCAGGAGGTCGCCCGCCACCTGCCCTATATGCGCCGCTATGCACGCGCCGTCACCGGCAGCCAGGAAGCCGGCGACGGCATCGTGCGCGCGGGCCTGCAGCGCCTGCTCGAGCGGCGTGACGGGCTGACCGGCGAGACCGTGCGGCGCGAGCTCTACCGCGCCCTCCACGACTGTCTGGCGCCCGTCCACGTCGCCGCTGCAGGCGACGGGCCGGCGATGCTGGCGAACGATTCGATCCTCGCCTCCAGGGTCGTCCATCTCTCGCTGCAGCACCGCCAGATCCTTCTGCTCACCACGCTGGAGGGCATGACCCTGGGCGAGGCCGCCGAGGCGATGCGGCTGGGCGAGAAGGAGGCCGGCGCGCTGCTGGCCCAGGCCAAGGCCGATCTGCGCACCCAGCGCGCCACCCGCATCCTGGTGATCGAGGACGAGCCGGTCATCGCGCTGGACATCGCCACCACGGTGCAGCGCAACGGCCACGAGGTGGTAGGGATCGCCGCCACCCATCGCGAGGCGGTCGAGCTGGCGAGGAGCGAGCAGCCGGGCCTGATCCTGGCCGACATCCAGCTCGCCGACGACAGCTCGGGCATCGACGCGGTGCAGGAGATCCTCCAGCACTACCAGGTGCCGGTCATCTTCATCACCGCCTTCCCCGAGCGGCTGCTGACCGGCGAACGGCCGGAGCCTGCGTTCCTGATCACCAAGCCCTTCGACCCCGACACCCTCAACGTCTCGATCTCGCAGGCCCTCTCGACCAGCGCCCTCGCGAGCGGCGCGGTTTCCGCGGGCGAGCGCCTGACCCGGGCGTGACGGGCCGCGGCGGCGCCGCACAGCCGCGCCGCACCGGGCGCGGCGGCGCCGGTCTCAAGGCGCGCATGGCGCTGGTGCTGGGCCTGGTGCTGCTCGTTCCGGCCGCCTACGCCACCTTGCAGACAGTGCTCGCCTACCGCGCCCAGACGGCCCGCCAGCTCGACACGCTGGAACGCACGGCGCAGCTCATCTCGGCCTATCAGGGCGAGTTCCTGCAGCAGACCTGGACCCTCCTCGAGGGCATCGCTGTCAGCCGCGACGCGCTCGCCCCGCCGGACAGCGCCTGCCGCGGCCTGCCGGCCACCGAGCTGCAGAACGATTCCATCCATGGCGGCTTCGCCCTGCTCGACCGCGATGGCCGGGTGCGCTGCCGGGTCGGCGATCCGCTGCCCGGGAAGATCGCCGGCCAGCCCTGGTTCGAGGAGCTGCGTCGCACCCGCCGGCAGGTGATCGGCCGGGGCGAGTCGGCGGCAGGCGGCGGCACGCTGGTGCTGGCGGTGCCGCTGCTCGAGGGCGGCACGTTCAGCGGTGCGGTCGCCGCCAGCGTGCTGCTCGCCCGCTTCACCGCGGTGCCCAGCAGCCTGCCCTTGCCGGAGAAGGCGGTGGCGCTGGTGGTCGACCGGGCCGGCATGCCGCTCCGGCCCGAGGCCGCGGAGCGCACCTCGCCGCCCGGCAGCGAGGTGATCCGCGGGCTGCTCCAGGGCAGCGCGCCGATCCATCATGTCGAAGGCGGCGACGGCAGGCGCTGGGCCTATGCGGCAGCGCCGATCGGCACCGGCCTGCTCAGCGTGGTGGTCGGCCTGCCGGTCGAGCGCTGGTCCTGGCTGCAGCCGGACCTGGTGCTGGGCGTGCTGGTGCCGACCTTGATGCTGGCGCTGGCGGTGATCGCCATCTGGATCGCCACCGACTATCTGGTGAACCGGCACATCGTGAGCCTCGCCCAGGCGGCCCGCGCCCTCAGCCGCGGCGAGCTCGGCACTGTGGCGGTGCCGCGCGGCGCCCCCCGCGAGATCGAGGAGCTCGCCTGGACCCTGGCCTTCATGACCCGCCGGGTGCACGAGCGCGAGGCGGCGCTGGAAGCCTCGCTGGCGCAAAAGGACCTGCTGCTCAAGGAGATCCACCACCGCATCAAGAACAACCTGCAGATCGTCACCAGCCTCTTGAACCTGCGCGCCCAAAAGCTGCCCTCGCCGGCCGCCCGCGAGGCGCTGCACGAGGCGCAGGCGCGCATCAAGGCGCTGGCCCTGGTGCACCGCCATCTCTACGAGCAGCCCGAGCTGGGCCGGGTCGCGGCCGAGCCGTTCGTCGGCGAGATCTGCGCGCTGCTCGAGGATCTAGCGGCCCCCTCCGGCGAGGAGATCGCGGTCGTCGTCGACAGCGCGCCGGTGATGGTCACCACCGACCAGGCAGTGCCTTTGGCGCTGCTCCTCACCGAGGCGCTGAGCAACGCCCTGCGGCATGCCTACCCCGAGGGCTGCGGCGGGCGGGTCGAGGTCAGCCTCAAGCTGGACGGCAGCCGGGCCCGGCTGCGCGTCGCCGACCACGGGATCGGCCTGCCGGGCGAGGAGACCGCCGGCGGGCTCGGCCTGACCCTGATCCACATGCTCGCCCGGCAGATCGGCGGCCGGGTGACGCTCGACAGCGACGCCGGCGGCACGCGGCTCATCCTCGACTTCCCGGCGGCGCCGGCCGCCTGAGGCGCTTGGGGGGTGTCGGCGCCGCTTGTCGGACCGGCTACTCGCGCCGGCCGTTCTCCGCAGGCACCACCACCTTCACCGGCGCGGTGCCGTCCTCGACCATGTCCAGCTTCTCGGCAGCGGCGCGCGACAGATCGATCACCCGCCCGTCGACCGCCGGCCCGCGATCGTTGATCTCGACCTCCACCGAGCGCCCGTTCTCGAGATTGGTGACATGCGCCTCCGAGCCCAGCGGCAGGGTGGGATGGGCAGCGGTCAGCTCGCCGGAGTCGAACCGCTCGCCGCTGGCAGTGGGCTGCCCCTCGAAGCCGGGCCCGTACCACGACGCCTCGCCCCGCTCGACATGCGCCTCTTGCCCGCCCGCAACCCCGGGCAGCGCCCAGGCGAGCGCGAGCAGCCACAGCCCCGGCCAGCGATTCCGCAATCGGCCCATGCGCCTTGTCCAAAAACAAGCGGCGCTCCGCGAGCCGGAGCACATCGCGCGGTGAACCGGCGAGCGCCGTCCCAGTTCCCAGCCGCGACTTTTTTGCAGGGGCCTTGGGGAACCTTGTCATGGAGCCGCCGTTGACCCACTGTCGAGACAATGACGACGAACGAGGAAGGCAGGACCCTCATGAGCATCTTCCGGGAGGACGTCGTCGCGCTGATGCCCCATCTTCGGGCCTTTGCGCGCAGCCTGACCGGCGGCAATCCGGATCTGGCCGACGACCTCGTCCAGGACACGATCGTCAATGCCCTTCAGGCCCAGGCGCAATTCCAGCCCGGCACCAATCTCAAGGCGTGGCTCTTCACGATCCTCCGCAACCGCTTCCACAGCGTCATGACCCGCAAGCACGTCACGGCCGAGGTCGAGGACGACGATATCGAGAACAAGTGGTGGACTCCGCCCTATCAGGAGACCGCCATCGAGATCGACGCCTTCAAGCGCGCTTTCCGGCGGCTGAGCCCGGCCCATCGCGAGGTGCTGGTGCTGGCCGGTGTGCAGGCCCTGCCCTACGAGGAGATCGCCCGGATTTGCGGCTGCGAGATCGGCACGGTGAAGAGCCGTGTGAACCGCGCCCGCGCCCTGCTCAAAAAGATGCTGCTCGAGGGCGAGCTGCCGGTCGAGCCGGAGCGCATGAAGCTGCGCCGGCGTCCGGCCGAGGACGGTGCGCTCGAGGCCACCCCGGAGGAGCGGCGGCTGCTCGAGCAGGTGGGTGGCCCGGCGCTTGCGGCCGGCGGCCCCGGAGCACGTCGCCTGAACTAGTCTTTCCTTCCCCTCCCCCTCTCCTCTGCCGCGATGGCGCCCTCGGGGCGCCATCGTCGTTTCCGGGGGTGGCCCGGAACCGCCCCGACGTCCCGCGCGTTGCTCTTGCGGACTTCCCGCGAGGAGACGCGCCATGCGTGTGCTGGTGATCCTTCCGGCCCTGGCCCTTTTGCTCGGCGCCTGCGGCGAGAGCACCGAGGAGCGCGCCGCCTCGGGCGGGCTCGGCGGTGCTGCCACCGGCGCGGTGCTGGGCGGCCCGGTGGGCGCGGTCATCGGCGGCGCCGCCGGAGCGGGCGCCGGGACGGTGATGGACGAGGGTGTCGGCGAGAAGATCGAGAAGACCCCATAAACAACGGCACCCGATCGGCCGGGCGGGCTCCGCAAGCTGCCCGGCGGTCATGGTAGCGCTAGCCGGCGCGCCGGCCGCGCGAGGCCTTTCTCCACCGCCCGGGCGAATGATGCTGCGGGCGTTCTGCCCGCGTGGCTGCGCTTTTCGCGGGCGGTGCCGGTTGCCATACCTCAAAACCGCGCGTTAACTGCGCTGGAGGCTAACGCTCCAGCGCCGCGGCACGGCGCCGTGCCGCGGGAACGGCATGCAAGAAGAACAAAGAGGAAGGATCCTCATGCCCAGCAGCCACCGCATCGATCGCACACCGCGTGTTATACGTTTTCTCTCGGCTTTGGCCCTCGCCGCCGGGCTCGTGAGCGGCAAGGCCGCCCTGGCCCTCGACGAGGTTCACCTCCAGACCGACTGGATTCCCTCGGGCGAGCACGCGATGTTCTATGGCGGCTGGAGCAAGGGAATCTTCGCCGAGCAAGGCATCGACATCACCGTGACCCGCGGCTACGGCTCCGGCGACACGGTGACCAAGCTCGCCGGCGGCGCCTTCGAGTTCGGGGTGGCCGACATCGGCGCGGTGATGGCGGCGCGCGCCAAGACCGGCCTGCCGGTCAAGACCATCCACACCCTCTACACCCACTCGCCGCATTCGCTGTTCGTGCTGGAGAGCAGCGGCATCACCGACTTCAAGGGGCTCGAGGGCAAGCGCATCGGGATCACGCCCGGCAACAGCCACAAGCTCTATTTCCCCAAGGTCGCCGAGAAGGCCGGCACCGATCCCTCGAAGATCGTCTGGGTCAACACCGACGGGGCCTCGATGGCGCCGCTGTTGATCCAGAAGAAGCTGGATGCCGCGCCGTTCTACTCGATCCACCAGTTCTACCAGAACAAGGCGGCCCAGTCGGCCGGCGAGCAGATCGTTGTGCTACCGTTCGAGAAGGTGGGCTTTGCCATCTACGCCGCCTCGATCGTCGCCAGCGACGCCATGATCGAGGAGAATCCCGACCTCGTGCGCCGCTTCCTCCAGGGCGTGCAAAACAGCTATCGCTGGGCCCGCGACAATCCCGAGGAGGCCTGCAGGCTGCATGTCGAGCGGATCCCCGAGGTAGCCTTCGACGACTGTATGGGCAGCCTCGCAGCGACCCTGACCTTCGTCTTCAACGAGCATGAGCAGGCGACCGGCTTCGGCAAGTACGACGACGAGCGGCTGGCCTTCACCTGGGAGGCGGTGGCCGAGGCGCAGGGCATCGATCCGGCCTGGGACCCCAAGCAGGCGGTCGACACGAGTCTCGTGCCGAGCCCCTGAGCGGGAGCCCGCCTTGCTCCGCATCGACCCTGAGCGGAGCCCGCCTTGATCCGATTCTGAGCGGAGCTCGCCTTGATCCGCATCGACAATGTCTCCCGCCTGTTCCGCAGCAGGGATGGCGGGACCGTCCACGCCCTGGCCGAGGTCGACCTCGAGATCCGCGACCACGAGTTCGTCTCGATCGTCGGCCCCTCGGGCTGCGGCAAGTCCACGCTTTTACGGCTGGTCTCGGGGCTCCTGCCGCCGAGCTCCGGCAGCATCGCCATCGACGGCCGCACGGTCGACGGGCCGCGCGAGGAGACCGGCTTCGTCTTCCAGAGCCCGACCCTGCTGCCCTGGGCCACCATCGAGGAGAACCTGCTCTTTCCGCTGCGCATGCTGCGCCGGCCGGTCACGCCCGCGGCGCAGCGCACCGCCCGCGAGCTTCTGGCGCTGGTCGGCCTCACCGGGTTCGAGCGCCGCATGCCCAGCGAGCTTTCCGGCGGCATGCAGCAGCGCGCCGCGATCTGCCGGGCGCTGATGCACGATCCGGGCATCCTCTTGATGGACGAGCCCTTCGGGGCGCTCGACGCGCTCACCCGCGAGGAGATGAGCCTCGAGCTTTTGCGGCTGTGCGCCGAGCGCCCCAAGACCATCCTCTTCGTCACCCACTCGATCGCCGAGGCGGTGCTGCTCTCGGACCGGGTCGTGGTGATGTCGCCCCGGCCGGGGCGGATCCAGGAAATCATCGACGTGCCGCTGGCGCGGCCGCGCAGCTTCGCCATGGAAGGACACCATGAGTTCCAGGACTGCGCCCAGCGCATCCGCGCCCTCATCTTCGGCAGCCGCGACCGGGACGAGCTCGCCCGTGCCGGCTGAGCGGCGCGGCAGCGGCGTGCTGGCGCAAAGCTTCGGCCTGCCGCTGACGGTTCTCCTGGGCCTCCTGGTCTTGTGGGAGATCTGCGTCCACCTGTTCGCGATCCCGGTCTACCTGCTGCCGGCCCCCTCGCTGATCCTCACAGACAGCTTGGGCAACCTGGGCACGCTCGGGCTCCATACCTTGGCGACCCTGAAGACGGTGCTGCTGGGCTTTCTGTTCTCGGTGCTGATCAGCCTGCCGCTCGCGGTGGTGCTCACCTCCTCGCAGTCCGCCGCCAACGCCATCTACCCGATCCTCGTGCTCACCCAGTCGATCCCCAAGATCGCCCTGGCGCCGATCCTGGTGATCCTGCTCGGCACCAACGAGCTGCCACGCATCGTCGTCACCTTCCTCGTGGCGTTCTTCCCGCTGGTGATCGCCATCGCCACCGGGCTCATGGCGGTGCCGGGCGACCTGCTCGAGCTCGGCCGCTCCTATCGCGGCTCGTGGCTGCAGATGATGTGGCGGATCCGCCTGCCCTACGCCGTGCCGATGATCTTCAGCGGCCTCAAGGTGGCGGTCACCCTGGCGGTGGTGGGCGCGGTGGTGGCCGAGTTCGTCAACGCCGATGCCGGGCTCGGCTACTTCATCATCACCTCCACCGCCTTCTTCGAGACGCCCCTCGCCTTCAGCGCGCTGATCCTCCTCTCGCTCATGGGGATCCTGCTGTTCCAGCTGGTGGTGCTGATCGAGCGGCTGCTGTTCCCCTGGTCGGCGGCCAACGCCGACAAGACCTTCGGCTAGAGGCCGGGAGACCGTTCATGCCTGATATAGTCGTCATCCGCGGCGGCCGGCTCGCCGACGCCGCGGACCGCACCGCCCCCTTCGTCGACATCCTGGTCGAGGGCGACACGATCCGCGAGATCGGCGCCCCCGGCCTCGCGGCACCGGAGCGTGCGCGGACCATCGACGCCGGCGGGATGCTGCTCCATGCCGGCCTGATCAACGGCCATACCCACGGCCACGGCAATCTCGCCAAGGGCATGGGCGACCGCTGGTCGCTCGAGCTGCTGCTCACCGCGGCACCCTGGATCGGCGGCAACCGGCAGCTCGAGGACAAGTATCTGACGACGCTGATCGGTGCGGCCGAGATGCTTCTGAAAGGCTGCACCGCCTGCTACGATCTGACCTTCGAGTTTCCCGCTCCCACCGTCGAGGGAATCGACGCGGTGGCGCGCGCCTACAGCGACGCCGGGATGCGCGCCGTGGTGGCGCCGATGGTGGCCGACACCACCTTCTATGACGCCATCCCGGGCCTCCTCGAGGCGCTGCCCGAGAAGCTGCGCCGGGAGGTGGACAAGGCGCGCCTCGCCCCGGCCGAGACCACGCTCGAGCGCATCCGCGCCATTCTCGAGGGCTGGAGCCACGATACCGCCTCCATTCGCGCGGCCGTGGCGCCGACGATCCCGCACCATTGCAGCGACGCGTTCCTCGCCGGCTGCCGCGACCTCGCCCGCGCCCACAAGGTGGGCCTGCACAGCCACGTCGCCGAATCGAAGCTCCAGGCGATCGTCGGCCGCGAGCGCTACGGCAAGACCCAGCTCGCCCACATGGACGCGATGGGGCTGGTCGGCCCCGACTTCGTGGTGGCGCACGGGGTCTGGCTGGACGACGACGACATGCGCCGGCTGGCCGCCCACGGCGCCTCGGTCTCGCACAATCCCGGCAGCAACGCCCTTTTGGGCAGCGGCATCGCCGATGCCCGGCGGATGCTGGAGCTGGGCGTCAATCTCGCGATCGGTACCGACGGGGCCAATTGCAGCGACAACCAGAACATGTACGAGGCCATGCGCATGGCCGCCTATGCGAGCCATGCGCGCGGCCCCGACACGGGTCTGTGGCTCTCGACCGCCGAGATCCTCGAGGCCGCGACCGTGGGCAGCGCCAGGGCGCTGGGCTTCGAGCGGCTCGGGCGGATCGCGCCGGGCTACAAGGCCGATATCGTCTTTCTCGACCTTGCCTCCATCAACCTCGTGCCGCTCAACGACGCGGTGAACCAGCTGGTCCAGACCGAGGACGGCAGCTCGGTCCATTCGGTGATGGTGGGCGGCCGCATGGTGGTCGAGAACCGGCGCCTTGTGGGCTGCGACATGGCGCGGCTCGCGGCCGATGCCGAGCGCGCCCGCGAGCGGCTGGCCGCCGCCAATGCCGGTGCGCGCGAGCTGTTCGGCAAGCTGGCGCCGGTGGTGGGCTCGTTCTGCCCGGGCCTCATGCAGCGTCCCTACCACGTCCACCGCTTCGCCAGCTGCACCGGTCACTGAGACGGTAGCGAGGGCGTCGGCCCGGCCGCGCCCTCATACCCTTGCAAGCCGGTCCGCGTACCGGCTCGTGCCCTTACGAGCCGGCGCCGGTCTTGCCGATCTCGATCTTCTTGACCTTGCCGGCGGCTTCCGGGGATTTCGGCAGGACCACCGAGAGCACGCCCTTCTCGAAACGGGCGGAGATCCTCGCCTCGTCGATCTCCACCGGCATCGGGATCTGCCGCATGAAGCTGCCATAGGCGCGCTCCATGAGGTAGTAGCCCTTCTCCTTCTCCTCGCGCTCCTGCTTCTTCTCGCCGCGCAGGGTGAGCATGCCGCCGGCATACTGGACCTCGACGTCCTTCTCCTCCACGCCCGGCAGCTCGGCATGGACCTCGATGGCCTCGCCGGTGTCCTTGACGTCGAGCCTCGGCGCCATCGCCCCCAAACCCACGGCCGGGCGGGCGAGGCTCATGCTCCTGGTCATGTTGTCGAACACGCGGTCGAGCTCGCGCCGCATCGAGCTGAACGGATCCTCGCCCTGCTCACCACGCCCGAACGGCATCAGCGCCTTGAAATCCATGGCCCCCTCCCTCCTTGGGCGAGCGCTCCCCGGGCCGGGGCGCACTCCTGGCCATGATACTCCATCCCGGGCCCCGGCGGTGCATTGATCCACATCGGGATCATCCCCGAACCGGCGTCGGGGCTATGACGGCCCCCGCTCGACAGCCGGGGCCGGGACGGCTTACACAGGCACCTGGCCTATAGCTGTATCTATGGCTGATGGACCGGGAGATGACGCGCCGCATGGGTGCTGGGCTGGACGGGCGGCAGAAGGCGGAGGAAGCGCGGAGCGCCGACCGCAAGCTCACCTTGAGCCTGCCGGCGGCGGTGGTGCGCGAGCTGCGCCGGCGCATGGCGGCCGAGGAGACCACCATGCGGGCGCTGGTGCTCGAGGCGCTGCAGGGGGCGGGCTACGCCGTGCCGGCGGCCGAGATCCGCGACCGCCGCAGGCGGGGGCCATCCCGATGAGCCGGCCGCCGGTTCGGTACATCGTTCACAAGCGGGCGGATGCCCGCGGGGTTCACAAGCGGGCCGACGCCCGCGGGGCTCACAAGCAGGCGGACGCCCGCGGGGTTCACAAGCGGGCAGACGCCCGCGGGGTCCCCGAGCGCGCAGGCGTCCTCGAGGAGAGCGACGGGTGAGCGGTGCCGGCAAGCAGGTCGACCTGTTCCTCGACAGCCTGATCAACGCGCCCATGAAGGACGACCGGGCGCTCATGGAGTTCCCGTTCTTCTCGCTGCAGAAGACCCCGCGGCTCAAGCCGCTGGTCTATGACGACGGCAAGGTGCGGATCGAGGTGCGGCCGGGCGATCGCGGCATCGCCACGATCTGGGACAAGGACGTCCTGATCTACGTGGCCTCGATCATCAACGACCGGCTCGAGCGCGGCCTGCCGGTCGACAAGACGATCCGCTTCAACGCCCACAATCTCCTCCAGGTCACCGGCCGCGGCTCGGGCAAGCGCGCCTACGAGCTCTTGCTGGACGCCATGTTCCGGCTGCGCTCGACCACCATCTTGACCACCATCGAGGCGGGCGAGAGCAAGGAGCGGCGCGGCTTCGGCTGGATCGAGACGTTCCGCATCATCGAGCGCAAGAACAAGGCCGGCAAGAAGACCATGGCGGCCTGCGAGATCACCCTCAACGAGTGGATGTTCCGGGCGATCGTCCAGGACCGTCGGGTGCTGACCATCAATCCCAGCTATTTCGAGCTGAGCATGGGGCTCGAGCGCCGGCTCTACGAGCTCGCCCGCAAACATTGCGGCTACCAGCAGCGCTGGGTGATCACCCTGCCCCGGCTGATCGAGAAATGCGGCTCGGTGCTCGAGCCGCGCTTCTTCAAGCCGCAGCTCAAGCGGGTGGTCGAGCAGGACGGCCTGCCCGACTACCACATCGCCATGAGCTTCGACCCCAAGGAGCGCGCGGCGGCCGAGAAGAGCGGCCTCGACGGCAGGCGTTGGGCCAGCAACGAGCGCATCCTGGTCTCGTTCTGGCCGCGCGGCCAGAAGGCCCCCGAGCTGCTGCTGACCCCGGACGCCTGAGCGCGGCGCGGCCTGTTCGGTACATCATTCACACCACCCGCCCCCCTCGCCTCGCCCCGCGCCGCCGGCCTGTTCGGTACATCATTCACATTGGCCGCCATGGGACCGCAGGACCCGCTGCGACCGGCCGCCGATTCGGTACATCATTCACATTGCCCCGGCCGGGCCCGCCCGGGACACCGCGCGGCAGGCGGTGTCGGCCGATTCGGTACATCGTTCACAAAGTCTGGAGACTTATCCACAAGGGGCCGGGCGGAAGGGGCCGGGCGGGCCGGCGAGCTCGGTACATCGTTCACATCGATTCGGTACATCGTTCACAAATCGACTCGGTACATCATTCACGCATGTTCGGTACATCGTTCACATTTTTCCTGCTCAACCCCTTGCAGGAAAAGACAAATCCAGACGGGTAACGTTCTAACTACAAATATATTTAACTTTCTAACGGCGGCCGCCCCCGCCCGGCCGCCGCCGCCAACCGACCAGAGCCAGGAAAAAAGAAGCCGGGCGGGAGCGCTGCGCCCGGCTTCCTTCTCGCCATCGGCCTCCTAGCGAGCCGCCAGGGCCTCGAGAAGGCAGGCGCGCAGCGCCGCGTCGACGGCCGGCACGGTGCCGCCCCAGTGGGTGAAGCCTGGCACCGCCTGGTGCAGCAGCATGTCCAGCCCGTCGACGGCGCGGTTGCCGCGCTCGCGGGCCTGGCGCAGCAGGTCGGTCTCCAGCGGCACATAGACCAGGTCGCTCACCACCGCCTGGCGCGGCAGGGCCTCCAACGGCAGGTCCAGCGCCGGCTGGCCGCTCATCCCGAGGCTGGTGCCGTTGACCAGCAGGCAGGCTCCCTCGAGGGCGGCGGCGCGCTCCTCCCAGGCCATGACCTCGACCTCCGCGCCGGCCGCGGCCAGCTCGCCGGCCAGACTCTCGGCCTTGGCCGGGGTGCGGTTGACCAGCCGCAGCTGCCGGCGGCCCGCCCCGTGCAACGCCCAGGCGACCGCCCGGGTGGCCCCGCCAGTGCCGACCAGCACCGCGGCACCGGCCTGCTCCCGCCAGCCGGGCGCGCTCTCCTCGAGATTGGCGAGAAACCCGTAGCCGTCGGTATTGAGCCCGCGGGTGCGGCCGTCCTCGAGCACCAGGACGGTATTGACCGCTCCCATCCGCAGGGCCGCCGGATCATGCTCGTCGACCAGCCGCAACGCCGCCTCCTTGTGCGGCAGGGTGACGTTCCAGCCGGAAAGCCCCAGGCGCGGCAGCACGCGAAAGGCGTCCGCCAGATCCTCGGGGCGAACCGGCAGCGGCACGTAGAGCCCGTCGATACCGTGCCGCTCGAACCAGAAGCCGTGCAGGCGCGGCGAGAGGGAATGCCTGACGGGCCAGCCCATGACCCCCGCCACCCGTGCGCCACCCGATGCCAGCATGCTCGCTCCCCTGCCCCGCGCCACGATCCCGCCGTCCTCCGGCCGCCGCGAGCTTCGGCGAATCGGCGGCGCCGTCAAGAAGCGAGGCGGGCCCGGCCTGTCGCTGCCTTGCGCTGCGGCGGCGCTTGGTGTGTTGTCCGCGCCACCGGATTCCCGAGGAAAGACGCCCGAGCATGACCACCGATCCCGCCGCCGCTGCCCGGCTTTCCACGCAAGACACCCGCCCGGCCCTGCTCGACGAGCTGGCGCGGCTGCTGGCGGATGCCCGGGCGACGGCCGAGCAGGACCCCTTCGCCAACCCCATCCAGCTTCTCGCGACCACCCTCGGCGGCAGGCTGGCGGCCGGCCAGGTCGACGAGGAGGCGCTCGAGGGTCTGGTCCGGCGTCTCACCCTCGATGCCTTCACCGGCCGGGCGGCCCGGTTGCGCGCCTATCTGGGCGAGGCAGACCCGGAGCGCAACGCCGCCATCCTCGAAGGTCTGGTCCGCAAGGCGGCCACCGGCCCCCAAGGCGAGCTCGTGGCGTTCGAGACCTTCGCGGCACGGATGGAGCGGGTCCATTACGGCTTCGTGGTGACCGCCCACCCGACCTTCAGCCTCTCCACCGCCCTGCAGCGCGACCTGGTGAGCCTGGCGTTCGGCCGCGATCCCTCCGGCGCGGCCCTCGACGAGGAGGCCCGTGCACGCCTCCTGGAGCGGGTGGAGGCGGCACAGCACCGGCCGGAGGAACGGCTCGACCTCGACGAGGAGCACCGCCAGGCGATGATCGTGGTCCGCCATCTGCGGGCCGCCCTGCGCCGGACCCACAAGATCGTGCTGCAGGTTGCAGCCGGGCTCTGGCCCGAGCGCTGGCAGGCCCTGGTGCCGCGCCTGGTCTCGGTGGCCAGCTGGGTCGGCTACGACACGGACGGCCGCTCCGACATCCCCTGGCAGGCGAGCTTCGGCAAGCGCCTCGCCATGCAGGCCGAGCAGCTGGCCCATTATGCCGAGAGCGTCAGGGGGCTGCGCGCCGGGTTGGCGCAGGGCGACAAGCTGGGCCCCCTCCTCGAGCTGATCGAGGCGCGCCTGGCGCTGGCGCTCAAGTCCTGCGAGGACGAATGCCGGGCCTTCGCTTCCCCGGATGCCGAGGCTATCGCCCAGACAGCCCGCAGCATGGCGGCGCATCGCGCCTTTCGCATGGCCGACGCGGGCGAGCTTGCGGGCCTGCTGGAGCGCGCTTTGGCTGCCGCCACGACGCCGGAGGCCGCGTGCGCCCTGGCGGTGCTGCGCGCCGAGGTGGCCTCGCTCGGGCTCACCGCCGCCGCCACCCATGTGCGCATCAACGCCCTGCAGCTCCACAACGCCCTGCGCCGCCAGACCGGCATGGAGCACGCGCCGGACGACCCGGCCCACCGCCTCACCTATCTGGCGGCGATGACCCGGCTGATCGAGGAGGCCCGGCCGGTGCGCATCAATTTCGGCTCGATCGCCCAGGAGAAGGCCACGGCCCGGCGGGCGATGATGCTGGTGGCGCAGATGCTGGGCCATCTCGACGCCGCCGAGCCGGTGCGCTTCCTCATCGCCGAGTGCGAGACGCCGGTGACCCTCCTGGCAGCGCTCTATTTCGCCAAGCTCTTCGGGGTCGAGGAGCGGATCGACATCTCGCCGCTGTTCGAGACCCGCAAGGCGCTCGAGCGCGGCGTGGCGATCCTGGAAGGCGCGCTGGCGGTGCCCGCCTGGCGCGACTATGTGCGGGCCCGCGGCCGGCTGTGCCTGCAGACCGGCTATTCCGACGCCGGCCGCTATCTGGGCCAGACCGCGGCCGCCGTGGCGATCGAGCGGATCCGCCTGGGCCTCGCCGGCCTCCTCGCCCGGCACGGGCTGGAGGGGATCGAGGTGGTGATCTTCGACACCCACGGCGAGAGCATCGGCCGTGGCGCCCATCCCGAAAGCCTGGCCGAGCGGCTGCGCTACGTCGACACGCCGGAGAGCCGCCGGCGCTTCGAGGCGGCCGGCCTCGAGGTGGTCCAGGAGACCAGCTGGCAGGGTGGCGACGGCTATTTGTGGTTCATCACCGAGGACTCGGCCTTCGCGGTGCTGACCCGGGTGCTCGAGCACGTCCTCGAGCCGCTCGACGAGCAGCCCGACGCCTTCTACGCCGAGCGCGCCTATGGCGACGAGTTCTTCGCCGCGGTGCGCCTCTTCAACGAGCGGGTGATCGAGGAGCCGGCCTATGCGGCACTGCTGGGCGTCTATGGCAGCAACCTGCTCTACCCCTCGGGGTCGCGGCCGGTGCGCCGCCAGTTCGATGCCGGCGGCAGGCCGGCGGCCCTCGACCATCCCTCGCAGATCCGCGCCATCCCGCACAATGCGGTGCTGCAGCAGCTGGGGATCCTCGCCAACAGCATCGGCGGGGTCGGCCAGGCGGTGGCCAAGGACCCCGACCGGTTCCTGGCCCTCTACCGCGAGAGTCCGCGCTTCAGGCGGCTGATGCGCATGGTCGAGCACGCCTTCATGTTCACCGACCTTGCCGTGGTGAAGGCCTGTCTCGACCGGTTCGATCCGGGCTTCTGGCTGACCCGCGCCGAGGCCGCCCGCGATCCGGCCGAGCACGAGGAGCTGCGCACCGTGGCCGAGCATGTCGAGCGCATCGGGCTGCACGAGAAGCTGGGCAGGATCTTCCGCATCCTGCAGCGCGACCACATGGACCTCGCCCGCGCCTTGCGCACCCATCGCCGCCTGACCCGGCGCGCCGGCGAGCGGCCGATCGTCGTCGACGCCGCCACCCGCGACAATCTCCACATGCTGCACGCCCTGCGCCTGGCGCTGATCGAGCGGCTGATCCGCCGCGCGGTGCGCATCCCCGACTTCTCCGACCGCCATGCCGCCACCCATGACGGGCTGATCGAGGCGGTGATCCGCCTCGAGGTCGAGCCGGCGCTCCGCCTCCTGGCCGAGATCTTCCCGCGGCTCGAGGCCGCCGGGCCGCCCCTCGACTGGGGCGAGCCCAGCACCTATCCGGGCGATGACGGCCAGTCCTATGCCGAGGAGCATGCCCGGCTGTTCCGCCCCATGGCCCGCGACCACGAGCTGGTGCGGCGCATCGGCGGGGCGGTGGTGCACCATCTGGGCGCCATCGGCTGAGCGGCGCGCCGATCCGCTGGTCAGGGAATGCCATCGTGCTCGCAAGACCGTATCATGGCATACGGTGATGAGCGTATCGGGGTGGAAAGAGGCGCCATGACGGCCTTGGCCGAGGGTGATCCTGGCGAGACGCCACCGGGCCCTGCCCGGGCAGTGGCCGATCTCGCCTGGCGTCTCGCCTACCGGGTGGCGCACCGGCTGTTGCGGCTCTGGTGGCGGCTGCGCCGGCCGCCGGCCGAGGGCGCTTCGGTCGCGGTCTGGCGGGAGGGCCGGCTTTTGGTGGTGCGCACCTCCTACCGGCGGCTTCTCGAGCTGCCGGCGGGCGGGCGGCGGCCCCATGAGACCGCCCGCGAGGCGGCCTTGCGGGAGCTGCGCGAGGAGACCGGCCTCGTGGCGCCGGCCGAGGCGCTGGAGGGACCGTTGCGCCTGGAGTTCACCAGCGAGCACCGGCGCATCGTCGAGAATGTCTTCACCTGGCGGCCGCCGGTGGCGCCCGTGCCGCGGGTCGACCGCCGCGAGATCGTCGCGGCGCGGTTCGTGGCGCCGGACGCGCTCGCCGGCCGGGCCCTGGCACCCAATCTCGCCCTCTATCTCGAGGCGGCCTGTCGCTCCGATGGCATGACCGCATCAGCCGATCATGGCACAAGCGTGCAAGCCGACACTGTGGCGCAACGGTAACAGCACCGCCGTCTCATGGCGTGCGCCAGGCCGGCGGCGTGGCCGCGGCGGGCCGCGCGGGTTATGGCATTGCCCATGCGCGTGATCGTTCTCGTGACCCAAAAGGGTGGCAGCGGCAAGACCACCTTGTGCCTCAACCTCGCCGTCGCCGGCGAGGCGGCGGGCGCTCGCTGCCTGATCCTCGACCTCGACCCGCAGGCCACCGCCGAGGCCTGGTACCACGACCGCGAGGCCGCCACCCCGCGCCTCGTGCGGGCTACCGCCGGCGACCTGCCGCGCGCCCTCGAGGCGGCCCGCGCGCAGGGCTTCAGCCATGTGCTCGTCGACACGCCGGGCCGCGACGAGCCCAGCGTGGCGGCGGCGATCCGTGCCGCCGACTTCTGCGTGGTGCCATGCCGCCCCACGCCCGCCGACATGAAGGCCACGCCGGCCACCATGGCGACCATAAGGCGGCTCGCCAAGCCGGCCGCCTTCGTGCTGACCCAGACCCCGCCGCGCGGCTTTCGCATCCGCGAGGCCGAGCTCGGCCTGCAGGTGCTGGGGCCGGTGGCGCCGGTCGGCGTGGTCGCCCGCAACGCCTTCCAGGACGCGCAGGGTGCGGGGCTGGGAATCGTCGAGTTCGAGCCGGACGGCAAGGGCGCGGAGGAGATCCGCGCCTTGTGGGTCTGGCTCGAGAGCCGTCTGGAGAAGATCGGACATGAGCCGCAAGCGCACCTCGCTTGACGCCATCCTGCAGAGCCCCCCGGCCGCACCTGCCGCCGTCCCTGCCCCGCCGCCGGCCGCTGCGGCACCGCCGCGCCGCGCCGTCCGCCAGCAGACCGTCTATCTTCCCGAGCCCGTCCACGACCAGCTGCGCAAGCTCGCCTTCGACGAGCGGGTCAAGATGCACGGCCTCTTGATGGAAGGCCTCGACCGGGTCTTCCGCGACCGCGGCCTGCCGGGCCTGGCCGAGCTCACCGCCACGCCCGAGGACTGACACCCGTGAACGCCGTACGGGCAGGGGCAGGCTGTTGTGCGGGCATAATGGCATAAGGCGAGGATGGTGAGCGGCTGTCAGGGCGTCGGCTGACGCCCTCATGCCCTTATGATGGTTCGGAGTCGTGGAGGCGGTGCCGCGCAAGGCGCTGCGCGCGGCTTTCCTTCTTCTTCTTTTCGGGGTTCGCCGGTGCAGGAGACTGCCGCCGCATCTGCCGTCCGGGGTGCCTCGCCACCTGACAAAAGAAAAAGGGACAGCCGCGCAGCGCCTTGCACGGCTCTACCCTTGCCCGCGTGCACCTCTACCCGGGCACAATGGCACCTTGCATGGCCGGTGACGATGCGCGGACCGGCTGACACCACGATCCGGTGATTTCCTTGCAACGGTATCGGCGTATAGCGTCGCAAGCTGACACCATGACGCTGGCATAGTGGTGTGAAGGTTTCGCTGCGTGCGGTGATCACCGTCAGCGGTGATGCCCGCATGGTGGTGAGGCGGTGCCGCGCAAGGCGCTGCGCGCGGCTTTCTTTCTTCTTCTTTCCGGGGGTTCGCCGGTGCAGGAGACCGCTGCCGCATCTGCCGTCCGGGGTGCCTCGCCACCTGACCAAAGAAAAAGGGACAGCCGCGCGCAGCGCCTTGCACGGCTCTACCCTTGCCCGCGTGCACCTCTACCCGGGCACAATGGCACCTTGCATGGCCGGTGACGATGCGCGGACCGGCTGACACCGCAATTGGCGCAAGCCGATGCCATGGTGGCGAGCGGGTGTGCGGCCCGGAGGAGGGGGGCTGACGGAAAATCCCCTCATGCCCGCTTCATGGCATGAGGGGATCCGCGGGCCCGTGGGCTCAGGCGGCGAAGGCCGAGGCGGCCGGTGCGGCTTTCTGGGGCACCTGCCAGATCTCCCGGGCATAGGTGCGGATCGCCCGGTCGGAGGAGAACGGGCCCATGCCGGCGACGTTGAGGATCGCCTGGCGGCGCCATGCCTCGGGATCGGCGAAGAGCGCGTCGGCCCGGCGCTGGGCGTTCCAGTAGGCGTCGAAGTCGGCGGTCACGAGGAAATGGTCGAGGCCGCGCAGATCGTCGGTGATCGGGCGGAAGCGGCCGGGATCGTCGGGCGAGAACAGGCCGCTCTCGACCAGCTCGAGGGCGCGGGCGAGGCGAGGGCTCCGCGCGATCGCCTCCTCCGGCGCGAAGCCGATGCGCCGGCAGCGCAGGACCTCCTCGGCACTCAGCCCGAAGATGAAGATGTTCTCCGGCCCCACCGCGTCGCGCATCTCCACGTTGGCGCCGTCCAGCGTGCCGATGGTGAGCGCGCCGTTCATGGCGAACTTCATGTTGCCGGTGCCCGAGGCCTCCATGCCGGCGGTGCTGATCTGCTCGGAGAGGTCGGCCGCCGGGATGATCTTCTCGGCGAGGCTCACATTGTAGTTGGGCATGAAGAGGATGGTGAGCCGGTCGCGGGTGGCGGGATCGGCGTTGACCACCCGGGCCACGTCGTTGATCAGCTTGATGATCAGCTTGGCGCGCCAGTAGGAGGAGGCGGCCTTGCCGGCGAAGAGCCGCACCCGGGGCACCGCGCCCGCGGCGCCGCCCTGGCGCATCTCGTCCCACAGCGCCACCGCTTCCAGGATGTTGAGGAGCTGGCGCTTGTACTCGTGGATCCGCTTGATCTGCACGTCGAAGAGGGCGTCGGGGTCGAGGCGGACGTCGACATGCTTGGCGACCAGGGCTGCCAGCACCTCCTTGTTGTGCCGCTTGGCCGCGGCGAAGGCGGCGCGGAAGGCGGCATCCCCGGCATGCGGGGCCAGTGCTTCCAGCTGCCCCAGATCCCTGGTCCAGCCGTCGCCGATGGTCCGGCCGAGCAGCGAGGAGAGGGCGGGGTTGGCGGTCATGAGCCAGCGGCGCGGGGTGACGCCGTTGGTGATCGCGGTGATCTTCTCGGGAAAATAGTGGTGCAGGCGGGCGAAGACGGTGTGCTTCATGAGCTCGCCGTGCAGGGCCGAGACGCCGTTGACCCGGCGCGAGCCGAGAAAGGCCAGGTGGCCCATCCGCACCCAGCGGCCATAGGCCTCGTCGATCAGCGAGACCTCGGTCAAGAACGGGTCGTGATTGTCGGGGCGCGAGCGCAGCTCGGCCAGGTGGTGGGCGTTGATCTCGTAGATCAGCTGCATGTGGCGCGGCAGGAGCTGCTCGATGAGGCCCACCGGCCAGCGCTCCAGCGCCTCGGGCATCAATGTGTGGTTGGTGTAGTTGAAGACGCCGCGCACGATGGTCCAGGCACGCTGCCAGTCATGGCCGTGCTCGTCGATCAGCAGGCGCATGAGCTCCGGCACGGCGATCGCCGGATGGGTATCGTTGAGCTGGATCGCCACCTTCTCGGGCAGGTTGTCGAGGCTCGCATGGTAGCCCAGGTGGCGGCGGATGATGTCCTGCAGCGAGGCCGAGGTGAAGAAATATTCCTGCTTGAGGCGCAGCATCTGGCCGGCCTCGGTGGCATCGGCCGGGTAGAGGACGCGGCTGATGCTCTCGGCCAGCACCTGATCCTCGACCGCGTGCATGTACTCGCCGCGGTTGAAGGCCTCGAGATTGACGAGATTGCCGCTCTGCGCCGCCCACAGCCTGAGCGTGTTGACGTGGCGGCCCCGCCAGCCGACCACCGGGGTGTCGTAGGCCACCGCCAGCACCCGCTGGCCGCCCTCCCATATATGGATGCGCCGCCCGGACGGGTCGCGCTCCTCGCGCAGCCGGCCGAAGAAGCGCACCGGGTAGACCGCGTCGGGCCGCTCGAACTCCCAGGGATTGCCGAAGGCCAGCCAGTCCTCGGGCCGCTCGACCTGCCAGCCCTCGTCGAAGCCCTGCTTGAAGAGCCCGTGCTGGTAGCGGATCCCGTAGCCCATGCCGGCGATCTCGAGGGTCGCCATGCTGTCCATGAAGCAGGCGGCGAGCCGCCCCAGCCCGCCATTGCCCAGCGCCGCGTCGGGCTCGACCTTGAGCACCCGGTCGAGATCGACGCCGAGCTCGGCCAGGGCCTCCCTGGCGGTCTCGTGCAGGCCGAGATTGGTCAGCGCGTCGCCCAGCAGCCGGCCGATCAGGAATTCCAGCGAGAGATAGTAGACCCGCTTGCCGTCCTCCTCGTAGACCCGCCGCGTGCTTGGCATCCAACCATCCACCAGCCGCTCGCGAACCGCCAGGGCCAGGGCCAGGAACCAGTCGTGACGGGTGGCGTGCCGCAGATCCTTGCCGACCTGGTAGACTAGCTTGTCGCGCACCGAATCGCGCAGGCCGTCGCGGTCCATGGGCCTGGGAGCGGGCGAGAGATGGGCGGTGTCGATCATGACGCTGGGTGCTCGGCTGCAGCAGGGCAATGGGCGAGGGTACGCCTCGAGGCCGCCGAAGCAAGCACAAGCCCCAGACATCGTCAACTTTTTGGTGTAAAGCGACAATTTTATCTATCGTTTTATTAGAATTCCTCTTGCCGCCGCCTCGCGGCCGGCAGGCTCTCAGGCTAGCCTCGCCTTGACCAGGGCGCTGGCGCGCCGCGGATCGAGGGCGGCGCCATGCCTGGCCTTGAGGGCCGCCATGACCGCGCCCATGGCCTTGGGCGAGCGCTCCGGCAGGCCTGCCACGATCTCCGCGATGCTGGCCTCGAGCGCCGCCTCGTCGAGCGGGCGGGGCAGATACTCCTCGAGGATCGCCAGCTCCTCCCGCTCGCCCGCCGCCTCGCGGCCGCGCGCCTCGAGCAGGCCCACCGTCTCCTCCAAGGACTTCTTGAAGGCGCGCAGGGTGCGCACCACCGTCTCGTCGTCGGGCTCCTTGGTCTCCTTGGCGGCGGCCGCCATGAGGGTGCCCAGGAGATTCTTGCGGCGCTCGTCGCGGGCCTTCATGGCGGCGAGGCGCTCGGCGCGCAGGCGGTCGATGAGCATGGCAGGGGTTCCCGGCTCGAGGGTGTTCCGGCGCTCTTAGCGCGCCCCGGGCCTCGGCTCCATCCCTTCCGGACGTCACCTTGCAAGGGTGCAAGGGCATGCGCCTGCAAGGTGGCAAGGGTGTCCGGTGACAAAGGAGGACGGCGCCGCTTTGCCGGGTGCCGGCGGCGCGCTAGAGGAGGTGTCCCGCCCGTCCGTCTTTGGAGTCCGCGCATGAACGTCGTTCTCTACGATCTCGCCGGCCGCGAGGACCGCCGCTTCGGCCCGACCTGCTGGCGGGTGCGCATGGCGCTGGCCCACAAGCAGCTGGCCTTCGAGACCGTGCCGGTGCGCTTTCTCGACATCAGGGGGATCGGCGGGGAGGAGGGCGGCCCGGGCTTTCGGACCGTCCCGACGATCCGCGCCGGGGAGCGCTGGATCACCGACAGCGATGCCATCGCCGCCTGGCTGGAGGAGGAGTTTCCCGACCGGCCGACGCTGTTCGGCGGGGAAGGGGGCAGGAAGCTGACGGATTTCTTCCGGCAGTGGGTGCAGACCGTGCTGCACGCCCAGATCGTGCGGATGGTGCTGGTCGACGTGCATGACCATCTCGCCGACAAGCAGGACCGGGCCTATTTCCGCGAGACCCGCGAGGCGCTCTTCAAGACCACCCTGGAGGCGGTGGCGGCCGGTCGTGAGGCACGCATCGAACCCTTCCGGGCGAGCCTCGAGCCGTTGCGGCAGACCTTGAAGGACCGGCCGTTCCTCGGCGGCGAGATGCCGCTCCATGCCGACTACATGGTGCTGGGCGCCTTCCAGTGGGCCCGTACGGTGAGTCCCTTCGCCGCCCGGCTGCTGGCCGCCGACGACCCGCTCCGGCCCTGGCTGGGCCGGCTCATGGAGCTTCATGGCGGGCTGGCCGGAAAGGCGCGCGCCTATCCGCTCTAGCGGGGAAGGACGCAAGGCGCTGCGCGCCGCTGATTTTCTCCTTTTTTCGGCGGTCGGTGCGGTGCCAGGACCGGAAGGGCGCCGCCCTTCGTGCCGGCCACCGGACAAACCGACAAAAGGACAAGAAAAAAAGCCGCGCGCAGCGCCTTGCACGGCAGCATCTCACCGGGCGAATCCCGGAGGGACACCGCCGCAGACCAGCCCGGCATAATGCCGCTCGAGCTCGGAAAGCTCGCGGAAATAGGCCCCCAGGGCGATGTCGCAGGTAGCTGCCATGGTGGCGCGGGCCTGCATGTCGTTCATGCTGCGCCGGCTTTCGGCCGCCACGGCGCCCAAGGTGCGCGCCTCGGTGCAGGCCGTCAGGAACAGGATGCCGAGGAGAAGGGGAGGCAGAAGACGCATCGTTTTCTCCGCTCGCAAATGTAAGGCGGAGAGATAATATACCTATTTACCCATAATAGGCAAACAAACCTATTCGTCGGTGCAAGGCCCAGCTGGAGGGGCCGGCGGCACCGGCTCCTCCAGCAGACAAGACCTCAAGCGGCGCGGGGCGGGCGGCTCGGCCGGTCCTGCCGATCGTGCCTGTCCTGGCGGTCCTGGCGGTCCTGGTACTCGGGACGGCCCGGGCGCTTGCCGCGATGCTGCGGGCGGCCCTTGCCGGCCCCCTGGCGCCGGCCGGCCTCGCCGCGATGGGCGCCGGCGATGTGCGGGGCGTGGAAGGGGTGCTCGGCGTCGATCGGCACCCGCTGACGGATCAGCTTCTCGATCTCGCGCAGAAAGCCGATCTCCTCATTATCGCAGAAGGAGAGCGCCACACCCTCGGCCCCGGCGCGCGCGGTGCGGCCGATCCGGTGGACATAGGTCTCCGGCTCGTTGGGCAGGTCGTAGTTGATGACGTGGGTGACGCCGGCCACGTCGACGCCGCGGGCGGCTATGTCGGTCGCCACGAGGATCCGCAGGCGGCCGTGGCGGAAGCCGTTGAGGGCGCGCTGGCGCTGGCCCTGCGAGCGGTTGCCGTGGATCGCGTCGGAGGGCACGCCGTGCCGGTCGAGCTGCTCGGCCAGCCGGTCGGCGCCGTGCTTGGTGCGGGTGAAGACGATCGCCTTCTCGATCTCCGGCGTCTCCAGGAGGGCTGCCAGCAGCGGCCGCTTGTCGGCCTTCTGGACGAACATCACCTTCTGGTCGACGCGCTCGGCGGTGGCCGAGACCGGGGCGACGCTGACCTGCACGGGATCGCGCAGCAGGCCCTGGGCCAGGCCCTTGATGGCCTCGGGCATGGTCGCCGAGAACAGCAGGGTCTGGCGCTCGGCCGGCAGGGCCGCGACGATGCGCTTCAAGGCCGGCAAAAAGCCCATGTCGAACATGCGGTCGGCCTCGTCGAGGACGAAGGCCTCGAGCGCGTCGAAACGCACATGGCCCGAGGCCATCAGGTCGAGCAGCCGGCCGGGGGTGGCCACCAGCACGTCGACGCCGCGCGCGATGGCGCGGATCTGCGGGGCGTGCCCGACCCCGCCCATGACGGTGGCGCGGCTCATCCGCAGATGGCGGCCGTAGCGGCCGAAGCTGTCGTGGATCTGCACGGCGAGCTCGCGGGTCGGCGCCAGCACCAGGAGCCGCACGGTGCGCGGCGCCGGCCGGCGCCGCGACTCGGCCAGACGATGGAGGAGCGGCAGGGCGAAGGCGGCGGTCTTGCCGGTGCCGGTCTGGGCGATGCCCAGTAGATCGCGACCCTCGAGCAGCGAGGGGATGGCCTGGGCCTGGATCGGCGTCGGCTGGCTGTAGTCGTCCTGGGCCAGGGCGCGCTGCAGGGGCTCGATCAGGCCGAGATCGGAAAAGGAGGTCATGTAGCTCTTTCGAAGACCGGCCGCACGCGCCGCCGCGGCTTTCTTGCCGGGCGGGGCGTTCTTGAAATCCTGCCTCGAGTCTCTCGGGAAGATTCCGGCCGGGAAATGCCCGGCGTGCGCGCTGGGCGACGGGCGGAACAGGGCGAGGAAATCTCGAGACCGGGCCTGCGATGCCTTGGCTGCATCGGGCCTGCGCGCAGTCGCGAGAAGTCGGGCGATAACGCCGCGACCCGCTGCAAGTGGCCTGCCGGGGCGCGAATGTCAAGATATGGTTCTACCGTCGGCTTTGCCCGGCAGCCCCCTTGGCGCTAAGTGCTGGCCCCCGCCGGAACCCTTCACCGTCCTCACCGGAAGCGAGAACCGCATGCTGAGCTACCGCCACGCCTTCCACGCCGGCAATCCGGCCGACCTGCTCAAGCACGCCCTCTGGCTCTTCGTGCTGCGCGATGCCGCAGCCGGTGAGAAGCCGCTCTATGTGCTGGACACCCACGCCGGCGCCGGCGGCTACGATCTGGGGTCGGCGGCGGCGCAGAAGACAGGCGAGTTCCATTCGGGGATCGAGCGGCTTCTTGCCGCGCCGGGCCCGCTGCCGGACCTTCTGGCCCCTTATGTCGAGGAGGTCAGGAAGGCCAACCGCGAGGGCGGTCTCGCCCGCTATCCGGGCTCGCCGCTGCTGGCCCTCTCGGCCCTGCGGGCGGAAGACCGGCTCGACCTCGTCGAGCTGCACCCCACCGACCACCGGCTCCTCGCCGAGCGCCTCGCGCGACGGCCGGCGGGCGGCCCGCAGGTGCGGGTCGAGCGCGAGGACGGGCTCTCCTGGCTGGTCGCCCGTATGCCGCCGCCGGAGCGCCGGGCGGCGGTGCTGATCGATCCCAGCTACGAGGTGAAGAGCGACTACGAGCAGGTCGCCCGCGCGCTGGCCCGCGCCTGGCGGCGGATGGGCACCGGCTGCTTTCTTCTGTGGTACCCGGTGATCGAGCGGGCCCGCAGCGAGACCTTCCTCGCCAGCCTGCGGGAGGCGGGGCTGCGCCGGCTCTGGCGGATCGAGCTGTGCACCGCCCCCGACACGCCCGGCCGCGGCATGACCGGCTCGGGCGTGGTGGTGGTCAACCCGCCGCCCTCCCTCCCGGCTTCGGCCGCCGCGGCACTGCCGTGGCTCGCCCGGGCGCTGGGGGCCACCGGCCCGTGCAGCGCCGGCCCGCTGGTCTAGGCCGGCGCCGGTCTCGTGGCGGCGGTGCCGCGCAAGGCGCTGCGCGCGGCCGGGTTTTTGTTTTTCGGGGTTGGCGGCGGCGTCTGGCGGGCAGGCCACGAAGCTTGCGCCACGGTTTCGCACCGAGAGCCACCGGCTCCACCGCCGCCACCCTCTGCGCCGTCGCCCGGGCAGGCTTTCTCAGGCTAGGATCGCCCTTCGGCCGGTCGCGCGGGCCGGCAGGGGAGGATCGCGATGAACGCCAGGGAGACGCGTCGCCGCACGAGCGCCACGACCGGCAGGAAAGGGCGCAGGCGGACCCCGTCGCGGGCCGCGGCAGGCCCGCAGTTCGAGCTCCTGGCGCTCGAGCCCGGGCCCGACGCGCCGCTGCCGATCGGCGGGGCCGGGGCGGGGACCGTGGTCTATGTCCACGGGATCGGCAACAAGCCGCTGGAATCGGTGCTCAAGTGCCAGTGGGACACCGCGCTGTTCGGCCATCCGATGGGCGACCGCACGCGGCTCGCCTACTGGGTCAACCGCCAGTACTACCCGACCCCGGAGAAAGCGAGCTGCGCTACCCCCGACACGGTGCGGATCGACGATGACGAGATCTCGACCCGTGCGGTGATGGCGCTGGCCCGCGGCGAGCCCGGCGACGAGGGTGAGGCGATCGCCCTGGAGATCGAGGCCCTGGCCGGCGACGGCCGGGAGAAGGCGGCGCTGACGCGGATGGCCGGGCGCCTGATCAAGGAGGCCGAGGCTCGGGCGGCCGAGGCGCCGGGTGCTGTCGGTGCGAGGATCCTGCCCGGCGCCTGGCTGCGCCGCTTCCTGGCGCCGCGGCTGACCCGCGCCTTCCTGCGCGACGTTTACGACTTTCTCTACGTGCCGGCGCGGCGGCGGGCGATGGAGCAGAGCCTGGCCGACCGGCTGGCGGCCGGCGGCGGGCCGTTCCTCGTGGTGGGCCACAGCCTGGGCTCGGCCATCGCCTGGGACGTGCTGCGCCAGCTCGACCCCGGGCGGGTCGAGGTGGCGCTCTTCCTCACCATCGGCTCACCGCTGGGTCTGGCCGAGGTCCAGGACGAGCTCAAGACATGGGCCGGCGGCCGGCTGGTCTTTCCGCCCTGCGTGCGCCGCTGGGTCAATCTCGCCGCCCTGGGCGACATCGTGGCGGCCGACCCGACGCTCGCCGGCGAGTTCACCGGCGGCCGCATCGAGGACGTCCTGCTGCTCAACCCGGAAGGGCCGGAACATCCGCACTCCGCCACCGGCTACCTGCGCACCGCGCAAGCGCGGAGCGCGGTGCGCGACGCCACCGGCTCGGCCTTCGGCCAGGCGATCGCCCCCTTCGTGCTGGCGGGCGATCTGGTCGAGGATCTCGAGAATGCCCCGCGCGAGGAACGCCACCCGGTTTTGATCCAGCTCGCCGCCGACCGCCCCGACCCGGGCGGGCCGGGACCCGGGCTCGAGGAGGTGGCGGCGGCGGTCGAGGCGGAGATCGCCGCCCTGCTGCGCCGCCAGGATGTCCCTCTCGGGCAGGCGCAGCTCGACCGGACCCGCCGCTTCCTCGCCGCCCGGCTGACCCGGGCCGAGCTCGAGACGCTGCGCTCGCGTTTCCAGGGGCTGGGGTTCGAGGGGATCTGGCGCAACGCCGTCAAGCGGGCGCTCATCAACCGCTCGACCCACACGATCCAGGCGCACCCGGCCAATCTCGCCTACGGCGCTTTGGGAACGCGCATCGGCTGGGCGGTGCTCGACACCGGTATCGCCGCCGGCCACCCGCATTTCACGGCGCAGCAGACGGTGGTGGCCCAGTGGGACTGCACCGGCCAGGGCGCGCCCGTCCGCCTCGAGCCCGGCCAGGAGGGGTTCGAGAGCCTCGATCGCAGCGGCCACGGGACCCATGTGGCGGGGATCATCGCCGGAGCCGCCGAGGTGCTCGATCCGCGCGACGGGCAGGTGACGATGGCCGGCATGGCGCCGCGCTGCCGCCTGTTCGGCTTCAAGGTGCTGGACGATGCCGGGCGCGGCCAGGACAGCTTCATCATCAAGGCGCTGGACGAGGTGGCGGCGATCAACGAGCGCGCCGGCGAGCTGGTGGTGCACGGGGTCAATCTGAGCCTGGGCGGCGCCTTCGACCCGTCGGTCTTCGGCTGCGGCCACACGCCCTTGTGCCAGGAGCTGCGGCGGCTGTGGCGCCAGGGGGTGCTGGTCTGCCTCGCCGCCGGCAACGAGGGCTTCGTCCTGCTGCGCTCGGAGGCCGGGATCGTGCCGGCCAACATGGATCTTTCCATCGGCGATCCGGCCAATCTCGAGGAGGCCATCGCGGTGGGCTCGGTCCACAAGGCCAACCCGCACAGCTTCGGCATCTCCTACTTCTCCTCGCGCGGGCCCACCGCCGACGGGCGGCGCAAGCCCGACCTGGTGGCGCCGGGCGAGCGGATCATCTCGGCCCGCCACGACTGGCGGCCGTCAGGCGATGCCGGGCTGCCGGAGCGCGACTCGCTCTATGTCGAGATGAGCGGCACCAGCATGGCCGCACCCCACGTCTCGGGCATCCTCGCCGCCTTCTTGAGCATGCGCCGCGAGTTCGTGGGCTATCCCGAGCAGGTCAAGAAGATCCTTCTCGAAAGCTGCCTCGATCTCGGCCGCGACCCCTACATGCAGGGCGCCGGCCTGCCGAGCCTGGTCAGGATGCTGGCGCTGCACTGAGCGGCGGGCGGGCGCTCCCTTGCCGCGCCGCCGCAGCCGGGCATGATGCGCGGCATGACAAGCCAGCGGACGGGCTCGACGGGATGGCGATGAGCAGGACGGGTGCGCCGCGTCCGGGGCGGCCCTGGCCGCTGGGCGTCACGCCCGAGGAGGACGGGCTCAACGTCGCCGTCTTCTCGGCGCATGCGAGCGGGATCGATCTCTGCCTGTTCGACCCGACCGGCCTGCGGGAGACGGCGCGGCTGCCCTTGCCCGAGCACACCGAGGGGGTCTTTCACGGCTTCTTTCCGGGCCTGGCAGCGGGCCAGGTCTACGGGCTGCGGGCGCACGGGCCCTGGGATCCCGCCAAAGGCCACCGCTTCAACCCGGCCCGCCTGCTGCTCGACCCCTATGCCCGCGCCCTCAGGGGCGGCGTCCGCTGGGAGGGACCCAACCTGGTCGACCCGGCCCATCCCTTCGCCTGCGATCCCCGCGACAGCGCCGCCTTCGTGGCAAAGGCGGTGGCGCTGCCGCCGGTGCAGCCCGCTCCCGGGGGCGGGCGGCCAAGAACACCCTGGGACAAGAGCCTGCTCTACGAGGCTCATGTCCGCGGCATGACGATGCTGCATCCTGCCGTGCCCGAGGCACAGCGCGGCCGCTTCGCCGGGCTCGCCCATCCGCGGGTCCTCGAGCATCTGCAGCGCCTGGGGGTGACGGCGGTCGAGCTCATGCCGGTGACGGCCCTGCTCGACGAGCACCGGCTGACGCAACTGGGGCTGAGGAACTACTGGGGCTACAACCCGCTCGCCTTCCTCGTGCCCGAGCCGCGCTATGCCGGGGAAGGAAGCGATCCCCTGGCGGAGTTCCGCGCCATGGTGCGGGCCCTGCACGAGGCGGGTATCGAGGTGATCCTCGACATGGTCTTCAACCACACCGCCGAGAGCGACCATCTGGGCCCGATCCTCTCCATGAAGGGCCTCGACAATGCCAGCTACTACCGGCTGCGCCCCGACGACCGGCGCCGCTATGTCGACGATACCGGCTGCGGCAACACGCTGAACCTCGCCCATCCCCGGGTCCTGCAGCTGGTCATGGACGCGTTGCGCTACTGGGCGGCGCTGGGCGTCGACGGCTTCCGCTTCGATCTCGCCACCACGCTGGCGCGCGGCCGCAGCGGCGCCTTCGACGCTCATGCCCCCTTCCTCCAGGCGATCGCCCAGGACCCGGTGCTGGGCCGGCTCAAGCTCGTCGCCGAGCCCTGGGACGTGGGCGGCCACGGCTACCGGGCCGGGCAGTTCCCGCCGCCCTTCGCCGAGTGGAACGACCGGTTCCGCGACACTGTCCGCCGCTTCTGGCGCGGCGACGAGGGGGTGCTGCCGGATCTGGGGGCGCGGCTTTTGGGCTCGGCCGACCGGTTCGAGCATGGCGGCCGCCGGCCCTGGGCGAGCGTCAACTACGTCACCGCCCATGACGGCCTCACCCTGGCCGACACGGTCTCTTTTGCGCGCCGCCACAACGAGGCCAATGGCGAGGGCAACCGCGACGGCCACCACGGCGAGATCAGCGCCGGCAACGGCGCCGAGGGGCCGAGCGACGATCCGGCGATCCGCGAGACCCGCGACCGGCTGCGCCGGGCGATGCTGGCCACGCTGATTCTGGCCCAGGGCACGCCCATGCTGCTGATGGGCGACGAGCTCGGCCGCAGCCAGCAGGGCAACAACAATGCCTACTGCCAGGACAATTCCATAAGCTGGTGCCATTGGCCCATAAGCTGGTGCCATTGGAATGGCGTCATGGGACAAGAAAGCCGGGCGGGCGAGGAGGCGATGATCGCCTTCATCGGTCGGCTGGCCGCCCTCCGGCGGGAACACCCCGTGCTGCGCCGCCGGCGCTTCCTGCACGGAAGGGTGCGGAGCCCTTCGGGGGTGCCGGACGTTCAGTGGCTGACCCGTGACGGTGCCCTGAAAAAGGCCGACGACTGGCGGGCGCCGCACAATCGCTGTCTCGGCCTGCTGCTCGAAGGGGCGGCCGGGCCCGCGAAGCGGCGGCAGACGGAGGGAGACGAGAGGGGCGGGGAGGCGATGCTGCTCCTTCTCGTGAACGCCGATCCGCTGCCGCTGCCCTTCAGCCTGCCGCAGCCCGGGGGTATTGCTGGATGGAGGTGCCTGCTGGACACGGCCGAGCCTGAAGGCGTACCGGCGGCAGTCCGGGAGGAGGGCGGGACGGCGCTGGTCGGGGCACGTTCCTTGCGCCTCTACCGGGCCTTGCGCGAAGGGGACGAGGAGATGCCCGCATGACCATCCGCACTGTGCCGACCCGGCCGATCGAGGGCCAAAAGCCCGGCACCTCGGGCCTCAGGAAGAAGGTCGCGACCTTCCAGGCGAGCCCCTATCTGGAGAACTTCATTCAGGCGATCCTCGACTGTCTGGACGGCGTCGAGGGCCGGACCCTGGTGGTGGGCGGCGACGGGCGGTTCTTCAACAGGCGCGCCATCCAGACCATCCTCAAGATGGCCGCCGCCAACGGGGTGGGCCGGGTGCTGGTAGGCCAGAACGGCCTGCTCTCCACGCCGGCCGCCTCCTGCGTGATCCGCAAGCACCGCGCCTATGGCGGGATCATCCTCTCGGCCTCGCACAATCCGGGCGGGCCCGAGGGCGACTTCGGGGTTAAGTACAATATCGGCAATGGCGGGCCGGCCCCCGAGAAGGTCACCGAGGCGATCTTCGCCCGCACCCAGACCCTGGGCGCCTACGCGATCCTCGAGGCCGCCGATCTCGACCTCTCGCGCCTGGGCGAGCAGCGCCTCTCGGGCATGGTGGTGGAGGTGATCGACCCGGTCGCCGACTATGCCGCGCTCATGGAGGAGCTGCTCGACCTCGAGGCGATCCGCAGGCTCTTTTCCGGCGGCTTCACGATGCGCTTCGACGCCATGCACGCGGTCACCGGCCCCTACGCCACCGCCATTCTCGAGGGCATGCTGGGCGCTCCGGCCGGCACGGTGGTCAACGGCACGCCGCTGCCCGACTTCGGCGGCGGCCACCCCGACCCCAACCTCCACCACTGCGCCGATCTGGCGGCACTCATGAACGGGCCCGACGCGCCCGATCTGGGGGCCGCCTCGGACGGCGACGGCGACCGCAACCTGATCCACGGGCAACGCCTCTACGTCACCCCCTCCGACAGCCTCGCCATTCTCGCCGCCAACGCCCACCTGGCGCCGGGCTATGCGAAGGGCCTGGCCGGCGTGGCCCGCTCCATGCCCACCAGCCGGGCGGTGGACCGGGTGGCGGAGAAGCTCGGCATTGCCTGCCACGAGACCCCCACCGGCTGGAAGTTCTTCGGCAATCTCATGGATGCCGGCAGGGTGACCCTTTGCGGCGAGGAGAGCTTCGGCACCGGCTCGGCCCATGTCCGCGAGAAGGACGGGCTCTGGGCGGTGCTCCTGTGGCTGAACATCCTGGCGGCGCGCGGCGGCGACGTGGCGGGCCTGGTGCGCGCCCACTGGCGGGAGTTCGGCCGCAACTACTATACCCGCCACGACTATGAGGGGCTGGATGCCGGGGCCGCAGCGGCGCTCATGGACGAGCTGCGCGCCCGCCTGCCGGACCTCGCCGGCCAGGAGCTGGGCGGCGAGCGGGTCGAGACCGCCGACGACTTTGCCTACACCGACCCGGTGGACGGCTCGGTGAGCCGCGGCCAGGGCATCCGCCTGCTGTTCGCAAGCGGCGCCAGGATCGTCTTCCGGCTCTCGGGCACCGGCACCGAGGGGGCGACGCTCCGGGTCTATGTCGAGCGCTACGAGAAGGACCGGCTGGAGGAGGACACCCAGGCCTTCCTCGCCCCGCTCATCCGCCTTGCCGGCGAGGTGGCGGGCATCGAGGCGCGCACCGGCAAACGCGGCCCCGACGTGATCACCTGAGCCCGGGTGCCGCGGGCAAGGCCGCTCAGGGCCGGACGGTCTCGAAGCCGCCCGGCCCGAGCCGGGTGAGCTCGCCGCGCATCACGTTGAACCAGCAGCCCTCGAGCCTGAGCCTTCCCTCGTCCACCGCCTCGCGGATCCAGGGAAAGCTCCTGAGATTGCCCAGCGAGAGCTTGACCACCTCGTGCTCGCAGGCGCGCAGGAGCTCCTCGCCCTCGAGCCCGGTGGCAAGCGCCCGCTCGCGGGCGCCGGCTGCGAGGTCCACCCAGGGGAGGATGAAATCGTCGACCGGGGCCGGCGGCGGCTCGAGCAGCGCCCGGCAGCCGCCGCAAAGCCCGTGCCCCATCACCACGATCCGCGGCACTTCCAGCGCCCGCACGGCGAACTCCAGCGCCGCGCTGGTGCCGTGCGCCAGATGATCGGGGGCGTAGGGCGGCACGAGGTTGGCGACATTGCGGATCACGAACAGCTCGCCCGGCGCCGCGTTGAAGATCATCTGCGGGTCGACCCGCGAATCCGAGCAGGCCACCACCAGCGCATGCGGTCGCTGGCCCTGCGCCGCCAGGGCCTCGAACCGGTCGCGATGCTCCGGCCAGGCGGTGGCGCGGAAGCGACGATATCCTTCGATCAGCCTGTCCATGATCCGATGTCCGCTGCAGCCCCTCCCGCGCCGGTGCCGGGCACGGGAGGGCGTTATGGAATCCTCGTCCCCGCCATGGCAACAGGAAGTGGACGGCAATCGCGAAGGACGGGGCAATGACGGGCCAGAGGGTGGAAGCGCTCTTCTTCGACGTGTTCGGCACGGTGGTGGACTGGCGCTCCGGCGTGGCCCGGGGACTGGAGGAGGCGCTGGCGCCCAAGGGCCATGCGCTGGACTGGCAGGCCATGGCGCTTGCCTGGCGCGAGCGCTACCAGCCCGCCATGGCGGCGGTGCGCGAGGGCGGGCGGCCGTTCGTGAAGCTGGACGTGCTGCACCGCGAGAATCTTTTGGCCGTTCTCGACGCATTCGGCGTGGAGGGGCTGGGCGCGGCGGACATCGACGAGATCAACCTCGCCTGGCACCGGCTCGACCCCTGGCCGGACGTGCTGGCGGGGTTCGCCCGGCTGAGGAAGCGCTACATCCTGGCCAGCCTGAGCAACGGCAATGTCCGGCTGATGGTCGACATGGCGCGCCGCGCCGGCCTGCTTTGGGACGCCATCTTGGGGGCCGAGCCGGCCCGGGCCTACAAGCCGTCGCCCGAGGCCTATCGGCGCTCGATCGCCTTTCTCGACCTCGAGCCTTCCGCCTGCATGATGGTGGCCGCCCACAATGGCGATCTCGCCGCTGCCAGGGCCGTCGGCATGCGCACCGCCTTCGTGGCGCGCCCCCATGAATACGGCCCCGGCCAGACCACCGACCTGGCGCCCGCCGCGGAGTGGGACATGGTGGCGGAGGATCTCGGGGAGCTGGCCCACAGGCTCGGCTGCTGAGCCCGCCTTGCAATCTCGTGCTTCGCCATCCATATGCCATCCACATGGATGGTGAATGGATGGCGAAGATGGCTGGCAAGGTGCCGCTGGTCCGCCCGAAGACGGCCGACAGCGAGAAGATCACGATCAATCTCGGCCATGTCGATCTCGGCCATGTCGACCTCCTGGTGCAGGAGGGCTTCTACTCCAACCGCACCGACTTCATCAGGACGGCGATCCGCAACCAGCTCGCCCGCCACACCGATGCGGTGGCCCAGTCCGTCGCCCGGCACCGGCTCGAGCTCGGCCTGCGCCGCTACAGCCGGCAGGACCTCGAGACCGTGCGGGCGGCGGGCGAGACGCTCCACATCCAGGTCCTGGGGCTCGCCGTCATCGCCGCCGATGTCCCGCCCGAGCTGGCACGCGCGACCATCGCCTCGCTTCACGTGCTGGGGACCCTCCAGGCCAGCCCCGCGGTGAAGGCCGCGCTCGGCGACCGCATCCGCTGACCGCCGGCCTTCCGCCGGCCGGGACCCCGGCCGGACCTTCCCCCACACAGGATCCGCTCGCATGAACCCGTTGCCCAAGATAGACATGGCGGAGGTGGGCAGGCTCACCCGCGAGGGGCGGCTCGAGGAGGCGATGGCCGTTTTGCGCCGGGCACTTCCCGGCGGCCCGGCGGCGGCCGCCCCGTCCCGTCCGGGCGGAAAAGCACCGCCGGGGCCGGCCGGGGGCACGCCGCCCACGCTCGACATGGTGCCGCCGTCAGCGGCAACCGGCGGCGCCTGGACCTCGCCGCCTGCTGGCGGGGAGCGCGCCGCGGGCCGTTCGGAGGGGCTGGGCCAGCCGGGCATTCCCGAAGCGCTCCGCGGCTTTCTCGGCCGCATGGGACAATCCGGTGCCGCAGGCCGGCCGGCTCCGGCCCCGCTGCCGGCCGGCGCGCGGTTCGAGGAGTGCCGCTTTGCCGGCGAGGCAGGCAGCCGGACCTACAAGCTCTACGTGCCGGCCAGCCACGGGGGGCGGGCGCTGCCCCTCGTGGTGATGCTGCATGGCTGCACCCAGACGCCCGACGATTTCGCCGCCGGCACGCGGATGAACGAGCTGGCGGAGCAGCAAGGTCTCCTCGTCGCCTATCCGGCCCAGGCCCCCTCGGCCAATGCCTCTCGATGCTGGAACTGGTTCGGCGCGGACCACCAGCAGCGCGGCCAAGGCGAGCCCTCGATCCTCGCCGGCATCACCCGGCGGATCATGCGCGAGCACGCGGTGGCGCCGGGCCGCGTCTATGTGGCCGGCCTTTCCGCCGGCGGGGCGGCGGCGGCGACCATGGGCTCCGCCTATCCCGAGCTCTATGCCGCCATCGGCGTCCATTCCGGTCTCGCCTGCGGCGCCGCCAGCGACCTGCCTTCCGCCCTGGCGGCGATGCGGCAGGGCGGTCCCCGGCCCGCCGGCGGAGCGCTGCCGCACGGCGTGCCGACGATCGTGTTCCACGGTGACCGCGACACCACCGTCCATCCGGTCAATGGCGACCGGGTCATCGCCCAGGCGAGGGAGGCGGCGGATCTGCGGACCGCCGTCGAGGCCGGCGAGGCTCCGGGCGGGCTGCGCTACACCCGCACCGTCCACGCCGAGGAGAGCGGCCGGGCGATGCTCGAGCTGTGGGTCCTGCACGGGGCCGGCCATGCTTGGTCGGGCGGGAGCCCTGCCGGGTCCTTCACCGAGCCCCGCGGCCCCGACGCCAGCCGCGCGATGGTGCGCTTCTTCCTCCAGCACGCCACGACAGCCGGCTCCTGACGCCCCCGCCGCTCACGGCCGGCCCGAGGGCTTGCTGGCGAGATCGCCTACCGGGGGATGGGCGCGGGCCTCCTCGAGGGCGCGGCGGTGGCGCTCGGCGGCCGCGCGCAGGGCAGGCCCGGCCAGGGCCTCGCTGCCGTCGGGAGCGGTCACCCTGCCGTCGTCGAGAAGGCCGGAGGCGAGGCCGTCGGCGGCGAAGGCCACCGCCGCTTCCAGGGTCTCGAAACGTTCCTGGGCGGACTCGCCGCCACGGTCGAAGAAAAGCGTGTAGCTCATTCGTGTCCTCCTCTTCCACGACGGGTCTGCCGGACCCCTCGCCGGGAAACGCCGTGGGCCCCCGAAGGGCTCCCACGCGCCCCGGCGCATGCCGCTCCCGCTTGCCGGTGCCGGCGATTTGGGTAGGCTGCGCCACATGGGCCAACCCTGCCGGCGCGCGGGACCCCGGCGCGCGGGACCCGGCGCACGGGACAAGGAGCGGAAAGGCATCTTGCACGGCATGGCCGAGGGCGCCGCGGACTTTCTTGCCGGCGGTGGCGAGATGGGGGCGCTGATGCGCGCCCGCGACTGGCGGGGCTCGCCGCTCGGGCCGCCTTCCGGCTGGCCGCAGAGCCTCAGGACCGCGGTGAGCATCCTGCTCAACTCGCGCTATCCCATGTTCGTCTTTTGGGGGCCTTCCCTCGTCAAGATCTACAATGACGGCTACCGGCCGATCCTGGGCGCCAAGCATCCCTGGGCGCTGGGCCGGCCGGGGCCCGAGGTGTGGCCGGAGATCTGGGACACGATCGGGCCGATGGTCGAGCGGGTGGTAGTCCACGGCGAGGCCACCTTCTCCGACGATCTCATGCTGGTGATGCACCGCCACGGCTATCCCGAGGAGGTCTACTTCACCTTCTCCTACAGCCCGATCCGCGACGAGAGCGGCGGGGTGGGGGGCATGTTCTGCGCCTGCACCGAGACCACCGGCAAGGTGATCGGCGAGCGCCGCCTCGAGTGCCTGCGCGAGCTCGCCGCCGCCGGGGCCGAGGCGCGCAGCCTCGAGGAGGCGGGGCGGCGCTCGATGGCGGTGCTGGCGGGGAGCGGGGCGGACATTCCCTTCGCCCTTCTCTACCGGCTGGAGGACGAGGGCAGGGCGCAGCTCGCGGCCGCTGCCGGCATCGAGGCGGGAGCGCCGGCGGCACCCCTGGTGGTCGAGGCGGCCAGGCAGGTCTGGCCGCTTCTCGAGGCGGCAGAAGGGGGGCGCGGCCTGCCGGTCGGGGATCTGGCCTCGCGCTTCGAGAAGCTTTCGGCCGGGCCGTGGCCGGAGCCGCCGCCTTCCGCCATGGTGCTGCCGCTGACCGATCCCGCCCAGGGACGGGCCTGCGGCCTGCTGGTCCTCGGGGTGAGCGCGAGGCGCGCGTTCGATGCGGACTATGAGGGCTTCTTCGGTCTGGTGGCCGGGCAGATCGCGACCTCGCTAGGCAATGCCCGGGCCTCGGAGGAGGAGCGCCGGCGGGCCGAGGCCCTGGCCGAGCTGGATCGTGCCAAGACCCTGTTCTTCAGCAATGTCAGCCACGAGTTCCGCACGCCCCTCACCCTCATGCTGGGGCCGCTCGAGGAGGCGCTGGAAGGGCCGGCCGAGGCCCTGCCGGCCCGTCGCGGCGAGCTCTTGGTGGCGCACCGCAACGGCCTCAGGCTGCTGCGGATGGTCAACACCCTGCTCGACTTCTCGCGGGTCGAGGCGGGCCGGGTGCGGGCCTCCTTCGAGCCGGTCGACCTGGCAGCGCTCACCGCCGAGCTGGCGAGCAACTTCCGCTCGGCCTGCGAGCGCGCCGGGCTTTCTCTCGAGGTCGACTGCCCGGCCCTGGGCGAGCCGGTCTGGGTCGACCGCGAGATGTGGGAGAAGATCGTCCTCAACCTGCTCTCCAACGCCTTCAAGTTCACGCTCGAGGGCGGCATCGCGGTGCGGCTGCGGACGGCCGGGCGGCAGGCCGAGCTTCTCGTTGCCGACACGGGTGTGGGCATCCCCGAGGCCGAGCTGCCGCGGCTCTTCGAGCGTTTCCACCGGATCGAGGGCCAGCGCGGGCGGAGCTTCGAGGGAACGGGTATCGGGCTCGCCCTGGTGCGCGAGCTGGTGCGCCTGCATGGCGGGGAGATCGAGGTCCGCAGCCGCCAGGGCGAGGGCAGCAGCTTCACCCTTCATCTGCCGCTGGGCAGCGCCCACCTGCCGGCCGGGCAGCTGCAGGCGCAGCCGGCCGACGGCCGGACCGGGGCGCGGGCCCGGGCGTTCGTCGAGGAGGCGCTCCGCTGGCTGCCGGGTGAGGGCGAGGCCCTGGGCTCCCTCGCGAGGGAGGCGGGCGCCGGGGAGCCGCCGGCCGGTTCCGGCGTGCTGCCGCGCCTGCTGCTGGCCGACGACAATGCCGACATGCGCGACTATGTCCGCCGCCTGCTGGCCGGGCCCTGCGAGGTGCTGACCGCGGCGGACGGCAGGGAAGCGCTGGAGCTGGCCCGCCGCCATCCGCCCGACCTCGTGCTCAGCGACGTGATGATGCCGGGGCTCGACGGGCTGGGCCTGCTGGCGGCCCTGCGCGCCGATCCCGCCACCCGCGAGCTGCCGGTGATCCTGCTGTCCGCCCGGGCCGGCGAGGAGCCGCGCATCGAGGGGCTCGAGGCAGGCGCCGACGACTATTTGACCAAGCCCTTCACCGCCCGCGACCTCCTGGCCCGGGTCCGGGCGCATCTGCGCCTGGCGGGGCTGCGGCGCGAGGCCGTGGCCGAGGTCCGCGCGCGCGAGGAGCGGCTGCGGCTGATCTTCGACAGCGCCACCGAATACGCCATCATCGCCCTCGACCGGGAGGGGCGGGTGACCGACTGGAACAGCGGTGCCGAGCGCCTGCTGGGGTGGCAGGAGGAGAAGATTCTCGGGCGGCCCGGCGACCTGCTGTTCACGCCCGAGGACCGCGCCGCCGGTGTCCCGGGAAAGGAGATGCGCCGCGCTTTGGCCGAGGGCGCGGCCGCCGACGAGCGCTGGCACGTGCGCCGGGACGGCAGCCGGTTCTGGGCCAGCGGCCGGCTGATGAGGCTGGGCGACGGGGGAACCCCGGCGGGCTTCCTCAAGATCCTCCGTGACCGGACCGTCGAGCGTCTGGCCGAGCAGGCGCTGCGCGAGAGCGAGGAGCGCTTCCGCAACATCGCCGACCACACCCCGGCGATGATCTGGGTGAGCGAGCCGGACGGGAGCTGCACCTACATCAACCGCCGCTGGGGCGATTTCACCGGCCAGCCCTTCGCCGAGAGCATGGGGCTGGGCTGGCTGGACTGCGTCCATCCCGAGGACAGACCGACCGCCGAGGCCGTCTTCCTGGCGGCCAACGCCCAGAGCCGTGACTTCGAGATCCGCTACCGGCTGCGTCGTCACGACGGCGTGTGGCGCTGGGTCAGCGACACCGCCGCCCCGCGCTTCGCCGCCGACGGCGTCTTCCTGGGCTATGTCGGCTCGGTGCTCGACATCGACGAGCGCCGGCGCTGGGAGGAGAAGCAGACGCTCCTGCTGGGCGAGCTCAGCCACCGGGTCAAGAACAGCCTCGCCGTGGTCCAGGCCCTGGCCCGGCAGAGCGCTGCCGGGGCGGCCGGCATCGAGGCCTATCTGGAGGCCTTCGACGGAAGGCTGCAGGCGCTGGCGGCGGCGCACGATCTTTTGAGCGCCACTGCCTGGCAGGGGGCGGCGCTCCGCGATCTTCTCGAGCGCGTGCTGGGGCCGCATCAGGGCAAGGCGGAACGGCTGGTGCTGGAGGGGGCCGACCGGATCCTGCCGCCGGCGCTGGCCCAGGACCTGGCGCTCGGCTTTCACGAGCTCGCCACCAACGCCGCCAAGTATGGCGCGCTCTCCCGGCAGGAGGGGCGGATCGGCGTGCGGGTGAGCGAGGAGGAGGGCGGTCTGCTCCTCCTCTGGCAGGAGAGCGGCGGCCCGCCGGTGGCCCGGCCGGAGCGACGCGGCTTTGGGACCCGGCTCCTGACCCGGGCGGTGGCCCACCAGCATGGCGGCCGGGTCGAGCTGGACTGGCGGCAGGACGGGCTGGTCTGCCGCATCAGCGTGCCGCTGCGGGCCCTCATGCTGCCCGAAGCCTGTCCGCCGCCCCGCTCCCGACCTCCGGCGCTCCCGGCTGGGCCCGCCCCTAGGAACCCGGACGACCCTCTTCCGGCCGGTCCTGGGGCGCCACCCCCTCGACGATGAACAGCCGGCCCCTCGAGGCTGCCCGGCGCAACGGCAGGATCGCCTGGTAGTCGGGCGAGCCGTAGAAGCGCCGGGCAGCCTCCATGTCGGCGAACTCGATCATCACCACGCGGCCCGCGGGCGGCGCGCCTTCCATGGGCAGGACCGCACCGCCGCGCACCAGGAAACGGCCGCCGTGCCGGGCGATCGCCTCCGGGGTGCGGGCCCGGTAGCCGGCATAGGTCTCGGGATCGGTCACCTCGATCTCGGCGATGATGTAGGCGGGCATGAACGTGCCTCCTTCCTGGAGCCGGTCCCGGACGATTCCCGCTCAGCCCGCCGGCGGTTCCTGCGGCCCCGCCTCCGGCGGCAGCTCGAAGGCGATCGTGCAGCGCAGCCCTTCCGGCGGCAAGGCCAGGTCGACCTCGCCGTTGAGGTCGCGCGGCACGCCACGCTCCAGCAGCAGCAGGCCGAAGCCGCGCCTGGAGGGAGCCACGACCGGCGGCCCGCCGGCCTCCCGCCAGGCGAGCTCCACCCGGCGCCGGCCGTCGGCCGCGGGTCCGACGCGCCAGGCGAGGCTCAGCCGGCCCGCCTCGCCGGACAGCACGCCGTGCTTGGCGGCGTTGGTGGCGAGCTCGTGCAGCGCCATGCTCAAGGTCAGCGCCTGGCGCGGCGGCAGGAGGATCTCCGGCCCGTCGATCGCCAGACGCGGCGCTGCCACCCCGCCGCTATAGGGAGCCAGCTCCTGCTCGACGATGCGGCGCAGCCCGACATGCCGCCAGTTGGCCTCGGTGAGCAGGCTGTGGGTGCGGGCGAGCGCCTCGATGCGGCCGGAAAGCGAGCTTTCCAGCGCCTCCACGGAAGGGCTGTCCTTGGCGGTCTGGCGGACCAGGGCGCGCACCGTCGCCAACGTGTTCTTCACCCGGTGCTGCAGCTCGTGCATGAGCTGGGCCTGCATCTCCTCCAGCCGGTGCCGCGCGGTGACGTCGGCCACCAGGCCGATCACCCGCACCGTACGGCCGTCCTGCCGCTCGAGAACGTGCCCGAGATCCTCGCAGTGGCGGATCTCGCCCCTTCTGGTGCGCAGCCGGTAGCGGCGCAGCGAGGGTGCGGCGCCGCGGTCGGAGGCGTCGAGGGCTACCGTCAGCGCCGGCCGGTCGCTCTCCTCGAGCAGCGCCAGCCAGCGCTCGACCGGGCCCGCCAGCTCCTCCGGCCGGTAGCCGGTGACCGCCTCGACCGCGCCCGAGAAGGCGATCCGCCGCTCGCGCAGATCGTAGACATAGAGCAGCTGGCCGGCGGCGTCGGCGGCGCGCTCGTAGCGGTCCTGCCAGACGGCGGCCTCGGCCTCGACGTCGCGCAGCCGGGTGACGTCGGTGAAGGTCAGCACCGCCCCCTCGACCGAATCCTCGGTGGTGCGGTAGGGCAGGATCCTGAGCACGAAGCGGCGGCCGGTGCCGTCGCCGGCCACGACCTCCTCCTCGACCTGCTGCAGCGTCCGGACGACCTCGGCCACCCGCGAGGCGAGATTGCCGACCGCCACCTTGGAGGTGATCTCGCCCAGCGGCCGGCCCCGGTCCTGCTCGCGCAGATGGAAGATTTCCCGCGCGTCGGGGGTGAAGGCGCGAATCTTGAGCTCGCGGTCGACGAAGACCACCGCGAGGCGCGTGCTCTCGAGGAAGTTCTGCAGGTCCGAGTTGGCCTGCGCCAGCTCCTCGAGCTTGTTCTTGAGCTCCTCGTTGACGGTCGAGAGCTCCTCGTTGGTCGACTGCAGCTCCTCGTTCATCGACATCATCTCCTCGTTCGAGGAGCGCAGCTCCTCGTTCGAGGTCTCGAGCTCCTCGAGCGTCGTGCGCAGCCGCTCGCCGGTGGTCTCGAGCTCCTGCTCGAGCTCGAAGGTGCGGTTCTCGAGATGCCGCTCGCGGCCCTCCGAGCCGGCTGCCGGCAGGCTCCCGGGCCCGTCGGGAAGGCGTGGCGCGGACGGCCCGGCCTCCTCCTGCCGGCCGGCAATGTCCTGGAAGACCAGCAGCACCGTGTCGTCGGGCATCGGCTCGGCGAGCAGGTCGATGTCGCGCAGGCCCGCCGGCGTCTCGATCTCGACCGCCCGCCTGGCGGCCGGCCGGCCGCTGCTCTCGACCTGCGCCAAAAGAGCCGCCAGCGGCCGTTTGAGCTCGCTGCGGGCGAGGTCGAGCAGCGCGTTGGTAGGCGCGCCCGGGGCCAGCTCCAGATAGGGGCCGGTGCGGCCCGAGGCGTGCAGCACGGTGCCCCTTCCGTCGACCAGCACATGAGGCGGGGTATAGCGCTCGAGCATCCGCCGGGCGACCCCGCGGCTGCGCCGCTCGGCGGCGCTCGGCTGCTCGGGCGGCCGCGGCCGGGTCCAGCGCAGCTCCGCCTCGAGCGGCAGCTCCAAAGGCACGGAGCGGCCGTCCCGGCGCCGGTAGAGCCGGGCGCTGCCCTCGACCGTCCTGAAAAGGTCGGCGCGGCCGGCAATGTTCTCCGAGGGGCCGAGAAAGAGAAAGCCGCCCGGCCGCAGCGCATAGTGGAACAGCGGCACGACCCGGGCCTGCAGCTCGGTCGAGAAGTAGATCAGCAGGTTGCGGCAGGAGACCAGGTCGATCCGCGAGAAGGGCGGATCCTTGATCAGGCTGTGCGAGGAGAAGCGCACGCTGTCGCGCAGCGTCTGGCTCACCACCCAGCCGTTCTCGCCGGCCACCAGCCAGCCCTCCCGCAACGTCTCGGGAATGTCGCGCACCGCGCTCTCGGCATAGACGCCGCGCCGGGCGATCGCCAGCATCCGCTCGTCGATGTCGCTGGCGAAGACGCACACCGCGGGCTTGCCGCGCCGGCCGCGCAGCGCCTCGTGCAGCAGCATGGCGAGGGAGTAGGCCTCCTCGCCCGAGGAGCAGCCCGGCACCCACACCCGCACCTGGTCGGCCGCCGTCTTGTTCTCGAGCAGGCTCGGGACGATCTTCTCGCGCAGCAGGGCGAAGGCCTGCGGGTCGCGAAAGAAGCTGGTGACGTTGATCAGCAGGTCGTGGAACAGCTTGCCGGCCTCGGCCGCATCCTCCTTCAGCCGGGCGATATAGTCTTGCGCATCGGGCGCGCCCACCACCTGCATGCGCCGGGCGATCCGCCGGGTCAGGGTCGAGCGCTTGTAGCGGCCGAAATCGTGCCCGACATGGCCGCGCAGCAGGCCGGTGATCTCCTCCACGGGGTCGCGCCCGGCGCTTTCTGCCCCGGCCAGCAGGTCGCCCGCGGCGCGGCCGAAATACGCGCCCAGGCAGGCCGCCATCTCGCGCGCCGCCAGGACGTGGTCGACCAGGCCGGTGGACGCGGCCGAGGAGGGCATGCCGTCATAGCGCGCGGTCTCGGGGTCCTGCACCAAGGTGAGCCCGCCCGCCTCCTTGACTGCCCGCAGGCCCTGCATGCCGTCGGAGCCGGTACCGGAGAGCACGATGCAGGCGGCGTTACTCCCCTGGTCCTGGGCCAGCGAGCGGAAGAACACGTCGATCGGCCGGCGGAAGCCGCGCGGCTCGCTGAACGGCGCCAGCCGCAGCCGACCCGCCTCGATGGTCAGGCTGGCATTGGGCGGGATCAGGTAGACGCGACCCGGCGCCACCTCGCTCCCGTCCTCGATCTGCCGTACCGGCAGCTCGGTGGCCTTGGCGAGGAGCTGGGCCAGCATGCTCTCGTGGTTGGGGTCGAGATGCTGGACCAGGACGTAGGCCAGGCCGGAATCGGCCGGCACCGCCGACAAAAATTCCCTGAAGGCCTCGAAGCCGCCGGCCGAGGCGCCGATTCCCACCACCGGGCAGGGAGCGGCAGGCGGGCGGCTGGCACCGCAGATCTCCGGGGTCCCGTCCGGGTGCCCGGCATTGTCCTCGTGCATCTGTCGTTCGCGACCCGTTGTTCCGCGCGGCCCCGGGAACCTTGCCCCGCCTCTTCCGTTAGCGAGCCGGGATGGCCCTTTGAACTCTCCGGACAGCGCCACGCATCGTGAAAGCCGCCGCAGACGTCACCAACGGGGAGGCCGGCGATGCTGCCGGCACTGCGCCGCTTGCCGGCTTATCAATTCTTCTGGTCGAGGACGAGTTCCTTATAGCGCTCGATCTTTGCGAGATGCTGGAGGCTGCAGGCGCCCGGGTGGTGGGGCCGGCCTACCGGGCGGAGGAGGCGCTGGCGCTGCTCGAGGCGCAGAAGATCGACATGGCGGTGCTCGACGTCGATCTGGGCGATCACGGCGCCGAGCCGGTCGCCCTGCGCATGGCCGAGCGGCGGGTTCCCTTCCTGTTCCATACCGGGCGCGGCCTGCCGCCGCATCTGCGTGAGCGCTTCGAGGGCGTGCCGCTGCTGGTCAAGCCGGCCCCCCGCCAGCTGCTCGTCGGCGCCCTGCGGGCCCTCGCCGGCGACGGGGGGTGAGGGCAGGACGCACTAGCCGGCCGGAGACTCCCACTGCGCCGCCGGCTCCTCGTCCGGTGCCGGCTTCTCACCTGCCAGGAGGCACGGCGAGCAGCGCGATGGGACCCGGCCAGCGCTCCTGCAGGGAGGTTCCCGCATGGTGCGCGCGCAGGCCGGTGCGGCAGGCCAGCACCACCCGCGCGGTATCCGGCGGCGGCGTGAAGCGGAGGGCGTCCTGCACGTCCAGCCGCAGCGCCCCGGCGGTGACCGGCAGCGGGGCCTCGCTGCGCAGGTCGATCACCAGATCGTCCCCGGCGATCTGGCCGGCGGCGATGAGGGGCAGGGGTGCAAGGGGTTCCGGGGCGCCGTCGAAGCGGAATCCGCCGAACCGGCCGCGTGCCGCGTCGAGGCTCACCAGCCGGCCCAGCGGCGAGGGCTCCAGCCCCAGCAGCACCGCCAGCGCCATTTGCGCCTGGAGCGTGCCCATCATCGCTACCACCGGCCCCAGCACCCCGGCCGTGGCGCAGGTGGCAGCGCGCTCGGGCAGGTCGGGAAAGACCGCGCGCAGGCTCGGCGCCGGGCCGCAGAACCCGCCGGCATAACCCGTCAGCCCCAGTGCCGAGGCCGAGACCAGCGGCCTGCCCGCAGCCATGCAGGAATCCGAGAGGGTGAGGCTGACAGCGAAGGTGTCGGCGCAGTCGAGGACCAGATCGGCCGCCGCCGTCAGTCCGGGCGCGTTGAGCGGGTCGAGCCAGTCGGCCAGCGCCGTCACGGTCACCTCCGGATTGAGCGCGGCCAGCGATTCCGCCGCCGCCTCGACCTTGGGGCGGCCGATCTGGTCCATCCTGTAGAGCGGCTGGCGGTGCAGGTTGGTCTCCTCCACCCGGTCGCCGTCCACCAAAGTGATCCGGCCCACGCCGGCGCCTGCCAGGTATTGCAGCACCGGCACGCCCAGCCCGCCCGCGCCCACCACCAGAACGCTGGCCCGGGCCAGCCGCGCCTGGCCCCGCTCGCCCACCTCGGGCAGCACCATCTGGCGCGCGTAGCGGCTCATCCGCAGACCTCCAGCCAGCGGCGCATCCGCGCCTCGGGGTCGGGGTGGAGCGTGACGTCGGTGGCCGCGGCCACCATGTCCGCTCCCGCCGCGAAGGCCGCGGGGGCGCGCTCCACGCTCATCCCGCCGATGGCGCAGAGCGGCGTGTGCCCCGCCAGCCGCTTCCATTCGCGCACCCGCTCCAGCCCCTGCGGGGCCCACCGCATCGGCTTGAGGATCGTCGGATGGACCGGCCCCAGTGCCACATAGCCGGGGGAGAACGCCAGCGCGCGGTCGAGCTCGGCATGGTCGTGGGTCGAGATGCCGAGCTCGAGCCCGGCGCGGCGGATGGCGGGCAGATCGGCACTGTCCAGGTCCTCCTGCCCCAGATGCAGCCAGCGGGCACCTTCCTCGATGGCGATCCGCCAGTGGTCGTTGACCACCAGCGCCGCCCCGTGCCGGCGGGCCAGCGCCAGCCCGGCGCGGATCTCCCGGCGCAGCACGGCCTCGTCCGGGGACTTGATCCGCAGCTGCGCCAGCCTCACCCCCAGCGGCAACGCCCGGGCGAGCCAGGCGGCGCTGTCGAGGATCGGGTAGAAACGGGGCAGGATCACAGCCATGCCTTGCCGATCACGGGAGTGGAGGGGACGGCCATGTCGCGCGGCGCCATCGGGTCGGCGCGCGCCGCCAGGGCGCCGGCGCGGGCGGCGAGCGCGAAGGCCTCGGCCATCGCCACCGGATCGCCCGCCTGGGCTACGGCGGTGTTCAGCAGCACCGCGTCGAAGCCCAGCTCCATCGCCCGGGCGGCATGGTTCGGCAGGCCCAGCCCGGCATCCACCACCAGCGGGATGTCGGGGAAGGCCGCGCGCAGCGCCCGCAGCCCGTAGGGATTGTTGAGGCCGAGGCCGGAGCCGATGGGCGCGCCCCAGGGCATCAGCACCCGGCAGCCGGCATCCACCAGGCGGCGGGCCAGCACCAGGTCCTCGGTGGTGTAGGGAAAGACCTGGAACCCCTCGCCGGCGAGCACCTCGGCGGCCTCCACCAGCCCGAACGGGTCGGGCTGGAGGGTGTCGTCGTCCCCGATCACCTCGAGCTTGATCCAGTCGGTCCGGAACAGCTCGCGGGCCATGCGGGCGGTGGTGATCGCCTCGCGGGCGCCGTGGCAGCCCGCCGTGTTGGGCAGCACGCGCACGCCCAGCCGCCGGACGATGTCCCAGAAGGCCTGCCCGCCGCCCTGCTCGCGGCGCAGCGACACGGTCGCCACGGAGGCGCCCGAGGCGCGAAACGCGGCCTCCATCACGGCCGGCGAGGGATATTGCGCGGTGCCCAGCATCAGCGGGCTGTCGAGCTGCTGCCCGTAGAAGCTGCGCATCGCTAGCCGCCCTGCATCGGGGCCAGCACCTCCAGCCGGTCGCCCCGGGCCAGGGCCCGCCCGGCGCGCGCCGCGGCAGGGACGAACTCGCCATTGAGCGCGGTCGCCACCCTGGCCGTGCCCCAGCCCAGCTCCTCCAGCGCCCCGGCCACCGTGCCGGCCGCCACCCGGCGGGGCTCGCCGTTCACCTCGATCGGCAGGCCCCCGGTCCCGTCCCCGGTGCCGATCGCGGCGGCACTCGTGACGGCTCCGCCGTCGGTGAGGTCATTCTTCATGGAACAGCTCCCCCTTCTTGCCGGTCTCAAGGAAATCCGCGGCCTGCCCGGCCAGCGCCGGGGCCATCAGGTAGCCGTGGCGGAACAGCCCGTTGAGATGCAGCACCCGCCCGCGGCGGATCACCCGCGGAACGTTGTCGGCGAAGGCCGGGCGCAGCTCGGCGCCGGTCTCCACCAGCTCCGCCTCGGCGAAGCGCAGGTCGAGCGCATAGGCCGCCGAGAGCAGCTCCAGCACCGCCCGTGCGGTGATCCGGCGCGGATCGGCGCTCTCGATCTGGGTGGCGCCGAGCATGAACAGCCCGTCACCGCGGGGCACGATGTAGAGGGGATGGCGCGGGTGCAGCAGGCGGACCGGCCGGGACAGCGCGATCTCGGCGCTGCGCAGCACCGCCATCTCGCCGCGCACCCCGCGCAGGCCGGCAAGCTCGTCGCGCGCCGCCAGGCCCCGGCAGTCGATCACCGGGCCCGTCACGTCGCCCGGCCCGATCGCGGCACGCTCCACCTCCACGCCGCGCGCCGACAGGGCGGCCAGCAGGCCGGCCAGCGCGCGGCGCGGGTCGAGATGCGCCTCCTCCGCGAAGAGCAGCGCCTGCCGCCCCGAGCGGGCGAGGTCGGGCTCGAGCTCGCGCAGGGCCGCGCCGTCGAGCCGGCGGTGGCCGGTGCTGCGCCGGGCGAAAAGCTCGAGCTCCCCCCGGTCGCGCTCCATCGTGACCACCAGCGTGCCGCGGCGGGCCACCTCGGTCACTCCGGCCCATGCCTGCGCGGCGGCACGGCCATGGCTGGCCACCAGCGGATCCGCCACCGCCGCCTCGCAGAAGGGCGCCAGCATGCCGCCGGCCCACCACGAGCAGCCGTGCGGCCCGGGCCCGCCGGCGCGGTCCACCAGCCGGGGCACGATTCCCCGCCGGGCCAGCTCGTGGGCCGCCCACAGCCCCGCCACGCCGGCACCGATGACGGTGACATCGGCCATGGCGTCAGGCCGCGGCGGAACGACGGGAGAAACGCCGAGCGTCAGCCGCCGCCGTGGCGCCCTTGCCACGGCAGGTCCCGGAAGCCGCCCGGATTCCGGCGCCGCGAGCGGCGATGGCCGGGGTGATGGCAATGGCCGGGGTGATGGATGTCAAGCGCGCCTCCTCCGCCAGGGGCTCGGCGGCCCCGGGGACGGATCGCAGGCGCGCAGGCGCTGCATGATGTCACCGTTCCCTCCGCCGGCATGGCCCGGATCAGGTTCGATGGGTTGGCCTCACGCCTCTCAGCCCCACGGGGGCACCCCAACGGCTACCGGACGAGCAATAGGACGGGCGGGCGGTGCTGGCAAGGCCGGCACGAGAGGCGGCCCTGCCGGGACTCCGGTATTGCCTTCAAGCATTGCGCCGGATGACGGGCAGTGGAGCAGGCGGTCTGTTCTGTAGCCTGTCCGGCAGGCTTCGGTCGGGCAACGCGGCACGGGGTGGTCCGGGGGCGGCCGTGCCCTGCACACTGTTTCATGGCGGATACTGCCCTGGCCCCTCGCGCCGGCAGTGCGGCGCCGCTAGGAGACCATCGCCTCCAAAACCTCCAGCCGCTCGGCCTCGGCGGCCGGCTTGTCCCAGCGGATCCGGTGGACGCGCGGAAAGCGCATGGCAAGACCGGACTTGTGGCGCGGCGAGCGGTGCAGGCTGTCGAACGCGATCTCCAGGACCAGCGCCGGCTCGACCTCGCGCACCGGCCCGAAGCGGCGCACCGTGTGGCCGCGGATCCAGCGGTCGAGGGCGGCGAGCTCGGCGTCGGTATAGCCCGAATAGGCCTTGCCGACCGGCACCAGGCCGGGTCCGTGCGGCCCCTCCTGCCACGCCCCGAAGGTGAAGTCCGAGTAGAAGCTCGAGCGCCGACCGTGGCCCCGCTGGGCGTACATCAAGACGAGATCGAGGGTGTGCGGGTCGCGCTTCCATTTCCACCACGGGCCTTTGGGGCGGCCGGCCAGGTAGGCGCTGTCGCGGCGCTTGAGCATCAGCCCTTCCATGGCCGTGCCGCGCGCCTCGCGGCGCAGCCGGTCGAGCGCCTCGAGCGAGGCTGCCGCCACCAGCGGCGAGAGGTCCATGCGGGCCGGCCGCTCCCGCTCGAGGAAAGCCTCGAGCCTTGCGCGGCGCTCGGCCAGCGGCAGCGGCCGCAGGTCCTTTGGGCCGTCGAAGAGGATGTCGTAGAGCCGCACCAGGCCCGGATAGTCGGCGAGCATGCGCGGCGTCACGCTCTTGCGGTTGAGGCGCTGCTGGAGGTCGTTGAAGGAGGCCGGGGCACCCTCGCGCTGGACCAGCAGCTCGCCGTCCAGCACGCCCTCGAAGCGCACCGCCTCGAGGATCTCGGGAAAGGCCCCGGAGATGTCGTCGCCGCCGCGTGAATAGAGCCTGACGCCGCCCGGTGCCGCCACGATCTGGATGCGGATCCCGTCCCATTTCCACTCGACCTGCCAGGCGTCGAGCCCCTCCGGAGCCTCCGCCAGCCGGGCCAGATCGGCCGCCTCCAGCGGGTTGGCCAGCATCAGCGGGCGGAATACCGGCAGCTCGCCGATGGAAGGCGGCGGGGCCCGGCCCTCGAGCCAGGCGAAGAGCGGCCGGTAGGGCGGCTCGAGCCCGTGCCACAGCTCCTCGATCTCGGCGACCTCGCGCCCGCCATGCGCCGCCAAGGCGAGCCGCGCCAGGCGCGCCGAGACGCCGACCCGCAGCCCGCCGGTCACCAGCTTCAAAAGGGCCCAGCGGCCGGTGGCGTCGAGCCGGTCGAGCCAGCCGGCGAGAAGGTCGGGCAGGTCGGCACGGCTACCCTCCGCCAGCCCGCCCACCACCTCCTCGAGCCGCGGCCAGGCCGCGTGACCCTGCGGCTCGGGCCAGAGCAGGGCCGCAGTCTCGGCCAGATCGCCCACGAAATCGTAGGACCAGGCGAACAGAACCGGATCGGCGCGGCGCATGGCGAGCTCGCGCACCAGCCCGGGCCTGGCATGGCGGAAGGCCAGCGAGCCGGTCAGCGCCGCCAGCCCCCAGCCGCGGTCGGGATCGGGGACATGGGCGAAATAGTCGGCGAGCAGCGCCAGCTTGGCGTTGCGCTGGGGGGTGTAGAGCAGCCGCTCGAGAAGCAGGGCGAAGGGCTTCATGGCGCCTCGTCGACAAGGGCGCAAAACCGCTCCCCGGCAGCGGCGAACACTATACCATACTGGCCGGTGCGGCCGCCTTGAAGGGCGGTATGGACATGAGCGATATGCCGGGTAGCATGAGCCGGCAACAAGCCAGGGCGGCCCGCGAGGCTGCCGGGCGCGGAGAATGCAGGGGAGGCAAACGATGGGTTCCTGGATCAGGGGCGCGACGGGCTGTGTCGCGGCGGTGGCCGGGATGGTGCTGGCGGCGCAGGGGGCGGTCGCCGGGCCGACGCTCGATGCCATCAAGGCGCACGGCAAGCTGCGTTGCGGCGTGTCGCCTTCCTCGGCGGGCTTCGCCTATCCCGACGACAAGGGCCGCATGCTGGGCCTCGATGCCGAGGTCTGCCGGGCGGTCGCGGCAGCCGCGCTGGGCGACGGCGACAAGGTCGAGTTCGTGCCGCTCACCACCAACGTGCGCTTCCAGGCGTTGCAGTCGGGCGAGGTCGACCTGCTCTCGCGGCAGACCACCGCGACCTTCTCGCGCGACGTGACCTTGGGGATGAACTTCGCGCCGGTGGTGTTCTATGACGGCCAGGGTGTCATGGTGCCCAAGAGCCTCGGCGTGAAGAGCGCCAAGGATCTCGACGGGGCGGCCATCTGCATCCTGCCCGGCACCACCACCGAGCAGAACATCGCCGACTGGTTCCGCACTCGCGGCATGACGTTCGAATCGGTGGTCTTCGAGCAGCCCGACGAATGGCGCAACGCCTTCTTCCAGGGCCGCTGCGACGTGCTCACCACCGACCGCTCGGATCTCGCCTCGAGCCGCGCGGTGGCCAACAACCCGGCCGACTACGTGATCCTGCCCGAGACCATCTCCAAAGAGCCGCTGGCCCCGGTCGTCCGGCACGGCGACGACCAGTGGCTCGATATCGTGACATGGACGGTCAACGGGCTGATCGCCGCCGAGGAGAAGGGCATCACCCAGGAGAACGCCGCAAAGCTCGCGGCCGAGAGCCAGGATCCCGAGATCCAGCGCATGCTCGGCACCAGCGAGGACCTGGGCGCCCAGCTCGGCCTCGACAAGGACTGGCTGCTGCGCGCCATCACCACGGTCGGCAATTACGGCGAGATGTTCGACCGCAATCTCGGCCCCGGCACGCCGCTCGACCTCGAGCGCGGCCAGAACACGCTGTGGACCGACGGCGGCCTGCTCTACGCCCCGCCCTTCCGCTGAGCCCCACGGCCGCGGCCCCCGAGGCCGCGGCCGCCTTTCTTCCAGGGTTCCCCGCATGCCAAGCGACGCTTCGGCCCGGCCGCAGGGCGCCTCCGCCGGCGGCCGGCTCGCCGCCCTCGTCTATGGCGACCGCAGCCGCGGCCTCATCTGGCAGGCAGTGGCGATCGGGCTGGTGCTGCTGCTGGGCTGGCAGCTGTTCGGCAATGCCTCGGACAATCTCGCCCGCCAGAACATCGCCACCGGCTTCGACTATCTCGCGCGCCCCGCCTCCTTCGTGATCAGCGACAAGCTGGTCCCCTACGAGCCCTCCGACAGCTACGGCCGGGCCCTGCTGGTGGGGGTGCTCAACACCGTCTGGGTCTCGTTCCTGGCCTGCCTGTTCGGGACCCTGGTGGGGGTCGTGGTGGGCATCTTGCGGCTCTCGCCCAACCCGCTCCTCTCCCGGCTCATGCTGGCCTATGTCGAGGCGCTCAGAAACACGCCGCTGCTCCTTCAGCTCCTGTTCTGGTACGCGCTATTGCTGCTCATGCCGCCGGTGCGCGAGGCGCTCCGGCCGCTGCCCGGCGTGTTCGTGAGCAATGGCGGCCTGTTCGTGCCGGTGCTGCACTGGTCGGCCGCGCATCTTTGGGTCGGGCTGGCGCTGCTGGCCGGCATTCTCGCCGCCTTCCCGCTGACCGGCCGGATCGCGGAGCGCGCCCTTGCCGGCGGGCACCCGCCGCGTTTATGGCCGGCGGTGCTGCTCGCGGTGCTGGGCCCGCCGCTCGTGGCGGCTCTGCTGCTGCAGCCCGATCTGAGCCTCGACCGGCCCGAGCTCGGCACCTTCCGGGTCTCCGGCGGCGGCAGGCTCACGCCCGAGTTCACTGCCCTGCTGATGGGCCTGGCGCTCAGCAGCTCGGCGGGCATCGCCGAGGCGGTCAGGAGCGGCATCCAGGCGGTCTCCAAGGGTCAGTGGGAGGCGGCCGAGGCGCTGGGCCTCAAGCGCAGCCTCACCATGCGGCTGGTGGTGCTGCCGCAGGCGCTGCGGATCATCGTCCCGCCGCTCACCAGCATCTATCTGAGCACCACCAAGAACAGCTCCCTGGCCATCGCCATCGGCTACCCGGACCTGGTGAGCGTCTCCAACACCACCATGAACCAGACCGGCCAGGCCATGGAGGCGATCGCCATCTTCATGGCGATCTACCTGCTCTTGAGCCTGCTCACCTCGGCCTTCATGAACTGGTACAATGCCCGTGTCGCGCTTCGGACCCGCTGAGGCCCTGGCGGCCCCTATCGCCCCGCCCGCCGCCCGCGGCCGGCTGGGGAGGATCCGCGCCACCTATTTCGGCACACCGCGCAACGCCGTGGTCTCGCTCCTCTGCCTCGCTTTGATCGTGCTGGCGGGGCAGGCGACCGTCGAATGGCTGCTGCTCGACGCCGTGTGGACCGGCGGGCCCGAGGCCTGCAAGGCGGGCGAGGGGGCCTGCTGGCCGTTTCTCGCCGAGAAGCTGCGCTTCGCCGTCTTCGGCTTCTTTCCCTACGAGCAGCAGTGGCGCCCGGGGGTGGCGATGCTCCTGCTGCTCGCCATGTGCGCCGCCACCATGCTGCCCGCCTTGTGGCGCAGGGAGCTTCTCTTGGGCTGGGTGCTGGCGCTGCTTGCCATGTATCTTCTGATGGCCGGCGGCATTCTGGGCCTGACGCCGGTGCCGACCAGCCAGTGGGGCGGCCTGCCGCTCACCTTGATGCTGGCGGTGGTGGGCTTCGGCGCGGGCTTTCCCCTGGGCGTGGCCCTGGCGCTGGGCAGGCGCTCGCGGCTGCCGGCGATCCGCACGCTGTGCACCGCCTATATCGAGCTGATCCGCGGCGTGCCGCTGATCAGCCTGCTGTTCATGGCCTCGGTGATGCTGCCGCTGTTCCTTCCCGAGGGCTGGACCATCGACAAGGTGCTGCGCGCCCAGGTGGCGATCATCCTCTTTGCCGCCGCCTACATCGCCGAGGTGGTGCGCGGCGGCCTGCAGGGCATCGACAAGGGCCAGTACGAGGCGGCCACCGCCGTGGGGCTGGGCTACTGGCAGAACATGATCCTGGTGATCCTGCCGCAGGCCCTGCGGATCGTCATCCCGCCCATGGTGACCCTCTTTATCGGGTTCTTCCAGGACACCACGCTGGTGACCATCGTCGGCCTCTTCGACTTCCTCTCGAGCATCCGCGCCGCCCAGCGCGACCCCTCCTGGCAGGGCATCGCCGTGCTCGAGGGCTACGCCTTCGCCGCCGTGGTGTTCTTCGTGTTCTGCTGGACCATGGCGCGCTACAGCCGCTGGCTCGAGGCGAGGTTCGATGTCGGCCACAAGTAGCGCGGGAGCCGCCGGCGGCGCGCCGGCCACCTTGATCCGGGGCGCCTCCTGGATCGTCGCCTGGGACGAGGGGCAGAACCGCCACGTCTACCGCTGCGACGGCGACGTGGCCTTCGCCGGCGGCCGGCTGCTCCAGGCCGGCGGGCGCTTCGCGGGCGAGGCCCTGGAGGTGATCGACGGGCGGGGCCGCATGGTCATGCCCGGGCTCGTGAACGTCCACGCCCACTCCGCCGACGAGGCCATGAGCAAGGGCCTCTTCGAGGATGTCGGCACGCCGGCCCTGCACGGCAACCAGCTCTACACCTACAGCCAGCTCCTCGAGGACGATCCGGAGGCGCTGGCGCCCTGCACCCGGGTGACCCTGGGCGGGCTGCTGCTCTCCGGCGTCACCACCGTCGTGGATCTCTCGGTCCCCTACGAGGGCTGGATCGGCGAGCTGGCGCAAAGCGGCATGCGGGTGGTGGCGGGGCCGCTCTTCCGCGAGGCGCGCTGGCGCGCGCAGGGCTGGCACCGGCTCGACTATGAGTGGGACGAGGCGGCCGGCCGGCGATCCTTCGAGCGGGCCCTGGCCGTGCTGGACGAGGTGGCGGCCGATCCCTCCGGGCGGCTCTCCGGCATCCTCGCCCCCTCCCAGGCCGACACCTGCTCGCCGGGCCTGCTGCGCGAGGTCCGGGACGAGGCCCGGCGGCGCGGCCTCAAGGTGACGCTGCACGCCGCCCAGACCATGAGCGAGCTCGACGAGATGCTGCGCCGGCACGGGCTCGGCACCGTGGCCTGGCTCGAGCGGGAGGGCCTCCTGACCCCCGACCTGATCCTCGGCCACGGGATCTATCTCGACCACCACCCGCGCCTGCGCCTGCGCACCGCCGAGGATCTGGGCCGGCTCGCCGCGCACGGCACCGGCGTGGCGCACTGCCCGGTGACCTTCGCGCGCACCGGCATGACCCTGGACAGCCTCGGCCGCTATCTCCGGGCCGGGGTGAGGGTGGGGATCGGCACCGACACCTGGCCCTACGACATGCTGGAGGAGCTGCGCCAGGCGATCCTGTGCGCGCGGATCACCACCGGCGACGTGTTCGACGTCTCCACCGGCGAGGCGTTCCACGCCGCCACGGCCGGCGGCGCCGACCTGCTGGGCCGCCTTGATCTCGGCCGGCTGGCGCCGGGGGCTTGCGCCGATCTCGTGCTGGTCGATCTCGAGGACCCGGCGATGCGGCCGCTGCACGACCCGCTGCGCAGCCTCGTCCATGCCGCCTGCGGCCGGGCGGTGCGCGACGTGTTCGTGGCCGGCCGGCGGGTGGTGCGGGAGGGCAGGCTCGCCACCATCGACCTTCCCGCCGCCGCCGCCGCTCTCGAGGCCGCCCAGCGCCGCGCCATCGCCCGCATCCCCGGCCGCGACCCCTGGCGCCGCGGCCTCGAGGAGATCGCCCCGCGTGCTTTGCCGATGGGCTGAAGGCGGGCCGATGGGTCGAGGATTGCTTCGCACGGCGCTGCGCGCGGCTGCTTTTCTATCTTCTGGTCGTTCTGCAGGGCGCCCGGCTTTTCCCGATCCGGCCACGGTCGACCGAAGGAAAAGGAAGAAGGAAAAGCCGCGCGCAGCGCCCTGCGCGGTTCCGTTGCCAGATTGCCGAAGAGCGTCAGGATCGCGCCGCAGAGGGTGCGAAGGGGTCGAGCAGGGGAGCGCCGGTATCCGCGAAGTGGCGGAGATTGCGGGTCACGACGGCAAGGCCGTGCTCGAGGGCCGTGGCGGCGATCAGGAGATCGGCCCCGGCATGGCCATGCGCGGCGGCCAGCCGCCCCCATCGGCGGGCCGTGCTCACGTCGATGCCGAGGATCCTGTCGGCAAAGCCGCGCAGCACGGTATCGAGCCAGGCCTCCAGACGTCGGGCGAAAGCCGGGTCGCGACTGGCGATACCCGTTATCCCCTTCTCGACCTCGCCGATCGTGACGACGCTGAGAAAAAGGCTGCTCTCCGGCACCGAGCCGAGCCACGCAACGAGGTTTGCGTCCCGCTGCCGCTTGCGCAGCTCGGACAGCACCATCATGTCGAGAAGATACACCGCCTAGAACTCGACCGGCCGTGGCTCGATCGTGATTCGCTCGGACGTCTCGTCGTCCTGCGGCATCGCCAGCAGAAGATCGGAGAAAGAGGGCAGGGTCCGTTTCTCGAGGCTTTGGAGCCGCTCGTAGTCCTCGACCGACAACACGACCGCCGCGGGCTTGCCGTGACGGGTGACCACCTGGGCCTTCCCGGTCCGCGCGGCATCGACCACCGTGCTGAAGCGGTTTTGGGCGTCCTGCAGCGACCAGCGTCCTGCCGACATTCGAGCCCTCGTGTCTGGCTATGAACCATAGCCAGATTGGGGATGCTCATGGCTGCCCGCAAGAGCGATTGTCTGGCGTTGCTGCAGGGTGCCCGACTTTCCCGGACCCGGGCACGGTCAACCGAAGGAAAAGGAAGAAGGAAAAGCCGCGCGCAGCGCCTTGCGCGGCTCCGCCGGAACGATTCGCTCCCTTCAAGGTTGCCCGAGCGGGTCCGGCAGCCGCGGGTACGGAGCGATGGAGCAGGTCGCGGAGGCATTTCTCACCGGGGCGGGGATGCTCTGGAAGGCCCTTTGGGCGCTGATCTTCGGCTATGCCGTCTCGGCCGCGATCCAGGTCCTGGTGACCCGCGAGCAGATGGCGGGGCTTCTCGGCGAGCGCGGCGCAAGGCCGGCAGCGCTGGCCGGGTTCTTCGGCTTCATCTCCTCCTCCTGCTCGTTCGCCGCGCTCGCCACCTCGCGCACCGTCTGGGTCAAGGGGGCCCATCCCGCCAACGCCACGGCGTTCCTCGTGTCCTCGACCAACCTCGTGATCGAGCTCGGCATCGTGCTCTGGGTGCTGCTGGGCCCGGGCTTCATGATCGCCAACCTGCTGCTCGGTCTCTTGATGATGGCCTATGCCTACGGGCTGATGGCGCTGTGGCTGCCCGAGGGGCTCGCGCGAAGGGCGCGCGAGCATGCGGCCCGGCAGCAGGAGGAGGAGGGTGGCCACGGCGAGGCCGGAGAGAAGAGCTGGCGGCGGATCCTCACCATGGAGGGGCTGCACGAGATCGCCATGGCGTTCGTCATGGAATGGCGGATGGTCTGGAAGGAGATCCTGTTCGGCTTCACCGTGGCCGGCTTCATCTCGGTCTTCGTGCCGCAGGCCTTTTGGAGCTGGCTCTTCATCGGCCAGTCCGACAATCCCTCGTTCCTCGCGGTGGTGCAGAACGCTATGGTGGCGCCAGTGGTGGCGTTCTTCACCTTCATCGGCTCGATGGGCAACGTGCCGCTGGCCGCCATGTTGTGGTCGCGCGACGTCTCGTTCGGCGGCGTGGTGGCGTTCCTGGGCGCCGATCTGGTGGCTGCCACGGTGGTCTGGGTGCACGCCAAATATTACGGCTGGCGCTACACCCTCTATCTCTCCTTCCTGCTCTACCTCGCCATGGTCGCGGCCGGGGTGACGGTCCACTATCTCTATGCCCTCTCGGGCATGCTGCCGGCCGAGCGGCCGGCGCTGGGCGAGATGGTGCGCTTCGCCTTCGACTACACCTTCTTCCTCAACCTCCTGTTCCTGGGTCTGGCCGCCTTCCTGGTGGTGCTGCACCGGCGCGGCGCCGGCGCCCGGACGGACCGGGCGCCGGAAGGAGGCCGCGCCTGAGCCTTCAGGCGGTGGCCCGGGCCGCCCCGGGCGAGGCCGCCCAGGCGCGGCTGAGCTGCAGCACCACCGGGCTCAAGAGCAGCAGCGAGAGGAGGTTGGGCAGCGCCATCAGCGCGTTGAGCGTGTCGGCCAGCAGCCAAACCGTGTCCAGCCTGAGGACCGCGCCCACCGGCAGGGCGGCGATCCACAAGAGCCGGTAGGGCAGCTCGAAGCGGGTCGAGCCGAAGAGATATTCCCAGCACTTCTCGCCATAGAACGACCAGCCCAGCACGGTGGTGAAGGCGAAGACCGCCAGCGAGGCCGCGAGGATGTAGCCGCCGAAGCCGGGCAGGGCGGTCTCGAAGGCCAGCGAGGTGAGGGCGGCCCCGCTCTCGCCGGTGGTCCAGGCGCCGGTGACCAGGATCGCCAGGCCGGTCATGGTGCACACGATGATGGTGTCGATGAAGGTGCCCAGCATGCCGATCATGCCGGCGCGCACCGGATCGGTGCTGGTGCCGGCGGCCTGGGCGATGCCGGCGGTCCCCAGCCCGGCCTCGTTGGAGAAGATGCCGCGCGCCACCCCGAAGCGCAGGGCCGCCCAGACCGCCGCGCCGGCGAAGCCGCCGGTGGCGGCCACGGGCGTGAAGGCGTGGGCGACGACCATGGCGAGCGCGCCGGGCACGGCGTCGAGATGGAGCACGAGGATCAGGATGGTGGCCATCAGGTAGAGCACCACCATGACCGGCACCAGCGCCTCGGCGACCCGGCCGATCCGCCGGATTCCGCCCAGGATCACCAGTGCCGCGGCGCCTGCCAGGAGCAGCGCGGTGAGCCAGGCGGGAATGCCGAAGGAGGCGTCGAGGGCGTCGGCGATGCTGTTGGCCTGGACCATGTTGCCGATGCCGAAGCCGGCGAGCCCGCCGAACAGCGCGAAGGCGCCGCCCAGCCAGGCCCAGCGCTTTCCCAGCCCGTTGCGGATCGCGTACATCGGCCCGCCGACATGCTCGCCCTTCTCGTCCACCTCGCGGTAGTTCACGGCGAGGACCACCTCGGCATATTTCGTCGCCATGCCCACCAGGGCGGTGCACCACATCCAAAAGAGGGCGCCCGGCCCGCCGAGGGCGATGGCGGTGGCCACCCCGGCGATGTTGCCGGTACCCACGGTGGCGGCGAGGCAGGTCATGAGGGCGGCGAACGGGCTGATCTCGCCGTGCTCGGGAGGGCCGGCGCGGCGCCCCTGCCAGAGCAGGCGGAAGCCCGCTCCCAGCCGGCGCAGCGGCAGCAGCCGCAGGCGGATCTGGAGATAGAGGCCGGTGCCGAGGATCGCCACGATCATCGGCGGCCCCCACACCAGGCTGTTGAGCGCGTTCAGCCACTCCCCGACCATCTCGCCTTCCCCTCGCCTCGAAGGAGCCGCAGCCCTTCCCGCAGCATAAACGCGGGGGCGGGGTGCTGTTCCCGACGCAAAAGAAGGGGCCGCCAAAGCGGCCCCTGGGGGGAGGAGATGCTGAAAAGGCGTGCCCGAAAGTGACTCAGTGCGGCCAGGCGGCGACCAGACCTTCCTCGCCGGCGCGCGGGGTCCAAAAGCGGCCGCTGGCGATCATGCAGCTCAGCCCCTCGGGCGTGGTGGCGAGCAGGGTCCAGGTGACGCCGTCAGGGGCGGTGAAGAGCTCGACCACCCGGCCATCGTCGGTCAGCGCCATGGCCGCCTGCTGCTCGGTGAAACGCTGCTCGAGGCCGGCGGTCAGCCGTTCGCGGGGCGCGCACAGCGCCTGGGCTGCGGCCGGGCCGGTGGCGAGGAGGCCCAGCGCCAGGGCGACCGGCGCCGTCGCCCCGAGCAAGCGGCGGAAAGGTCGTGTGCGCTGCATGGGCCGATCCTCCTGCGAGCCGGAAAGACCCCCGTGGCGGAGATGCCGCCATTGTCTTTCCACAGGCAATATATGGGTCCGGACGACAAAAAAGACTGTAGCGCTCGTCACACGAGGCACCTTTTGTTCCTGCTCAATGCTCGCTCGGCCCGGAGCTATTCTCCACGGGCGGACCCTGCGGATCCATAGCGACTACACTGACAAAAATTCGCCGCCGAGGCCGGCCAGCCGCGCCAGCCGCGGCGTGTCGAGCAGCAGGAGAATGCGGCCCTCGCGCCGCACCAGCCCGTCATGGGCGAGCTGGGCGAGGATCCGCCCGACTGTCTCGCGGGTCGTGCCGGTGGTGCGGGCGAGCGCTTCCTGGGTGGGCAGCGGCCGGATCGCCGGCGGACCGTCGCCCGCGGCGGGGGCGGCCTGGCGCAGCAGCTCGCGGCACAGCCGCGCCATGGCACTCATGGTGCTGAGCTCGCTGATCCGCCGGTCGGCGTCGCGGACCATACCCGCCACATGCTCGAGCAGCGCCATGGCGAGCCGCGGCTCGTCCAGCAGGAGGGCGCGGAATGCCGTCGCCGGCATGGCCGCTATGTTGCAGTCGGTGGCCGCCACCACGTCGGCCGAGCGCGGCCCGCCGTCGATGGCGGCGAGCTCGCCGGCATGGCCGCCCGGGCCGATCTCGCCATAGGCGACCTCACGGCCGGACATGCCCGGATCGATCACCTGCAGCCGCCCCTCCACCAGGAACAGCACCTCGCCGCCCGGCTCGCCGCGGGCGATCACCAGGGCGCCGCGCGGATGACGACGCCAGCTGCAGCGCCGGGCCAGCGCGCGGCGCGCCTCCGGGGCGAGGCTCTCGAGCAGGGCGATGCCGGCAAGCGGGTCACCGTCGTGCATCGCTGGTCTCCGGCCCGGCTCAGCCGCCGGCCGCGGCGAGATCGCGCGCGAGGTCGATGCGCTCGTGGGAGACCACCTCGAGGCGGCGATCCTCGAAGGCATCCTCGTGCGGGTACCGCCGCCGCCAGGCCTCCAGCGTGGCGTCGCGCTGCGCCAAAAGCTCGAGCGCCAGCGGCCGGTAGAAGCGCAGCAGGGCGCCAAGCCAGCGGTTCACCGGCCAGGAGGGCCGCGCCAGGGCCATGTCGAAGGCCGCCAGATGGGCCGCCACCTCGCCCGCCGGCGCCCAGCTCTCGCCGGTGACCCAGCGGTTGGTGGTGAAGAGCTGGATGGGCCGGCCGTAGCGGTCCATGGAGACCGCAAGAAGATGGATGCTGCGCTCGCCCTCGCGGCGGAAGGTGTGGAAATGGCCGTGCTCGCCGGGCCGCTCCTCCTTGGGGTGGGCGTGGTAGTACCACTGGCTGCGGCTCTCCGGGTCGAACACGTCGCCCTCGGGATAGTGGCTCCACTCGAAGAAGCCGTCGCCCGCGGCGGCCAGCACCTCGCCCACCACGTTGGCGCCGCTTTTGGCAAGGATGCGCTCCCATTCCAGCGCCTCCCGGCCGGCAGCGAGCCGCCCGGCGCGATCCTCCCCGGGAATCTCCCCTCGTGGCGCCGCCATGATCCCGCTCCCGGCCATACCGCCCGTTCCCGCTCCTGCCTCAGGGGCCGGCCCGAGCGGCCCCTGGCTCCGACTATAGGCGCAAGGGGCGGGATCCCGCCGCTGCCGATAACCCAGTCGTGAAGGCCGGCCGCGCCTGGCCACATCGGCGTGATCCGTCGTGAGCGCAGGGCTTTCTAGACTTCGGGGAGTTCCAACCGGTCGGGGAGAGACGGTCATGCTGCTGCACGGTTCCGGACAGACGGTCCCGCGCGAGAGGCTCCTTGCCAGCACCGCCCTGCGCGGGGTCATGGCGGCGGGCCTGCTGCTGGGCGGTGCGGCGGGCACCCTCGCCCTCCTGGGCGGCGCCACGGCGACGCCGGCCGCTGCTGCCTGCGCACCGAAGGCTAACCCCTGCGCTGCGGCCAATCCCTGCGCTGCGGCGAACCCGTGCGCGGCGAAGTCGCCCTGCGGTGCGGCGGCCACCAAGGCGGCCTGCGGCCCCTGCGCACCGAAGAAGCCGGCGGCCAACCCCTGTGCCGCCAACCCCTGTGCCGCCAATCCGTGCGCCGCCAATCCGTGCGCCGCCAACCCCTGCGCGCCGGCCAATCCGTGTGCTCCTAAGAAGAATCCCTGCGGTGCCGCGGCGAGCCCCTGCGGGCCGGCGCCCGCCATGGCGAGCTCCACCTGCTTCGTGCCCGAGCTGCGCATGGCGGCGGCGGGGAACCCTTGCGCGGCGAAGAAGCCGGCCGCCAATCCCTGTGCGGCGGCCAACCCCTGCGCCGCGAAGTCGCCCTGCGGGGCCGCGGCCACCAAGGCGGCCTGTGGTCCCTGCGCGCCCAGGGCCAATCCCTGCGCGGCGGTGAAAAATCCCTGCGCTGCGGCGAACCCGTGCGCGGCGAAGTCGCCCTGCGGTGCGGCGGCTACCGGGGCCGCCTGCGGTCCCTGCGCGCCGAGGAAGCCGGCGGCGAACCCCTGTGCCGCCAATCCCTGCGCGGCCAAAAACCCGTGCGCGCCGAAGAACCCCTGCGCGCCGTGCGGGCCGCAGGGTGCCGCCGAGCCGGTCGAGCTGACGCCCGAGCAGACCCGCGCCGCTTATGAGTGCCTGCGCCCGGAGATGGAGGCGGCCTATGCCAGATCCGGCCTGGAGGCGGCCGGGGCCTGGACAGACTGGCCTCGCTTCAGCGAGCGCCCCTACCAGTCGGCCACCCACGGCCAGCGTTACGTGCAGAACTTCGCCTCGCCCGACGGCGCCGAGGCTTATGGCCGCTTCGAGGAGGTCGGGCGGATGCCCGAGGGCAGCATGCTCGCCAAGAGCAGCTTCGTGGCGCATCCCGACGGGGCCCTCGAGGTGGGCCCGCTCTTCCTCATGGAGCGGCGCGGCGAAGGGGCCAGCCCCGACACGTTCGGCTGGGCCTACAGCATGGCCATGCCGGACGGCACGGTGATGGCCGACGCCGGCACCCAAGCCTTCTGCGCCGGCTGCCACGGCGCCATGGCCGAGGCCCAGGACAGCCTCTTCTTGATGCCCGAGGAGGTCCGCAAGGCCGGCTCCTGAGGGCGGAAGGAGAGGCCGCAAGGTCTCCCTCGGGCGGCGCCCCTCCCATGCGGGGCGCCGCCTCTTCTTGCCGGGCGGAGCCGCTCAAGGCGCTGCGCGCGGCTGTTTTTTTCTGATTCTTGTCAGTTGGCGGCGGTGCCTCGGGGGAGGGGCGTGTCCTGCGCTCACGCAAACGTCAGGCCGCGGCCGGCACCGTTCTCCCTTAGCCTCGGCGCAGGTCTCGAGGGAGCAGGAAGATGCGCAGGAAGGCGATGGCGGGTGTTCTGACCCTGGGAGCGGTGCTGGCGGCGGGGGCGGCGGGTGCTGCCGGGATGCCGGAGGAGCGCGAGGGGTGGGTCATCATGCCCACCGGCCACGGCTTCGAGGATCTCGTGGGGCGGGTCGAGAGCGCGGTCGAGGAAAGCCCGCTCGCCGTGGTGACCCGCGCCAGCGCCACAAAGGGAGCCGCCAGCATCGGCCAGACCATCCTGGGCAACATGGTGGTGGGCGTCTTCGCGCCGACCTTCGCGCTGCGCCTGCTGGAGGCCAGCCTGCCGGCGGGGATCGAGGCGCCGCTGCGGCTCTACCTCACCGAGAACGCGGACGGCACCACCACCTTGAGCTGGGAGCGCCCCACCACAATTTTCGCCGCCTATCCCGAAGGCGGAGAGAAGCTCGAGGAGCTGGCGGGGGAGCTCGAGGACATCCTGCGGCAGATCGGCGAGCAGGCCGCAGGGTCGTGACGGCGGTGCCGGGAAGAAAGGGCGGCGCTGCTGCCGCGGGCACCGTCGAGCCCGGAAAAGAAGAGGAAAAGCCGCGCGCAGCGCGCCCGGAGGGCCCTACCGCTCCTCCTCCTCGTACCCCACCAGCGCCAGCGCCCGCGCCTTGACCCCCATGCCGGCGGCGGCGTGCACCAGCGCCTCCTCGCGGCCGTGCGTGACCCAGACCTCCGGGGCCTGCACCTCGCGGATGGTCGACAAGAGCTCGTCCCAGTCGGCGTGGTCAGAGATCACCAGCGGCAGCTCGACGCCGCGCTGCTTGGCCCGCTGGCGCACCCGCATCCAGCCCGAGGCCATGGCCACCACCGGTTCGGGCAGGCGTCGCGCCCAGCGGTCGGCGATGGCGCCGGGCGGGGCCAGCACGATCTCGCCGGTGAGATCCTGGCGGGTCTTGCCCTTCTCGCCGGCGGTGGCCGGGCGCAGATCGCCCAGCGCCACGCCGTGCGCCTCGTAGAGCTCGCATAAAGGCAGAAGCGCGCCGTGCAGGAAGACCGGCCGCTCCCAGCCCGCCTCGCGCAGCAAGGCTATCAGCCGCTGCGCCTTGCCGAGCGCGTAGGTGCCCACGACATGGCAGCGCGCCGGGAAGAGCTCCACCGAGTGGAGCAGCCGGGCGATCTCGTCGGCCGGGTCGGGGTGGCGAAACACCGGCAGGGCGAAGGTGGCCTCGGTGATGAAGAGATCGCACGTCACCGGCTCGAAGGGGGTGCAGGTGGGATCGGGCCGGCGCTTGTAGTCGCCCGAGCACACCACCCGGCAGCCGCCGTGCTCCAGCACCACCTGGGCCGAGCCCAGCACGTGGCCCGCCGGCACGAGACGCAGCCGCACCTCGCCCAGCTCCACCTCCTGGCCACAGGGCAGCGGGCGCTGGCGCGCGCCTGCCCCCTCGCCCAGCCGCTGGCGCATGATCGCCAGGGTCTCGGGCGTGGCGATCACCTCGCCATGGCCGGGCCGGGCATGGTCGGCATGGCCGTGCGTGACCACCGCGCGGGCGACCGGCCGCAGCGGGTCGACGTAGAACCCGCCTGGCTTCACGAACAGGCCTTCCGGCCGCGGCTCGAGCCAGTCCGCCGGCTTTATCGTCCCCACGCGCCCTCCCGCCTTTCCGGCTCCGCCACGAGCCGGGCTTAACCTTAACCGTTCGTCAACCCCGCGGCGCCATGCTCGCTTGCGGCACGGCTTCCCGTGCCGTTCTTTCCGGAGGAAGCATGGGCGAGAGCGTTCCCGGCATGCGGGCCCTGACGGTGGTTCTGGTGGCGATCGCGGCGGGGGTCTACGGGGCGGTGCTGGCCGGGGTGGGCAGCGGCGCCCTGGCGCATCGCGCGCTGGACCGCCTGGCGGTCCGCGACGCCTGCCTCGTGGCCCTGGTCACCCTCGATGCGGTGCCTCCCAGACGCGGTTGCTGAGAGGGCAGGGGCAAAAGGGCATCATGGCACGAGCCTGCAAGCGGGTACCTGCTTCCATGCTCAAAAGCCGATCACGCCGGTGATCCAGAGCAGGATCACGATGATCCCGGGCACGCCGAGAAGCCAGAGAAGGAGGGGCATCGGTCTCTCCTCGTGATGCCGTGCCGGCCCGCGAATGGCGCGAGCCCGGAAGCCACGGGGAAACGTCGGCGAGCGGCAGTTTGTTCCCGCAGGCAAGGGCGGGGACTGTGCGAGGAACGACTTGCAACAGTTTCCGGGCGGGGGCTTCAGCGGCGTTCAAGCAAAGTGGCTGCGATGCCCTGGAGGATTCTAGTCGGCTCCTCCAGCACGGCTGTCTGCCTCTGTCCTTCAGCGAGAATATTCTTGAGAAGCTGAATGGTGTGTATTTTCTCGTTTGCCTTGAGATCCATTAAAGGCAGTGAGAGAGTCTTTTTTTGGCTGTCAGTAGCAGGGTTGTTCCCACGTTGAATGTTTTTGACAGCTTTTGATCCAGAATTGAGATAACCCGCGATCACCTTTTATGAATCTGCTTACTTGCTGGGGGGAACAGTTTAGCCGGCGCGCCAGCTCGGCCTGAGCCCAACCACGCTCTTCCAAAATTTCTTTTATGTTATTTCGCATTCTCTCGCTTTTACTAGAGGCCGGAATATACCCTAAAGGGATTTGCAATCGCAGATTGAACCGGCAATGCCTCTCCACACCAGATTAACAATCCAAAAATAGGTTGAAACTTGTTTTGCCGCGTGTTCGGCCGTCTGCAGAGCGAGTAGGTGGGCTGGCTGAACCCGGGCGTCACGAGCGGCGAGGCGGCTGGCCGTGCTGCTCGCCGTCGATCTCGGCGTCACTCTCGCGGCGGGATGAGCCGGCTCGCCAACAAGGGCATTCCGGTGAAGCCGCTGACGGCGGCGCCGACAAGCTTGCGATGAAACCCCTCGTGCCGCGTTCTTCAGTCGCGAGGAATGATCCGCCCCTGCAGGGCGCGCTGGCGGGCGAGGATGCCCTGGCGCAGCTTCTCGAAGAGCTCGCGCGGCAGCATGCCGTAGTCATATCGCCCGTCGCTTCCCGGAATGGGGCGCAGGTCGTAGCCCGGCCATAGGAAGCGGTTCAGCTCGTCGAAGCGGATCCAGTGCCGCCCGCGATCCAGGCCGAGGGCCCGGCAGGTCTCCGGAGGGATTTCCAAGGAGGCGGCCGGATCGTCGGGCGGGCGGTGGGTAACCGGCGCCACGATGGTGCGGATGCCGCCGTCCTGCCCGCTTGCGGCCACCACGATGGCGCAGGGGCGGTCCTTCGCGCCTTCCTCCGCTCCCCGGGCATGCTCGTGGCTCCAGAGAAAGCCGTAGCGGATCACCAGGCCCGGCCGGGGAACCGGCAGGCTCATCGCGGTAGGGCGCCGTACTCGGCCGCCTCGATCTCCGCCACCACCTCGTCCGGCAGCTCGCCCGTTACCAGGACCTCGCGCTCGCGCCGCTTCAGCCGCTCGTAATGCTCCAGCTCGCGGGCGGAGAGGAAGGCGCCGACCACCCGTCCGTGGCTGGTCACGGCGATGATGCTGCCGGCAAGCGCCTCGTCCCGGTAGCGGCCGAAGTTCCGGGCGAACTCGCTGGCCGGCACGGTGGTCCGCTCGCTCATGGTGTCGTCTCCCGAAGACATACGCATAAAATACGCAAATTACGTATTCTCCGCAAGAAGTCTTCCGCTTCCCCGTGCCCCGCCGCCCGTGCCATGGTCCGTGCCATCCACGGGCAACAGGGAGCGCAACCGGCATGACCGGACAGAAGATCGCCATCGTCACGGCGGGCGGCAGCGGCATGGGGGCGGGGGCGGCGCGGCGTCTGGCCGCCGAGGGCTATGGCGTGGCCATTCTCTCCTCCTCGGGCAAGGGAGAGGCGCTGGCGGGGGAGCTGGGCGGGATCGGGGTCACCGGCTCGAATCTCGAGCCTGCCGATCTGGCGCGGCTGGTGGAGGCCGCCATGGCGCGCTGGGGGCGGATCGACGCGGTGGTCAACAGTGCGGGGCACGGGCCCAAGGGGCCGGTCCTCGAGATCAGCGACGCGGACTGGCACCGCGGCATGGATTTTTATCTGCTCAACGTCGTGCGCATGGCCCGGCTGGTGACACCGGTGATGCAGGCCCAGGGCGGCGGCGCCATCGTCAACATCTCCACATACGCCGCCTTCGAGCCGGAAGAGGCCTTTCCCACCTCGGGCGTGTTCCGCGCCGGGCTTGCCGCCTTCACCAAGCTCTTCGCCGACCGATACGCGGCCGACAATATCCGCATGAACAACGTGCTGCCGGGCTTCATCGACAGTCTGCCCGAGAAGGAGGATCGCCGCTCCCGCATCCCCATGCAGCGCTACGGCCGCATCGAGGAGGTGGCCGAGCTGGTGGCGTTCCTCGCCGGCGAGCGCTCCAGCTACATCACCGGCCAGAACCTGCGCATCGACGGCGGTATCACCCGCTCCGTCTGATTTTTGTCAGAGGCATCGTTCGCGTTTCGCGAACGGCGAGGGCGTGGATCGGCGTCTGTCCGCCGGGGCCGCGCACGGGCATCTTCCGGACGAGGCGACCGGCCCTGCGAGGGCCCAGGCCAGGAGGAAAGCCGGTGAAGAAGGTTCTTGGCGTCCACGAGGCCCCGCCGCCGCACTGGGTGGGCGACGGGTTTCCGGTGCGCTCGCTGTTCTCCCATGCGCGCCACGGGGCGGCGGTCAGCCCGTTCCTGCTGGCCGATCATGCCGGGCCCGCGCGGTTCGCTCCCGCCCTGCGGCCCCGCGGGGTGGGCCAGCACCCGCATCGCGGCTTCGAGACCGTCACCATCGTCTACGAGGGGGCGCTCGAGCACCGCGATTCGGCCGGCAACAGCGGGAGGATCGGGGAAGGTGACGTGCAGTGGATGACCGCGGGCTCCGGCATCCTGCACGAGGAGTTCCACGAGACGGCGTTCACCCGCACGGGCGGCACGCTCGAGATGGTGCAGCTCTGGGTCAACCTGCCGGCCCGCCACAAGATGACCGCCCCCGCCTACCAGACCCTGGAGGCCCGGGACATTCCCGTGGTGGCGCTGCCGGGGGAGGCGGGCACGCTCAGGATCATCGCCGGCGGGCACGCGGGCAGCAAGGGGCCGGCGCGGACCTTCACGCCCATGGAGGTCTGGGACGTGCGCCTGCGCGCCGGGGGGAGCGCCGCGCTGGAGCTGCCCGAGGGCCACGGCGCGGTGCTGCTGGTGCTGCGCGGCCGGGTGCGGGTCAACGGCGAGGAGATGCCGGCAGTGCGGACGGTGCTGCTCGACCGGCCGGGCCGGGAGGTGGCGCTGGAGGCAGAGGAGGACACCGTGGTGCTGCTGCTGGCCGGCGAGCCCATCGACGAGCCGGTGGCCGCCCACGGCCCCTTCGTCATGAACACGGCCCTGGAGATCCGCCAGGCCTTCGACGACTTCCGCAGCGGCCGCTTCGGTCGGATGGAGGCGCAATAGCTCCAGCCCGCTCCCCCGCCGGCCCGTTCATGGCATGCCCCCGGCGGGGTGCTCCGCCGGCCGGTTCATGGCATGATGGCGGGTCGTCGGGCAGTCCGGGAGAGGGGCCATGGCGGAAGGGCTCGAAGGCCAGGTGAGCGGCAGTGCTGCGGAGATCTACGAGGCCTTCTTCGTGCCGGCCCTCTTCGGCCCGTGGGCGCAACGGGTGGCCGATGCGGCCGGCCTGCGCCCCGGCATGGGCGTGCTCGACGTCGCCTGCGGCACCGGCGTGCTGGCCCGCGAGGCGGCAGGGCGGGTGGCGCCGGGCGGCGCCGTCACCGGCCTCGACCGCAATCCCGGCATGCTGGAGGTGGCCCGTCGCCTCGCCCCCGGGCTCCACTGGCTAGAAGGCCGCGCTGAGGCGCTGCCCTTCACTGACAAAAGCTTCGATGCGGTGCTCTGCCAGTTCGGCCTGATGTTCTTCGAGGACCGCGCGCAGGCCCTGCGCGAGATGGCCCGGGTGCGCCGCCCCGGCGGCGTCCTGGCGCTGGCCGTCTGGGACCGGCTCGACGCCTCGCCCGGCTACGCCGCCATGGCGAGGCTCCTCGAGCGCCTCTTCGGGCGCCGCGCGGCAGCCGAGCTCGAGGCACCCTTCGCCCTGGGGGAAAAGACGGCGCTCGCCTCCCTGCTCGAGGAGGCCGGCCTCGCCGGCGCCGCCATCCGCACCGAAGAGGGCACCGCCTGCTTCCCCTCGCTGGAAGGCTGGCTCTACACCGACATCAGGGGCTGGACCCTGGCCGAGCTCATCGACGAGCAGCAGTACCGGCACCTGTGCGAGGAGGCCCCCGAAGCCCTCGGCCGCTTCGTCGCCCCCGACGGCAGCGTGACCTTCCCGATCCGCGCCCATCTGGTGACGGCGGACAGAGGGTAAGAGGCGCCTTCGGCGGCGCTGCGCGCGGCTTTTTCTTCATTCTTCTTTTGGCTTGAGGCCGTTGCAGGAGGCAAGGCTGCTCCAAGCTGGCAGGCCAATAGGATTTGGTAGTATAAAGTATTCTTTCTTGAAGAAGGGGAGTTCCGTGCCGCCGACCGAGAAGCTCAGCATCACCCTGCCCCACGACATGGCCAGCATGGTGCGCGAGAAGGTCGAATCGGGTGACTACGCCTCGAACAGCGAGGTCATCCGCGAAGCGCTGCGTCTGCTCCAGGAGCAGGAGGCTCTGCGGGCGCAGAAGCTGGCCTGGCTTCGCGAGAAGATCGTCGAGGGCGAGGCCAGCGGGGAGCCGCTCCCGGCCGAGGAGGTCTTCGACCGCCTCGAGGCACGCTACGCGGCGATGATCGCGAAGCAGGAGAAGTGATGCGATGTGTCATCACCCCGCGCGCCAATGCGGACCTCGGGGAGATCGCTGACCATATCGCCCAGGACGACCCGGCACGGGCCCTTTCCTTCGTGCAGGACCTGCGGGAACGATGCATGCGGCTCTGCGCGATGCCGAACGCTTGGCCTGCCCGGCCCCGGCTCGGTGCCGGGGTGCGGATGGCCGTGAGTGGCCGCTACCTGATCTTCTACCGCGTAGAGGAATCGCGACTGCTGGTGCTCCGAATTCTCCACGGCAGCCGTGACATCGAACGGCTGTTTTGAGCACAAGGAGCCTTCGGCGGCGCTGCGCACGGCTTTTTCTTTTTGTTTTCTGTCAGTTGGCGGCAGTGTCTAGCCGGACGGGCACGCCTGTCGTCTCAAGCACCATTCCAACTGACAAAAATCAAGAAAAACAGCCGCGCGCAGCGCCTTGCGCGGCTCAGCCCTCCCGCGCCACGCGCACCAGCAGCTTGCCGAAGTTCCGCCCCTCGAGCAGGCCGATGAAGGCTTCGGGCGCGTTCTCCAGCCCGTCCACCACGTCCTCGCGATACTTGAAGCGGCCGTCCCTGATCCATCCCGCCACGTCGCGGCGGAAGTCGTCGGCCATGTCGGCATAGTCCCAGACGATCATGCCCTTGATGGTCAGGCGCTTGACCAGGGTCTGGCGCAGGAGCCAGGGGAGGCGGTCGGTGCCTTCGGCGGCGGCGGTGGCGTTGTAGCTGGCGATGGTGCCGATCACGGGGATGCGGGCGAAGAAGTTGAGGAGCGGCAGGACGGCGTCGGTGACCGGGCCGCCGGTGAGCTCCACATAGATGTCGATACCGTCGGGGCAGGCTTCCTTGAGGCGCCCGGCGAGGTTCGGCTCCTTGCGGTCGAGGCAGGCGTCGAAGCCCAGCTCGTCGGTGACGTAGCGGCACTTCTCTGCCCCGCCGGCGATGCCCACCACCCGGCAGCCCTTGATCTTCGCGATCTGCCCGGCGACCGCACCCACCGCCCCGCTGGCGGCCCCGATCACCACCGTCTCGCCAGCCTTCGGCTGGCCAATGGCCAAAAGCCCGGCATAGGCGGTGTGGCCGGGCATGCCTAGCACGCCCAGCGCGGTGGAAAGCGGGGCTGCCTGCGGGTCGAGCTTGCGGAGCTCCTTGCCCGGCAGCACGAAATGGCTCTGCCAGCCGCCGCGGCCCACCACGAAGTCGCCCTTCGCGAGGCCTTTCGCGCAGCTCTCCACCACCTCGCCCACGCACTCGGCGGTCATGGGCTCGCCGATTGCGGTGGATTTCGCGTAGGAGGCGGCATCGCTCATCCGCCCGCGCATGTAGGGATCGAGCGAGAGCCAGAGCGTGCGCACCAGCGCCTCGCCTTCTCCCGCTGCTGGCATCGGCCGCTCGTCCATCCGGAAATCGTCGGGCACGGGTGCCCCCTGCGGCCGGCGGGCGAGAAGGACGCGGCGCTGGGTCTGGGTCATCGTTTCTTCCTTGCTGGCTTTGGGGTGGCCGCGGGCGCCGCCGGCGGCTGCTCCTCTCTCGCGGTGCCGCTCGTGATCGTCCGCACGGCGGCGGCGATGTCGGGATCGGCCCGCTGCAGGACGGCCTCGTCGCGGCCGCTCTCCAGGTAGTCGAGCGTGAGGTCCATGGCCTGCCGGTCGGGGGCGGGAAGTGTCGCGAAGCTCGTTTGTATCTCCTCCGCCAGATCGCGGAGGAGGCCCGGGGAGACTTCCTCGTGAACGAGGCCTGCGAAAAGGCCGCGGAGCATGGGGTGAGCATCGAACGACAGGCTGGGCTCGCTCCACCAGCGCAGAATCTGCTGGCCGCGCGCGAAAGCCTCGGCCCTTCCTTCATGCTGCTCGACATAGGCAAGAGCCGCCGCCAGCTCCTCCGGCAGTCGTTGCTCAAACAAGGAAGAGTCCGTGGCCTCGTTCAAGATTCCTTGGCAGAGATCAAGACGGTTCAAGATGACCGTACAGCGGCATGCTCTAGCCAAATTGTATGTCTGCCATTCATAATCGCCTAATGTCGCAAAGGCGTGACTGGCGTCGAGATGTGCGGACAGCATCTCTTCGAATCGTCCGAGCTGGCCAAGGCTCGAGGCCATGAAACGCAGGCAGATCGCTTGCGCGGCTTTGTCTCCTAGCTCTTGGGCAAGGGTTACTGCGCGACACAGAGCGTTGACACTCTCCTCATGATGCCCGAGTTGGCCGAGACTCCAGCCCATAAGTCCAAGGCAGGCTTCCTGCTCGTTCTTGTCATTCATCCCTTCGGCAAGCGCTAGGGCGCGGCGCAGGGTGTCGACTGCTTCTTCATAACTTCCGAGCTGGCCAAAGCTCCCACCCATCTCACGCAGACAGATCGTTTGCATGTTCTTGTCGCCTGTCTCCTCGGCGAGGGTCGCGGCGCGGCGGAGAGTGTCGAGGGCCTCCTCGAAGCGCTCGAGCTGGCCAAGGCTCCGCCCCATGGAGAGCAGACAGATCGTTTGCACGTCCTTGTCGCCTGTCTCCTCGGCGAGGGTCGCGGCGCGGCGGAGAGTGTCGAGGGCCTCCTCGAAGCGCTCGAGCTGGCCAAGGCTCTGTCCGACGAAGAGCAGACAGGCTGCCTGTACGCCCTTGTCGCCTGTCTCCTCGGCGAGAGCTGCGGCGCGGCGGAGAGTGCCGACGGCTTCCTCAAAGCGCTGGAGCCGGCCAAGGCTCCGCCCCATGGAGAGCAGACAGATTGTTTGCATGTCCTTGTCGCCTGTCTCCTCGGCAAGGGTCGCGGCGCGGCGGAGAGTGTCGAGGGCCTCCTCGAAGCGCTCGAGCTGGCCAAGGCTCCGCCCCATGGAGAGCAGACAGGTCGTTTGCACGTCCTTGTCGCCTGTCTCCTCGGCGAGAGCTGCGGCGCGGCGGAGAGTGTCGAGGGCCTCCTCGAAGCGCTCGAGCTGGCCAAGGCTCCGCCCCATGGAGAGCAGACAGGTCGTTTGCATGTCCTTATCGCCTGTCTCCTCGGCGAGAGCTGCGGCGCGGCGGAGAGGGTCGACGGCCTCCTCGAAGCGCTGGAGCCGGCGAAGGCTCCGCCCCATGGAGAGCAGACAGGTCGTTTGCATGTCCTTGTCGCCTGTCTCCTCGGCGAGGGTCGCGGCGC
>JAWZSN010000013.1:19415-146491 GCA_033875255.1 Geminicoccaceae bacterium 1502E | reverse complement strand
AGGAGCACTGGGTGGAGCAGATGGCGATGGCGATGCTGCGGGCGCGCTGGGCCGATGCGCTGGAGCAGCGCGTGGTGGAGGCGGCGCTGGCGGGCGAAGCCTGCAAGGGGCTGCCGGCCTCGGTGCTTCCGCGCTGGCGCACCCGGCTGGAAAAGGACTTCCGTCAGGCCGTCCGCGAGCTCGAGGCCAGCAAGGCCGAGCGCCGCGCCACCGCCCCCGGCGTCGCCCCGCCCTTGCCCCTCACGTCCCTCGACGCCCGCATGGCGGCCTTCGAGGCCGAGCTTGCCCGCGATCCCCAGGCAGCCCTCGCCAGCCTGCTGACCGCCTCCGACCCCTTCGCCGACGACGACACGAACGAACCCGACGCCTTCCTTGCCCACCGCGGCACAAACGAACCCGACCCGCCCCCCAACCGCGCCCAGCGGCGCCGCCTCGCCGCGGCCGGACGCGCCGCCTGACCCGGCCCCGCCGCAAACTGACAAAAGAGGAGAGAAAGCAAAGCCGCGCGCAGCGCCTTGCAGACCGCGTTCCGGCGCCTGTCGCCAGCCATGGAGAAGTCGCGCCCGGTTCACCGTTCCTTTACCTTCGCCGTGCCAGTCTCAGGGATGGTGGAGGAGGTGCCGCGCCGAGGATTCCGCGGCGGCGGAGTCCCACCCCAGCAGGATGACAGTGGCGGGTTAAGACGGCGTGAACGTCTCCGGCCGGCGAGCAGATCGTCGCGAGCCGTTCACGGTTCTTCAACGTCTGCCGGTGCATTCTGCCGGACAGTGGGAGAGGTGCAGCGGCCAGGGTTTCGCGGCGGCGGAGTCCCACCCCAGCAGGATGGCAAAGGCGGGTTAAGACGGCGTGGACGTCCCCGGCCGAACGGCAGCGGGTCGAGTCCCCGGGGCGCGGCGCAGCAGCGGGCGTGCGGCGAGAGGCTCCTGGGACCGTTGCTCTCCGACGCAGCGCCATCCGGCCTGTCGACATCGTCCGCGCCACGGTATAGCATTTATTCCTTTGACAAGGTATCTTCGCCGCACCCTTCCTCCCGCCTGCGAGCCAGCCATGTCCGGCACCACCGCGCCCATCACCGATCCCGCCGCTGCGCCGCACGCATCGTCCGTGACAAAGACGAACCCGAGCCCCGAAGACCAGGCCGCCTACTCCGCCCTGGTCGCGGATCTCACGCGCGTTCACGCGCCGGAGGGGGCGGTGGAGGAGCATTGGGTGGGGCAGATGGCGATGCTGCGGGAGCGGTGGGCCGATGCGCTGGAGCAGCGTGTGGTGGAGACGGCCCTGACCGGCGGGGCGTGCAAGGGACTGCCGCCGGCGGTGCTGCTGCCGCGCTGGCGGGGTCGGCTGGAGAAGGATTTCTGTCAGGCCGTGCCCCCGGCCAGCCCTCGCCGGCCTCGCCCCCTTCGCCGACGACGGCACGAACGCCGCCCCCTTCCTCACCCACTCCGCCCACCGCGGCACGAACGAAGCCGAGCCGCCTGACCCGGTCCCCGCCGCAAACTGAAAAAAGGAAAAAGAAGCCGCGCGCAGCGCCTTGCAGGCGCCGTTCCCGCAACCCGTCGCGCCCTCACGGCAGGTCCCTCCCCGGCGCCGTGTCGACCGCCGCCCCGTTTGCTGCTTTTCGGCCAGATCGAATCTGGATACCGCTCGCGCGGCGTGAGGCGGGTGCGGAAGGTGTCCTTCCCGAGGCCTCAGCCCGGCAGCAGCATCGCGTCTTCCAGCGCGAAATGCAGCCGGCAGACCTGGTGCGGCTCGAAGCCGGCATCGGCGCGGCGCGTCACGTTGTTGACCAGCACGGTGAGACGCTGGCCGGCGGGGCTGCGCACGAAGAGGTGGCTGTAGTCGCCGAAATAGGCGATCTGCTCGATACGGCCTTCGAGCGTGGCGGTGCCGGGGCCGCCCTCGCCGAGCTGCAGCTTTTCCGGGCGCACCCCGAGGCTGAGCCCGCCCTGCGGCGGCTCCCCCTGCCATGGCAGGGCGATCGCGCCGAGCTCCTCCACCTCGACCTGCGCGCACCCGTCGGCCATGCCGCGCAGCCGGGCCGGCAGGAGGTTCATGGAGCCGATGAAGTCGGCCACCCGGCGGCAGGCGGGGTGCTCGTAGAGATCGCGGGGCGGGGCCACCTGGAGGACGCGGCCCTCGTGCATCACGGCGATGTCGGTGGCCATGGAGAGCGCCTCCTCCTGGTCGTGGGTGACCATGAGGAAGGTGATGCCGACCTCGTGCTGGAGGCGCACCAGCTCGAGCTGCATGTCCTCGCGCAGCTTGCGGTCGAGCGCCGAGAGCGGCTCGTCGAGAAGCAGCAGCTTGGGCCGCTTGACGAGCGCGCGGGCCAGCGCCACGCGCTGGCGCTGGCCGCCGGAGAGCTGGTCGGGACGGCGCCGGCCGAAGCCGGCGAGCCGCACCATGGCCAGCGCCTCCTCGACCCGCCGGGCGATCTCGGGCTTCGACGTGCCGGTCACCATGAGCCCGTAGCCGACATTCTGCGCCACGCTCATGTGCGGAAACACGGCATAGGACTGGAAGACCATGTTGACCGGGCGCCGGTTGGGCGGCACCCGCGCCATGTCCTCGCCGTCGATGAGGATGCGCCCGGTGCTGGGCGTCTCGAAGCCTGCCAGCATGCGCAGGAGCGTGGTCTTGCCGCAGCCCGAGGGGCCGAGGAGGGCGAAGAAGGCGTTGCGGGGGATGTCGAGGTCGAGCGGCTCGACCGCCACCGTGTCGCCGAAGCTCTTGGCGATGCTCTCGAAGCGGATGATCGGGGGCCGGGTCATGAGGGCTTCCGTGCCGGGTTCTGCAGCCGCATGGCGAGCACCGTGAGAAGGACCGTGACGAGGATCAGGGCGGTCGAGGCGGCGTTGACCTCGGGCGTCGCCCCGAACCGCACCATCGAGTAGATCTTGACCGGGAAGGTCACCGTGTCGGGCCCGCTGGTGAAGAAGGTGATGACGAAATCGTCCAGCGAGAGCGTCATGGCGAGTAGCGCGCCGGCGACGATGCCGGGCTTGAGCCAGGGCAGCAGGACGTGGCGCAGGGTCTGCCACTCGCTGGCCCCCAGATCCCGCGAGGCCTCCTCGAAGGACCGGTCGAAGCCGGCCAGCCGGGCGCGCACCACCACCGTGACGAACGGGAAGCAGAACGCCACGTGGCTCGCCACGATGGGGGCGAGGTTGAGCGGCCAGGGCAGGCCCGTGGGCATCCCGATCCGGTTGAAGAACACCAGCAGCGCCACGCCGAAGCTGATCTCGGGAATGACGATCGGCAGGGCCACCGCGGCGTCGAAGGCTGCCTTGCCGGGAAAGCGGAAGCGCCACAGGCCGATCGCCAGCAGCGTGCCGATCACGGTGCTGAGCACGGTGGCGAGGACGGCGATCACCAGCGTGTTGCCGAACGCCTCGATCAGCGCGGCGTTGTGCCAGGCCTTGACGTAGTAGTCGGTGGTGAAGCCGCGCCAGACGATGTTGCGCTTGCTGTCGTTGAAGCTGAAAGCCACCAGGATGGCGATCGGCGCGTAGAGGAAGACCAGCGTGGCGGCCAGCCACAGCCGCAGCGACCAGCGCCTTCCATAGTCGAGGGGGCCGCGCTCAGCCAAGGCGGGCCGCCCGGGCGCCGTGCCAGGCCCGTGCCGCGAGGACGGCGAAGGTCGCGTAGAGAAGCAGGAACGACAGGGCCGCCCCCAGCGGCAGGTTGTTGGCGGCCTTGAACTGGCGCTCGATGACGTTACCCACGAGCAGCGCGTCGGGCCCGCCCAGAAGATCGGAGATCAAGAAGGTCCCCAGCGCCGGGATGAAGACGAGGATGACCCCGGAGACGATGCCCGGCCAGGCGAGCGGCACGGTGACGCTCCAAAAGGTGCGCCACTGCGAGGCGCCCAGATCGAGGCTCGCCTCGAGCAGGCTGCGGTCGAGCCGCTCGAGGGTGGCGTAGAGCGGCAGGACCATGAAGGGCAGGTAGACATAGGTCACGCCCAGCACCACGGCCGCATCGTTGTAGAGCAGCTCGAGCGGCTGGAAGCGCTCGCCCGCGAGGCCGGCGAGGCCCACCGGGGTCAGCAGGAACCGGAGCACCTCCCAGAGCAGGCCCAGCCCGTCATTGAGGTAGCCGTTGCCGCGCAGCACGGCGATCAGCGAGTAGGTGCGGATCAGCAGGTTGGTCCAGAACGGCAGGACCAGCAGCAGCAGGAGCAGCGGCTTGCTGCGCGGCGAGGCGAAGCTCACCAGCAGCGCCGCCGGGAAGGCCACGACCAGACAGGCAGCGGTGGCCAGGGCCGCGATCCAGAAGGACTTCCAGAACAGCTTGAGATAGAGCGGGTCGAGTGCTGCCTGGTAGTTGGCCAGCGTCCAGGTGATGTCGATCGCCACCGGCCCGGCCTTCTCGCCGAACGCCAGCAGCCATACCATCGCCAGGGGTGCCAGGAAGAACAGGGCCAGCCACAGCGCGCCGGGCGCCAGGAGGGCCAGGAACAGGACGGGCCGCGATCGCCAGTCATCCATCGCCGGTCGCCTCGCCGTCGCTGGGGTGGGATCGCCGGGCCGCCCGATCGGCGGAGGCCGGCTCGCGCGACTTAGGGGCGAGGCCCCTGCCTGTCAACGCCGCAACGCCCTGCCGGGAAGGTTGACCAGCGCCACCCCCACCACGACCAGCGCCATGCCGGCGAGCTCGGCCGGCCCCAGCGTCTCGCCGAACAGCGGCCAGGCGATCAGCGCGGTGCAGGGCGGCACGAGGAAGAAGAGGCTCGCGACCCGGTTCGCCGCACCGCGGCGGATCAGCAGATAGAGCAGGGTGAAGGCGCCGAGCGAGAGGACCAGGACGAGCCAGCCCAGCGCGAACACGAACTCGCCGGTCCACTGCACCTCGAGATCCTCGAACAGGAGTGCTGCAAGGCCGGCCACGGTGGCGGCTGCCAGAAACTGGAAGAGATTGCCGGTGCGCAGGTCCATGCCGGCGCAAAAGCGCTTCTGGTAGATCGTGCCGCCGGTGATCGCCAGCAGCGCCACGAGGCAGGCGGCGATGCCGGCGGCGTCACCGATACCGGCGCCGAGCTTGCCCTGCACCACGAGGCCCACGCCGGCAAGGCCCAGCGCCAGGCCGATCCAGGCCCTCCTGGTCACCCGCTCGCCGAGCAGCAGGCCGGCCAGGGCCGCCACCAGGAGCGGCTGGATCGACACGATCAGCGCCGAGAGGCCGGCCTCGACGCCGAGGCCGATAGCGACATAGACGCCGCCCAGATAGCCCACATGGAGCAGCAGCCCGGCCACCGCGTAATGGCCGATCTCGGTAGCCGAGCGCGGCCAGGGCGCCCGCGTGAGCAGCGCCACCGGAAAGAGCAGCGCCAGCACCATGAGGAAGCGCAGCGTCAGGAAGGTGAGCGGCGGAGCGTAGGGCAGACCCAGCTTGGCGCCGATGAAGCCGGTGCTCCAAAGAAATACGAAAAGGCCCGGCATCGCGGCGAATGCGAGGCTGCGGATCGCCGGCGGGCGGGAGGACATGCTCATCTTCATCGGCCCGCTTCGAGGGGAGCCCGCTCGCTAGCACGGACCCGCCGCATCGGCCAGCGGCGCAACCTTCGGGCCGCAGCGGCCGTTCCTTGACGGTCGGGCGAAGACGCCCTCCACCAGCCGCGGAGCAAGGGCATGCTGAAATTTCTCGGAGGCACCGCTCTCACCATCTTCATCATCGGCCTTCTGGTCGTGATCGGGCTCTTCGCGCTCATCTTCTGAGGAGAGCGCCCATGAGCCGGCGGCAGGTGTCGCTGCTCGTCGTGGCGGCGGTGCTGGCCTTGCTTTTGGTGCTGGCGCCGCGCGTCCTGCTGGTGGTGTTCGCCGGTGTGCTGCTGGCCGTCTTCCTGCGCGGCGGCGGCGATGCCATCGCCCGCTGGACGGGAACCGGCAAAGGCTGGGGTCTCGGGCTCTTCACCGTCCTGCTCGCAGGCCTGGCGGTCGGGATCGGCGTGGTGGCGGCGCCGTTGCTTGCGTCCCAGCTCGACGAGCTCTGGCAGGAGGTGCCGCAGGCGGTGCGCACCATCCGCGAGTGGGTCGAGAGCTGGGCGTGGGGCCGCTGGATCCTCGACCAGGTCGATCCGGCCCAGCTCATGTCGAAGGCCGGCGGCGGGGCCGCGAAGACGGCGTCGACGGCCATCACGACCACCTTCGGCGCGCTCGGCAACATGGTCCTGATCCTGTTCTTGGGGATCTACATGGCAGCCGAGCCGCGCCTCTACACGCGCGGCATCGAGGCTCTCGTGGCGCCTTCCCTGCGGCCGCGCGCCGCCGTTTTCCTGGGCGAGCTGCGCGAGACCCTGCAACAATGGCTGGTGGCCCAGCTCTTCTCCATGACCATCGTCGGCACGCTGACCGGGCTGGGCCTCTGGCTCCTGGGCGTGCCGCTGGCCCTTGTGCTGGGGATCATCGCCGCCCTCTTCACCTTCATTCCCAACATCGGCCCGGTGCTCTCGGCGGTGCCCGCCTTGCTGCTGGCGCTGGCGGAGGAGCCCGTTCTGGCGGTCTGGGTCGTGGCTCTCTATCTGGGCGTGCAGACCCTCGAGAGCTACTTCATCACGCCGCTGATCCAGGAGCGCCGGGTCGAGCTGCCGCCGGCGCTGGTCATCTCGGTGCAACTGCTGCTGGGCGTCCTCTTCGGGGTGCTGGGGCTGGCGCTGGCGACCCCGCTGGCGGCTGCCGGTCTCACGACCGTGCGCCGGCTCTACGTCGACACCTACCTGGAATCAGCGGAGGAGTGCCAGGCGGCGCGGCAGCAGGCCGCCGGCTAGGTAGCCGTCCCGAACAAGCAGCGGGAAGAGAGGGCCAGACCTCAGCAGGCTGGCGGAACCGTGGAAGGGCGCTACGCGGCGTTCGTTTTCCGTCTTTTGTCAGTTGGCGGCGGCGAGCGTTGAGCCATCTCCTGGCCTCGTCCGCCAGGCCGCTTGAGCTGCCGCCAGCCTGTGTCGTGAAGCCCTCCACGGCGATTCCACAAGGCGGGCGCCGCGCCAGCTCAGGCCGCCCGGGTTTCCGGTCGCGCCACGCCCAGCCGGTGCAGGCGATGGGTCATGAAGGCGGCGCCGAGCACGGGCGCTGCCAGATTGAGCAGCGGGACAGTGAGCAGGAAAGCCACCAGCGCTCCCGCGGCCCAAAGCCGGATCCGCCGCTCTCGGCGCAACGCCGTCACCGCCGCCGGGCGCATCCGGCGCAGCGCCACCAGCTCGACATATTCGCGGCCTACCAGCCAGCCATTGATCAGCAGCCAGACGGGCAGGTTCAAGACCGGGACGAGATAGAGCGGCAGGGCGGCGAGATTGAGCAGCAGCGACAGGCCCAGCAGGCGAAGCGCGGCCCAGACCTGCTCGGCCAGCGGCACAGCGCGAGCCGGCGGCAGGCCCGGGTAGAAGCGGGCCTCGGTGACGTCGACGACGCGCTCGAGGAAGAAGCTCGAGAGGGCCACGACAATACTCGGGAAGAGCAGCCAGGCGACGACGGCGGTGCCGAGAACGCCCAGAACGTCGATGAAGCGGTCGACCCACGAATAGCCCGTGGTGCCGAGCAGGTCGACCGACGCTTCGACGCCGAAGCCGAGCGCGATGAGGGTGGCCAGCGCCAGGGTGATGCCGCGCCACAGCACGCCGCGGACGCGGCGGTCGCCGAGGGCGCCAAAGGAGCGGACTATGTCGATAAGCATGGCGGGCCTATAGCGGAAGGCCGGCCCTGCGGGAAAGGCGGTGCGAGGCTTCGCCCGTCAGCCTCGCCCCCGCAACGCCTCTACCCTGGCCAGATGCTCCCGCAGGTGCGGAAGATGGTCCTCGATGATCTCCCGCATCTTCGGGCTGGCGCCGGCCTCGGCGGCATGGCGCTCGAAGGCCTCGATGATCTCGCGATGGATCTCCATCTGGACATCGAGCCAGGCGCGGGTGAAATCGTCCTCGCCTTCCAGGCTCTCAAGGCCCGTCATCGTCTCGGTGAAGCGCTGGTCCAGCTCCTTGGAGACCGCAACGTCGACCTCCTCACCCAGCTCGGCCAGGGTGACGTAGATCGCCCGGTGCTCCTTCATCATGCGTTGCGCGAGCTCGCCGAGCTGGCTGTCGTGCTCCAGCCGGTCGAGCACGGCACGTCCCGACTCCACCACGAACCAGGTCGGATCCGCCACCTCGTCGAGAAAGCGCCGCTCGGCGAGGTCGTAGGGGCCGGCGGCGAGTGCTGGAGCGGCGATCCCTGCGGCCAGCGCCACGACGACGGTTCCTCTTAGAAACATGGCGATGCTCCTGGCGGCCGGGCGGGCCGAGAGACCGGCGCGGCCCGCCCCGTTCGCCGCCGTCAGTTGGACGACTTCTTCGACTTGCCGCTATCGCTGCCCGACGCGCTGCTGCCGGTGCCGCCGGCCATGTTGTTTGGCGGATCGATATACATCAGCACCCGGTCGCCATCGGGCCCCTCGGCGCGCACCAGAAAGGCCGCATCGATGATCTCGATCTTGCTGAAGCCCGCCTTCTCGAGCTGGCTGCGCAGCTTCTCCTGCGACATCGTCTGCTGCTGCGTCGATTGTGCGGTCGCCTTCTGCCCGGCTTGCTGGCTCGACTGGTCGCTCGACTTGCCCGACTGCGCGAAAGCGGGGGTGGCCAGGGCGGCGGCCAGCGCCAGGGCGGAAAGATAACGTGCTCGCATGGCCATTCTCCTCGATCGCGGGCGCCGCTGGGACGCCCTGAGATGGTAGAAACGCAGCCTCTTTTGGCGTGCGTTTCGTCCGAACGACCCGCGCCCGGTCGGGTTCCGATGCCATCGTCTGTTTTCGACATCGTGCATTCCGAGAAGATGATCCCGAAAACAGCGACGATACCACGCGCGATGCGGATCTTTTCTTTCGCCGCTCTGTCGGTGCAGCAAGCCTCCTGCACTGGGAGAGGAGCGCCCTGCGCCGCCGGCGCTTGTCCTGCGCCAGCCAAAGCGGGACAAGAGGGGCGGCGATGGCCAGGGAGGCATGATGGCTGAACGGTACGAGGCGGCAGGGCTGACGGCGTTTGCAACGCGCCTGTTCGAGAAGGCGGGGCTGGACAGCGAGAAGGCGGCTGTCACCGCCGCCTTGCTGGTGGAGGCCGACCTGATGGGCCACACGACCCACGGACTGCAGCTGGCCCCCGCCTATCTGAAGAAGCTCGCGGCCGGCGAGATGGCCGCCGAGGGCGAGCCGGAAATCGTCGCCGACATGGCCGCCGTGACCACCTGGGACGGCCGCTACCTGCCCGGCCTGTGGCTCACCGCCCGGGCGGTCGACGAGGCGGTGCGCCGCGCAAAGAGCTTCGGCGTCGGCGCCGTCACTGTCCGCCGCAGCCATCATATCGGCTGCCTGGCGGCCTTCTTGACCCGGGCGACCGAGCAGGGCTGCATGCTGATGCTGGCTTCCTCCGATCCCTCGGTCGCCTCGGTGGCACCGTTCGGCGGACGCCGGCCGCTCTTCACCCCCAACCCGGTGGCCTGCGGCATTCCCACCGGGGGCGACCCCATCCTGATCGACATCAGTGCCTCGGTGACCACCAACGGGCTCTCCGGCCGCCTCGCCGGCGAGGGGCGCCGCCTGCCCTTCCAGTGGTGGCTCGACGCCGACGGCAACCCGACCGACGACAGCGCCGTCATCGAGCGCGAGCCGCCGGGCTCGATCCTGCCGATGGGCGGCCTCGACCATGGCCACAAGGGCTATGCCCTCGCCTTGATGATCGAGACGCTGACCCAGGCGCTCGCCGGCTTCGGCCGCGCCGACGCGCCCGCCACCTGGGGCGCGTCGGTGTTCGTGCAGGCCTTCGACCCGGCGGCCTTCGGCGGCCTCGAGGCGTTCGAGCGCCAGGCCGGCTGGCTGGCCGATGCCTGCCGCTCGAACCCGCCGCGGCCGGGCATGGAGAAGGTGCGCGTGCCGGGCGACGCGGCCCTCGCCCGCAAGCGCCGGGCGCTGGCGGAGGGCGTCGAGCTCTATCCGGGGATCATCGGGGCGCTCGTGGCCGAGGCCGGGCGGCTGGGGGTGGCCCCGCCGCAGGCGATCGGAGGCTGAAGATGGCGACGCGGGTGGAGGGCGCTTCTCCGGCGGCCGGCGGCGACGTCAAGGTCACCACGCTGATCACTTCCGCCCACTTTTTCTCGCACTTCTACATCCTGGCGCTGCCGCCGCTCTTCGGGCTGCTCTCCACCGAGCTCGGCGTCAGCGTCGCCGCGCTGGGCCTGGGACTGGCGGTCCTCAACGTCACCACCGCGCTCAGCCAGCCGCCGATCGGCTTTCTGGTTGATCGCATCGGGCCGGCGGCGATCCTCATCGTCGGCCACACCGCCTTTGCCGTGGCGATCGGGCTTTTGGGCCTGTTTCCGACCTATCCCGCGCTGCTCGCCTTGATGGTGCTGGCGGGGCTCGGCAACGCCGTCTACCACCCGGCCGACTATGCGGTGCTCGCAGCCCGGGTCAGCCCGGGCCGGATCGGTCGCGCCTTCTCGATCCATACCTTCGGCGGCTATCTGGGCTTTGCCATGGCGCCGCCGGTGATGGTGGCGCTGACCGCCTGGCTCGGCTGGCAGACGGCCCTCCTCGTGACCGGGATCGCCGGCCTCGCCGTTAGTCTGGCGCTGCTCGCCAGCCGCGCCGACCTCTCCGCCCGCGAGAGGGCACCGGCCCGCAAGCCGCAGGAATCGACCCGGACCGACATGCGGCTGCTCATGAGCCCGCCGGTTCTGCTCTCGCTGCTGTTCTTCCTGATGCTGGCGATCTCGCACAGCGGCTTCACCGCCTTCGGCGTGGTGGTGCTGCAGCGGCTCTACGGCTTCGACCTCGCGACCGCCAGCCTGCCGCTCACGGTCTATCTGGTTGTCAGCGCGCTGGGCGTGCTGGCCGGCGGCTGGGTCGCCGACCGGTTCGGCCGGCACGGGCTGGTGGTGGGCCTGAGCTCGCTGGTGATCGGCGTCGCGGCCGGCCTGTTCGCGCTCTTCGAGATGGACCTCTGGCCGATCGTGGCGCTGTTCCTGGTGGCCGGCTTCTTCAGCGGGCTCATCGCCCCCTCGCGCGACATGCTGGTGCGCCAGGTCACGCCCCCCGGCGCGAGCGGCAAGGTTTTCGGCTTCGTGATGGTCGGCTTCAATATCGGCGGGCTCATCGCCCCGCCGCTGTACGGCCTGCTGGTCGACCTGGAGATGCTGCGCCTGGTGTTCTGGCTGGTGGCGATCTTCAGCCTGCTCACCATCGCGACCATCGCCGGCACCGGCCCCGCCGCACGGCGCGGCGAGGCCTGAGCGGGTCAGCCGGAAGCCGGATGGGTCGCGCAGAAATGGCGCAGCACCAGCCGCAGCCTTGCAGCCTCGGCGCAGTTGCCAGCCCGGCGGGCGGCCTCGATGTCGTCCCGGATCATGTGCTGGAGTCGGGCGGTGCCGCCCGGCTCGGCGCACAGGTAACCGCCCAGCTCGGCCGCGAGCATCTCCGGCAGCTTCTCGTGACGCGCCACCGCGGCGACCTCCTCCTCGGTGAGCCCGGCGAGCGCAAGGCAGTCCTCGTAGGTGATCATCGCTGCCCTCCCGATTTTTCTTTGGATGAACAGTTTATCAAACAATTGCCCGTTAGGATCCCTTGATCTGGCGCAAGAGAGTGTGCCGCCGCCGTGCGGACGGGCAGGTGATGGTGCACAGGGGATGGCGCCCAATCGAAAAGGCGACTAAGACCAGAAACATTCCACCTCAAATGGATGCACCGGGGTTTCCAATGTCGATCAGCCGACGGTTTGTGCTGCGCTGCGGCGCGGCGACGCTGATGCTTCCCGCCGCGGCCGCCGCGGGCGTCGCCGACGAGGAGGCGGCCGCCCGCATGCTCGTCGAGCGGCTGGGCCAGCGGGTCATCGAGATTCTTGCCGACGACGAGGCAGCGCTGGAGGCCCGGCTCGGGGCGCTGCTGCAGAGCGAGTTCGACCTGCCTCTTCTGGCGCGCCTGGCGCTCGGCCTCGAGTACCGGCGGATGAACGCCTCCCAAAAGGCTGAGTACGAGCGACTGTTCACCGACCTCGTCCTCAAGACCTACAGCCAGCGGCTGCGCGCCTACTCGGGCGAGCGTTTCGCGGTGCTCGGCAGCAGCGCCGCGGGCCGCGGTGCTGGCGGCGACGTGCTGGTGCGCACCGAGATCCGCCGCCCCGCCGACACGCCGATCCGGGTCGACTGGCGGGTGCGCCAGCTGGAAAGCGGCCCGCGCGTCATCGACATGGTGGTGGAGGGCGCGAGCTTCGTCGTCACCCAGCGCAGCGAGTTCCTGGCGATAGCCCAGCAGCACGGCATCGACGGCCTGCTCGACATGCTGCGCGGACGGGTGGAGGCGGCAAGCGCCACCTGAGCGCGGCGCCGCCCCGCTCGTCCTCGGGGCGGGGCGGCGGCCTTCTGCCGGCAACTCAGCCGGCAGTGTTGCCGTGGTTCTCGGCGATGGCCTGCGCCAGCCGCTCCGGGACCTCCTGCAAACGGTCGTAGCTCCACTCGAAAAAGCCGGTGCCCTGGGTCATCGAGCGCAGCGTGACGATCAGGTCGTGCATCTCGGCCTGCGGGATGCTGGCGCGGATCTCATCCCACTCGCTCCACCCGCCCTTGGCCTCGTAGCCGAGGATCTGCCCGCGCCTCGTGGAGATCAGCTGCAACGCCTTGGACGTGTAGTCAGCGGGCACCGAGATGGTGACCGACAGCACCGGCTCGAGCAGCACAGGGGCGCATTTCGGCAGGCCCTCCTTGAGCGCCAGCGCGGTCGCCATCTTGAAGGACAGCTCGTTGCTGTCGACACTGTGGAACTGGCCGTCGGTGAGCGTCACCGCGACGTCGACCACGGGAAAGCCGAGCGGCCCCTTCTGCAGGAAGTCGCGGGCGCCGCCCTCGACCGCGGGGATGAACTGGCGCGGCACGGCGCCGCCGACGATGCGGTTCTCGAACTGGAAGCCCTGGCCGCGGTCCAGGGGCCGGATCTCGATCTTGACGTCGCCGAACTGGCCGTGGCCTCCGCTCTGCTTCTTGTGCCGGCCATGCGCCTGGCTCGCCTTGCGGATGGTCTCGCGGTAAGGCGTTTTGGGCGAGCTTGCCTCGACCGCCGCATTGTACTTGTTGCGCAGCCGGTCGAGCGCCACCCGCAGATGCATCTCGCCCTGCCCCCACAGCAGCGTCTGGCGCATCTCCGGGTCCGACTCGACGCGCAGCCCGGGATCCTCGTCGACCAGCTTGGCAAAAGCGCTCGAGAGCTTGACCTCGTCGCTGCGATTGGCGGGGGTGATGGCAAAGGCATACATCGGCGGCGCCGGCGCCGCGCTGCGCATCGGCGCGGCCTCGCCGGGCGAGCCCAGCACGGCCCCGGTGCGAGCCTCCTCGAGTCGCGCCAGGCCGACGATGCTGCCAGGCCCCGCCTCGCCCACCGGCTCGTGCTGGCCGCCCATCAGGCGCACCACCCCGCCGATCCGCATATCGTCGAGCGTCATCCCGTCCTTGACGCTGCCGCGCCACACCCGCACAAGAGACAGCTTGCCGGCATGCGGCACGAAATAGGTCTTGAGGACCTGGACCAGCGGCGGACCATCGCCAGCGATGCCCAGCGCTGCTGCCCGCGCGGCAGGCTCGGGCGTCTCCTGGACGAGCGCCTCGAGGAAGCGCCGCACACCCATGTCCTGCTCGGCCACGCCCATGAAGACGGGCACCACCTGGTCGGCGCCCAGGGTCTTTTGGAGATCGCGCAGGATCTGCTCGGTCGGAGGCTCCTGGTCCTCGAGAAGCTTTTCCAGCAGGTCGTCGTCGAAATCGGCCAAGGTCTCGAGCATCATCCGCCGCGCTTCCTGCTCGCGCTCGCGATACTCCTCTGGCAGCGGAATGCGGTCGGAGGGACCGTCCTTCCGGTAGGCGTAAGCCTGCTCGGTCACCAGATCGACATAGCCCAGCAGCTCCTCGCCGCGGCCGATCGCATACTGGTGCGGCACCACCGGCCGGGCGCTCACCCTGCGAATCGCGTCGAGCAGATCGCGGTAGCGCACCTCCGAGCGGTCCATCTTGTTGATGAAGACCATGTGAGGGATGTCGTGCTCGTCGAGGAAATGGAGCAACGGTGCCACCGCGATCATCCGCTCGAGCACAGGCTCCACCACCACCACGGCGAGATCGACGCCCATGAGGGCGGCGCGCGCTTCCTGGACGAACTCCACCGAGCCCGGACAGTCGAGCAGGGTGAGGCGGATAGCCTCGTGGCTCGTGCCGGCGACGTTCACCTCGGTGCTCATCTGCCGCTCGCGCGCCTCGGGGCTGGCGTCGCCGACAGTGTTCTTGTCCGTCACCCGACCCTTGCGGCCGATGGCGCCGGTGACGAACAGCAGGCTTTCGAGGAGCGTGGTCTTGCCGGCCCCGCCGGGGCCGACCAAGGCTACGTTCCGGTTGGATGCGTCCGCGCTCATTGCTGCCTCCCTTGTTGGGAGCCGCCGCAGACGGACGGGCGAGGTACCAGACCCCTCGGGCCGTCCGCGTGCCCGCCGGCTCGGCCCCGTCCTTCTATGTCGATGGATCGCCGCCGCTTGGCAATGAGGAATGCAGCCCATGATGCGGCGACGCCACGGCGCATGGCGGCGCAGCACCTCGGCCATTGCGTCGTGCCGTCCTTTGGAGGAAAGTCGACGGGTCTAAGCAGCCGTCGTGTCGGATGGGATGGCAGGAGCCGCGCCGGTCGGTGTGCGCGAGTGCCGATGACGCGCCGGCGGGGTGGGTCCCATGCAGTGCTCGGATCTGGACCGCTATCTCGAGGCCTTTCTGGACGGCCGGCTCGGCCGCAGCCGGGGAGCGTTGATGCGCCGGCACGTGGCCACCTGCCTCGCCTGCCGCACCCGCATCGAGAAGCTCAAGCAGTTCGAGCGCGAGCTCGCCCGGCGGTTCCGCTCGCTCGAGCGCTGCGAGGCGATCTGGTCGACCCTCGAGGTCGATCTGGTGCGCAGCACCACCCATCCGGCTCCCTTGCCCGAGATGCCGGTGATGCGCGCCCTGCCACCACCGCGCGAGCCCGGCCGGTTGCCCCCGCCACCGCCGGTGGTGACCGACCGGCCGCGTCGCCGCCAGCAGGGCCGCCGCCGCTTTCTCGGGCCGCTCGCCGGGGTGCTGCTGATCACCGCGGCCCTGGGCACGGTCTACCAGCTCGGCATGACGCTGCTCGGCCCGCGCGCCGGCGGTCCGATGGCGCTCGCCCCCGCGGGCCTTCTCACCGATGGCCGCGCGCCCGATTTCGCGAGCGGTGACTCCGAGCGGCTGCGCCGCTGGCTCGTCGAGACCACCGGCACCGACTACCCGCTGCCGCCGCAGCCGGACGGCTTCTCGCTGCTCGGCGGCAGCCTCGACCGGCAGGCCGGCGGCGAGGGTGCCGTGCTCCTCTATGGCCATGGCGACGCCACCACCATGCTGCACATCCGCCCGCGCGGCACGGCGATGCCGACCGCGGCAGACCTGCCCGGTCTCAGCCAGATGCGCTGGGAAGGTCCGCATTTCCGCTACGAGGTCACCAGCCCGCTGCCGCCCGAGGAGCTCGAGGCTTTCGAGCGGCTTTTGCCGGCGGGCTCCTGAGATCCCTGCATCCTGGTGCGCCCCCGAACGCCCAGGCGGTCTCTCACGGTTAACGGAACGAGAAGGCTCGGTTAAGGCTGACGACGGATCGGGTCGCCTCGCGGGAGCTTGCCGTGCCTTCCCATCGCCTTGCCGCCCTCGCCGTGGGCGGCGCCCTCCTGGCGCTTCCGGCCGCGGCCGAGATGCGGATCGAGCTCAAGGACGGGCGCGTCTTCGTGCTGCCCTTCGAGCAGGACGACATCGCCGGCCTCGCCTTCGACGGCGTGCCGGCCGACCCGCGCGCAGCGATCCGCCTCGAGCGCTCCGGCGGCACGGCGGCAGCAGCAGCGCCGCCGGCAGGCCCGGCGCCGGTGGCGGTCGCGCAGGGTGGCCGGCTCCTCCGGGTCGGACCGGGCCTCCCGCTGCCGGTGCCGAGCGCCGCGGCGGCAGTCGCCCGGGACGGCGACACGGTCGAGATCGTGGCCGCCACCTATCGGGGCGACGTGGCGCGCTGGCCGCAGTCGAACCTGACCATCCGCGGCGTCGGCGGGCGGCCGCACATCGACGCCGACGGCGGCGGCTACGGCGGCAAGGCCGCCTGGGTTGTCAGCGGCCGCGACGTGCTCATCGAGAATATCGAGCTCTCCAACAGCAGCGTTGCCGACCACAACGGCGCCGCGATCCGCGCCGAGGGGGCGAACCTCACGCTGCGCGGGCTCTACGTGCACGATAACGAGATGGGCATTCTCACCGCCGGCGACTTTGCCGGCGAGATCCTGATCGAAGGCTCGGAATTCACCCGCAACAGCGTCGACCACGAGCGCTACGGCATCCAGCCGGGGCACAATATCTACGTCTCCGGCGCCGACCGCTTCACCCTGCGCGGCAGCTGGGTGCACGATGCCGCCGGCGGCCACAACGTCAAGAGCCGGGCGCGCGAGAACCTCATCGCCTACAACCGCATCGAGGACGGCGCGCAGGGCTCCGCGTCCTACCAGATCGACATTGCCGATGCCGCCCCGACGATCATCCTGGGCAACCTCGTGCGGCAGGGACCGCAGGCCGACAACTGGGTGGTGATCAGCCTCGCCAGCGAGGGGCGGGCAGCGCCCCGCGCCAGCACCTGGCTGGTCAACAACACCATCGTCAACGACCGCGGGAACGGCGTTTTCGTCGCCAACCGCAGCGACGATCCGGTTATCCTCGTCAACAACATCATGGCCGGCCGCGGCGAGCCCCATGCCGGGCCGGTGCAGGTCAAGTCGGGGCTGGCCGGCAGCGATCCGCGATTCGCCGACGCGGCCGCCAGCGACTACCGGCTGCTGCCCGGCTCGCCGGCGATCGATGCCGGCATCCAGCCCGGCAGGGTCCGCGGCATGGGCCTGACGCCAGAGCTGGAATATGTCCATCCCGCCGGCACGCGACCGCGGGCGATCCGCGGCGGGGCGATCGACCTGGGGGCCGTCGAGGCGGAGGGCTGAGCCCGACCGCCGGCCGGAGAGCCGGGCGGGCGGCATTGACTTTTGCACGGGGCTGCCGCAGGTCGCTCGCAAAGCGAGCCCCACCTCGAACGCAAGGATCGTGGACGATGTCGCGACGCCGCCCGCTTCTGCCGCTTGCCGCCCTCGATCGCCGCCGCTTTCTGGGGGGCACGCTCAGCGTGGCCGCCGCGGCCGGCCTTCCCTTCCGGAGGGCCGACGCCCAGGACAAGGTGGTCAACGTCTACAACTGGGACACCTATATCGGCGAGAACACGCTGGAAGAGTTCACCGAGGCCACCGGCATCAAGGTCCGCTACGACCTCTACGGCAGCAACGAGGAGCTCTTCGGCAAGCTGCGCGAGGGCAATCCCGGCTACGACGTGGTGGTCCCCACCGACAACTACGTCCAGCGCATGCGGGCGGCCGGCATGCTGGCGCAGCTCGACCACGCGCTCCTGCCCAATCTCGTGAACCTCGCGCCGCGCTTCCGCAACCCCAGCTACGATCCCGAGCTGGCGCACAGCGTCCCCTATTTCTGGGGCACGCTGGGCCTGGGCTTCCGCAGCTCGAAGGGCACCGCCGAGAGCCTCGCCGAGATCTTCGAGACCGACAAGTGGGACGGCCGGATCGCCCTGCTGGCCGACGTCGACACGCTGCGGATGACCTTCAAGTATCTGGGCCACTCGATGAACACCACCGATCCCAAGGTGGTGGCCGAGGCTGCCGACGCGCTCATCCGCATCAAGTCCAAGATCAAGACCTTCGCGCCGGACACCGGCCAGGACCTGCTGCTCTCGGGCGAGGTGGACGTGGCGCTCGAGTTCTCGGGCGACGTGCTCCAGGTCATGGAGGAGGATCCCGACATCGGCTACCGGGTGCCGAAGGAAGGCGGCCAGATCTGGACCGACAATCTGTGCATCGCCAAGGGTGCACCCAACCCCGAGAGCGCGCACGCCTTCATCAACTACATCCTCGAGCCCGAGGTGCACGCGGCGATCGCCGAGGAGATCCAGTACGCGCTGCCCAACGAGAAGGCGCGCGCGCTGCTCCCCCTGGAGATGCGCGAGGACGAGACCATCTATCCGCCCGAGGAGGTGCTCGAGCGCTGCGAGCTGCTCGTCTACCAGGGCGAGGAGGTCTCGGCGATGTACGAGGAGGCCTTCACCCGCGTGCTGGCCTCTTGAGCCGGACCTGCGTCACCGCCCGGCATTGACGCGGCGGGGCGGCGGCGCTCTCTGGCGAGCCAGCTCCCAGGGAGACCGCCGATGTCCCGCCTCGACCGCCGCCGCCTCCTGACCTCCGGCCTCGCCGCCGCCGCCGCCCTGCCCATCCTGCGCTCCCCGGCCGCGGCGGCCGGCGACACTCTCAACGTCTATGGCTGGGACACCTATCTGGGCCCCACCACCTTGGCCGACTTCACCGCGGCCACCGGCATCGCCGTGCGCTACGATGTCTATGCCAGCAATGCCGAGCTGTTCGCCAGGCTGCGCGAGGGCAATCCCGGCTATGACGTGATCTTCCCCTCGAGCGACAATGTCGAGCGGATGATCGCTGCCGGCATGCTCATGAAGCTCGACCCAGCCTCGATCCCCGGGATGGCGAACATCGCAAGCGCGTTCGCCGACCCGGCCTACGATCCCGGCCGCGCGCACAGCGCGCCCTATTTCTGGGGTGCGATGGGGATCGGCTATCGCCGTCCGGTGGCCCCGCCCGAAAGCTGGAGCGCGCTTTTCGAGCCGCGCCGTTACCAGGGGCGCATCGCCCTTCTCGACAATAGCGACATCGTGCGGGTGGCGATGAGATATCTGGGCCACTCGATCAACGACACCGATCCGGCGAGGATCGAGCAGGCGGCCGAGCTGCTCATCACCGCCAAGCCGCATGTGAAGAGCTTCGCCCCGGATACCGGCCAGGACCTGTTGGCGGCCGGCGAGGTAGACCTCTGCGCGGAGTGGTCGGGCGATCTTCTCCAGGTGATGGAGGAGGACCCGGAGCTCGGCTTCACGATCCCGGCCGAGGGCACCTTGCTGTGGGAGGACGCGCTGTGCATCCCCAAGGGGGCTCCCAACCCCGCGGCCGCCCATGCCTTTATCGATTTTATCCTGCAGCCGGAGATCCACGCCGCCATCGCCCGGGCGGTCCGCTATCCCTGCCCCAATGCGGCGGCGCTGCCGCTGATACCCGAGGCCGACCGGCTCAACCCGACCATCTACCCGCCGGCCGAGCTGCTCGCCCGAAGCGAGCGTCGCGGCTATGGCGGCGAGGCGGCGGCGGCGCGCTACGAGGCCGCCCTGACGCGCGTGCTGGCGGCCTGAGCCGGCGCCGCACGGCGGACGCCGCAGCCGTCCAGCAGCACCTTGAGAACCGTCTCTGTCGCCGTCTCGAAGTCGTTCTCGGTCTGCCGCGGCCTGTCGAGAACGGCGCAGATCTGCGCGTCGAAATCGGCGTAGGTCTGGGTTACCGCCCAGATCATGAAGAAGAGCTGCGGCGGGTCGACCGGATCCATGAGGCCTCGCGCCGCCCAGCCGCGCAGCACGGCGCTCTTGGCCCGGACCCAGGAGCGCAGCTCGGTCTCGAGAAAATCGCGGACCACCGGGGCGCCGGCCAGCATCTCGCGGGCGAAGATGCGCGAGGCCAGCGGGTGCTCACGGCTGTGGCGCATCTTGGCGCGGACATAGGCGGAGAGCGCCTCGGCCGGCTCGTCCTCGGCGCCGAGCGGCTCGAAGGCCGCGAGCCACAGTTTGAGGGTCCGATCGATGACCGCGCGGTATATCGCCTCTTTGGTGGCGAAGTAATAGTGCACATTGGCCTTGGGCAGCCCTGCCTGGCGGGCGATCTCGGCGGTAGTGGCGCCGTCATAGCCCCTGGCGGCGAACACGGCCTCGGCTGCCTCGAGGATACGGACCTGGCTCTGCCGCCGCGCCTGCCCACGGCTCTCCTTGGCCCCGCTACGGGCCGTCGGCCGCTCCTCCCGGTGATCTTTCGGGTCGCTCATCGCACGCCCGTGGCTGCCATCCCCGCATCGACGGTAGCGGCCGCATCCGGACGGCACAAGCCGGCCGCTCACTCCCTTGCCGGCGGCCGCCGCACGACCGCCTGCAGCTCGACCAGCCTGCCATCGTCGCCGAAGAACGCCTGGAGCATCCAGAGCCGCTGGGGCCGCCTGCCTTCCGGGCCTTCCGGCTCGCGCGTGTCCTCGGCCAGGAAGCTGCCCTCGGTCATGGCCGGGCTCAGGCCTGCCGCGGCGGCTGCGATGCCGGCCAGGGTACGAGCCGGCACCAGCTCGGCCAGCGGCCGGCCGCCGAGCCCCGCCGGCTCCGCCTGCACCGCACGGGCGAAGGCGGCACTCGCAGCGAGGACCCGGAGCCGCGGATCGAGGCGGCAGACCTCGAGGCCGGCCGTCTCGGCGAGGCCCACCGCAAAGCAGGCCTCGCGCTGGGCCTGCTGCTGGACCTTGCGCAACGCTCCGACATCCTCGAACACCAGCACCACCCCCGCGACCTCACCGGAGCGCAGCCGGTAGGGCATCATCTCCAGGCGGAACATGCCATCACCCGGGGTACGCACGTCGCGGCCGAGCGCCACCTCGTGCTCGAGACAGCGCAGCAGGTCGCTCTCCAGGTCGGGATAGTCAAAGCGCCAGCGGATCTCGCGGATCGGCCGCCCGACATCGTCGGGCACCACCGCAAACAGCTCCACCGCCCGCGCGGTGAAGCGGCGCAGCGCCAGCTCCTCGTCGAGGAACACCAGGCCCATGGCAGTGCCGCGCAGGAAGTTCTCCATGTCCGTGGCGAGCTGCGCGAGCTCGCCCAGTCGGGCCTCGTGCTCGGCGCTGACCAGATGCAGCTCCTCGTTCACCGAGGTCAGCTCGTCGTTGGCCGCCTGAAGCTCGTCATTGGCGGCGCGCAGCTCCTCGTTGGCGGCCTGCAGGTCGCCCAGGCTCGCCTGCAGCGCCGCGCCTGCACCGGCAAGCTCCCGCTCGAGCCGCGCCACCGTCACGTTGTTCGGCGTGACCGTCTCCGCCTTTGCCGGCCTGCCCATGGTCACGAGAAAAAGAGACTGCCCGCCCGCCGGCAGGCAGGCGACGGCAAGGCTTGTCACAGTGCCCGCCTCGACCGTCGCGCGGCCCGTGAGCCGCGCCGAGCCGAGACCGGCCAAGAGCCCATGGCGGAGCGCCGTATCGGCGATCTCGCTCACCCGGGCGGGCATCACGGGCAGCGCCAGGGCTGCCCGCACCGCCTCCTCGTGTAGCACCCGCAAAATCGTCCCGTCGCTGTCCACCAGCAGCCCTGGTGGCGCCAGGTGGCCCAGCAGCGCCTCGATCGCCTGCGGCAGGCTGCGCTCGGCCGGCGCCTCCCGCAGCCGCGCGCGTAGCTGCCCCAAAGGCGGGCCTTCGGGGCATTTCGCTCCCTCGCCCTCGCGCCGCCGGAAGATGCGCCAGCGCGGCTCTACCGGCTCGAAACCCGAAGCCGGTCCGCCGACGCTCTCGCTGCTCCCGAGAAAGAGATATCCACCGGGCACTAGGGACGCATGCAGTCGGCCGAGGGCCTCGCGCTGCGCCTCGGCGGACAGGTAGATGAGCAGGTTGCGGCAGCTCACCAGGTCCATCCGGGAGAGCGGCGGGTCGGCCAGGAGATCGTGGGCGCTGAACACGACGCAGCGGCGCAGCTCCGGACGCGGCCGCCAGCCGCCGGCCAGCCGCATGAAGTGCCGGTCGACCAGCTCCGGGTCGAGGCCGGCGAGCCTGTCGTCCGGATAGAACGCCTGGGCCGCAAGGTCGAGCGAGCGGCGATGGACGTCGGTTGCGAAGATGGCGAAGTCGAGCGGCCGCTCGCGCTGCCGCGCATGCTCGCGCAGCACCATGGCGATCGAGAAGGCCTCCTCGCCGCTCGCACAGCCGGGGACCCAGATCCGAAGGGCCCGGCGCCGCGCGGCCAGCGCGGGGAGCACATGGCTGGTCAGCGCGGCGAAAGCCTCGCGGTCGCGCATGAACGTGGTCACGCCGATCAGGAAGTCGCCATGCAGCCGCTCCAGCTCCTCCGGGTCGCGCCGCAGCAGCTGCTCGAAGGCGCCGAGATCCGGCATCCGGCGAAACGCCGCCCGGCGCTGCAGCCGGCGCATCAGGAGCGGCAGGCGGTAGCTGCTGAAATCGATTCCGTAGCGCCGCAGCAGTAGAGCCAGGACGTCCTTGAGCGGCCCCTCGGCCTCGAGCTCACCGGCGGCCAGCCGAAGCTGGGCGAAGAGCGGCTGCACCATGCTTTCCGGCGGCAGCACGACCGCCTCCGGCACCGCCGCGATGGCGGCACAGGGCATCACCTCGAAGCTCGCCGTCGCCGGCTCCTGCACCAATACCAGGCCTCCCGCACCGGCGAACTGCTGCAGGCCTGCGGCGGCCGCCAGCCGGTCGCCGGAGAGCACCACGGCAGCGGCGCGGCCACCCGTGTCGGCGGCGAGCGATCCGAGGAATCCGTCGAAGGAGCCGTCGCCGCAAGCGAGCAGGTGGATCGTATCGGGAACCAGCTCCTCGCCGACTGCGGTGGCCCGGGCGGGAAGACCGGTGCATCGCGCCAGCAGCCGCTGGACGAAGAGGTCGAGCTCACCCGAGAGATCCCGCAACACCACGAAGGCACAACCCGGATTCTTCGGCAGGGTGCTGAAAAAACGCTCAAGCGCCTCTAAAGCGCCCGCCCCCACGAGGATTGCCACCACTGCCAAGGGACCCTCGGGATCGGCCTGCCGCGGCGCCTTCGCGATCAGACCCATGTGCCCGCACGATGGCAGGCCAGAAGCTGACATGTTCCGGACCATGCACCCCCCACCGCCGGGCACTGCTGCCAGGCTGGTCGCACAACATAACTTGTGGTCTTGATAGCGTAACATTAAGATGAACTTGAGCGCGAGGTAAATTTTCATCACCGCTCACTTGGCAGGGCGACAATCCCGCCATCGATCAACTTACAGGTTTACAGCGACACTCGTCTCGCGTGCCAGTTGCAATAAAACGTTGAACTGTCGACTAAAACATGTATCTAAAGTTGTAGGCCAGACCCCATAGCGCGAGTGTGAAGAGCCCCGCCATGGCAGTCCCCATCTCTGTCGAACGCTGGCTGCCGATCGACGTGGTCGGGATTCCGCTCGGCGTCATCGACCTCGCGAGCAGCGAGCGGCTTGCCTTGGTGGCCGTCAACCAGGCGTGGCAGGCCGATCCGGCGCTGGACTGGTTCGACGAGGAAGGCAGGCCCCGCGACAGCACTCTCGCCTCCCTGTTGTTCGACCAGTGCCGCGACGCCCTGCAGGGACGGCCGCGCCGTTCCTTCACCCTGGGCGACGGGCCCTTTCGCCGGAAGGTCACGATGCAGCCGCTGCTCGATCAGGGGGCCAGCAGGTTCGCCCTGACGATCGAGCGGCTGGCCTCCCGGACAGTTGCCGATCCGCAACGCGGCGGGCCGGCCTCGGTGGCAGCGCAGGATCCGCCCGCTACCGCGGATCCCGGCCGGAGTCTCGCCCGCTGCCTGCTGGACGACGCCGGCCGGGTGACCGAGGCGGAGGGCAGCTGGGAGGAGGTTCTGCCGCCCGACCTGCTGCCCGCCCCGGGACATTCGTTCCTGGAGCTGGTCGCCCCCGCCTCGGCGAAGCTGCTGGCCCGCATCCTGCCGCATCCGGGCGAGGCGCCGGCGCGCCTTTGGGTCGGCTTTCGCCATCCCGGCCACGAGGCGCCGGCGCTGGTCGCCGTCGGTCCGGGCCCGCAAGGCGGCACCGTGGAGCTCCGGGTCATCGAGACGCTCGGGCGGGCGATCCACGTGCAGGAGCTCGATCGCACCCGGCGCCAGCTCGACTTCGCCCTCGACGTCGCCAATGACGGCTACTGGGACTGGGACGTCGCCGCCGGCCGGGTGTTCTTCAGCGACCGCTGGCACGCCCGATTGGGCTACGCGCCCGGCGAGCTCAATGGCGGGGTCGAGGGCTGGCTCGACCTGTTGCACGCTAACGACCGCGATCAGGCCCTGTACCGCCTGCACGAGCATCTCTCGGGGCGCAGCGAGTTCTTCGAGATCGAGCACCGGGTCCAGGCGCGCGGCGGCGAGTGGCGGTGGTTCTTGAGCCGCGGCAAGGTCGTGGAGCGCGACCCCGATGGCCGCCCGCTGCGGATGATCGGCGCCTTCATCGACATCCACCGCTCCAAGCAGGCCACCGAGGTGATCCGCCACCTCGCCACCCACGACGCACTGACCTCGCTGGCCAATCGCCATCTGCTCAACGAGGAGCTGTTGCAGGCCTGCCTGCGCACCCGGCGCACGGGCCGCGGTTTCGGCCTGGTGCTGCTCGACCTCGACCGCTTCAAGCAGGTCAACGATGCGCTCGGCCACGTCACTGGCGACGCGCTGCTGCGCGAGGTCGCGCGGCGGCTGCGAAGCTGCGTGCGGCGCAGTGACGTGGTGGCCCGTCTGGGCGGCGACGAGTTCGCGATCGTCTCCACCCTCGACCACCGCCAGCAGGACCTGGCGCCGCTCGCCGAGCGCATCGTGGGCGCCCTGGCCGAGCCCATCCCCCTGGGCTCGGCGGTGGTGCGGACCGGCGCCAGTATCGGCATCACCTTGTGCCCCGAGCATGGCAGCGAGCCGCAGACGCTGCTCAACAACGCCGACGCCGCCCTCTACGCCGCCAAGAACGCCGGCCGCGGCTGTTGGCGGATGTTCGAGCGCTCGATGCAGGAGGAGGCGCGCCACAAGGCCACGCTCGACGCCGATCTGCGCAAGGCGGTCGAGCGGCGCGAGCTGGCGCTGCACTACCAGCCGATTCTCGCGCTCGACACACTGGAGCTGGTTGGCGTCGAGGCGCTGCTGCGCTGGTACCACCCGCAGCAGGGCCTGCTCCAGCCGGCCCGCTTCCTCGACATCGCCGAGCGCAACGGCACGATGATGCCGATCAGCCTGTGGACCCTCGCGACCGCCGTCGATCAGCTTCACGAATGGACCGCGGCCGGAATCGAGCTGCCGGCCCTGCACGTCAATCTGGCGGCCTCGATGCTGCGTAGCGACAGCTGGCTCGACGGCTTTTTGGGCAAGCTGCGGCAGAGCCACGCGGCGCCCGGCGACATCGTGCTCGAGGTGGTCGAGAACGAGCTCACGGACTGTGCGACGGCGGCCTCGACGCTGCGCGAGCTGGGCCGCAGCGGCGTACGTCTGGCGATCGACGATTTCGGCACCGGGCACTCCAGCATGGCCCGCCTCGCCGACCTGCCCTTCGACACCATCAAGCTCGACCGCGCCTTCCTGCCGCCAAGCGACGAGCACGGCAAGGAGCGCGCCATCGTCGAGTGCCTGCTCGATCTGGGGCGGCGCCTTCAGCTGGGCCTGATCGCCGAGGGCATCGAGACCGCGGAGCAGCTCCAGCTCCTCAAGCAGCTCGGCTGCCGCACCGGCCAGGGCTTCCTCTTCGCTCGCCCGCTGCCCGGCGCCGAGCTGGCAGGCTGGCTGCGCGCCTGGGAGGACCGGAGGCGCTGCGGTGCCGACCGTGATCTCCTGCGTGCGCACCGCTGAGCCCATCGCTCCTGCCTTCTTCTTGACCGCGCGGTCAGATTTTCTCTACCGTCCATGATAATCAAAAAAGCCGGCGGCATCCGTCAGGGGGCCGCCGCACAGGGAAGGTGTGCGTCATGGGCAATGCGGTCGATATCCGCGCGGGCAGGCTGACGCCGGCGGAGTACGACGCCAATTTCGACGAGCTGTACCCGCCGCTCGACCGCAAGCGGGCGCTGGTCGAGGCGAGCCGCTGCTATTTCTGCCACGACGCGCCGTGCATCGAGGCGTGCCCGACCTCGATCGACATCCCACGCTTCATCCGCGGCATCCAGACCGACAATGTCGGGGGTGCGGCCACGACCATCCTCGAGGCCAACATCATGGGCGGCGCCTGCGCCCGGGTGTGCCCCACCGAGATCCTCTGCGAAGGCGCCTGCGTGCGGACGACGCAGGAGAACAAGCCCGTGAAGATCGGGCTGCTCCAGCGCTACGCCACCGACCATCTGCTCGAGAGCGGCGCCCAGCCATTCACCCGCGCCGCTCCTACCGGTCAGCGCATCGCCGTGGTCGGCGCCGGGCCGGCGGGCCTCGCCTGCGCCCACGCCCTGGCGCGCGGGGGGCACGACGTCGTGGTGTTCGAGAAGCGCCCCAAGGGCGGAGGTCTCAACGAGTACGGGATCGCCGCCTACAAGGTGCCGCACGGCTTTGCCCAAAAGGAGGTGGAGTTCATCCTCGGTGTCGGCGGAATAGAGCTGCGCTGCGGCGTGGCGCTCGGCCGCGACATCCATCTGCGCGACCTGCGCCGCGAGTTCAGCGCTGTCTTCATCGGCGTGGGCCTGAGCGGCGTGAATGTGCTGGGGCTGCCCGGCGAGGAGCTCACCGGCGTGCACAACGCCGTCGACTACATCGCCCGGCTGCGCCAGGCGGATCCGGCGAGCCTGCCCGTCGGCCGCGACGTGGTGGTGATCGGCGGCGGCAATACCGCCATCGACATCGCGGTGCAGAGCCGGCGGTTGGGGGCCAGCAACGTCACCATCGCCTACCGCCGTGGCGCTGGCCAGATGGGCGCCACCTACCACGAGCAGGAGGTGGCGCAGACCAACGGAGTCACCATCCGTCACTGGACCCGGCCGGTGCGGCTGATCGGCGAGGACGACCATGTGCGCGCCGTCGAGCTGGAATATACCCAGCTCGACCAGACCGGCCGGCTGATGGGCACCGATGACCGCTTCACGCTCCGCGCCGACATGGTGTTCAAGGCGATCGGCCAGCATCTGGTGCCCTCGGCGCTGGACGGGTCGGTCGACCTGCTCGAGATCGAGCGCGGCAAGATCAAGGTGAACGAGGACCGCATGAGCTCGCTCGACCGGGTCTGGGCCGGCGGCGACGCCATCGGCCAGGGCCAGGACCTGACCGTCCAGGCGGTCGAGGATGGAAAGATCGCCGCCCGCGCCATCCACCGCTATCTCATGGACTGACCGTCCGCATCCCGGCACCCGCCTTTCGGAGGACCGATCCATGGCCGACCTTCGCTGCGAGATCGCGGGCGTGAAGGCACCCAACCCGTTCTGGCTCGCCAGCGCCCCGCCGACCGACAAGGAATACAACGTCGTGCGCGCCTTCGAGGCGGGCTGGGGCGGCGTGGTGTGGAAGACGCTGGGCGAGGACCCGCCGGTGGTCAACACCACCTCCCGCTACGGCGCGTTGCACTATCGCGGCCACCGCATGATGGGCTTCAACAATATCGAGCTGATCTCCGACCGGCCGCTGCAGGTGAACCTGCAGGAGATCAAGCGGGTCAAGAAGGACTGGCCCGACCGCGCCATCCTGGTCTCGCTCATGGTGCCTTGCGAGGAGGAGAGCTGGAAGGCGATCCTCGGAGTGGTCGAGGAGACCGGCGCCGACGGGGTGGAGCTCAATTTCGGCTGCCCGCACGGGATGAGCGAGCGCGGCATGGGCTCGGCCGTGGGCCAGGTGCCGGACTATATCGAGATGGTGGTGCGCTGGTGCAAGGCGCACACGCGGATGCCTGTGTTCGTCAAGCTCACGCCCAACGTCACCAACATCCTGGCCCCGGCGAGGGCGGCCAGGCGCGGCGGCGCCGACGCGGTCTCGCTCATCAACACCATCAACTCGATCACCGGCGTCGACCTCGACCTCATGACGCCGATGCCCACCGTCCACGGCAAAGGGGCGCACGGCGGCTATTGCGGGCCGGCGGTCAAGCCCATCGCCCTTTGCATGGTGGGCGAGATCGCCCGCGACGCCGAGTGCCGCGGCCTGCCCATCTCCGGGATCGGCGGCATCGAGACCTGGCGTGATGCCGCCGAGTTCATCGCCATGGGCGCCGGCAGCGCCCAGGTCTGCACCGCGGCGATGCACTACGGCTTCAGGATCGTCGAGGACATGGTCACCGGGCTCTCCAACTGGATGGACCAGAAGGGCTACCGGAGCATCGAGGACTTCCGCGGGGCCGCCGTGCCCAACTACGTGGACTGGAAGGACCTCGACATGAACTGGGACATCAAGGCCCGGATCGACCAGGACCTCTGCATCAAGTGCGGCCTGTGCCACATCGCCTGCGAGGACACTTCCCACCAGGCCATCGCCGCCCTGCGCACGGACGGCGCCAGGCGCTACGAGGTGATCGACGCCGAATGCGTCGGCTGCAACCTCTGCGCCCACGCCTGCCCGGTGGAAGGCTGCATCACCATGGTCCCGGTGAACAACGGCCTGCCCTACATGACCTGGGAGCAGGACCCGAGAAACCCCCGGCGCGTGCCGCAGGCGGCGGAGTAGCGTCAGGTCCGCGGCAAGAAACCGTTAAGGGTACCTGGTACCGTTGACGGCGGCGGCATCGGTGGCCGGTGGCGTCGACAGAGCGGGGCGGCGCACCTATCGTGCGGGCAAAACGAGCGGGGGTACTGCGCCCCCGTCAGCGGGGAAGCCGGACGATGAGCGAGAAGCCTACCAACCTGAAGATCAACGGCCAGCGGCTGTGGGACAGCCTGATGGAGATGGCCGAGATCGGCGGCACGCCAAAGGGCGGCTGCAACCGCCAGACCCTGACCGACCTCGACCGCCAGGGCCGTGACCTCTTCACCCAGTGGGCCGAGGAGGCGGGCTGCACCGTTACGGTGGACGAGATGGGCAACATGATGGCGCGCCGGCCGGGGCGGCGGGACGACCTGCCGCCGGTGGTGATGGGCAGCCACCTCGACACCCAGCCCACCGGCGGCAAGTTCGACGGCGTGGCCGGCGTGCTCTGCGGACTCGAGGTGGTCCGCACCCTCAACGACCTGGGCTACGAGACCGACCATCCGCTGATGGTGGTGAACTGGACCAACGAGGAGGGCACCCGCTTCGCGCCCGCCATGATGAGCTCGGGCGTGTTCGGCGGCGCCTTCACGAAGGAGTGGGCCTACGCCCGCACCGACCGCGAGGGGAAGAGCTTCGGCGAGGAGCTCGAGCGGATCGGCTACAAGGGCGAGCTTCCCTGCGCGCCGCAGGACTGGAAGTGCCACATCGAGCTGCACATCGAGCAGGGCCCGGTGCTCGAGGCCGAGGACAAGCCGATCGGCGTGGTGGTGGGCGGCCAGGGGATCCGCTGGTACGACGTGCGCATCACCGGCAAGGAGAGCCATGCCGGCTCCACGCCGATGCCGCGCCGCAAGGACGCGCTGGTGGCAGCCTCGAAGATCATCGCCCGGCTCGATGCGATCGCCCGCGAGCACGGGCCGAGCGCCGTCATCACCGTGGGTGTGATCGACGCTCAGCCGGCCTCGCGCAACATCATCCCAGGCCAGGTCAGCTTTTCCGTCGACATGCGCCACCCCGAGGAGGCGGTGATCGAGGAGATGGACAGAAAGCTGCGGGCGGCGGCGGAGGAGGCATGCGGCCCGCATGGCATGCCCTTCGAGGTCGAGCAGATCTGGTATTTCCCGCCGGTGCAGTTCGACCGCAAGTGCATCGAGGCGGTGCGCGGTGCGGCCGAATCCTGCGGCTACGCCCATCGCGACATGATCTCCGGCCCCGGCCACGACTCCTGCTACACCGCCAGGGTCGTGCCGACCTCGATGATCTTCATCCCCTGCAAGGACGGCCTCAGCCACAACGAGGAGGAGTGGACCGAGCCCGAGCATGTAGAGGCCGGCTGCAACGTCCTGCTGCGCGCCGCGCTGACCATGGCCCAGGCCGCCTGAGGCGCGGGGCCGGCAGCCCCCATGCCCCCCTGCCGCCGGTGCCCGGCGATCCGTGCGCATCGCGTTCGCGGGCATCGTGCTTCTGCTCCTGATGATTGCCCTGGAACTCATCGGCCTGGCGTCCGGCTTCCTCCTCGATGACGCCTGGGACGAACGTGAGGCCATTCTGGCGCAGCTCGATGCCGGCGAGCTGCGCCACTTCGCGCAAAAGCCAGGGGATCCCGTGCTGGGCTGGGATCATCACGGCCCCAAGACCCTGGATGGCAAGTCCTGCGAGGGCACGCCCACGGTCACCACCTACGACGCGAGCGGCGCGCGGGTCTATGAGGGCTACGAGCCGTAGAGCGTCCGGGTGGTGGTGGTCGGCGACTCCTCTACGCGGCAGGCTCGGAAGGTTCCGACGAGGAGGCCTTCCCCGCCCGCCTCGCGGCCATCACCGGCCTCTCCGTCGCCAATCACGGCGTCGGCGGCTACGGCCCCCTCCAGGGTTTCTTGAAGCTCCAGCGCGTTCTCGAGACCTATCCTGCGACTGAGGTCGTGATCCTCACGATCATGTACGAGAACATCTACCGGATGTCCAATTCCTACCGGCCGGTTCTCTACGACTCGTCAGGGCTTCTCTACGGCCTGAAGCCGTACATGGAAGACAAGCGGATCGTGCCTCATCCGGGCGCCGCCACGCTCGAGGACATCGGCCGCTCGACACGCAAAGCGCCACCGATTTTCTCCAGGCCCATGCCGGGCGGCTGCCCGAGGGCCTCATCGCCGGCGATGTCGGCACCGCTGCGATCGACTGGCAGCGCTTCAACCTGCGCGAGGAGGACGGCAACACCCGCCATCCCTCCTCCTACGGCTACGACGCCATCGCCCGCCATGCCGCCGAGCTCCTGGCAAGGCGGCGGCTCGCCGGCCTGGTGCCCTGAGGCGAACGGGCGGGGCACGGCGCGGGCGACTTGCACTCCACCTTGTGGCAGGTTGGCGGCACCCCCGTGAGCGGGACATTCGAGCGGACGGCCGGGAACATCGATGCGACATTCTTCACGGCGGGCAGCCTGCTGCCTGACCAGCGAGCCGGAGGAAGGCTACCGTCCCTGCGTGGGAATCCTGCTGCTCGACGCTGCCAACCGGGTCTTCGTCGGCCAGCGCCACGACACCGGGCGCGAGGCGTGGCAGATGCCCCAGGGTGGCATCGACCCCGGCGAGACGGTGCTGGCAGCGGGGCTGCGCGAGATGGCCGAGGAGATCGGCACCGACCGGGCGAGCCTGCTGGCCGAGAGCTCCTGGTGGCGCTCCTACGACCTGCCCCCGGACCTGGCGCGGCGCATGTGGGGCGGCCGCTATCGCGGCCAGACCCAGAAATGGCTGGCGTTCCGCTTCGAGGGGACCGACGAGGACATCTGCATCGACGTGCCCCATCCCGAATTCAAGGAATGGCGCTGGGCCAGCCCGCAGCAGCTGCCCTCGCTGATCGTGCCCTTCAAGCGCGACGTCTATCTCAGCGTCGTCGACGAGTTCCGTCACCTATGGGCTTGATGGCCGGATTGCGCACCAGCCGCCGCCGCTGATCCTCGGGCGGCTCGGCAGGCTCGCGCGGCGCCCTTTGCGGCTCGGAACCGACGCGCTCAGCAGCGCCGCCGAGCCTCGCCTCGGCGGCTCGGGCGCTACCGCCGCGCAGCCAGTTGCGGCGAACCGGCACCGCCGCCGCCGGATGCTCCCTGCCGTGCGCGGGCTTTGCCGGAGGCGGCTCCTCGACAGCCGGTGTGGGCGGCGGCACGGCTGCCGTCGGCTGAAGCGCAGATGCCGACGCGGACTGCGGCAGCCCGGGCTGTGCCCTGCGGGGGTGGTGGGACGGCGGGGCCTCGCTTTGCGGCGAACGCGTCATGGCCACCGGCTGCGGCGGGGCCACGGCTGGTGTCGCGCTCCGGGCCGGCTCGGGGCGCGGCGGTTCGCGATGGAGAGCCTCTCGACGCGGCGGCTCGGGCCGCGATGGCTCGGGGTGTGACGGCTGCGCTTGAGCAGGCACGACCTGGTGCAGCGCGCGACGGTGTGGAAGCGTCGGCTCGCCGGCGTGCTGCGCGGTGACGACCAGCTCCTCGCCGCTCTCTTCGGCGGCGGCAGCCTCGCCCCAAGCGACCATTGCCGGCATCGCCATCAATGCATCGACATAGGCCTCGGCCTCGGAGCCGAGGCCCACGCCGTGGGTGAGGAAGCGCGAGGCGACCGGGGCGAACATCGCATCGGCGATCGAGAAGCCGCCGAACAGGAACGGCCCTTCCCCGCCCCACTGCAGGCGACACGTCCCCCACAGCTCGACGATCCGTCGCACGTCGGCCTCGACCCGCGGCAGCAGTACCGGCGGACCGGGGAAGCGGGCGGTGAAGTCCATCGGAAGGAAGGCGCGAAGGTCGCGAAAGCCGCTGTGCATCTCGCAGCTCACCGAGCGAGCGCAGGCCCGCGCCAGCGGTTCGGCGGGCCAGAGGTCGGGCGCCTGCTCGGCCAGATACTCGCAGATGGCCAGCGAATCCCACACTGGCGTGCCATCCACCAGCAGCACCGGCACGCGGCGCGAGGGTGAGAACTCGCCGATCCGCGCCGCGCCACCGGGCCGATCGTAGCGCACTACGATCTCCTCGAACGCCAGCCCGGTGCGCTCCAGGACCAGCCATGCCCGGAGCGACCAGGACGACAGCCTGCGCGGGCCGATCACCAGTTGCAGTCGTGTCATTCAATCGTTCCCCGCGCTGCCGGATAGCGGCTCGCTGTCGTTCAAAACCGGACGTCTTCCCAGAAGGTGCCAGGCGCAAGACGGCGCGCCTCGCCCACCAGCCGCCCGCCACCGAGGTCCGCCAGGATCTCGTAGAGCCGGGCCGCCTGCGCCCGCTCGGCATCGCCCCAGCGCTCCACGATGCCCTCGGCGAAACGCCGCCGGAATGCCTCGCGCGTCGCCGCGTCGCCCGCCCGGGTCAGTGGCTCGAGCCGCTCCCACTCGGCCTCGCTGGTCCTCATGATGGCCTTGGCTTCGCGCGAGGCTGCGGCGAAGGCGGCGATCAGCGCGGCGTTCTCGCGGCCCCAACCCTCCTCGAAGACATAGCCCAGCTGGGGGACCGTGGCCGGCACGCCCAAGGCCTCCTGCGCCTCGCCCACGCCGAGCAGCCGACGATAACCCTCTGCCTCGAGTCGGGCACAAAAATGCCAGTAGTTGAGAGCCGCGTCGAGTTCCCCGCTCCTGAGCTTCTCGCTCAGCAGGGGCGGTGCGGCGAAGACCGGCTCGGCATCGGTGGCGAGATCGAGGCCGTGCCGCTCGCGGGCCAGCGCGCGCACCATGAGCCAGCTCTTGTCGATTGCTCCGCCGGCCACCCCGATCCTGCGGCCCGCGAGATCGGCGAGGCTCTCGAGCGGCGAGGCGGGTGCGACCATCAGCGCACCCACGCTGCTCGAATAGGGGATGAAGCTCATCGGGGCGCCGAGGCTGCGCTGCCGGGAGACCCACAGCCAGTCCTCGACGATCGCATCGACCGCCCCGCCCATGAGCGCAACGTCAGCCGCCTCGTTGCCGGCGAAGGGCCGCACCAGCAGCTCGAATCCGGCCTTCCGGTCGAGCTCGTGATGCTTGATGACGTCGAGCTCCCAGCTCACCGTGCCGAACTTCAAGACGCCGACACGGATGGCGCCCGCTCCCGCGCGGAGCTGGTGCCGCGGCCAGGTCAACGCCGCGAGACCGGCGGCCAGGCAGACACGACGGGTGAGCTGCATGTCTTCCTCCTCCCCATCGACGGAGCGCCGCAGCAGCAGAGCCCCTTTCGCCGAAGCCTAGCCCAAGCCGCGCGCCGCTGCGACCGGCGCACGGCACGAATGCCGTTGCGGAATGGCCGCGGGTGCGGTTGCAGGCCTCACGGGCGGTTCTTATATGCCACTCACGTCAAGCGCTTCGCTGCCGCCGGCCGGCTCTGGATGGTTCGCCGGGCGCGCTCTTCTGCGGGTGCAAGCAGTTTTCGCGTTCTGCGCGAGGGGACAGAATGAGCAAGATCATCGGTATCGACCTCGGGACCACCAACAGCTGCCTGGCTGTGATGGAGGGCAAGAATGCCCGGGTCATCGAGAACGAGGAGGGCATGCGCACGACGCCCTCCATGGTGGCCTACACCGACGACAGCGAGATCCTGGTGGGCATGCCCGCCAAGCGCCAGGCGGTGACCAATCCCGAGAACACGGTCTTCGCGGTCAAGCGCCTGATCGGCCGCCGCTTCGACGACCCTGTCGTCCGCAAGGACATGGACATGGTCTCCTACAAGATCGTGAAGGCCGACAATGGTGACGCCTGGGTGGGTGCCCACGGCGAGAAGATGGCGCCGGCCCAGGTCAGCGCCGAGATCCTCAAGAAGATGAAGTCGACCGCCGAGCGCCACCTGGGCGGCACCGTCGACAAGGCCGTCATCACCGTGCCGGCCTACTTCAACGACGCCCAGCGGCAGGCCACCAAGGACGCCGGCCGGATCGCCGGGCTCGAGGTGCTGCGCATCATCAACGAGCCCACCGCGGCGGCCCTGGCCTACGGCTTCGACAAGAAGCAGAGCGGCACGATCGCGGTCTACGACCTTGGCGGCGGCACGTTCGACGTCTCGATCCTCGAGATCGGCGACGGCGTGTTCGAGGTGAAGTCCACCAACGGCGATACCTTCCTGGGCGGCGAGGACTTCGACAAGCGGCTCATCGACTACATGGCCGATGAGTTCAAGAAGGAGAATGGCATCGACCTGCGCGGCGACCGGCTCGCCCTGCAGCGCCTCAAGGAGGCGGCCGAGAAGGCCAAGATCGAGCTGTCCTCGACGATGCAGACGGAGATCAACCTGCCGTTCATCACGGCCGACCAGTCCGGTCCCAAGCATCTCACCATGAAGCTCTCGCGTGCCAAGCTCGAGATGCTGGTGGACGACCTGGTCCAGCGCACCGTCGAGCCCTGCAGGAAGGCCCTGAAGGATGCGGGCATCTCGGCCGGCGAGATCGACGAGGTGATCCTGGTCGGCGGCATGACCCGCATGCCCAAGGTCATCGAGACGGTGAAGCAGTTCTTCGGCAAGGACCCGCACCGGGGCGTGAACCCGGACGAGGTGGTTGCCGTGGGTGCCGCCATCCAGGGCGCGGTGCTCTCGGGCGACGTCAAGGACGTGCTGCTGCTCGACGTCACGCCGCTCTCGCTGGGCATCGAGACCCTGGGCGGGGTGTTCACGCGGATCATCGACCGCAACACCACCATCCCCACCAAGAAGAGCCAGGTCTTCTCGACCGCCGAGGACAACCAGAACGCGGTCACCATCCGGGTCTTCCAGGGCGAGCGCGAGATGGCGCGCGACAACAAGATGCTGGGCCAGTTCGACCTGGTCGGCATCCCGCCGGCACCGCGCGGCGTGCCGCAGATCGAGGTCACCTTCGACATCGACGCCAACGGCATCGTCAACGTCCAGGCCAAGGACAAGGCAACCGGCAAGGAGCAGGCGATCCGCATCCAGGCCTCGGGCGGGCTCAGCGACGCCGAGATCGAGCGGATGGTGAAGGAGGCGCAGGAGCACGCCACCGAGGACAAGAAGCGCAAGGAGGTGATCGAGGCGAAGAACCACGCCGACAGCCTCCTCTACTCGACCGAGAAGAGCCTCAAGGAGCATGGCGAGAAGATCCCGGCGGAAGACCGCACGGCGATCGAGAGCGCCATCGCCGACCTCAAGGGCGTGATCGACAGCGAGGATCCGCAGCAGATCCAGGAGAAGACCAGCGCGCTGGCGCAGGTCTCGATGAAGCTGGGCGAGGCGATGTACCGCGCCCAGCAGGAGGGCGGCGGCCCGACCCCGGGCGGCGACGGCCCCGACGGCGGCGGTGCATCGAAGCCCGAGGAAGGTGTGGTCGACGCCGAGTTCGAGGAAGTCGACGACGACAAGAAGCGCTCGGCCTGACGCGCCAGGCGCGAGGCGGAGAGAGAGGACGGGACCGGATGCACGCGCATCCGGTCCCGTCCTTGCGGGACAGCGGAAAACGGTCGGACGATTTGAACGATGGCGAAGCGCGACTATTACGAGACCCTGGGCGTGGCGCGCACCGCCACCGAAGCCGACCTCAAGCGCGCCTATCGCCAGATGGCGCTCAAGTACCATCCCGACCGCAATCCGGGTGACGCCGCCGCCGAAGCGAAGTTCAAGGAGGCCAACGAGGCCTACGAGGTCCTCAAGGATCCGCAGAAGCGCGCGGCCTACGACCAGTTCGGGCACCAGGCCTTCGAGGCTGGCATGGGGGGCGGTCGCGGCGGCCAGGCGGGGTTCGACTTTTCCTCCTTCGCCGACGTGTTCGACGATCTCTTCGGCGATTTCATGGGGGGTGGCGGTGGTGGCCGCCGGCGCGGCGGCTCGCCGCGCGGTGCCGACCTTCGCTACAATCTGGCAATCACCCTCGAAGAGGCCTTCGCCGGCAAGAAGGCACAGATCCGGGTGCCGACCTCGGTCACCTGCGAGGGCTGCCACGGCAGCGGCAGCGAGAGTGGCAGCGAGCCCGTCACCTGCCCCACCTGCCGCGGCGCCGGCCGGGTGCGCGCGCAGCAGGGCTTCTTCACCGTCGAGCGGACCTGCCCGACCTGCCAGGGCACCGGCCGCACCATCACCAATCCATGCAAGGGCTGCTCGGGCAGCGGCCGGGTCGAACGCGAGAAGACCCTGGCGGTGACGATCCCGGCCGGCGTCGAGGACGGTACCCGCATCCGCCTCTCCGGCGAGGGCGAGGCCGGCATCCGCGGTGGCCAGCCGGGCGATCTCTACATCTTCGTCTCGGTGGCGCCGCACCGCCTCTTCAAGCGCGACGGCATGCATCTTTTCTGCCGTGTGCCCATCGCCATGACCAAGGCGGCGCTCGGCGGGCAGATCGAGGTGCCGACCATCGAGGGCAAGCGGCTGCGGGTCGCGGTGCCCGAGGGCACCCAGACCGGCCGGCAGATCCGCCTCAAGGGCAAGGGGATGACCGAGCTGCAAGGCCAGGCCCGCGGCGACATGTTCGTCGAGCTGGTCGTCGAGACCCCGGTCAAGCTCACCAAGCGCCAGCAGGAGCTGCTGCGCGAGTTCGAGAAGGCCGGCGACGGCTCGAACAGCCACCAGCCGGAATCCGAGGGCTTTTTCGCGCGGGTCAAGGAGCTTTGGGACGAGCTGCGCGACTGAGGCGCCGCTCGAGCCCGGCGGTCCGGAACCCGCCCTGCCTCGCGACCGTTCTTCGCCATGAGTTGGGCGAGAACGGGAGGCAGCGATGCTGCACAGCCTCGAGATCCTGCGGGAATCGACGGTCGAGGCCAGCGACGGCGAGATAGGCTCGATCGACGACATCTATTTCGACGATCGCAGCTCCACCGTCCGCTATCTCGTGGTAGATACCGGCAGTTGGCTCTCCGGCCGCAAGGTGCTGGTGAGCCCGTCTGCCTTCGAGCTCTTCGATGCCGACCGACGGCGCGCCGTGACCCGCCTGACCAGCGACCAGGTGCGGAACAGTCCGGAAATCGACACCCACCGGCCGCTGTCGCGGCAGATGGAAGAATCCCTCCACGAGCATTACGGGTGGACGCCCTACTGGGCCGGCGGTGCGGCGCCGGCGCTGGCCATTCCGTGGGGTCCTGTGGTGCCGATCGCCGAGCCGCTGCCGGGTCGCGACGTGGTCGAGCAGGAGCTCGAGGAGCGCCGGCGCAGCCAGGACGATCCCCATCTGCGCAGCGGCCGCACCGTCACCGGCTACTACATCCATGCCTCCGACGGCGATATCGGCCACGTAGCCGACCTCCTCCTCGACGAGACCGCGTCACGCATCCGCTATGTGGTGGTGGACACCGCCAACTGGCTGCCAGGGCGCAAGGTGCTCGTGGCGGTGAAGTGGTTCCACGACGTCAATTGGTCGAAGGAGACCATCACCGCCGATCTCACCAAGGAGCAGATCCGCTCCAGCCCCGAATACGACCCCATCCAGATCGCCGGCAACGACTACGAGACGCGGCTGTGGACCCACTACGGCCGCACCCCCTACTGGTAAGCGGAGACCAGCCATGGCCAGCAGGCACGGCCCGAGCGTGAAGGACGACGAGAAATACGAGGCGCTGCGGCGCGAGGGCGAGAGCAAGGAGAAGGCCGCGCGCATCGCCAACAGCGGCAAGAGCGCCTCGAGGAAAGGCGGCAAGAGCCCCGCCTACGAGGACTGGAGCAAGGACCAGCTCTACGGCAAGGCCCGGGAGATCGGCATCGAGGGCCGCAGCGCGATGAGCAAGAGCGAGCTGATCGACGCGCTCAGGCATCACTGAGTTGGAGGCCCGGCGCTCGAGGAGCCGGCCGGGCCCGCGGCGACGGCGCGAGCGCCGCTCAGGCTCCCGTGCGGCGGCGGCTGCCAGCCTTCTGGCGAGCCTGCGCCATGCGCCGCTTCTCCTCGCGCACGCCGCGCTTTTGGGGTGCCAGGCTGCCGCTCCGTGCCGGCGCCACCGCCCCCGGCGGCACGCCCAGCTCGCCCTCCTCGAGCTTCCTGATCTCGTCTCGCAAGCGGGCCGCCTCCTCGAACTCGAGGTCGGCGGCGGCGTCGCGCATGCGCTTTTCCAGGTCGGCGATATGGGTCTGCAGGTCGCGGCCGGTAAGGTGCAGCGGCCCACCCTCGCCGAGGTCGACCGTCACATAGTCGCGCTCGGCGACCGACTGCAGAATGTCGCTGATCTGCTTCTTGACGCTCTGCGGGGTGATGTCGTGCTGCTCGTTCCAGGCGACCTGCTTGGCACGGCGCCGCGCCGTCTCGTCGAGAGCCGCCTTGAGTGACCGGGTGATCCTGTCGGCATAGAGGATCGCGCGGCCGTCGACGTTTCGGGCGGCCCGGCCGATGGTCTGGATCAGCGAGGTCTCGGAGCGCAGATAGCCCTCCTTGTCGGCATCGAGAATCGCCACCAGGCCGCATTCGGGAATGTCCAGACCCTCGCGCAGCAGGTTGATGCCGACCAGCACGTCGAACTTGCCGAGCCTGAGGTCGCGGACGATCTCGATACGCTCGAGCGTGTCGATGTCGGAGTGCAGGTAACGCACCTTCACCCCCTGCTCGTGCAGATACTCGGAGAGATCCTCGGCCATGCGCTTGGTGAGCGTGGTCACCAGCACGCGCTGGTTGTTCCGGGCGCATTCCTTCACCTCGGCCAGCAGGTCGTCGACCTGGTGCTCGACCGGCCGGATGATGACCTCCGGATCGACAAGGCCGGTGGGGCGGATCACCTGCTCGACGAAGACGCCGCCGGTGCGCTCCAGCTCCCATGGGGCAGGCGTGGCCGAGACGAACACGGTCTGCGGCCGCATCGCGTCCCACTCCTCGAACTTCAGGGGCCGGTTGTCGATGCAGGACGGCAGCCGGAAGCCGAACTCGGCCAGGGTCGACTTGCGCGCATAGTCGCCCTTGTACATGCCGCCCACCTGCGGCACCGAGACATGGCTCTCGTCGGCGAACAGCAGCGCGTTCTCGGGGATGTACTCGAAGAGAGTGGGCGGCGGCTCGCCCGGCTTGCGGCCGGTCAGGAAGCGCGAATAGTTCTCGATGCCCGGGCAGGCGCCGGTGGTGAGGATCATCTCGATATCCGCGGTCGTGCGCTGCTCGATGCGCTCGGCCTCGAGGAGCTTGCCCTGCGCCCGGAACTCCTCGAGCCGGACCTTGAGCTCCTCCTTGATGCGCTCCACCGCCTGGCGCAGCGTCGGCTTGGGCGTGACATAATGGCTGTTGGGATAGAGGCGGATCTGCTCGAGCCGCCCCAGCTTCTCGCCGGTGAGCGGGTCGAACTCGACGATCTCCTCGATCTCGTCGCCGAACATGGAAAGCCGCCAGGCCCGGTCCTCGAGATGGGCCGGGAAGATCTCGATGACGTCGCCCTTGGAGCGGAACGCGCCGCGGCCGAAGTCGATCTCGTTGCGGCGGTACTGCAGCTCGACCAGGGCGCGCAGCACCTGCTGGCGGTCGGCCTTCTGGCCCTGCTTGAGGGCAAAGGTCATGCTGGCATAGAGCTCGGGCGAGCCGATGCCGTAGATGCACGAGACCGAGGCCACGATAATGACGTCGTCGCGCTCGAACAGCGCCCGGGTGGCCGAGTGGCGCATCCGGTCGATCTGCTCGTTGATGGCCGAGGTCTTCTCGATATAGGTGTCGGTCCGCGGCACATAGGCCTCGGGCTGGTAGTAGTCGTAGTAGGAGACGAAGTACTCCACCGCGTTGTTCGGGAAGAACGACTTCATCTCGCCGTAGAGCTGGGCGGCGAGGATCTTGTTGGGGGCGAGGATCAGCGCCGGACGCTGCAGGCGCTGGATCACGTGCGCCATCGTGAAGGTCTTGCCGGAGCCGGTGACGCCCAGCAGCACCTGGTCGCGCTCGCCGGCCGCAAGGCCGGCGGCGAGATCCTCGATCGCCTGCGGCTGGTCGCCCGCCGGCACGAAGTCGGAGACCAGCTCGAACGGCCGGCCGCCCTCGGGGCGCGCCGCCTGCCCGGGCTGCTCGGCGAGCGCTTTCAGGAGGTCGAGGGCGTGAAGGGCGTCGGGCTGCTGCATCGGCTCCTCGCGTCTGACACGCCCTAGAGGATGGTGCGGCGGGGGGCTCGGTGCAACGGGCGCGGCGACACGTCCGCGCCCCCTCCTGTCCGGCCCCGCAGCTCGGCCTGCCTAGAACCGGACCATGGAGGGGATCCAAAGGCTCAGTGCCGGCACGTAGGTCACCAGCATCAGGACGACGAACATGGTGAGCCAGAAGGGCCACAGCGCTCTGGTCACCTCCTCGATCCGCACCTTGCCGATGGCGCAGCCGACGAAGAGCGTGGTGCCCACCGGCGGGGTGACGAGGCCGATGCCGAGATTGAGCAGCATGACGATGCCGAAATGCACCGGGTCGACCCCCAGCGACTTCACCACCGGCAGGAGGATCGGGGTGCAGATCAGGATCAGCGGCGCCATGTCCATGAACATGCCCAGCACCAGCAGCATCGCGTTGATCAGCAGCAGGATGACCAGCTTGTTGTCGGAGATCCCGAGGAAGAAGTCGGTGACCCGGGCGGGGATCTGCATCAGCGCCATCATGTAGGCGAAGGCGCTGGCGAAGCCGATCAGGATCATCACCATGGCGACGGTCCGCACGACGCCGGCGAGCATCGCCGGCAGGCGCCGCCACGGCAGCTCGCGATAGGCGAACATCGCCACGAGAAACGCCCAGACTACCGCCACGGCGGCCGACTCGGTGGCGGTGAAGATGCCGAAGATCACCCCGCCCACGATGATCAGCACGGTGAGCAGGCCGAGAAATGCGCCAGCGGTGATCCGCACCGCCTCGCGCAGCGGCACCATCTCGCCCTTGGGATAGCCACGCATCGAGGCCAGCACGAAGGTGAGGATCATCAGCGCCATTCCCACCATGATCCCGGGGATGATTCCGGCGAGGAAGAGCTGGGCGATGGAGACCGTGCCGCCCGCCGCGTAGGCGTAGATGATGGCGTTGTGCGAGGGCGGGATGATGATGCCCTGGGTGGAGCTGGTGATGGTGACGTTGACCGAGAAGGCGTCGTCGTAGCCCTGGCGCTTCATCATCGGGATCATGATGGTGCCGATGGACGAGGTGTCGGCCACCGAGCTTCCCGAGATCCCGCCGAAGAACATCGAGGCCAGGATGTTCACCATGGCGAGCCCGCCACGGATGAACCCGACGAAGACGTTGGCGAGGTTCACGAGCCTCACTGCGATGCCGCCCTCGGCCATGATGGCGCCGGCCAGCACGAAGAACGGGATGGCCAGCAGGGCGAAACTGTGGACACCGCCCGAGACCTTGAGGAGCACCGCCTCCAGCGGGATGCCCACCCACCAGGCGGCGGCCAGCGCCGAGAGGCCCAAGGCGAAGGCGATCGGCACGTTGAGGAGAATGAGAAGGAAGAGCCCGCCGATCAGGATGACCGGCCCGACCGTACCGCCCATCAGGCACCCTCCCCGGCGATCTCGGGCGGCCCGCAGAGGACGCGCTCGATCACGAAAAGCAGGATCAGCAGGCCGGAGGCCGGGATTGAGCCGTAGACCAGACCCACCCGCAGAAGCTCGAACTCGGGATAGACCTGCGACCAGGTGGTGGCGACCAGCCGCGCCCCGTAGACGACCATGAAGAGGCTGATGGCCGCCATGAGCAGGTCGACCAGCAGTTCCAGCGGCCGGTGCGCAGGGGCCGGCAGGGCGCGGACGATGGTGTCGATACTGATATGCGCATTGGCCCGGTAGCAGGCGGCGGCGCCGAAGAAGGTGAGCTGCACGGCCAGGAAGATGGCGACGGGCTCGGCCCAAAAGGCCCCCGTCTCGAACCCGTAGCGCACCAGCACGCTCCAGGCGATGATCAGGGTCATGAGCACGATCGCCACGCCGGCGATGGCCATGCAGCCCCAGTAGAGCGCACCCATGAGGCGCACATAGCTTGCACGCATGTCGTGGCGGTCTTTCAGGCGGCGTTCGGAAGGCAGGCCGGCCGCGCGAGGCGGCCGTCCCTCGGGCGACAGGCAGCGCTTCCGGCGCTCAGCCCTCGACCTTCTCGATCCGGGCGATCAGATCCTTGTACTTGGCGCCGAACTTCTCGCGCACCGGGGCGGTGGCCTCGATGAACGCCTGCTTGTCGACGTCCTTGTTGATCTTGATACCGAGCCCGGCCAGCTCCTCCATGGACTTGTCCTCCATGGCCCGCCACAGCTCGCGCTCCTTGATGACCGCCAGTGCCGCCGCCTTGCGGATGAGCTGCTGGTCGAGCGGCTCGAGCGTGTCCCACACGCGCTTGCTGAAGACGAAGATCTCCGGGACGATCAGGTGCTCGGTGAGCGAGTAGTAGCCCGCAACCTCGTAGTGCTTCTGGGTCGAGTAGGATGGCGGGTTGTTCTCCGCACCGTCGACCACCCCGGTCTGCATCGCGGTGTAGAGCTCGTTGAAGGCGATCGGCAGCCCGGCACCGCCCATGGCCCCCATCATCTCGACGAAGATCGGGTTCTGCATGACGCGGATCTTCAGCCCCTCGAGATCTTTGGGCGAGGTGATGGCGCGGCTCTTGTTGTAGAACGAGCGGGCGCCGGCATCCATGTAGCCCAGCCCGATCAGCTCGCCCTTCTCGAGCCGGTTCAGGAGCTCCGTGCCGATCTCGCCGTCCACCACGTTGTGCATGTGCTCGATGGAGCGGAATACGTAGGGCAGGTTGAAGGCGTTGAAATCGTCGACGATCGGGCCCACCACGCCCACCGACACGCGGGTCATCTCGAGCGCGCCCAGCTGCACCTGCTCGAGCGCCTCCTTCTCGCCGCCGAGCTGCATCGAATGGAAGATCTTCACCGTGTGGCGGCCGTTGGTCCATGTGTCGAGCAGCTCGCCCATGTAGGCGATCGCCTCGGTGGTCGGATAGCCCATCGCGTGGACGTCGCTGGACTTGATCTCGAGAGCCCGGGCCGTTCCGCCCCAGCTCAGCGCACAGACGGCCGCCAGGCCCGCCACGGCACCGCTCAGTGTCCTCAGCTTCATGGTTCGCCTCCCTGTCCGGGCGGCTGCTCGACACCGCCCTGGCGATTCTTTTGGGAATCCAGATTAGGAGGTGCGGGCGGGGCGATCAATCGCCGCCGTAGCGCCCTTGTATCGCCGGCCGCCGGCCCTCATCTTACACAGCGTCGGCGGCATTGCCGCCGGGCGGTCCACGGAGAACGAGGCCAAGCGTCATGCAGCTTTTCGGTACGGCGGCCCCCAAGCAGGGCGGCGGCTCGGCTAACATCAAGGACGGCTCGATCGAGACGTTCGCGCAGGACGTCATCCAGGCCTCGATGACGGTGCCGGTGCTGGTGGACTTCTGGGCGCCGTGGTGCGGCCCGTGCAAGCAGCTGGGTCCGATCCTCGAGAAGGCGGTGGATGCCGCCGGCGGCCGGGTGAAGCTCGTCAAGATCAACATCGACGAGAACCCGGAGATCGCCCAGCAGCTCCGCATCCAATCGGTGCCCACGGTCTACGCCTTCGTCGGCGGCCAGCCGGTGACGGGTTTTGCCGGAGCCCAGCCGGAAAGCCAGATCAAGGCCTTGATCGAGAAGCTCCTGGGCGAGCCGGTCGATGCCGAGGCGGCGGCCGATCTGGACCAGGCGCGCGAGGCGATGGAACGCGGCGACATGCATGAGGCGGTCGCCATGTATGACGCGGTGCTTCGTGCCGAGCCCGAGAATGCCGAGGCGCTGGGCGGTCTCGCCCGCTGTATGGTGACCGCCGGGCAGCTCGAGGAGGCCCGCTCCCTGCTGGACCAGGCGCCCGCCGAGCATGCCAACCACCAGGCGATCAGCGGCGCCAGGGCGGCCCTGTCGCTGGCCGAGGAGTCCGGCGAGCTTGGCGATCCGGTGGGCCTGCTCGCCCGGCTCGAGGGCGACGAGGACGATCACGAGGCGCGCTACCAGCTCGCCACCCAGATGTTCCTGCGCGGGCAGATCGACGCCGCGATGGAAAATCTCTGCAGGATCGTCAAGCACGACCGGAGCTGGGGCGAGGACAAGGCCCGCACCCAGCTCGTGCGCTTCTTCGAGGCGCTCGGCCCGAAGCACCCGGCGACGGTCAAAGGCCGGCGCATGCTCTCGACCGTGCTGTTCTCCTGATGACCGGCGCGGCCGAGGCCCTGCCCAGCCGTTTCCCGATCTTCCCGCTGCGCGGGGCTCTCCTGCTGCCGGGCGGCAACCTGCCGCTCAACATCTTCGAGCCCCGCTATCTCGCGATGATACGCGACGCGATGCAGACGGACCGGGTAATCGGCATGGTCCAGCCGCGCCACGACCAGGAGCATGCGGCCGCGCCGCCGGAGATCTATACGATCGGCTGCGTCGGCCGCATCAGCAGCTTCAGCGAGACCCCGGACGGCCGCTATCTCGTCACGCTGAGCGGCGCCTGCCGGTTCGACGTGGTCGAGGAGCTGGAGAGCGACACCGCCTACCGGCAGGTGCTCGCCAGCTTCGACCGCTGGCGCCACGACATGCAGCCCGTTCCGCCGCCCGATTCCCTCAAGGGCGGGCTTTTGGGCGCGCTGGAAGGCTATTTCCAGCATCATGGTATCGAGGCCGAGTGGGCCACGCTGAAGACCGCCCCGCTCGGCGCCCTGGTGACCTCGCTCTCGATGATCTGCCCGTTCGATCCCACCGAGAAGCAGGCGCTGCTCGAGGCACGCGACCTGACACGCCAGGCCGAGCTGCTCACCGCCCTCATGCAGATGGACGCCCGCTCGGACACCGGCGAAGCGTCTCCCGTGCGCCACTGATCGACCGGAGCGTTCGATGACCGAAGAGAGGCGGCAGGCCGCCATCGACCCCAAGCTTCTGGAGCTTCTGGTCTGCCCGCTGACCAAGGGCCCGTTGCGCTACGACCGCGAGGCGGGCGAGCTGGTCAGCGAGCAGGCGGGCCTCGCCTATCCGATCCGCGACGGTATCCCGATCATGCTGGTGGAGGAGGCGCGGCCGCTGGACGAGGCCGCGAAGATCCCCGCGGAGCTGCGCCGTGACTGAGCCGGAGAGCGGCCACTGGCCGGTGGAGATCCGGGCGAAGCGCGCCGAGCGGCTGCTCGAGATCGACTTCGAGGACGGCAGCAGCGTCAGCCTGCCGGCCGAGCTGCTGCGGGTCGAGAGCCCCTCGGCCGAGGTCCAGGGCCACACCCCCTCGCAGAAGGTGACGGTGGGCGGCAAGCGCAACGTGGCGATCACCGCCGTTCAGGCGGTCGGCAACTACGCGGTGCGCATCGTCTTCGACGACGGCCACGACACCGGTATCTATTCCTGGAGCTATCTGCACAAGCTGGGCCGCGAGAAGGACAGCGTCTGGCAGGCCTATCTCGACGCCGTCGAGCGGCAGGGCCTCTCGCGCGACCGGTAGGCGGCCCCGGCCGGTCTTCAGGGCAGCACGAAGGCGGCGACACTGCCCTTGTCGGTGGGCCTGACCTCGAGCCGCACGTCGATCCGCTCCTTGAGCTCCTGGACGTGGGAGACCACGCCCACCAGCCTGCCGTCGCGGCGCAGCTCGGTGAGCACCGAGAGCGCCTGGTCGAGCGCCTCGCTGTCGAGCGTGCCGAAGCCCTCGTCGATAAAGATCGCATCGAGCCTCGTGCCGCCCGAGCGCGCCTGCACCACGTCGGCCAGGCCCAGCGCCAGGGCCAGGGAAGCCAAAAAGCCTTCGCCGCCCGAGAGAGTGGCTACGGCCCGTGTCTGGCCGGTGAAGGCGTCGTCGACCTCGAGATCGAGGCCCGCGGAGAGGCGCCGGTCGCCATTGCCGGCCACGGCGCGGCGCAGCAGGTAGCGGCCCTTGGTCATGCGCCGCAGCCGTCCGCTCGCAGCGTCCAGCACCTCGTCGAGCAGGGCCGACAGGACGAAGCGCTGGAAGGTGATCCGGAACTGGCCGGTGGTGCCGTTGGCGACCTCGGCCAGGCGGCCGAGGGTGCCGTAGCGCTGCTCGGCCGTCTGCCGTTCCGTCGCCAGCTTCCCCAGCCTGCCCGCGAGATCCGCAAGATGGCGCGCCCGGCCCGCCCGCTCGCTCGCCAGTCGCACGGCCTCGTCGAGAGCGGCGCGGGCGCCCGCCTCGGCCGCCGCCAGCGCGTCGAGATCGGGCGCGCCCAGCCCCTCGGCTGCCGCCTCGGCGCGGGCCAGCCGGTCGGCGGCACTGCGGCGGGCCTCGCGGGCGGCGCCGATGTGCCTTTCCAGCGCCGCCATCGCCTCCTCGCCCAGCCGCGCGGCTTCCACCGCCCCGGGATCGGCGAAACCGGCCTGCGCCGCCGCTGCGCCGAGCGCCTCGCCTGCCGCCTGCAAGGCTGTGATGGCGCGCTGCTCCTGCTGGTCTGCGCTGGCCACCGCCTCGGCGGTGGCGGCGCGGGTGAGACGTGCCTGTCCTGCCAGCTCGCGCGCCCGCACCAGCGCCGCCTCGAGCCTGCTGCGATGGTCCTCGGCGGCAGCCCCGTCGGCCACCGCCCGGGCCAGCGCCTGATCCGGCCCGGCCTGCTCGAGCCATGCCGCCGGCAGCTCGCCCTGCGCAGCCTCGGCCGCAGCCCTGGCCTGCACCGCCGCCGTCTCGGCAAGGCGACAGCGCTGCAGCACCTCCTCGCGGCGTGCCGCCAGCGCCTCCAGCGCCCGCTCCTGCCGCAGCGCCTCTCCAGCCAGACGCCCGACATCGGCAGCGGCGCGCTCGGCCGCCGCCAGCCGCCCGCGCGCCTCGGCGCGACGCTGCTCCAGCGCCTCCGGCGCTTCCGCGGCCGCCTCGCCCAGAGTCGCACGCCGTGTCTCGACCTCGCCGCGCAGCTTGTCGCAGGCTGCCTGCGCCTGCCGGCATTCCAGCGCCGCCGCGTCGCGCGCCTGCTCGGCCAAGGCAGCCGCACTGCCGGCCGCCTCCAGCGCCGCATCCTCGACCAGCTCCCCCTCGGCCTGCGCCGGTGCCGGATGTCCGGTGCTGCCGCAGACCGGGCAGGCCTCGCCCGCCACGAGCATTGCCGCCAGCCGCGCCGCCTGGCCCTTGCGCCATGCCGCCTCGACCGCCACCTGCGCCGCGCGGGAGGCGGCCAGCGCCTCGCTCTGACGCTGCAGCACCCGCTCGCCCTTGCGAGCCCGCTCCTCGGCCCTGGCGAGGTCGCAGGCGCGCCGCACCAGGTCCCCGCGTCCTTCGACCAGGCGTTCCAGCTCGGCCGCGTCCCGGCGCGCCAACTCCAGCGCCGAGGCCGCACCGCGCGCCGCCTCGTGGCCGCGGCGCGCCTCCTCCAGCGCCACCGTCGCCGCGGCGATCCGCTGGCCCAGCCCCTCGAGCTCGGCCGCGGCTTCCGCCCGTCGGCTCTCCGCCTCGCCAGCCGCCGACACGAGCTCCAGCACGCGCGGCAGCCGCGCCGCGAGCCCGGCCAGGCGCTCTGCCTCCCTGCGCGCCGCCTCGCGCTCCGGCCCGCGCGCCTCCTCGGCCAGGAGGGCCTCGTCCAGCCGCTTCAGCTCGGCCTCGGCCCGGGCCCGCTTCTCGACGGCAGCATGCCGGTCCTGCCCGGCGCGGCGCGCCTCGGCCCGGCAGCTCTCGACGCGGGCGCGCTGCGGCTCCAGCGCGGCGGCGCGGCGGGCGGCATCGAGCCGCCGCTGGTCGGCCGCCAGCGCCGCGTCCCCCGCGGCCAGCTTTCGCGTCTCGTCGCGGGCCGCAGCCAACTCGGCCAGCCGGCCGGCATCCGCCCGGCCTTTCTCCAGCGCCAGCCGCGCCGTCTCGCAGCCCTGGCGCAGCGTCGCCGTCTCGGCCGCCGCTTTCCCGGTCTCCGCGGCAAGGGCGGCGCGCACCGCCGCGAGGGCCGCCTCGTCCTCGCACTCCGCCTGGTCGAGCAGCAGGCGGCGCCGCTCGCCCAGCGTGTCCGCATGGCGCTTGCAGGCCGCCGCCTGCTCCTTGAGGAACTGTTGCAGCGACGCGAACCGGTCGGTGGCGAACAGCACCGAGAGGATCTGCTCGCGCTCCTTCGAGCTGGCTGCGAGGAACTCGCGGAAGCGTCCCTGCGGCAGCACCACCACCTGGCGGAACTGGTCGACGCTGAAGCCCAGCAACCGGCGGACCACCTCGTCGGCCTCGCGCTGCCGGCTCGCCAGCACGGCCTCCTCGCCGCCCTCGGCCCCCAGCCGCCACACGGTCACCCCGTGCTGCTGCTTCGTCGTTCCCCCGCCGCGAGCGGCCGCCCGCTCATACTCGGGATTACGCCTGATCCGGTAGCTCGTGCCGGCGAGCTCGAACTCGAAGGTCACCTCGGTGGGATCGCCTGGCGCGACGTGCTGGCTGCGCATCTGGTTGCCGCTGCGCTCGTCGCCCGATGTCTTGCCGAACAGGGCGAAGCAGATGGCGTCGATCAGGCTGGTCTTGCCCGCGCCGGTCGGCCCGTGGATGAGGAAGAGCGCGTCGCTGCCGAGCTTGCGGAAATCGAGCTCGGTACGGGCGGCGAACGGGCCGAAGCCCTCGACGGTCAGGCGCAGCGGGCGCATCAGCCGCTCTCCCGCTGGGCTTTTTGCCAGGCGTCGTGGATCTCGGCGAACATCGCCGCCTCCTCCGCCGACAAAGCCTGGCCCACGCTCTGCTCGAAGAAGTCGGCGAAGAGGTCGGGCACCTCGCGGCGCAGCGCTTCGGCCCCCGCTCCCTGCACGGCCGTACCGGCGGCGTAGAAGGGGCGTTCCACCGTCAGGAGGTTGGGGAAGAGCTCACGCAGCCGGGCGAAGGAATCGAGGAGCGCCTCGGTGTCCTCCAGCACGCAGGCCACATAGTCCTCGGAGCGCGGTGCCTGCAGGAGGCTCGCCATCGGGCCGGTGAGGATGCGCACGTCACGGCGCGGGCTCAGCACGATGTCCTCGGTGCGGCAGACGCCGGCGGCGTCGATCTCGACCAGCGTCGCCGACTTGGCATGGGCCGCCTCGGAAAGACTGTACTTGAGCAGCGAGCCCGAATAGCGGATGCGCCCGCCGGCGAAGCTCTGGGGCGCGTGGAGATGACCCAGCGCCGTGTAAGCGAAGCCCGCGAAGGCGTCGGTGCCGACCATGCCGCTGCCGCCGACGGTCAGGGGCCGCTCGCTCTCGCTCTCGCCGCCGCCGGCAACGAAGGCATGCGCCACGAGCACGGCGCGCCGCCCCGGATCGCGCCCGAGGGCGGCGATCTGTGCCCGCAGGGCGGCATCGTGGTCGTGTACCGCCTGGCCCAGCACGGCACGCACCAGGGCCGGCTCGGCATAGGCGAGGCCGAAGATGTCGAGCGGCCCGTGCGCGTCCTCCAGCACCAGCGGCGGGCTGGCGCCGGCCTGGCCAACGACCGCGAGCCCGGCGCCGCGCAGCAGCCGGGCGCCAAAGGCCAGTCTCGCCGGGCTGTCGTGGTTGCCGGCGATCAGCAGCGTCGGCAGCCGCAGGTCCTGCACCAGCCGCGCCAGCACCTCGTCGAGCAGCTCTACCGCCTCGTGCGGCGGCACAGCGCGGTCGTAGACGTCGCCGGCGACGATCACCGCATCCGGCCGCAGCTCGGCCGCGGCCGCCACGATCTGGTCCAGCGCGTGGGCCTGGTCGTCGAGCAGGCTGTGGCCGTGGAGCTGCCGGCCCAGATGCCAGTCGGCGGTGTGAAGGAGGCGCATGATGCGGAAGGGGCTCTCGGCTCGAGTATGGCCTGGAGCCTAGCAGGCCCGCGGCGGCTCTGCCAAACAGAGGAACCTGCAGCCAGCGAAGAGGCAGATGCGCCCAGCCGACCTGCGCCCGGTTTTCCGCCCGCTTCTCGTGACACTGCTGATCCAGGCGCTGGTCTCCGGCGCCGCGTTCAGCGTGCCGGTGCTGGCCCCGGCCCTGGCGGCCGCCTTCGAGGTGCCGGCGAGCTGGAGCGGCTACTACGTGGCGGTGGTCTATCTGGGGGCAACCCTTGCCAGCGCCGCTGCCTTCCCGCTGCTGCGGCGCTCCGGCGCGCTGGGCGTGACGGCGATGGCGTCCCTGCTCACCGGTCTCGGCCTGGCGGCGCTGGCGCCAGGGCTTCTCGTGCCGGCGATGGCGGGCGCGCTGGTGGCCGGGCTCGGCTACGGCCTCACCAACCCCGCCGCCTCCGAGATCCTCGCCCGCGGCACCGAGCCCCGCATCCGCGCCGTCGTCTTCTCCCTCAAGCAGACCGGCGTGCCGCTCGGCGGCATGCTGGCCGGCGCCACCGTGCCCCGGCTGCTGGAGGCTGCCGGCTGGCAGGCGACCCTGCTCATCGTGGCCGGCATCTGCCTGCTGGCCGCAGCCCTGCTCTTCGCGCCGGGCATCCGGATCGCCAATGTCCGGCCGCAGCACGAGGGCAACACCGGCGCTGTCGGCGCCCTGCGGCTGGTGCTGGGAAGCCCGGGGCTGCGCCTGCTGGCCTTCGCCAGCTTCGGCCTCGCCGCCATGCAGCTTTGCGTCACCGCCGCGCTCGTGGCCCACCTGGTGGAGACGGTGGGCTTTTCTCTGCTCGACGCCGGCCTGCTCTTCGCGCTGGCCCAGGGAGCGGGCGTGCTTGGCCGCATTCTCTGGGGGGTGGTGGCCGACCTCATCGGCTCGGCGCAACGCACCTTCACCCTGCTCTGCGTTGCCATCACCCTGTGCGCCTGGGCGCTCGCCCTGCTCGACCCCGGCTGGCCCGGCTGGCTGGTGGCGCTGGTGTGCATCGCGACGGGCGGCACCGCGCTCGCCTGGAACGGCGTCTACATTGCGGAGATCGTGCGCCTGGCACCGCCGCACGGGGCCGGAGCGGCGACCGGCGGCGCCCTCATCTTCACCTATGCGGGCGTGGTCGTCGGGCCGCCGCTCTTCAGCGTTGCGGCCGATCTTGCTGGCACCTATGCCGCCGCCTATGGTCTCGTATCGCTGCTCACCCTGGGCAGCGTCGCCCTCACGCTGCGTGTAAACGAGAATGGACCTGCCCGTCACCGACGCTCCTAGCCCGCCCCGCGGCGCGCCCCTGGAAGGGCCCGTCATCCGGCTCGTCCAGTTCCCCCCGGTGTGGGGCCGCAATGTCAGCCCCTTCACCCTCAAGCTCGAGACCTGGCTGCGGCTGGCCGGCATCCCCTTCGAGGCGGCGCACTCGATGAAGCTGCACAAGGCGCCCAAGGGCAAGCTGCCCTATATCGTCGACAATGGCGTCAAGGTGGCCGATTCGAGCCTGGTCATCGAGCATCTCAAGCGGACCCGCGGGATCGACCCGGACGCGGCGCTGGGGCCGCACGAGCGGGCCGCGGCGCTGGCCCTGCAGCGGTTGTTCGAGGACCATCTCTATTTCATCCTGGCCTGGAGCCGGTGGATCGATCCGGCCGGCTGGGAGGCCATGGCCGAGGGGTTCTTCGACGGCGTTCCGGCCCTGCTGCGCGGGCCGCTGCGCCCGCTGATGCGACGGCAGGTGCGGCGGACGCTCTGGTTGCAGGGCATTGCACGGTACAGCCCCGAGGAGATCCTCGAGCTTGCCCGCGAGGATCTGGAGGCGGCCGCCTGCCATCTCGGCGACAAGCCCTTCTTCATGGGCGAGCAGCTCACCACTATCGACGCGGTGGCTTACGGGTTTCTCGCCAACATCATCTTCGTGCCGGTCGAGACCGACCTCAAGCGGCTGGTCCTGGCCTATCCCAACCTCGTGGCGTTCTGCGAGACCATGGAGCAGGGGCTCTACGGCGACGCCTGCTGACCCGGGCGCTCTTGCGGCGCGCCGACCGGCTCGCCGGCCTCGCCCAGCAGCATGTAGGAATGCGAACGGAACTCGCGCCGCCAGTTGACCACCAGCACCCACAAGGTGGCGGCCACCAGAAGCCACGGGTGGACGAACCAGCTCAGCGCCGCGAGGCCGAAATAATAGGCGCGCATTGCCTTGTTGAAATGGTCGGCAGCGCGGCTGGCGACCGAGGCGGTGCGCTCGATGTGCCACGCCATCGCCGTGGAGCCCGCTTCCTCGGGTGGCGGCGTGGCGCCGATCAGGATGGCCACATAGTTGAACTGGCGCAGCGACCAGGTGAACTTGAAGAAGGCGTAGACGAAGATCAGCGCCAGCAGCAGCACCTTGATCTCCCACAGGCCGGCAGGGGTCGCGGCGGCCAGCGGGATGTCGGCGATGATCGCCATGGCCTGCTCGCGGGCGCCCAGGATGGCCACGAGGCCGCCGATGAGCAGGATCGCCGAGGAGGCGAAGAAGGAGATGTTCTGGACCAGGAGGCTGGTGATCTGGGTGTCGACGATGCGGTTGTCGCGACCCATCATCTGGCGCATCCAGGCCAGCCGGTAGTCGCGCATACGGGCCATGAGGGTCTGGCGGCGGCCGCCGTCGGCATAGAGCGCATAGCCCATCCAGGCGCCGACGAGAAACAGCGGGGCCAAGAGGTCCACCTGCAACAGATCGAGCCGCATCCAGTCCACCAGTCACCTCCTGCGCACACCGGCGCGCTTGCGTCATGCGGCCTCCTTGCCGAGGCTCCGTCCTGAGGCTACCTCTCGCCAGCCATGAACCATATCCCGCGGCGACGCCCCGTCATCGGCGTCACCCTCGACAGTGAGCCCCCTGGCGGCTACGCCAAGCTGCCCTGGTACGCGCTGCGCGAGAACTATTGCGACGTCGTCGCTGCGTGCGGCGGCCTGCCCGTGGCCCTGCCCCACGAGCCGGAGCTGGTCGAGCATTATCTGGCCCTGATCGACGGGCTGGTGGTGACCGGCGGCGCGTTCGATGTCGACCCCGCCCTCTATGGCGCCGCCGAGCGCCACGACACGGTGCGCCTCAAAGAGCGCCGCACGCGCTTCGAGTGGGCGATCACCGAGGGGGCGCTGGCCGGCGACCTGCCGGTGCTGGGCATCTGCGGCGGCCAGCAGCTCCTCAACGTGGTGCTGGGCGGCACGCTGATCCAGCACATCCCCGACGCCGTCGCCGACGCGCTGGCGCACGAGCAGCCCAACCCCCGCACCGAGGCCGGCCACGAGGTGCTGGTCGAGGAGGGCACGCTGCTGCACCGGATCACCGGTGCGGCACGGCTGCCGGTCAACAGCGCCCACCACCAGGCGGCCGAGACGGCCGGCAAGGGCATCGTGGTTAGCGGACTGGCGCCGGACGGGGTGATCGAGGCCATCGAGGATCCGCGCCGGCGCTTTTGCCTGGGCGTGCAGTGGCACCCCGAATATCTCATCAGCCAGGGCGACCGGGCGATCCTCGAGGCTTTCGTCGCGGCGAGTGCCGGCCGATGAGCGAGCCCCGCGAGAGCAATGCGGCCGGCGAGAAGATCGCCAAGGTGATCGCCCGCGCCGGGGTCTGCTCGCGCCGCGACGCCGAGCGGCTGGTGGCCGAGGGCCGGGTGAAGCTCGACGGCAAGGTGCTGGAATCGCCCGCCGAGCGGGTGCGGCCGGGGCAGCTCGTGCTGGTCGACGGCAAACCCATCGCCGAGCCCGAGCCGTCCCGCCTCTTTCGCTACCACAAGCCGCGCGGCGTGCTCACCGCCGCCCGCGACACCGACGGCAGGCCCACCATCTACGACACGCTGCCGCCGGGCCTGCCGCGGCTGATGCCGGTAGGCCGCCTCGACATCAACTCCGAGGGCCTGCTGCTGCTCACCAACGACGGCGAGCTCAAGCGCCGCCTCGAGCTGCCGGCCACCGGCTGGATCCGCCGCTACAAGGTGCGCGCCTTCGGTGAGGTCACCGACGAGCAGCTGGCGAGGCTCGGCAAGGGGGTCACCGTCGAGGGGGTCACCTACGGGCCCATCGAGGCGCGCCTCGAGCGGGTCCAGGGCGACAATTGCTGGATCAGCATGGCCCTGCGCGAGGGCAAGAACCGCGAGGTCCGGCGCGTGCTCGGCCATCTGGGGCTCGACGTCAGCCGGCTGATCCGCCTGACCTACGGCCCGTTCCAGCTGGGCGGCCTCGGCAAGCGGCTGATCGAGGAGGTGCCGCCCAAGGTGCTGCGCGAGCAGCTAGGGGGCGCCATCAAGAAGCCGGCCCGCGAGCGTACGCGGCACTGACGGGATGCGGATCGTCGCCGGCCGGCATCGCGGCTGCGTTCTCCGCGCACCGCCCGGACGCGACACGCGGCCGACCAGCGACCGCGCCCGCGAGGCGCTCTTCAGCATCCTCGAGAGCCGCCGCCCAGCCGTCCGCGGCGCGCGCTTCCTCGACCTCTTCGCCGGCACCGGCGCGGTCGGCCTCGAGGCCGTCTCGCGCGGCGCCGCCGAGGCAGTGCTGGTCGATCAGGGCAGGCCGGCGCTCGAGGCGCTGCGCGCCAACGTGGCACGGCTTGGCGAGGAGCAGCGCGTGCGGGTGCTGGCGGCCGACGCGACCCGGCTGGGCCGGGCGCCGCATCCCTTCGATCTCGTCTTCCTCGACCCGCCCTATCGCTCGGGCCTCGCCCCGCCCGCCCTCGCCGCGGCTCTTGCGGGCGGCTGGATCGCGCCCGAGGCGCGGGTGATCGTCGAGGTTGCGACCGGCGAGCCGTTCGCTCCGCCCGAGGGGCTTCAGGTCGAGAGCGAGCGGCGCTACGGCGCTGCCCGCCTGGTGTTTCTCGGACGTGGCGACGCGCAGGGTTGAGCCTGCCGCGCTTGTCAGCGGGCCCGCCCCGCGCGAGGTTGTCCCTGTGGCGAGACGAGCGGCGGAACGCGGATGGTCCTGACGCGCGAGAAGATCAAGCAAGGCTGGATCCAGGAGCTCGTGGCGCAGGTCGACGGGCCGGTCAAGCCGCTCACCCTCGACGAGCTGCGCGCCTCGCGCGAGGCGATCCTGGCGGAGCTGCCACCCGGCGAGGACGTCTGGGTATTCGGCTACGGCTCGCTGATCTGGAACCCCTGCATCGAGTTCGCCGAAAAGCGCATTGCCCGGGTGGTGGGCTATCACCGCCGCTTTTGCCTGTGGACCCACAGCGGCCGCGGCACCCGCGACAATCCCGGCCTGATGCTGGGCCTCGAGGCCGGGGGCTCGTGCCGCGGCGTCGCCTTCCGGGTGCCGCACGAGGCCATCGAGAGCGAGCTCGACATCGTCTGGCGGCGCGAGATGGTGATGGCCTCCTACCGGCCGGTCTGGGTCCGGCTCGCCACTACCGAGGGCCGCCTTCGGGCCATCGCCTTCGTCATCAACCGGCGCCATGAGCGCTATGCCGGCAAGCTCGGCGACGAGCGCATCGTCGAGGCGCTCGCCAGCGCCTGCGGCCCGCTCGGCAGCTGCGCCGACTATCTCTTCAACACGGTGGCCCATCTCGACGAGCTGGGCATCCACGATCCGGGCATGCGCCGGCTGTGCGCGGCGGTCCGCCGCCAGCAGGCGGCCCTGCAAGCCTGAGCACGGGCGGGAGAGCAAGGCATGGCCAGCTACCAAAGAGCGCTCATCGTCGGAGCCGGCTCGGGGCTGAGCGCGGCGATCGCCCGCCAGCTCTCGCTCGAGGGGCTGGAGGTGGCGCTGGCGGCGCGCGACGGCGACAAGCTCGCCGACCTGTGCGACGCCACCGGCGCCACGGCCTTCTCCTGCGACGCCGCCGAGCCCGACCAGGTCGATGCCCTCTTCGCCGAGGTCGAGAGGAAGCTCGGCGCGCCGGACGTGGTGGTCTACAATCCCAGCCGGCGGATCGCCGGCGGCATTGCCGATCTCGATCCGGCCGAGGTCGCCCAGGCGCTCGCCGTCACCGCCTATGGCGGCTTCCTGGTGGCCCGCCAGGCGGCACGGCGGATGGCCAAGCTGGGCCGCGGCGCCATCCTCTTCACCGGCGCCTCGGCCAGCGTGAAGGGCTATCCCCGCTCGGCCGCCTTCGCCATGGGCAAATTCGCCCTGCGCGGCCTCGCCCAGAGCCTCGCCCGCGAGCTGCAGCCGCAAAACATCCACGTGGCCCACATCGTCATCGACGGAGCGATTCGCTCGGGCACGCGCAGCGCGCCGCCGGACCGTCCCGACAGCCTGCTCGACCCCGACGCCATCGCCCAGGCCTACCTGAACCTCCTGCGCCAGGACCGCAGCGCCTGGACCTTCGAGCTCGAGCTCAGGCCCTGGCTGGAGACGTTCTGACGAAACCTTCCCGCCATGTGCCCCGGACATGGGACCACGCGGCGGTTGTGGTTGGTCAAACGGCGCGCGGCGCAGCAGGATGCCGCGCATGCAGGACTTGTGGATTCCCGTCACCATCGCCGCGGCGCTGTTCCAGACGCTGCGCACCGCCGTCCAGAAATATCTGACCGGCCGGCTGAGCACGACCGCCTCGGCCTTCACCCGCTTCGCCTACGGAGCGCCCTTCGCGCTCGCCTATCTGGCAGGGCTAGCAGCCTGGCAGGACGCCGCCGTGCCGCCGCCCGACCTCGCGTTCGTCGGCTGGGTGCTGCTGGGCGCGGTGGCGCAGATCATCGCCACGGGCCTGCTCATCGCGGCCGTGACCTTGCGCAACTTCACGGTCGGCGTGGCCTGGTCGAAGACCGAGATCCTCCAGGCGGCGCTGGTCGGCATCGTGCTGCTGGGCGAGCCGGTGGGGCCTGCCGGCACCGCCGGCATCATGCTGGCCACCGCCGGCGTCATGCTGATGTCGCTGGCCAAGAGCGGCCAGGGCTGGAGGGCGCTCCTGGCCGGGCTCACCGAGCGGGCGGCCCTGGTCGGGATCGGCGCCGGCGCCGGCTTTGCCATCTCGGCGGTGGGCTTTCGCGGCGCGGCCCTGTCGCTGGGCCTCGAGAACCCGATCTTCGCCGCCTCGGTGACGCTGGCCTGGGCCACCACGCTGCAGACCCTCCTCCTCGGCGCGTGGCTGGCCTGGCGCGAGCCCGGCCAGCTCATGCTGGTGCTGCGCTCCTGGCGGATCTCCGGCCTTGCCGGCCTGGCGAGCGTGCTGGGCTCGGGCTGCTGGTTCACCGCCATGACCATCCAGGTGGTGCCCTATGTCCGCACGCTCGGGCTGGTCGAGCTGGTGTTCACCTACCTGCTCACCGTCTTCTGGTTCCGCGAGCGGCCGAAGGTACGCGAGCTTTTGGGCGTGCTAGCCATGGCCGGCGGCATCGCCATGGTCCTGCTGGCGGGCTAGGGCAAGGACGCTCGGGTTCGCGCGTGCCGCATCGCCGCTGCCAGGGCTGAAGACCTTTTCTCCTGGGCCTCGGGCCCGCCCGCCTGCAGGAGCGCCGCCGAGGCCTCGCTCCTCGGGTTCGGGTTTTCTTTTCGCTCCTGCAGGGACCGTTCCGCCCTCCATCGGCGCACCTCTCGGGTTCGAGTTTCCCACCCAGCACCTGCCGACCCGCCGCCGCGTCGCCCGCGCCACGAGCGCAACCGTCGGGTTCGTCTTTCCCATCTCCGCTTGCGGCCTTCCCGGGCGCCGCTGAAATGGCACAGCCATCGCGCGAGGATAACACAGCAACCGGAATAAATTCCACAACGCGCGGTCTCATGAGGACGATGCCGTGCAGAGGCGCTGCGCGCCGCCTTCTGTTCTTGCTTCGTCAGTGTCTGGCGGCTGGAGTTTTATCGGATCTTCATCTCTCCCGGCGATCCTGCTGGGGTAGGACTCCGCCGCCGCATCGATGCAAGGCGCGCCTGCTCCACCATCCGGCAGGATGACGCCGGAGGGGTTAACGAAGTGTGGGCCGGTGCCGGGGCTGTGGGGTGAGCTTCATGGCCTGCCTGCCATGCGCTGCCGCCAATCCCGAAAGATGAAAAAGCCAGCCGCGCGCAGCGCCTTGGGCGGCTCCGTCGGCGGGACCGGCTCCGGCGTTTGTCCGTTCATCGGATCTTCATGTCTCCCGGCAATCCTGCCGGGGTGAGAGTCCGCCGCCGCATCATCCTCGGCACGCACCTTTGCCACCACCCGCGACGATGACGGGCGGCGTTAGCGAGGGGCGGGCAGGACCGGGACGAGGAGGTGATCGATGCCTGTCGCGGCGATTGGAGCCTGCTCCCGCGACAGGCCGCACGGCGCGCGCTGCCGTCGCGTCCGTGCGGCTTGCCGGCAGCCGGGTCGCATCGGCCTTGCGGATACTGCACCGCTATGCCGCGTCGGTCGGGATCGCCCGCCAGGAGCGGTGCCGCCGGCAGAGCACTGTGCTCACCGCGCAGCGGCGTGCCGGCCGGTCGATCGCCACCTCCACCCGCCAGCGCCCGTGCCAGGCGCGGGTAACCCGACTGGCCGGCCGCTTGCGGTTGCGGCGACGGGAGAGCACCGGCTCGCTGCCGTGCTCGATGATTGCCGGGCGCTAGGCCGAGCGCGAGCGGCCGGCCGAGAAGCTTCATGGCAAGAGGGATACTGGGCGTCTGGGCGCCCCGCGAGACCCCGGTCGTCTGCTTTTCGGCTCCCCTCTTCCGCTGCCCGCCGAACGGTGCGCCTCGATCCAGATGCTGTCGATGGCGATACTCGCGGCCAGCGCGCCGACCTCGGCCAGAGCTTGCAGCAGCCACCGCCAGGTGGCGCGCCGGGGCCAGCGGTTGTAGACGGTGGTCTTGGGTCCGCAGGCCTGCGGGCGGTCGCGCCACCTTCGGCCCGAGCGCAACATGTGCAGGACCCCGGAGATCACCTGCCGGTCGTCGGCCCGCCATGCTTGCGGCTGGTTCCCCGGCAATAGCGGCCCGATCACCACCCACACCGTGTCGTCCCGCCAGAACGGCTCCTGCATTGCCGGCGCCACCCTCCTGTCGGTCGATGCGACGCTTGAGTGAGAGGCCGGGCTGCGGATCAGGAGGGTGATCGGCCACGGCGTCCAAGTTGCTGGCAGTCTCTACAAGGGACGCGCTCGTCAGTGTCCCGCCCGTGACGAAGGCGACCCCATCGATTGGCAGAAATATCGACAAGAGAGTCCGCGCGCGGCGCGGCGCGATAGGCGCGGGCCGGGAACCGCACTAGGCGCGACCCCGCGGCTGGGCTATTTCCGCCGAGGTTCGGCCACTGCCCGGAAGACTGCGCCATGACGGCTCCCGATCTGCGGATCTTCGCCACCAGCTGGGCCTTCCCGACGACCGTACTGGTGGGCATGGGCGCGATCGCCAAGGCGCCGCGGGCCTGCCAGGGCGCCGGCATGAGCCGTCCCCTGGTGGTGACGGACCGCGGCCTCGCCGAGCTGCCCTTCGTGGCGGCGCTGATGGAGGCGCTGGCCGGCGCCGGGCTGACACCGCTGCTCTTTGCCGAGGTGCGCGCCAATCCGGTCGGCGCCAATGTCGAAGCGGGCGTGGCCGCTTTCGGGGAGGGCGGGTGCGACGGGGTGCTGGCGATCGGCGGCGGCAGCGCGCTCGACGTCGGCAAGGCCATCGCCTTCCAGGCGGGCCAGACGAGACCCTTCTTCAGCTTCGCCGGGTCGGGCGGGCGCTGGCGGCAGGCGGAGGCCGACGCGATCCGTCCGGTAGTGGCGATCCCCACCACGGCCGGCACCGGCAGCGAGGTGAGCCAGGGCGTGGTGATCACCGAGGAGGCGGGCCGCAGCAAGCAGATCGTGTTCCACCCGGGCATGATGCCCAAGGCCGCCATTCTCGATGCGGACCTCACCACCGGCCTGCCGCCGCTGCTCACCGCTGGCACCGGCATGGATGCGCTCGCCCACTGCCTCGAGGCCTATTGCGCGCCGGGCTTTCATCCGATGTGCGAGGGCATCGCCGTGGAAGGCGTGCGGCTGGTGCGCGAGGCGCTGCCGCGCGCCTATGCGGACGGCGCCGATCGCGAGGCGCGCGGCATGATGCTGGCCGCCTCCGCCATGGGGGCGGTGGCCTTCCAAAAAGGGCTGGGCGCCGTGCACAGCCTGAGCCATCCGATCGGCGCCGTCCACGACACCCATCACGGGCTCACCAACGGCGTGCTGCTGCCCTATGTGCTGGCCCACAACCGGCCTGCCATCGAGGAGCGGATCGTCCGCCTCGCTGGCTGGCTGGGGCTGGCCAAAGCGAGCTTCAACGGCTTTCTCGACTGGCTCCTCGAGCTGCGCGCCACGCTGGCGGTGCCGCACAGCCTGGCGGCGCTCGGGGTGCCCGGGCAGGATTTCGCCGCGCTCGCGCGCATGGCGGCGGCCGATCCGACCGCTGCCGGCAACCCGTTGCCGGTCGACGAGGCGAGCTTGCGGGGTCTGCTCGAGCAGGCGCATGAGGGTACGGCAATTTGAGCGCCGGCTTGCCGCCACGCTTACGAGCGCTTAACCCGTTTTTCGCAGAATGGGCGCCGGCCGGGCGCGCAAACCCCATCGTCGCGCCCGGCCGCCCCGCCTCCGGGCGCCCTCCCGGAGCAGGAAGTGAAGCTCACCGTCCTCGTTGAATCGCTCTGGGTCTTGGGAACCCGGCTGATCCTGCGCGCCGCCAATCTCGTGGTCTTCATGATCCTGGCGCGCGCCCTGAGCGTCGCCGAGTTCGGGTTCTACGGCTACGTCATGGCGACCGCGGTGGTGCTCTCGGTGGCCTTCGATCTCGGGCAGCGCCAGTCGACCGCCTTCTTCATCGGCCGCGAGCCGGAAAACCGCGCCGACTACACCACCCACATGCTCTTCATGTGGCTGGTGCTGGGCAGCGCCGGGATGCTCGCCTGCTGGCTCATGCTGCGCGTCGGCAACTACGAGGAGAGCTACGGCCTGCTGATCCTGGTGGGGGCGCTGAACACGGCGCCGATGCTGCTGCTGCGCACCGGCCAAGGAGCCTTTCTGGGCGCCGGCCGGCTCGATGCCTACAACCGCTCCGAGCTGGTCTCGCGGATCGTCATGGTGGCTGGCACGGCGGGCCTGTGGCTGGCCGACGGCCTCACCATCGCCGCGGCCTTGTGGCTCCTGCTGGCCTCGCACGCCACGGCGGCCTCCTACCTCCTCTGGCGGCTGGCCGGCGACCTGCGGCCGGCAGCACTGGTCGACTGGCCGCTGATCCGCCGGATGCTGCGACACGGCGCCGTTTTCGCCGGCAGCGTGCTGATGATGATCCTGTTGGGCCGGATCGGCATCTGGCTGGTCTCGGCGATGATGGGCGAGGAGGCGCTGGGGATCTATTTCGGCGTGCTGCGGCTGGGCGAGATGCTGGCCGACGTCGCCGGTGCGGTGGGTCTCGTGATCTTCAGCCACGGGGTGCGCGCCGCCGACCCCCACGAATCGGCGCAGGACGCGATCCGCACCGCCCGCCTCGTGACCGCGGTGATGGCGCTGGTCGCGGTGGCAGCGATGCTCGTGGCACCGCTCTTCTTGTGGCTGCTGCTGGGCAGCGCCTATGCCGACCAGACCCTGCCCTTCCGCATCATCATGCTGGGCACGCTCTTCGGCTGCTTCAACGTGATGCTCTTTCCCTGCCTCTCGGCGCAGGGCCTCGCCCGGGTCGGGATCTGGGCCTACGGGCTGGGCTGCGCCGTGGCCTCGCTGGGCTGCTGGCTGCTGATCCCGCCTCTGGGCCTCGAGGGCGCGGCGGTTGCCTACCTGCTGGCCCAGATCGTGGTAGCCACGTCGATCACCCTGGTCTACCGGCACCGCTTCGGCTTTCGGGCCGGCGAGATCCTCCTGCTGCAGCGCGAGGATCTCGCCGTCATCCGCCAGCTCGCAGGTCGGGTGCGCGCCCGCCTCGGCCGCCGCTCCACCGGCCGCTGAGCCTCACGCCCGGGCGCGGCGGTGCGGCGCGCGGTTCCACGGCATCGTTGCGAGGAGCCGCGCCATGCCGCAAAAGCCGGTGATGCCCGCCACCAGCAGGCCGGCGCCGACAAAACCGCTCAAAGCGTGCCACCAGGGCGAGACCAGCACGCCCAGGAGAAAGCCGGCCAGCGCCAGGGAGCCGGCAGCGATCTGCACCTGGCGCATCAGCGGCAAAGGCGCGCCGGCGTCGCTCTCGACCGGCAGGCCGGCACGCTTCCAGGCCTGCAGCCCGCCCGCCAGATGAAAGAGCCCGCCCGCTCCCGCCACGAGCAGCCGCTCGCCCGCCTGCCGCGAGCGGGCGCCGCTGTTGCACATCAAGACGAGGCGCTGGCCCTCCGGTGCCGCCTGCGGCCGCGCCGCGAGCTCGTCCGGGGTCAGGCTTACGGCACCGGCGATCCGCTCGCGGCGGTGCTCGTCTTGTGCCCGCACGTCGACCAGCCGGGCCTCGCCAGCCTCGAGCCATTCGCGCAAGGTGGCTGGATCGACCTCGCGCAGAGTCCCCTCGCCCTGTCCCGCCATCCTCGATCTCCCTCGTGGCAGCTACTTTATATCCGATGTTGCTAATATATAGGATCCTTACGTAAACTCAAGGCAGCGGCGAAAAGGAGCTCGTCATGCAACTGAGTGTCGAATCGTTCTTCGACGGGGCGACCGGCACCGTCTCGCACCTGGTCGTCGAGCCGAACGGGCGGCAGTGCGCCATCATCGACTCGGTGCTGGACTACGAGGCGGCCTCGGGCCGGACCCGCACCGACTCGGCCGACCGGATCATCGAGACGGTCGAGGCGCGCGGCCTCGAGGTGGCGTGGATCCTCGAGACGCACGCCCACGCCGACCATCTGAGCGCCGCCAAGTACCTCAAGAAGCGGCTGGGTGGGCGTATCGGCATCGGGGCGCGGATCACCGAGGTCCAAAGGATCTTCAAGGACGTCTTCAACCTCGAGGGCACCTTCAACACCGACGGAAGCCAGTTCGATCACCTGTTCGCCGACGGCGAGACGTTCGCCATCGGCCGCCTCGAGGTGCGGGTGATGTACACGCCTGGCCACACCCCGGCCTGCTGCACCTATGTCATGGAGGACGCCGCCTTCGTCGGCGACACGCTCTTCATGCCGGACGGCGGGACCGCACGGGCCGACTTCCCCGGCGGCGACGCCGGCCAGCTCTATCGCTCGATCCAGCGCATCCTGGCGCTGCCGCCCGAGACCCGTCTCTTCATCTGTCACGACTACCAGCCGGGCGGCCGCGAGCCGCGCTGGGAGACCACCGTGGCCGAGGAGCGCGAGCGCAACATCCATGTGGGCGGCGGCAAGGACGAGAGCGCGTTCGTCGCCATGCGGACCGCCCGCGACAGCACGCTCTCGACGCCGACGCTGCTGATCCCCTCGATCCAGATCAACGTCCGGGCCGGCGACATGCCGCCGCCCGAGGACAATGGCGTGGCCTACATCAAGGTGCCGCTCAACCGGATCTGACACTGCCGGGCTTGGCGCGCGCAGCAGCGGTGGCTAGCTTCGGCTCTCCCGTCGGCCAGGGCGAGCCCCCACCCCCGTGACGTCGCGCCTCCAACCCGTGCTGGCAGCCTCGTGGCTGGTCATCGTCGTGCTCCTCGGCGGCGTCCTCGTGGCCGGCCGCGAGGTGCTGATCCCGCTGGCCCTGGCGATCGTCATCTGGCAGCTCGTCAACGCCATCGCCCGGCTCTACCGCCGGGTGCGGATCCGCGGCCAGACGGCGCCCCGCTGGGCGCGCTTCGTGCTGGCGCTCGTGACCATCGCGCTGGGGCTCTATCTCGCGATCGACGTGATCGCCAGCAACGTGGCCCAGGTCTCGCAGGCTGCCGGCGCGTACGAGGAAAGCCTCCAGCGGATGCTGGCAGCCTTGCGCGCGCGCTTCGACATCACCGCGGCACCGCCGGCCAGCCGGCTGCTCGAGGGGATCGACATTGGCGGGCTGGTCGCCCGGCTCTCCTCGGCACTGGGCATCCTCGCCGGCAATATCGGCCTCGTGCTGCTCTACGTGGTCTTCCTGCTGTTCGAGCAGGAGAGCTTCGACCGCAAGATCGACGCGCTCTTTCCCGAGCCCGGGCGGTCCGCCGAGGTGCGCCGGGTGCTGTCCGACATCGAGGACCGCATCGCCCGCTATCTGTGGATCAAGACGCTCTTGAGCGTGGCCACCGCCGCCCTCTCCTGGGCGGTCCTCAAGCCGGTCGGCGTGACCTTCGCCGAGTTCTGGGCGCTCATCGTCTTCCTGCTCAACTTCATTCCGACCATCGGCTCGATCTTCGCGGTCCTCCTGCCTACCCTCCTCACCCTGCTCCAGTTCGCCGAGGCAGCGCCGGTGCTGATCGTGCTGGCCGGGCTGGGCTCGGTGCAGTTCGTCCTCGGCAATCTCCTCGAGCCTCGGCTCATGGGCAGCTCGCTCAACCTCAGTCCCATGGTGATGATCGTCTCGCTGGCGCTGTGGGGCAGCCTGTGGGGCGTGGCCGGGATGTTCCTGTGCGTGCCGATCACCGTGATGGTGATGATCGTCTGCGCCGAGTTCCCCGCCACGCGGCCGCTCGCGGTGCTGCTCTCGAGCACCGGCCGGGTCGTTTGAAGGCATCAGGTGTGCACAGAAGATGACTGGCTAATCATCTACCCCCAGTAGTATATCCAGCTTCGCTGCTCGCCCACTTTCTCCTCGCCGAAGCGAACTGATGAACGCCGTCATCGCCTGTATCACGAACGATCACGACGACTGGCTGGTCGTGGTCGCCGCCCTGGTATGCCTTGCCGCCAGCTGGCAGACGATGGGGCTTCAGGCGCGGGCGGCTGCTGTGCGCATTCATCAGCGGGTGGTCTGGCTCGCCGCCGCCGCTACCACCGCCGGCCTCGGTTTCTGGGCCACGCATTTCGTCGCGATGCTCGGCTACCAGGTCCTGCCGACAAGCTACCGGCCGGGTCTCACCGCGTTCTCGCTACTCATTGCGATCAATGGCGCGGGGCTGGGAATCGGCCTTACCATCGCGCCACGCGCCCTGGTCCGGGCGGCCGGCGGCGCTCTGCTGATGCTCGCCATCGTCAGCATGCACTTCACCGGCATGGCAGCCATGGAAGTCTCGGCCCTCCAGCACTGGGACCAGACCTTCGTGGCGTGGTCGGCGTTTCTGGGCATGGGCCTGGGCGCCGTCGCCTTCGGCCTGCCGGCGATGGCCGGACGGCGCGCGATATCGAGCGTTCTCCTGAGCCTAGCGGTCCTCGCCCTGCACTTCACCGGCATGGCGGCGCTGCGGCTCGAGTACACACCGCTGCTGACGCCGCCGGAGCCGGCGATCCTGCCCTCGCACCTCGCCCTGGCGGTGACCGCCGTGGCCGCGGTGGCCCTGCTGGCCGGGCAGGCGGCCATGCGGATCGACCGCCATCTGGCGCAACGCGACCGGCACGAGGCGCAGCGGCTGCGCCACCTTGCCGAGGCGGCCCTCGAAGGCCTCGCCATCCACGAGGACGGCGTGATCCGTGATGCCAACACCTCCTTCGCGCGGCTCGTCGGCCTGGCACGGCCGGAGATCCTGGGCCGGCGGATCGACACGTTCCTTCCCCCCGCCCTTCTCGCCCGGATCGGCGGCGTGGCAGTGGAAGGGGAGGTCGTGCGGCCCAGCGGCGAGGCAATCCCGGTGGAGATCCTCGGACGTCCCCTCGAGCTCACCGACGGGCCGGTCGAGGTCGTGGCATTGCGCGATCTGCGTGTTCAGCGTGCTGCCGAGGCGCGGATCCGCCACATGGCGCGGCACGACCAGCTCACCGGCCTGCCGAACCGGGCGGCGCTCAAGACCATGCTCGCGCAGGAGGTCGAGACGGCGGCACGGGACGGGACCAGCCTCGCCGTGCTGCTGATCGACATTGCCGGCCTGCGCGACATCAACAGCGTCCACGGCGAATCCGCGGGCGACCGGATGTTGCGGGAGACGGCCAGCCGCCTCGAGAGCTGTGTCGGCGAGGAGACGCCGCTGGGCCGCCTCGCAGGCGACGAGTTCGTCGTCATCCTCCCAAAGATCGCCGGCCCCGAATCAGCCGAGCAGCGCGCCGAGGCGCTGCGCAGCGCGATCGAGGACCGGCCGATGGCCACGAACGCCGGCGTGCAGCTGACCGCCCTGGTCCGCATCGGTATCGCGCTGTTCCCGAGTGACACCCGCCAGCCGGCCGACCTCCTCGCCCGGGCCGCCGAGGCGCTGCTCGCACCGGAAGGCGTCGACGATCCGATCCGCTTCTTCGATCCGCGGGCCGAGGCGCGCCGGCGGCGCCGGCACGACATGCTGGACGCGCTGCGCGAGGCCCTCGCCGGCGATGGGCTGGAGGCTCACTTCCAGCCGCAGATCGACAGCGCCAGCGGTCGGCTGGTGGGCTGCGAGACCCTATTGCGCTGGAAGCACGAGAAGCTAGGGCCGGTGCCGCCCGATGTGTTCGTGCCGCTCGCCGAGGAAGCCGGCCTCGCCGGGGCGCTGGGCGCCTGGGTGCTGCGCGCCGGATGCCGCGCCGCTGCCGCCTGGCCGCAACCGTTGCGGGTGTCCGTCAACCTCTCGGCCGATCATGTGGCCTCGGGCGACGTTCCGGCACTGGTGGCAGCCGTGCTCGAGGAGACCGGCCTGCCGGCCAGGCGGCTGGAGCTCGAGATCACCGAGAGTGTCCTGATGCGCGACACCGCGGCGGTGCTGGCCACGCTGGAGAGTCTCCGGGCGATGGGCGTCACCATCGCCATGGACGATTTCGGCACCGGCTATTCCTCCCTCGCCTATCTCCACGCCTTCCCCTTCGACCGCATGAAGATCGACCGCTCCTTCGTCCAGCCGATCGGCAAGGGCGGAAGCGGCGAGACCATCGTCGAGGCGGTCCTGGCCCTCGGGAAGGCGCTCGGCATCGCCACCATCGCCGAGGGAGTCGAGACGGAAGCGCAGCTGCGCTTCCTGCAGGAACGCGGCTGCAACGAGATCCAGGGCTTCCTGATCGCCCGGCCGATGCCGGCCGCTGCCCTGATCCCGTTCCTTGGCGACTGGCTGGACCGCCCCGGCGCCGTGGGCGCGGCGGCTCTTCCGGCGGACGCCCCGGCTCGGCTATAGGAGCCCTTGCCGAGAGGAGATCGCCATGTCGCCGGTACGTCCCCGCCGCAGTGCCCTTTACATGCCGGGCTCCAACCCGCGCGCCCTCGAGAAGGGCCGCACCCTGCCCGCCGACGGGCTGATCCTCGACCTCGAGGACGCCGTGGCGGCCGACGCCAAGGCCACCGGCCGCGACACGATCCGCGCGGCCCTGGCCGGTCGCGAAGCCTATGGCAGGCGCGAGCTGGTGGTGCGGGTCAACGGCCTCGACACGCCCTGGGGTCATGCCGACCTCCAGGCCATGGCCGGTGCGGGAGCCGACGCGGTGCTGCTGCCCAAGGTGGAAAGCGCCGACATGGTGCGCCGGGCCGCCTCGGTGCTGGATGGTGCCGGCGCGCCCCCCGAGCTCGCCCTTTGGTGCATGATGGAGACGCCGCGCGGCATCCTTCGCGCCGAGGAGATCGCCGACCATCCGCGGGTCGCCTGCCTGGTGATGGGCACCTCCGATCTCACCAAGGACCTGACCGCCCTGCACACCGCGCAGCGCCTGCCGATGCTGGTCTCGCTAGGCACCTGCCTGCTGGCGGCGCGCGCCGCCGGCATCTCGATCCTCGACGGCGTCCATCTCGACCTGGGCGACGCCGAGGGTCTGGAGGCGAGCTGCCGGCAGGGCCGCGAGCTGGGCTTCGACGGCAAGACGCTGATCCACCCCAAGCAGCTCGACGCGGCCAATGCCGTGTTCGGCCCGAGCGAGGAGGAGATCGCCCAGGCGCGGCGGATCATCCTCGCCTTCGAGGCGGCGCAGGCCGAGGGCAAGGGGGTCGTGCTGCTCGACGGCAGGCTCGTGGAGAATCTCCACGTCGCCGAGGCGCGGCGGCTGGTGGCGCTGTCCGAGACGATCGCCGCGATGCAGGCCTGAGGGGCGGAGACGGAACGATGGGCAAGGCCGGCGCCGGACGCTTCTTCGAGGACTATGCGGTCGGCGAGACGCTGCGCCACGCCACGCCGCGCACCGTGAGCGAGGGGGATGCCGCGCTCTATCTGGCGCTCACCGGCTCGCGCTTCCTGCAGCACTGCAGCGCCCCCTTCGCGCGGGCCAACGGCCTGCCCGGCCTGCCGCTCGACGATCTGCTGGCCTTCCACATCGTCTTCGGCAAGAGCGTGCCGGACGTGTCGCTCAATGCGGTGGCCAATCTCGGCTATGCCGACGGGCGCTTCCTGGCGCCGGTCTATCCCGGCGACACGCTCGAGGCCTCCTCGCGGGTGATCGGCCTCAAGGAGACCTCCTCGGGGAAGACCGGCATTGTCTGGGTCCGCACCGAGGGTCGCAAGATCGACGGGACGCCGGTGGTCGACTTCGTCCGCTGGGTGCTGGTGAACAAGCGCAACCCCGCGAGCCCGGCGCCGGATCCGGTGATGCCGGAGCTTCCCGCCGCCGTGCCGGCCGACCGGCTGGTGGTCCCGGCCGAGCTGCGGCCGCGCAACATCCGCCCCGCCGACACCGGCTCGCCGCATTTCTTCGAGGATTACGAGGTGGGCGAGCGGATCGACCATGTGGACGGCATGGGCGTGATGGAGAGCGAGCACCGGCTCGCCACCCGGCTCTACCAGAACACCGCGCGGGTCCATTTCAACGACCATGTCGAGCGGGCCGGCCCGCGTGGCGCCTGCATCGTCTATGGCGGCGTGGTGCTGTCCATCGCCCGCGCCCTGTCGTTCAACGGCCTCGGCAACATGCTGCGCATCCTGGCGATCAACGGCGGCACCCACGCCAATCCCTGCCTCGCCGGCGACACGATCTACGCCTGGTCGGAGGTGCTGGAGCGCGCCGGGTTCGCCGGCCGCCGCGACGTGGGCGCGCTGCGCCTGCGCCTTGTGGCGACCCGCAATCGGCCGTGCGCCGACTTCCCGCTTCACCGGCCCGAAGGCGGCCGTCTGCCCGAGGTGCTGCTCGACTTCGACTACTGGGCCCTGCTTCCGGCGCGCAGCTGCATCGCCTGAAGCAACCCTCCCCGCCGCCTGCCCACTAGGCTTTCGCGGGCTTTTGCTCTATCTCGCATGTGCAACATCGACGGGCCGGTGCTGACGGCCAGGCTAGAGGGACGTGACGCATGGCGGGTTCGGGCCGACCCCTCTCACCGCATCTCCAGATCTATCGCTGGTATTTCACGATGGCCTTGTCCATCGCGCACCGGGTCACCGGCGCCGCCCTTGCGGTCGGCCTGCTGCTGCTGACCTGGTGGCTGGTGGCGCTGGCCAGCGGGCCGGAGAGCTTCCAGAACGTCCAGGCGGTGATGGACAATTTCCTGGGCGGCCTGATCCTGTTCGGCTTCACCTTCCTGCTGTTCTTCCACCTGTGCAACGGCATCCGGCACCTCGCCTGGGACATGGGCTACGGCTACGACAAGCAGGTCGCCCACCAGACCGGCATCGTGACCGTGGCCGCGGCGGCGGTGCTGACGGTGCTCGTCTGGCTCGCCATCCTGATCGCCGGCTGAGGAGACAACCATGGCATCGCGCTCCGCTATCGGCCGCGTCAAGGCGCGGGGGTCGGCCCGCGAGGGTGTCGGCCACTGGAAGATGCAGCGGCTGACCTCGATCGGCCTCGTCCTGCTGGTCATCTGGTTCGTGCTGTCGGCCGTATCCCTCTCGGGCGCCTCCTACCTGGACGTGCGCGCGTGGCTCGCCGGCCCGTTCAACGCGACGATGATGGTGCTTCTCGTGGTGGCGGCGTTCTGGCACGCCAAGCTGGGGATCCAGGTCATCATCGAGGACTATGTGCACCACGAGGGTGTGCGGATCGGCTCGCTGGTGGCGCTCAAGCTCGCTGTGGTCGCGCTCGCCGCCGCCTGCCTGGTGGCGATCGTCAAGGTTTCGCTGGGGAGCTGAGTTAGATGACGCAGGCTTATCCGATTACCGATCACTATTACGACTGCGTCGTCGTCGGGGCCGGCGGGTCGGGCCTGCGGGCCGCGGTCGGCATGGTCGAGGCCGGGCTCAAGGTGGCCTGCATCAGCAAGGTCTATCCGACCCGCTCGCACACCGTGGCGGCCCAGGGCGGCATCAACGCCGCGCTCGGCAACATGAACGAGGACGACTGGCGCTTCCACATGTACGACACCGTCAAGGGGTCGGACTGGCTGGGCGACCAGGACGCCATCGAGTACATGACCAGGAACGCTCCGGCGGCGGTCTACGAGCTCGAGCATTACGGCATGCCGTTCTCGCGCACGCCCCAGGGCAAGATCTACCAGCGCGCCTTCGGCGGCCAGTCGGTCAATTTCGGCAAGAGCCAGGCCTACCGGACCTGCGCTGCCGCCGACCGCACCGGCCACGTCATGCTGCACACCCTGTTCCAGCAGGCGCTCAAGAACAAGGTCGTGTTCTTCAACGAGTATTTCGCCCTCGACCTGATCATGGACGAGGAGGGTGCCTGTGTCGGCGTGATGGCGATGTGCATCGAGGACGGCTCGATCCACCGCTTCCGCGCCCACCAGACCTGCCTGGCCACGGGCGGCTATGGCCGCGTCTATTTCTCGGCCACCTCGGCGCACACCTGCACCGGCGACGGCAACGCGATGGTGCTGAGGGCCGGCCTGCCGCTCCAGGACATGGAGTTCGTGCAGTTCCACCCCACGGGCATCTACGGGGCCGGCTGCCTGATCACCGAGGGCTCGCGCGGCGAGGGCGGCTATCTCACCAACGCCGAGGGCGAGCGCTTCATGGAGCGCTATGCCCCCACGGCCAAGGACCTCGCCTCGCGCGACGTGGTCTCGCGGGCGATGACCATCGAGATCAACGAGGGCCGCGGCTGCGGCGCCGAGAAGAACTATATCGAGCTGCATCTCGAGCATCTCGACCCCAAGCTGCTGCACGAGCGGCTGCCCGGGATCTCCGAGACCGCCAAGATCTTCGCCGGCGTCGACGTCACCAAGCAGCCGATCCCCGTGGTCCCGACCTGCCACTACAACATGGGCGGCATCCCCACCAACCACCACACCGAGGTGGTGGTCCCCCGCGACGGCAATCCCGACGCGGTGGTGCCCGGCCTCATGGCGGTCGGCGAGGCGGCCTCGCCGTCGGTTCACGGCGCCAACCGGCTGGGCGGCAACTCGCTCATCGACCTCGTGGTGTTCGGCCGTGCGGCAGCACACCGCGCCGCCGAGACGGTCACCTCCGGCGCCCCCCACAAGACGCTGCCCGCCTCTGCCGGCGAGCAGGCGATCGCCCGGGTCGACCGGCTCCTCAACGCTGGCGGCGGCAGCCGCTCGACCGGCGAGATCCGTCTCGACATGCAGCGCACCATGCAGCGCTACGCCGCCGTGTTCCGCGACGGCCCGCATCTCGAGGAAGGGTTCGAGAAGCTGGGCGAGGTGGCCAAGACCCTCTCCGACATCAAGGTCACGGACAGCTCGCGGGTGTGGAACAGCGACCTGGTCGAGGCGCTGGAGCTGCAGAACCTCATGCTGCAGGCGGTCGCCACCATGTTCTCGGCCGGCTACCGCACCGAGAGCCGCGGCGCCCACGCGCGCGAGGATTTCCCGGAGCGTGACGACGAGAACTGGATGAAGCACACGCTCTGCACGGTCGATTCGCAGCACCAGCCGCACATCGAGAACCGGCCCGTGCACACCTGGACGCTGTCCAACGATATCGAGCCGGTGCCGCCCAGCAAGCGGGTCTACTGAGACCCCGCCGGCGGTCGACGGACGCAACGGAACGGTTCGCAAGAGGACGCAGGATGGCCGAGTTCGCTTTGCCCAAGAACTCCAGGGTGCAGCCGGGCAGGAAGCACCCTGCCAAGACGGGTGCCAAGAACGTCAAGGAGTTCCGCATCTACCGGTACGAGCCGGAGGATGGCGGCAACCCGAGGGTCGACACGTTCGAGATCGATCTCGCCGATTGCGGCCCGATGGTCCTGGACGCGCTGATCAAGATCAAGTCGGAGGTGGATTCCACCCTGACCTTCCGCCGCTCGTGCCGCGAGGGCATCTGCGGCAGCTGCGCCATGAACATCGACGGCCAGAACACGCTGGCCTGCACCCGGGCCATCGAGGACGTCGACGGGGCGGTTTCCATCTATCCCCTGCCGCACATGGCGGTGGTCAAGGACCTGGTGACCGACTTCACGCAGTTCTGGGCGCAGTACGAGAGCATCGAGCCCTGGCTGCAGACCTATACGCCGGCGCCCGAGAAGGAGTTCGACCAGTCGATCGAGGAGCGCGGCAAGCTCGACGGGCTCTATGAGTGCATCTTGTGCGCCTGCTGCTCGACCGCCTGCCCCAGCTACTGGTGGAACAGCGACAAGTATCTGGGCCCGGCGGCGCTACTGCAGGCTTATCGGTGGATCGCCGACAGCCGCGACGAGGCGACCGGCGAGCGGCTCGACGAGCTGGAGGATCCCTTCAAGCTCTATCGCTGCCACACCATCATGAACTGCACCAATACCTGCCCCAAGGGCCTCAACCCTGCCAAGGCGATCGGCGAGATCAAGAAACTGATAGTGGAGAGGAAGGCCTGACTTTCGCGGTTTTCGGGGGTAGGCGAGCCGCGATCCGCTGGCTACACAGTTGTCCATAACGAGGCACAAGCCCACACACGCAGGTCCGATCTGAGGGAGGCTTTCGAGCCTCCTGATTTTTTTCTTGGGCCTGCTAGCTGCCGAACGCCATGGCGCGCCGCCGCGCCGGCGCTTCTCCCCCCGCCGTCAGAAGATTGTGGCGCACCTCGTCCTCGAGGCGTGCGGCGAGCTGCTTGCGGTCGCGCACGTCCCACGACAGCACCGGCTCGCCGAGCCGCAGCTCCACCCGCATGCCTGGCAGGCACAGGACGCGCCACAGATGCGGCAGCAAGGTCGCGTCGCCCCACCAGGCGTAGCGCTCCTCGTGCCCGCTGTCCGGCCCCGCCCGGTCGTGCCGCCGATAGGCGATCGCCGCCGACTGGACCGCCACCGGGCGGTCGAGCACCCACGGCTCGAGCACCGAGAGCAGCGAGCTCTTGAAGCGCTGCACGGTGCGCCCCGAGCTGCTGGTGCCCTCGGCGAACAGCACGAAGCTCTCGCCGCGACGCATGCGCGCCGCCAGCTCGTTGCGCTGGAGAAGCGCATGACGGCGGTCGCGGCGGATGAAGAGCGTGCCGCACTGCCGGGCGAGCAGGCCAAGGACGGGCCAGCGGGCGACCTCGGCCTTGGCGATGAAGGTCGCATCGAGCACCGCGCCCAGCGCCAGGATGTCGACATAGCCGGCATGGTTGGCGACGAGCAGGGTCGGGGCGGCATCGAAGGAGCGGCCAGTGACCGCCAGCTCGATTCCCAGCAGCCGGCAGCAGCCCCGGCACCACAGGCGCCGTAGCACGAGGCTCGCCGGTCTGCCGAAGGGCAGCAGGACCAGGCGGAGCACGAGCAGCAGCGCCGTCATCGCGAGGAGGCCGGCGGCGCGCACCACCCCGCGCAGGGTAACAGAGCCCGCGCCGCTCACGCGAAGGCCGGCTCCCGGGCCGGCTGGACGGCGTAGTGCCGCCTGTAGCGCGCCTCGATGCGGTCGGTAGGCAGCACGATGCACAGGTCGATGGTGTTGAACTGTTCGTCGAGGACCGCGCCCTCGCCGATCATGGCGCCCAGCCGCAAATAGCCCTTCATCAGGGGCGGTAGCCGGCGGAAGGCGACGCTCGGATCATAGGCCGCGGCGGCGAACGGCTCGTGCGCGACCCGCCGGCTGCTGCGCGCGCAGGGCCGCAGGCCCAGCGGCGCCAGATGCCGCTCGTGCAGGTAGCGGACCTGCCGGGCGACCCGCGCCACGTCACGGCCGGGGAGGCTGGCACAGCCGATCATCAGCCCGAACCGGTGGCGCGCCTGGTACTCGGCGATGCCGCGCCACAAAAGCTGCATGACCGCCCCGCCGCGATAATCGGCATGGACGCAGGAGCGGCCGAGCTCCAGGACCTCGCCCGCGTCGCTGGAGAGCCCGCCGAGGTCGAACTCGCCCGCCGTGTAGAACCCGCCATGACGGCGCGCCACGCTCTCGCGCAGCAGCCGGTAGCAGCCCACCACGGCCGGCGTGCCGCCGGTCGAGCGGCTGCGGTCGACCACGATCAGGTGGCGGGCGATCGCATCGAACGCGTCGCGGTCGCGCCGCTCGCGCCGGGCGCCGGCATCGGGGACGGCCCCCATCTCCTCATAGAAGACCTGGTACCGGAGCGCCTGGGCCGCTGCCAGCTCACGGGCCTCCTGGACCCAGCGAAGCTCGAGCTCGTTGACCTGCGCGATCAGGGTCATCGGGTTCTCCGCAAGACGGCCCGCGCCGCATCGGGGCCCGACCCGCTTGCTAGAGGGCGTTCTCGGCAGGCTCTCGACAGGATGATGACGTTTCGGCGACGATACCTGCTGGCGGCACGCGATCTTTCGGGAGGCGGGGCATGAACATCGCGCTGGAGAAGCTGGGGCGCAGGCTGCGCCTCGGGCTGGTTGGCGGTGGCAGCGGCTTCATCGGCCCGGTGCACCGCGCCGCCGCCCGGCTCGACGACCTTTTCGAGATCAGCGCCGGCGTGCTGTCCTCCGATCCGGCCCGCAGCGTCACGGCGGGCCGCAGCATCGGCCTCGCCGCTGACCGCGCCTATGGCAGCATCGAGGCGATGATCCGGGCCGAGCGGGCGCGCGGCGACGGTATCGACGCGGTGGCGGTGATGACGCCCAACTCGCGGCATTTCCCCGAGGCCATGATGGCGCTCGAGGCCGGCCTCGACGTGATCTGCGACAAGCCGCTGGCGACCTCCCTCGACGATGCCTTGAGGCTGGTCCGCAAGGTCGAGGAGAGCGGCCTGGTGTTCTGCCTGACCTACAATTACAGCGCCTACCCGATGGTCCGGCAGGCCCGTGCCATGGTGGCCTCGGGCGAGATCGGCGAGGTTCGCCAGATCCAGCTCGTCTATGTGCAGGGACACAACGCGACGCTCGTGGAAGCCGGTGCCAGGGCAGACGACTGGCGCTTCGATCCGGCGCGCTGCGGCCCCTCGCTGGTGCTGGGCGACATCGGCACCCACGCGCACCATCTTGGCGCCTTCGTCAGCGGCAGGGAGGTCGACGCGGTCATGGCGGAGCTGTGGGCCAGCGTGCCGGGCCGGCAGGCGGACGACAGCGCCTGTCTGCTGATGCGCTGGTCGGGCGGGGCGCGCGGCGCGATGTGGGTGACCAACGCCGCGGCCGGCGGCGAGCACGGCCTGGCCTTTCGCCTGTTCGGCGAGAAGGGTGGCCTCGAATGGCACCAGGAACGGCCCAACGAGCTGCGCCACCGCCGCCTGGGCGGTTTCGAGCAGCTCCTCACGCGCCGCCTGCACGGCGCCCTCGCTCCCGCCGCGGAGCGCGCCGCCAGGGTCGAGATCGGTCACCCCGAGGGCTATCAGGAGGCCTTCGCCACCCTCTACCGCGATGCCGCCGAGGCGATGATCGCACGGCGCACCGGCGAGCCCTGCGACCCGCTGGCGCTGGACTTCCCCACCGCCGCCGACGGCGCGCGCGGGCTGGCGCTGGTCGAGGCCGCCCTGAAAAGCGGCCATACCGGCGGCTGGGCCGATGCCCGCCTCCGGCCCTGACGGAACCCCCCGGCTGCGGCGTCTGTTGTGCTTGGTGCGGGAGGGCCGAGCGGGCGCCGTCCCGAACGCGAGCGGGGTTCTGTACATGTCCTGGACGGCGCCAGATCGTCCCTTCCATGCCCAGGTGCCGGGGGTGGTACTCTCATGAGGCGGCGTGCCGACGCGACATCCTTCGGCGCGCTGCCCGGCGAGGACGGCGTGCGTTTCAGGCTGTGGGCGCCGGAGGCCCGGACAGTGGCGCTCGAGCTTGTCGATCCGCGCTCGGACGAGCCTCTCTCGGCCACGCCCATGACACCCGCCGAAGATGGCTGGCACGAGCTTTCGAGCGCCGAGGCGGCCGTCGGCAGCCTCTACCGCTTTCGCCTGCCCGACGGCACCGCGGTGCCCGACCCCGCCTCCCGCTTCCAGCCCCGCGGCGTGCACGGGCCGAGCGAGGTGATCGACCCGCAGGCCTGGCAATGGCGCCATACCGGATGGCGCGGCCGCCCCTGGCACGAGGCGGTGATCTACGAGCTCCATGTGGGCACCTTCACGCCGGAAGGCACCTTCGCCGCCGCCCGCGCGCGGCTGCCCTTCCTGGCGGAGCTCGGGGTGACGGCGATCGAGCTGATGCCGGTGGGCGCCTTCTCGGGCGAGCGCGGCTGGGGCTATGACGGGGTGCTGCCCTACGCGCCGCACCACGCCTATGGCCGTCCCGACGATCTCAAGGCGCTGGTCGACGCGGCCCACGAGGCAGGCCTGATGGTCCTGCTCGACGTGATCTACAATCACTTCGGGCCGGACGGAAACTATCTCTCCCTCTATGCCGGCCGCTTCTTCCGCGACGACCGTCCGACCCCCTGGGGCCCGGCCATCGACTACCGCCAGCGCCCCGTCCGCAATTTCGCCATAGAGAACGCGCTCTACTGGCTGGAGGAATACCGTTTCGACGGGCTGCGCCTCGACGCCGTGCACGCCATCACCGACGAGGACGAGCCGCACCTGCTGGACGAGCTGGCGCGCACGGTGCGCGAGCGGCTGGGGGACGAGCGGCACGTCCACCTCGTGCTGGAGAACGAGCACAACGAGGCGCACCGCCTGGTGCGGGACCGCGCCGGGCGCGCCCGGCACTACGACGCGCAGTGGAACGACGACTGGCACCACTGCGCGCATGTCCTGCTGACGGGCGAGCAGGAAGGCTATTACGGGGCGTTCGGCCAGCCGGCCAAGCGGCTGGCGCGGGCGCTCGCCGAAGGCTTCGTCTATCAGGGCGAGCCGTTCGCCCCGCGCGATGGCGAGCCGCGCGGCGAGCCCAGCGCGGAGCTGCCGCCGCTGGCCTTCGTGCCGTTCCTCCAAAATCACGACCAGATCGGCAACCGCGCCCTGGGCGAGCGGCTGGCCTCGCTGGCGCCCGCCCACAATGTCCGGGTGGCGCTGGCGATGCTGCTCCTCGTACCTTCGGTGCCGATGCTCTTCATGGGCGAGGAATGGGGCAGCCGGCGACCGTTCCTGTTCTTCACCGGCTTCGCGGGCGAGCTGGCCGACATGGTCCGCGAGGGACGGCGCCGGGAGTTCTCCCAGTTCTCCGCCTTCAGCGACCCCGGGCAGCGCGAGCGGATCCCCGATCCCAACGCCCTCGAGACCTTCCGCGCCTCCACCCTCGACTGGAGCGAGCAGGAGGGCGGCGAGGAGGCGGACACCCTGGCGATGGTGCGCCGGCTGCTGGCGCTGCGCCGCGAGGAGCTGATGCCGCGCCTCGAGGGCATCACCGGCGACTGCGGCTGGGCCCGGGCGCTGCAGCGGCAGGCGGTAGCGGCGACCTGGCGGCTGGGCGACGGCAGCCGCCTCTCGCTGCTCGTCAATCTCGGCCCCGAGCCCCTCGAGAAAGTGGTCTGCCCCATGGGCGATTGCCTCTTCGAGCTGCCCGCCGGAACCCACGAGGTCATCCAGGGCGGGCGCATGGAAGGCTGGTCGATCGCCTGGTTCCTCGACGACGGGAGCGGTCGCACGTGAGCCCGACCCCGCGCGCCACCTACCGCCTGCAGTTCCGGGAGGGCATGGACTTCCGGAAGGCGGCCGAGCTGGTGCCCTATCTGGCCGAGCTGGGCATCAGCCACCTCTACGCCTCGCCCATCACCACCGCCCGCAACGGCTCGACCCACGGCTACGACGCCGCGGACCTCACCGAGCTCGATCCCGCGCTGGGCGGCGAGGAAGGCTTTCGCGTCCTCTCCGACCGGCTGCGCGAGCACGGGATCGGGCTGCTGCTCGATTTCGTGCCCAACCACATGGGCATAGCGCCCGAGAACCGATGGTGGTGGAGCGTGCTGGCAGAGGGGCCGCAAAGCCCCTTCGCCAGCCATTTCGACATCGACTGGCAACGCTATCCGGGGCCGCGCGGCGGCCGGGTCCTTCTGCCGGTGCTGGGCGAGCCCTACGGCTCGATCCTCGAGAAGGGCGAGCTGCGGCTGCGCCTCGCGGAAGACAGCGGCACGGTCGAGCTCGGCTATCACGAGCAGCGTTTTCCCATCGCCACCGACACGCTCGAGAAGATCGACCCGACTTTGCCCGCGCTCCTCGAGCGCGGGGCGGGCGAGGAGCTGCAGCGTGCCCTGGACGACGCCTCGGCGCCGGACCGGCTGCACCCGATCCTCGAGCTCCAGCACTACCGCCTCGCCCACTGGCGCATGGCGGGCTACGCGCTGAACTACCGCCGCTTCTTCGACATCAACGAGCTGATCGGCCTGCGGATCGAGGACCCCGCCGTCTTCGAGGCCTGCCATCCACTGGTCCTGCGGCTGATCCGCGAGGGCCGGCTGGACGGGCTCAGGCTCGACCATGTCGACGGTCTGGGCGATCCCGGCGAGTATCTGGAGCGCCTGCAGGCGACGTGCCGCGAGGCTGCCGGCACAGGCCGGCCCTTCTGGCTCCTGGTCGAGAAGATCCTCGAGCCGGGTGAGGAGCTGCCCGCCTCGTGGCCCGTGGCCGGGACCACCGGCTACGACTATCTCAACGAGGCCCTGGGCCTCTTCCTCGACTCGGGCGGCCTCGCCCGGCTGGCGGCCGCCTGCCGCGTCTTCACCGGCGTCGAGGCGGGCTTCGAGGAGATCGTGGCCGATGCCAAGCGGCTGGTGCTGGAGCGGCTGTTCGCCGGTGAGCTGGAAGCGCTGACGCGCCGCGCCGCCGAGCTCCTGGCCGATGACAAAGTCGGCCGGGACCTGCCGTCTCCCCTGCTTCGCCACGCGCTGATGGACCTGCTCGTGGCCTTCCCCGTCTACCGTACCTACGTGGATGCGCGAGGCGCCTCCAACGCCGACGAGGCGTTGCTCGCCTCTGTCGCAGAGACCGCCCGCGCGGCGACGAGCCTCGAGGATGCCACGGCCATCGACGTGCTCGCGCGCCTGCTCGAGGGCCACCAGCCGGGGCATCGGCGCCTCGCCGTCCGCTTCCAGCAGCTCAGCGGCCCCTTGATGGCCAAGGCGCTGGAGGACACCGCGTTCTATCGCTGGCACCGGCTCGCGGCGGCCAGCGAGGTCGGCGGCGCGCCCGCCCACCCGGCGATCGACACGGCGGCCTTCCACGCGGCCAATGCGCGGCGTCAGGCCCATGCGCCGCTGGGTCTGCTGGCGAGCGCCACCCACGACACCAAGCGCGGCGAGGACGTGCGCGCCCGGCTGGCGGTGCTGAGCGAGGCGGTCGAGCTGTGGACCGGCGCGGCGATGCGTTGGGCCGAGCGCAACGCGGCGCTGCGCGCCACCCTGCCGGACGGCGCCGCGCCGGAGCGCAACGCCGAATATCTCTTCTACCAGTCGCTGGTCGGCATCTGGCCGCTGGAGCGGGCCGACCCCGCCTCTCTCGCCGACCGGCTGGCCGCCTACATGCGCAAGGCGCTGCGCGAGGCCAAGCAGCGCACCTCGTGGACGGCCCCCTGCGCGACCTACGAGACGGCGGTCGAGGATTTCGTGCGAGCGGCACTCGATCCCGGCCGCAGCGCACCGTTCCTGGACGAGGTCGGGGCTTTCGTCCGCCGCATCGCTCCCGCCGCCGCCCTCAACAGCCTGTCTCAGACCCTCCTCAAGCTCACCGTGCCGGGCGTGCCCGACATCTACCAGGGCACAGAGCTCTGGGACCTCAGCCTCGTCGACCCCGACAATCGCCGCCCGGTCGACTTCGCGGCGCGCGCAGCCGTGCTTCGGGCGCAGGAGCCTCTCGGCAAGAGCCTCGCCAGCTGGCACGACGGACGGCTCAAGCTGGGGCTGATCGCCAGGATCCTTGCCTGGCGGCGGCAGTGGCCGGACGTTCTGGGCGACGGGGCCTACCTGCCGCTCGCGGTCGAGGGCCCGCACGCGGCAAGCCTGCTGGCGTTCGCCCGCAAGGGTGCTACCGGCCCCGCGGTGATCACGGTGGTGCCGCGGCTGGCGTTCGGGCTGCTGGGCGACGCGCAGCAACCGCTTCCGCCCGCCTCCGTCTGGCAGGGCACCCGGCTGGTGCTGCCAGCCGAGCTCAACCGGCATGAAGGCTGGCACGACATCCTCACCGGCCGCCGGCACAGCTCCGGCGATCTGGCGGTGAGCGGGCTGCTCGGCTCGTTTCCGGTGGCGTTTCTGGCCAGCACGTCATGACCGGCTGGCTGCCGCAAGATCCTTGATCCGCAGCACCAGGGAAAGGCGGGACGATGACCCGACGCAATGCGCAAACGGCCCTGGAGCGGGGTCTCGGACTCCACACGGAGCTGATGATTCGCCGGGCCCGCCCGGTCGATGCCCCGGCGCTTGCCCAGGTGCAGGTCGACAGCTGGCGCGAGACCTACGCAAGGCTGATTCCCGCACCCTATCTCGAGGGCCTCTCCTACACCGCCCACGAGCGCCAGTGGCGGCGCACGCTGGAGCGTGGAGGCTCGGCTTTCCTGGCGGTGTGGGGCAAGCAGATCGTCGGGCTCGCCAGCGGCGGCGCCTGCCGCTCCTTCAGCGGCTTCTCCGGCGAGCTGCATGTGCTCTACGTGCTGCGCCGGTTCCAGCGCTGCGGCATCGGCCGGGCGCTGCTCGAAGCGGTCCAGTACGAGCTGGCCCGCAACGGCCACCGCGACATGCTGATCTGGGTGCTGGCCGAGAACCCGGCGCGCGGCTTCTACGAGAAGCTCGGCGGCCGGCTGGTCGGCGAGGCGACCTGCGTGGTGGGCGGTGCCCATCTGCACGAGGTCGCCTACGCCTGGGACGACTAGGGGGCGGCGGCAGGCACCGCCCGCAAGGTCAGTCCTGGACCATCTTCTGGGTCTGCTCGCCGAGGCCGGCGATGCCCAGGCGCACCGTCTGGCCGGCCTTGAGGAACACGGGGTTCGGCTTGATGCCCGAGCCCACACCCGGAGGCGTGCCTGTCGAGATCACGTCGCCCGGATGGAGCGTGAAGAACTGCGAGAGATAGCTCACGAGGAATGGCACGTTATAGACCATGGTCTTGGTGGTGCCGTCCTGGTAGCGCTTGCCGTCGACCTCGAGCCACATGTGGAGATCCTGCGGGTCGGCGACCTCGTCCTTGGTCACCAGCCACGGGCCCACCGGGCCGAACGTGTCGCAGCTCTTGCCCTTGGTCCAGGTGCCGCTGCGCTGGAGCTGGTACTCGCGCTCCGAGACGTCGTTGATCACGCAGTAGCCGGCGACGTGGTCGAGCGCGTCCTTCTCGTCGACATATTTGGCAGTCTTGCCGATGACCACGCCGAGCTCGACCTCCCAGTCGGTCTTCTCGGAGCCGCGCGGGATGCGGACGTCGTCGTTGGGGCCGCAGATGGCGCTGGTGGCCTTGAGGAACACCACCGGCTCGGGCGGCACGTCCATGCCGCTCTCGGCGGCGTGGTCGGAATAGTTGAGCCCGATGCAGATGAACTTGCCGATCCGGCCGACGCAGGGCCCAAGACGCGGCGAGCCGTCCACCACCGGCAGCGACGCCGGGTCGACCTTCGCGAGGCTCGCCAGCCCTTCGGGCGTGATCGTGCTGCCGTCGATGTCGCCAACAACCCCCGACAGGTCCCTGAGCTTTCCATCGGCGTCGAGCATGCCGGGCTTCTCGTTCCCGACGTCACCAAAGCGCAGTAGCTTCATGCCCTTGATCCTCCCCTTGAAGCGAGCGGCCGGCAGGTGAGCACATGGACACCCCAGCGACAAGTGCGGGACGCGCGGGGCTAGCCTCCGCCCGGGCCGTCCCGCGGCAGGAGCGCGGCCAGCCGAGGAGCCCGTCAATGCGAGTGCCACTGCTGCTTTTGGGCCTGCTGGCGGCGGCATGGCCCGGGCCCGCCAGGGCCGCCGATCCGCTGCTCCTCGAGCAGACGCTCGAGGCTGGCACGCCCGGCACCTCCCACCTGCTGCTCGACCGCGAGCGCATCTCCTCCGTTCGGGTGGAGAAGGAAAGTGGCTTCGAGCATCGCCTCGCCATCACCTTCGCGGACGAGGGCAAGCCGCGCTTCACGATCCGCTGCATCGACCCGGCGACCACCCGGGCCCTGCTCGACGCCCTGCGGCCCGGCGGCCCGGCAGCCTTCCAGGCCACCGGCCGCTGCCGCTTTTGAGGCCGCGCAGCGCGCCCCCGGGGAGCGCATCTAAGCCTTGCGAGGGGCACGGGGAAGGAACTTTCGCCCGTGCGCGTCGGTTAGCGAAGGGGAGAGAACCGAGGAGAGCCGGGGGTGAGCACCATTCGCCGGGCCAAGCCGTGCGCCCGCTGCAACCAGCGTTCCAGCCATGCGCGCGGACGCAGGCGGCTTGCGCCTGGTGTCCTTCCATCTCCTGTCGTCTGCGCCGTGAAAACATGTATATCATGCGCGCGGCGGAGGAGCCCGCGAGGCGCCCTGCCGATCCCCTCCAGCAACAGGATCGTCGCGGCGGCACAACGAGCAGCAGCGGCGACATGCGGTATCGGTCGTCAGCCGTGACGGAATCGAAGCTTCGTCTTTCTCGGCGCCGCCTGGCGCGTGGTGGCGCCCTGCTCGCATTGAGCGCTTCCCTGCCGGGCCTCCTCGCCACGCCGCTCCGTGCCGGCTTCGCGCAGACGCCGGCCCCGGCTCAGGGGCAGGCGCAGAACGGCCAGGCGCAGGCGCAGGCGCAGGACGGGCAGCCCTTCTCCTTCGAGCGGCTGGTCGAGCGCGCCCGGCAGAAGGCCGCCACGGCCTATGAGGAGCAGCCGCGCGCCGCCGAGTGGTTTTCCAACCTGAGCGCCGAGCAGTGGCGCAGCATCCGCTTCAGCCCCGACCAGGCGCTGTGGGGCGATTGGGATTCCTACCGGCTCCAGTTCATCCCGCCCGGCGGGGTCTACCGCAGCCTGGTGCGCATCAACATCGTCGAGGAGGGCATGGCGCGGGAGGTGAAGCCCGTGCCCGCAATGTTCGAGCTCGGCGATCTCGAGCCGCCGGCGAACCTTGCCGAGATCCTGGGCTTCGCGGGCTTTCGGGTGCACTACCCGCTCAATGCTCCAGGGGTCCTCGACCAGCTCCTGGTCTTTCTCGGCGCCAGCTATTTCCGCGCCATCGGCCGCGGCACCACCTACGGGCCGTCGGCGCGCGGCCTGGCACTGAACACCGGCAACCCGCGCCCCGAGGAGATCCCGGCGTTCCGCGAGTTCTGGATCCAGCGGCCGCGCCAGGCCCACGATCCGCTCACCGTCTTCGCGCTGCTCGACAGCCCCAGCGTGTGCGGCGCCTACCGCTTCGACGTGGCGACCCGCGAGCACACGCGCATCGACGTCGACGCCAACCTGTTCTTCCGCAGCGCCGTCGAGCAGGTCGGCATCGCCCCGCTCACCAGCATGTACGCGTTCGGGGAGAACGACCGGCTGGACGTCGACGACCACCGGCCGCAGGTCCACAATTCCGGCGGGCTGTCCATGTGGCGCAGCAATGGCGACGTGTTGTGGCGGCCGCTGGTCAACCCGAGCGAGCTGCGCCTGACGGTGCTCTCCGACGAGAATCCGCGCGGCTTCGGCCTGCTCCAGCGGGACCGCCGCTACGAGCAGTACGAGGACATCGACAACCGCTACGAGATGCGCCCGAACCTCTGGGTCGAGCCCAAGGGCACCTGGGGCAAGGGCTCGGTGCGCCTCATCGAGATCCCGACCCACGACGAGAAGAACGACAATATCGTGGCGTTCTGGACACCCGAGGAACCGGTCACCGAGGGCCAGGAGCTGCGCCTCGCCTACGGGCTCCTGTGGTCTTTCGCGCCGCCCATCGACACCGGCCTCGCCCGCGTCCGCGCCACCAGGATCGGCGCTGCGGCTTCCGGTCCCGACGGCGAGGCGTCGCCGATCCGGCGGGTGGTGGTCGATTTCGACATGCCCTCGGCCGAGCTACCGGAGGGCGAGGTGCGGGCCGACGTCACCGCCGGCAACGCGCAGCTCTCGCCCACCGTGCCGCGCCACAATCCGGTGACCGGCGGCTGGCGGGTGATGTTCGACGTCGAGCCGACCGGCCGGGGGCCCGTGGAATTGCGGTGCTTTCTCGCCATCGGCGATCGTAAGATATCGGAGGTCTGGCTCTACCGTCTGGACAAGAGCTGAACGGAGCCCCGTCACGCGGGGAGGAAGGTGCATCCATGGCGGTCTCGACCCGTGAGGGCGGAGAGCCCGTTCTGGGACGCGTGGCGCGTTGCTGGGCGGCGGCGCAGGGGCGTGCGCGGGCCTATCTCGTGGCCGCCGGCCTCGAGCCTTCGGCCGCCACCGACAATGCCGCCGCCCTGACCGGGCGTGCCGCCGAGCGCGGCGAGCCGGAGACCCGCGAGGAGGCGGCGCGCCGGGTGCTGCAGGACGCCCGGCGGATGCTGACCCTCGATCCCGCCGCCCTCGAGGCGCGCGACGGCCGGCTGACACCGCACCAGATACCCAGCTCGATCCGCCGCCAGTCGCTGCTCCCCGCCCTGCGCTGGCGGCGCGGCCGCTGGCTGCCGCGCCCGGTGCTGATCCCGCGCGAGCACGAGGAACGGCGCATCCGCGCCTCGGCGCGGCCGGCCGACGTGCGGCCGGGTCCCACCGCACGGCGCCGCCGCAGCGCCTTTTTGGTCCTCATCCTGCTCACCACCGTGTGGACCGTGCTCACCTTCGCGCAGATCCTCGCCTCCAACGGGCTCTCGGCGCTGGATCTGGCGCATATCGCCATCTTCTCCCTGCTGGCGCTCTGGCTGGCGCAATCCTTCTGGACGCTCTCCGCGGGCTTCGTGGTGATGCTTCAGCGCTGGTGGAAGGGCACCGCGCCCACCGCGCTGCCCGATCCCGGCGAGGCGGCCGGCCGGGTCGCCATCGTCATGCCGATCTACAACGAGGGCACCGAACGGGTCTTCGCCGGCCTCAAGGCGATGTGGCAGGACCTGCGTCGCACCGCGCCCGAGGATCGACGCTGCGACCTGGTGATCCTGAGCGACACCACCGATCCCGACGTCTGGCTGGCCGAGGTCGAGGCGTGGCGGCAGCTCCGCCAGGAGGTCGGCGACGTCGACCGCGTCTTCTACCGCCGCCGCGACCGCAACATCGCCCGCAAGACCGGCAATATCGAGGACTTCCTGACCCGCTTCGGCGCCAACTACGCCTACATGCTGGTCCTCGACGCCGACAGCCTGATGACCGCCCGCGCCATGCTCGAGCTGGTCCGGCGCATGGACGAGAACCCGCGCGTGGGGCTGATCCAGGCGCCGCCCAAACTGGTGCGCGGCCGCACCCTGTTCGCCCGGGTGCTGCAGGCGGCCGGCGAGCTCTACGGCCCGCTGGCCGCCGCCGGCATCGGCTTTTGGGCGCGCGGCGAGGGCAATTACTGGGGTCACAACGCGATCATCCGGGTGCGGCCCTTCATCGAGCTGTGCGGCCTGCCCAATCTTCCCGGACGCGCCCCCTTCGGCGGCCCGATCCTCAGCCACGACTTCGTCGAGGCCGCCTTGATGCGGCGCGGCGGCTGGCAGGTATGGATCGCCGACGATCTCGACGGCTCCTATGAGGAGCCGCCGCCGACCATCGAGGATTTCGGCACCCGCGACCGCCGCTGGTGCCAGGGCAACCTGCAGCATGGCCGCGTCCTGTTCGCCCGGCACCTGCACTGGGTCAGCCGCCTGCACCTGGCCATCGGCATCATGGCCTACGTGACCTCGCCGCTATGGCTGATCTTCCTCGTCCTCTCGGCCCTCCAGGCGTGGGAGCTCACCCACACCCAGCCGCTCTATTTCGCGGAAGGCTGGCCCTTCCCGGTGTTTCCGGTCTCGGTCTCGTTCGAGGCGACGCTGCTCCTCCTGGCGACGCTGGGCATGCTGTTCGTGCCCAAGTTCCTGGGCCTCGCCGTGGCCCTGCTCGATGCCCCGCGCCGGCGCCGGCTGGGCGGCACCGCCCGGGTCGTCGGCAGCATGCTGATCGAGACCCTCTATTCGGCCCTGGTAGCCCCGGTGATGATGCTGATGCACACCTGGTTCGTGCTGACGATCCTGATGGGCGGGGCGATCGAGTGGAAGCCGCAGCGCCGCGACGCTGCCAGCGGCGACGTCGCGGCGGCCGTGGCGAGCTTCTTTTGGCCGACGGTGATCGGCATCGCCGCCGCCTTCGGCGTCTGGCACGCCACCCCGCTGCTGTTCCTCTGGCTGGTGCCGGTTCTGGCCGGCTTGATCCTGGCCGTGCCGCTGGCTCTCCTGGGCGCCAGCGAGAAGGCCGGGCAGCGCCTGGCAGCGGCCGGGCTGCTGCGAATCAGCGAGGAGGCGATGCCGCCGGCAGTGATGTGGGAACTTGCGGGGATGCGGCCCGCGGGGACTGGACCCAGCACCCTCGAGCGGCTGGTCCGTGCGGTGATGGAGCCACAGGCCAACGCGCTGCACCTGCAGCTCCTGCGGGCCTTTCGCACCTCGCCGCCGCTGCCGCCGGCCGAGCGCCGCCTGCTCGAGCGCAAGGCGATCTATCTGGGGCCGGCTTTGCTCGAGAAGGCGGAGCGGCGCGCTTTGCTCGAGGACACCGAGATGCTCGAGCGACTGCATCTGGAGGCCTGGCTGCACTGGCCCGACAGCGAGCCGCGGCTCGTGGCGGCGCTGGGCCCGGGGGTCGAGGCGGCGCTGGCCGACCCGCAAAGCGGCCCGGTGACGGCGGTGGCCTGAGGAGCAGGCGGCAGGCGGAATACAAAACGGCCGGCCCCTGGGGGAGAGGGGCCGGCCGCTCTTCAACGCTCGAAGACGGTAGAGCCGGAGGCACGGGGGGGACGTCCCTCGGTCTTCCGTCTTCGCTGGCGACCGAGCATCTCGGGAGACGCCACGGCCCGCCCCGGGTGCACAGCCGGCGCGGCGGCGGGTCGCCATCTCAGGGGGAACGACCTGCCACGAGGCGGCGGGGGACCGCCTTCACGCCCTGCTGCGCTGCACAATCAGACGGCGCATATTTGCGCACTCGTCGTCTCGCGCACCTTGCTGCGTTGCACAAAAATTGCCGCCAAGCCGCGGCGGAGGCAAGCGCGAGCCTCGCATGACCGCCATGCGCGAGCGGCGGCGACAAGAAGTCGCTCAGCTAGCGTTCCGGGTAGCCAGCGTGCGGATCGTCTGGGCCGCCGGCTGCAGGTCGTAGCCGGCGGCAGCCGCAGCGGCGACGATCTCCTCGACGGGCCGGCTGCCGGCCTTGACGAAGGCCCACAGATGGCAGGAACGGGTGCCCGAGCGGCAATAGGCGAGGAATGGCCCCTGGGCCTCCTCGATGGCGACGCGCTCCGCCTCGACATGCTCGAGGCTCATGCCGCCGCTCGGCACCGGCAGGTAATGGTAGGCCAGGCCGGCCTCGGCCGCCGCCCGGGCCGCCGCGTCGCTCTGCAGCTGGGAGGGATCCTCGCCGTCCGGGCGGTTGTTGAGGACCGTCTTGATCCCCAGCGCCGCGGCCGCCGCGAAATCCTCCGCCGCGAGCTGCGGCGCCACGTAGAAATCGTCGCTCAGACGACGGAACCGCTGCTGGTCCATCCTGCATAACCTCGTGATGTGGGGCTCGACGCCACGCATAGCGCCCCTGCCCGACGAGGTCGATGGCGCGGCTCAGATGGAAGCCATGAAGCCGCCATCGACATAGAGGAGCTGGCCGGTGACGTAGCGCGCCGCGTCGGAGCACAAGAACACTGCCGGCCCCACCAGATCCTCGAGCTCGCCGAACCGGCCGGCGGGGATCTTGCCCAGCATCGTCTCGCACCACGCCCGGTCCTGATAGAAGACCTCGGTGAGATCGGTACGAAAGTAGCCGGGCCCGAGCGCGTTGACGCGGATGCCCAGCGACGCCCACTCGGCGGCAAGGGTGCGGGTCAGGCCGAGAAGGCCCGACTTCGACGCGCCGTAGGAAGCGGCGGTGGGCACGCCCACGCCCGAGGTCAGCGAGCACATGTTGAGGATGGCCCCGCCACCCTGCCCGCGCATCACCGAGGCGGCCGCCCGGGCGCAGAAGAAGGCGCCCTTGAGGTTGGTGTCCTGGATGCGGTCCCAAAGGGCCTCGTCGACCTCCAGCGAGGGGCGCACCTCCTCGATCCCGGCATTGTTGATCAGGATGTCGAGGCCGCCCAGCCCGCGCGCCGCCGTCTCGACGCCGGCCGCGATCGACTCCACCGACGCCACGTCCATGGCGAGGCGCACCGCCTTGCGGCCGACAGCCTCGATGGCGGCAGCACAGCGCGCGAGGCGCGCCTCCTCGCGGGCGGCGATCGCGACGTCGGCGCCGTGCGCTGCCAGGCCTGCCGCCAGCGCCTCGCCGATGCCGCGCGAGGCGCCGGTCACGAGCACCTTCCTTCCTTCGAGCGAGAAGCTCGTCTTGACGGGAGCGTTCAACGGGCTGCACCTCCGGTGATGACAAGGCCCTGAAAGCACCACCCGGCCCGCCTTGCCAAGCCTGGCGGGCTTGCCGAAGCCCCGGCGCTTGGGCAGTGTGCGCGCCGCGCTCCATGGCGAGGAGAGGAAAGGTTGGCGCAGGCCACGACGGCTGCGGCCGAGCCGATGGTCCGGCTCGAGCGGGTGAGCAAGCGGTTCGGCGGGACGCTGGCCGTGGAGACGGCCTCCTTCGACCTGGAGCCAGGCTCCTTCCTGACCATCCTGGGCCCCTCGGGCTGCGGCAAGACCACGCTTTTGCGCATGATCGCCGGATTCATCCGGCCCGACGGCGGCTCCATCGTGCTCAACGGCAGGCCGGTGGCGGCCGATCCGCCGTGGCGGCGCTCGATCGGCATGGTCTTCCAGAAGCTCGCCCTCTTCCCCCACATGACCGCCGCCCAGAACGTGGCCTATCCGCTGAAGATGCGGGGCTTCCCGCGCCAGGGCATGGCGGAGCGGGTCGAGCGCTACCTTTCCATCGTGCGCCTGGGTGGGCTGGGCGGCCGGCGTCCGCACGAGCTCTCGGGCGGGCAGCAGCAGCGCGTGGCCATTGCCCGCGCCCTGGTCTTCGAGCCTGACCTCCTGCTGCTCGACGAGCCGCTGGCAGCGCTCGACCGCAAGCTGCGCGAGGACATGCAGCTCGAGTTCCGCCGCATCCAGCGCGAGCTCGGCGTCACCACCATCAACGTCACCCATGACCAGCGCGAGGCGCTGGTGATGTCCGACCGGATCCTCGTGATGGAGGGCGGCCGCATCCAGCAGGCCGCCAACCCGGTGGACACCTATGCCCGGCCAGCCAACCGTTTCGTCGCGGGCTTTTTGGGTGTTACCAACTTCCTGCCCGGCCGCCTCTCGAGCCTTGCCGACGGACGGGCCGTGATCGAGGTGGAGGGCACGCCACTCGAGGGGCTGTGCGCCGATCCCTCCCTGGCGCCGGGTGCTGCGGTAGCGGCGGCGGTGCGCGCCGAGCGGGTGCGGATCGCCGGCACGGGTGCGACCGCCCCCGAGGAGAGTCGCGTCGAGGGCGAGGTGGTCGAGGTGGTGTTCGAGGGCGACCGGTTCGTCTACGAGCTGAGGATGCCGTCCTTGGGCGGGATCCCGCTGCGCCTCTTCGACCTCGACCCGCTGGCCCATCCGCGGCACGCGCCGGGCGAGCGGGTGACGGTCGCCTGGCGGCACCGCGATTTGATGGTCTTCCCCGCCTGAGCTTCCAGCGGCGGGTCAACGGGAGAAGAGCGATGAGCGAGAAGACGATCTCCGTCTCGCGGCGGCGGCTGCTGGGCGCCACCGCGGCCGGCGGCGCCATGCTGGCGGCGCCCTGGGCCTGGCGTCGCGCGGCGGCGCAGGAAAAGCCCCGCGAGCTCATCGTGCGCGCCTGGGGCGGTGTGTGGGTGGACTCGCTGAACGAGGGTGTTTCCAAGCCGTTCAGCGAGATGACCGGCATCGCGGTGCGCCACGACCTCACCGAGGACAACGAGATCCGCCCGAAGATCTGGGCGGCGGTGGACCAGGGCCGGGTGCCGCCCATCCACGTGAACTGGGACACCTCCACCAACGCCACCAAGTCGGCGCTGCGCGGCGTCACCGAGGATCTGGGCGGGCTGCCCAACCTCGAGGAGATGCTGCCCGCGGCCCGTCCCGCCGGCTTCGACGGCGTGCCGCTCATCAACATGTACTCCTATGTCTACGTGCTGGCCTACCGCGAGGCGGCCTTCCCCGAGGGCGCGCCGGAGAGCTGGGACGTCCTGCTCGATCCGCGCTTCAAGGGCCGGATCGCCCTCTATGACGACGGCATCGGCTTCCATCCGGTGGCGCAGATCGCCGGCGGCGGCACCATGGCCGGCGTTCCGGGCGACATGGAGCCCGCCTGGGACTTCATCCGCAAGGTCAAGGAACAGCAGCCGCTCCTGGGCGAGGACCCGGACTTCACCACCTGGTTCCAGAACGGCGAGATCGACGTCGCCTGCACGATCCTGAGCAACGCCCGCGCCGCCCGCCAGAACGGCATCGACGTCGCCTGGACGGTGCCCAAGGAGGGCTGCAAGGTCGACACCGACGGGATGTGGATCCCCAGGGGCCTGCCCGAGAACGAGCTGCACTGGGCCAAGGAGTACGTGAACTTCGCTATGTCGCAGCAGGCCCAGCAGAAGTGGACCAGCGGCCTCGGCCTGCCGGGCCTGCGGCCGGGCCTGACCCCGCCCGAGGACCTTAAGGGCGATCCGGCCTTCCCCACCAGCCCCGAGGATTTCGAGCGGCTGCTCTCGGTGCCCACCCGCGTCCTGGTCGAGCACGAGAGCGACTGGTTCCAGAAGTTCAACGAGATCATGCAGGGCTGAGCGGCCGGCGCGGAGGCTCCGGCCTCCGCGCCGCCGGGCGAGAGCGATGGCATCGACGATTCACGACAAGGGTGCGGGGCGGCCGATCGGCCTGCGGCTGCTCGATCTGCTCGAGGCGGCGCGCGAGCGTCTCTGGCCGGCGCGGATGGCGGCGCTCACCCCTTGGCTCTTCCTGCTGCCGGCGGTGCTGCTCACCGGCCTTCTGGCGGCCGGGCTGATCCCGCTGCTCGACGCCAGCCTGCGCCCTCTCGACCGGGCCACCTTCCGCCTCGCCGAGGATTATGCGCTGGGCAACTACGCCACGCTGGCGACGCGCCCGGTCTATGGCGTCATCGCCCTGCGCACCCTCATGGCAGGGCTCGTCGTCACCGCCGCGACCCTGGCGCTGGCCTTCCCCTATGCCTGGATGATGGTGCGCACGCCGCACGCCTGGCTCCGCAAACTGCTGCTGGTCTCGCTGTTCCTGCCCTTCTTCATCGGCCAGGTGGTGCGCGCCTATGGCTGGCTCATCATCCTGGGCAAGCAGGGCCTCTTGAACGCGCTCCTCGACGGGCTGGGCCTGCCGCCCTCGAGCCTCGCCTTCACCTACACCGCGGTGCTGATCGGCCTGGTCCAGTACATGCTGCCCTTTGCCGTCCTGATGCTGGCGCCGGCGCTCACCGCCGTGCCGGTCGAGGTGGAGCTCGCATCGGCCAGCCTCGGGGCCCGACCGTTCGCCACCTTCCGCCACATCCTGCTGCCCATGGCGCGGCCCGGCATCGTGGCCGCCGGCATCGTCGTCTTCACTCTCACCCTCACCGACTTCGCCATGCCAGAGATCATGGGCGGCGGCGGCAACGACTTCATAGCCAGTGCCGTCTACGACGCCTTCTTCCAGCTCGGCGACGCCGGCCTCGGGGCGGCGCTGGGGATCGGCCTCACCCTGGTGGGCTCGGCCGTGGTGGGCGTCATCCTGGCCTTCTTCGGCCTGGGCACGCTGGGCTATGTCGAGGGCCGGGAGCAGCGCTCGTGACCGGCTCGCGCAAGGCCGCCTGGATCATCGGCGCCATCGTCGCCTTCGATCTCCTGTTCCTCGCCCTGCCGACGCTGGTGGTGCTGGTGGCGTCCTTCACGCCCGGTACCATCATCACCTTCCCGCCGCCCGGCTTCAGCCTGCGCTGGTACGCCGACCTCCTCCAGGCCCGCGACTTCGCCGACGCGCTTTGGCGCAGCCTCCAGGTCGGGCTGGTGTGCACGGCGCTGAGCCTGCCCGCCGGCACGCTCGCGGCCCTGGCGCTCGCCCGCTTCCGCCTGCGCTTCGCCACCGGCCTGCAGATCTACCTCCTGCTGCCCTTCACCATCCCGCTGGTGGTCTCGGGCGTCGGCCTCATGCTGGTCTTCGGCCGCCTCGGCTGGCTGGGTGCCGTGTGGCCGGTGGGCGTGGCGGCCTGCGTCATCAACCTGCCCTTCATGATCTGGGCGGTCGCGGCCTCGGTGAACCATCTCGATCCCGACCTCGAGAACGCCGCCGCCAACTGCGGCGCCCCGCCGGTGCACAGCTTCTTCACCGTGACCCTGCCGGCGGTGGCCCCGGGCGTGCTCACCGGGGCGCTCATCATGTTCATCCTGGCAGTCAACGAGTTCCTGGTGAGCCTGATGCTCACCGACGCCCGCACCGTGACGCTCCCGGTACTGGTCTACAACGCCATCCGCTCGATCATCACGCCCGATCTGGCCGCCGTCTCGGTGGTCTACGTGATCCTCGCGGTGGCGGCGATCTGGCTGCTCGACCGGCTGGTCGGGCTCGACATCTTCCTGAAGTCCAAGCAGGGCTGAGCCATGACGACGATCAATCTCCACGAGCTGGCCAATCTCGACGAGGCGCAGCGCGCAGCCCTGCTGGCCCGCACCGAGGCCGACCTTTCGACTTTCCTTGAGCCCGCCCGGCGGATCGTCGAGGCGGTCCGCGAAGGGGGCGACGCCGCCATCGTCCGGCTGGCCCGCGAGATCGACAAGGTGGAGCTCGATGCCCAGGGGCTGCTCGCCACCGAGGAGGAGTTCGAGGCCGCCGAGAAAGCGCTCGAGCCCGAGGTCAAGGAGGCGATCCTCTACGCCGTCGACAATATCCGCCGCTTTCACGAGAAGCAGGTGCCCGAGCCGATGTGGCTCGAGGAGATCCGCCCCGGCGCCTTTGCCGGTGAGCGCTGGACGCCCATCCCCTCGGTTGCCTGCTACGTCCCGCGCGGCAAGGGCGCCTTTCCCTCGGTGATGATGATGACGGCCGTGCCGGCGGTGGTGGCCGGCGTGAAGGAGGTGATCGTCCTGACGCCGGCCACGCCGGAGGGCGGCATCGACGCGGCGAGCCTCTTTGCCGCGAAGGCCTCGGGCGTCAGCAAGGTCTACCGGGTGGGCGGCGCGGTGGCCGTGGCGGCGGCCGCCTTCGGGACCGCCAGCATCCCTAAGGTCGCCAAGATCGTCGGGCCGGGCAGCCCGTGGGTGGTGGCCGCCAAGCGGCTGCTGGGCGATCACATCGACACCGGCCTGCCGGCGGGCCCCAGCGAGGCCATCATCCTGGCCGACGCGACCGCTAACCCCGACCTCGCCGCCCTGGATCTCCTGATCGAGGCCGAGCACGGGCCGGACAGCTCGGCCTATCTGGTGACCGACAGCCGCGAGGTGGCCGAGCGGGCGCTGGCGCGCCTGCCCGAGCTCATCGCCAATCTGGGCCCGCAGCGCCGCGAGTTCGTCTCGAAGGTGCTGGGCGGGCCGCGCGGCGGCATCGTGCTGGCTCCCTCCTGGAAGGAGGCGCTGCGCTTCGTCAACGACTATGCGCCGGAGCATCTGGAGGTGCTCTCCGACGAGCCCTTCGCGCATCTGGGCGGCATCACCGAGGCCGGCGAGATCCTCCTGGGCGAGAACAGCGTCATCACCATCGCCAATTTCTGCCTCGGTCCCGACTGTGTGCTGCCGACCGGCGGCTGGGCCCGGAGCTTCTCGGCCCTGGGCGTCTACGACTTCATGAAGCGGGCCAGCATCGGCTACGTTACCAGGGCAGGCTACGGCGAGCTCGCCCGGCAGGCGCGGGTGCTGGCCACCTACGAGGGCTTCGAGGCCCACGCCCAGGCGGTCTCGCCGCTGCGCGAGAAGCTCGCCGGCAAGAAGGAGAGCTGATGGCGGATCCCGCCCTCGTCCGGCGCATCGAGCAGGCGGCCTTGTGGGCGTGGCCTCCAAAGGAGGTCCGCCATCTGGGCGGCTGGCTGCTGCGGGCGAGCGGCGGGCTGATCCGCCGGACCAACTCGGTGCAGCCGCTCGCCTTCGCGGGGGCGCTGGAGCCCGCCGTGGCCGAGGCGGAGCGGTGGTACGAGAGCCGCGGCATCGAGCCCTGCTTCCAGATCGTCGAGACCTCCCAGCCGCCGCAGCTCGACGCGGCGCTGGAGAGGGCCGGCTGGAGCGTCCTGACGCCCTCGCTGGTCATGACCGCCCCCCTCCTGCCCGCTCCCCTCCTCGCCGGCCGGCATGCGCCGGAGCTGCTCCACCGACCTACCCAGGCGGTGATGAACGCGCTGTGCGAGCCGCACTGGCACGACAGCCAGCGCCGCGAGCGGATGGACATCCTTGCTCGTATCCGCCGCCCGCACCGCTTCGCCCTGGCAAGCGTGGGCGGCGAGCCGGCCGCCACGGGACTGGCGGTGGTCGAGGGGGATCTTGCCGGCATCCTGGCCATGCGCACCCAAAGCCGCCTTCGGGGAACCGGGCTGGGCCGCGCCGTCCTCGCACGCCTGCTCGGCTGGGCCGCGGAGCAGGGTGCGGCCAGCGCCTGGCTGCAGGTCGAGGAGGACAATCCTCCGGCCCTGGCCCTCTATCGCCGGTTCGGCTTTGAGACCGCCTACCGCTATCACTATCGCGTCCGGCCGGCCGACTGATCCGCGCGGGGGGATGGCACCACGGCGCCGCAGGTCTAAGATCGCCGCGTCGTCGGGAGGTAGACTTGCTGCGCTACGTCATCCATCGACTGCTGGTGATGATCCCCACGCTGCTCGCCATCAGCGTCATCACCTTCATCATCATCCAGCTTCCGCCGGGCGATTTCCTGAGCGCCCAGCTCGCCGAGATGCGCGCCCAGGGCGAGCAGATCCAGGGCGGCAAGATCGACTATCTGCGCCAGCTCTATGGCCTCGACCGGCCCGTGTGGGAACAGTATCTCTACTGGCTGTGGGGCCTGCTGCACGGCGATCTCGGCTGGTCGTTCGAGTATGACCGGCCGGTGACCGAGGTCATCGGCGACCGTTTCTTCCTGACCTTCGTCCTGGCCTTCACCACCGTCCTCGTGACCTGGGCGATCGCCTTCCCGATCGGCATCTACAGCGCCACCCACAAATACACCTGGTCGGACCACGGCCTGACCTTCCTGGGCTTTCTGGGCCTCGCCACGCCGAACTTCCTGCTGGCGCTGGTGCTGCAATATTACGCCAACGTCTATCTGGGCCTCTCGATCGGCGGGCTGGTCGACGCCGACTATATCGACCAGCCGATGAGCTGGGCCAAGTTCCTCTCGGTGCTCCAGCATCTGTGGATCCCGGTGCTCATCATCGGCACCGCCGGCACCGCCGGCATGATCCGCCGGCTGCGCGCCAACCTGCTGGACGAGCTTCGCAAACCCTATGTGGTGACCGCCAAGGCCAAGGGCCTGCCGCCCGGCCGCGCGCTGGTCAAATACCCGCTGCGCATGGCCCTGAACCCGTTCATCGCCGACATCGGCAACCTCCTGCCCGAGCTGATCTCGGGAGCGGCCCTGGTGTCGGTGGTGCTCTCCCTGCCCACCAACGGCCCGGTGCTGGTGCGCGCGCTCCAGACCCAGGACATGTATCTCGCGGGCTCGATGCTGATGCTCGAGGCAATTCTGGTGGTGGTCGGCGTGCTGATCTCCGATCTGCTGCTTGCCTGGCTCGACCCGCGCATCCGCTTCAGCGGCGGACAGACGCGATGAGCACGCGGGAGCGGCCGGAGCACTGGGTCGACCCCGAGCCCTTCGACCCGCACGAGGGCGAGAAGGCACTCACCCCCGAGCAGGAAGCCTACTACACCGCCTCGCAGTGGAAGCTCATGTGGTGGCGGTTCAAGCGCCACCGCCTGGCCCTCGTGTCGATGTGGCTCCTGGCTATCCTCTACGGCTCGCTGCTCGTCACCGAGCTCATCGCGCCCTACAACGCCCATACCCGCAACGCCAGCGTCATCCACGCGCCGCCGCAGGTCCCGCACCTTTTCCACGAGGGCCGCCTCGTGGGGCCGTTCGTCTACGGCTTCAAATACCGGCTCAACATGGAGAACCTGAAGCGGGAGTACGTGCCCGACCCCGGAAAGGTGCAAAGGCTGCGCTTCCTGTGCCGCGGCGATCCCTACAAATTCTGGGGCACCTTCGAGGCCGACCTCCACCTCGTCTGCCCGGCCGAGGGCGGCACGTTCCATCTGCTCGGTACCGACCGGCTGGGCCGCGACATGCTCTCGCGCATCCTCTACGGCGCGCGGGTGTCGCTCACCGTGGGGCTGGTGGGCATCGCCGTGAGCTTCACGCTCGGCATCGTGCTGGGCGGGATCTCGGGCTATTACGGCGGCTGGATCGACAATCTCATCCAGCGCGTGATCGAGGTGATCCGCAGCTTCCCGACGATCCCGCTGTGGCTTTCCCTCTCGGCCGCCATGCCAGTGACCTGGGACCCGTTGTGGGTCTATTTCGGGATCACCATGATCCTGGGCCTGATCGACTGGACCGGGCTCGCCCGGGCGGTACGCTCCAAGATCCTCTCGCTGCGCGAGGAGGAGTTCGCCCAGGCGGCAAGGCTCATGGGGGCGCGGCCGCCGCGGATCATCGGCCGCCACCTGGTGCCGTCCTTCATGAGCCACCTGATCGCCTCGGCGACCCTCTCGATTCCCGGCATGATCCTGGGCGAGACGGCGCTCTCCTTCCTCGGCCTGGGCGTGCGCCCGCCGATGACGAGCTGGGGCGTGCTCCTCAACGAGGCCCAGAACGTCAACGTGGTGGCGCTCTACCCCTGGCTGATGCTGCCGGTAGTGCCGGTGATCGTGGTGGTGCTGGCCTTCAACTTCCTGGGCGACGGGCTCCGCGACGCCGCCGATCCCTATTCGGACTGAGCGCCGGCGAGAAAGCGCGCGAGGGCCGGCGCGAGCCGGGCCGCATAGAGCTGGCCCAAGAAGAGATCGTGATGCTCCGCCCCCTCGATGGTGAGGGACCGGGCGCTGCGATCCGCATGGCCGAAGAGGCGCTGGGCGCCGTGGGTCTGGCCCTGGCCCACCAGCGAGTCGCGCGCCGCCTCGACGGTGAGGAGCGGCAGGCGACGCGGCCACGTCCCCGCCGGCACCGCGGCATCGGCCAGCTTCTCGCCGCGCAGCCTTGCGGCCAGATCGAGATAGAGCTCGCCGGGCACGTCGATCAGCGCGTGCATATGGCGGTGCTGGCTCTCGTAGCCGCCGTCGACAAGGCCCATCAGCTCGAGCAGCAGGCCCGACTGGATCTCGGCATAGGCGAGCGGGTCGGCGCCGGCCACCGCCGCCAGTTGCAGGACCGACGGAAACACCAGCCGCCCGGCCCCCGGGAGCGAGTCGGGCACCACCCGCAGCACCTGCTCGGCGATCAGCTCGGCCGGCATGCCCGCCACCAGCTCCTGGAGCGCCACCGGGCTGGACTGGGTGGCGATCGGGCAGCCGAGCAGGGCCACCGCGCCCGGCCGCGACGCGGCCGGCGCCGCGGCGAGGGCGGCCAGCGCCGCCCAGCCCGCCTGCGAGAGCGCCACCAGTCCGGCATTCCCGCCGGCAAGCTCCATGGCCACACCCATGTCGCGGGTCTGGCACGCGAGATCGTAGGGCCCGGCCCCGACCGGCACGAGCCGCGCATCCTGCCAGTCGGTGACGAGCACCTCGCCCAGCTCGAGCAGCGTCCCGACGAGCTGGCCGAGCACGCTGGCGGCATAGCCGGAGAAGGGTCCGGCGAGCAGCGTCGTGCCCTTGCCGGGCCCGCCCGGGCGGGCCAGCCGCACGATGCGCACGAACGCATCCTCGTGCTCGAGCGTGGCGCGGACCTCGCAGCGCCAATGGCGGGCCAGCGCCTCCTCGATCGGCTCGCTCGCCGGCTCGCCGGCGTCGAGCGCGCGGGTCAGCCAGTCACCGAAGGCGCCGGCCGGGCTCCACGGCACGAGCCCGCCCAGCTCCCGCGCGAACCGGGCCATCGGCCGCAGGCTGGCGCGCTGGAGATCGAGGAGATGGTGAAACACGAAGGGCTCAGGCAGCCGCCAGCGCCTCCTCGATAGCCGCAAGCGCTTCCTGGGCCCTTGCGCCCTCGGGACCGCCGCCCTGGGCGAAGTCGGGTCGGCCGCCGCCACCCTTGCCGCCGACCGCGGCCACGCCCTGGCGCAGCAACGAGACGGCATCGATGCGGCCGGCCAGATCATCGGTGACGCTGACCACCACCGCCGCCTTGCCGTCACTGACGCTCACCAGCGCCACGACACCGGAGCCCAGCTCCTTCTTCAGGGCATCGACGGTGCCACGCAGCTCCCTGGCGGGAACCCCTTCCAGGGTCCGCCCGGCGAACCTGATCTCGCCCACCAGCTTGAAGGCGTCGGCTGCACCGCGCTCGCCAGTGACCAGCTTGCGCCGCGTGTCGGCCAGCTCGCGCTCGAGCCGGCGGCGTTCCTCGAGAAGCTGCGCCACCCGGGCGTTCAGCTCGGCCGGGCTCGCCTTCAGCGCCTGGGCGAGCTCCTGGAGCTGCTGGTGCTCGCCCGTCACCTGATCGAAAGCGGCCTCGCCGGTGATCGCCTCGATACGCCGCACCCCGGCCGCGACCGCCCCTTCGCTGACGATGCGGAAGAGCGCGATGTCACCGGTGCGCGCCACATGGGTGCCGCCGCATAGCTCGGTCGAGTAGCTGGCGCCGTCCTCGAGACGGCCCATCGAGACCACCCGCACCTCGTCGCCATATTTCTCGCCGAACAGCGCCATGGCGCCGGCCTCGATGGCCTCGTCGCGGCCCATGAGCCGGACTGCCACCTCCTGGTTGCGCCAGAGATGGTGGTTCACCTCGCGCTCGACGACGGCGAGCTCCTCGGAGCTCATCGGCCTCGTGTGGCTGAAGTCGAAGCGCAGCCGGTCGGGCGCCACCAGCGAGCCCTTCTGCGCCACATGCCCGCCCAGATGGCGGCGCAGCGCGGCATGGAGCAGATGGGTGGCCGAGTGGGCGCGGCGGATCCTCGCACGGCGCGCGTCGTCGACACGCATGTCGAGGTCGGCGCCGGTCTCGAGAGGGGCGCCGCTCAGCGTGCCCACATGGACGAAGAGATCGCCCAGGAACTTGCGGGTGTCGGTGACGGTGAGCAGCGCGTCGCCGGCCTTGATGATGCCGGTATCGCCGATCTGGCCGCCGGACTCGCCATAGAACGGGGTCTGGTTGGCGACCAGCAGCACCTCGCTGCCGGGCGCCGCCTCCTCGACCCGCTTGCCGTCCACCACCAGCGCCAGGGCGCGGGCCTCGGCGCGCACCGTCTCGTAGCCGAGAAACTCGGTGGCCCCCAGCTCCTCGCGCAGCTCGAACCACACCGGATCGACGGCCTGGGCGCCGGAGCCGCGCCAGCTCTTGCGGGCCTCCTCGCGCTGCCGCTCCATGGCCGCGCCGAAGCCCGCCATGTCGACCGTCCGGCCCTGGGCGCGCAGCGCGTCCTGGGTGAGATCGACGGGAAAGCCGTAGGTGTCGTAGAGCTTGAAGGCGACCTCGCCCGGCAGCGCGGCACCGGTGCCGAGGCTGGCGGTCTCCTCCTCGAGCAGCCGCAGGCCGCGTTCGAGAGTCCGCCGAAAGCTGGTCTCCTCGAGCTTGAGGATCTCGGTGACCAGCGCCTCGGCGCGGACCAGCTCGGGATAGGCCTTGCCCATCTGCTCGACCAGGGCCGGCACCATCCGCCACAGGACGGGCTCCTGCGCGCCCAGGAGATGGGCGTGGCGCATACCGCGCCTCATGATGCGCCGCAGCACGTAGCCGCGCCCCTCGTTGGAGGGCATGACGCCGTCGGCGATCAGGAAGGCGCTGGCGCGCAGATGATCGGCGATCACCTTGTGGGAGGGCTGCTGCTTGCCGGCGAAGGCCGCACCGGTAAGCTCGACGCTGCGCTCGATCAGCCGCCGGAACAGGTCGATCTCGTAATTGTCGTGCTTGCCCTGGAGCACCGCGGCGATGCGCTCGAGGCCCATCCCGGTGTCGATCGAGGGCCGCGGCAGGTCGAGCCGGGTCGCCTTGTCGACCTGCTCGTATTGCATGAACACGAGGTTCCAGATCTCGATGAACCGGTCGCCGTCCTCGTCGGGCGAGCCCGGCGGGCCGCCCGGCACGTCGGGGCCGTGGTCGAAGAAGATCTCGGAGCACGGTCCGCAGGGGCCGGTATCGCCCATCGACCAGAAATTGTCGGAGGTCGGGATCCGGATGATCCGGCTCTCGGGCAGGCCGGCGATCTTCTTCCACAGCCCGAACGCCTCGTCGTCCTCGGCATAGACCGTGGCGAGGAGGCGATCCTTGGGCAGCCCGTACTCGCGGGTGATCAGGTTCCAGGCGAGCTCGATGGCGACGTCCTTGAAATAGTCGCCGAAGCTGAAATTCCCCAGCATCTCGAAGAAGGTGTGATGCCGGGCGGTGTAACCCACATTGTCGAGGTCGTTGTGCTTGCCGCCGGCCCGCACGCATTTTTGCGAGGTCACCGCCCGCGAGTAGGGCCGTTGCTCCGCGCCGGTGAAGACGTTCTTGAACTGGACCATGCCGGCGTTGGTGAACAGCAGCGTCGGATCGTTGTGCGGCACCAGCGGGCTCGACGCCACCGGCTCGTGGCCGTGCCGGCGGAAATAGTCGAGAAAGGTCGAGCGGATGTCGTTGACGGTCGGCATGGTCACTTGTCTTTACCTGAAGGGCCGGAAGGGCCTGAGGAGACGCCGGACGCGGCGGCGTCAGTCCTCGATGGTGCGGTCTTCGTCGAGCAGGTCGATGCCTTCCCCGCCGCCGGAGACACCGGCATGGGTGCGGATCGCCCGCTCGATCTCGGCCGCGGCCTCCGGATTGTTGCGCAGGAAGGTCTTGGCGTTCTCGCGTCCCTGGCCGATCCGCTGGCTGTTCCAGGAGAACCATGAGCCCGACTTCTCGACGATCCCGGCGCGCACGCCCAGATCGATGAGCTCGCCCATCTTGGAGATGCCCTCGCCGTAGACGATGTCGAACTCGACCACCCGGAAAGGCGGGGCGACCTTGTTCTTGACCACCTTCACCCGGGTCTGGTTGCCCACCACCTCGTCCTTGTCCTTGACCTGGCCGATCCGCCGGATGTCGAGGCGCACCGAGGCATAGAACTTGAGGGCGTTGCCGCCGGTCGTGGTCTCGGGGCTGCCGAACATCACGCCGATCTTGCTGCGGATCTGGTTGGTGAAGATCAGCATGCACTTGGAGCGGCTGATGCTCGAGGTGAGCTTCCTGAGCGCCTGGCTCATCAGCCGCGCCTGCAGGCCGGGGAGCTGGTCGCCCATCTCGCCCTCGAGCTCGGCCTTGGGCACGAGCGCTGCCACGCTGTCGACGATGATCAGGTCGACCGCGCCCGAGCGCACCAGCGTGTCGGCGATCTCGAGCGCCTGCTCGCCGGTGTCCGGCTGGGAGATCAGCAGGTCGTCGAGATTGACGCCGAGCTTCCTGGCATAGGAGGGGTCGAGAGCGTGCTCGGCGTCGACGAACGCGCAGGTGCCGCCGGCCTTCTGGGCCTCGGCGATGACGTGCAGCGTCAAGGTCGTCTTGCCCGAGCTCTCGGGACCGTAGATCTCGACGATCCGGCCGCGCGGCAGGCCGCCCACGCCAAGTCCGATATCGAGGCCCAGCGAGCCCGTGGAGATCGTCTCGATCTCGACGTTCTGCTCGGCCTTGCCGAGCCGCATCACCGAGCCCTTGCCGAACGAGCGCTCGATCTGCGCGATCGCCGCGTCGAGCGCGCGCTGGCGCTCGTCACCTGCCCGGCGACTCACCACCGTCTCTGCCATCGCTTTCTCTCTTGTCCCGCCATGGGCAACTGCGCAGCCTTATAAAGATTGCCGTGGCCTGCGGGAAGCGACCAGGCATGTCAGCGCGTGCCGGCCCGGGCGGTCCCGGGCATCAGCACCAGCGCCAACGCCGCCAGAATGAACAGAAGCGCGCCGCCCTCGCGAAGCCCCACCGGCTCGCCCAGCAGCAGTGCCGAGCTGCTCAGGCCGACGACCGGGATCGCCAGCGTGCTCAGCGCCGCCACGCTCGCCGGCAGGAGCCGGACGAGCCGCAGATAGGAGGTGAAGCAGAAGACCAGCGCGACAAACACCACATAGAGCAGCGCCAGGGTCGCGGAAAGGTCGACGCCGGAAAGATCGACGGGTGCCTCGACCAGCGCCCACACCGCGAGGATGGGCAGGCCCCCCACCACGAGCTGCCAGCCGGCCAGCGCCATGGTGCCGATGCGCCAGTCCCAGGCCTTGGTGGCGACCGTGCCGGCACCCCAGCTCAGGGCCGCCAGCAGCATCAAGGCGGCACCCAGCGGCGAGGCGCCCACCCTGGCCAGCTCGGCGCCGAGCAGCAGCGCCATGCCGGCCATGCCGAGGCCGAGCGCGAGCAGCACCCTCGCGGTGATCCGCTCGCGCAGGAACAGCGCGCTCAGCAGCGCCGCCCAGATGGGCATGGTAAAGGCGATGATCGCCGCCCGCCCGCTGCCCATGTGCATGAGGCCGTAGGCCACCAGCATCTGCCAGGCGGTGACGCCGGTGAGGGCGGCGATGCACAGCGGCGCCATGAGCCGCCGCTCGAGCCGCACCGGCTCGCCGGACAGGCGGGCCAGCAGCAGCAGCGTGAGGCCGGCGCCGAGCACGCAGGCGGCGCGGAAGGTCCAGGGTGGAAAGCCGGTGACGGCGATCTTCATCGCCGGCCAGTTGAGCCCCCACAGCACGGTCACGACGGCGATCAGCGCCACGAGGCGCAGATCGGCACCACGCGGGCGCGGCACGACGGCCGCCCGGTCCCTGCTCAAGGCCGCGTCGCCGCCGGCTCCGGCCGGATCCTCAGAAATCGGAGCAACGCCCGTCCTTCTCCCAATCGCCGAAGCGGGTGGGCTCGGGGCCCTTGGGCCCGTTCACCTCGCCCGCCGGCTGCTGCGGCCCCTGTGCCCCGCTCGGGGCCGGCGCCGGCGGCGGCTGGTGCCCGCGATCCTTCGGCTGCTGCTCGCTCATTCCGCTTCCTACTCGCTCATCACCTGGTCGCGGGCGCTACCCTCGCACTCCTTGAGATGCTTCTCCAGAAGATGCCGGCTGACGTTCCTGCCCGCCTTCTCGAGGTCGGCGTTCACCTTGGTGAAGAGGTCCTCATCGCCCGGCAGCTCGAAGTCGGCCATGACCACGTCCTTGGCGTAGGCGGTCGCCGCTTCGCCGGAGAGCCCCAGATGCGTCTCCGCCACCCACAGGCCGAAAAGCTTGTTGCGACGGTTGCGGACCTTGAACTCGACCTCGCGGTCGTGGCTGAACTTGGCTTCCTCGCTACGCTGGCGGTCGTCGAAGGTGGTCATACGCCTGGCTCTCTTCTGGTGATCTGAACGCCCCTTTCATATAAGGGCTCCGCGTCGAGATCGCCAATGCCGGGCTTGTCGGGGAGGATCCGCCGTGTGCACCCTGGTTCTGCTCAAAAGGCCCGGTCACGAGTGGCCGCTGCTGCTCGCCGCCAACCGCGACGAGCTGGCCTCGCGGGCGTCCCGGCCGCCGGGACGCCACTGGCACGACCGCGCCGACGTGGTGGCCGGCCTCGATCTCGCCGGTGGCGGCTCGTGGCTCGGCCTCAACGATCACGGCGTCACCGCCGCCGTCCTCAACCGCCCGGGCTCGCTGGGGCCCGCTCCCGGCAAGCGCTCGCGCGGCGAGCTGGTTCTCGAGGCGCTCGACCATGCCGAGGCGGCTGCCGCCGCGGAGGCGCTGGAAGCGCTCGACCCCTCCGCCTACCGGCCCTTCAATCTCGTGGTGTGCGACGCGGAGCAGGCCTTCTGGCTGCGCCACGACGGCAACGGCCCGGTCCGCCGGCACGCGATCGGCGAGGGCCTGTCGGTTCTCACCGCGCACGACCTGAACGACCCCGCCAGCGCACGCATCCGCCGCTACCGCCCGCTCTTTTTGGCGTCCAGCCCGCCCGACCCGGCTGCGGGCGACTGGTCGAGCTGGCAGCTCCTCCTGGGCTCGCAGGCGAGCGAGACCGGCGAGCCGCGCGACGCCATGTGCATCGTCACCGGCGGCGACTATGGCACGCTCAGCTCCAGCCTGATCGCCCTGCCGGCCGAGCCCGGGGCCCGGCCGGCATGGCTCTTCGCCGACGGCCGCCCCGGCGAGACGGCCTGGGAGCCGGTGGCGCTCTAGGCCGGCGCCGGCTCGTCACCGGTGGTGAGCAGGATCTTGCCGATATGGCTGCTCGATTCCATCAGCGCATGCGCCGCGGCCGCCTCCTCGAGCGGGAAGGTCTCGTGGATGAGCACCCGCGCCTTGCGCGCCTCGAGCAGCGGCCAGACCTTCTCCTCGAGGGAGCGCGCGATCGCTCCCTTCTCCTCGACGCTGCGCGGCCGCAAGGTCGAGCCGGTCCAGGTGAGCCGGCGAACCATCAGCTTGGTGAAATCGGCCGAGACCTTGGCGCCGGTCATCCAGGCGATCTGCAGGAGCCGCCCCTCGACCGCGAGGCAGTCGATGTTGCGCGCCACATAGTCGGCGCCGACCATGTCGAGCACCACGTCGACGCCCTTGCCGCCGGTCAGCTCCTTGACCACCGCGACGAAATCCTCCTCGCGATAGTTGATGACCCGCTCCGCGCCCAGCTCCAGGCAGGCGCGCTGCTTGTCCGCATTGCCCACGGTGGCGAAGACCCTGGCGCCGAACTGCGAGGCCAGCTGGATGGCGGTCGTGCCGATGCCCGAGGAGCCGCCATGGATCAGCACGCTCTCGCCGGCCTGGAGACGGCCGCGATCGAAAAGGTTGGTCCAGACGGTGAAATAGGTCTCCGGCAGGCCGCCCGCCTCGAGCAGGCTCCAGCCCGCGGGCACCGGCAGAACCTGCGGCTCGGGGGCCACGCAATATTCGGCGTAGCCGCCGCTGGCCACCAGGGCGCAGACCCGGTCGCCCGGCCGGTAGCGCGTCGCCCCCTCACCTACCGCCACCACGGTCCCGGCAATCTCCAGGCCCGGGACCGCGCTTGCCCCCGGGGGCGGCGGATAGGCTCCCTTGCGCTGCTGGATGTCGGGACGGTTGACGCCGGCTGCGGCGACCTTGACCAGCACCTCGCCGGCGCCCGGCTGCGGCACCGCCATCCTGTCGGCCTTGAGCACCTCGGGCGCCCCGAACCCGTCGGTCTTGATGAAGGTCATGCTCTCCGGCAGCGACGCGGTCATCGGCGATCTCCTTGGCTGGAACTCGATCTGCGGCTCTGATAGCGGCTGCGGCACCGCCGTCAAAGGCAACACGGCACGTGGGAGACACGCATCATGAACGCAACGGCCCCGATCGAGGGCTTCCTGACCCGCGGCCCGGTCCTTCCGGTACTGGTGGTGCCCGACGCCGAGGCGGCGGTGCCGCTGGCGCGGGCGCTGGCGGCGGGCGGCCTCGAGGTGCTCGAGATCACCCTGCGCACCGAGGCCGCCCTCGAGGCGATTCGGCGGATCCAGGGCGAGCTGCCGGGCGTGGCGGTGGGTGCCGGGACGGTGCTGAACCGCCGACAGATGAAGCAGGCCATGAAGGCCGGCGCGGCCTTCGCGGTGAGCCCCGGGACCAGCGAGGAGCTTTTGGACGCATCGGGCGAGCTGGGCCTGCCGCTCCTGCCGGGCGTGGCAACCGCGTCGGAGGCGATGGGCCTGCTCGAGCGCGGCCTGCGTTTTGCGAAATTCTTTCCGGCCGGACCGGCCGGCGGGCCGGCCTATCTCAAGAGCCTGGCAGACCCCCTGCCCGAGCTGCGCTTTTGCCCGACCGGCGGCATCGACGCGGTCACCGCGGTGGATTATCTGCGCCTGCCCAATGTGGTCTGCGTGGGCGGCTCGTGGGTGGCGCCGAGGAGCCTCGTGGCAGCGGGCTCCTGGGACGCCATCACCCGGCTCGCCAGAGACGCAGCCGGCCTGGCCCGGAGCTGAGGGGGCAGAACGTGAAAAGGGCCGCACGAGGCGGCCCTTTTCCTGACGACGGATCCGATCGGCTGATCAGAAGTCCATGTCGCCCATGCCACCGCCGGGCATCGCCGGGGCAGCGGACTTCTTCTCGGGCTTCTCGGCAATCATCGCCTCGGTGGTGATGAGCAGGCCGGAGACCGAGGCGGCGTCCTGCAGCGCGGTGCGCACGACCTTGACCGGGTCGATGATGCCGCGGCCGACGAGGTCGCAGAACTCGTTGCTCTGCGCGTCGTAGCCCCAGTTGCTGTCCGAGCTCTCGAGCAGCTTGCCGACGATCACGGCGCCGTCGGAACCGGCGTTCTCGACGATCTGCCGCGCCGGCGCCTGGATCGCCTTGCGGACGATCTCGATGCCGAGGCGCTGGTCGTCATTGGCCGGCTTCACGCCGTCGAGGGCCTTGATCGCGTAGAGCAGCGCGGTGCCGCCACCCGGGACGATGCCCTCCTCGACCGCGGCGCGGGTCGCGTTCATCGCGTCGTCGACGCGATCCTTGCGCTCCTTCACCTCGACCTCGGTGGCGCCACCGACGCGGATCACCGCGACGCCGCCGGCCAGCTTCGCCAGCCGCTCCTGCAGCTTCTCGCGATCGTAGTCGGAGCTGGTCTCCTCGATCTGCGCGCGGATCTGACCGCAACGAGCCTGGATCTCCTCCTTGGAGCCGGCGCCGTCGACGATCGTGGTGTCCTCCTTGTTGAGGACGACCCGCTTGGCAGTGCCCAGCATGTCGAGCGAGACGTTCTCGAGCTTGATGCCGAGGTCCTCGCTGATCACCTGGCCGTTGGTGAGGATCGCGATGTCCTCGAGCATCGCCTTGCGGCGATCGCCGAAGCCCGGAGCCTTCACGGCCGCGACCTTGAGGCCGCCGCGCAGCTTGTTGACGACCAGGGTCGCCAGCGCCTCACCCTCGACGTCCTCGGCGAGGATCAAGAGCGGACGGCCGCTCTGGACCACCTGCTCGAGCACCGGAAGAAGGGCCTGCAGCGAGCCCAGCTTCTTCTCGTGGATCAGGATGTAGGGATCCTCGAGCGTGCAGCGCATCTTCTCGCTGTCGGTCACGAAGTACGGCGACAGGTAGCCGCGGTCGAACTGCATGCCCTCGACGACGTCGAGCTCGGTCTCGAGGCTCTTGGCCTCCTCGACCGTGATGACGCCCTCGTTGCCGACCTTCTGCATGGCCTCGGCCAGCATGCGGCCGATCTCGCGGTCGCCGTTCGCCGAGATCGTGCCGACCTGGGCGATCTCGTCGGAGGTGGTGACCTTCTTGGCGCGGCTCTTGAGGTCCTGCACCACGGCCTCGACGGCGGCGTCGACGCCACGCTTGAGGTCCATCGGGTTCATGCCGGCGGCGACCGCACGGGCACCCTCGCGGACGATGGCAGCGGCCAGGACGGTCGCCGTGGTGGTGCCGTCACCGGCGGTGTCGTTGGTCTTCGAGGCCACCTCGCGCACCATCTGCGCGCCCATGTTCTCGAACTTGTCGGAGAGCTCGACCTCCTTCGCGACCGTCACACCGTCCTTGGTGATGCGCGGCGCGCCGAAGCTCTTCTCGATGACGACGTTGCGACCCTTGGGACCCAGGGTCACCTTGACCGCATCGGCCAGGGTCTGGACGCCCTTGAGCATCTTGTTGCGGGCGTCGGTAGAGAACTTGACGTCCTTGGCAGCCATATTCTTGCTTCCCGGAATCAGTGGGCAGGAGGGCTCAGGCGGCGGCCTTGGCGGCGCCGGACGCGTCGAGAACGCCCATGATGTCGGACTCCTTCATGATCAGGAGCTCCTCGCCATCGAGCTTCACCTCGGTGCCGGACCACTTGCCGAACAGGATGCGGTCGCCCACCTTGACGTCGAGGGCGACGATCTCGCCCTTCTCGTTCCGGGCGCCCGAGCCGACGGCGATGACCTCGCCCTGCTGCGGCTTTTCCTTGGCGGTGTCGGGGATGATGATACCGCCCTTGGTCTTGGTCTCTTCCTCGACCCGGCGAACGAGCACGCGGTCGTGCAACGGCCTGAACTTCATGGGTCCTCCACGGATCGCAGCTTGAATGTCGCTGTTGGCACTCTCAGCGAGTGAGTGCCAAGCACGATGCGGTACGTAGGCCCTGTGCCCCGGTGGTTCAAGGGGCATTTCTCAGTGAATGTCAGCAGTCCCCTGCGCCGGCTGCCAACACCTTGATTTGGCGCACTAAAATACGCCCGCATCTTGACGCTTCCGGGCGGTCCGGTCCTAATCGTGGAATCGGAAGTGTTCTGGGAGCGACCGATGCAGCCGAACAGTCGTCACCCGCTCGACCTGCAGCTCGACGGCTACCGCCTGGCGACCGCCGAGATCCTCTACCATCTGCCGGACCATCCGGGGATCCTGCAGAGCCTGCTCTGGCAGCACTACGACATCGCGCCGCACTATCCCGAGCTCAAGCGCTTTCTGGCCTACTGGCGTCGCAATATCGAGGGTCGCCTGCACAGCGTCACGGTTGGCCGCACGCCGCTCCTCGGCCCCTCGCGCTACCGCAACTGCGCCGGCGTCTTCCGCCTCCACTGAGGCGCCCGCCACACCGGAGCCGGAAACGCAGACGGGCGGCCCGAAGGCCGCCCGTCGCCGTTCAATGCGGAGCGGTGCCGCCCGCTCAGTGGATGCGGGACCAGATCCGCCGCTTGTAGGCATAGAGCAGCCCGGCAGCGACGATCAGGAACAACATCACCTTGAGGCCGGTCTGCTTGCGCGCCTCGAGCTTCGGCTCGGCCGCCCAGGCGAGGAACTGGGTGACGTCGGCCGCCATCTGCTCCACCGAGGCGGTCGTGCCGTCGTCGTAGGTCACGCCCTCGGGGTAGAGCGGCGGCGGCATGGCGATGACGTGGCCGGGGAAGTACTTGTTGTAGTACCCGCCCTCGGACACCTCGAAGCCTGCCGGCGCCTCCTCGTAGCCGACGAGCAGGCTGTAGACATAATCCTCGCCGCTCATCCGCGCCTTGGTGATGAGCGAGAGGTCCGGCGGCGCCTTGCCGCCATTGGCGGCGGCGGCAGCGGCATCGTTGGGATAGGGAGCGGGCTTGCGGTCGGACGGCCGGCCCGGCCGCTCGAACATCTCGCCCTGGTCGTCCGGCCCGTCGACCACCGTGTACTGTGCGGCGATCGCCTTGACCTCCTCGGCGTCGTAGCCGAGCGCCTCGAGGTTGCGGAACGCGATATACTCGAGGCCGTGACAGCCCTGGCAGACGCTCTGGTAGACCTGGAAGCCCCGCTGCAGCGCGGCGCGATCATAGGTCCCGAACATGCCCTCCTGGGGCCAGGACTTGTCGATCGGCGCCGGCGCGTCGCCGGCGGCCATGGCAGGACCGGCAGCGGCGCCCAGCAGGAGGGCGAGCGCAGCCAGGCGGTGGGTGATCTTTCGCATACCGGTCACTCCGCCGCTTGCGCCGTCATGCCACCGCGCAGAACCGGCGAGCCGATGCTCTCGGGCAGGGGCAGCGGCCGCTCGAGCTTGCCCAGAAGCGGTAGGATCACGAGGAAGTGGGCGAAATAATAGATGGTGGCGATCAGGCCGATGGTGGGCAGCAGGCCCTCGGGCGGCTGCGAGCCGACATAGCCCAGGATGAAGGAGTCGATCACCAAGAGCCAGAAGAGCCACTTGTAGACCGGCCGGAAGCGGGCGCTGCGCACCTTGGAGGTGTCGAGCCAGGGCAGCACGAAGAGCACCGCGATGGCGCCGAACATGGCGAGCACGCCGCCGAGCTTGGCAGGGATGATCCAGAAGATGTCGAAGGTGATCGAGCGCAGGATCGCGTAGAACGGCAGGAAGTACCATTCGGGCACGATGTGCGCCGGGGTCACCAGCGGGTCGGCCGGGATATAGTTGTCCGGGTGGCCCAGCATGTTCGGCGCATAGAAGACGAAGCCGCCGAAGACCAGCAGGAACACCATGAGGCCGAACAGATCCTTCACCGTGTAGTACGGGTGGAAGGGGATCTTGTCCTTCTTGGAGACCTCGATGCCCACCGGATTGTTCGAGCCGAACTGGTGCAGCGCCAGGATGTGCAGGAACACCACGGCGACGATCACGAACGGCATCAGGTAGTGCAGCGAGAAGAAGCGGTTGAGGGTCGGGTTGTCGACCGCGAAGCCGCCCCACAGCCACGTCACGATGCTCTCGCCGACGATCGGGATCGCCGAGAACAGGTTGGTGATCACCGTGGCGCCCCAAAAGCTCATCTGGCCCCAGGGAAGCACGTAGCCCATGAAGGCGGTGGCCATCATGAGCAGGAGGATCACCACGCCCAGCATCCACAGCAGCTCGCGCGGCGCCTTGTAGGAGCCGTAATAGAGCCCGCGGAAGATGTGGATGTAGACGACGATGAAGAACATCGACGCACCGTTGGCGTGGGCATAGCGCAGCAGCCAGCCGAAGTTCACGTCGCGCATGATGTGCTCGACGCTCTCGAACGCCATCGAGGTATGCGGCGTGTAATGCATCGCCAGAACGATGCCGGTCATGATCTGCAACAGGAGGCAGATGCCGGCGAGGGAGCCGAAGTTCCAGAAATAGTTGAGATTCTTCGGCGCCGGATAGGCGACGAATTCCTTGTAACCCCAACTGACGATCGGCAGGCGATCGTCGATCCAGCGCAGGACCCCACTCTTCAAGACGGGTGCCGGAGCGTCGCTAGCCATCAGACCCTTCCGCTAATTCGCCTGCCCGCACAGAGGGGCCGCTCGGACGAACAGATTGACAGGTGGGCGCCTCGCGGCGCCTCAACCGATCCGCACCACGGTATCGGAGGTGAACTCGTACTCGGGCACCGGTAGGTTGGTGGGCGCGGGGCCCCGCCGGATGCGGCCCGAGGTGTCGTAGTGCGAGCCGTGACACGGACAGAAATAGCCGCCGAACTCGCCCCGCTGCTCGGAGGGCTTGTTGCCCAGCGGGACGCAGCCGAGATGCGTGCAGATGCCGACGATCACGAGCCACTCGGGCTTCACGACGCGCGCGTCGTCGGTCTGCGGGTCGCGCAGGTCGCTCACGTCGACCGCCCGCGCCTCCTCGATCTCCGCCTCGGTGCGATGCCGCAGGAAGACCGGCTTGCCGCGCCACTTCACGGTGACGCCGGAGCCGACCGGAACCTGCGAGATATCGACCTCGGCGGTCGACATCGCCAGCACGTCCGCGGCGGGATTCATGCTGTCGACGAGCGGCCAGGCAAGGGCACCTGCCCCGACGGCCACCGTCGACCAGGCGACTAGGTCGAGAAAGTCCCGCCGCGTCGCGCCATCGGAATGGCCCTTTTCGGCCGAGATTTGTGCCATTAAATCAAGCCTTTAGCTGGAGTCGCACGCGGCGCCGGCAATCGCCTCCGGAGACCGTCGCGCAATCTATGAGCCGTCCCGGTGGCAGACAAGCGACCTTTGGTCGCACGATCATCCCTTGCCGCCCGCCGGTTACCGGCAGATCGAGGGCGCGACCCGCCCTGCTTCTATCCGATCGATGCGCAAGGATCACCCCCTTAAAGACTCGCCCGGCCCGGCCCTGGCCCTGTTCGAGCCCGAGCGCCCCCACAATCTGGGGGCGGCGATGCGGCTTGCCGCCTGTTTCGGGGCCGGCCTGCACCTGATCGAGCCCGCCGGCTTTCCGCTGGACGACCGGCGGATCCGTGCCGGCGCGCTGGATTATGGCGCCAGGGTGATGTGGCGACGCCACATCACCTTCGAGGAATTCGATTCGTGGCGTCTGGCGCACGGCCGGCGCCTCGTGCTGCTCACCACCGGCGCGCCGCTGGCGCATCACCGGGCCTCGTTCCGCTGCAGCGACGTGCTGCTGGTCGGCAGCGAGAGCAGCGGCGTGCCGGAGCCGGTGCATGGGCGCGCCGATCTGCGGGTCGCCGTGCCGCTCGCCCCCGGCGCACGCTCGCTCAACCTCGTCGTGGCCGCTGCCGTGGTGCTGGCGGAGGCGATGCGGCAGTGCGGGCGATTCGACACGCTCGCGGCGGACGGCTAGGTGGCCCCGGGCAACTGGGAGAACGAGGTGCAGACGGAGCAGGCGGAAGGGCAGAAGGAGGCGGCGCGGGCTTGGTTCGAGAGCCTGCGCGACCGCATCTGCGCGACGTTCGAGGAGATCGAGGACGCCTGGCGCGGGCAGGGCCACGAGACCGCCGCGGCCGGCCGCTTCGAGCGCCTGCCATGGACCCGCGAGGGCGGCGGCGGCGGCACCATGGCGCTCATGCGCGGCCGGGTGTTCGAGAAGGTCGGCGTCAACGTCTCGACCGTGTGGGGCGAGTTCTCGCCGGAGTTCCGCGCGAGGATCCCCGGCGCCGAGGCCGACGGCCGGTTCTGGGCGAGCGGCATCTCGCTGGTGGCGCATCCGCGCAACCCGCACGTCCCGCCCGTGCACATGAACACCCGCCACATCCGGACCAGCAAGACGTGGTTCGGCGGCGGCGCCGATCTCAACCCGATCTACCCGAACGAGGAGGACACCCGCCTCTTCCACGAGCGGCTCGCCAAGGCCTGCGCCGGCCTCGCCCCGGACGCCTACGAGCGCTTCAAGAAGTGGGCGGACGACTATTTCTTCATCCCCCACCGCGGCGAGGCGCGCGGCGTGGGCGGCATCTTCTACGATTATCTGGATGGCGAGTTCGACCGCCACCTCGCCTTCACCCGCGACGTGGGCCTGGCGTTCCTCGACGTCTACCCGCGCCTCGTGCGCGCCCACATGGACCGGCCGTGGACCGACGCCGAGCGCGCCTGGCAGCTCGAACGGCGCGGGCGCTATGTGGAATTCAACCTGCTATACGACCGCGGCACGCAGTTCGGCCTGAAGACGGGCGGGCATCCCGAGGCGATCTTGATGTCGCTGCCGCCCCTCGTCGCCTGGCCCTGAGCGCCGCCCGGTCCTGATCGCGTCCCACAGGAGAACACCATGGATCTCACCAAGCTGCCGGCCGGCAAGAACCCGCCGGATGAGGTCAACGTCCTGATCGAGGTGCCGCTGCGCTCGGACCCGATCAAGTACGAGTACGACAAGGACAGCGGCTTCATCTTCGTCGACCGCTTCCTTTACACGACGATGTTCTATCCCTGCAATTACGGGTTCGTTCCGCAGACCCTGGCGGAGGATGGCGACCCGGTCGACGTCATGGTGATCGGCCGGATGCCGCTGCTCCCGGGCTCGGTGGTCCGGGCGCGGCCGATCGGCGTCCTCAAGATGGAGGACGAGGCGGGGATGGACGAGAAGATCCTGGCGGTGCCGATCGACAAGGTGACCCAGGTCCACCGGAAGGTCGCCAGCTACCGCGACGTCCCCGAGATCGACCTCGCGCGGATCGCCCACTTCTTCGAGCACTACAAGGATCTCGAGCCCAACAAGTGGGTCAAGGTGCTGGGCTGGGCCGACATCGACGAGGCCAAGCGGCTGATCGTCGAGGGGATCGAGCGGGCCCGCAAGTAGCCCGCCCGCCCGGCGCGTCCCGCGCGGCCGTCAGCCGGCGCCCCCGCGCGCGGCGGCCTCGCCGGGGGTCAGCGCGGTGATCGAGAGCGCATGGATGTCGGTGCGCAGCAGATCGCCCGCCGCCTCGAACACCATGCGCTGGCGCGCCACCCGGCTCTGCCCGTCGAACCGGCGCGCCACCACGACGACGCGGAAATGGCTCTCCCCCTCGGGGCGGGCGCCGGCATGGCCGGCATGCAGCGCCGACTGGTCCTCGATCTCGAGCGCCTCGGGAGCGAGCGCCTCCCGCAGGCGCTGCTCCAGCGCTGTTCGCACGCGCATGATCGTCTCTCCTTGCGACATGGATCTCAGGGAACCTCAGGTGCTCTCAAGCGTTCTTTGCCTTCGACGGCACAGTCTCCCGACAATCGGGACGCTCACCCGCAGGTAAACTCCGCAACCCGACGTGGCACTGCTGCACCGGGATACTCGCATGCACCCTAAGGCGCAGCGGCAAATACGGGCGGGACAAGATGGCCATCTTAACGCATTATTGGCAATCGCATCGTAACTACGAGTAGAAGGCGCCACATTCGGCGGACGCAGGCGGGGTGCGCCGTTCCCGTGGCCGCAAGCCCGTGAGGTGGTACGGAGAGACGCGCATGGCAACTGCATTGGTCAAGTCGCAGACCACGCCCGGGCGATCCCGAGCGCAGGACGTCGATCGTTATGTCGGAGCGCGGATGCGCGAGCGGCGCATCATGCTGGGCCTTACCCAGCAGCAGATGGCCGAGCTCATCGGCGTGACCTACCAGCAGGCCCACAAGTACGAGAAGGGGATCAACCGGATCGCCGCAGGCAGGCTCTACACCATCGCGCATGCGCTGGGGGTGGATGTCGGCTATTTCTTCGAGGGCATGGAAGGCGAGCGCAACTTCAAGCCGACGCCCCAGCAGCGCATGCTGCTCGAGCTCGCCCGCAACTTCATCTCGGTCACCAACCGCCGCCACCAGGAAGCGCTCTGCAATCTCGCCCGCGCCCTGGCCGCGACGGAGGAGGAGAGCAGCTAGAAGCGGTCATCCCCCCGGCCCAGGTCTCACGAGCGCGCGGGCACGCGGCGCCGGACACGCCTCGCCGTCGCGTGTCGAGCCGTGCATTCATGAGCCGATGCGTCATGCACCCGCCACTGCGAGCCGCCGGCGCTTGCACCCCCACGGCCCGACCGGGCCGGCGTGGTGCATCGGCCCCGTCGCCGGCGGTGTGGAAGGGCGTGTGGCCGGCCTCCCGGGTCCGCACGGACGGCCCGGCGGCAACGACGGCCGCCGCACGCCGGGGCTGCCCGGCAGCTCTTGCCGCGATCCTGGCCGATCCCCATAGTTCGGCCCATGAGCAACCCCTCGCGGCGACCTGCCATCGACTCCCACCTGCACCGGCCATGGCTCGAGCGCCATGCCGGGGCGGCGCGGCGCACCTGTGCGTGGCCGGGTTGCTGTGCCGAAGGAGAGCACCGCGCGCCGCGGTCGCGCGAGGAGCTCCGCGACTTCATCTGGCTCTGCCTCGAGCATGTCCGCGAGTATAATCGCGGCTGGGACTATTTCGCCGGTATGAGCGAGGCGGAGATCGAGAGCCATCGGCGTGACGACACCACCTGGCACCGCCCGAGCTGGCGCTTCGGCACCAGCTTCGCAAGCGGCACCGGCGGCTGGTCCGACCCGTTCGGCTTCTTCGAGGCGGAGCGGACCGAGGATGCCCGCATGCACCGCACGCGGACGCCGGCCGGCGAGGCCGAGGCGATGATGGCGGTGCTGGAGCTGCAGGCCGGATTCTCCCTCGAGGACCTCAAAAAGCGCTACAAGCTCCTGGTCAAGCGCCACCACCCCGATCTTCACGGCGGCGACCGCGACGCCGAGGAACGGTTGAAGCGCATCAACGAAGCCTACAAATATCTCAAGGACAACCTCGTCGGCCGCTGAGGCCGGCGATGCGGTAGAGCCGCGGACGGATGGCCGCCATCGCGGGCACGGGGTTGCCGTATGGCGGCCCGGCGCGCATAACCGGCTTCGCCGCCTTTTCCCACGCTTGTGCGGAGTGTCGACCTTTGCGCCACGAGGCATTCCTGGAAGAGCCGGAGGACCTGCTGGACCTCCCCGAGCTGCCCGACGTCAGGCTTTCCGTCGCCGAGACCTTCGGCATCGACAGCCCCCTCGAGGTCGCAGCCTTCAGCCGCCGCACCGCCTACGTGCCGGAGGTCGACCCGACCTACCAGTTCGACCGGGCCACCACGCTGGCGATCCTGGCCGGCTTCACCCACAACCGGCGGGTGATGATCCAGGGCTATCACGGCACCGGCAAGTCGACCCACATCGAGCAGGTGGCGGCACGCCTCAACTGGCCCTGCGTCCGGGTCAATCTCGACAGCCACATCAGCCGCATCGACCTGATCGGCAAGGACGCCATCGTCCTGCGCGAGGGCAAGCAGGTCACCGAGTATCGCGAGGGCATCCTGCCCTGGTCGCTGCAGCGGCCGGTGGCGCTGGTGTTCGACGAGTACGATGCCGGCCGGCCCGACGTGATGTTCGTGATCCAGCGGGTCCTCGAGGCCCAGGGCCGCATGACCCTGCTCGACCAGAACCGGGTCTTGAAGCCGCACCGCTCGTTCCGCCTGTTCGCCACCGCCAACACGGTGGGCCTGGGCGACACGTCCGGCCTCTATCACGGCACGCAGCAGATCAACCAGGGCCAGATGGACCGCTGGAGCATCGTCACCCAGCTCAACTATCTGCCCCACGAGGAAGAGTGCCGGATCGTGCTGGCCAAGGCGCCGGGTTACGATTCGCCCGAGGGGCGGCGCAAGCTCAACGCGATGGTGAGCCTCGCCGGCCTGACCCGCAACGGCTTCGTCGCCGGGGACATCTCGACCGTCATGTCGCCGCGCACGGTGATCACCTGGGCCGAGAACGCCGAGATCTTCGGCGACATGGGGATGGCCTTCCGCCTCACCTTCCTCAACAAATGCGACGAGGCCGAGCGCTCGGTCATTGCCGAGTACTACCAGCGCTGCTTCGGCCAGGAGCTGCCCGAATCCGCCGCCAACCTCGTCTTCGCCTGAAGCGCGCGGGTCTGAGGTGACGAAGGACTCGACTCGAACGGGCGAGAATCTCCAGCGGGCTCTCGCCGCCACGGTCCGCGCCGTGGCGGCGCGGCCGGCCCTCGACGTCGCCTTCCGCGGCAGCGAGCGCCCCAAATCGGCGGCGGCGTCGAGCGCGCCGGCCGGGCCGTCGGTGCGCCTGTCGCCACCGCGGCGCGAGCTGGGAGCGGGCGAGCTCGCGCGCGTGCGGGGCGAGGCCGACGGTGCCGCCCTGCGCGCCCGCTACCACGATGCCGGCCTGCACCGCCGCTTCGCGCCTGCCGGCGAGATGGCGATGCTGCTGTTCGACCGGCTCGAGCAGGTGCGGGTCGAGGGGCTGGGCTCGCGTCACATGCAGGGCGTGCACGCCAATCTCGAGGCGGCCCACCGTGCCCGCGCCGGCGCGTCGCAGGGCTCGAACGACGCCACCGTGGCCGACATCGTCGAGACCTATGTCCGCGAGCGCCTCCTGGGCACGCCGCCCAGCGACGAGCAGCGCCGCTTGCTGGCGAGCTGGAGCGACTGGCTCGACCGGCATCTCGAGGGCGCCCTGCCCCGGCTCGAGGGCCGCTTCGACGACCAGGCCGGCTTTGCGCGGCAGGTGCGCGAGATCCTGACCGACCTGGGGCTGAGCGAGGAGCTCGAGGAGCAGCCCGAGGAGGGCGAGCCCGACAGCCAGGACAACGAGGAGCAGCAGCAGGCCGGCGAAGGCTCCGGCGAGGACGGCGAGAGCGAGGGCGAGGCCGAGAGTGCCGAGGAGCGCGCCCGCAGCGAGGCCGCCGAGGGCTCCGCCGAGGACCAGAGCGACGACGCGCAGACCGCCGAGGCCAGCGAGGAGACGCAGAGCGAGCCGGGTGGCGAGGAGGAGGGCGAGGACAGCGAGGCGACCCGACCGCAGTTCCTGCCGCCGGGCGGCGATTCTCTGGCCTATCGCGTCTTCAGCACCGCCTTCGACGAGGTGGTGGGGGTCGAGGAGCTATGCGGCCAAAGCGAGCTGGTGCGCCTGCGCGCCCAGCTCGACCAGTCCTTGCGGCGTTTCGAGAGCATGATCGGCCGCATGGCCAACCGCCTGCAGCGCAAGCTCATGGCGCAGCAGCAGCGGTCCTGGGAGTTCGATCTCGAGGAGGGCATCCTCGACGCGGCGCGTCTTTCCCGCGTGGTGATCAGCCCCGACCTGCCGCTCTCCTACAAGGCCGAGACGGAGATCGAGTTCCGCGACACGGTGGTGAGCCTGCTGATCGACAATTCCGGCTCGATGCGCGGCCGGCCGATCGCCGTGGCGGCGATGAGCGCCGACATCCTCGCGCGTACCCTCGAGCGCTGCGGCGTCAAGGTCGAGGTGCTGGGCTTCACCACCCGGGCCTGGAAGGGCGGGCAGGCCCGCGAATCCTGGCTGCGCGCCGGCAAGCCCGCCAATCCCGGCCGTCTCAACGATCTCCGGCACATCGTCTACAAGCCCGCCGAGACGCCCTGGCGCCGGGCGCGCGCCAATCTCGGCCTGATGCTGCGCGAGGGTCTCCTCAAGGAGAACATCGACGGCGAGGCCATCCTGTGGGCGCACAGCCGCCTGCTCGCCCGCCCCGAGCAGCGCCGGGTGCTCATGGTGATCTCCGACGGCGCGCCGGTCGACGACAGCACGCTCTCGGCCAATCCCGGCAACTATCTCGAGCGCCACCTGCGCGAGGTCATCGACTGGGTCGAGACCCGCTCGGACGTGGAGCTGGCGGCCATCGGCATCGGCCACGACGTCACCCGCTACTACCGCCGCGCGGTGACCATCTCCGATCCCGAGCAGCTCGGCGGCGCCATGCTCGGCCAGCTCTCCAGCCTCTTCCAGGAAGACCGCCGCCGCGGCGGCCGGCGCAGCTGAGCCGGCCGCCGCCCGAGGCGTTGCGCGCGGCTTCTTCTTTCCTGCTTCTCGCCGGGTGTCCTCCCTGCGATTGCAAGGCCCGCCGCGCGCGGCGCTCGCCCGCCCCTCTGCCCGGCGCCGGGCGTCCGGGACGCATGGCCGCTCCCATGCAGCGGCCCTATGGCGGCAGGGGCCAGGGCGCTATGATGCCCCAAAGCACATCTAGGGCAGGCCTCCGCATGACCGCTTCCGCTTCTTCGTTCATCCGCCTCAATCCCAACGACAACACCATCGTCGCCCGGCTCGGCATCGAGGAGGGGACGCTGCTCGCCGGCGAGGATCTTCTCACCCGGCAGAAGGTGCCGGCCGGCCACAAGATCGCCACCCGGCCGATCGCCAAGGGGGAGCCGGTCAGGAAGTTCAACCAGATCATCGGCTTCGCCAGCGCCGACATCGAGGCTGGCGAGCACATCCACGTCCATAACTGCGTCATGGGCGAGTTCGACCGCGACTACGCCTTCGGCGCCGACGTGCAGCCGACGGTCTTCGTGCCCGAGGCGGAGCGCCCGAGCTTCCAGGGCTTCGTGCGCCCGAGCGGGCGCATCGGCACCCGCAACTTCATCGGCGTCATCTCGACGGTCAACTGCTCGGCCACCGTCTGCAAGTTCATCGCCGAGCAGTTCCCCCGCGAGGTGCTGGCGCAGTACCCCAATGTCGACGGGGTGGTGGCGATCACCCACGCCACCGGCTGCGGCATGGCCGATCGCGGCGACGGCTTCGCGGCGCTGCAGCGCACCCTTTGGGGCTTCGCCCGGCATCCCAACTTCGCCGGCATCCTGATGATCGGCCTGGGCTGCGAGGTGAACCAGATCGACTTCCTGCTGGAGGCCTACCAGATCCAGCGTGGGCCGCTGTTCCGCACCATGACGATGCAGGAGACCGGCGGCACCCGCAAGACCGTCGACCGCGCCGTCTCGATGATCAAGGAGATGCTGCCGCACGCCGCCGAGGCGAGCCGGCAGCCGGTGTCGGTCGGCGAGATCAGCCTGGCGCTCCAGTGCGGCGGCTCCGACGGCTATTCCGGCATCACCGCCAATCCGGCACTGGGCTACTGCGCCGACCTGCTGGTGCGCCACGGCGGCACCGCGATCCTGGCCGAGACGCCGGAGATCTACGGCGCCGAGCACCTGCTCACGCGCCGCGCGGTGAGCCCCGAGGTCGGCCAGAAGCTGGTCGAGCGGATCAGGTGGTGGGAGGAGTATTGCCGCATCAACGGCGGCGAGATGAACAATAACCCCTCCCCCGGCAACAAGGCCGGCGGTCTCACCACCATCCTCGAGAAGTCGCTGGGTGCTGCCGCAAAGGGCGGCACCACCAACCTCACCGGCGTCTACAAATATGCCGAGCCGGTGACGGCGCGCGGCTTCGTCTTCATGGACAGTCCCGGCTACGATCCCTGCTCGGTGACCGGCCAGGTGGCTTCGGGCGCCAACATGGTGACCTTCACCACCGGCCGCGGCTCGTGCTTCGGCTACAAGCCGGTGCCGTCCATCAAGATCGCCACCAACAGCGCCATGTACCGCCGCATCGAGGAGGACATGGACGTCAATTGCGGCACCATCGCCGACGGCGAGGAGAGCATCGAGCAGGCCGGGCGCCGGATCTTCGACCTGGTGGTCCGCGTGGCCTCCGGCGAGCAGTCCAAGTCCGAGGCCCTTGGCGTCGGCGACCACGAGTTCGTGCCATGGCAGATCGGCGCCACGATGTGACAGCCTGGGCCGCCTGCGTGGCGGCCCTCCTTTTTCTGGCGGCCGCCGGCTGCGCGCCGCAGCCGGGCGCCGACATCGCCACCGGCAGCTGGCCGCATCATGCTCCCGGCACCGACGTCATGGCGGCCGACGCCATCCCCCGGTGCAAGGCGCGCGCCAGCGGCCCCGACCTCGCCGCCCGCCAGGCGGCCTTCGAACGCTGCATGCGCGATCTCGGCTTTTAGGCCGCGGGAACGGGGGACGGGCCCGGCGAAAGGGCGGATGTCGGCGCAGGGCCGGGGCGATGCGGCCGTGCAAGGCGCTGCGCGCGGCTTTCTCTTTCCGTTCTCCGGCAGTTGGCAGCAGCGAACGCTCACCGGATCTTCATCTCTCCGGACGATCCTGCTGGCGTGGCACTCCGCCGCCGCATCATCTGCGGAGCGCGCCTGCTCCACCATCCGCGAGGATGACACGGGATGGGTTAACGAGGGGTGGGCAGGTGCAGAAGCCGCGGTGTAGGCGCCCTAGTCTACCTGCCAGCCGCCGCCGATAGCCCAAAAACAGAAGACCTGCCGCGCGCAGCGCCTTGCACGGCGCCGCAGCCACGATCCTGCGCCGCTCCAGGCCATCGTCGGCCGCAACCGCCAGGCAGCTTGCGGCGTCCGTCTGCAGCACCCGATACCCGCGGAGATCGCTCTGGCCGTCCATCCTTCTTCAACCTCTCCCGTGCCATAGTTGCGGATGGTGGAGGACGAGCGCCCCGAAGAAGGGGCAGCGGCGGAGTCCTACGCCAGCAGGATCGTGGAAAAATATGAAGACATGGTGGACCGGCGGGCAGCGGATGCGCGCCGCTGGCGACCGGACGGTGCAAGGCGCTGCCCCCGGTGATCGTTCTCGTGCTGGTCGGCTGCTGGCGGCAAACGATGCTCTTGCGGCGGCCGGGGACAAGATCGGCTCGCGCGATCATCCACCGCCGCCAACTGACGCACCGGCCAGGAAGAAGGAGCCGCGCGCCGCGCCCCTCGCCTGCCGCGCCTCGGGCACCGGCTCTGCGGCCTGCGCGTCGCGGCCGGCCTTGCTCAGGCCGGCGCAGGCTGGGTTGCTGCCGCGCGGTCGCGGCGGCGGCGCTGGCCCAGACCTATCAGCGCCACGAGTCCGAGCACCGGTAGATAGAGCCAGTGGGGCGAGGGTCGTTCGGCTGGAACGATGACGCCGGTGATCACGAAGCCGGGCTCGAGCTTCAGGCGGCTCGCCTGGGTTCCGAACCGGGCATCCATCACCTGCACCTCGTCGCCGAGCTGGGTCAGCATCAGGCCGGTGCCCTGGATGCGCTCGCGGGCAGCCCCCGCCTCGCCGATGCGCAGGCTCACCGTCTTGCTGACCTCGTCGCCCTCGAGCGACAGGCCCTCCACCCGGATCACCAGGCGGCCATTGGCCGGCAGCTCCTCCGCTACCTTGAAAATGGCCGAGGCGGGCAGCTCGGCCGTGGGGGCATAGAGCCGGTTCCAGACGACCTCCGGGGAGAGCAGCAGGAGGGTGGCCACCAGGAGAAGCGCCGTCTCCCAGATCCGGCTCCTGACCAGCCAGAAGTTCATGGTGGCGGCGCTGAAGAGCAGCATGGCGGCGATGTTGCTGGCGATGACGAGGAGCCCTTCGAGCCAGTTGCCGACATCTACCAGCAGGATCTGTGGATTGAAGATGAACAGGAACGGGAGGACGGCGGTGCGCAGGCTGTAGAAGCTCGCCTGCAGGCCGGTGCGGATAGGATCGGCGCCGGAGATCGCCGAGGCGGCGAAGCTCGCCAGCCCTACCGGCGGCGTCACGTCGGCCATGATGCCGAAATAGAAGACGAACATGTGCACGGCGATCAGCGGGATCGCGAGGCCGGCCTGGGCGCCCAGCTCGACGATCACCGGCGCCATCAACGTGGCCACCAGGATGTAGTTGGCGGTGGTCGGGATGCCCATGCCCAGGACCAGGCAGACCAGGGCGGTGAGCAGCAGCATGACGATGACGTTGCCGGCCGAGATGAACTCGACGAAGTCGGTCATCATCAGGCCGAGGCCGGTGAGCGTCACCGTACCCACGACGATGCCCGCAGTGCCGACCGCCACGGCGATGCCGATCATGTTGCGGGCACCCGCCTCGAGGCCGCCGACCAGGTCGTGGGCGGAGGCGCGGAACGCCTCGGAAAGCCCGCCGCCGCCCCGCATCACCGCCAGCAGCGGCCGCTGGGTCACGAGGATGCCCATGATGGTGACGGTGGCCCAGAAGGCCGAGAGGCCGGGCGAGAGCTGCTCGACCATCAGGCACCACAGCAGCACTACCAGCGGGATGACGTAGTAGAGGCCGGTGCGCGCAACCGGCCACGCGTCCGGCAGCGTCGCGCCGAAACCCTCGCTCTCGTCGCGCTCGAGCTCGGCATGGCCGGCGGCGAGCCACAGGCAGCCCAGATAGAGGACCCCGCCCAGGACCGCCAGCACCGGCCCGGCCGCCTCGCCGAAGACCGCCTTCACCGCCTGGATGCCGTAATAGAGGATCACCACGACCAGGATCGTGCCGCTCCAGCCCAGGCCCAGGCGCAGCAGCCGGTCTTTCGGCCCGCGCACGGTAAGGCGCTGCAGCGGCTCGGCGCCGACCTTCAGGGCCTCGATATGGACGATGTAGAAGAGGGCCAGATAGGAGATGATCGCCGGCAGGGCCGCATGCTTGATGATCTGGGCGTAGGGGATGCCCACATACTCGACCATCAAGAAGGCGGCCGCCCCCATCACCGGCGGCATGATCTGGCCGTTGATCGAGGAGGCCGCCTCGACCGCGCCGGCCTTGACCGGCGGCAGGCCGGTCTTGCGCATGAGCGGGATGGTGAAGATGCCGCTCGAGACGACGTTGGAGACCGAGCTTCCCGAGATGATGCCGTTGAGGGCCGAGCCTACCACCGCGACCTTGGCCGGCCCGCCGCGCAGGTGGCCCAGCAGGGCCAGCGAGAGCTGCATCATCCAGTTGCCGGCGCCCGCCCGGTCGAGCATCGAGCCGAACAGAACGAAGAGAAAGACGAAGCTGGTCGACACCCCCAGCGCCACGCCGAACACGCCTTCGGTGGTGAGCCACTGGTGGCTCACGAAGCGCTGCAGGGAAGCGCCCTTGTGCTGGATTACCTCGGGGGCGTAGGGCCCGAGGAAGGTGTAGGCGATGAAGGTGCCCGCCACGATCACCATGGGCAAGCCGAGCGAGCGGCGGGTCGCCTCCAGGAGCAGCAGCAGGCCCGCGAGGCCGGTCGCGATATCGAAGCCGGTGGGCTGGCCCGGCCGTGTCGCCAGCTGGGCGTAGGCGAGGAAGAGATAGGCGCCGCAGAACGCGCCCGCCAGCGCCATCACCCAGTCGGTCACCGGCACCCGGTCACGCGGCGAGCGCCGGAACGCCGGATAGGCCATGAAGGCCAGGAACAGGCCGAAAGCCAAGTGGATCGAGCGCGCCTGGGTGTCGTTCAGGATGAAGACGTTGAAGACGAAGGGCAGCGGCGAGGCGTACCAGAGCTGGAACAGCGACCAGGCGACGGCGATGCATAAGAGCAGCCGGCCGATGGCTCCGCCGGGCGCCCGCGCGCCGGTATCGGCTTCTGCGACCAGCTCTTGAAGATCGACCTGCCCGGCCGGGCGCTGCTCCGTGCTCATGCGGTCCCCGCGCCCACTGGCCCCCTACATCCAGCCCTTTTCCTTGTAGTACCTCACGGCCCCGTCATGGAGCGGCGCGGTCAGGCCGTCCTTGATCATGTGCTCGGGCTCGAGATTGGCGAAGGCGGGGTGCAGCTTCTTGAAGTCGTCGAAGTTCTCGAACACCGCTTTGACGACCTGGTAGACGAGATCCGCGTCGACATCGGCTGAGCTTACCAGCGTCGCCAGGACGCCGTAGGTTGGCGTGTCGTCGGGATTGTTGTTGTAGAGGCCACCCGGGATGGTCACCTTGGCGTAATAGGGATTCTCGGTCACCAGCTTGTCGATCGCCTCGCCCTCGAGCGGCACCAGCTTGGCGCCACAGGTGGTGGTCGGGTCCTGGATGTTGGCCGAGGGATGGCCGACCCCGTAGAAGAAGCCGTCGATCTTGTTATCGCACAAGGCGGGACCGTGCTCGTCGGCCTTGAGCTCGGCGGCGAGCGAGAAGTCGGCCAGCGTCCAGCCCAGCGTGTCGAGCAGACGCTCGAGCGACACGCGGGTGCCGGAGCCCGGATTTCCCACGTTGAAGCGCTTGCCCTTGAAGTCCTCGAAGCTGGTCACTCCGGCGTCCGGCCGGGCCACCACGGTGAAGGGCTCGGGGTGCACCGAGAAGACCGCGCGCAGCTTGTCCCACGGACCCGCATCCGCGAACGGCCCCTCGCCCTCGAGGGCCTGGTACTGGACGTCCGACTGGGCCATGCCGAGATCGAGCTCGCCAGCCTTGATGGTGTTGACGTTGAAGGACGAGCCGCCGGTGGATTCGACCGAGCAGCGGATTCCGTGCTCCTTGCGGTCCTTGTTCACCAGCCGGCAGATGGCGCCGCCGGCGGCGTAATAGACGCCGGTGACGCCGCCCGTGCCGATCGTCACGAAGCGCTGCTGCGCGTTGACGCCGGCGGACGAGACGGCCGTGGCCAGAACAGCCGCTGCGCCCGCGCGAACCAGGGTTTTGATCTTCATGACAAAGGGCTCTCCTGTCGAAATCGACCAGCCGCCGAGTGACGTGCGAACCGAAGCAGCGAGAACAGAGCGGTGCGCAGCCTGATACGGTGACAAAGGTTGGAACTCCCGTCAACATGATCGGGGTGCTCCATCCGCTATCGGCAGCGGGCTCCTTTGACGTCACTTGCCGATCGCGCGCGGCAGGGCAATGGTGCCCCCGCAGCCGTCGGCAGAAGGCTGCGTCGGTCAGGCGGCGCTGTCGCCAAGCGCCGACGCCCCTGGCGCGGCAGCCGCCTTTCCTGCCGCCGCTCCCCCCGGGCGCTCCTGTCGGCGCCCCGTCAGCGAGAGTCCGAGAGCCACGTCATGAGCCACGTCCTGCACCGAGCCGCCCGCGCCATGCCGCCCACCGCCGTCCGCGCGCAAGGCCTCGTCATCGAGGACAAGGACGGCCGCTCCTACCTCGACGCCTCAGGCGGCGCCGCCGTCTCCTGCCTCGGCCACGGCCACCCGCGCGTGGTCGAGGCAATCAGGCACCAGGCCGGAACGTTGGCGTTCGCCCATACCGGCTTTTTCACCAGCGAGCCCGCCGAACGGCTCGCCGATCTCCTCGTCGAGCAGGCGCCGGCCGGCATCGACCAGGTCTACTTCACCTGCGGCGGCTCGGAATCGGTCGAGGCGGCGCTCAAGCTCGCAAGGCAGTATTTCGTCGAGACCGGGCAGCCCCGGCGCCGCCACTTCATCGCCCGCCGCCAGAGCTATCACGGCAACACGCTGGGAGCGCTCGCCGTGGGCGGCAACATGTGGCGCCGCGAGCCCTACGCGCCGCTGCTGATGGAAGCGCACCACGTCTCGCCCTGCTTTGCCTACCGCTTCAAGGAGGAGGCAGAAAGCGAGGAGGCTTACGGCGAACGCCTCGCCGACGAGCTCGAGGCGAAGATCCGGGAGCTCGGGCCCGAGACCGTGGCGGCCTTCGTGGCCGAGACGGTGGTGGGAGCCACTGCCGGGGCAGTGCCGCCGGTAGCGGGCTATTTCCGCCGCGTCCGCGAGGTCTGCGACCGCCACGGCGTGCTGCTGATCCTCGACGAGGTGATGAGCGGCATGGGGCGCACCGGCACGCTGCATGCCTGCGAGCAGGAGGGCATCGCCCCCGACATCATGACCATCGCCAAGGGGCTGGGCGCCGGCTACCAGCCGATCGGCGCGGTCCTGTTCTCGCGGCGCATCATGGACGCGCTGCTGGCGGGCTCCGGCGCCTTCATGCACGGCCACACCTATAACGGCCACCCGGTGGCCTGCGCCGCCGGCGTCGCCGTGCTGGAGACGCTGCGCGAGGAGAGCCTGCTCGAGAATGTCCTCGCCATGGGCGAGCTTCTGCAGAGCCGGCTCGATGCCCGGCTGGGCCAGAACCCGCATGTGGGGGACATTCGCGGCCGCGGGCTCTTCCGGGCGGTCGAGCTGGTGGCCGAGCGCGAGAGCAAGGCCTGCTTCGATCCGGCGCTGAAGCTCAACGCCCGGATCAAGGCCGAGGCCATGCAGCGCGGCCTCATGGTCTACCCGATGGGCGGCACGGTGGACGGAAGGCAGGGCGACCACGTCCTGCTGGCGCCGCCCTTCATCGTCGGCCCAGCGGACGTCGGGACGATCGTCGAGCGGCTGGGCGACGCGGTGGAGGCAGCACTGGCCTCCGTGCAGCGCTAGGGGGGCCCTGCTCACCGGGGGGCGGAAGCCATCGCCGAGCGGGCAGGCAGGACAGCCGTCCGCTCGTGACGGCAGGGCCTCGCAAGGCGCTGCGCGCGGCTTCTTTTCCCGGTTTTTGTCAGTTGGCAGCGGCGGGAGCACGCCGCCGCACCGCCATCGGCACGTAGCTGTCCCATGGTCGGCGAGGCTTGCACGGGAGAGGACGATGACGGCCAAGCCGTCGCGCCGAAAGCGTGCGCAGGCAGGCCGCCAGGGCGGCACGTAGCGGCCGGCGGGGCAGGCGCCGGAACCTGGGTGTAGCCGCCATGGCCTGCCCACCCGTCGCCCCAGACAACCCGCAAGAAAGACAACCAGCCGCGCGCAGCGCCTTGCGCGGCTCCGTCGGCAAGGACCGGCGCCGGCGTCCACCCGTTCACGAGATCTTCATCTCTTCCGGCGATCCTGCTGGGGTGGGACTCCGCCGCCGTTTCACCTCCGGGGCGCGCCTCCTCCACCATCGGCGAGAATAGCTGAGGGAAGGTTGAGGACGGGTGAACAGCGGAACTGGCTGCCGCGCCGGGGCGAAGCAGGGCGAATGTTCCGGCCGCGGCCACACGACCAGAAGAGAGAAGCCAGCCGCGCGCAGCGCCTTGCGCGGCTCGGTCGCCGGGGGCCGGCGTCGGCGTCGGCCCGTTCACGGGTTCTTCATCTCTCCCGGCGATCCTGCTGGGGTGGGACTCCGCCGCCGCAGTACCTTCGGGGCGCGCCCTCTCCACCATCCGCGAGAATAGCTGAGGGAAGGTTGAGGACGGGTGAACG
>JAWZSN010000013.1:0-19321 GCA_033875255.1 Geminicoccaceae bacterium 1502E | reverse complement strand
CGGCCGTGGCCACACGACCAGAAGAGAGAAGCCAGCCGCGCGCCGCGCCTTGCGCGGCTCGGTCGCCGAGGGCCGGCGTCGGCGTCGACCCGTTCACGGGTTCTTCATCTCTCCCGGCGATCCTGCTGGGTGGGACTCCGCCGCCGTTTCGCCTCCGGGGCGCGCCTCCCCCACCATCGGCGAGGATGCCTGAGGGAAGGTTGAGGACGGATGAAGGGCGGAGATGGCTGCCGCGTCGGGGCGAAACAGGGCCAAGTGTTCCGGCCGCGGCCACACGACCATGAGATAGAAGACAGCCGCGCGCAGCGCCTTGCGCGGCTCCGTCGAGGGGAGCCCGCGTCGGCATCGACCCGTTAACCGGATCTTCATCTCTTCTGGCGATCCTGCTGGGGTGGGACTCCGCCGCCGCAGCACCTTCGGGGCGTGCCTGCTCCACCATCCGCGAGAATAGCTGAGGGAAGGTTGAGGACGGGTGAACGGTGGAGCTGGCTGCCGCGCCGGGGCGAAGCAGGACGAAATGTTCCGGCCGTGGCCACACGACCAGGAGAGAGGAGCCAGCCGGGCGCAGCGCCTTGCGCAGCTCCGTCGGCGGGGACCGGCGTCGGCGTCGACCCGTTCACGAGATCTTCATCTCTCCGGGCGATCCTGCTGGGGTGGGCCTCCGCCGCCGCAGTACCTTCGAGGCGCACCTTCTCCCCCATCCGCGAGAATAGCTGAGGGAAGGTTGAGGACGGGTGAACGGCGGAGATGGCTTCCTCCCCCCGGCAAAACAGGGCGCAATGTTCCGGCTGCGGCCACACGACCAGGAGAGAGAAGCCAGCCGCCCGCAGCGCCTTGCGCGGCTCCGTCGGCGGGGGCTGGCGTCGGCGTCGACCCGTTCACGAGATCTTCATCTCTCCCGGCGATCCTGCTGGGATGGGACTCCGCCGCCGCAGCACCTTCGGGGCGCGCCCTCTCCACCATCCGCGAGAATAGCTGAGGGAAGGTTGCGGGCGGGTGAACGGCGGAGATGGCTGCCGCACCGGGGCAAAGCAGGGCCAGATGTTCCGGCCGCGGCCGCACGACCAGGAGATAGAAGACAGCCGCGCGCAGCGCCTTGCGCGGCTCCGTCGGCGGGGACCGGCGTCGGCGTCGGCTCGTTCACCGGGTCTTCAGCTCTTCCGGCGATCCTGCTGGGGTGGGACTCGGCCGCCGTTTCATCTCCGGGGCCCGCCTTCTCCACCATCCAAGAGAATAGCTGAGGGAAGGTTGAGGACGGGTGAAGGGCGGAGATGGCTTCCTCCCCCGGCAAAGCAGGGCGCAATGTTCCGGCCGCGGCCGCAGGCCAGCTTGCGTCATACGTCCGCCGCAGTCGGTTCCACGACGCCGACATCCGCCCGGACCTCAGGCGGAGGCGGGGCTGGCGCGATGCGGGGGTGCCAGACCGAGCTGCCGCTGCATCTCGACCCCGCAGAGAAGGCTCTGGGCGATGCGGCCCGCCCGGTCGAGGAACAGCGCGGCCTGCGCAGGCGCGCACAGTCTTGCCACGGTGTCGGCGAAGAGGGCCAGCCAGCGCTCGAACAGTGCCCGGTCGATCTCCTCGATCCGGGCATGCGCCAGCATGGGTTTGCCCTGGTAGCGTCCGGTGGTCAGCAGCACGGACGACCAGAAATCGACCATCCGTGCCAGATGCTGGTCCCAGCCCTCGCCGATGATCCGCTCGAATACCGGGCCCAGCACGGCATCGTGCCGTATGTCGGCGTAGAAACCGTGGACGACCCGGGCGATCAGAGTCTCGTCGATGCCCAGGACAGCACCCGGGCTGCCGCGTTCCGTCCGTGCCACGCTCGCGCCCCCGTATTCACATCGCCGAACGATGGTACCGCCCGCCGCGGGGCGGGCAAAGCCCGGCGGCTGCGGCCGCTTGTCCCGGCTCAGCGCCGGCGGCGCAGGAGGACGTAGAGAGCGCCGTCGCCGCCATGCGCGACCCTCGCCGGCGCATGCGCCAGCACCCGCGCGGCATTGGGCGGCGAAGCCAGCCAGCGCGGCGTCATGCTGCGCAGGACGCCGCCCGAGCGGGCGCCCCGGCCGGTGATCACCAGGACACAGCGGCTGCCGCGCTGCTGCTGGGTCGCAAGAAAGCTCGTGAGGGCCGAGTAGGCAGCATCCTGGGTCATGCCGTGCAGGTCGAGACGGGCAGAGAGCGGGTACTGCCCGCGCTGCAGCCGTTGCCAGTTGCGGCGGTCGAGGTTGCTCGGATCGGGGCGCGGCTCCGGCTTCGGCCGCAGCGTGGCCGGCACGGGCGGGAGCGGCGCTGCGGGTGGCGGCGGGGCTGCGGGCGGCGGCGCCGGCGCAGCCGGCTCCGGCGGCAGCGTCTCCTCCTCGCCGGCAAGGCGGTGGACATCGCGGACGACGTGGCGCCACAGCGCCAGCTCCAGCGCCGTAGGCTCTCGCTTGCCGCGGCGCATCAGCGTGGGGCGTCGCCAGCCTCGCCGAACGCCTCCTCGACCACCAGCACGAGAAGGCGGCGCGGGCCGTGCGCGCCGAGCTCGATCTTCTGGCCGACATCGCCGGTGCGCGACGGACCGGTGACGAGATTCACCGAGCGCGGCGGTCTGCCCAGCCCGTCGCGCAGGCGCTGCCAGCTGTCCTCGTAGGCGCCGTCGATATCCTCGGCCTGAAGAAGGGCGATGACCGTCTCCGGCAGGAAGGCCAGCAGGGTCGGCTGCTCGCGGCTCGAGGCCAGCATCAGCGTGCCGGTCTCGGCGATGCCGGCTACCGCCACGGTGAGGCCCACCGCATCGTCCGGGGCGGCGGTGCCGCGCCGCACCCGCAGGAGCGGCTGCTGCTCCCACTCCGCGAGGTCGAGCATCGGCTCGGGCGCCATCACCATCTTTTGCGGCAGGTCGTGGCGGCGCAGGAAGGCGCTGACCGCGGCCGGCGCATCGGCGATGCGGGCGAGACGCTCGACCTCGGCCGAGACCGCCAGCGCCTTCTCGCAGAACAGTGCCACACGGCCCTCGCGGTCGAGCCTCGTGTGGGCCGGCACGAGGTTGGGGCGCGGGTCGGCGAGCCGGGCGCGCACCGCCTCGACGGCCTTCGCCTGTTCCTCCGCGGTGCGGCCGATCGCCTGGCGCAGACGGGCCAGGATGGCGTCGCGGGCGGCGCTCACGAGCCTGCTCCACGGCGCTTCTTCCAGGCCTGCATGAAGGTCGGGCCCTGGGGTGCGGGCATGTCGCGGGTGCCGGTCCAGCCGCCGGCCAACGGCAGCCGGCGCATCCGCCCCTGCCGCCCGCCCAGAAGCCGCATGGCGCCGACCGCCATGCCGGTGGCGAGCCGGTAGAGCCGCGGCCGGCGCGCCACGAAGCCCCACAGCGCCAGGCCGTAGCGGGCCGCGGGCGGGTTGAGCTGTCGGTTGAACTGCTCCTCGCGCCAGTGCCGCATGAGCTTGGGCAAGGGGATGCGCACCGGGCACACCTCCTCGCAACGGCCGCAGAAGGTCGAGGCGTTGGGCAGCGGGTGGGCCTCCTCGATGCCGACGAACTGCGGCGTCAGCACCGAGCCCATCGGCCCCACATAGACCCAGCCATAGGCGTGGCCGCCGGCCGCCAGATAAACCGGGCAGTGGTTCATGCAGGCGCCGCAGCGGATGCAGCGCAGCATCTCCTGGAAGGCCGAACCCACCATCTTGCTGCGGCCATTGTCGAGCAGCACGAGGTGGAACTCGCGCGGCCCGTCGAGATCCTCCTCGCGCTTCGGCCCGGTCATCACCGTGGTGTAGGCCGAGAACTCCTGGCCGGTGGCCGAGCGCGCCAGCAGGCGGAGGAGCGTGAAGGCGTCCTCCATGGTGGGCACGATCTTCTCGATGCTGGTAATGCAGATGTGGGTGCGCGGCAGGCCCTGCGTGAGCTCGGCATTGCCCTCGTTGGTGACGGTGATGATCGAGCCGGTCTCGGCCACGAGGAAATTGGCCCCGGTGATCCCCACGTCGGCCTCGAGATAGCGCTGGCGCAGCACGCGGCGCGCCTCGCCGACCAGCGCCCCGCCCTCCTCCAACCGCTCGCCGCCATGATGCTTGTGGAAGAGGTCGGAGACCTCGTCCTTGGTCATATGCACCGCCGGGCCCACCAGGTGGCTCGGCGGCTGGCCGGCGAGCTGGATGATGTACTCGCCCAGATCCGTCTCGACCGGCTTGACGTCGTTGGCCTCGAGCCACGGATTGAGCCCGATCTCCTCGGCGATCATGCTCTTGCTCTTGGTCACCGTGCGGGCGTCAGCCTCACGGCACAGCTCGAGGACGATGGTGCGCGCCTCGGCGGCGTCGCGCGCCCAGTGAACCTTGCCGCCGGCCTCCTCGACCTTGGCGGTGAAGGCCTCGAGATAGAGGTCGAGATGGGCCAGGACGTGGTTCTTGATGTCGCGGCCGGTATCGCGCAGTTGCTCGAACTCGGGCAGCGCCCCCGCGGCGCGGCCGCGCGCGGCCTGCCAGCCGGTGCGGATGCCGCCGAGCGCCTCCTGCAGGACCGGGTTCTCGAGCGCCTCGTGGGCGTTCTGCTTGAAGGCATGGCTCGTTGGCTGCACCGTCAGGCCTCCCGGCTGCCGCTCTCGCCGATGGAAGGCGCGTCGAGCTCGCCCGCCAGCACCTCGGCCACGTGCCGCACCTCCACCGCGCTGCCCAGCCGCTTGAGCCGCCCGGCCATGTTCATCAGGCACCCGAGGTCGCCGGCCAGGACCGTGCCGGCGCCGCTGCGGTCGATGGCGGCCACCTTCTCATCGACCATGCGGGTCGAGATCTCCGGATATTTCACGCAGAACGTGCCGCCGAAGCCGCAGCACACCTCGCTATCGTCCATCTCGACCAGCTCGAGGCCCTCGACCGTCTCGAGGAGGCGGCGCGGCTGGTGCCTGATCTTGAGCTCGCGCAGCCCCGAGCAGCTGTCGTGGTAGGTGACCCGCCCCTCGAGCACCGCCTCGACATCCTCGACCTTCATGACGTCGACCAGGAAGCTCACCAGCTCGTGGCAGCGCTCCGCCACCGCACGGGCCCGGTCGGCCCACTCGGGATCCTCGCCGAGCAGCTCGGGATAGTGCACCCGCAGCATCCCGGCGCAGGAGCCCGACGGCACCACCACATGATCATAGGGCTCGAGCAGCGCCACGGCCCGGCGCGCCATCTCCGTCGCCGTGGCACGGTCGCCGGAGTTGAAGGCGGGCTGGCCGCAGCAGGTCTGCGCCTCGGGCACCTCGACCTGGCAGCCGGCCCGCTCCAGCAGCTTCACGGCGGCAAAACCGACGGAAGGGCGGAACAGGTCGACCAGGCAGGTGACGAACAAGGCGACACGCGGGGAAGTGTTCATGACATTGCTTGTCGCGCTGGTGGCGGGGCTTGACGCGCTGGTGGCGGCGAAAGGTAGCGGATGGCCGGCGGCGCAGGCAACCGCCTGCGGCGTAACGGCCCGCCGCTCAACTGGAAGGCATGGCGGCCCTGGGGACAAGAGCCCAGTAGCGCCCGCGGCTCTTCATGTGGCCGGCGATGTGCTCGGCTACGGGCCCGGCACCCCAAAAGACGTCGCCGCGCACCGGGCCGCGGATCGCCCCGCCCGTGTCCTGGGCCACGACCAGCCGCTCGATGCGCCGCTCGCCCTCGGGGAAGGGTGCGGTGCCGGCGAGCCACATGGGCAGCCCGAGCGGCAGGAACTTCCGGTCCACCGCCAGCGAGCGGCCGGGGGTGAGCGGCACGTTCTGCGCGCCCACCGGGCCCTCGCCGCCGGCCTCGGGCTTCACGCTGAAGAAGACGTAGGAGCGGTTGCGCTCCATGATCTCCTGCGCCTTGCTGGGGTTGGCCTTGAGCCACTCGCGGATGGTCTGGAGCGATACCTTCTCGCGCTCGAGCGCTCCCATCTCGACGAGATCGCGGCCTATCGCCCGGTAGGGCTGGCCGTTCTGGTCGGCATAGGCGACCCGCACCCGGCTGCCGTCCTCGAGCTCGACCTGGCCCGAGCCCTGGATCTGCAGGAAGAACTTGGCGATCGGGTCGTCGACCCAGAGCAGCTCGAGCTCGCGCCCGGCCAGCGCCCCGCCGTCGATCTGCGCGCGGCTGAAATAGGGCAGCAGCCTGCCCCCCTCGACCCGCCCGCCGATCCGCCGCCCCTTGAGCTCGGGGTCGAAGGCCGCCAGATCGACGCTCACCAGATCGGCCGGGCGGCCGTGCAGGGGAACCGTGTAGCGCCCGCCCGGCCGACGCGAGCCCTGCAGCAGCGGCTCGTAATAGCCGGTGAAGAGCCCTTCAGCCTCGTTTCCGTTGCGCAGCTCGAGGACGGCGAACCGGCTCTCGAAGAAGCGGCGCAGCACCTCGGGCTCGGCGCCCGCGACCGCTGCCTCGCGGCACGCCGCCTGCCAGTGCGCGAGCCGGCCGAAAGCCTCCTCGCCGTCCATCATGGCGGCCGCCGGATCCTTGCGCTCGAGCACACGGCAGGACGACCTGAACGCATCCATGGCGGCGCGGGGATCGTCCTCGCGCCAGCCCGGCAGGTCGGCGAAGGAAGCAGGCCGGAGCACCAGCTCCGGCGCCGCCGGCTCGGCCTCGCGCTTCCCGCATCCGGCGAGAAGGGCCAGCGCCAGCACCGCCAGAAGCGGCGCCACGGCGCGGCCGGTACGGGTGATGCCTCTGCTCACGCCCCCGAACGCGTCTCGGCGAGCGCCCAGTTGGGATCCGACGAGCCGGTGTCGCGCTCGAAGGTCCACAGATCGACCACCGTCTCGACATGGGCCGCATCGCCCTCGACCACGGTGCCCTGGGCATCGCGGGTGGCGTTGATCTGCTCGCTGCGAAAACGCACGGTCACCCGGCTCATCGGGCCGGCGAGGCCCGCCTCGACGATCTGGGCGCCGGGCACCGCCACCAGCTCGGTGTGCAGGACCTGGCCCTGCGCCTGGCGCTGGTCGATGGCAGCGGCGAAGCTGGCGAAGACATCGTCGGCCAGGAGCGGCCGCAGCGTCTCCTTCTCGCCCTTGGCGAAAGCCTCGACGATCATCGCGAAGGCCGCACGGGCGCCATGGATGAATCCGCCGGGATCGAAGGACGGGTCGGCCGCGCGGATCGCCCGCACGCCATCGGCGGCGGCGGGCTCGACGCCCTCGAGGACCGTCTCGTCCTCGGGCCGCCCGCCGGGCGACCGGTCGGGCAGCGGCACCACATTGTCGCCGCGGCCCTGATCGCCGCGGCTCTCGCCGTCGCCGCGCACGGGCGCCGGCTGCGGCTCGATCCGGCTTGGACGGCGGCGCTCGTGGCCGGTACGCTTGCCCAGCACACTGCGCAGACGCAGCCCGATGAACGCCGCGACCATGGCGATGAAGATGATATCGAGATAGGCGAAGCTGTCGGACATCTGCCTCGACCGTTGCGGCGCGTCATGCAGCCAGGACGCCATGCCGCGGATGACGGCTTCCCCTACACGGCGCAACCTGGTTGCCAAACGATCATATAAGCTTGCACCGCCAAAAACAAACCGCAGGGACCATGCGCATACCACTGATCCTCCGGGCGGCCGTGCCGCTCCTCCTGCCGATCCTCGAGATCGTCCTCCTCATCGTGCTCGGCAGCGAGCTGGGGGCGCTGCCGGTGATCGGCCTGCTGCTCGCCTCGGCGGTGCTGGGCGCCCTGTTGCTGCGCCATCATGGCGCGCGCCTGGTGCGCGAGATCGAGCGCAGCCTCAATGCCGGCCGCCTGCCGCTGGCCGAGACGTTCCGGGCCGCCTGCGTGGGCGCTGCCGGCGTCCTGCTGATCCTGCCCGGGGTCATCAGCGATGCGGTGGCGCTGGTGCTGGTCTTGCCGCCGCTGCAGCGTCTTCTCTACAACCTTCTGGCCCGTGGCCTCGGCGCCGACGGCGGTTCCGGCCGGGCCGCCGCCCGCGACGGGATCATCGAGGCCGACTACGAGATCGTCGAGGAGCGGCGCGAGGAGGTCATCGAGGACCGGCGCGACGAGCCCGGCAGAGGAGAGCGCTGATGCTGCTGCTGCGCCACGCCCAGTCGGAGTGGAACGTGCATTTCGGTGCGACACGGGTCGATCCCGGGATTTTCGACCCGCCGCTCACCGAGGAGGGTGAGGCGCAGGCGCTGGCGGCCGCGCAGGAGCTGCGCGGCAAGGGTATCCGCCGGCTGCTCGCCAGCCCCTACCGGCGAACCCTGCAGACGGCCTCGATCGTCGCCCGCGAACTGGGCCTGCCGATCGCGGTGGAGCCCCTGGTGCGCGAGCGCTGCGCCTTCTCCTGCGATCAGGGCTCGCCCGCCTCGACCCTGGCCGGACTCTGGCCGGAGCTCGACTTCGCAGGGCTTGAGGAGCGCTGGTGGGGCAAGGTCGTGGAGAGCACGGAGAGCCTGCGCGCGCGCGCCGACCTGTTCCTCGAGAAAGCCGCCCGGATGGTCGACCGCGACGCCACCGCGGTGGTCAGCCACTGGGGCTTCATCCGTTGCGTGACCGGGCAGGAAGTGGGAAACACCGGCGCGGTCCGGCTGCGGCTCGACCGGCCCGCCCCCGCCCAGATGAGGAATGCCTGATGACCGACAACAGCAGCACCCCGCCGGCCGGCGCCCAGCCGGACGCGCAGAATGCCGCCCCGCGGCTGTCGATCCTGACCCAGTACGTCAAGGACATGTCGTTCGAGAACCCGCGGGCGCCCGGCGGTCTCGGACAGGGCCAGCCGCGCCCGGAGATCCAGATCGGCGTCGATACCCGCGCCCAGGCGGTGGCCGACGGCCACTACGAGGTCTCGATCGAGCTCAATGTCGAGGCCAAGAGCGGCGAGACCACCGTCTTCCTGCTCGAGCTCTCCTATGGCGGCGTGTTCGCGCTGGCCAATATCCCCGACGACAGCCTGCAGCCGCTGCTCCTGATCGAGTGCCCGCGTTTGCTGTTCCCGTTCGTGCGGCGGATCGTCAGCGACGTCACCCGCGACGGCGGTTTCCCGCCGCTGCTGCTCGACCCGATCGACTTCGTCACCCTCTACCGGCGTCGTCTGCAGCAGGCCCAGCAGCAGGGCCAGGACGGCGACGCGGCACCGACCGCCCAGGCCTGAGCCCGGCAGCACCGGCGGCGCCGCTTTTTCAGGAAGCCGGCGCCGCCTGTTTCTCGAGAAGCTCCATGGCAGCCTCGACGCCGCCGGCGCGCTCGAGCAGGCGCACCGCCGAGGCATCGGCGAAGCCGCACGCCACGACCTTCTCGAGCAGCGCCTGCCACTCGTCCCAGAACCCGTCGACATCGACCAGCAGCACCGGCAGGTCGTGGTAGCCGAGCTGGCGCAGGGTCACGACCTCGAGCAGCTCGTCGAGCGTGCCGAGACCGCCGGGCAGCGTCAGGAAGGCCTGCGACTCGGCGATCATCCGCTCCTTGCGGGCGAACATCGTCTCGGTCACGAGAAGCTCGGTAACGTCGTGCTTGCCGACCTCGCGCTCCATCAGGCGGCGCGGGATGATGCCCAGGACCTCGCCGCCCGCGGCCAGCGTGGCGGAAGCCACCACGCCCATCAGCCCGACATCGCCGCCGCCATAGACCAGCCGCCAGCCGCGCCGGCCGATCTCACGGCCGAGCGCCTCGGCGGCGGCCCGAAACGAAGGGCTCGCGCCGAAGCGCGAGCCGCAGAACACACAGACACTATAGGTCATGGATGGGACAGCCGGCCGCTCAGGCCTCGCCGCGGGCCAGCCTGCTATAGCCTTCCATGAGGTCCCGGGTGATGGGACCGAGCTGGTAGTTCACCTCCTCGATGGCCCGCACCGGGGTGAGCTCGGCCGCCGTGCCGGTCACGAAGATCTCCTGGGCGTCGCGGAGCTCGTCGGGCATGATCCGCCGCTCCACCACCTCGATGCCACGGTCACGGGCGAGCCCCATCACCGTCTGGCGGGTGATGCCGTTGAGGAAGCAGTCGGGGATCGGCGTGTGGATCACGTCGTCCTTGACCATGAACAGGTTCGAGCTGGTGGTCTCCGCCACGTAGCCGCGATAGTCGAGCATCAGCGCGTCGCCGAAGCCCTTGGCCTCCGCGTCGTGCTTGCACAGCGTGCTGATCATGTAGAGGCCCGCCGCCTTGGCGTGGACGGGCGCGCAGTCGGCCGGCGGACGGCGGTAGATGGCCGGGGTGAGGCGCAGGTCGCTGTAATAGGCGCCCCACTGCCACACCGCGATGGCCACGTTGATGCGCGTGTTCTGCGCGGCCACGCCCATCTGCTCGGAGCCGCGCCACGTCACGGGCCGGACATAGCAGTCCCGCAGGCCGTTCTTCTCGATGATGGCGTTGGTGGCGGCGTCCAGCTCGGCGGCGGTGTAGGGCACCTCGAAGCCCATGATGCGGCCGCCCTCGATCAGGCGCTGGCTGTGCTCGGTGAGCTTGAAGACCTTGCCGTTGTAGCAGCGCTCGCCCTCGAAGACGCAGCTGCCATAGTGGAGGCCGTGCGTCAGCACATGTACCTTCGCCTCCCGCCACGGCACGATCTCGCCGTTGAACCAGATGTAACCGTCGCGGTCGTCGAAGGGGATGAGCTGCGCCATTGCTTTGCTGTCCGGCAGAGATAAACCCAGCAATTCGCTGTGGATTTCGGCGATTGCTGTGCGTAGCATCGGCCTCCATAGGTGTCAACGCAAGCACATGAGCGGCATTCCGGATCTGCAGAAATGGCTCCCCGCAATCCTCTCTTCCTCCGGGACGAGGAGCTCGAACGCAGTCTCGAGCTTCTGCTCCTGGCCGAGCGCGACCTCCTCGCCCGCGCCGGCGAGGCGCTCGCCCGCGAGCAGCTCTCCGAGCAGGACTTCCGCCTGCTCTATCTCGTCCAGCGCCACCCCGGCAGCACCATCGCCGAGCTCTGCACGGTGCTCGGCATGACCAAGCAGTCGCTGTCGCGGCACATTCAGGCGCTGGTGGCCACGGGCCTCCTGCGCCAGCAAGCCGCGTCGCGCGGCGACCGGCGGCGGCGACCGCTGGTGGTGACGGAGGCGGCGGTCGAGGTGATCGCGCGGGTCGGCGAAGCGCACAAGGCCGGCCTCCGGCGCGCCTTCAAGAATGCCGGACCGGAAGCCGTCGAGGGCTTCCAGCGGGTCCTGGCCGTGCTGATCGACGGGCCCGGCCGCCGCCTGCTCGGCAAGCACGCCGCCTGAGGAAGCCAGATTGACGAGCGACAGCCTGCATATCCTGGTGGTCGACGACGATGCGCGCCTGCGTGCGCTGCTGCAGCGCTACCTGGTGCAGAACGGCTATCTGGTGTCGGTCGCGGCGGACGCCGGCGAGGCGCGCCGGGCCCTCTCGCATATCCAGTTCGACCTCATCGTGCTCGACGTCATGCTGCCCGACCAGGACGGGATCGAGCTCACCGGCGAGCTGCGCCGCGAGCTCGACGTGCCGATCCTGTTGCTGACCGCGCGGGGCGAGCCCGAGGACCGCATCGCCGGGCTCGAGCGCGGCGCCGACGATTATCTGGTCAAGCCCTTCGAGCCGCGCGAGCTGCTCTTGCGGGTCACCACCATCCTGCGCCGGATCCGCCCCTCGCGGGGTGCGGCACCCGGCGGCAGCGGCGTCGTCCGCTTCGGCCCGTTCAGCTTCGATCCCGACGCGCTCGAGCTGCGGCGCGGCGAGGAGCCCATCAACCTCACCAACGGCGAGGCCGCGCTCCTGCGCATCCTGTGCATGCAACCCGACCAGCCGATTAGCCGGGCCGAGCTGGGCGCGCGCAGCCGCATCAGCGGTTCGGACCGCGCGGTCGACGTGCAGATCGTCCGGCTGCGCCGCAAGATCGAGGACGACTCCAAGCAGCCGCGCTATCTTCTCACCATGCGCGGCGCCGGCTACGTCCTGCGCACGAAGGGCTAGGCAGCCTTGGGTCCGTTCCGCACCTTCTTGAACCGCACCGTCGTCCCCCGCTCGCTGTTCACGCGCTCGCTGCTGATCGTCGTCCTGCCGGTGGTCGTGCTGCAGGTCGTCCTCACCGTCATCTTCTACAATCGGCACTGGGACACGGTGACCCGCTGGCTGGCGACCGGCGTGGCCGGCGAGGTGGCGCTGACCGCCGAGCTCCTGGGCGAGCGGCACGATCTCGCCGGCCGCGACCAGGTCATGGAGCAGGTGCGGAAGTTCACCGACCTGCGCATGTCCTTCGAGCCCGGCGGCACCCTCGAGGCCGCCGCCCGCGACGCCGACCTCGCCGACCCGGTGCGCGGCCATATCGACGAGAAGATCCTCGAGGCGTTCCAGGAGAGCCTGCGCCAGCCCTTCCTGCTCGACCTGCGCTCCGACGTGCCGCAGCGCATCGCCGTCTATGTCCAGCTTCCGGACGGGCTCTTGCGGGTGCTGGCGCCCCGCAAACGGGTGACCAGCACCACCACCGGCCTGCTGCTCGCCTGGATGCTCGGCGTCTCGACTGTCCTGCTGCTGGTGGCGATCTACTTCCTGCGCCTGCAGATCCGTCCGATCCGCAAGCTGGCGCGCGCCATGGAGAGCTTCGGCAAGGGCCGCGACATCGGCGATTACCGGCCCCAGGGGGCGCAGGAGATCCGCCAGGCGGCGCACGCCTTCAACCTGATGCGCCAGCGCATCCTGCGGCATCTCGGCCAGCGCACCGAGATGCTGGCGGCGGTGAGCCACGACCTCAGGACGCCGCTCACCCGCATGAAGCTCGAGCTCGAGCTGCTCGACAGCACCGAGAAGCCGGTATTCGCCGAGCTGCGCGAGGATGTCGAGGAGATGGCGCAGATCATCGAATCCTACCTCTCCTTCGCGCGCGGCGAGGGCCGGGAGGGGATCGAGCCGGTGGCGCTGCGGCCGCTGCTGGAGAACATGCGCGAGCGCGGCGAGCGGGCGGGCGCCGCCGTCGAGCTGCGCGACGGCGAGGAGATCCTGCTGCCGGCCCGCCCGGTGGCGCTGCGCCGCTGCCTCGCCAACCTGGTCGACAACGCCGCCCGTCACGGCAGGTCGATCGCGCTGGGCGCGCGGCGGCGCGGCCGCCATGTCGAGATCACCGTCGAGGATGACGGGCCGGGGATCCCCAAGAGCCAGCGCGAGGCGGTGTTCCGGCCGTTCGTGCGGCTCGACCAGTCGCGCTCGCGCGCGACCGGCGGGGTAGGCCTCGGCCTCACCATCGCCCGCGACGTGGCGCTCGGCCATGGCGGCGACCTGCGTCTAGACCAGTCCGCGCAAGGTGGTCTCAAGGCGATCATCCGCCTGCCCCTTTGAGCGCCCGTGGATGCCGGCGCCGGCCCGTCAGTGGGTGTCGACCGGCTCGAGCCCGAAATGGCGGGCCACCGCACGCGCCAGCTCGCGGCTCTCCGCCAGCGCGATGGGCCGGCCGCAGGCGCCGAAGATCGCCCAGAACTCGTCCTTCTCCTCGCGGACGCGCTTGATGTAGGCCTGTCGGCGGCTAAGCTCCGAGAGCCGCTGCCGCCGGACGCTCGGCATCGCGTGCTGCATCCGTCCTTCCCGCACGAGGCGCCGCCCCTCCCGCCGGACGGCCGGGCAACAGTCGACCACGGCTTTGTTAAGATTGGCTTGCGCCGCACCGCGACCGGCCTGCGAGGAGATCCCCGTCATGCACGCATCCCGCCCTGCTGCCCGACTCGTGCTCGCCTCCGGCAGCGCCGCCCGGGCGGCCATGCTGCGCGCGGCGGGCCTCGAGCCCGAGCAGCAGCGTCCGGTGGTCGACGAGGAGAGCGTGCGCGAGGCGCTGCGCGCCGAGCAGGTGAGCGGCGCCGACGCCGCCGTGGCCCTGGCCGAGCTCAAGGCGCAGCAGGTAGCCCGCCAGGCGCCCCACGACGCCATCGTGCTGGGCGGCGACCAGATCCTCGAGCTCGATGGGGCATGGCTGGAAAAGCCCGTCGACCTCGCCGCGGCCCGCGCCCAGCTCCGGGCGCTGCGGGGCCGGCGCCATCGCCTGATCTCGGCTGCCGTCGCGTTTCGTGGCGGCGTGCGGGTATGGCACGCGGTCGACGCTGCCGAGCTCTGGGTGCGCCCTTTCGGCGAGGCGTTCCTCGAGGACTACCTGGCGGCATGCGGCGAGGACGTGCTGGGCTCGGTCGGCGCCTACCAGCTCGAGGGCCGCGGCGCCCAGCTCATGAGCCGCGTCCAGGGCGACTACTTCACCGTGCTGGGCATGCCCCTCCTGCCGGTGCTGCAGTTCCTGCGCGACCAGGGCGTGCTGGCGGACTGAGGGCGATGCTGCTGCTCGGCCTCACCGGCTCGATCGCCATGGGCAAGAGCCACGCGGTGCGCCTCTTTCGTGCCTTCGGCGTGCCGGTGTTCGACGCCGATGCCGCCGTGCACGGCCTGTTCGCGCCGGGCGGGGCGGCGGTGGCTCCGGTGCTGGCGGCCTTTGCGGGCTGCGGCAGCCCCGAGGGCGGCATCGACCGGCGGGCGCTCGGCGCCCGGGTGCTGGGCGACGCGGCGGCGCTGCGCCGGCTGGAGACGATCGTCCACCCGCTGGTGCGCGCCGGCGAGCGGCAGTTCCTCGAGCGCCAGTGCCGCGACCGCCGGCCGCTGGTGGTGCTCGACATCCCGCTTCTTCTGGAGACCGGAGGCCAGCGCCGGGTCGACCGCGTGGCGGTGGTGAGCGCCCATCCCGCCCTCCAGCGCCAGCGCGCCCTGCGGCGCCCCGGCATGAGCGAGGCGCGGCTTTCGGCCATTCTCGACAAGCAGCTTCCCGACGCGCAGAAAAGGCGCCGGGCCGACTTCGTCATTCCCGCGGGCTTCGACCGGGGCGCCAGCGCCGCGGCGGTCGAGGCTATCCTCGTGCGGATGCACGGCCTGGAGCCGCGGGCCTGGCCCCGACTCTGGATGCGTCACAGGTGAGGTGAGCGAGCCTTGATCCGCGAGATCGTGGTGGATACCGAGACCACCGGCCTCGACCCGCTCAAGGGCGACCGGCTGGTGGAGATCGCCGGTGTGGAGCTGGTGAATCACGTGCCGACTGGCAACAGCTTCCACCGCTACATCAACCCGCAGCGCGACATGCCCGAGGAGGCCTTCAGGATCCACGGCCTGTCGGCCGATTTCCTCGCCGGCCATCCGCTGTTCCACGAGGTCATCGACGACTTCCTCGAGTTCGCCGGCGAGAGCCGGCTGATCATCCACAACGCCGCCTTCGACATGCGCTTCATCAACGCCGAGCTCGCCCGGCTGGGGCGGCGCGGCGTGCCGATGGATCGCGCGGTCGATACGCTGGTGATGGCGCAAAAGCGGTTCCCCGGCGCGCCCAACAGCCTCGACGCGCTGTGCCGCCGCTTCGGCGTCGATTCATCGGCCCGCGTCAAGCACGGCGCGCTGCTCGACTGCGAGCTTCTGGCCGAGGTCTATCTGAACCTCCTGGGCGGTCGCCAAGCGGATCTCGGGCTCAAGGTCGAGACCCGCCGCAGCATGGTGGTCCAGGTGACGCAGCGCACGGTCCGCCCGGCCCGCCCGCACGCCGCGTCGCCCGAGGAGCTCGCCGCCCATCGCGCCTTCGTGGCGCGCCTGAAAGAGCCGCTGTGGGATCTGCCGGAAGGCTAGCCGCCACGCCGTATTTGCGAAGAAGCAGAAAAAGCAAGAAGAACGGGCAGCCTCGACGAGAAAATCCGGAACCCGAGCCGTGTCGTCGGTGCGTCGCCCAATGAAACGATGTACACGGATATAGCGGCTTGCTGTATCCGCCCTGTCAAAAGTTTCGGCCATCCCGCAAACGCGCCATAGAAGGACCGTCCAGGATCCCGGCTGCACCTTCCCCGGCTGACCCGCGGCCCCTGTCCCGAGGCGAGCCGCTGGAGGCGGCCGGGAGAGGAAGCGGAGGTACGGATGGGGTGGCTCAGGACCGGCTCGCTGCTGCTCCTGCCGGCAGCGCTGCTGTGCATCGCGGCCTTCGGCATCGCCGACAGCGGCGGCAGCGTGTTCTGCAACCCGACCGTCTACAAGAGGCTCAACTCGCTCAGGGTGGCGCGCCACTGCTTCGGCCTGGAGACGCCGGTGCGGATCGCGGAGGGCGAGCTGGAGAGCGAGATCGCGGTGCGCAGCCGGCAGGACCTCGTGACGGTACGCAGGCGGCTGATCGAGTATCTGTGGGAGCGGCCCGGCCTGCCGCTGGACCGGCTGCCGACCAGCGTGCAGACCGGCGTCGACGACAGCCTGTTCGACGACATGGACAATCTCGAGCATATCGACCAGCTCGAGATCGAGCTGGAGTTCGGCTTCCTCGCGCGCGCCTACCATTTCCTGCCCAGGCGCGGGAACGGCCAGCTCGCCATCTACCATGCCGGCCATGACGGGAGCTTTCGCAGCACCGCCCGGGCGACCCTCGATGCGCTTCTCGACAAAGGCTTTGGCATCCTCGCCTTCGACATGCCGATGCAGGGGGTCAATGGCTGGCCGGAGCGGCTGGTGGTGCCCGGCGGCGGCACGCTGCCCCTCGACGGCGGCTCCCACTGGGATCTCGGCTTTCTCGAGACCGAAGGCTTCGCGCCGCTGCGGCTCTTCATGGACCCGCTGCTGCGCGCGGTGAACCATGTCCAGGCCCGCTTTGCCTATCGGCACATCATCATGCTGGGCCTGTCGGGCGGCGGGTGGACCACCACCGTCTACGCCGCCCTCGATCCACGCATCAGCCGGGCCTATCCGGTCGCCGGCACCCTGCCCCGGGCGCTGCACCGCCCGCACCCGGTGACCGGGCGCTACAGCAGCGCCGGCGACTACGAGCAGCGCGTGCCCGCATTCTACAAGATCGCCGGCTATCTCGACCTCTACGTGCTGGGCGCTGCGGGCCAGGGCCGGCGCGAGCTGCAGATCGTCAACCGCTACGATCCCTGCTGCTTCTTCGGCAGCGAGGCGCTGCTCTACGAGCCCATGGTGAGACGTGCCCTCGAGCAGATCGATCTTGGCGGCAGCTTTCGGGTGTTCGTCGACGATACCCACCTGGAGCATGCGATCTCGCCCGCCGCACTGGCGCGTATCATCGAGGACGCGCTCGAGGCCGATGCGGAGGCGGAGGAGGGTCTGACGCTGTGAGGATGCGGCCTGCACGCCGTCCCGCTTTGCAGCCACCGCCGTCTCGGGTACAAACCGGCCGCCCTGTGCGGGTCCGCGGGATCCCAGCCCATGTCAGGTGACGGAGTGGTGCCGATGCAGAAGATCAAGGTAGCGAACCCGATCGTCGAGATCGACGGCGACGAGATGACCCGGATCATCTGGCAGATGATCAAGGACAAGCTGATCCTGCCTTATCTCGACGTCGACCTGCTCTACTACGATCTGAGCGTCGAGAGCCGCGACGCCACCGACGACCAGATCACGGTGGACGCCGCCGAGGCCATCAAGAAGCACAATGTCGGCGTCAAGTGCGCCACCATCACCCCCGACGAGGCGCGCGTCGAGGAGTTCGGCCTCAAGAAGATGTGGCGCTCGCCCAACGGCACCATCCGCAACATCCTGGGCGGCACCGTCTTCCGCGAGCCGATCATCTGCAAGAACGTGCCGCGCCTGGTGCCCGGCTGGACCCAGCCCATCGTCATCGGCCGCCACGCCTTCGGCGACCAGTACCGCGCCACCGACTTCAAGGTGCCGGGCAAGGGCACGCTCACCATGCGCTTCGAGCCCGAGGACGGCGGCGAGGCGGTCGAGTACGAGATCTTCAGGTTCCCGGGCTCGGGCGTGGCCATGGGCATGTACAATCTCGACGAGAGCATCCGCGACTTCGCCCGGGCCTGCATGAACTACGGCCTGATGCGCGGCTACCCGGTCTATCTCTCGACCAAGAATACCATCCTCAAGGCCTATGACGGCCGCTTCAAGGACCTCTTCGAGGAGGTCTACCAGGCCGAGTTCAAGGCGAAGTTCGAGGAGGCCGGCATCTCCTACGAGCACCGCCTCATCGACGACATGGTGGCGGCCGCCCTCAAGTGGTCGGGCGCCTTCGTGTGGGCCTGCAAGAACTATGACGGCGACGTGCAGTCCGACACGGTGGCCCAGGGCTTCGGCTCGCTGGGCCTCATGACCTCGGTGCTGATGACCCCCGACGGCAAGACCGTCGAGGCCGAGGCCGCGCACGGCACGGTGACCCGCCACTACCGCGAGCACCAGAAGGGCCGGCAGACCTCCACCAACCCGATCGCCTCGATCTTCGCCTGGACCCGCGGCCTCACCTACCGCGGCCGGATCGACGGCACGCCCGAGGTCGAGAACTTCGCCAAGACCGTCGAGCAGGTCTGCATCGAGACCGTCGAGAACGGCTTCATGACCAAGGACCTGGCGATTCTCATCGGCCCCGACCAGCCGTGGATGACCACCACCCAGTTCCTCGACAAGCTCGAGGAGAACCTCCGGGCGAAGATGGCCGCCTGACGCCGGCCACCGCCGGCCCCTCGCGGGCCGGCCCGCCCACCGCATCGACCAAGGGCCCCGGCACTCCCGGGGCCCTTCCGTTCTCAGCACGAAGCGCGCCGGCGACTGGTTTGCCGGTGGTTCGCGCCACTGCCACCCGCTGGCGCCCCGATGTGCCGCTGCCGGGGATGCCGTGGAGGATGCCCACCGGCCGGCCCATGGCAGCGGTGGACACAAGGTTTCTTCAGCGTTCCCGAGCCGGCCGGGCGCTGCCAGACGCCGCGCAGCTGGGCTTGGCAGCGGACGGCGGCGAGCGGGGCCGTGCCTGGGACGGCGCAGACGTGCCGGCGACCGCCCGCCCCCCAGCCAGCGCCCACCGTCCCGCTATGGCTTCACCGCTTCGTCATCTTTCCCCGTCACCCTGCTGGCGTGAGACCTTCCCCCGCCAGGGTTCCTGCAGCGGCACCTCTCCCACCCTCCGCCATACTCCCCCGGCAACGGTTGAGGAACCCTGAACCGGCAGTGAAAACCTGCCAGCCGGCCCGGCCCGTTCACGCCGGCTCAACCCGGACGCGCCATCCTGCCGGGGTGGGACTCCGCCGCCGCGAGATCCTGCGGCCGCATCTCTCCCACCCTCCGCGAGAAGGCCACGGCAAAGATCAAAGAAACGTGAACCGACCGTGGAGACCTGCCGCCCGGCCAGTTCACGCCGTCTTAACCTGGCCCCCGCATTCTGCTGGGGTGGAACTCCGCCGCCGCGAGACCCTGGGGGCGGCACCTCTCCCACCATCCGCGAGCATGCCGCGGCAAGGGTTGAGGAACCCTGAACGGATCCTGGCGGTCTGCCGCCCGGCCCGGCCCCGCGCAGCCCGGCCCGGCCAGTTCACGCCGTCTTAAGGCGGGATGAGCCTGGATCGAAGCGTAGCCGGCGTTCGTCAGGTAGTTTGCGCACGCGCCGGGGGCAAAGCTGTCGAGGAGGCTGCCGATGCAGGCGGCGACCGTCTCGGCGGTGCGCTTCTCGGCCT
>JAWZSN010000012.1:0-151946 GCA_033875255.1 Geminicoccaceae bacterium 1502E | reverse complement strand
CGGCTGACCAGCGGCCGGCCCTACCACATCGTCTGGTACCAGGTGGGCTCGAGCGGCTATGTCGCCGTCGACTTCCACTATGCCTACTCGCCGATCCCCAGCGGCAGCAAGCGCGGCGGCCCCTACGAGGGCGACGACTGCCCGGTCCAGCGCGGCAGCGGCTCGAGCTGGGAGGTGGTGGCCGAGCATGGCGGCTTCATCCAGCTCTACCACAAGGACGGGGTGACCACCGGCTGCCCGGTGGTGTTCAGCTCCGGCGGCTTCAAGAAGACCTATGGCGGCAGCACCCAGATCCGCCAGCGCTTCACCATGGACGCCAGCGGCCGCACCGTCGACGGGATCTGGCTGCGCACCTGGTACCAGTCGGGCGCGCCGTCCGACCTCAAGATCCGGGTGCTGCAGAGCGGCGGCGCCAGCCTCGCCGAGCTGCGCCTCAAGGCCGGCGAGCTGCCGCAGACCCCCAACCGCCTCGACTACCCGGACCAGCCCGGCAACCCGGCGGCCGTCTGGACCTACAAGAAGTTCGCCCAGCCGCTCACCCTCAAGCCCAACGAGTATTACGAGGTCCGCCTGAGCGCCGATTCCGGCAGCTACACCATGCACGCCGTCCAGCTCGGCGATCCCCGCTCGCACGGCGCCAGCAGCCGCAACGCCTGGTCGAGCGGCCGCGCCGAGGTCAGCACCAACGGCGGCGGCTCGTGGCGCGGCTGGGACGACACCAAGGAAGCCCCCGGCGTCGCCCGCTCCGACGTCCTCCTGCCCATGGCCTTCAGCGTCGTCGCCCCCGAGGACGAGCCCCAGGTCTGCACCTGAGCGGCACGGCAAGGCAGCGCGCCCCAACTTCAGTCCGAAGGACATCCGTCATGAACAGCCCCAAGCCCGGCCGCGGCCTCTCCGCCAGGCGCAGCCTCGCCACCTCCGCCATGCTCGCCCTGTTCGGCCTCGCCGCCTATGCCGGCGGCGGCACCACGCCGGCCTTCGCCTGCCACGAATATGTGAGCCCGGTCGACGGTAGCGCCGGCTGCGGCGCCTACCGTCGCGACCAGAGCAGCGGCTCCACCGGCGGATCGTCGGGAGGCTCCACCACCGACGGCTCCGGCAGCGGCTCCACCGACGGCAGCGGCGGCTCGACGGGCGGCAATACCGACAGCGGCTCCGGCGGTGGCGGCGAGCAGCTTCCCGACACGCCGAGCTGCGAGAAGTAACCGGCAGCGGGGCAGCGGTGCCGGGGCGCGCGGCTGCACCGCAAGCGAGCTCCTGCGACGGGGGCGGCGGACGTATCCGCTGCCCCCGCTACGGTTGGCACGGCGAGTGTCCCGCCCATAGGGGGGAGGCCGACGGCTGGCGCGGGGTCCTGGCAGCGGCGCCGGGCAAGGCGCTGCGCGCGACTTTTCTCTCTTTTTCCGGTCGGTTGACCGGGTCCGGGTGTGCCCCTCCCTGCCTCGTCCCCGACGCGGCAGCGATCCTCCGCCGCTTGCCCCTCTTCAACCTTCCGTGAGGCGTCCTCGCGGATGGTCGTGAAGGAGGGGACGCGGGACCAGCGCGGCAGCAGGGTCTTGCCCAGCAGCATCGCTGGAGAAGCCGATGATCCGGCAGAGCATCACCATGCGCCCTCAGCCTGCCCCCGCTTGCTCCAGCAGGCGCACGATCGTCCGCTGGCCGCGGCGGCGGGCGTGCCTCAGCGGGGTGAGGCCGTCCTTGTCGGCGATACCGGGATCGGCGCCTGCCTCCAGCAGCAGCCGCACGATCTCCACATGGCGCGGACCGCCATCGCCGAGGATCACCGCCTCGAGAAGTGCCGTCCAGCCGAGGCGGTTGACGTGGTCCACGTCCACCCCCGCCTCGATCAGCGTGCGGACGGTCTCCACGTGGCCGCGTTCGGCAGCCGGGATCAGCGCCGTGCCGCCATAGCGGTTGGTGCTCGCGAGATCGGCGCCGCTGGCCAGCGTCAGGCGCAGGATCTCGAGATGGCCCCGGGCGCCGGCATAGAGATAGGGGCTGTCGTGGATAGCGTCCTTCGCGTTGACGTCCGCGCCCGCCTCGATGAGCAGCCGCGCCGCCTCGACGTGGTTGCCGTGCACCGCCAGCAGAAGCGGCGTGCGGCCCTGCGCGTCGCGCGCCTCGATCGCGGCACCTTCCCCGAGGAGGCGCGCAACGGCGGCAGCGTCGCCCTGCGCCGCCGCCGCGTGCAGCGATGCTGCCGCCGGGGCAGCGTCCGCGGAAAAGCTCGTGCTCATGAGGAGGGCTCCCGGGATGAAGGCAAGCATCGTCCGGCGTCGCAGCACGTCCATCACGTCCCTCCGCAGGCCGCCTGCACCTGGAAAGGCGCGGTCGCGACCTGGCGATTGAAGTTCAGGGCACCTTGAGGTTGAGTGCCGGAGCATAGTGGGCTGGCATCGACCGTGAAATACCCGTACTCCCGCTTCGCTTTCCTTCCCCTGCAGCCTTCGCCTGCGTGATCGCCGCAGGCCTGCTGCTGTCCGCCGCGGCCGGAGCGCAGCAATGGGCCGCACCGGTCCGCACCGAGCAGTGGAGCACGTCCCCCGGGCAGCCCTCCGCCGCGCCGGCAATGCCCGGCCAGGGCCAGGACCAGCCGTCGGCGGGCGGAGGCGCCAGCGCCACCACGAGCGAGCCGGTGCCGGGCGTCGCCTGCGCCAGGGGGTCGAGGATCGAGCTGCTGCAGGCCGGGACGTGGTATCCCGCCACCGTTCTCGACGGGCCCGACCGGATGGGCACCTGCCTCGTCTCCCATGACGGCTACGGCTCCAACTGGGACGAGTGGGTGAACGCCGCCCGCATGCGCCCCTCCGCCCGCTCCGCCGCCGCTGCCCCGCGACCGGAGAACGGGCCGCCGGCGCAGGCACCGGGCACCGCCGCAGGCAAGCTGCCAGCCGGCAGCTATGCCTGCTACACCTTCGACGCCGGGCAGCTCAACTACACCCACACCGACATCGTCGTGCAGGAGGATGGCCGCTACCGCGTCGGCGGCCGGAAGGGCCGCTACACGCTCGCCGCCAATGGCGCGCTCGCCTTCACCGGCCCGCTCGACAACGCCACCGGCACGCTCGCCAGCAAGGGCGGCCGCCCGCAGATCGAGCTGGTCTTCAACGGCGACGCGCGCTCCTCCAGGGCCTGCGCGAGAGCGCGCTAGCTGCGGAGTCGCAGGAGGTTGGGCTCACTCAGCGCGAGGCGGCCGATGGGTGGTTTTGCCTCCAAAACGGCCATGGGATCTGTGCCGCGCATCCGCGCGGCAGGCTCGCCTTCTCGCAGTGCCACAACGCCCCGCTGCGATAGAAAACGGGTCGGCCGCCCCAGGGGCATGCACGGTCCTTCCCCTAAACGGCGAATTGTTGGCATCCTGGCGCGAGCGTCGGCGTCAAGCCGCCCTCGAGGTTGTGCGGAACCGATGCACGACGGAACGCCCCGCTAGCGCCCTAGCCGGTCGAGAAGTCGCCGGAACGGACTGCGCCGGGGTTCGGAGGGCCTGTCCCAGCTCTTCGCTGCGTCGGGCCAGATCTCGTGAGCTTCCACCAGCGTCTCGCCTTCCGCGTCGTGAAGGGTGCCGAGCCGTTGCGTTTCCGCGAGCAGCATTGTCTGGATATCCGGCCACTCCGCTGCGACGTGCGACGCGTCATGCTGGCGAACCAGGCGCACCGTGCCGTCGCCGAAGAGGTAGTAGCGGCAGGCGATGGCATTGCCCACCATGCTGCCGATACAAAAGGCGACGGAGGGAAGGTTTCGGGCGCGCTCGATCACGTTGCCATAGCGCAGGCTGATGGGCTCGCCCATCACGTAGGTGGGATCGCGCCGGCGACTGGTGTCACCACCGAAGATGTTGAGGAACGGACAGAACAGCCTCGCTCCGTTCATGCGAAGAAGAAGATCGCGGAAGCTTCCCGGAACCTCACGCTCCAGCTCTTCCTCCAGTGCAGCGATCCTCTCCTCGTCGAGCGCCGGGTAGAGCCGGTGCATCCAGAACAGGGGAGCCTTGTGGGGAAGATGCGCAATCAGGCGCCCGCCGGGCTCGGGCGCTTCGTTCCCGAGATGCGCCCACCGCTCAAGCTCTCTCGCCACCCCCGCGAGGCACTCATCCAGGTTGCCTGTCTCTTCATGCGACGGCAACGCGCTTCCCCTTCCGTTCCGGGTGCCATCGACAGGTGGACGAGGTTGTCATGGCGCATCCACTACCGAGCCGCGGGGCGGAAGCCCGGGATGTGGCCGAGCATGCCGGTGAACTGGGCGGAGAACTTGCCGAAGCGCATCACGTCCTCGATGCGCCGGTCGAGGAAGGCCCAGCTGTCCGTGGCACCCTCGGAGTGGTCGTCCAGCCAGTAGAGCAGGGTCGAAACTAGGACGCCCGAGAGGGTGGCGCGGCGGGTGTAGTAGCTGATGCCCTGGTCGGTCTCCGGGCCGGGCAGGGCGGTCTGCCAGATCACGTCGACGGTGCGCCACAAGGAGCGGCCGCCCTGGAGGGTGGAGGGCGGCACGCTGCGCGCGGCGACCGCCCGGCGGACCGCCTCGCGGTGCGGCTGGAGCGCCTCGAAGCGGGCGCGCACCAGCGTGGCGATCCGCCGGCGGATCGGCATGGCCGCCAGCTCGTCGATATCGACCGCATCCAGCATGCGCCGGTCGGCCCAGCCGTCTAGCCAGTCCAAAAGGCTGTTGCCACCTTGCGGGAACAGCCGCAGCGCGTCGCTCCTCTCGATGCCGAGGTCCGTGGCGGCGGCCATGAGGGTCTTCCTCGACCATCCGTCGAAGGCGGCGTGCATCAAGGCGGCCTCCAGGATCCCGTCCTTCTGGTGCTGACGCTCGCGCAGTCCTTCACTCATCGGCGCCGTCTCCCCCGCTGCTGTGCTCGTCCATCCATTCCATGAGATGGGGAAGCTCGGCCTCGAAGGCGAGACGGCGCGTGTCGCTCATGCGCGCGAGGTAGAGAATTCCATCCAGGTGATCGACCTCGTGCTGGAGCACCCGGGCGAAGAGGCCCTCGGCCACACCCTCCACCGGCTCGCCGGCGAAATCGAGGCCGCGCCATCGCACGGTCCGCCAGCGGGGAACGAAGCCGCGCAGACCGGGGATGGAGAGGCAGCCCTCCAGCCCCTCCTCGCGCTCCTCGCCCGCGGGCTCGAGCTCCGGGTTGAAGAGCACGAGGGGCGCCACGTCGCGCGGCTCCTCCCGGGCGGCGATGGGCAGCGCCACCAGCAGCCGCAGGCTCTGGTGGACCTGCGGTGCCGCGAGCCCCAGCCCGCGTGCGTCCAGCATGGTCTCCACCATGTCTGCGGCGAGACGCTGCATCTCCGGCGCGCGCGGGTCGGCAACCGGCATGGCCGGCTGCAGCAGGACGGGGTGGCCCAGTCGGGCGATCTTGAGGAGTGTCATGCAGCCTTCCTAGCGCGCGCCGCCGGTGCGGGCAAAGGGGAGAGGGAGGCTTGCCGGGAAGTCGATGGCAGCTATAGCCTGGCCGCGCCTGGGGGGACGGAGCGCGGAATGGCATGGCCAAGGCGGTACTCACGCACAAGCCCGGCTCGGTCTACGACGACGATCCGTACGAGCGGTATCATTTTCCCGCCTCCTACCTCGGGGCCATCGAGGCCGCGGTGGGCGACTTCATCGTCTATTACGAGCCCGGACGGCGCACGGTGGGCGATTCCGACCGAAGCGGCCGCATGGCCTATTTCGCCACGGCGAGGATCACTTCCGTGGAGAAGGACCCGGCGCAAGAGGGCTTCTACTACGCCCGCATCGATAGTTATCTCGATTTTGCGCGTCCCGTGCCCTTCCGGGAGGCGGGCGGCACCTACGAGCGCCGCCTGAGCAAGACCGACGGCAGCACCAACCGCGGTCTCGCCGGCAGGGCCGTGCGCCTCCTCCAGGACGAGGAGTTCGCGGCCATCTGTGCCGCCGGCCTCACCGTCGGATGGGAGGCCGTCGAACCTCCCGTCCAGGCGTCTGTCGGCCTCGCCGAGGCGCCCGCGCCGTTCCTCGGGCCCGAAGCCGAGGTGCACCCTATCATCGAGCGTCTGGTGGCCCGGCCTTACCGGGACGCGGCGTTCCAGCGAGCCGTGCAGGAGGCTTACGGAAAGACCTGCGCCTTCACCGGGCTCAAGGTCATCAACGGTGGCGGACGGGCCGAGGTGGAGGCGGCGCATATCCGGCCGGTGGCCCAGCACGGTCCCGATACGGTGCGCAACGGGCTGGCTCTCAGCCGCACCGTGCACTGGATGTTCGACCGCGGCCTCATCTCGGTGGGCGAGGACCATGGCCTTCTGGTGACGGGGCAGGGCCTCCCGGAGCCGGCTCGCCGGCTGTTCCGCCCGGACGGTTCCCTGTTCCTGCCGGACAACCCGGCGTTCCGGCCCGCGCCTGCCTTCCTCCGCTACCACCGCGAGCACGTCTTCAAGCCCTGAAACGCCGACGGGCGGCGGGCTCCCTCGCGGGAGCCGCGCCGCCCGTGCGGTGCGTGAAGCCCCGGGCCGTCAGTCGGCCGCGTTGTGATAGGCCTCGATGGGCGGGCAGGTGCAGATCAGGTGGCGGTCGCCGTGGACATTGTCGACCCGGCCCACCGGCGGCCAGTACTTGTCGTCGCGCAGCCACGAGAGCGGGAAGAACGCCTCCTCGCGGCCATAGGGCCGCTGCCAGTCGCCGAACAGCAGGTCGGCGGTGTGCGGGGCGCGCTTGAGGACATTGTCCTCGCGGCCGGCGCGGCCTTCCTCGATCGCCTGGATCTCGCCGCGGATCGCGATCATCGCCTCGCAGAACCGGTCGAGCTCGCCCTTGTCCTCGCTCTCGGTGGGCTCGATCATCATCGTCTCGGCCACGGGGAAGGACATGGTCGGCGCGTGGAAGCCGTAGTCCACGAGCCGCTTGGCGATGTCCTCGGCACTGATGCCGGTCGTCGCCTTGATGCCGCGCAGGTCGATGATGCACTCGTGCGCCACCATCCCGTTCTTGCCGCTGTAGAGGATCGGAAAGTGCGGGGCGAGGCGGCGGGCGATGTAGTTGGCGTTGAGGATCGCCACCTGGGTGGCGCGGGTGAGGCCGGCGCCGCCCATCATGGCGATGTAGGACCAGGAGATCGGCAGGATCGAGGCGGAGCCCCAGGGAGCCGCCGACACCGGCCCCAGCGAGGTGCCCTGCTCGGCCGGGTTGGCGCCCTCCACCACCGGGTGACCGGGGAGGAAGGGAGCGAGATGTGCCGCCACGCCGATCGGCCCCATGCCCGGACCGCCGCCCCCGTGCGGGATGCAGAAGGTCTTGTGCAGGTTCATGTGGCTGACGTCGGCGCCGATCTCGGCCGGGCGGGCGATGCCGACCAGCGCGTTGAGATTGGCGCCGTCCATGTAGACCTGGCCGCCCTGCTCGTGGACGATGGCGCAGATCTCCTTGATGCGCTCCTCGTAGACGCCGTGCGTGGAGGGGTAGGTCACCATCAGGGCACCAAGCTGCCCCGCGTGCTTGGCGGCCTTGGCCTTCAGATCGTCGACGTCGACATTGCCGTTCTCGTCGCAGCCGACCACCACCACCCGCATCCCGGCCATCACCGCCGAGGCGGGGTTGGTGCCGTGCGCCGAGGAGGGGATCAGGCAGATGTCGCGGTGCGCCTCGCCGCGGCTCTCATGGAAGGCGCGGATCACCAGAAGGCCGGCATATTCGCCCTGGCTGCCGGCGTTGGGCTGCAGCGAGACCGAAGCGAAGCCGGTGATCTCGCAGAGAAAGGCCTCCAGCGAGCGGAACAGCTCGGCATAGCCCCGTGCCTGCTCGCGCGGCACGAAGGGATGGATGTTGCCGAAGCCGGGCCAGGTCACCGGGATCATCTCGGTGGTGGCGTTGAGCTTCATGGTGCACGAGCCCAGCGGGATCATCGAGCGGTCGAGTGCCACGTCCTTGCCCTGCAGCTTGCGCAGGTAGCGCAGCATGCGGGTCTCGCTGCGGTGGCTGGCGAAGACCGGATGCTCGAGGAAGCCGCTCTCGCGGACGAGCCCGTCGGGGATGCCCGAGGCGGCCTTGCTGTCGAGCGCCTCGATGTCGCCGCTGCCGGCGCCCAGGACGCCCAGCAGCCGCTCCATCAGCGGCCGGTCGACGGTCTCGTCGAGGCTCACCCCCAGATGGTCGGCATCGACCAGCCGCAGATTGATGCCGGCCTCGGCGGCCCTGGCGCAGAGCTCCCCGGCGCGGCCTTGTGCCTTGAGGGTCAGCGTATCGAACCAGCCCCGGTTCACCACCTCGATCCCGCTGCCGGCGAGGCCGGCCGCCAGGATCGAGGTCATCCGGTGCACCCGCCCGGCGATCTTCTTGAGCCCTTCGGGCCCGTGATAGACCGCGTAGAAGCCGGCGATCACCGCCAGCAGCACCTGCGCGGTGCAGATGTTGGAGGTGGCCTTCTCGCGGCGGATGTGCTGCTCGCGGGTCTGCAGCGCCATGCGCAGGGCGCGCTCGCCGCGGCTGTCGACCGAGACGCCGATGATCCGGCCGGGCAGCGAGCGGCGGAACGCGTCCCGTGTGGCGAGGAAGGCCGCATGCGGGCCGCCATAGCCCATCGGCACGCCGAAGCGCTGCGCCGAGCCCAGCGCCACGTCGGCGCCAAGCTCGCCGGGCGAGGCCAGCATGGTAAGCGCCAGCAGGTCGCTCGCCACGCACACCAGTCCCTTGCAGGCATGGACCGTTTCGATGGCGGCGCGGATGTCGCGCACCTCACCCGAGGAGCCCGGGTAGGAGAGGAGCGCGCCGAAGACCTCCTTGCCCTCGAGCTCGCTCGCCGGATCGCCCACCAGCAGCTCGATCCCCAGGTAGCGGGCGCGGGTCTCGATCACCGCAAGGGTCTGCGGATGGGTGTCGCGGTCGACGAAGAACAGGGTGGATTTGCTCTTGGCCATCCGCAGGGCCATCGCCATGGCCTCGGCGGCGGCGGTCGCCTCGTCCAGCAACGAGGCGTTGGCGAGCTCCATGCCGGTGAGATCGCAGACCATCTGCTGGTAGTTCAGCAGGGCCTCCAGCCGGCCCTGGCTGACCTCGGCCTGGTAGGGCGTGTAGGCCGTGTACCAGCCGGGATTCTCGAGGACGTTGCGCAGGATCACGCCGGGCAGCACGGTGCCGTAATAGCCCATGCCGATCAGCGAGGCGCGCTGCTCGTTCTGGCCGGCCATGGCGGCCAGGGCGGCGAGCGCCTCGCCCTCGGCCAGCGGGGCGGGCAGGTCGAGCGGGCGCTCGCTGCGGATCGCCGCCGGCACCGCCTTGTCGACCAGCTCGTCGAGGGAGCGTGCGCCCACCGTCTCGAGCATGGCGCGGATCTCGTCCTCGCCCGGCCCGATGTGGCGGCGGACAAACTCGCCCGCGGTCTCGAGCGCGGCGAGCGGGATGGATCTCTCGGTCATCGATTCGCTTCCCGAAGGCTGGGCGTGGGGTGCCGGGACGGCAGGCTCAGTCGAGGCTGTCGACGAAGGCCTGGTAGGCGTCGCGGTCCATGAGCCCCTCGAGCTCGCCCTTGTCGGCGAGGCGCAGCTTGAAGAACCAGGCGCCGCCCTCGGCATCCTCGTTCACCAGGCCCGGCTGGTCGGCGAGGGCCTCGTTGGCCTCGACCACCTCGCCGCTGACGGGCGCATAGACCTCGCTTGCCGCCTTCACGCTCTCGACGACCGCCGCCTCGTCGCCCTTGCTCAGGCTCTTGCCCGCCTCGGGGACCTCGACGAACACCACGTCGCCCAGCTGTTCCTGGGCATGCTGGCTGATGCCGACCGTGGCGATGTCGCCCTCGACCTTGAGCCACTCGTGATCCTTGGTGAAATAAAGCGCCATGACGCCTTGCTCCTCAGCGGTTGTAGCGGTGCGGGACGAAGGGAAGGGCGGCCACCCGGGCCGGCACCGGCTTGTTGCGGACGATCAGCTCGAGCGCCGTGTCGGGCTCGGCGCAGGCCGTCTCGACATAGCCCAGCGCCACCGGCCGTCCGAGGCTCGGCGCGAAGCCGCCGCTGGTCAGCCGGCCGACGCTGCGGCCCTGGCCGTCGCGGATCTCGGTGCCCTCGCGCGCCGGGGCGCGGCCCTCGGGCAGGATTCCCACAAGCTTGCGCGCCGGACCCTGGGAGAGCTGGCGCTGGATCACGGCGGCGCCGGGAAAGCCGCCTTCCTCGCGGCGCCGCTTGGCGATCGTCCAGGCGAGCTGCGCCTCGACGGGCGTGGTGGTGGTGTCGATGTCGTGGCCGTAGAGGGAAAGGCCGGCCTCGAGGCGCAGCGAATCGCGCGCCCCCAGGCCCGCCGGCTCGACCTCCTCGGCCGCCAGCAGCGTGCGGGCGAGCTTGGCTGCCCAGTCGGCGGGCACCGAGATCTCGAACCCGTCCTCGCCAGTATAGCCCAGCCGCGAGACCCGGCAGGACACCCCGCCTACATCCATCAGCGCGCTTTGCATGAACCTGAGCGAGGCGGCCTCGGGCGCCAGGCGCCCGAGCACCGCAGCAGCCGCCGGGCCCTGCAGGGCCAGGAGTCCGCGGTCGGTCAGCTCCTCGACCTCGCAGTCCGCCAGCCCGGCCTTCATGTGGGCCACGTCCTGCTCGCGGCAGCCGGCATTGACGACGACGAAGAGATGATCGCCGGCATTGCTGACGATGAGATCGTCGAGGATGCCGCCTTCCTCGTTGGTGAAGACGGTGTAGCGGGACTGGCCGGGCTTGAGGCTCTGGAGAGCGCCGGGCACCAGCCGCTCCATCGCCGTCGCCGGCTCTGCCCCGCGCACCAGCACCTGGCCCATGTGCGAGACGTCGAACAGGGCAGCCTTGGTGCGGCAGTGCGTGTGCTCGGCGATGATGCCGGCGGGGTACTGGACCGGCATCTCCCAGCCGGCGAAGTCCACCATGCGGCCACCGAGCTCGCGGTGCAGGTCGTAGAGGGGCGTGCGGCGTGGCTGGCTCACAAGTCGGGCCTCCGAGGCTGAGCAGACGCGCGGCCCTCTGCCGTGCGTTCCTGCCCCCTCTGTCCGCGACCTGAGAGATTATGGATCCGGCGATCGCTCGCCGGACTCCTCCCCTTCGGTGGGGTGCCATGGGCACCCGCTCTCCAGAGGGCCAGCTCGCTCGCGGTCCTTTGGCCTGAGAGTTTCCGGGGCGGTTGCTCCTTCGGCGCCGCCGTCCCGGCCTGTGCCGGAACGGCGATCTCTCCCACAAGCGATCGTCGGCCGAAGCGGAGAGTAGCCGAGCCTTCCGGCCGGTCAAGCGGCTCGCGCCGCAAGGCGTCTGCCGCGTGCCCGCAACCGGCAGGCGCCTCGCGGCCGGCGCTAGGCCCCGGTTCGCGTTCTCGTGGCGGCGATGCGGTGGTCGAGGCGGTCGTCCTCGAGTCCGGCCGGCTCCTGGTGGATGATGATCTCGCTGTCGGGGAAGGCGTCGGCCAGCTCCCGCTCGAGGGCGTCGGTGACCCGGTGCGCCGCGTGGACGCTCATCTCGCCGTCGATCTCGATGTGAAACTCGATGAACCGCGTGCCGGCGGCCCCGCGCGTCCGCAGGTCGTGCAGGTCCTCGACCTCGGGATGGGCCGTGACGATGGCCTTGATCCGCTCGCGGTCGGCAGCCGGCAGCTCGTGATCCATGAGGACGTGGACCGCCTCGTGGCCGATCCGCCAGGCGCTGTGCAGCAGCCACAGCGCGATGCCCACGCCGAACAGCGGATCGGCCCACCACAGGCCCAATAGCTCGCTGGCCAGCAGCGAGCCGATGACCGCCGCACCGCTCAGGAAGTCGCTTTGATAGTGCAGCCGGTCGGCGGCGATGGCCTGCGAGCCGGTGAGCCGCACCACCCGTCCCTGGAACAGCACGAGGAGGAGGGTGGCCGTGAGGGCGAACGCCATGGTTCCGAGGCCCCAGAGCCCGGCGCGGACCGGCTCGGGCTCGACCACCCGCCTGATCGCCTCGACCAGCACGAACAGCGCAGCGCCGCCGACCAGGGCCGCCTGGGCGAGCGCGCTCAGCGATTCCGCCTTGCCGTGGCCGAAGCGGTGGCGCCGGTCGGGCGGCTGCTGCGCCAGCCTCACCGAGAAGAAGGTGATGGCCGAGGCGGCGATGTCGGCCACGCTGTCGACCAGCGAGGAGAGAATCGCCACCGATCCGGTCAGCAGCGCGGCAGCCAGCTTGAGTGCCGTCAGCAGCACCGCCACGGCGAGGCTGGCTGTCGATGCGAGCCGACGCAGCCGGCCATCCTCGTCGCTCACGGCTGCTCCTCGTCCCCGTGGTCCGGTGTGGTCCTTCCTCTAGCGGCAGCCGGCCGCCGAGACCAAGCGCCACGGTGCCGCAACGGCCGCCGCGGGAGGTTTTCCACAGGCTTGTGGATAATCATGTGCGAGTCGATGTGACAGCTTCGGAGCAGTTGGCAGCAAGCGTTTGATTCCCTTGAGGCTCTGCATGTGGAGGGAAAAAAGCCGCGGCCGCCGCGGGTTTTCGCTTGCTTCTCGCATTTGGCGCCAGGCCCTGCGGCATGCGCGCCTTGCCGTTGCGACAACGGCCCTGCCCACCTTGGCGGACAACGTTTTCCACAGGCCTGTGGGCAACCATGTGCGACTCGTTGTGGAACCGAGACGCGAACGTGGGTCAAGCTCTTGATTCACTTTGGTAGAAGCTGGGGATCATTGTGGCGACGCGTTTCGGGCCGCATGCCACCGGAGTATGCTGCAGGCCATAGAGGGAGACCTGCCGCCCCGGGCGTTAAGATCCCGCTAGCCGGAACGCGCCACCCTTTGCCTGCAGACGGTACCTGCGACCTGTCGCCCGCCTCCGCTGTACGGGAGCGCCAAGGTTGCTATGTTCCGCCTGCACGTCGAGGGCCGGGCGCCGTCCGGCCGAAACGGGATTTCGAGACCGCTGCCGATGGCCCTGCCGCGCATACCCTCCTTCCGCCGTCCCGCCGCCCTGCCGAGCAAGCTGGGGCCGACGGGAAGCAATCTCGCGCCGACGGAAGGTGTCGTCCTCCATCCTGTCCTCCAGCGGCTGGTCGAGCGCGATCGGTTGGATCTCACCGAGGCGCGGCGCGCCATGCTGGCGGCCGCCGAGGGCCTGGAGCCGCTGCCCGCCCTGCTCGCCCGGCTAGGGCTGGTGAACGGCGCGCTGTGGGCTGCCACGGCTGCCGAGGTGTCCGGGCTGCGGCATCTGCGGGCCGAGGATTTCCCCGAGCAGCCCCCCGAGGTCGCGCAGCTCTCGGCCCGCTTCCTGCGACAGGTGCGCCTGGCGCCGCTTGCCGTCGAGGACGGCCGGCTGCTGGTCGCCACCGCCGATCCGGCCGACAGCTACGGGCTCAAGGCGCTGCAGCTGGCGGCCGGCCTGCCGGTCGATCCGGCGGTGGCCTCGCCGGAGGACATCGAGGCCGCGCTCGCCCGCTGGCATGACGGGCGCGGCGCTGCCCTGCAGCGGATTGTCGACGATCTGGGGGTGGAGCCCGGCGAGGCCGGCGGCGACGTCGACCGGCTTAAGGACATCGCCCAGGAGGCGCCGGTGGTGCGGCTGGTCAACCAGCTTCTCTCCGACGCTCTGCGGATGCGCGCCTCCGACATCCACATCGAGCCCTTCCGCGACCATCTCAGGGTGCGCTTTCGCGTGCACGGGCGACTGCGCGAGATTGCGGCACCGCCGGCCCATCTCGCCGCCGCCGTGGTCTCGCGGATCAAGATCCTGGCGCGTCTCGACATCGCCGAGCGGCGCCTGCCGCAGGACGGTCGTGCCCGCCTGCAGCTCCAGGACAAGCGGGTCGACCTGCGCGTCGCCACCGCGCCCACCATGCACGGCGAGAGCCTGGTGATCCGCCTGCTCGACACCAGCGACCGCGGCGCGGCCTTCGACGAGCTGGGGCTGGGTGCGGAGGTCGAGAAGCGCTTTGCCCGCCAGCTGGCCTCGCCGCACGGCATGATCCTGGTGACCGGCCCGACCGGCTCGGGCAAGACCACGACACTCTATGCCGCCCTTCGTCAGCTCAACCGCGACAGCGAGAAGATCATCAGCATCGAGGATCCGGTCGAGTACCAGATCGACGGGATCGCGCAGATCCAGGTGCGCCCGGAGATCGGCCTCGACTTTGCCCGGGTGCTGCGCTCGGTGGTCCGCCACGACCCCAATATCGTGATGGTCGGCGAGACCCGCGACGCCGAGACCGCCGAGATCGCCGTTCATGCCGCGCTCACCGGCCATCTTCTGCTCACCACGCTGCACACCAACAGCGCTGCGGGCGCCGTGGCGCGCCTGCTCGACATGGGCGTGGAGCCCTATCTGCTGGCCTCGGTGCTGCGCGGGGTGGTGGGCCAGCGGCTGGTGGGCATCCTCTGCCCGCACTGCAAGCAGGCCCACGAGGCCGAGCCCGAGGAGCGGCAGTTCTTCACCGAAGCGGGGATCGCCACGGAGGGTCCGGTCACGCTCTACCGCGAGCAGGGTTGTCCGAAATGCGAGCAGGTCGGCTTCGTCGGGCGGATCGGCATCTTCGAGTTCCTCGAGGTGGACGACGCGGTGCGCGAGCTGGTGCGCCAGCGTGCCTCGACCCAGCAGATCCTCCAGGCGGCCCTGCAGCGCGGCATGCGCACCATGTTCGTGGACGGGCTCGGCAAGGCGCTGGCCGGCCAGACGACGCTGGAGGAAGTGCGCCGCGTGACCGAGGACTGGTAGGGAAAGCCGCGTGGCGCTCTTCAGCTACCGCGCCCTGACCACGGACGGCGAGGCGGTCACCGGCGAGATCGAGGCCGCCGACGCGCGCAGCGCGGTGGCACGCCTCCAGGAAGGCGGCCTCATCCCGATCGCCGCCGAGCCGATGGCGGCGCGCGCTGCCGGTTCCGGCGGGCTGTTCTCGCGCAGCCTGAAAAAGCCCGTCACCGAGTTCACCCGCGAGTTCGCCACGCTTCTGGGCGCCGGCCAGACGGTCGAGGGCGCGCTCGCCATGCTGGTGGATGCGACCGACCACCGCCGCCTGCAGCGCACGCTTGCCGAGGTGCTGGACGCGGTCCGCGGCGGCAAGGCGCTGAGCGAGGCGATGGCCGCCGATCCGGCCGCCTTTCCGCGGGTCTATACGAGCATGATCCGCGCCGGCGAGGCGTCGGGGCGGCTCGAGCAGGTGGCGGCCGAGCTCGCTGTGCTGCGCGAGCGCGCCGACGCGCTGCAGCGCCGCCTGACCTCGGCGATGATCTACCCGGCAGTGCTGCTGCTGGCCTCGCTCGGCTCGCTGGCGATCCTGCTCACCGTGGTGGTGCCCAAGTTCGCGCCGCTCTTCGCCAATGCCGGCGAGGCGCTGCCCGGCAGCACCCGCATCGTCCTGGCTGCCGCCGACCTCCTGACCGAGCAGGGCCCGGTGATCCTCCTGGGGCTCCTGGCGCTGCTGCTGATCCTCCGCCAGCTTCTGGCGCGGCCTGCCGTGCGCGGCGCCCTCGACCGCTGGCTCCTGAACGCGCCGCTTCTCGGCAAGCTTGCCCGCGAGCGGGTAACCGCCCAGGCGATGCGCGGACTGGCCACGCTCATGGCCGGCGGGCTCGACCTGCCGCAGGCGCTGGGCATGGTACGCGACATGATCGCCAACCAGGCGGCCCGCGCCGCCTTCGACGAGGTGGTGGCCGGTGTGCGCCAGGGCCGCACCCTCGCAGCCTGCCTCGCCGAGGCCGACGTGCTCGCACCCTTGGCCCTCAAGATGCTGCGGGTCGGCGAGGAGAGCGGCAGGCTCGCCGCCGTGGCGGCACATCTGGCGGACAGTTTCGAGGAGCGCGTGGCGACCCGGCTCACCCGTCTGGTGGCGGTGATCGAGCCGGCGATGGTGATCTTCCTGGGCGTGCTGGTGGGCGGCATCGTCACCTCGATCCTGACGGCGGTGGTGAGCGTCAACGATCTGGCCTTTTGAGGGGACGGCGGTGGCGGCAGCGGGAAGGCTCGGGGAAGGAAAGCTGCGGCGACGTTGCCTGCTGGCGGCTCTTCTGCTCGTGCCGGCGGCTGGCCTCGCCCGGGCGAGCGAGACCGTGCCGCTGGTGGTCCGGACCGCGAGCGGCCCGCTCGAGCTTGTCGTCGAGCTCGCCCTCACGCCCGCCGAGCGGTCCCGCGGGCTGATGTTCCGCGAGAGCCTGCCCGAGCGTCACGGCATGCTGTTCGACTTCGCGGACGAGGCGCCGGTGGTGTTCTGGATGAAGAACACACCGCTCTCCCTCGACCTGCTGTTCATCGACGGGCAGGGCGTGATCCGGCACATCCACGAGCGTGCCGAGCCGTTCTCCGAGCGCCATATACCTTCCGGTGGACCGGCGCGGTGGGTCCTGGAGATCGAGGGCGGCGAGGCGGCCCGGCTGGGTATCGCCATCGGTGATTGGATGCAGCCCCCGCCCGGTGTCGATGGCGGAAACTGAATGCCGGCGGCAGGCGGCGAGAAGGGAAAGCTGGTGATGAGCGAAGCGAAGGTCGTGCTGCGCGTCGAGGGCATGGGCTGCGCCGGCTGCACCATTTCGGTGCAGGAGGCCCTCGAGGACGTCGAGGGCGTGCGCCAGGTCGCCGTCGATCTCGCCTTCGGGCGGGCGGAGGTCACGCTGGACAGGCCGGTGCCGCTGGAAACGCTGCTGGCCGCCGTCGAGGAGGCCGGCTACGAGGCGCAGGCGGTGGAGCAGGCCTGAGGCCGCGGCGCGCGGTTTTTTTTCTGCTTTTCGCCGGCTGGCGGCGGCCTTTGTTGTGATCCCGCCCGACAGCGCTGCGACGCAGCTTCCTAGAGCCGCAGCTTGTCGCGCGCGAGGAGTCGGGCGACCATTGCCGCGCGACAGTGCACGCCGAGCTTGGCGTAGGCGCGCTGCAGGTAGGCGGCGACGGTCCAGGGGCTGATCTCGAGAATCCGGGCGACCCTTTTGTTGGGGTGGCCGAGCGCCACGAGCCGGGCGATCTCGAGCTCGCGGGGACTAAGCCCGGCCTCGAGGAGACTGTCCAGCTCCTCGCCGGGCAAGGCGGCCTCACGGGCCGCCGCCTTGCGGGGCGGCAGCAGCCTCTCCTCGGGTGGTGCCGCTTCCTGCCGGTTCTCCAGAGCCGCCATGCGCCTGTTCCTCCCCGTGGCGGTCCATTCCTTACCGCTGCCCGCCGAAGCGCCCGTCAGGGGCCGACGAGCGGCGGCAGCAGGGAGCCGGAGATCATGCCATAGATCGCCCGCGGTGTCCGGCGACGATCATGGTTCATGTTCCGCGTGCCCGTCAGCCGCTCGCCTGGCGGGGCCGCAGCGGCACCACGTTGGTTGCGGCGGTGGCCGGGCGGGTGCCGGCGACGCCCAGCGACTGGGCACTGGTGAGCCATTCCTCGGCATCCTCGCCGATGCTCTCGACCAGCGCCTCGAACTGGCTGCGGTCGGATGTCAGGACGTGGGGCTGGGCCAGCCAGCGGATCACGTCGCGCCCGGCGCTGGCCATGCGCGAGCGCTGCGAGGCGACGATGCGCTCGCCCAGATAGCGGTTGAGCACCTCCTCCAGCGTATCCCAGGCGTTGTCGCTGCCGAACTGCCGCATCACGTCGTCGGCGCCGAGGATCTTGAAGGCGGCGCGCAGGAGCTGGAGCAGCTCGACGGTCAGGACGTTGGCGTCGCCGTAGGAGGCGTGCTTGAGGTTGGCGCGCAGGTCGAGGCCGGCGCGCCGCACGATGGCGATGCTGCCGAAGGACGGATCGACCCCGCCACCGGTGCCGCGCACCACCTCGGCGACCCGCTTGTCGCGGAAGAGCTGGGCCACCTGCAGGCAGAACCGCGCGAGCATGGCGTGGAAGGCGGTGTTGGCGCGGGCGCCCGTCGGTGGCGGCGCGTCGGTATAGCCGAGCACGCGGCGATAGGCCTGCATGCGCTGCTGGTGGGTATAGCGCAGCACCCGCTTGCGGTCGTAGCGGTAGAGCTCGAACGCGCCGGGGCCGCTGGTGAGCCTGAGTGTCCCCGCCTTGAACAGCTCCTGCAGCTTGTAGATGGCGCGGAACACGCCCAGCCGCTCGTGCTGGTAGCAGTAATAGAGATCGGCCACGGCGAGCAGCCGCTCGCTTACCACCGCCTCGTCATAGTCCTGCACGCCGGGCGGTGTGAACACATCGCCGATGCCGGCCGGCGCGTCGGGACCCAGGCCGATCAGCGCCGCCTCGCCATTGTCGGCGGGTGCGGGCGTGGCGTTCTCGAGAAAGCGGGCAAGCTCGCCCTCGACATTGCCCATCGTGCTGTTGAGCAGGCTGCGCGCCTCGGCGTCGCCGGGGCGCTCGGCCGCAAACAGCGCGGTGATCTGGGTCTGGATCTCGGCGATCCTGCCGAGCAGGGTATAGATCTCGTCGCGGTTCGCCATCTCGCCTCTCCCAGCCTAGGCCGGCGGCATCGAGGAGCGGTCCTCGCGGGGCGCGCTTTCCTGCGTCCCCTCGCCATTGCCCGATGCGGCGGCGCTCCCCGGCTTCTTTCCGGATCCGCCGCCGCCCTTCTTGCCCGAGCCGCCCTGACCCGGGCTGCTGCCGCCGGAGGGCGGCTTCCCGTAGCCCGCACCCTTGCCCTTGCCGCCCAGCGAGCGGGCGAAGCTGGCGGCGAGACCGACGAGGCGCAGCAGGGCGGCTTCCGCCGCATCGGCCTCCTCGCCGCGCAGGCGCAGCTCGTCGCGCACCAGCTCGTCGGGGGCGAGCCGGTCGAGCAGCTCGGCCAGCATGCGGGCGCTCCGCCCGACGGCGTCGAGCTGGGCGCTGCCGCCCAGCCCGGCCAAAGCGGGCCAGCGGCGCGATTCGCGCTCGGCCACCGCCAGCAGCTGGCCGAAGGGCAGCCGGTCGTAGCGCCGCTCGAAGGGCGGCTCGCCGACGGTCAGGGAGTTCCCGCCGAAATCGACGATCACCGCCTCGAGCTCGCAGCGCCCGATTCCCTCGTCGGCGAGCAGGCCGCGGATCAGCACCACCTGGTCGCCGATATGCGACGCGCAGCGCTCGACGAAGCCGACCCGCACGGCGAGCCCTTCCTCGTCCCCCAGCCACTCGTTCCAGGCCCGCTGCAGGCAGAAGAGGCCCTCGGCGGCAATCTCGATCGCCTTGGCCTGGCGTTCGGCCTGAAGCGTCTCGGCCCCGCTGAGGCTCGAGAAGGCGTTCATGAGCTCGACCAGAAGGCCGCCCGGATCGGCCAGCAGCCCGCTGAACAGGGCGTCCACATAGAGCTCCGCAGGATCGCCCTCGAGCTCGCCGCGCAACCGGTCGAGATCGGCGATGGCGGCATCGAGCAGTGTGCGCACCGTCTCCGGCCGCACCTCCACCCGCGCCTCCTCCGGATCGATCCCGGCGAGGGCGGCGCGCACCGCGGGAATGGCCGCGGCGGCCCGTTGCGCCAGCTCCTCGACCCGCACCTCGCCCACCTCGATGGCGATGGCGGGGCCGACACGCTCGTAGTGGACGGCCCCGGTGGCGGGGTCGACCCGGCGCTGGAAGCGGCCTTCGACCTGCCGGGCGAGCAGGCCGACCTCCGCCTCGCTCGCGGCGCGCAGCGGCCTGTCGCGGCGGACCGGCAGCCTCGCCGTGCCCACGCCCAGCACATTGGCCAGCGCGCGGCTCACCCAGTCGAAGGCGTCCTCGTGGCCGTTGCGGTACCTCGTCGGGGAGTGCGGCATGGTCTATCTCCTGCCGAGCGCTTCGTAGAAGTGCCGGGCGATGGTGTCGGGCGGAGCCAGCCGGCGATCGAGGGCGATGCGCGCCGCAGCGATCAGGAAACGCTCGGGCACGATGCCCGGATCGCGGCCGCGGGCCAGCCGTCCGGCGGCCTCGCTGGCGACCCGCTCGTCCTGCGGGCGGAAGGCGACGACCTCGGCCAGCCTCTTGCCGCCGAGCTGCGGGTAGGGGGTGAAGGCGATCGCCTCGACCGCGAGGCGGCAGGCCCGCGGGAAGCTCCGCCAGAGCGGAGCCGGCAGGCCCGTCAGCCGGGCCGGCGGATAGAGCCTGAGCCAGGCTTCGCGATAGGCGCGCGCTTCGGCCGGAAAGCCGATCCGGTCCAGAAGATGCGCGTTGATCAGCACCCGCAGGAAGGGTGTCGGGTGGACCGCCTTGGGATGAAAGAAGGCTACCCGCTCGGGTGCCTTGGCGACGACGTCCATCAGCGAGCCGATGAAGCTCGGGCCGATCAGCAGCACCCCCAGAAGATCCGCGAAGGTCTCCTTGTGCCAGCGCATCCATATCTTCGCGACGGACGGCTCGATGCCGGCCTTGCGAAGCTTGCGGTAGATCACTTTGGGCACCGCCATCCACAGTCCCAGGTCCGACTGGAGATTGTGCGCCACCTCGTGAGGAATGGCACCCAGCGTCCACGGGCAGACCAGGCGGTGGTAGGGCAGCTTGACCAGCGGGAAGGGATTGGGCAGCCGGCCGAGCCGGGTGAGCAGGACGCCGCGCCGGAAGGTAGCCGGGCCCAGGCCCGACTCCATGTAGGCCAAGGGGGCGGGCGTCGGTATCGAGCGGGCCGTGCCCAGTCCGCCGTAGGTATATTGGTAACAGTCCAGCGCCACCCGGTCGGCAGCCAGCAGCCGGTCGGCCAGCACGCTCTGGCGCTGGTTGAACATGTCCCAGTAGAACTGCCAGACCTTCTCGGTAGCCGCCACGGCGGTCGCGACCTCGTCCTTGACCCGCGTGGCCTGCGCCAGCGCCGGCCATGCCGGCCGCCGGATCGCCGCCTCGCTGGCGCGGCGTTGGCGCACCGCCGTATCGACCACCAGCCGGCGCAGCCGCGCCATCAGGGCGTTGGCCGCCAGAAGGTGAGCCGGCGACGGGGCGGCGGCGCTGCTGCCGAACTCGTGCTTGCGGAACGGCCGAATAAGAAGGGCAGCACGGCCGCCGTTGATCGCCTGGGCGCGAAGCCACCGGGCCAAGGTATCGCCGGCGGCGGGGGTCGCTGTGGGGGCCGCCGCGGGCCGGCCGAAGCCGACCCGCACGACATCGCCCTGCCGGGCGAGAAGGGCGGTTTGCGCCATGACGGATGCTCCTGCCCGTCCGGTGGCTCAGGCGAACCGTGCGGCCGGCTGGATGCGCCGGCGCGCCATGGCCGCCTTGCGCTTCGAGCGCTGCACGCAGATGCGCCGGCGTCGCGGGCTCTGGATCACCCGGGCGGTCTGGCGGGCCAGCGCGCGGGTCACCGTCTGCCCGGAGACCGGACGGCCGGCGGCATGGGTGCGCAGCACCTGCGCTGCGGTGTTGCGGGCGATGGTCGGCAGGGTGCGGACGAGCTGGCGGCCCTGGCGCGAGCGGATGAGCTTCTTGCCGATGCCCATGATGCCCTTGGCAAGCCGCGGGACCACCTTCCGGCCGATGCGCAGGGCATGCGGCAGGAGCTTGGCGGCCACCGGCGCCACCTTCATGGCGAGGGGGGCGAGGGCGGCCAGGATCGGCAGGAACTGGTCCGCCTCCTCCTCGCTTTCCGCCTCGGCCACCTGGTCGGCGATGAGGTCCATCAGCGCCGCGGCGGTCTCGGCCTCGAAGTCGCCACCCTCCTGGTCGAAGTCCTCGTCCTCGAACAGACCGTCCTCGTCCTCGAACAGGCCGTCCTCCTCCTCGCCGAGCAGGCTTCCGAGGATGTCGCCGAGCGCACCCAGGAAGGGCTCGCCCTCCATCTCGCCGTCGAAACCGTCCTCGAAGTCCATGAGCTCGCCGTCGAACCGGTTCTCGTACATCGCTCTACTCCTTCACGCGAAGGCCCTTCACGAGGGGCGGAGGCTCTTCCTGGTCTTGCGGCGGGGCCGCTCGGCGCGCTTGATCGCCTTCTGGTCGAGCCGGCGCCGCTTGACGACATTGCGGGCGAGCACCTTCGCCACGCGCTGCGGGCTGCGCAGCGTGCGTGCCGTGGCCTTGGCCATGGTGCGGGCGACGGTGCTCTTGGTTACCGGCCGCCCCTGGGCGGCGCGCCTCGCGAGGCTCTTTTTGGTGGCCCGGGTCACCGCCGCCACTACCGGCACCAGCGGCCGGGTACGCGGCGAGCGGCGCAGCAGCTTGGTGAGCTTGACCGCGCGGCGGACGACCATCGGGGTCATGCGCCGGATGCGCACCGGAGCGGGGCCGAGGATCTGGATGGTGACGCCGCCGATCAGCCCGGCGGCCTCTTCCTCGCTCTCGGCGAACCCGGCGGCGGTGGCAAGCAGCTCGGCCAGCTCCTCGGCTTCCGGATCGAGCTCGTCCTCGAGGTCCTCGTCCTCGAAATCCTCTTCCTCCTCCTCGCCGAGCCCGAAAAGCCCGTCCTCGCCGAGCAGGCCGTCCTCGAAGAGGCCGTCCTCGTCCTCCTCGTCCTCCTCCTCGCGGAGCAGTGACGCCATGCCCGGAGCCGCACCGCCCATCACGGCACGCGCGGCCACGGGCGCCAGGCGGCGCAGCAGCGGCGCCAAGGGGGCGAGCTTGCGGCGCAGACGGCGGAACACGCGACCGAATTCATCGGCCTCGTCCTCTTCAAGTCCGTCCAGGCCCTCCAGATCCTCGGTCTCGCCGGCGGCAAGGTCGATCTCGTCCGCCAGGGACTCGGGACTACCGTCGATGAAGCTGTCGTCCATGCCCGCCTCCCGCGGAGCCTGTTGGCGAGGGAGGAAGGCTAACCCCGGCCGAAGCGGCGCGCGCGTCGTCCGGGCGGGGTAGCGCAGGCCGTGTAGCCGGGGCGGTGTAGCTCGTTCGTGTGGCGCTCAGTCCAGCGTGCGGCGGTAGCGTTTGAGCGCGATGGTCGAGGCAGCCAGCGCGAACAGCAATAGCGGCCACACCTCGGGCCAGATCTCGGCCGGCCCGTTGCCCTTGAGGAGAATGCCGCGGGCGATGCGCAGAAAGTGCGTGAGCGGCAGCACCTCGCCGATCGCCTGGGCCCAGAAGGGCATGCCGCGGAACGGGAACATGAAGCCCGAGAGCAGGATCGACGGCAGAAAGAAGAAGAAGGTGAGCTGCATCGCCTGGAGCTGGTTGCGGGCCAGGGTGCTGAAGGTAAAGCCGACCGCGAGGTTGGCGGCGATGAAGATCACGAGGGCCGCCGCCAGCAGCCAGAACGGACCCACCATCGGCACGCCGAACAGCAGCCGCGCCGCCAGCAGCACGATCACCGCCTGGAGATAGCCGATGGCGATGTAGGGCAGGATCTTGCCCAGCATCACCTCGCCCGGCCGCACCGGCATGGCCAGCAGGTTCTCCATGGTGCCGCGCTCGACCTCGCGGGTGACGGCGAGCGAGGTCATCAGCACCATCGTCATGGTAAGGATCACGCCGAGGAGACCCGGCACGACATTGTAGGCGGTGATGCCCTCGGGGTTGTAGCGGCGGTGCACGCGCAGCTCGAACGGCGGCTCCGCCGCCGCCAGCGGCGGCAGGAGATCGTGGCGCAGCGCCGTCGTCTCGAGGCGGGCCAGGGTCCCCAGCGCGTTGACCGCGGCGATGGGGTCCGAGGCGTCGGCCTCTACCAGCACCGCCGGCCGCTCGTCCCTCAAGAGCTCCGCCGTGAAGTGGGGCGGCACCGTGACGAGGAAGTTGACCGTTCCTTCGTCGAGCAGGCGGCGCGCCTCGACCTCGTCCTGCACGCTCGCCACCATGCGGAAATAGCCGCTCGCCTCCATGGCGGCCACCAGCGAGCGGGCGTAGGGGCTGGCATCCTGCATGGCGACGGCCGTGGGCAGCGATTTCGGATCGGCGTTGATGGCGTAGCCGAAGAGCAGGAGCTGGAGCACCGGGATGCCGATCATCATGCCGAAGGTCAGCCGGTCGCGCCGCATCTGCACGAATTCCTTGAGCATCATGGCGAGCACGCGGGCGGGGCTGGGCAGGCGCATCGCTCATACCTTCTCGCGGAAGGGCGCCATCAGATGGATGAAGACGTCCTCGAGGCTGGGCTCGGCGTCGGCCACGGCGAAGCGCGGATCCTCGCGGAGCGGCGCCACCGCGCGGCGCACCGCCTGGCCGTCGGTGCCGCTGACGTGCAGCGTGCTGCCGAAAAGCGCCGTCTCGATGCCCTCGGCACCGTGCAGCCCGGCGCTTATTCCCCGCACCTCCGGGCCGCTCACCGTCAGCGTGGTGAGCCCCGCCCCCTCGACCACCTCGCGCACCGTGCCGGAGGCCAGGACCCTGCCGTAGGCCAGGTAGACGATGCGATCGCAGCGCTCGGCCTCGTCCATGTAGTGGGTGCTCACCAGCACCGTGATGCCACGCCCGGCCAGCAGGTGGATCTGCTCCCAAAAATCGCGGCGGGCCTGGGGATCGACCCCGGCGGTGGGCTCGTCCAGGAGAAGGAGGCGGGGCCGGTGCATCATGCAGGCGGCAAGCGCCAGGCGCTGCTTCCAGCCGCCCGAGAGCTGCCCCGCGAGCTGGTGGCGCCGATCCGCCAGACCCAGCTCGCAAAGGCTCTCCTCGACCTGGTGGGCGCGCTCGGGCAGGGCGTAGAGCCGGGCCACGAAGTCGAGATTCTCGCGGATCGTGAGATCCTCGTAGAAGCTGAAGCGCTGGGTCATGTAGCCGACCTGGCGGCGGATGAGCTCGGCCTCGGTCCTGATGTCGTGGCCGAGGCAGGTGCCGCTGCCCGCATCCGGGCGCAGCAGGCCGCAGAGCATGCGGATCGTCGTGGTCTTGCCGCTGCCGTTGGGCCCCAAAAAGCCCCAGACCTCGCCGGGCGGCACGGCGAGCGAGAAGTCGTTCACCACCTGCCGCCCGCCGAAGCTCTTGGAGAGGCCGGTGACGTCGATGGCGAGCTCCCCGGTCATGGCCCGGCCTTCTCGACGGCCAGCTCACCCGGCAGCTCGACGTCCACAGGCTGGCCGGGCCGCAGGCCGCTGCCGGCCGGCAGGCGTGCCTCGACCAGCCACACCAGCTTCTGGCGGGCCTCGACACTGTAGATGACGGGCGGCGTGAACTCGGCGTCGGAGGCGATGAAGCCGATCTCGGCGCTGACGGGTGCGGGGCAGGCGTCGCAGCGCACCGTGACGCTCTGGCCGGGCTCCAGATGCGAGAGCCGAGCCTCGGGGACGAAGAAGCGCACCTTGAGCGCACCCGGCGGCAGGAGTCGCAGAACCGCCCCGCCGGAAGGCGCGAACTCGCCCGCGTGGCGTACCAGCTCCTCGACCCGGCCTTCCACCCTGCTGGTGACGCTGCGCTCGGCGAGGCGCCATTCGGCCTCGGCCAGCGCCGCCTCCAGCTCGTGCACCGCCGCCTGTTGCGCGTCGATCCTGTCGCTGCGGGCCGGCAGCCGGGCCACCGCCAGCGCCGCCTGCAGCTCCTCGACGCGGGCCTGCGCCGCGTCGCGCTGCATCACCGCCTGCTCGCGGCTGCGGCGGTCGCCGGCGCTGGTCCTCACCAGCCTCTCCTGCCGTTCCGCCTCGCTGCGGGCAAAGTCCAGCTCGGCCACCGCCGCCTCGTGCTGTGCCTCGAGGCGGGCGATCTCCTGCGGCCGCTCGCCCTTGCGCAGATCCTCCAGCGTGGCCCGCGCCTGTGCCAGCCGCGAGGCCGCGGCATCGCGCTGCGCCCGCTCGCGGGTGGCGTCCAGCTCGAAGAGGAGCGCACGCCGCGCCACGCGCTGGCCCTCGCGGACGTGGACCGCCGCCAGCCAGCCCTCCTGCGGGGCCGCGACGAGGACCTCCTCGGCCTCGACATGACCCTGCACCACCTGCCGCTCGCCGGGATCCTCGCAGGCTGCGAGCAGCATGAGCAGGGCCATGGCGAGCCGCCTCACCGGACGCCCTCCGGCACGGGCCCGCCCTTTGCGGCGAGCCCGCGCAGCAGCGTCTCGACATGGGTCTCGACGAGCGCTTGCGCGTCGAGCGGCTGCTCGTCGGCGCGGGCAAGGCAGGTGCGCCACACGGCCAGCAGCAGCATGGGCGCCACGCACAGCTTGGCGGCGTGGCGGGAGTCCACCTCGCGGAACTCGCCCGCTGCAACCCCGGCCGCGATCACCCGGGCGAAGAGGCCCAGCCCTCGTTCGATGACCTCCTCGCGATACTGCCGGGCGAGTTCGGGGAAGTTACCCGATTCGGCGATCACCAGCTTGGGGAAGGCGGCGATGCGGTCCTCCCGCAGGGCCGTCCCCAACAGCTCGATCATCCGCCGCAGCAGGCTCGCGCGCGAGCCGCTCCAGCCCGCCACCAACGCCTCGACCCGGGCGATGTTGGGCAGCACGGCATGGCGCACCAGCTCCGAGAAGATCGCCTCCTTGCTGGCGAAGTAGAGATAGAGCGTGCCCTTGCTGACGCCCGCCCGGGCGGCGATGTCGTCGAGCCGCGTGGCGCTGAAGCCCCGCTCGGTGAAGAGCGCCAGCGCCGCTTCCAGGATCTCCTGGGGCCGCGCCTCCTTGCGCCGTCGACGTCGTGCCGGCTCGGCCACGGCGTAAGCTCCTTAATGACCAACCAGTCAGTCATTAATATCCGAACGTCGCGATGGCGCAAGCACTCACGTCCCCTGCGACAATCAGCGCTCGACGATCGCCCGAAGGGTCACGCCGCCGAGCGGTCCGGCCTGCAGCCGTTGGGGCGTCAGCGCCCAGGCGGCCTCATTGGATGCCTCGTCGGCATCGGGACTCCGGACAGCGGTCTCGCCGCCCAGCTCGATCTGCATGGTGCGCGCCGCAGCGTGCGGCTCTCCCACGATCACCCGAAGCGGCGTGCCCGGCGCGAAGCAGCGCTGCTGTTCGGTGTCCTCCAGCATCTCGGCCCGCGGATGCGCCCGCTCGAGCCTGCGGGCCAGGGCGGCATAGGCGTCGCGCGCGATGTTCTCTGCCTGGAGGGTGTAGATGACGAAGAGATGGGTGCGCCTTACGTCGAGATCGGCCTCCAGATAACCCTGCAGCGCATTGCCCTCGGTGATCTCGGCTACGGCCTTCTTGAGCGCGTCGATGGTAACCGCCTTGCCGGCGTCCCGCGCGGCATCCACGACGCCGCTCTGGAAGCTCTGGCTGCGCAGCGTGGTCTTCAGGTCGCTGACGATGTCGTCCAGCGCCACGGGGTCGAGTACCGCGTCGTGGGCGCGCGCGACCAGCCGACGCAGGATCCGGATGGCGCCACGCGGATCTTCCGCCATGTCGCCGGTGGCGCCGCCCAGCGCGTCCTTGACGGCCGGCCCCACCAGCTCGATCCGCTGTGTCCAGTGCGGGCCGCGCGGCCCCATCGCGTCCTCGATCAGCGGATCGCCGCCGATCCAGGTCTCGGTGGCCTTGGCGACCGCGGCGTTGAAGGCGCCGTAGAGCGGCCCGCCTTTGGAGGACATGGTCTCGTAGAGGAAATCGGCGGTCTCGATACCCAGTTGCAGCACCGCCGAGGCCCACACGGCGCGGTAGAGAATGACGCCCGCTCCCAGCGCCACGTCCTGGGCCCGGCGGTAGCGGTCGAACGCCTCGGCGGCCCTCTGCTCCAGCTCGCAGAGGGCGGAACGGGCCTCGGCTGCGGCCTGCCCCAGCTCCTCGACCGGATGGCGCCGGGCACTGAACAACACGCCTTGGCTGTCTTTCAGGCGAAGACGCTCGATCACCGGCGGGCCGGCGGCCTCGAGCGGCTCCAGCGCGTCGCAGGCGCGGCCGAGCAGGCGGGCGACGCCCGCGAGATCGCCTTCGGTGACGGCCAGGCGACCCTCCTCGATGACGCGCTCGCGTTCCGCATCGACCGCCTCCTGCTCCAGCCGCGGCAGGCGCTCCGCCGCCCTGGTCGCCGCCGCCTCCAGCCGCGGACGCAGGACGGTCACGCCCAGCACCGGCTCGAGCTGGCCGATCGCGAGGCGATGGTCGCCTTCCTGCTGACGCAGCTCGCCGAGGCGTCGGTCGAGCGAGAGCACATCCGCCGCGGCCGGCACCTCGCCGCGGATCTGCCGCCCGAGCTCCTCCTGCCGGGCGAGATTGGCGGCAAGCGAGCGGCGCTCGGCCAGCCAGCGGGCCCGCTGATCGGGCCTTGCGTCGCTGCCGGCCAGAAGCGCCGCCAATTCCGGCTCGTCGGCGGGGCCTGGCGCGCGCTCGGCATCGGTGAGCTGCAGCGCCACGAGCGCGCGGTCGCGCTCCTCGACGGTGGCGAGCACCGCCTGCGACGCACGCACCGCCAGAAGCTGCGCCTCCTCGAGCCCGGCCCGCTCGCCCTCGAAGATGGCGAGCAGCCGCGCGAACTCCTTTTCCTGTGCCGCCACCGCAGCCCGCAGGTCGCGCCGCGCGAACATCCAGGGCCGGTAGTCGACGCTGGCCTCGGCCACGAAGAAGCGCGCGGCCGGAGCGGCGCCGGCGGCGGTCAGCATCAGGCGCGGCTTGCCGTCGGGTCCGCGCAGCCGCGCCCGCGCCGCGTCGCGGAGCCTGCGGATCGGCTCGACGAGACTGTCGGCGAGGCCGCCGGCGACCTCCGCCGCCTGCGCCAGATCCCGCTCGTCGACACCCCATCGGCGGTGCAGCGCGTCGTCGTCGGTGAGCATCCGTTGCACCCGGGTGGCGCGGGCGAGCTGGTGGTAGAGGCCGCTGTCCGGCATGGCGACACCCGGCCGGGTCAGGAATGGGCCGTCCTGGCCGAGCGCGAGACCCTGCCCGCCGACCTCGGCCATGGCGGCCTCGATGGCGGCGGTCCGCCCCCGGTCGTCGCGGGCAAGGGCGCGCTGCCGCGCCGTGCCCAGAGCGGCGAGGATCGGAGGGTGCAGCAGGACGCCGAGCCCGGCAGCGTCTCTCGCATCGAAGCCGTAGAGCCCGTCCTCGACCAGGCGCAGCACGGCCTCGGTCTCCGCCAGAAACGCTGTGCTCTCCGCCTGGCGTGCCGCCAGCGCCGGTGCGCGGCAGATCAGGAACTGGCGGAACCGCTTGCGGCCGGCGGTCTCGGGGAGGCTCGCGGCCGTGTCCAGGGCGCTGGCGATGGCGGCGAGCTCCCGCTCGGCCACGGCGAGATTGACCCGGTAGAAGTTCCACATCTCCGAGGCGAGCCCGGCGCCGGTGCCGTCGATCTCCTGATCGAAGCTCTGGCCGAGCAGGATGAAGCTGTCGAGCGGCCGGCCGATGGCGGTCGCGTCCGCGCTGCGCTCCTCGCGCTGGACCACGGCGAACAGGCCGCCGTCGAGATCGGCCAGCCGGTCGCGGGTGCCGAACCGGGCGAGCCTTTCGGCGAGAGCGGCGCGCAGCCCCTCCTCGCCTATCGCCGTCGCGAAGCCTTGCGCGGCGATACGGCCGGCATCGCGGCCATAGGCCCGCCCGACCACCGGGCCGTAGACGGCGAGGCTCTTGCCCATCTCCTCGAGATCGAGCAGCGCCTCGCCGGCGGCCAGCGCATGCCCCGGCAGCAGGACCGTCAGGGCGGTGAGGGCCGGCAAGATGAAGCGGCGGCGCATGGGGCAGCCTCCCCTGGCATGCGCAAGCCGCCACATGGGGCCCGGGGGCGCCACGCGGCGGCCCTCGCGTCGGTGCAGCAACCCCTCATCATACCCTGAGGCGGCCGGCCGTGGGAGCCTGCGCGGGCGCTGGAGGCTTTGCTCCATGGGCGCAGGCGGCGCAGGATGAGGGCGGCAAGGCGAGGGGAGGCGGACGAATGCCGGACAAGCCGGTGAGGATGGCGGTGATCGGGCTGGGCATGGCCTCGGCGCCGCATGCGATGAGCCTGGTGGAGCTCCAGGCCGAGGGGCGGGTCGAGGTGGCCGGTTGCTGGAGCCGCAGCAAGGCCCGCCGCGAGGCCTTCGCACACCGGCACCGCCTGCCGGTGACCGATGATCTCGACGCGCTGCTGGCCGATCCGGCGCTCGATGCGGCACTCCTTTTGACGCCGCCGGACGCCCGCCTCGAGCTGGTCGAGCGACTGGCTGCATCGGGCCGGCACATCCTCATGGAAAAGCCGCTGGAGCGGACCAGCCAGGCGGCGGCGCGCATCGCTGCCTCCTGCGAGCAGGCGGGGATCACCGCCGCGGTGACCTTCCAGCACCGCTTCCGCGAGAGCGCCGAGCGGCTGCGCGGACTTTTGGCGGAGGGAGCGCTGGGCGAGCTGGCGGCGGTCCAGCTCCTGGTGCCCTGGTGGCGGCCGCAGGCCTATTACGACGAGCCCGGCCGCGGCACCCTGGCGCGCGACGGCGGCGGCGTGCTTATCAGCCAGGCGATCCACAGCATCGATCTCATGCTGAGCCTCGCCGGCCAGGTGGTCGAGGTTGCGGCGGTCGCCGGCACCACGTCGCTGCACCGCATGGACAGCGAGGACTTCGTGGGCGCCGGCCTGCGCTTCGCCAACGGTGCGCTTGGCAGCCTGAGCGCCACCACCGCCTGCTTTCCCGGTGGGCCCGAGCGGCTGGTGCTCAGTGGCACACGGGGTACGGCCATGCTCGAAGGCGGCAGCCTCACCGTCGATTTCATGGATGGGAAGCGGCTGGAGGTCGGCCAGATGATGGCAGGCGGCGGCGGGGCCGACCCGATGGCCTTTCCCCACGACTGGCACAAGGCGGTCCTGCGCGACTTTCTGGACGCCGTGCAGGGCAGGGGCGTGCCGCGGGTCGACCCGCGCGAGGCCCTCCATGCACATCGCCTGATCGACGCACTGTTACGCTCGAGCCGGGAGGGCCGCTGCGTTCAGGTCGGGTGACGAAGCAAGGCGCTGCGTGCGATCCGTTGCGCACCTGGACCGGCCTGCTACGCCACCCGCACCGCCGCGAAGTGCCGCGCCACCGCGGCAGCGACGCTCAGGCCCGTCACCCATGCGGTCTTGGGGTTGGCCGGCGCGGCGGCGTTGACCAGCGAGAGGGTCATGCGGCCGGCCGGGCCCTCGACGGTGACCTCGTGGGTATTGCCGCAAGCGGCCGGGTCCACGATGACGCGCACCGCCGTCTGCTCCATCCCGAGCCCGGCCAGCGCCAGGGTGGCGGCGACGTTGAGGTTCTTGGGGTAGCGGCGGGCGGCCTCGCTGGCGGTGCCGGCGAAAAGCTCCAGCGGCTCCTTCAGGGCCTCGGGCGCGATGCCGCGCGCCGCCAGCTGGTCCTGCCAGGCGGCGGGAGGCTTGCGTGAGATATAGGTGACCCTGGTGTCGGGGAGGTGGCGCACCGCCTCCAGATAGTCCTGTCCGGTGACGGCGCCACCCGGCAGGAGCAGTGGGGCGCCGCCCTCACGGGCGGCCTTCTCCAGCCGCGCCCGGAGCGCCTCGTCGGCAAGGGCACCGATAGAGGACGCCACCACCGGCACGCCGGCCTCGAGGCAGAGGACGGCGTGCTCGCGCAAGGCCGCGTGGCCGGCCGCCTCCACCACCAGATGCGGGCGCAGGGCGAGGAGCTGCCGGGGGCTGTCGACGACGGTCACGCACGCCGGTACCGCGGCGCGCCGTGACGAGCCGGGACGCAGCAGCACGACCAGCTCCACCGGCCCGGCGATTCCCTGCCCGAGCCGGGAAGCGACCTCGGCGCCGATGGCGCCGAAGCCGATGATGCCGATCCGCCGCACGGTCGCCGCGCTCAGTAGAGCTCGGCGCCGAAATTGCGCTCCGGGTCGAACTCCGCGGCGAGCCGGCCGCTGGGCTGCGCTGCCGGGCCGCCCTGGCGCGCGAGGAAAGTGCCGCTGCCAGGGCGCGCCCGGAGCGCGCCCTGCTCGGCCACCACCTCGCCGCGGCGCAGCACGGTGGCCGGCCAGCCCTTCACCTTGTGGCCGACGAAGGGGGTGTAGCCGGCATCGTCGTGGGTCGAGCCCTGCTCGATGGTGACCTCGCGCTCCGTGTCCCAGACGACGATGTCGGCATCGGCACCCACGGCGATGCTGCCCTTGCGGGGATGCAGGCCGTAGAGCTTGGCGGGCGCGGTGGCGGTGAGGTCGACGAAGCGGTTCACGTCCATCCGGCCCTTGCTCACCATCGCGTCGAACAGCACCGGCAGGCGCAGCTCGAGGCCGGGCATGCCGTTGGCGATCTCCTTGAAGGCGGCGTTGGGGCCGCGGGCGAGCTTGCCGGTCTCGTCCATGCGGTAGGGAGCATGGTCGGAGGAGACGGTCTGCAGCGTGCCGTTGGCCAGCGCCCGCCACAGTGCCTCCTGGTCGGAGCGCTCGCGCAGCGGCGGCGAGCACATCCACATCGCCCCTTCCATGCCCGGCCGGTCGAGATCCTTCTTGGTCATGGTGAGATACTGGGTGCAGGTCTCGGCGAAGACCTTCTGGCCCTGGCCCTGGGCGCGGCGGATCACCTCGAGCGCCTCGGCGGTGGAGATGTGGTAGAGCATCACCGGCTGATCGAGCAGGGCAGCGCAGGCGATGACGCGCGAGACCGCCTCGGGCTCGCACAGGCGGGGATGGCTCACCGCATGGTAGCGCGGCGCGGTGTAGCCGCGCTCCACCAGCCGCTTGCCCATCCAGCTCACCATGCCGTGGTTCTCGGCATGCACGCAGACCATGCAGCCGTGACGGCGGGCCGCCTCCAGCACGTCGAGGAGCTGCTCGTCCTGCACGCGCAGCCGGTCATAGGTCGTGAACACCTTGAGCGAGCTGTGCCCCTCGGCCACCAGCGAGGGCAGCTCGTCCTCGAGGATCTCGGGCCGCGGATCGGCCAGGATCATGTGGAAGGCGTAGTCGATGATCGCACCGCGGTCGGCGGCCTCGTGGTACTCGTCGACCACCTTCCTGAGCGACATGCCGACATGCTGGGCGGCGAAGGAGATGACCGTGGTGGTGCCGCCCAGCGCCGCCGAGCCGGTAGCGCTCTCGAACGTGTCGGCGTTCATCATGCCGTTGGCGGAGAGCTGCTCGATATGGGCATGGCTGTCGACGCCGCCGGGCAGGACCAGGCGGCCGCTTGCGTCGATCTCCTGCCGTCCCTCCGGCAGGCCCTCGCCCAGCGTTACGATGCGGCCGTCCCTGACGGCGATGTCGGCGCTGAAGGTATCGGTGGCGGTGGCGACCGTGCCGCCGCGGATGACGAGGTCGAAATCGGACACGGGCGGGACCCTCCCCGGGGATCGTTGCGTTGTCATTGGTCGCGAGGTAGCACGAAGAGCGGCACGGCGTCATGCGCTCGCAGCGGGCAGGCGCTCGTGGCCCCTCACCTCTTCACGCGGCACCGCGCAGGTGGAAGCGCGGCTCGAAGGCGGTGATCAGATCCAGATAGTCCTCCAGCATCCGGCTCATCAGGAACTGCCGCCGCACCGTCTCGCGGGCGGCGGCGCCGAGCCGCCGGCGCAGCTCCTCGTCCTTCAGGAGCTGGACGATGCGCGCCCCCGCCTGCTCCACCGTGTCCACCAGGAAGCCCGAGACCCCGTCGACGATCTGCCTGCGGATGCCGCCGGCATTGCCGCCGATCACCGCCGCACCCTTCCACATGGCCTCGCTGACGGTGAGCCCGAAACCCTCCCGCAGCGACTTCTGCAGCACTACCGCGGCCTGCCGCTGCAGCGCGTTGACCAGGGCGGAATCTTGTACCGACAGCACGATGAGCCGCTCGTCGCGGCACTTGCACAGGGATTCGAAGACCTCCTGGCCCTCGGGGTCGTCGGTCGCGACATTGCCGACCAGCACCAGCGTGCAGTCCACCTCGCGGCGTGCGAGCCGGAAGGCCTCGATGACGCCGCCGGGATCCTTCCAGCGGTCGAAGCGCGAGACCTGCACCACCAGCGGCAGGTCGTCGGGGATTCCGTAGTGGGAGAGACGGTCGGCGATCTCGCTCGCGCTCAGCTCCTTGTTGGTGGTGGCGAAGGGGTTGATCGCCGGCATGATGAAGCGCTGTGGCACCCCCAAGGGCTGCGCGTATTCCGGCAGCGACAGGACAGCCGCGTCATGGGCCTCGATGAAGGGGGCGAGGTAGCTCCACAGGCCGGCATCGGGACGGGTGAGGTCGACATGGCATTGCCAGACCCAGGGCGCCTTCTTGCGGTAGTGGCGCAGTAGCGGCAGCGGCTGCGGATCGTGGACGAACACCGTGTCGTGGTCGAGGTGGATGCGCGCCGCGTTCTGGAACACCACCTCCTCGTAGATCCGGCACTTCTGCTCGGAAAGATTGATCTCGGCCCCTTGCAGGGCGTTATGCATCTTCTTGGTGATGCTGAAGAAATCCGGGCGGCCCTGGATCACCCGCCAATCGGTCTTGATGCCCACCGCGTTCATCAGGAGCGTCAGGCCGTCGAGCAGCTCGGCCACGCCGCCGCCATAGAAGGTGGAGTTGATGTGCGCCACCTGCAGGTCGTGCAGCGGCCGCGCCTTGGCGAGGATGCGCTCCACCGCCTCCGCGCCGACGAAGGGCTCGAACGCCTCGATCCCCGGCAGGCGGAACTCGGTGGCGGTCTCGGGCTGCAACATGCCGGCTTCTCCCCCACTCGCGGCTCAGGAAAGCACAGGATAGCCGGATAGCGGTGCTGCGGACCGCCCTATTCTGCCCTCTGGTCGATCGGTAGCGCCCGGGCATATCGACGAGCAGCTCTCTGACGGCCGTGCACCGCCGCCAACCGGCTAGAAAACGGAAAAAAAGCCGCGCGCAGCGCTCTCGCCCGGTTTTGACGCCACGCGCTGCCGCAGGCCTGTCCGGCGCGGACGGTGTTCCAGCGTGTGGGGAAACGCTTTAGCATTCGCGCGAACATGCGGGAGGCATCATGGGCGAGATTCTGGTCATCAACCCGAACTCGAACGGCGAGGTTACGGCTGGCCTCGACCGGGCGCTGGAGCCGTTACGGGTCGCCGGCGGGCCGGGCATCTCCTGCATGACCCTGGAGGAGGGGCCGCTCGGCATCGAGAGCCAGGCAGACGTCGAGGCGGTGGCGCTGCCGCTGCGCCGGGTGGTGCAGGCAAGCGCGGCCGATGCGTTCGTGGTCGCCTGCTACAGCGATCCCGGCCTCCATGTGTGCCGCGAGGCCACGGCAAAGCCGGTGCTGGGCATCGCCGAGAGCGGCATGTTGACGGCATTGACGCGCGGCGAGCGCTTCGGTGTGGTGGCGATCCTCGGCCGCTCGATCCCGCGGCATCTGCGCTATATCCGCCAGCTCGGCCTGGCCGCGCGGCTGGCCGGCGAGCGGCCGCTGGACCTGCGGGTGCACGAGCTGGCCGACGAGCAGCGTAGCTGGGGGCGGCTGGTCGAGGTGGGCCGGGCGCTCAAGGAGCAGGACGGCGCGGACGTTGTCATCCTCGGCTGCGCCGGGATGGCGCGGTACCGCCGGCGGCTCGAGGACGAGCTGGGCGTGCCGGTGGTCGATCCCACCCAGGCGGCGGTCACCATGGCGATGGGTGCTGTGCTTCTGGCCGGGGCCTGAAAAAACGAACGCCCTCCGGATTGCTCCGGAGGGCGTCGCGAAATCCTGTAGGAACCGAAGGGCGTCAGGCGCGCTTCAGGTTCTCCGCCGAGGACTTGCCGTTCTTGCCGCGAACCAGCTCGAACTCCACCTTCTCGCCCTCGCGAAGCGAGTCCAGGCCGGCCTTCTCGACCGCCGAGATGTGAACGAAGGCGTCGGGGCCGCCGCTGTCGGGCTGGATGAAGCCATAGCCCTTGGTCGTATTAAACCACTTAACCGTACCGGTCTGCAAAGCAGTACCCTCATAGTCGTAGTGCGAATCCCGGCAACGTACCGGGACGCGGGGTCGTCCTCCGTGTCGTCTGTCGTCAAGCGCCCGAGAGCGCAACCCGGCTGACACGTCAGGGCAACCTGTGCATAGAATGACCGTCTTCGGCCTCGAGGGCAAGCCCTCTGCGCAGGCTGCGTTGTTTGGGCGCAAGGGAGCATGTTCCTGAGGGCGTGCAAACCGCGCCGCGGTGGCGCACCGTGGCGTTCGCAGGAGAGGCGAGGGGGATGACCGCGATTGTCTGGCCGCGCAAGAGCCGCGAGCTGCACAGCCATCATTTCGATTCGACGGTCTGGGACGATTTCGTGTTTCGCGACAACGACATCGTCATCGCCACCTACGCCAAGTCGGGCACCACCTGGGTCCAGCAGATCGTGGGCCAGCTGGTGTTCCAGGGTGCCGCCGACGTCGACGTCGCCTCCCTCTCGCCCTGGGTCGATCTCCGGGTGCCGCCCAGGGAGGTGAAGCTTCCGGCCATCGCGGCGCAGACCCACCGACGCTTCCTCAAGACCCACTTGCCGGTCGATGCGCTGCGCTTCGAGCCGCGGGCGAGATATCTCTACGTCGCCCGGGACGGCCGCGACGTGGTGTGGAGCCTCTACAACCACCATGCAACCGCCAACGATGCCTGGTACCACGCGCTCAACGACAGCCCGGGCCTCGTTGGACCGCCCATCGGCAGGCCGCCCGCCTCGGTCCGCCAGTATTTCAACGAATGGCTCGACGGCGACGGCCATCCCTTCTGGTCCTACTGGGAGAACATCGCGTCCTGGTGGGCGATCCGCCACCTGCCCAACGTGATGCTGCTCCACTTCAACGAGCTCAAGAGCGACCTGCCCGGCGGGATCCGCCGCATCGCGCGCTTTTTGGGGATCGAGACCGACCCGGCGACCTTCGAGCGGATCGTCGAGCACTGCACCTTCGACTGGATGAAGCGCCACGCCGAGAAGGCCGCGCCCTTGGGCGGCATCTTCTGGGACGGCGGGGCGCAGAGCTTCATCCACAAGGGCACCAACGGGCGCTGGCGCGACATCCTCAGCCCCGAGGAGAGCGCGCGCTACGAGGCCATGGCGATGGAGAAGCTCGGCCCCGCCTGCGCCCACTGGCTCAAGACCGGCGAGATGCCGCCTCAGGCCGCCGCCGGGTAGAGGCGGCGCAGCTCGGCGCCGAGAAAGTCGGCGACCGCTCCCATGCCAAAGCGGCCTGCCTTCGCCTCGGCGTCGGCATTGTAGTTGGTGTTGGTGTTCACGTCGTAGGTGCGGATGAGCCCGTGCGCGCCGCGGATGAACTCGATGCCGGCGATCTCGACTCCAGCCTCGGCGAGAAAGCGCTCATAGGCGCTCACCAGCTCGGGCTCGATCCCACGGACAATGGTGAACTTGTCGCGGGCCGCCGTGCCGGTGGGGCAGAATGTGTCGCCCACCGCGCAGACATCGGCCGGGCACAGCTCGAAGCCGCCGTCGCTCGTGTCCACCTCCACCGCATAGAGAAACCTGCCGCCCACGAACTCGGCCCGGGTGATGAAGGGCTCGGGGGCCTCGACATATTCCTGGAGGAGCTGGACGCCGTCGACCGGCGCCTCGTAGCTCTCGCTCATCACGTGGTCGGCCAGGGCGTCCGCGCTCTGGAAGAGCTGGACACCCAGCCCCTTGCCACCGCGGTTGGGCTTGAGGATCACCGGCCCCTCGCCGAACGCCCTTCGTGCCTCGCTGGCGATCCGCCCGCGGCCGACGACCGCCACGGTCCGCGGCGTGCGTACGCCGACCCGCTCCAGCGCCGCATATTGCCGGACCTTGCTGATCTCGAGGTCGATGGCTCGCGAGCCGTTGACCACCCGCCGCCCGTGCCGCTCGAGCCAGGCCAGCACCGCTGCCGTGAACTCGGCCGCATGGCGGTGGCCGCGAGTGTGCGAGGAGGCGCTCATGCGGTTGTAGAACACGCCCTCGGGCGGCTCGGCCCCCAGATCGACGCTGCCCTCGTCCAGAAACCACTCCCGCCACGCCAGCCCGCGCGCCTCGAACGCCGCCGCCAGCGGCTCTACCCACGGACGGTTCTCATGCAGCACATGAATCTCGGCCATGCTCGCTCCTCCGCTCGGCTGTCTCGATTAAACAAGTAATGCGCGGTATTAAAAATAAAATATCATTCTTCATGTGTGATTTTGGCTATCGCATCGCCGAGACGGAGCCGGCCCGGGTTCGTTCGCGTCGTAGCTTGCGGCAACGACAGAGGGGCCGGCGGTCGCCCGGATCCCGGGCTTCTTGAGGTGGATCATGGAACGGCCGCGATCTCCAAGCTAGAAGCGCGCCCCAGCCCGCTTTGGCGGCACAGTCCCACTCATCGGTAGAAGGCGGATCATGGCCGCAAGAGGATTTCGCAGCGTGTTGCTCGTGCTGGTCGTCGGCGGCCTTGCGGCAGGCGGCTGGTATGCGTGGCGCAGCTTCGCCGGGCCGGCGCTTCTCGAGGGATTTGCGGTTTCCAACGGCCGCATCGAGGCCGAGCGGGTCGACGTCGCCACCAGATATGCCGGGCGCGTCGCCGATGTCCTGGTCGAGGAGGGAGACTGGGTCGACCGCGGGCAGCTCGTCGCGCGCATGGACACGCTGGAGCTGGAGGCGCAGCTGCGCGAGGCCGAGGCTGCGACCGCCGGGGCACGCGAGCAGCTCGCCCGCGCCACGGCCGAGATCGCCCAGCGCCAGAGCGAGCTGGCCTACGCCGTCCAGGAGCACGAGCGGGCCCGAATGCTGTTCCAAAAAGGACATCTGGCCAAGGAGGTGCTCGACCAGCGCACCAGCACGAGACGCGCCGCCGAGGCCGGCCTCGACGCGGCGAAGGCCGGTGCCGCCAGCGCCACCGCGTCGATCGAGGCGGCGGTGGCGCGGGGCGAGCGCATCAGGGTGATGATCGAGGACTCGGCGCTCAAGGCACCGCGTGCCGGTCGGGTGGAGTACCGGCTGGCCCAGCCGGGCGAGGTGCTGCCGGGCGGCGGCAAGGTCCTCTCGCTGCTCGACCTGACCGACGTCTACATGACGCTGTTCCTGCCGACCCGCGAGGCCGGGCGGCTCGCCATCGGCGCCGAGGCGCGGATCGTGCTGGATGCGGCGCCGGACTACGTGATTCCTGCCAAGGTCTCCTTCGTGGCCTCCGACGCCCAGTTCACGCCGCGCCATGTCGAGACCGCCCAGGAGCGCTCCAAGCTGGTGTTCCGCGTCAAGGTGCAGATCGCCCGCCCTTTGCTCGAGCGCTACGCGCCGCTCGTGAAGACCGGCCTGCCGGGCATCGCCCATGTGCGTATCGTGCCGGAAGCGGTGTGGCCCGACAGCCTGCAGCCGAGGCTGCCCCAGACCGGTGCCGCGGCCGATGCGGGCTGAGGCCCCGGCCGGCGGGCCGCTGGCCCGGCTCGAGGAGATCGGCCTCCGCTACGGCCGTATCGCGGCGCTGGACGGCGTCGGCCTCGAGCTTCCCGCCGGACGCACCATCGGCCTGATCGGCCCCGACGGGGTCGGCAAGTCCAGCCTGCTGGCGCTTCTCGCCGGGGTGCGCCGCCTGCAGCAGGGCCGGCTCACGGTGCTGGGCGGCGACATGGCCGATGCCGGCCACCGCCGCGCGGTGTGCGAGCGCCTCGCCTACATGCCGCAGGGCCTTGGCCGCAATCTCTACCCGACCCTCTCGGTGGTCGAGAATATCGACTTCTTCGCGCGGCTCTTCGGCCAGCCTGCCCAGGAGCGCGCCCGGCGGATCGACGAGCTGCTGGCGGCCACCGGCCTTGCGCCCTTTCCCGACCGCCCGGCGGCCAAGCTCTCGGGCGGCATGAAGCAGAAGCTGGGCTTATGCTGTGCGCTGGTCCACGATCCCGACCTGCTGATCCTCGACGAGCCCACCACCGGCGTCGACCCGCTGGCCCGCCGCCAGTTCTGGGAGCTGATCGCCCGCATCCGGGCGCGCCGGCCGGGCATGAGCGTGATCACCGCGACCGCCTACATGGAGGAGGCGGAAGGGTTCGACTGGCTGGTGATGATGCAGGGTGGCCGGGTGCTGGCCACCGGCAGCCCCGGCGAGATCCTGGAGCGCACCGGCGCGAAGGGCCTCGAGGCGGCCTTCTTGCGCCTGCAGCCCGACGCCCCGGCCGCCGAGGGCGGGTTCTCCATCCCCCCGCGGCGTCCGCTGAAGGGCGGGCCGGCCATCGAGGCCGAGGGGCTCACCAGGCGGTTCGGCAGCTTCACCGCCGTCGACCATGTGAGCTTTCGCATCGAGCGGGGCGAGATTTTCGGCTTCCTGGGCTCCAACGGCTGCGGCAAGACCACCACCATGAAAATGCTCACCGGCCTGCTCCCGGCGAGCGAGGGGCAGGCCCGGCTGTTCGGCCGCCCGGTCGATGCCGGCGATCTCAAGACTCGCCGCCGGGTCGGCTACATGTCGCAGTCCTTCTCGCTCTACGAGGAGCTGACGGTCCGCCAGAATCTCGACCTCCACGCCCGCCTCTTCGGCCTCGACGACGAGCGGCGGGCGGCGCGGCTCGATACGCTGATGGACCGCTTCGCCCTGGGCGCGGTGGCAGACGAGCTGCCCGGCCGCCTGCCGCTGGGCATCCGCCAACGCCTGTCGCTCGCCGTGGCGGTGATCCACGAGCCCGAGATGCTGATCCTCGACGAGCCCACCTCGGGCGTCGACCCTGGCGCCCGGGACGCGTTCTGGGAGCTTTTGGTGCAGCTCTCCCGTGAGGAGGGCGTGACCGTCTTCATCTCCACCCATTTCATGAACGAGGCCGAGCGCTGCGACCGGATCTCGCTCATGCATGCCGGCCGGGTGCTGGCCATGGGCAGCCCGGACGAGCTGCGCCAGCGGCGTGGTGCCGCGAGCCTCGAGGAGGCGTTCGTCGCCTGGCTCGCCGAGGCCAGCGACGCCGCTCCCGCTCCCGCGGCGCCGCCGCCCGTGCCGGTCGCCACCGCGCCGCCTCCAGCGCCGCGCCGCTTCTCGCCCGCCCGCCTCTGGGCCTATGCCCGCCGCGAGGCCATCGAGATCCTGCGCGACCGGGTGCGCCTCGGCTTCGCCCTTGTGGGTCCGCTTCTCTTGATGCTGACCTTCGGCTACGGCATCTCCTTCGACGTCGAGAACCTGTCCTACGCGGTGCTCGACCGCGACCGCACGACCGAGAGCCGCACCCTGCTCGAGGTCTTCTCGGGCTCGCGCTACTTCACCGAGCGGCCGCCGCTGGCAAGCGAGCGGGAGCTCGACGCACGGCTGCGGTCGGGCGAGCTCCGGCTCGCCATCGAGATCCCGCCCGGCTTCGGTCGCGACCTCCTGGCCGGTCGCCGCCCCGAGCTGGCGCTGTGGCTGGACGGCGCCATGCCGTTTCGCGCCGAGACCGCGCGCGGCTATGCCCTGGGCGTGCTGCAGCTCCACTCGGCCGATGTCGCGCGCCGCGAGGGCGCGGTGCCCGAGGCGTTGCCGGCCAGCCTCCAGACGCGCCTGCGCTACAACGAGGCGTTCTTGAGCGTGAACGCCATCACGCCCGGTGTGCTGATGTTCCTGCTCATCCTCATCCCGGCCATGCTCACCGCGCTGGGCGTGGTGCGAGAGAAGGAGATGGGCTCGATCAGCAATCTCCACGTCACGCCGGTGACCCGGCTCGAGTTCCTGCTGGGCAAGCAGCTTCCCTATCTGGCGGTGGGCTTCGCGAGCTTTCTCGGCCTCGTGGCGCTGATCGTGCTGGTCTTCGGCGTGCCGATGCAGGGCAGCTTCGCGGCCCTGGCGCTGGGCGCGCTGCTCTACGTGGCAGCGGCGACCGCGCTGGGCCTGGTGATCTCCACCTTCGTGGCGAGCCAGGTGGCGGCCACCTTCGGCGCCGCCATCCTCACCACCATCCCCGCCGTGAACTTCTCGGGCTTCCTCTATCCGGTGGCCTCGATGGAGGGCGCCGCACGGCTCATCGGCCCGCTCTTCCCGGCAGCCTGGTTCCAGGAGATCAGCATCGGCGTGTTCGCCAAGGGGCTGGGCCCGGGCGACCTCTGGCTCCCGTTCGCGGTGCTGGCAGCCTTCGCCGCAGGCTTCATCGCGCTGGGCCGGCTCCTCCTGCCCGAGCAGGAGCGCTGAGCCGTGCGCGAGTGGCTGACCCACGTCTGGCGCCTCGGCATCAAGGAGCTGCACAGCCTGCGCCGCGATCCGGTGCTGGTGCTGCTGATCGTCTACGTCTTCACGCTGGCAATCCACTCGGTGGCCACCGGCGTCAAGACCGAGGTCGTCAACGCCGCCATCGCCGTGGTCGACGAGGACCGCTCGGCGCTCTCCCGGCAGATCCGCGACGCCTTCCGCCCGCCGCTCTTCCAGACCCCGGTCCTGCTGGCGCCGCAGCAGGTCGACGAGGCCATGGATCATGGCCGCCAGACCTTCGTGCTCGACATTCCGCCGCGCTTCGAGGCCGATCTCCTGGCCGGCAGAGGGCCCGACCTGCAGCTCGCCGTCGACGCCACCGCCATGACCCAGGCCGGGATCGGGGCCACCTATGTCGAGACCATCGTCATGGCCGAGATCGCCACCTTCCTCGGCGGCAGCGGGGCCGCTGCGGCCCCGGTCGCGACGGTGGTGCGCGCCCGCTTCAACCCCAACCTCGATTCCACCTGGTTCACCGCGGTGATGCAGGTGATCAACAATGTCACGATCCTCGCCATCGTGCTGGTCGGGGCGGCGGTGATGCGCGAGCGCGAGCACGGCACCATCGAGCACCTGCTGGTGATGCCGCTGCGCGCCAGCGAGATCATGGCGGCCAAAATCTGGGCCAACGGCCTGGTGATCCTGGCAGCGGCGATCCTCTCCCTGTGGCTCGTGGTGAACGGGCTGCTGGGCGTGCCCATCGTCGGCTCGACCGCGCTCTTCGCCCTGGGCACCGGGGTTTATCTCGTCTCGGTCACCGCCCTTGGCATCCTGCTCTCGACGCTGGCCCGCTCGATGCCCCAGTTCGGCCTGCTGGCGATCCCGGTCTTCGCCGTCATGAACATGCTCTCCGGTGCCACCACCCCGCTCGAGAGCATGCCGGCGGCTCTCCGGCTCCTCGTCCAGCCGATGCCCTCGACCCAGTTCGTGGCGTTCGCCCAGGCCGTCCTCTATCGCGGCGCCGGGCTGGAGACGGTCTGGCCGCAGCTTGCCGCCATGGCCGCCATCGGCGCCGCCTTCTTCGTCCTGGCGCTCGCGCGCTTCCGCGCCGCCCTCGCCGCCGCCGCATGAGGCGGCCGTGCCCGGCCGGCCGGGCCCGCATGTCTGCCGCCCATCTTCGCGTTGGTCGGGCGGCGCAGCTCGCCGGTAGAATGCCATCCTTTCCCATGGCGGCTGGCGCCGCCGGCGCCTTCCCGTCGTCATCACCGGTCGCGGAGGGGGACCCCTTGTCCGGAGCAACCGAGGTTCTCGTCGTCACTGGCGGCAGCCGCGGGATCGGCGCCGCGATCGTGCGGCACGCGGCCCGCCAGGGCTACGCCGTCTGTTTCAGCTACCTGCGCGAGAGCAAGGCGGCCGGAGCGCTGGTCGAGGAGGTCGCGGCTCGAGGCGGCCGGGCGCGCTGCTTTCAGGGCGACGTGGCCGATCCAGGCTTCGCCGAAGCTGCCTTCGAGGAAGCCGCGGCCGCCTTCGGCCCGGTGACCGCGCTCGTCAACAATGCCGGGGTGACCGGGCCGATCGGCAGGTTCAGCGACGTCTCGCGGGAGACCCTCCGCCACACCCTCGACACCAATCTCCTGGGTACGATGCTGCTGGCCCGCGAGGCGGTGAGACGGTGGGAGACGGCCGGCCTGCGCGGCCGGATCGTCAACATCTCCTCTGTCGCCGCGACCCTCGGGGCGCCGGGCGAGTATGTCCACTACGCCGCCACCAAGGCCGCCGTCGAGGCGCTCACCATCGGGCTCGGCAAGGAGGTGGCCGCCAGCGGGATCCGCGTGAACGCGGTGGCGCCGGGCACGGCCTGGACCGACATCCATGCGGCCGCCGGCGAGCCGGACCGGCCGGCGCGGGTGGTGGCGCGGGTGCCCATGGGGCGGATCGGCGAGCCGGACGAGATGGCAGCAGCCGTCTTGTGGCTGCTCTCCAAGGAGGCCTCCTACGTCACGGGCACCGTCCTGCGGGTCTCGGGTGGTGTGTAAGGTGCGGGAATGCCGGCGGCGGGCGGTGCGCCGCGACCGGGTCCCCGCCGTGCCGTCCACTGGTCCCGGCGGGTCTTCGTGGTAGCTTGTCTTCTGCATTGAACAACGGGGATTTGTCATGTCCGATGGAAGCATCGAGCGGGCCGGGGCCCGCCGGAGCGTCGTGGTGGAAGGCTTCACCAACTCGGTGCTCGACCCTGATGCCCCCATGCTGGGACCGGTGGAGGACGGCGGCACCGTCATCGCCAACACCGCCCCCGGCTGCTGGGGCCCGATGATCACCCCGCGCCTGCGCGGCGGCCACGAGGTGACCCGACCGGTGCATGTCGAGGGGGCCGAGCCCGGCGACGGGCTGGTGATCCGCATCCGCGACATCACCGTGACCTCCACCGCCACCGCCTCGGGCCACGACAGCTCGCCCGCGGGCTTTTGTCTGGGCGATCCCTACGTGGCGGCGCGCTGCCCCACCTGCGACAAGGTGTGGCCGGAGACCCACGTGGAGGGAATCGGCCAGGATGCCGTGCGCTGCGATGCCTGCGGCAACCCGGTGAAGCCCTTCGAGATCGTCCACGGCTACACGGTGGTGTTCGACGACACGCGGCAGGTGGGCCTCACCATGCCAAAGGCCGCAGCCGAGACCATCGGGAAGAACGCGGCGCACTACGCCGCGCTGCCCGACCGCTCGGTGCAGCACTCGATCCTGACCTACGCGCCTTCCGACATGGCGGGGGTGATGGTGCGGATGCGGCCGTTTTTGGGCCAGCTCGGCACCTGCCCCTCCATGCCCATGCCCGACAGCCACAATGCCGGCGACTTCGGCGCCTTCCTCGTGGGCGCCCCGCACGACTACGCCATCACCGCCGAGCAGCTCGCGGAGCACAAGACCGACGGGCACATGGACATCGACGCGGTGCGCGCCGGTGCGATCCTCGTGGCGCCGGTGAAGGTGAAGGGTGCGGGCCTCTACATGGGCGACATGCACGCAGCCCAGGGCGACGGCGAGATCGCCGGCCACACCATGGACGTGGCCGGCAGCGTCACCCTGCAGGTGGAAGTCCTGAAGGACTATCCCATCGACGGCCCGGTGCTCTTCCCGCTGCCGGAGGACCTGCCGCCGATGGCCCGCCCGATCAGCGAGGCCGAGCGCACCAAGGCCCGCCGCCTGGCCGAGCAGTGGGGCGTGGAGGAGCTCGAGGAATCCGCCCCCGTCTCGGTGGTCGGCACCGCCGCCACCATGAACGCCGCCATCGAGAACGGCCTCGAGCGCGCCGCCAGGCTCCTCGGCATGACCGTCCCCGAGGTCCGCAACCGCGCCACCGTCAACGGCGCCATCGAGATCGGCCGCGCCCCCGGCGTCATCCAGGTGACCTTCCTCGCCCCGCTCTCCCGGCTGGATGCGGTGGGCCTGGGGAAATATGCGAGGGAGCAGTACGGGCTTTGAAGCGAGGTGCGGCCGGGGCGGGAGGCCCCGGCCGGCGCCGGTCCGCTAGTCTTCCACCTCGTGATCAGCCGGATCGCTGATCCAGTCCTCGCGGCTGTGGCGCACACGGATGATCAGGACCTCGCCGTCGGCTGCGGCCCTATAGATGATTATGTGCGAGCCGCATGGGTGAATGCGCACCGGCGGATCGATCTCGGCGCGCTCAGGCGCGATCTGCGGGAATTGGGCCAGAAGCTGGAATGCCTGTTCGAGCTTTCGGTGGTACGCGTCCGCCTCGGCAAGTCCGAACGCCTGCACACCACGGATGTATATCTCGATGATGTCCGCTTCCGCCCGGCGGGTGAGCCGCCAGGTCACGATCCGGCATCGTCGAGCCGTGCGCACGCCTCCTTCTTCAGCTCGCTCATGCTGCGCGTGCCGGTTCCGCTCTCCAGCCCCTCGGTCACGAGCTGCTGCATGGCGGCGACCTTTGCGGCCCGGTCCTGGTCCCTGCGGATCAGGTCGCGCACATAGTCGCTCGCATTGCTGTAGCGCCCGCCCCGGGCCTGCTGCTCGACCCACTCCTTCATCGGGTCGGGCAGGGAAATGTTCATCGTCGCCATTTCCTCACCTCCATGAGGAAGAATGACAAAGATTGCCAAATGCTGTCAACGGAGAGCGGGGCGGGGCTGGCGCCTCCGGCGCGGATGGGCCGGCCTCACGCGTGCTTCTCGAGGATCGCGAGGCCGGAGGGGTCGCGGTCGAGGAGGAGCAGGGCGCTCTTCACGGCCTGGCTCACCAGGACCTCGCCGCTCTCGTATTTCTGGAAGGCGTTGGGCCCGCCGCCGATCAGCCGGCCGGCCTCCTTCTGGGTTAGCTTCAGCCGCTTCCGGATCCGGCGGACCTCCTCCGGCAGCAGGAGCCCCTCGACCCGCGCGCGCAGGCGGTTGAGCGTCCGGTCGGAGACCTTCATGTCCTCGCCGGTGTGCACGCTCTCGCTGCTGGCGTCGCAGTACCAGCCGGGCATCTCGAAGGTGGCCGCGTGGCCTTTGTAGGTGATCGTGATGGGCCGGACGTCCCGGACCATCGGTTGCCCGGTGACCGGGCAGACGGGATCAGCCATCGCCGTTCTCCTTGAACGGCAGGAGCAGAAACTCGCTCACGGCATCGGCCCCATCTGAACGACGGCGGCCTTCAAATTTAGGCGAAGGATGCCAGCTCATTGGACAGTCCGCAGTAAGCACATTCTTAAGACTCTCTTCTCAAAATGTGAGAGCTTTAGAAGCGGTTCATCGCAGCCTGAAGAGAGCGTCAAGCGGCCATCGCGTACGCAGTGGCTCTTGCGCTCTTGACAAACGCTAGGAGCTAGCTTGTCTCATAACGCATCTCGGGAGCTAGTGCCATGATCCGGAACTACGACTCTGCGGCGGACTCCTACGTAGGAACGACAAGCGCTGCCGCTAGTGCTGCCGCTGTTGCAAACGAATTCATCAAGCTTGGAATTGAGGAAAGTGGCGTTCCTAGCGTGGATCAGATGAAGCTTCAAAAACTTCTTTTCTACGCCCACGCTTGGCATCTCGCGATTCACAATAGGCCGCTTTTTGAAGAAGATTTCGAGGCGTGGCCTTGGGGGCCTGTTGTTCGCAATGTGTATTATGAAACGAAAAAATATGGCAGAAATAGAATTACGAGCCCTATTCATGATCTTAAGATTGTAGATGATCACGGTGGATTCGATGTGAAGTTTTATGCGCCTACGATACCTGATTCTGCGGCGGGCGTTCGTGATTTTCTCAGGGCGGTTTGGGATGCGCATAAGAATTTTACTGGGATTCAGTTATCAAACGCTACACATGCTCCCGGAGAGCCATGGACGATAGTGAGAGATCGCTACGGCTCATTGGGGGGTAAGCCGACCATTCCTAACGAATTGATTGCTGCAGTCTTCAGGAAGAAACTGAACAATGTTGCAAAAGATCCCGAGTCCTGATGGGCATCTTTCAGAGAAGCCAGATGCAGCGACTCGGGAGGGGTTGAAAGCGGCCGCAGATTATACCGGGGCAGAGGCAAGTCAGCGTGTTCTATATGTAAATCTTGGCATATTGAGGTACGGCACCAACGACAAAACTCATGCCGCAGCCGTTGTCACCTCGATGAGCCTTCTTATCATGCTCGCCGTTGTTGCTGTGACGGGTTTTTATGCATCAGATACGGGGTGGCGCGACGAGATATTCGGTTGGTTGACTACGGTTTACCTTATTGTGACTGGAGTGGCGGTCGGTCGGGGAGGTCAGGAGAAAAACGAAAGTTAACGAAGTGATTTGTGTGGGTGTAGAGTTTGCGAGATTACCTTAACCGATCTTATTTAAGGCAAGTCGGTCTCGATGCGGCCAATTCAGGTTCGCCCCCACTCCTCCCAGCTCTGCCGCACGAGCTCGAAGGTGTCGCCCGTCTTGCAGTAGAGGTTGGCGAACAGCCGGCCCACCGGGTGGTAGGCCTGCCAGTCGACGCGCAGGGTGGCGGGGTCGATGAGGCCGTCGCGGGTGTGGAGGTCGGTGACCTCGCCGATGACGAGCTCGCGGCCGTTCTTCACCTCGATGGTCTGCCAGTGGCGGCATTCGAGGGCGGCGGGGGCCTCGGCGATGCGGCCGGGGCTGATCGAGGTGGAAGGGGCGAGGGTGAGGCCGGCGGCTTCCAGCTCGCTGGTGCCGGGGGGAAAATCCACGGCGCAGACGTTCATGGCGGGGGCCAGGGCCTCGTCCACGAGATTGACGACAAACTCGCCGGAGCGGGCGATGTTGGCGGCGGTGTCCTTGCGGCCGCGCTCGGGGTGGCGCTCGATGCCCAGGACCACCAGCGCCGGGTCCTCGGAAAAGACGTTGAAGAAGCTGAAGGGGGCGGCGTTCGCCACCCCCTCCGCGTCGAGCGTGGTGACCAGCGCTATGGGGCGCGGCACCACCAGCGCCACGAGGAGCTTGTAGCGCTCCTTGGGCGCCAGATCCTCGAAGGCGAGGCGCAAGCTCAGCTCTCCGGGGGGAGCACGACGCCGGTCTGGCTCGAGATCAGGCCGTAATGCTCGATGCGCCGGTGGCGCTTGAAGTCGAAGATGGTCTCCTTGCCGAAGCGGGTGGCATCCAGATCGCAGTCGGCCACGATCAGCTCGTCGCCTTCCGTCTTGGCCTCCACCACGATCTCGCCGTTGGGATCGACGATGAGCGTGCCGCCGATGAGGTGATGGCCGTCCTCGTCGCCGGCCTTGGCGACGGCCACACCCCAGCAGCTGTTCTGGTAGGCGCCGGCCTGCACCGAGAGGCGGTTGTGGAACAGGCGCTTCTCCGGCCCTTCCTCAGCCTTCTGGCTGTTCACGCTGGGGGTGTTGTAGCCCAGCACGACCATCTCCACGCCCTGCAGGCCCATGACCCGCCAGGTCTCGGGCCAGCGGCGGTCGTTGCAGATGCACATGCCCATGATGCCGCCCATGGTGCGGAACACCGGAAAGCCCATGTCGCCCGGCTCGAAATAGCGCTTCTCCAGATGCTGGAAGGCGCGCTCGGTGTCGAACTCGTCGTGGCCGGGCAGGTGGATCTTGCGATACTTGCCGGAGATCCTGCCTTCCTTGTCGACGATGATCGAGGTGTTGAAGTGGCGGCCCTCCGGCGTCAGCTCGGCATAGCCGAAGGAAAAGCCGATTCCGTACTCCTTCGCCTTGTCGAAGAGCTTTTGCGTCTCCGGCCCCGGCATCTCCCGCTCGAACCAGATGTCGATCTCGGCCTGGTCGGTCATGTACCAGCGCGGGAAGAAGGTGGTGAGGGTGAGCTCGGGATAGACCACGAGATCGCAGCCCTGCGCCTTCGCCTGCTCGAGAAGCGCCAGCATCCGCTCGACCACCTGCGCGCGGCTCTCCGCTTTCTGGATTCCGCCGATCTGGGCGGCGCCGACCCTGACGTTACGCATGTCTGACTGTCTCTCCCAAAAGGACGGCGCGCCTTCAGCGCGCCGTGAAGGCACCATCGACCAGAAGGTCGGTGCCGGTGACATAGGAGGCCTCCCCGCTCGCGAGGAAGAGGACGGCCCGGGCCACCTCCTCCGGCAAGGCGAGGCGGCCCATGGGGTGACTCTCCACCATGGCGGCGCGAGCGGCCTCCATGGTGCCGAAGCGCCAGGTGAGCCGCTCGGTCTCGACACCAGCAGGCGAGACCGTGGCGAACCGCACGCCGGCTGCGGCGTGCTCGAGCGCCAGCGCCCGCACCATGCCCAAAAGCCCGGCCTTGGAGGCGCAGTAGGCGCTGCGCTGCGCCTGGCCCACATGGGCGAGCTGCGAGGCCACGAACACGGCTGCACCCTTCGCGCGCGCCAGGTGAGGGGTGAAGGCGGCGGCGAGGATCGCCGCACCCACCAGGTTGACCTCGATGGTCCGGCGCCAGGCGGGGATGGCCTCGGTGGTCAGCGGCGTGTCGCGGTCGCGGGTGGCGGCCGCACCGCACAGGGCGCCCACCGGCGGCATGGCGGCGGCGATCTCGTCGGCGGCCTCGGCGACCCGGGCCTCGTCGGTGATATCGAGGGCAAAGGCGCGGGCGGCGATGCCCTCTGCCTCGAGCTCCCGGCGGAAGTCGTCGAGGCGGGGGTCGATGTCCAGCAGTGCCGGCGTCCAGCCGCGCGCTGCCGCCAGCCGCGCCACCGCCTTGCCGATATCGGAGGCCGCACCCGCCACCACGAAGGTTCCCATGGCCGTCATCGCCTTCCCCTCAGCTCGCCAGCCGCCGCTCGGCCAGGCTCAGCAGGCGGACCAGCGGCCACAGCAGCAGCAGATAGAAGCCTGCCGCCATGACGATGGGCGAGGCGTTGTAGGTGATGGAGCGTGCCATGTCGGCAGCGTAGAGCAGCTCCTGGAAAGCCACCACGCTGGCGAGGCTGGTGAGCTTGGCGACCTCCAGCGTGTTGGAGAGGAGGTCGGGCAGGACGTTGCGGGTGGCCTGGGGCAGGACCACCCAGGTCATGGTCTGGGTGGCCGAAAGCCCGGTGGAGCGGGCGGCCTCGCTCTGGCCCTTGGGCACGCTCTCGATTCCGGCCCGGAAGATCTCGCCGAAATAGCTCGACGTGTTGAGCAGGAAGGCGATCGACACGGAGACCAGCGGCGGCAGCTCGATCCCGGCGAAGGGCAGGCCCGCATAGATGAAGATCAGCAGCACCAAGGGCGGCAGGGCGCGGAAAAGATCCACATAGGCGATCATCAGCCAGCGCACGGGCCGGTTCTTCACGCCCGAGAGCAGCGCCACCGCGAGCCCGCCCACGAAGCCCAGCGGTATGACGAGAAGGCAGAGCAGAAGCGTCATGCCGAAGCCGCGCAGCAGGAAGGGCAGCGACTGGCGCATGATCTCGATGTTGAAGAAGTTCTCGATCAGCGCTTCCATGCGAACCTCGTCTCGACCCAGCGGCCGAAGGCCACCACGGGGATGAAGAGGAGCAGGTAGGCCACCGCACCCAGCACCAGCGGCGAGGCATTGCCCGAGAAGGACTGCGCGGTGGTCGCCTGGTTGAGGATCTCGCCCACGCCGATCACCGTGCCCAGCGCGGTGTTCTTGGTGATGGCGATGGTGCGGTTGGTGAGCGGCGGGATGGTGAGCCGCACCGCCTGGGGCATGACCACGTAGACGAGCGTCTGGAGATAGCCCAGCCCGGTCGAGCGGGCAGCCTGCCACTGGCCCGGCGGCACGCTGGTGATGCCGGCCCAGAAGATCTCCTCGGCGAAGGCCGAGAGGACCAGCGAGAGCACCAGCCAGACGGTGACGAAGTTGCCGATGGAGATGCCGAGATTGGGCAGGCCGAAATAGACCAGCAGGATCAGCACCAAAGGCGGCAGGGCGCGCAGCAGGTCGACATAGAGGACGAGCAGCGCGTTGAAGGGCCGAAAGCGCAGCGAGCGGAGCATCGCCAGCACCAGGCCGAGGCCGATGCCGGCCAGCACCACCAGCAGCGCCAGCCAGACGGTGACGAGGAAGCCTTCGGCGATGGCCGGCAGGTAGCGGGCCATCACCTCGGTATTGAAAAACGTGTCGAGAAACCGGTCGAGGCCGGTCATGGGGCGCCCTCCGGCCTCAATGCTGGATCTCGGCCACGAAGGCCCGGCAGCGCTCGCTCCTCGGGTTGCCGAAGATCTCCTCGGGCGGCCCCTCCTCGACGATGGCCCCGTGATCCATGAAGACGATGCGGTCGGCGGCCTGGCGGGCAAAGCGCATCTCGTGGCTCACCACCAGCATGGTCATGCCGCCCTCCCTGAGATCCTGCATGACCTTGAGGACCGAGCCCACCAGCTCCGGATCGAGGGCCGAGGTCGGCTCGTCGAAGAGCATGATCTTGGGCTCCAGCGCGATGGCGCGGGCGATGGCCACGCGCTGCTGCTGGCCGCCCGAAAGCTCGTTGGGCCAGGCCCTGGCCTTCTCGGCGAGACCGACCCGCTCGAGGGCGGCATGGGCGGCGGCCTCGGCGTCGGCCTTGCTCTTGCCCAGCACCTTCCTGAGCGCCAGGGTCACGTTCCCCAAAACGCTCATGTGCGGGTAGAGGTTGAAGGACTGGAAGACCATGCCGATGCGCCGGCGCATGGCGTTGATGTCGGTGCGCGGCGCCATGATGTCGGTGCCGTCGACGATGATGTGGCCCTGGCTGGGCTCCTCCAGGCGGTTGCAGCACCGCAGCATGGTGCTCTTGCCGGAGCCCGAGGGGCCGATGATGAAGACCAGCTCGCGCTCGCGCACGGCGAGGTCGATGCCCTTGAGGACCTCGAGCTCGCCGAAACGCTTGCGCAAGCCGCGGATTTCCAAAAGCGCCTGCGTCACTTGAGGGAACCCGTCAGCCGCAGCTCGGCTCGTGCGCGGTGTCGTCATAGCCCGGCATGCCGGGCACGCCGTAGCCCGGATAGACGGTGACCGCCGCGTCGCCCTCCTTGGGGGTGACGCCGAACCACTGCTCGCTCATGGCGGCGATGGTGCCGTCCTTCTTCATGCACTCAAGCGCGTTCTCGACCTTGTTGCGCAGCTCCTCGCTGCCCTTGGGGAAGGGCATCGACCAGACCAGGCCGGTCGAGTGGTAGTAGGAGAGCTGGAGCTGCGGGTTGCGCTTGGCGGCGTACTGGATGACCGTCTGGCCGGCCACGTTGGCGAACGCGCGGCCCGAGAGCACGGCCTGCACCGCATCCGTGTTGGTGCCGTAGGACTCGACCTCCCAGCCCACCTGCTCGGCCATCTTGCGCGCCCAGGCGTCGTAGGCCGAGCCCTTGTTGACCGAGATGGTCTTGCCCTTGAGCTCCTCGAGGCTCTTGACCTCGGGCGCGCCCTTCTTGGTGAGGAACTGATAGTCGGTGTTCAGATAGCCCTCAGTGAAGAGCATCTGCCCGGCGCGTTCCTCGGTCACCGTGGTCGGTGCCGCGATGAAGTCGTAGGTGCCGGCCTGCATGGCCGGCAGGAGCCCTGAATACTGGGCCGAGGTGACGGTCACCTCGCATCCCAGCCGCTTGCCGATCTCCTGGGCGAGATCGATGTTGAAGCCTTCGGTCTTGCCGTCGAGGGTCGGCATGGCATGCGGCGCGAAGGTGCCGTCCACGGCCGTCTTGAGCGTGCAGGCAGCCTCGGCGGCACCCGCCGCCGCGACCACGCACACCGCTCCGGCCAGTGCTGTCAGGGATTCCTTCATTCTCATCGGCGTGCCTTCCCTTTTTTTGGGGACCCCTTTGCGGGGCCCCTGATTGTCGGTTCGGAATCCTTCTAGCACCGCATCCCTGTCCGGCAGAACCACCTACCGCACGCAGCTCCAGGCGGGCGGCACGATCGCCTGCTCCGTCAGGTCTTCACCCGGCGTGCCTGGCGCTTTCCGCTGGACGCACCCGTCGGCACGGGAACGAGCTTGCGGCGCAGCGGCTGCAGGCGTCTCGCCTGCTGCGCCTCCAGCTTCAGCTTCAGCCGGAAGCGTGCGGTCGTCTGCTCCTGGGTTCCCCTGTAGCCGGGCCGGGCGAGATTGTCCCGCTCCAGCGGATCCTCCTGGAGATCGTACATCTCCCACTGGTCGGGAACGTTCCCGTCGGCATCGAAATAGCGTGACAGCTTCCAGCGGCCCTCGCGGATCGTGACGATGCGGTTGGGGGGATCGACCAGTTGGTCGGTGTCCTGTCCGGCCCGGATATCGTCATAGGTATAGAGTACATGGTCCTGCGGCGCCGGCGCCGCCGGATCCAGCAAGAGCGGCGCGTAGCTCACGCCCTCCCAGATGCGACGCCGCCGCATGCCGAGGAAATCCGCCAGCGTCGGCAGGAGGTCGACATGGCTCACCAGGGCGTCGCTGCGGCGCGGCTGCGGATAGAGGCGGGGGTTCGAGTAGATGAGCGGGACGCGCAGCGATTCCTCGTAGGCATTGAACATCTTCTGGCGCATGCCGCCATGCGCCATCGCCATCTCGCCGTGGTCCGAGGAGCGGATCACCAGCGTGTCCTCGAGGAGGTCCTGCTCCTCCAGCACGTCCAGCATGTCGACGAGGTAGGCGTCGATGTGCTTGAGCAGATTGCCGTAGAAGTTCACGTAGGCGCGCTTGTCGTCCTCCGTGGGCAGCGGGCCGAGCCCGATCTTGAGCGTGTCCAGGAACTGCTGCTGCACTGTCGGCTTGGTGCTCAGATCCTCGTCCCAGGTCTCCGGCAGGCCGATATCGCCCTGGATCCAGTCGTCAGACTCGTAGCCGCCGATCTTCCAGGTCCGGGGATAGGCCAGGACGTCGTGCGGGTTGACCAGCGAGACGATCAGGCAGAACGGCTTGCGGGGGTTTACCGAACGGAGATAGTCGAGCACGCCCTCCTGCTTGGGGCCGTGCAGCGTCTCGCCGGTCATGTAGCGCTCGTCGTTGTTCGCCGTGCCGCCGCCGAACTGGACGATGTTCTGGTTCTCGCCGGCATCGGGCTCGGTCCAGCGGTCGAAGCCGTAGACGGCGAGATCGCGCGGCTCCCAGGCGAGAAGCGCCTCGTTCTCGGTCTGCGGATCGCTCAGCGGCTTTGCGGTGTGCCACTTGCCCTTGTAGACCACGTCGTAGCCGGCCTTGCGCATGATCGTCGCCAGGTTCGGCACGTTGCGCGGCAGTTCCTGCTCCAGGTCGGAATATTCCATTCCGAAGGTCAGGGTGTCCTTCACCTGGTGCTGGGCGGGAAAGAGACCGGTGAGCAGGCTGGCGCGGCTGGGCGAGCACATGCAGGAGGAGCAGAAGGCGTTCTCGAAGGTCAGGCCGTTTTGCTGCAGCCGCTGCATCCCCGGCAGGTTCTGCTCTGCCCACCCCTCGGGAAAGTGCTGGATCGCACGCTCCTGGTCGGTGAGGAACAGGATGATGTTCATCGGCTTGCGGCGCGCCGCTTCCGCTTCCCGGTCCAAGCCGAGGGACATGATAGCCGGCGCGGCCACCGACGCGGCACGCAGAACGTCACGACGTTTCATTGGCTTCTCTGCCTCACTGATGAGCTATGCCAGAATTTTTAGTTGAATTTCGCGTTGCTTCAAGGAGAAACATAGGAAATCTTTCAGTAAAATTTCAATAAAATAACGTTATGTTGTCCTTGCTGGAGAAAGTTCGAGAAGACAGCGTCGAAACATCTCTTTCTGCTAAAATATCACAAAGAGGTGCTTCGACTTCTTGTTCTTGCTGCCGGCAGTCTGGAAGAGAACGCCGAAAATCCAGGTGACGGGCTCATGTCGTGTGAAGGGATATTTTCTTTTCTTCTTGTCTCGTCCGCGAGGTTTCCTTCTACAAGGCGGCGAGGCGTCGCTCGAGGCGGCCCAACAGGATCTCGATCTCCAGACGGGTCTCCTCGGAGAGCTTCGGCGCAGGAGCGCGGATGGTCATGCCGCTGAGGGCGCCGCGCTTCATGAGCACGTATTTACGGATCGCCAGCCCCAGCCCCGGCTGCTGCTCGAAGCGTACCAGCGGCAGGTAGGCGTCGAACAGGTCCTGCGCCTGCTCGCTTTTCCCCTCGCCCATCAGCCGGCAGACCTCCACCAGCATCTCGGGAAAGGCGAAGCCGGTCATCGCTCCGTCGGCACCGCGCGCCAGCTCCTCGGGCAGGAACGCGCCGGCATTGCCCACCAGGATGCTGAGCCGCCGCGCGCCCTGGGCCTCGATGCGGCGCAGCGCGGTGATCTTGTCGAGCCCGGGCCAGTCCTCGTGCTTGAGCATGACGCAAGACGGGCACGAATCGGCGATGCGGCGGATCAGCGCCGGCGTCATCGGCGCCGTGCCGGAGAGCGGAAAGTCCTGCAGCACCCAGGGGGCATCGCCGACCGCCCGCTCGACCTCGCCGCAATAAGAGAGGATCGCCTCGTCGCCTTTGAGGTTGCCCGGCGGGGCCACCATCACGCCGGCGGCGCCGGCGTCCATGACGGCGTCGGTCAGTGCTTTCATCGCGGCGAAGCCGGGGCTGGAAGCGCCCACCACTACCGGCACGCGGCCGTTCACCCGCGCCAGCACGCGACGTGCGAAGTCCAGCGTCTCCTCGGCGGTCAGCTTGGGCGCCTCGCCCATCTGGCCGAGAATCGTCATGCCGTGGACGCCGCGCTCCAGGTACCACTCGACCAGCCGGTCGGTGCCCGCGGGATCGAGCGCGCCGTTCTCGGCGAACGGCGTGGCGGCAATGATGTAGACGCCGGCGGCACCGGAATCGAGACGCGCCAAGGCAGCCTCCCTTCATGCGTTATGCTTGCGACGCCATTCCGGTACACCGCGGCCCGTGGCTCGGCAAGAGCATGGCAGGACAGGAGGTGCGCCGTGGCGCGGCTGTGCAGCCGCGGGATTTCGGATACACTGCCGGGCCAGATCGTATCCAGAGGTCTCGCGGAGCGGCCCTGCAGGAGGGATCGCCGTGCTTCCGCGGGGCATGCCGGGACATATGCTCCATGCCTCAAGGCGCAGCCGGGGCCGACCCCATCACACCCGCTTCGCCGGGGCGCTGTTCCCGCGACGCGCGGATCTACCGCGAGCTGCTCACCGCCATCGTCGACAACCGGATCCCACCGGGCACCGCCCTGCCCGAGGACACGCTCGCCGCCGCCTTCGCGGCGAGCCGCACGGTGGTCCGCAAGGCGCTGCTGCGGCTCGGCCACGAGAAGCTGGTCGAGCTGCGCCCCAACCGCGGCGCCACGGTGGCGCGGCCGTCGGTGGAGGAGGCACGCCAGGTATTCGAGGCGCGCCGGCTGGTCGAGGCAGCGATCGTCGGCGGCGCCGTCGAGCATGGCACCGACGCGGAACTGGCGCGGCTGCGCGCCGGCCTCGCGCGCGAGCACGCGGCAGAGCGCCAGGCCGACCGGCACGAGGTTATCCGCCTGTCCGGCGATTTCCATCGCGAGCTGGCGTCCATCGCCGGTAACCAGGTGCTGGGCGAGTTCCTGGGCGAGCTGGTCTCGCGGACCTCGCTCATCCTCGCGCTCTACCAGCCGCCCGGAACCGTTCCCTGCTCGCACGACGAGCATCTGGCGGTTCTCGAGGCGATCGAGCGGCGCGATCCCGCCCGGGCTCGCGAGCGCATGGCAGCCCACCTCGCCCATGTCGAGCGCCTGCTGCGGCTCGACAAGCCGAAGCGAACCGTCGACCTGCACGCCCTCTTCGCCGATGCCCGGCAGCGGCACCGGGCCGGGGGCGCCTAGACGGGGCCGTGGCAACGGGCGCCAGCCCGGCGTGCGGCGCCTCTTCCCGGCTTTTGCCCGTTGGCGGCGGTGGCCGTCTACCGGGTCTTCAACCCTTCAAGCTGTGCTCCCGGTCATCGCCCGACGTCTGCGGCGCGCCGCTCACCGACCCGGCGCCATATGCCCCAGCGCGCCGCGCCAGGGCTTGGCGAGCGGGTAGGCGAGATCGCCGCGCTTGCTGGTGGAGAGGCCGCTCGCCACGAGGCCTTCGACGAACTTGACGGCAATGGCGACCCCGTCGATCACTGGCACGCCCAGCTCGGCCTGAAGGTCGCGGGCGAGATCGGCCATGCCGGCGCAGCCCAGGACGATGGCGCCGGAACGGTCCTCGGCGAGCGCCCGCCGGCATTCCCCGAGGATCACGCGGCGCGCCTCGGATGCCGGGTCCTCGAGGTCGAGCACGGCGAGCTCCGTCCCGCGAATGCCGCGGCAATGCTGCTCCATGCCGTAATTGCGCACGAGCTGCTCGGCGATGATGCAGGTGCGCTCCAGCGTGGTGACCACCGAAAAGCCGGTGGCAAGGAAGCTCGCCGCGTGCATTGCCGCCTCGGCGATGCCCAGCACCGGACCGCGCGCCGCCTCGCGTGCCGCAAGCAGGCCGGGATCACCGAAGCAGGCGATGACGTAGCCGTCGACGCCCTCCCGCTCGCCGGCCCGGACCGCCTCGAGCAGGCCCACCAGGCTAAGCGCCTCGTCATAATGTCCCTCGATGGACGCCGGTCCGGTGGCCGAGGTGGCGGCCAGGATCTGGGTGTCCGGCGCCGCCACCGCCCGCGCCGCAGCGGCGATGGTGGCGGTCATGCTGTCGGTGGTGTTGGGGTTGATCACCTTGATGCGCATTGCCCGCGGCCCTCGCCTCGACGCCCCTGCCGACCGGTGCGGCGGCCAAGGGGCGATCATGTATACGACTGAGTGGCCAATCTGTACCCAAAGTCATTGCGCCGGCAATTGCCTCGTGCATACTGCAATGACCATGGGCCGGAATCGGCCGGGGGACAGGGAGGACAAACGGATGGGCTTCACGCTGCACGGCACGCGTCGCGGCCTCCTCGCGGGCGCTGGCGCCGTGATCGTCTCCGGCATGGCCGGCTTCGCCGGTCCCGCCGCCGCCGAGAACGTGCTGAAGATCGGGGTCCTGGGCGTGATGAGCGGCCCCGCCGCCTCCTGGGGCCTGGTCAACCGCTATTGTGCCGAGGCCACCGCCCAGATGATCAACGAGAAGGGCGGGGTGGAGATCGACGGCGAGAAGTACCGGATCGAGATCGTCGCGGTCGACGACAAGAACGATCCCAAGCTCGCGGTCTCCGGCGCCGAGCGGCTGACCCAGCAGGAGGGCATCCGCTACATCATCGGGCCCAATGTCGACACGACCGCGGCCAGCGTGCGCCCGATCGCCGAGAAGAACGGCGCGATCTACTTTCCCTACGCCTTCTCCAAGTCGCTCTACACGCCGCCTGCCGGCAACGCGATCCTCGGCATGATCGCCAGCTACCAGGCAGGGCCGATCATCTACAAGTACCTCATGGACGAGAAGGGCGTGGAGAAGATCGCCTTCGTCGCCCGCAACGAGTCGGATCCGCTGAACCAGCGCGACGAGGGCGTGGCGGCGGCGAAGGAGCTGGGCCTCGAGGTGGTCTCGGCGGAGGACACCTACGAGCCCGGCACCACCGACTTCTTCCCGGTCATGTCGAAGGTGGTGAGCGGCGGCCCCGATCTCATCGTGCTCTCGGGGGTTGCGCCGGCCGACGCGCCGCTGCTTATCCGCAGCGCCCGGGAGCTCGGCTTCGAGGGCGCCATCAGCACCGAGACCGCCCAGGACGCGAAGGTCCTGAGCGAGGTCGCCGGCGAGGCCGCCAACGGGTTCATCTCGGTGGGCGGCGCCAGCACGCCGTCGATCCGCAGCGCCTACATGGAAGAGTTCGTCGACCGCTACAAGAAGGTGGCCGGCGAGTGGAACGATGAGGCCGGCACCAAGGTCTATGCGCTCGAGATGATCCTTGCCACGCTGCAAAAGACCGGCAAGGCGGGGCTCACCGATGTCCAGGCCTATCTGGAGGCGGTGAAGGACTTCTCCATGAAGAACCCGTTCCTCCAGGAGGACAAGCAGCTCGCCTATGTCGGCACCGACTATTTCGGCCAGAAGCGGCAGATCGGCGTGCCGATGGTGGTGAACGAGTATCGCGACGGCGACTTCGAGACGCTGTTCGTCGGCAGCGTCGAGTAGGCGGCAAGGGCGCACGGGCGCCGCGGCGGCGCCCGTCATCCCCGGGAGCGGCGCCTTGGAGCAGATTCTCGTCAACGGCGTGGTGCTGTCCGCGAACTATGCGCTGATCGCGCTCGGCATCACGCTGATCTTCTCGATCATGAACCTCCTCAACTTCGCCCACGGCCAGATCTTCATGATCGGCGGGTTCATGGTCTATTACGTCTACGGCGTGTTCGGCCTGCCCTACATGGTGGGCCTTGCCGCCGCCGCCCTGGTGACCGGCGTGATCGGCGTGCTCTTCGAGGTCCTGTTCTTCCGCCGCGTGGTCAAGATCGCGACGCGCGAGGAGAACAGCATGCTGCTGGCGGTCGGTACCGCGCTCCTGCTCGAGAACGTCGCGCTCTTCATGTTCGGCGAGAAGCAGCGCGGCGTGCCGGCGGTGATCGGTGGGGTCTACCGCATCGGCGATGCCTATCTGCCGGCTGGCCGGCTGCTGGTGGTGCTGATCGCCCTGGCGCTGATCGTGGGCCTGCTGCTGTTCGTCCAGTACACCCGCCCCGGCCGCGCCATGCGCGCGCTAGCCCAGGACCGCCAGACCACCTACCTGATGGGCGTCGACGTCGACCGCATCTCGGCGATGGGCTTTGGCATCGGCGCGGCGCTGGCCGGCCTCGCCGGCGCGCTGCTGATCACCATCTCGGGCGTCAATGCCGGCATCGGCACGGCGATCTCCACCAAGGCCTTCATCATGATCATGATCGGCGGCGCGGGCGTGGTCGCCGGGGCGATCCTGGGCGCGGTGGTGCTCGGCTTCGCCGAGGCCATCGGCTACGCGCTCATTCCGGGCTCCACCACCTACCTGCTGATCTTCGTCGGCCTGATCCTGTTCCTGGTCCTCCGGCCGCACGGGATCATGGGCAAGCCGCACGGCTGAGCACCGGTATGCCCGGCCCTTGCGCGAAGGAGCGAGAATGACCCGGAGCCTGACGCCGCGTTCCGATGAGGCGGAGGGCCGGGCGCTCGGCCTCCCGGCGGTGCGGCTCGGCGGCGCGGCCGCCGGCGCCCTCGTTTATGTTGTTGTCCTGCCGCTCCTGCTGGCCGATCACCCCTACTGGCTCAACGTGCTGACCAACGCCTCGATCCTGAGCTTTGCCAGCCTCGGCGTGTGGGTCACCTTCGCGATCGGCCGCATCAACATCGCCCAGGGCGCCTTCGCGATGATCGGCGGCTACACCACCGCCATCCTCTCGACCCGCTACGGTGTTCCCTTCTGGCTGTGCCTGCCGGCCTCGGGCCTCGTCGCGGCAGGCCTGGGCGCGCTCATCGGCATCCCCATCCTGCGCCTGCGCGGGGTCTATTTCGCGATGATCACGCTCAGCCTCACCGAGGCGGTGCGGCTCGCCTTCCTCAATGGCGGCGAGCTTACCAACGGCGCCAGCGGCATCGTCAACATTCCGCGGCCGGCCGGCATCGACACGCCGCTGGCCTTCTATCTGCTCTCGGCAGCACTGCTGATCGCCGGCCTGCTGGCGGTGTGGCGCCTCTCGACCTGCAGGCTCGGATGGATCTTCCATGCGCTGCGTCAGAACGAGGAGCTGGCGTCCAGCATCGGCATCGACATCGCCCGCTACCGGGTGATCGCCTTCGCCTTCGCCTGCGCCATGGGCGGCATCGCCGGCTCGTTCTTCGCGGTCTTTCACCAGAACATCTATCCTGCCAGCTACACCATGCAGGACAGCATCAATGCCATGCTCTACTGCTTCCTGGGCGGGCTCGACTTCGTGCTGGGGCCGGTGGTGGGCGCGTTCCTGCTGGTCATCGCCTTCGAGCTGCTGGGCGACATCCAGCGCTACCAGGCGCTGCTCTACGGCGTCTTGATGATCAGCGTGATGCTGTTCCTGCCCAACGGCATCCTCAGTCTGCGCTGGCCCGGCAGGGAGCGCTGAGCCCATGAGCCTGCTGCGCGTCGAGACTCTTTCCAAGCGGTTCGGCGGGCTGCTCGCCGTCAACGAGGTCGATTTCGCCGTGGAGGAGGGGCAGATCCTCTCGGTGATCGGCCCCAACGGTGCGGGCAAGAGCACGCTCTTCAAGCTGATCGCCTCGTTCCTCCAGCCGACTGCCGGGCGGGTGTTGCTCGACGGCGAGACCATCTCCGGCCTCAAGCCGCATCTGGTGGCCGAGAAGGGCGTCGTGCGGACCTTCCAGGAGACCACCGTCTTCAAGGACATGACCGCACTCGAGAATGTCGCGGTGGCGCACCATCTGGGGCTTCGCGCGGGGCCGGCGGGGATCTTCCTTGGCAGTGCCGCGGCGCGTGCCGACGAGCAGCGCTTCCGCCGAAGTGCCGAGGAGATCCTGGACTATCTCGAGCTCGGCCATGTCCGGCACGAGCGGGCCCGCAACCTGCCGCACGGCTATCTCCGGGCGCTGGGCATCGCCATCGCCATGGCCGGCAGGCCGCGCGTGCTGCTGCTCGACGAGCCCTTCGCCGGGATGAATCCGGAGGAGAAGGACCGGGCGATCCGCATGGTCCGCGGGATACGCGAGCGTGGCGTCACGATCCTTCTGGTCGAGCACGACATGCCTTCGGTGATGCGCATCAGCGACCGGGTGGTGGTGATCAATTTCGGCACGATGATCGCCCAGGGCACGCCCGCCGAGGTGCAGCGCGACGAGGCGGTGATCGAGGCCTATCTGGGCCGCGAGGACGACGAGCTGGGCCACTGAGGGTCGGGGGTGAGGGCGGGGCGATGTATTTCGCGTGCAGGGACCTCTCGGTCCGCTACGACAAGGTCCAGGCGCTCGACGGTGTGTCGCTGGAGCTCGAGCAGGGCGAGATCGTGGCGCTGATCGGCGCCAACGGGGCCGGCAAGACCACCACGCTCAGGGCGATCACCGGCCTGGTCCGGCCGAGCGGCGGCGAGATCACCTTCGACGGGGAGCGCATCGACCGGTTGCCGCCGGCGCAGATCGTCGCCCGCGGCATCGCCATGGTGCCGGAGGGGCGGCGCATCTATCCCTACATGTCGGTGAAGGACAATCTCCTGATGGGCGCCTATCTGCGCCGCGACAAGGCCGGCATCGCGCGCGATCTCGAGCGGATCTTCGAGCGCTTCCCGCGCGTGAAGGAGCGGCTCGGCCAGCAGGGCGGAACGCTCTCGGGCGGCGAGCAGGAGATGGTGGTGGTCGGCCGCGCCCTGATGGCCCGCCCCAAGCTGCTGCTGCTCGACGAGCCCTCGCTGGGGCTGGCGCCGATGGTGGTCCGGGAGATCGCCCGGCTCATCGGCGACATCAACCGCGAGGACAAGGTGACCATCATCCTGGTGGAGCAGAACTCGCGCATGGCGCTCAGGGTCAGCCGCCGCGCCTACGTGCTGGAGACAGGCCGCGTGGGACTCCACGGCCCGTCCGCCGAGCTGGCCGGCGACGACCATGTCCGCCGCCTCTATCTGGGCGGCTGAGCGACTGCGAGCTCCCTGCGGCGGCGCGCCCGCCGCGCCAGCATGTTGAGCCCCTCGACCAGGGCCGAGAATGCCATGGCGGCGTAGATGTAGCCCTTGGGCACATGCGCGCCCATGCCCTCGGCGATCAGCGTAGTGCCGATCAGCAGCAAAAAGCCCAGCGCCAGCATAACGATGGTGGGATTGTGCTGAATGAACCGGGCAAGCGGCCCGGCGGCGAGCAGCATCACCAGCACCGCCACGACCACCGCCACCACCATCACCGGCAGATGCGGGGTCATGCCGACTGCGGTGATGATGCTGTCGATGGAGAACACCAGATCGAGCAGCAGGATCTGCATGATCGCCGCGCCGAAGCCGAGCGTTGCGGTCTTGCTGTCGAACATGTCGGGTCCCGGGTCGGGATCGACATTGTGGTGGATCTCGCGGGTGGCCTTCCACACCAGGAACAGGCCGCCGGCGATCAGGATGAGATCGCGCCAGGAGTAGCCGTGACCCAGCAGCTCGAAGATCGGCGTGGTGAGCTGGACGATGAAGGCCACCGTGCCGAGCAGGGCGAGACGCAGGAACAGCGCCAGGCCGATGCCGATCTTCCGGGCGCGCGAGCGCTGCTCCTCGGGCAGCTTGTTGGTGAGGATCGAGATGAAGATCAGGTTGTCGATCCCCAGCACGACCTCCATCACGATCAGCGTGGCGAGGGCCACCCAGACCTCGGGTTCGGCGGCGAGGGCGAGCAGGCTTTCCATGGGCTCTCCTGAAGGTCACGGACGGAGAAGGGCCGTCCGCCCGGAGCGCCCAAGCTAACGCGGCGCGCGGCCCGCGAAAATGGCCCGCCGCGCCGCGGCTGCTGCTTTCTCGGTGCCTGGTCAGCCGGTACTGGTGCCGGTGTGCTTGTGGATCAGGCCGAAGATCATGGCGAGGCCGAAGAGAAAGAACAGCAAGCCGGTGGCGTGGAACATCCCGTCCTGCGCCCAGGCCGCGGCCGTGAGGCCGAGGAGGCTCAGCGCCCCCATGATCGCGCCGAAGATCCAGACCGTCATCGATCGTTTCCCATGCTGGTTGTGGGCATCGCTCGGCGGGCCGCCGCGCCCGCCTCGTGATGCACGAGATCCGTGTAGGCGTGCCAGCTCGCGTGGCCGATCAGCGGCAGCGCCACGATGAGCCCGAGGAAGAGGGTCGCGAGACCGGCGGCGATGAAGAGCACGATGAGCGCCGCCCAGAACAGCAGCGGCCACGGGTTGGTGCGTACCGCGGCGATGCTGGTGAGCACCGCGTCGATCACGTTGGCCTCGGGCCGATCGAGCAGCAGCGGGATCGCCACGACGCTGATCGAGAAGGTCACCAGCGCCAGCAGGCCGCCGCTGGCCGTGCCGATGAAGAGAAAGGGCAGCCCTTCGGTGCTGAGAAAGGTCTGCACCAGGAGATCCTCGACCGAGGGCGGGTCCATGCCGAACCAGAGCAGGAACAGCAGGGCGGCAAGACGTACCCAGGCGAACATCAAGAGCAGCAGCGCCATCCCCATGAGGGCGATCTGCGAGCCGTTGCGCAGCCATGCGCCGAGCGCCTCGCGCAGGCTCGTGGTCTGGCCCAGCTCGCGGCGCCGGCTCACCTCGTAGAGGCCCACGGTCAGGAGCGGCCCGACGATGAGAAAGCCCGCCATCAGCGGCAGCAGCAGGTAGATCATGCCGCTGAGCAGGATGGACGCCGCCAGCACGTAGCCGGTGACGGCCGCCAGGGCACCGTAGGTGAGGCCGACCGCCGGTGCCGCGCGCAGATCGAGGGCGCCGCGGCGCAGCCATTCCCAGGCACGCTCGGCTTCTATGCGCTGCACCACCGGCAGGTCGCGCTGCACGGCGCTTGTCGTTGAGGCCATCCTTCATCTCCCCGGCACGGCCGGCCAGGCGCGACGGCCCTCCGGAGGTGCTGCCCGCCTCCCTAGCGCCGCCAGCCCTTCCGTATCCTTGATTCACGTCAATGAGCGCCCGCCGCGGGGCCTGCCATAGCTCCGTCCGCCGCAGGCGCGAATGCGTCCCTGCCGGGCGCGGGCCCCGAGGCGGGGGTGTTCCCTTGGAAGAGTGAGGAGACTATGGCGGCCTCAAGCGCCGTGGCGCCCGAGCGGGTGCCCTACAACGAGGACGTCGTGCGCTGGTTCACGCTGGCCACGGTGTTCTGGGGAATCGTCGGCTTCTCGGCGGGCGTGCTCATCGCCTTCCAGCTGGCCTATCCGGTCCTCAACTTCGACACCGAGTGGACCACGTTCGGCCGGCTGCGGCCGCTCCACACCTCGGCGGTGATCTTCGCCTTCGGCGGCAACGCGCTGATCGGGACCTCGCTCTGGGTTGTCCAGCGCACCTGCCGCGCGCCGCTCTTCGGCGGGCCGCTCACCGCGCTGTTCCTGTTCTGGGGCTACCAGCTCTTCATCGTGCTGGCGGCGCTGGGCTACCTGATGGGCGTGACCCAGAGCCGCGAATATGCCGAGCCTGAATGGTATGTCGACATCTGGCTGACCATCGTCTGGGTCACCTATTTCGTCGTGTTCTTCGGCACGATCCTGCGGCGCCGCGAGAAGCACATCTACGTCGCCAACTGGTTCTACCTCGCCTTCATCGTGACGATTGCCATGCTGCATATCGTCAACAACCTGGCGGTGCCGGTGAGCTTCACCGGCTCGAAGAGCTACAGCCTGTTCTCCGGCGTGCAGGACGCGCTGACCCAGTGGTGGTACGGCCACAATGCGGTGGGCTTCTTCCTGACGGCGGGCTTTTTGGGCATCATGTACTACTTCGTGCCCAAGCAGGCCGAGCGGCCGGTCTATTCCTACCGGCTCTCGATCATCCACTTCTGGGCGCTGATCTTCCTCTACATCTGGGCCGGTCCGCACCACCTGCACTACACGGCGCTGCCCGACTGGGCGCAGGTCCTGGGCATGACCTTCTCGCTCATGCTGTGGATGCCCTCCTGGGGCGGCATGATCAACGGCCTCATGACCCTCTCGGGCGCCTGGGACAAGCTCCGGACCGATCCGGTGCTGCGCTTCCTGGTGGTCTCCGTGGCCTTCTACGGGATGAGCACCTTCGAGGGCCCGCTGATGTCGATCCGCCAGGTCAACGCGCTCTCGCACTACACCGACTGGACCATTGGCCATGTCCACTCCGGTGCCCTGGGCTGGGTCGCCTTCGTCACCTTCGGCGCCGTCTACTTCCTCGTGCCGCGCCTTTGGGGTGCAGCACGGCTCTACTCGCTCAAGCTGGTCGAGTGGCACTTTTGGATCGCGACCCTGGGGATCGTCCTCTACATCACCGCGATGTGGGTCTCGGGCATCATGCAGGGCCTCATGTGGCGGTCCTACGACCAGCTCGGCTTCCTGCAGTTCTCCTTCGTCGAGACGGTCGTGGCGATGCACCCCTTCTACGTGATCCGGGCGCTGGGCGGCGTGCTGTTCCTGAGCGGGGCGCTGATCATGGCCTACAATGTCTACCGCACCATCCGCCGCGACATCCATGCCCGCGAGCCGCTGCCGGCCGGCGTCGGCTTCGCGGCCGCGGACTGAGGAGGGGCCGCGATGTCGCTGCTCAAGCATCACGCCAAGATCGAGACCCGCGGCGTCCTGCTGCTGGTGCTCACCCTGATCACCGTGTCGATCGGCGGCCTGGTCGAGATCGTGCCGCTCTACACGATCGAGAGCACGATCGAGAAGGTCGAGGGTGTGCGGCCCTACACGCCGCTCGAGCTCCACGGCCGCAACATCTACGTGCGCGAGGGCTGCTATGCCTGCCACAGCCAGATGATCCGGCCGTTCCGCGACGAGGTGGAGCGCTACGGCCCCTACAGCCTCGCCGCCGAGAGCATGTACGACCACCCGTTCCAGTGGGGCTCGAAGCGGACCGGGCCCGATCTCGCCCGGGTCGGCGGCAAGTACTCCAACGAGTGGCACGTCGCGCACATGGTCGACCCGCGCAGCGTGGTGCCCGAGAGCGTCATGCCGCCCTACGCTTTCCTGCTGGACCGCGAGATCCGGGTCGATGACATCCGCGACCATCTCGTGGCGCAGCGCATGGTCGGCGTGCCCTACGACGACGCCATGATGGAGAACGCGCTGGCGGATCTGCGGGCCCAGGCCGACCCGATGGGCGACCATGACGGGCTGCTCGAGCGCTACCCCAACGCCGCGGTGGGCGATTTCGACGGCATGCCCTCGCGGCTCACGGAGATGGACGCGCTGGTGGCCTATCTCCAGGTGCTCGGCCGGATGGTCGATTTCACCGACATCCGCACCGAGGACATCCTCCAGTGAGGGTCGCCTGATGGAGGAGATCGTCTCCCTCTTCAAGCAGCTGTGGACCGTCTGGCTGGTCCTGCTGTTCGCCGGCATCTGCGTCTGGGCCTTCTGGCCGTCGCGACGCAGGGAAATGGAGCGCCACGCGCGCATTCCCCTCGAGGACGAGAACGGTGATGGCCCGAAACGTTGAGACCGACGAGATCACCGGCGTAGAGACCACCGGCCACGAGTGGGACGGGATCAAGGAGCTGGACAACCCGATGCCGCGCTGGTGGCTGATGGTGTTCTATGCCTCCATCCTGTTCTCGGTGCTGTGGTGGATCCTCTACCCCTCCTGGCCGACCGGATCGGGCTATCTCAAGGGAGTTTTGGGCTCCAACCAGCGGGTCGAGCTGGAGGAGCGTATGGTGAAGGCCCGCGCCGGCCAGGCGGTGTGGCTGGAGCGTATCGCGGCGGCCGACACGGTGACCATGCTGGCCGATCCCGAGCTGCGCCAGTTTGCGATCGCCGGCGGCGGCGTGGCCTTCAAGGACAATTGCGCGCCCTGCCATGCGCTGGGCGGCGCCGGCCAGCTCCAGTATCCGGTGCTGGCCGACGACGAGTGGCTGTGGGGCGGTACCCTCGAGGACATCGAGCTTACCATCCGCCACGGGATCCGCAGCGGCACCGAGGAGGGCCGAGACAGCATGATGCCGGCCTTCGGCGCCGACGGGCTGCTCGAGACGGCGCAGATCCGTGATGTGGCCCAGCATGTGCTCGCGCTCGGCGGCCGGGAGGCCGATCCGGCGGCGGCGGAACGCGGGGCGGTGGTTTTCGAGGAGAACTGCGCCGCCTGCCACGGCGAGCGGGGCGAGGGCATGGCGATGATGGGCGCGCCGGCGCTCGACGATGCCATCTGGCTCTATGGCGGCAGTGCCGCCGAGATCGCAGCCCAGATATCCCGCCCGCGGCACGGCATGATGCCCGCCTGGCAGGGCCGCCTCGAGGACGAGACCATCAAGATGCTCACCGTCTACGTCCACAGCCTGGGCGGCGGCCAGTAGCAAGGAGCATCGCGGCGGACAACGAAGGCGGGCTCCGGCGGGGCCCGCCTTCTCGCGCTGACCGGCAGCTCCTTCCTCGCGCGATCGTGCGAGCCCGTGGGCGGCATCGCCGCTAGCATGGCGCCACGCCGAACCTGCAGGGATGGATCGATGCCGTTTCTCTCGCGCCGCCGCTTGTGCCGCCTCGCTGTACTGGCACCGCTGGTCCTGGCGGCCGGCCCCCTCGAGGCGGGCGCGTTCGAGGCGGTGCGCGAGAAGGCGCGGGGCCAGACGGTCTATCTCAACGCCTGGGGCGGCAGCCCGCAGATCAACGACTACGTCGCCTGGGCGGGCCGGCAGACCAGCGAGCGCTTCGGCGTCGAGCTGGTGCACGTCAAGCTCACCGACACCGGCGAGGCGGTCAGCCGGGTGCTGGCCGAGAAGGCGGCGGGGCGCCTCGACGGCGGCTCGGTCGACCTCGTGTGGATCAACGGCGAGAACTTCGCCGCCATGAAGGAGCAGGAGCTGCTGTTCGGGCCGTTCGCCGGCCGCCTCCCCAACGCCGCGCTCGTCGACACCGAGGGCAAGCCCACCACGCTGGTCGACTTCACCCTGCCCACCGACGGCTATGAAAGCCCTTGGGGCATGGCCCAGTTCGTGTTCTTCCACGACACGGCGAGGCTCGCCGAGCCGCCGCGCAGCATTGCCGGCCTCCTTGCCTGGGCGGAGGAGAACCCCGGCCGCTTCGCCTACCCCGCGCCGCCCGACTTCACCGGCACGAGCTTCCTCAAGCATGTGCTGCGCGCCACCGTGGCCGATCCGGCTCGGCTGCGCTCACCGGTGACACCCGAAGCCTTCGATGCGATGAGCGGCGGGCTCTGGGACTATCTGGACGCGCTGCGGCCGCATCTCTGGCGCTCGGGCACGACCTATCCTGCCAACAAGGAGGCGCTGCACCAGCTTCTCGACGACGGGGCGGTCGATCTCTCGATGGCCTACAATCCCGCCGAGGGCTCGAGCCTGATCGAGGCGGGCAGGCTTCCCGACACGGTGCGCAGCTTCATCCTCGAGGGCGGCACGATCGGCAACACCCACTTCCTGGCCATCCCGTTCAACGCTGCCCACAAGGAGGGTGCAATGGTGGTGGCCGACTTCCTCCTCTCGCCCGAGGCGCAGGCCCGCAAGCAGGATCCGGCGGTCTGGGGCGATCCCACCGTGCTGGCGGTCGACCGGCTGGCACCCGCCGACCGGGCGCGTTTCGAGGCGCTCGAGCTGGGTGTGGCGACCCTGCCGCCCGAGGCGCTCGTGCCGAGCCTGCCGGAGCCCGACCCGAGCTGGGTGAGGCTGCTCGAGGCGCGCTGGATCGAGCGCTACGCCCGCTGAGCCGTCCGTTGCATTCGCGCTTGCTCGCCTGGTTCCCGCGCCTGACCCTGCTGCTCTTTTTGGGGCCGGTGGCGGCGGGGCTGCTTGCCACGCTGCTGCCGGCCTTCGGCATCCTGCCGGTGCTGGGCTTCGTCGAGCCGTCGCTGGCGCCGTGGCGGGCCCTCCTTGCGGCGCCCGGCCTCGGCACCGCGCTGGCGCTCAGCCTTGCCAGCGGGCTGGGCTCGACCCTGCTGGCGCTGCTGGCGGCGGTGCTGATCGCCGCTGCCTTTCACGGACGCCCGGCGCTGCGTCGCATCGCCGGCCTGCTGCCGCCGCTGGTGGCGGTACCGCACGTGGCGAGCGCCGTGGGCTTCGCCTTCCTGATCGCGCCCACCGGCCTCCTCATGCGCGGCGTGGCGCTGGCGACCGGCCAGGACCGGCCGTTCGACCTGCCGCTCGTCCAGGACCCGTGGGGGATCGCGCTGCTGGTGGGCCTGGCCCTGCGCGAAGCACCCTTCCTGCTCTTCACCGTGCTGGCGGCGCTGGGCGAGCTTCACGCCGACCGCCAGCTCGCCGCCGCCCGCACGCTGGGGCTGGGGCCGGTCGAGGCGTGGCTGCGGATCGTGCTGCCGCAGCTCTACGGCCGCATCCGCCTGCCTGTCTTTGCAGTGCTCGCCTTCGGTCTCTCGGTGGTCGACATGGCAGCGGTGCTCGGGCCGACCACCCCGCCGACGCTGGCGGTCCTGCTGTTCCAGTGGTTCGCCGACCCCGATCCCGCCATGCGGCTGCAGGCGAGCGCCGGTGCCGTGCTGCTGCTGGGGGTGACCATCGCCGTGCTGGTCGCCTGGCGGCTGGGCGAGACCTGTCTCGCGGTGGGGCTGCGGCCGGGGCTCGTAGGGTCGCCGCGCCCTCTGCGCGAGCGCTGCCTTCTGTTGGGGGGCGTGCTGGCGCGCTGGCTCGTGCTCGGCGCCGGCCTTCTGGGCCTTGCCGCGCTGCTGCTCTTCTCGGTGAGCCTGCGCTGGCGCTTTCCCGATCTCGTACCCGAGAGTCTGACGCTGCAGCACTGGCAGCACGGCCTGGGTACCCTGGCGGGCCCTGCCGCGACCAGCCTGGCGGTCGGCGCGGGCAGCGCCCTTCTGGCGCTGGTTCTGGCGCTGGGCTGCCTCGAGAACGAGCGCCGCCGGCCGGCGGCGCCTGCCCGGGTGCTGTGGCTCGCCTACCTGCCGCTGGTGGTGCCGCAGATCGCCTTTCTCTTCGGCTTCCAGATGGTGTTGCTGGCGCTGCGTCTCGACGGGACGATCACCGCGCTGCTTTGGGCGCACCTGGTGTTCGTGTTCCCCTATGTGCTCTTGATGCTGCGCGGCCCCTATCTCAGGCTCGACCCGCGCTTCGAGCGGGCCGCCCGCACGCTCGGTCGCGGCCGGCTGGCGAGCTGGCTCAAGATCCGCCTGCCGCTTTTGCTGCGTCCGCTGGCGGCAGCGCTGGCGGTGGGCTTCGGGGTCAGCATCGCGCAATATTTGCCGACGGTGTTCGCCGGAGCGGGGCGCTGGCCGACGCTGACCACCGAGACCCTGGCGCTGGCGGTCAGCGGCGACCGCCGCCTGGTGGGCGTGGCGGCGGTGCTGCTGTCCGTGGCTCCGCTGCTGGCGGTGGCAGCCGCTTTGGGCCTGCCCGCCTGGATGGAGCGCCGCCGGCGGCGGCCGGCGAGGCTCCTCCAGGCGCCGGATCCTCAGGCGGCGAGCGGTGCGAACAGGGCCTCGAGGTCCTCCTCGCTGAAGCTCAGGCCGGCGGTGCCGCCGCCCAGCACCCCCTCGTAGAGCGCCTTCTTGCGGGCCTGCAGCTCCACCATCTTCTCCTCGACGGTGCCGCTGGCGATCATCTTGTAGACGAACACCGTCTTGTCCTGGCCGATGCGGTGGGCGCGGTCTGTGGCCTGGGCCTCGACCGCCGGGTTCCACCACGGGTCGTAGTGGATGACCGTATCGGCGGCGGTGAGGGTCAGGCCGGTGCCGCCGGCCTTGAGGCTGATCAGGAAGATCGGCACCTCGCCCGCCTGGAAGCGCCTGACCGGGGTCTCGCGGTCGCGGGTCCTGCCGGTGAGCTTGACGAAGGGCAGGCCCTCGGCGGTGAGGCCCTTGTCGATCAGGTCGAGCATCTCCACGAACTGCGAGAAGATGATGATCTTGCGCCCGGTCTCGACCATGTTCGGCAACATCTCCATGAGGAGATCGAACTTGGCCGAGGCGGGAAGAGCGCCCTCGCGGTTCTTGAGCAGACGCGGATCGCAGCAGACCTGGCGCAGCTTGAGGAGCGCTTCCAGGATCGCGATGTTGCTCTGCGAGAGGCCGCGCTCCTGGATCTCGTTGCGCACCCGCTCGTGCATGGCCAGGCGCACGCTCTCGTAGAGGTCGCGCTGCGCCTCGGACAGCTCGATCTCGCGCAGCACCTCGTTCTTGGCCGGCAGCTCGGTGGCCACCTCCTCCTTGGTGCGGCGGAGCATGAAGGGCCTGACCCGCTGCGACAGCAGCGCCTGGCGGTCGGTGTCACCCTCGCGCTCGATCGGCGTGCGGAAGACCCGCCGGAAGAGCTCGCGGTCGCCGAGCAGGCCGGGCGTCAGGAAGTTGAAGATCGACCACAGCTCGCCCAGGTGGTTCTCGATTGGCGTGCCCGTCAGCGCCAGCCGCAGGTCGGCCTTGAGGGCGCTGGCCGTGCGGGCGAGCTTGGTGGTGGGGTTCTTGATGGCCTGCGCCTCGTCCAGCACCAAAAGATGGAAGTGCCGGTCGATGAGCTGGTCGCGGTCGCGGATCAGCAGGGCGTAGCTGGTGAGCACCACGTCGTGCTGGTCGATGGTCTCGAACAGCTCCTTGCGGTCGTTGCCGTGGAGCACCAGCAGGTCGAGGTCGGGGGCAAAGCGGCGCAGCTCGTTGCGCCAGGTGGGCACGAGGCTGGTGGGGGCGACCACCAGCACCGGCCGGTCGAGCCGGCCGTTCTGCTTCTCGGCCAGGATATGCGCCAGGGTCTGCAGCGTCTTGCCCAGGCCCATGTCGTCGGCGAGCACGCCGGAAAGCCCGGTGGCCGAGAGGAACTGCAGCCAGGCCAGGCCCTGCTGCTGGTAAGGACGGAGGGTGGCGCGCAGCCCGGCGGGCTGCGGCACCATCGGGATCTCGTCGGTCTCGGCAAGCCGGCGCGCCATGCTGCGCAGGCTCTCGCCGCCGTGCCAGCGCAAGGTGTCCTCGGGCAAGGCCTGCTGGAGGGCGAAAAGGCGGGTCGCCTCGGCCTTGGTGAGCCGCAGCGGTGTGCCGCTGGCGACCCGGCCGGTGGCGAACTGCTCGTAGAGGGCCTCGAGCATGCCCTTGAGGCGCGAGGCCGGGATCGGCACGAGGCGGCCGTCGGGCAGGGTGCCGTAGACCGGCTCGTCGCCGAACGAGGCCAGGGCCGCCGGGGTCATCTCGTCGGGCGCCCGGCTGAACAGGTCGAGGAGCACCGGCAGCAGCGAGATCCGCTCGCCGGCGATGTCGATACCGACGTCGAGCTCGAACCAGTCGATGCCGGTCTCGCTGACGTCGACCTGCCACTCGTCGTCCGGCTCGACCACCTGGTAGGGATAGTCGTCGTCGAAGGTGATGCGCCAGCCCTCGCGATGCAGCTTGGGCAGCTCCGAGTGATTGAACTCGACCCAGCGCATCGAGACGTCGTCGTCCTCGTCCTCCTCGAAGGTGAAGTCCTGACGCGTCACGTCGGTGGCGAACTTGCCGAGCCCGGTGGGCCCGAGCGGCTGCAGGCCGAGGCCGTTGAGGCGCTCGACCATCTGCACCTCGGCCACCGCGTCGCGGCCGATCACCATGAGGCGGTTGTCGACCACATGGTTGAGCTCGCTGCGTCCGTCCTGCCAGCCGACCTCGCAGCCGGCATAATCGAAGGTCATGCGGGCGAGCGGCAGGTCGACCTCCTGCTCCTCGCGCTTCCAGCCCACGCCGCGGCTGACCGTGACCTTGGGGCAATGCAGGTGCAGGCACGGCTTGGGCTGCACCTCGACCCGCTCGCGGCCCTTGAGGGACTCGGGCAGCGGCAGGAGCTCGGCGCTCTGCTGGAGGCGCTGGCGCACCAGCGTCGCCACCGTGGCGGGCACCGCCGGGGCGCGCAGCAGCTCGGCCGCGATCTGCTCGGGCACGCCGGTCTGCACCGGGCCGCACACCCGGCGCCGCACGTCGATGTACCAGGGCTGGCCGAGGGCGACGATCACCGTCTCCTCGTCCTGCTCGTCGGCGGCGCAGACCACGTGCTGCTGGCCGTCGGCGTCGAAGCGCCAGTAGAAGCGGCCCTCGCGCTCGGGCGCCAGCGACAACGGCACGCCCTGGCTGTTGCGCCAGTGGCAGCGGCCGGTCTCGAGGATCCGCTTCAAGGTCTCGCCGTCGGCCTGGCCGCCGAGGCGCCGGCCGTTCGGGCCGGTGCCGGCACCGGCGCTCAGGAGCCTGCCGATGATCCGGTCCTCGAGGCGCACATAGGCCGGCGCGTCGTCGGCCACGAGACTCGCCAGGGCCACCGGCTGCTCGCGGCCGTAGACGCCATCGGAGAGCAGGCGGGCGCGCACCGTGTTGACGAGGATCGGCTGGGCCACTCCCGCATCGCGCCACGAGCGCTGCGCCGGGTCGAGCAGATAGAGGATGCTCTCGTTGCCGTCGGCCGCCCCGCGGCTCGGCGCCAGCGCGCGCACGCTGCCGTTGATGGCGGCGATCCAGGCCTCGAGCTCGGGATCCATGCTGCCCACGACATCGTCGGGACTGGGCGTGGCGGTGCGCTCCAGCACCCCCATTAGCGTCGCCGCGGCGTGCTCGCACTCCGAGTAGACGATGCAGGTGCAGGTGCTCGTCACCTTGACCCGTCCGCCCCGTCCATTGACGATCTTGACGCGTGTAAGGAAGGGCGAGCGACGCCCGCTGCGGACGCGACCGGTTATCGACCGACCATCGCGCTCAACCTCGACGTCAAGGACGGCACCTGTGGCCACCAGGTCTTCGCCCTTGCTCCAGGCGGTGGCCGGGAACAGGCGCTCGAGGTCAGCTTTGTTGAAGGGCAGCATCGATAGTTCGACTTCTTGCCTTTTTCATTTCATTGCTGAAAGGGTTAACCGCCAGCCGGGGATTTACGCATGGGTGGCGTCTTGCGCCAAGCCTTTATTCGGCCTTCCCTTGCGTGAATGTCCGGAGCCCCAGCTGCGACCCCATGAGACTGAGCATCGTTTTCGAGGAAAGCGAGGAGAGGGCTTCTCGCGTCGTACGCTAGCAAACGACCGAGGCTAATTAACCGAAAAGCTTATGCGGGTGAATGAGATTCTATCCGCACTGCGCCTTTTTGCGCCCTCGGAGCGCATGGGCGATGCACCTCAGGGTGCAACCGTCCGAAACACCGTGGCCGCCGGGCCACAGGCAAGCCCCGCGACGTCGGGTCGCGGGGCCGGTTTTCCCCTCAACGCGGACGCGCGAAGGCGACCGAGGCGGGGCGCTGCGGGAGATGCAGCGTGGCACGCCGCGAAGGGCTCTCGGCCATCACCTGGCCGGCGCGCACCACCGCCAGCCGCGCCGCCTTGAGGCGGATCGCCTCGATCGGGTCGGCCGCCTCGAGCAGCACGAAGTTGGCCTTGCAGCCGGGCTCGAGGCCGTAGCCCTCGAGGCCGAGGATGCCGGCGGGCACCGAGGTGACCGAGTCGAAGCACTGCCGGATCGCCGCCATGGAGGTCATCTGGCCCACATGCACCGCCATGTGGGCGACATCGAGCATGTCGCCCGAGCCCATGGAGTACCAGGGGTCCATGACACAGTCGTGGCCGAAGGCTACCGGGATCCCGTGCTCGCGCAGCTCCGGCACCCGGGTCATGCCGCGGCGCCTCGGGTAGCTGTCGTGGCGGCCCTGGATGACGATGTTGATGAGCGGGTTGGCGATCGCCGCCACTCCCGCCTCGGCCATCAGCGGCAGCAGCTTGCTCACATAATAGTTGTCCATGCTGTGCATGGAGGTCAGATGCGAGCCCGCCACCCTGCCGGCCAGGCCCAGCCGCTGGGTCTCGAAGGCCAGGCTCTCGACGTGGCGGGAGAGCGGGTCGTCGGTCTCGTCGCAATGGAGGTCGACCCTGAGCCCGCGCGAGGCCGCCAGCTCGCACAGCTCCTGCACCGAGCGCCGGCCGTCCTCCATGGACCGCTCGAAATGCGGGATGCCGCCAACCACGTCGACGCCCATGTCGAGGGCGCGCAGCAGGTTCTGGCGGGCGCCGGGCGAGCGGTAGAGCCCGTCCTGGGGGAAGGCCACGAGCTGCAGGTCGAGCCAGGGGGCCACCTGCCGTTTGACCTCGAGCAGCGCCTCCACGCCGACCAGCCGGTCGTCGCACACGTCGACATGGCTGCGGATCGCCTGGATGCCCTGGGCCACCGCCATGTCGCAATAGGCCAGCGCCCGCTCGACGACGGCCTCGACCGTCAAGAGCGGCTTGAGCTCGCCCCAGAGCTGGATGCCTTCGAGGAGCGTGCCCGAGACGTTGAGGCGCGGCTGGCCCAGCGAGAGGGTCGCGTCCATGTGGAAATGGCAGTCGACGAAGGGCGGCGTCACGAGCTGGCCGGCAGCATCGAGCTCCTGCCGGCCGCTGGCCTCGATCTGCGGACCCACTGCCTGGATGAGCCCGTCGGCCACCACGAGGTCGACGCCCTCCCGGCCGTCGGGAAGGTTGGCGTTGCGGACGATCAGATCGGGCTGCATGTCACCGTTGACCCTTGACGTAGGGGCGCATCAGCGCCTGCGGGTAGCCGGCGCGGCGCGCCATGAGGACGAGCGCTGCGATGCTGAGCAGATAGGGCAGCATCAAGAAGATCTGGTAGGGCACGAAGGCGCCTACCACCTGCTGGAGCCGCACCTGGAAGGCGTCGAAGGCGCCGAACAGCAGGGCCCCCAGCAGCGCCTTGCCCGGGCGCCACGAGGCGAATACCACCAGCGCGATGCAGATCCAGCCACGGCCGTTGACCATGCCGAAAAAGAAGGCGTTGAAGGCCGACATGGTGAGGAAGGCACCGCCGATCGCCATGAGGGCGCTGCCGGCCATCAGGGCCCCCAGGCGGATCTTGTAGACGTCGAGCCCCTGGGCCTCGACCGCCGCGGGGTTCTCGCCGGCGGTGCGGATCGCCAGGCCCAGCGGGGTACGGTAGAGCACCCAGGCGAGCAGCGGCACCAGCGCCAGCGCCAGCCAGGTCAGCGCGGTCTGCTGGAACAGGGCGGGGCCGAGGAAGGGCAGGTCGCCCAGCACCGGGATATCGAGCGGCTGGAAGGCCTCGATACGCGGCGGCGAGGAGACGTCGGGCAGCAGCACCCGATAGGTGAAGTAGGTGGCGCTGGTCGCCAGAAGCGTGATGCCGATGCCGGTGACGTGCTGGGAGAGACCGAGCGGCACGGTGAGCCAGCCGTGCAGCAGGCCCAGCGCCATACCCACCAGGGCCGCGGCGGCGACGCCGGTCCACAGATCGCCGCCCATATGGACCACCAGCCATCCGGTCATCGCGCCGGCGGTCATGATTCCCTCGATACCGAGATTGAGCACGCCCGCGCGCTCGCACAAAAGCTCGCCCAGCGTGCCGAAGATCAGCGGCGTGGCGATCCGCAGGGTGGCCGCCCAGAAGGTCGCCGTCGCCAGGATCTCGAGGGTCTCGCTCATGGCTTTTCGATGGTTCCGGATTTCGTTGGTGCCGTCGCCGACGTGGCTGCGGCGACCGCCTGCGCCCGGCGCGCGCGGTGGAAGATGAAGAGGCCCGAGCCGATGATCACGGCCGTGCCGAGCCAGGTGGTGGCCGCCGGCACATGCCCCCACAGCAGATAGCCGGCGAGCATGGCGAACGGGATGGCCGTGTAGCGCACGGGCGCCACCAGCGACACCTCGCCCAGCCGGATGGCGGCTACATAGGCCAGATAGCCCACGGTGACGAGCAGCGAGCAGACCAGCATCAGCGCGAGCTCGCCGGCGGTGGGCATCGGCCAGCCGCCCGGTGCGGTGATCAGGCCGGCCGCGGCGACGGTGGCGGCGGAGGCCAGCGACACGGCGATCGACGGCACCGCCGGCGGCACGAAACGGGTGACGATGTCGCGGGTGGCGCTCATGGCCGCGGCGGCGACGGGCAGGAGGGCGATGAGCGAGAACTCGCCCCGGGGACCCGCCACGATCACCACGCCCACGAAGCCCACCACGACCGCCGCCCAGCGGCGCGGCCCGACCTGCTCGCCCAGCACCAGCGCGGCCAGCACGGTCAGCATGATCGGCGCCGAGAAGAACAGTGTGGTGGCGTTGGCGATCGGCATGCGGGCGAGGGCGGCCAGGAAGCAGAAGGTGATGCCCGCCTCGAGCAGGGCGCGCACCACCACATGGCGCTGCAGGCAGGCGGCGAGCGGCACCGCGCGGTGCCGGCGGCGCAGAAGCGCGAGCAGCAGCGCTACCACCGCGATGCCGCGCACGAACATCACCTGCCCCACGGGCAGCCGCTCGGTCAGCAGCTTGACCAGCGCGTCATTGGTGGTGAACGCCACCATGCCGGCCAGGATGAGCAGGACGGCACGAAGATTCTCCGGTGTCATCCCTGACCGTCTCCCGCTTGCGCCGAGCGCCGGAGCCGGCGGCCGCGGTGGAAGATGAAGAGGCCCGAAGCGGCGATCAGCGCCACGCCGAGCAGCGCACGCGGGCTCGGCACGTCACCCCACACGACGAACCCGATCACGAAGGAGAGCGGGATCGCAACGTACTTGAAGGGCTGGAGGAAGGAGACCTCGGCGACGCGGGTCGCCTGGACGTAGAGATGGAAGGCGCTGGTCACGGTGGCGCCGCAGACAACGCAGCCGAGCACCAGCTTCCAGCCCAGCGGCTCCCAGGCGAAGGGCAGGGTGACGGCGCCTGCGAGAAAGAGCCCGGCCGAGGTGGTGACCACCACGGTCCGGGTGGTGACCTCGGGCGGCAGCCAGCGCACCACGATGTCGCGGCCGGCGATGAAGCAGGCAGCACCCAGCGGCAGCAGGGCCGCCGCGTTCCAGCCCTCGAGGCCGGGGCGCACCACCACCAGCACGCCGGCGAAGCCCACCAGCACCGCGGTCCAGCGCCGCCATCCGACCTGCTCGCCCAGGAGCAGTGCCGCCAGGGCGGTCAGCAGGATCGGCGCCAGGAACATGATGCTGACGGCGTTGCCCAGCGGCATGAACATGAGGCCGCTGAAGAACAGGAAGGTGACGCCGATCTCGAAGCCGCCGCGCACGAGGTTGGTGCGCTGGAGGAGGCCGCGCGGGACCAGCGGCTCGCGCTTCGGCCGCACCAGGCCGAGGAGCATCAGGCAGACGGCCGATCGCAGCGTCACGATCTGGCCCACCGGCCAGTCCTCGCTCAGATATTTCACGATGGCATCGCCGATGCCGAACAGCGTGCTCGACGCCAGGATCAGCAGCGCCGCGCGGAGATTGGCACTCTCGGCGGCGGCTGACGGGCTCATGGGCGGATCCGGAAGCGCACGAGAAACCCGGCGATCAGCATGGTGAGCAGCGAGGTGGCGACGATCAGATCGGCGATGTAGCTGGAGATCCCCAGCGCCCGGCTCATGCTGTCGGCGCCGACGAAGACCGAGGCGATGAAGAGTGCTGCCACCACCACACCGCGGGCGTCGAGCTGCGCCAGCATCGCCACGACGATGCCGGCATAGCCGTAGCCGGGCGAAAGGTCCTGCGTGAGGTAGCCCTTGAGCCCGGCCACCTCGCCGACCCCGGCGAGACCGGCCAGCGCGCCCGAGATCAGCGCGGTGCGCAGCATCACGCCCCGCACCTTCATGCCGGCGAAGCGGGCGGCCGAGGGGTTGGCGCCGACCGCGCGCAGCTCGAAGCCCCAGGTGGTGCGGTGGACATAGAACCAGATGGCAAGCCCGGCGAGCAGGGCCACGAGGAGGCCGGCATGAACGCGGGTGCGGGCCCACAGGCGGGGCAGGGTGGCCTCGTCGATCATCGGCGCCGACTGCGGCCAGCCCAGGCTCATCGGGTCCTGCATCGGGCCCTCAAGCATCATGCCGACGAACAGCAGCATGATGAAGTTGAGCAGCAGCGTGGTCACGACCTCGTCGACATTGAGGCGCAGCTTGAGCCAGGCCGGGCCCAGCATGAGCAGGGCACCGGCTGCCGCACCGGCGAGCAGCACCAGCGGGACCAGCAGCCATGAAGGTGCGGCGAGCGCCCCGCTGCCGACTGCCACGGCGGCGAGCGCTCCGGCATAGAGCTGACCCTCGGCACCGATGTTCCAAAGCCTCGCGCGAAACGCCACGGCGGCGGCAAGCCCGGTCAGGATCAGCGGCGTGGCGCGCGAGAGGGTCTCGGTGAGCGCGAAGCCGGAGCCGAGGCTGCCGGAGAGGATCCGGCCATAGGCCGCCAGGGGGTCGGCGCCGGCCAGCGCCAGCGGCAGGGCACACAGCAGGAACGCCGCCAGGACGGCGCAGACGGGGGCCGCCACCCGCACTAGCGGGCCGATCTCGGTGCGGGGCTCAAGCCGCATGGCGGCTCTGGCCTGCCATCATCAGCCCGAGCTCGCGGACGGTGAGGCTTTCGGTGGGTATCGGCGCGCTCAGCCTGCCACGGTAGATCACGGCGATGCGGTCGGCCAGGGTCAAGAGCTCCTCCAGCTCCTCGGAGATCAGCAGGACGCCGGCACCGCGCCGGCGCGCCTCGAGGAGGCGGTCGTGGACGTAGGTCACCGCGCCGATGTCGAGGCCGCGGGTCGGCTGGTTGGCCAGGATGAAGCGCGGGTCGCGCTCCAGCACGCGGGCCAGGATCAGCTTTTGCATGTTGCCGCCGGAGAGCAGGCGGGTGAGGTGATCGGGGCCGCCGCCGCGCACGTCGAAGCCGGCGATCAGCCGCTCGGCCCGCGCCCGCACCGCCTGGCCGCGCAGGATGCCCCAGCGCTGGCACTCCTGCCCGGCATAGTCCTCCAGCGCCAGGTTCTCGGCGGCGGTCATGTCGCCCACCACGCCTTCGAGGTGGCGGTCCTCGGGGATCCGGCCGATCCCCGCCGAGGTGAGGGCGGTGGGATCGGCACCGGGCCAGGCACCGCCGGCAAGGCGCAGCTCGCCCTCCGCGGGCGCCACCAGGCCGGCCAGCACCGCCGAGAGGGCCTGCTGGCCGTTGCCCGAGACCCCGGCGATGCCGACGATCTGGTGGGCGTGCACGGTCAGGTCGGCCCGCTCCAGCGCGGTCCGGCCGGGCAGGCGCGCGCTTACCCCGCGCAGCTCCACCAGCGGCGCGCCGGGGCTCATGGGCTCACGCTTCGGTGTCGCCACCTTGCGGCCCACCATGGTCTCGGCCAGCGTCTCCCGGTCGGTGGCGGCGGTGGCGAGCTCGGCCACCTTGCGGCCGCCGCGCAGCACCGCCACCCGCTCGCTCAGCGCCATCACCTCGCCCAGCTTGTGGCTGATGAAGATGACGGCCATCCCCTGGGCAGCGAGCCGGCGCAGGGTGGCGAAGAGGGCGTCCGTCTCCTGCGGGGTGAGCACCGCGGTGGGCTCGTCGAGGATCAGGATCCGGGCGCCGCGATAGAGCGCCTTGAGGATCTCCACTCGCTGCTGCTGGCCCACCGAGAGGCTGCCCACCCGGACATCGAGGGGCACCTCGAGCCCGGCATCCCGCGCCAGCCTGTCCAGCAGCCGGCGCGCCTCGCCGGAGCGGCGGCGCCAGCGCCAGAGCGGTTCGGTGCCCAGCGTGATGTTCTCGAGCACCGAGAGATTGTCGGCCAGGGTGAAGTGCTGGTGCACCATGCCGACGCCGCGGGCGAGCGCCGCCCCGGGCGAGCCCGCCGGCAGGGGCTCGAGACGGCCCGCGGCGTCGGCCACCGCCACCTCGCCCGCGTCGGCCACATAATGGCCGAAGAGGATGCTCATGAGGGTCGTCTTGCCGGCGCCGTTCTCGCCGAGCAGCGCCATCACCTCGCCGGCCCTGAGCTCGAGGTCGATCGCATCGTTGGCGACCAGCTTCCCGAACCGCTTGGTGATGCCGGCGAGGCGGAGGACGACGGGGCGCTCCCCGCCCGCTGGCATCGTGCTCACCGGGTGGACTTCGGCTCGCTGTCGTCGACCTTGACGGTGAGCGTACCCTCGCGGATCGCCTTCTCCTTCTCGCCCACCATGGCCCGCAGCTCGGCCGGGACCAGCTTCTCGTCCATCGGCGCCAGGGTGCAGCCGCCCACCGGCAGGTTGCTGTAGCTGCCGTAATCCTCGGCCTTGAACCCGCCCGTCGCGACCGCGGCAACGGCCTTCTCGACGGTCGGCTCCATGTGCCAGAGCGCGCTCGCCAGCACCACGCCCGGATAGTCGTCCTGGGTGTCGATGACGTTGCCGATGGCCTTCACGCCACGCTCCTGGGCGGCGTCGGAGACGCCGAAGCGCTCGGCGTACATGACGTCCGCACCGGCATCGATCATCGCGAAGGCCGCCTCCTTGGCCTTGGGCGGATCGTACCAGGAGCCGATGAAGGAGACGAGGAAGCGGGTCTTTGGATCGGCCTCCATGGCACCCTCCATGAAGGCGTTCATGAGCCGGTTGACCTCGGGGATCGGGTAGCCGCCGACCATGCCGATGAGGTTCGACTCGCTGAGCGAGCCGGCGACCAGGCCGGTCAGGTAGGAGCATTCCTGGATGTAGTTGTCGAACACCGAGAAGTTCGGCTCCTGGGGCGGGAAGCTCGAGCCCATCAGGAAGGCGGTCTCGGGATAGTCCTTGGCGACCCCGCGGGCTGCACGCTCCACCCCGAAGACCTCGCCGAAGACGAGCTGCGCGCCACTCTCCGCATATTCGCGCATCACCCGCTCATAGTCGGTGTTGGCGACGTTCTCGGAGAAGGTATAGGTGATCTCGCCACGTTCCTCGGCGGCGTTGAGCGCCTTGTGGATGCGGCTGACCCACTGCTGCTCTACCGGCACAGTATAGATCGCGGCCACCTTGACCGGCTCGGCGGCGGCTGTGCCGGCGGCGAGCAGCCCCAGGCCCAGGGCACCCGCGATCATGCCACGACGCGTCGAAAGACCGCCCTTCATGCCAACCTCCGGTTCTGATCAAGAGACACTTGCGCCGGCCGTGCGGCGGCAGCCCGATGTTGCCGGTGCGGGCGGCGGAAGGGAAGCGCCTGCTTTCCCGGGCGCCCCTGAAATCCGCATCGCCCTGGCGCATGGCTCGCATGTCGAGGCGCTGGTGGCGCTGGAGCAGCGGATCTTCGCCGGCGACCGGCTCAGCCGGCGCAGCTTCCGGCGCCTGGTGGGCCGGCCCAGCGCGGTCTTCCTCGTGGCCGAGGGGGAAGGCGCCTTGTGCGGCTACGCGCTCGTCCTGCTGCGCCGGGGCAGCCGGATCGCGCGGCTCTACTCGCTCGCCCGCGATCCGGCCGTGGCCCCGCCGGGCACCGGCCGCGCCCTGTTGGGGGCGGCCGAGGCGGCGGCACGCGAGGGAGGCGCCGCGGCAATGCGTCTGGAGGTCCGGATGGACAACGACGCCGCCTTGCAGCTCTACGGCAAGTGCGGCTATCGCAGCCTCGAGAGGCTGCCCAGCTATTACCAGGACGGAGCGGACGGCGTGCGCATGGAAAAGCGGCTTGATGGCGGAGATGCCGCATGAGCGGCTGGCTCATCGTTCTAGACCGGCTGGCAGACCTGCCGGAGGAGCTCGCCGACCAGCCGGCGGCCACGACGCGCGACTATATCATGCGGCTGCGCAACAGCCGGCGTGATCCGCCCAAGGTCCTCAATCTCTCGCGCAGCTACGGCTACCAGACGCTGGGCTATTACTGCTCGCTGCTCGCCGAGGCGCGCGGCCACAAGGTGCTGCCGTCGGTCACCACGGTGCTCGAGCTGACCCGGCGCAACGTCTACGGCTACGCGCTGCCCGACCTCGAGGAGACGCTCAACCGGACGATGCGCCGGCTCGCCGACCCGCCGGCCCACTCGTTCCGCCTGCTGATCTGCCTCGGCCATTGCGACGATCCGCGCTTCGAGCGCTTCGCGCGCCAGCTCTTCGACCTGTTTCGCTGCCCGATCGTCGAGGTGATGGTGCAGGCGGGCGATTGGTGGCGGGTCAGGAAGCTCGCCCCGGTAGGCGTCAACGAGCTCGGGCCCGAGGGCAAGGCGCAGCTCGCCCAGGCGGTCCGCGCGCTCTTCAAGAGCCGCTGGCGCTCGCCCAAGGCGCGCCCGGCGCCGCGCTTCACCCTGGGCGTGCTGCACGACCCCAAGGACAAGCTGCCGCCCACCGAGACCGCGAGCCTTCGTCACTTCGCGCGCATCGCCGAGGGGATGGGCCTCGGCGTCGAGGTGATCGGCAAGAAGGATCTCGACCGGGTCCCCGAGTTCGACGCGCTGTGGCTGCGCGAGACCACCAACATCGATCACCACACCTTCCGCTTCGCCAAGCGCGCCGAGCAGGAGGGCATTCCGGTGATCGACGATCCGACGTCGATCATGCGCTGCACCAACAAGGTCTATCTGGCCGAGCTGCTGCAGGCCAACGGCGTGCCCTCGCCGCTGACGGTGGTGATCTCGAGCGTCCGCGAGCTGGACGAGCTGTGCCGGCAGCTCCCCTTCCCGATGGTCCTCAAGATTCCCGACGGCTCCTTCTCGCGCGGTGTCACCAAGGTCGGCAGCCGTGCCGAGCTGGAGCGCCAGGTGCGCGGGATGCTGGAGGATTCCGACCTCATCCTGGCCCAGGAGTTCATGCCCACCGCCTATGACTGGCGGGTCGGCGTGCTGGACGGCGAGCCGCTGTTCATCACCCAGTACAAGATGGCGCCCAAGCACTGGCAGATCGTTCATCACAAGGAGAGCGGCCGCGCCGTCGAGGGCGGCTTTGCCGTGGTGTCCCTCGAGGACGCGCCGCCCGAGGTGGTCCGAATCGGCGTGAAGGCCGCCCGGCTGATCGGCAACGGGCTCTACGGGGTCGACATCAAGCAGAACGAGCGCGGCGTCTTCGTCATCGAGGTCAACGACAACCCCAACCTCAACAACGACGTCGAGACCGCCGCCGAGGGCGACGAGGTGTGGCGCCGCCTCGCCTCCTGGTTCCTCAGGCGCCTCGCCTGACGCAGGCTCAGCGCAGCGGGGCGCCGCTGCGCCCGGAGGTCTCGCCGTCGAGCCAGGTGTCCTCCGCAGCGAACTGGCCGCCAGCCTCGACGACACGCCAGAAGGTGTAGTCGGCCCAGTGCAACATGGTGTTCTCGAGGCTGCGGACGAGGAGGTCGCCCTCGCCGGAATGGGCCGCGGCGCAGTGCGCCACCTCCTCCGGCAGGCCCATGACGAGGCAGATGTGCAGGCCGTAGCCGGGGTGGCGCAGCGACGGCATGCCGGTGGCGCGCGGATCGGCCTTCCAGCGGCGGACGTTTTCCGGGTCGAACTCCCAGACCTTGCCGATGTCGTGGCACAGCGAGCCCGCGATCAGGATGTCGCGGTTGTAGCGGAAGGCCGGGAACAGGCCTGCCATCTCCTCGGCGGTCTTGAGAGCCAGCCGGGTCACCGAGCGGATGTGATCGGCCTGGGTGCCCGAGCGCAAGGGCATGGAGTCGTAGTTGCCCGAGGGCTTCATGTCGCCGATGCGCGCAAAGCTGCTGGAGGCGACCGCGGCGGCCCAGGCGTCGGTCACCAGGCGGCGCAGCCCTTCGTCCTCGATCCACGCGATCTCGGGCATCTCCTCGAGGATGCCGGCGCGCATCGCATCATCAATGGTGATGCGCCTGCCGCGCAGCTCGACAGTTCTGGTTTCGGCCATTCCCGCGTCTCCTTTACTGCAACCAGAAACCCGCTGCCGGCTCAAGGACCTCCCAGGACGCGCGGCAGCCAGAGGACGAGATCGGGCTGCACGACAATGAGCCCGATCATGATCAAAAGGCTCGCGATGAAGGGCAGCACGCCCAGCATCACGTCCTGGATCGAGCCGTGCCGGCGCACGCCCTGCACGACGAAGAGGTTGACGCCCACCGGCGGGGTGATCATCGCGGTCTCGCAGAGCAGCACGATCAGGATGCCGAACCATACCGGATCGAAGCCCGCCTGGACGACGACGGGGGTCAGCACCGGCACGGTGACGATCATCATGGGCAGCGGCTCCATGAAGCAGCCGAGCACCAGGTAGAAGACGATCACGGCGAGCAGCATGCCGCCGGGGCCGAGACCGAGCCCGGTGATGAAGTCGTTCAGCGCGTTCACGAGCCCGATCGCCGAGAGCACGAAGTTGAGGAACCACGCGGCCACCACGATCAGCATGATCATGCCCGTGGTGCGCATCGTGCCGTCGATCGCCTGGACCAGCATCGGGACGCTCAGGCGCTTGTGGAAAGCCGCCAGCACGAGGGCCGCGACGACGCCCAGGGCCGCCGATTCGGTCGGCGTGGCGAAACCCGCATAGATGCTGCCGATCACGATCACGAAGATCAGGAAGGGCGAGATCAGCCCGGGCAGGCTGGCGAGCCGCGAGGCCCAGTCGCTGGGCGGCGCCACCCCGCGCCAGGCCGGCACGATCCGGCAGGCGAGCGCGATGGTCGCCATGAAGATCAGCCCGAGCGCCAGGCCGGGCAGGAAACCCGCCAGATAGAGCTGCGGCACCGAGGTCTCGGTGAGCCAGCCATAGATGATGAGGTTGATCGAGGGCGGGATCAGGATGCCAAGCGTCCCGCCGGCGGCGAGCGAGCCCAGGAACAGGCGCTCGCCGTAGCGGTAGCGGTCGAGCAGCGGGGTCGCCACCGTGCCGATCGTGGCGGCGGTGGCGACGCTCGAGCCCGAGGTCGCGGCAAAGGCCATCGAGGCGCCGATATTGGCGTGCATCAGCCCGCCCGGCAGCCAGCCCAGCCAGTGGCTCATCGAGCCGTAGAGCCGGTCGGCGATGCCCGAGCGCAGGAGGATCTCGCCCAGGAGCACGAAGAGCGGCACGCTGACCAGGAGGAAGTTGCTCGAGGCCGACCAGACGATCTCGCCGATGGCGAGATAGAGCGGGATCGGCGTGAAGATCTGGTCGAGGCCCAGCGCCAGGATCATCAGCGCCGCCGCCACCGGCAGGCTCAGACCGAGCAGGGCGAGAAGGAGCAGGAGCGAGGTCTGGACCATCGGCTCAGCCGGTCCGGCCGAGGCGGCGGGCGACGTCGTCGAGCGCCTCGTCCAGCTCTTCCTCGACGCCCGCCGCGGCCGACAGGCGGGCGACCCCCGCATGATCCCCGGCGGCGAATGCCAGCAGCACCCGCACGCTCTGCTCCACCGCCACCAGCGCGAACCAGATCATGCCCACAAGCCACAGGCCTTGCGGCAGGGCGAGCGGCGTCGCCAGCGGTGTGTTCTCCCTGGCGCCCAGGCTGATCGACGTGGCGAGCGTGCCGGCGATGTGCCAGGCGAGCACCAGCGCCACCGTCGCCAGCGACAGCATCGCCGCGAGGTCCAGGGCGCTGCGGACGGCCGGTGGCAGGAGCTTTTGCAGCACGTCGATGCGGACATGGGCACGCTGCAGGAGCGCGTAGGCGAAGGACCAGGTGGCGCCCACCGCGAGGGCGTAGGTCGACAGCTCGGTGCCGACGTTGAAGGGCAGGTGCAAGAGCTTGCGGGTGAGTATCTCGAAGGAGATCAGCACCGCCGCCAGCAGCAGCATGGCGCCGCCGGCGCGGCTCATCCACAGCGAGACGGCGCTGATCATTCGTGCGAGCTTGGCCATGGACGGGGTTACTGGACCGGCGCTTCCACGCCGGCGACCTTGCCGACGGTGGCGTTCCATTCCTTGGCGCACTCGGCGCCGCAGCGCTCTGCCCAGCCCGCCAGCACCCGCTCGCGGAGGATCTTCTGGCCGAGCGTCCGGTCCTCGTCCGACACCGCCACCAGGGTCATCGGCGGGCTGGCGACGATTCCGTCGACGCACTCGCCCTCGCCCGTGTTGCAGTTCAGGCCGTCCTGCACATCTGCCTTCGCCTGCGCCCACATCCGGTCCTCGAGGTCCTCGAACTCTGTCTCGAGGAAGTCGCGCACCTTGGGGTCGAGGCGGTTCCAGTTCTGCAGGTTGGCGCCGAAGAAGGTCATCGACCAGCCCATGGGCAGGGTGAAGAGATGATCGGTCACCTCCCACCAGCGGGCGGTGTTGCCGGCCGAGGTGCCGGTGACGGCGCAGTCGGCCACACCGCGCTGCATCGCCGGCACGACCTCGGCGAAGGGCAGGTTGATCGAGCTGGCGCCGGCCGCTTCCACGAGATCGGCCATGGCCCGGTTGAAGGTGCGGACCTTCTTGCCCTCGAGCGAGGCCAGGCCCTCGATGTCGCCCTTGCAGTAGAACACCTGCAGCGCCACCGGGCTCATCGAGAGGAGCTTCGTGTTGAACTTCTCTTCCATGATCCGCGCCAGAACTGGCCGGTAGGCGTCGGTGGCGGCGCGCTGGGTGTCGATGTCGAGCGCCACGCCGGGCAGGTCCAGCCCGTCGAAATGCGGGTCCTCACCGGCCATGTAGCTGAGCGTGCCCTCGGAGATGTCGAAGATCCCGAGCCGCAGCAGGCGCAGCACCTCGGGGCCCTTGATGCCCAGCTCCTCGATCGAGCCGAACGTCGTGGTGATCGCACCGTCGGTCTTGGCCGACAGCTCCTCGGTGAAGAACGGGCCGTAGACCTTCTGGAACATGTTCTGCGTGCGGTTGCCGCCCGAGACCTTGAGATCGACGCTCGGCATCTCGGCTGCGCTGCCGCCGATCGGCAGGAACAGGGCCGCGAGCAGACAGCCGCCGGCAAGACCCAGTGTCGTCCTCATCTCTCGACCTCCCCTGTGCGCTGGCCAACGAGCATGCCGCTTGTGCCCGTTACAACGGGTTTTCAGCGAGGCGGGGCCGGTCCGGGTCGGCCCCGCCTCATCTTGCTTTGCTCTGAAGCCTCACCCTTGGACTGCGATGACAACGCTAGACGGGACAGGAGCGCAAATCTAATTTGATTTTCCAGCGGACTTACATGAGAAATTCCAATAGATGCGTTTCACGCTGGCCCAGCTCGAGGCTTTTTTCTGGATTGCCCGCTTGGGGTCGGTCCAGCAGGCCGCGCGCCAGCTCAACCTGGCGCAGCCTACGGTCTCGCTGCGGCTGCGCGACCTCGAGGCGGCGATCGGCACCAAGCTCTTCGAACGGGTCGGCCGTGGCCTGCAGCTCGGCCATGATGGGGTGGCCCTGCTCGAGCACGCGAGCGCCATCCTGGCCGAGGTTGGGCGCATCCAGGATCGCATCGGCCGCGACGGCGAGGTGCGCGGGGTCGTGCGGGTCGGCTTTGCCGAGACCTTCGCGCTGGTCTGCCTGCCCACCCTCCTGCAGCTGCTGGGCCGGGACCATGCGGCGCTGCGGCTCGAGACGGTGGTCTCGACCAGCTCGATGCTGGAGCAGGAGGTGCGCGAGCGCCGGCTCGACCTCGCCTTCGCGATCAACCCGTCAGGTGATCCGCGGCTGCGGCTGCTGCCGCTGGGCGTCCAGGAGAACAGCTGGGTTGCCGCGCCGAAATGGCGGCTCGGCTCTGCCATCCGCCCGGCCGACATTCGTCATCTGCCGATCATCAGCAACCCGCATCCGGCTCCCATGTTTCGCCAGATCAATGCCTGGTTCCGCAGTGCCGGGCTGGAGCCGCTGCGGCTCTCCTACTGCAACAGCGTCACGGTGATCGCGCACTTGGTGGCAGCCGGCGTGGCGGTCGGCTTCCTGCCGCGCAAGATGATCGACGCTGACGCGGCGGCCGGCAGGGTCGATCTGCTCGCCAGCCGCCCGCCGGTGGAAAAAAGCACGGTCCACGCTGTCTACCGGGTCGACGACGGCATTGCCGCGGTGGGAGCCGTCATCAAGGCGGCCCGTCAGGTCCTGGGAACCATCGAGTTCCTGGAACCGCCCTGAGTGGCGCCGTCGGGGTTGCGCCAGGCGCGCGGCCGACCGATCGGAAACAGGAGACGCGATCCGCGCGCGGCGTCCCCGCGTGGCCGTGCCGATCTTGCAGCTTCCCCCGTGTTCCAGCCCAGCGGGAGACGCTCTACTGTGCCGCCGGCGCGGCCGCTCGCGGCGGCACGCCGCAACTCCATCCGATCGGGGAGAGCAGTGTTTCCATGAGCCGCCACCACGAGATCCCTCCGGTTCCCGAGGCCATGGCCTGGGGGCATTTCGATGCTGCCCACAAGCCGGTGCTCGAGATCGATTCCGGCGACACGGTGCACCTCACGAGCTGGCCCGCCGGCACCGCCGACCGGCTGCCCGCCGACGGCTCGCTCGTGGACCCGCGGCACCGCGAGGCGCTTGAGCGCTGCGAGCGGTTCGGCGGCACCCACTTCGTGACCGGCCCGGTGGCCGTGCGCGGCGCGGCGCCCGGCGACGTGCTGCAGATCGACATTCTCGGGCACGAGTTCCCGGGCGAGTGGGGCTATGTGGCCCACATGCCGCTCGCCGGCACCCTGCCCGAGGAGTTCGACGAGAAGGTGCTGGTCCACGCCCGCATCGACCGCGAGCGCAATGTCTGCTCGCTGCCCTGGGGCAAGGAGCTGCCGCTCGATCCGTTCTTCGGGATCATCGCGGTGGCACCCCCGCCGCACTGGGGCCGCTGCCCCTCGCCGCCGCCGCGCGTCTTCGGCGGCAACATGGACAACAAGGAGCTCAAGCCCGGCGCCACCCTCTACCTCCCGGTCTTCAACGAGGGTGCCCTCTTCTATGCCGGCGACGGCCACGGCGTGCAGGGCGACGGCGAGGTCTGCGTCACCGCGCTGGAAACGGGGCTATCCGGCAGCTTCCGCCTGACCGTGCGCAAGGATCTCGGCTTCGAGCGGCCCTTCGCCGAGAACGCGACCCATCTCATCAGCATCGGCCTGCACGAGGACCTGGACCGTGCCGCCGAGCAGGCGGTCCGCGAGATGATCGACCATGTCTGCCGGCGCACGAAGCTCTCGCGCAGCGAGGCCTACATGCTCTGCTCGCTGATCGGCGATCTGCGCGTGACCCAGACGGTCGACGGCGTGAAGGGCTGCCACATGATGCTGGCCAAGGAGCATCTTTGAGCGCCTGCCCGGCGCTTGATCTCCCTCAAGGCATGACGAGCCTGCCTCTGCTTTCCTGATGCTTGCCGGGAACCTGCTGCCATCGTGCTGCGGCTTCCCGGACGCAGGGAGGGAAGAACGGTGGGCTCTACCGCGACCGGCTATCCGGCGATCGTCAAGGATCCGGCATCGCTCGTGCCGCGGCCCCACCTCGACGACTACCAGCGGGTGCGGGCCTCCTTCACCTGGGAGGGGGTCCGCCTCCTGCTGGACGGCCTGCCCGGCGGGGGTGGCCTCAACATCGCCCACGAGGCGGTGGACCGCCACGCCGCCGGGCCGCGCCGCGGGAAGGTAGCGCTGCGCTGGCTGGGCCGCCGCGGCGGCCGCCGCGACATCGACTATGGCGAGCTCAAGGCGCTGACCGACCGCTTCGCCGGCCTGCTGCGCAGGCTGGGGGTCGCCCCGGGCGAGGCCGTCTTCCTGCTGTGCGGCCGCATCCCCGAGCTCTATGTGGCAGCCCTCGGCGCGCTCAAGAACCGCAACGCGGTCTCGCCGCTCTTTGCCGCGTTCGGACCGGAGCCGATCGCCACCCGGCTGCAGATCGGCGACGGCCGGGTGCTGGTGACCACCGAAAGCCTCTACCGCCGCAAGGTGGCGCCGATCCGGGGCCAGCTCCCCGGCCTTGCCCACGTCATCCTGGTGGGCGAGGAGGGCGCGGTGACCGACACACCGGGCACGCTCGACTGGCGCGCCGCGATGGCCTCGGCCGCACCGATCCCGGAGATCCCGCCGACCGCCCCCGGCGACATGGCGCTGCTCCATTTTACCAGCGGCACCACGGGCCGGCCCAAGGGCGTGGTGCACGTCCACGAGGCGGTCCTGGCGCACCACGTCACCGGCCTCTACGCCCTCGACCTGCACGAGGACGACATCTTCTGGTGCACCGCCGATCCCGGCTGGGTCACCGGCACCAGCTACGGCATCGTGGCCCCGCTCACCTGCGGCGTCACCAGCGTGGTGCTCGAGGCCGAGTTCGACGCCGAGGCGTGGTACCGCGTGCTCGAGGAGGAGCGGGTGAGCGTCTGGTACACCGCTCCCACCGCCATCCGCATGCTCATGAAGCTGGGAGCGGAGGCGGTGCGCGGTCGTGATCTCGGGGCGCTGCGCTTCCTCGCCAGCGTCGGCGAGCCCCTGAACCCGGAGGCCGTGATGTGGGGGCTCGAGGCGTTCGGCCGGCCGTTCCACGACAACTGGTGGCAGACCGAGACCGGCGGGATCATGATCGCCAACTACGCCGCCACGGACATCAGGCCCGGCTCGATGGGCCGGCCGCTGCCGGGCATCGAGGCCGCCGTCGTGCGGCGCGAGAACGGCCGGGTGGTGCCGGTGGCGGACCCGGCCATGGAGGGCGAGCTGGCGCTTAGGGCCGGCTGGCCCTCGATGATGCGCGGCTACCTCCACGAGGAGGCGCGCTACGAGAAGTGCTTCGCCGACGGCTGGTACCTCACCGGCGATCTCGCCCGACGCGACTCCGACGGCTACTTCTGGTTCGTGGGGCGGGCCGACGACGTCATCAAGTCGGCGGGGCACCTGATCGGCCCGTTCGAGGTCGAGAGCGCCCTCATGGAGCACGCGGCGGTGGCCGAGGCCGGGGTCATCGGCAAGCCCGAGCCGGTGATGGGCGAGCTGGTCAAGGCGTTCGTGGCCCTCAGGTCCGGCTTCGAGCCATCCGAGGCGCTGCGCCTCGACATTCTGGGGCATGCCCGCAAGCGGCTGGGGGCCGCGGTGGCGCCCCGGGAGATCGCCTTCGCCCCGGGCCTGCCGCGCACCCGCAGCGGCAAGATCATGCGCCGCCTGCTCAAGGCCCGCGAGCTGGGGCTGCCGGAGGGCGACCTCTCGACCCTCGAGGGAGAGGGCGAATGAGCGCCAGGGTCCGTCTCGACCGAAGGCAGCTCCTGGCGCTGCTCAAGGGCATGAAGCGCATCCGCGCCTTCGAGGCCAAATGCGCCGAGCTCTACCAGGCGCAGAAGATCCGGGGTTTCCTCCACCTCTACGACGGCGAGGAGGCGGTCTCGGTGGGCGTCATGCAGGCCCTGGCACCGGAGGACGCGGTGGTCGCCACCTACCGCGAGCACGGCCAGGCCCTGGCCCGGGGCATCCCGATGAACGTGCTGATGGCCGAGATGTACGGGGTGAGGGAGGGCTGCTGCCGCGGCCGCGGCGGCTCGATGCACATCTTCGACCGCGAGAGGCGCTTTTGCGGCGGCAACGCCATCGTGGGCGGCGGCCTGCCACTGGCGGTGGGCCTGGCGCTGGCCGCGAGGATGCAGGGCAGGAGCGGCCTTGCCGCCTGCTTCTTCGGCGAGGGGGCCGTGGAGGAGGGCGAGTTCCACGAGAGCCTCAATCTCGCGGCGCTGTGGCGGCTGCCGGTGCTCTTCGTGTGCGAGAACAATCGCTACGCCATGGGCATGGCGCTGGAGCGGGCCGAGAGCGAGACCGACATCCACGCCAAGGCCGCCGCCTACCGCATCGCCAGCGAGGCGGTCGACGGGATGGACGTGGTGGCGGTGGCGGCGGCGGCGCTGCGTGCGGTGGAGGCGGTGCGGGCGGGCGAGGGGCCGCGATTCCTCGAGTGCCGCACCTACCGGCTGCGCGCCCACTCCATGTTCGACGCCCAGGCCTACCGCCCGAAGGAGGAGGTGGAGGCGTGGCGCGGCAAGGGTCCGATCGTGCGCTTCCAGAAGTGGCTCGACGGCAACGGGCTTCTTCACCCGAGCGACCTCGCCGCCATCGAGGCAGAGATCGACGGCGAGATCGAGCTCGCCGTGGCCTTCGCCGAGGCCGGCACGCCCGAGCCCGTGGAGGAGCTCGAGCGCTTCGTCCTGATGGAGGAGGTGCCCGCATGAGCGGCCCGCAGCGCCTGACCTACCGCGAGGCCTGCCGCCAGGCGATGCGCGAGGCGATCCTGGACGATCCGCGCGTCTTCCTGATGGGCGAGGACGTTGCCCGCTACGGCGGCTGCTATGCCGTCACCAAGGGGCTGGCGGAGGAGCTGGGCGAGGAGCGCGTGCGCGATACGCCGCTCTCCGAGAGCGCCTTCGTGGGTGCGGGAATCGGCGCCGCCATGGACGGCATGCGGCCCATCGTCGAGATCATGACGGTCAATTTCAGCCTGCTGGCCCTCGACCAGCTCGTGAACAACGCCGCCACCATCCCGCACATGTCGGGCGGCCAGTTCGCCGTGCCGCTGGTGGTGAGGATGGCCACCGGCGCGGGGCGCCAGCTCGCCGCCCAGCACTCCCACAGCCTCGAGGGCTGGTATGCCCACGTTCCCGGCCTGAAGATCGTGGCGCCGGCCACCGTCGAGGACGCCCGCTTCATGCTGAAGGCGGCGCTGGCCGACCCGAACCCCGTCCTGATCTTCGAGCATGTGATGCTCTACAACATGGAGGGCACGATTCCGGACGGCACGGCATCGGTGAGGCTGGAAGGTGCGAAGGTCCGGCGGGAGGGTGGCGACGTCAGCCTCGTCACCTATGGGGGCAGCCTCTTCAAGACCCTAGATGCCGCCGAGGCGCTGGCGGCGGAAAACATCGCCGCAGAGGTGATCGACCTGCGCAGCCTGCGCCCGCTGGACATGGCGACGGTGCTGGCCTCGGTGGCGAAGACCCACCGGCTGGTGGTCGTGGACGAGGGCTGGCGCAGCGGCTCGCTCTCGGCCGAGATCGCCGCGCGCGTGGCCGAGGAGGCCTTCTTCGAGCTCGACGCGCCGCCGGCCCGGGTGTGCAGCCGCGAGGTGCCGGTCCCCTACGCCGCCCATCTCGAGCAGGCCTGCCTGCCGCAGCCCGACGCCATCGCCGCGGCGGCGCGGGCTCTGGTGCGTCCGTCATGAGCGACTTCATCATGCCCTCGCTCGGTGCGGACATGGAGGCCGGCACGCTGGTGGAGTGGCTGGTGGCGCCGGGCGACGTGGTGCATCGCGGCCAGACGGTGGCGGTGGTCGAGACCCAGAAGGGCGCCATCGAGGTGGAGATCTTCGAGGACGGCAAGGTGGCCGAGCTTTGCGTGCCGGTGGGCCGCGAGGTGCCGGTGGGCACGGTGCTGGCGCGGCTGGAAGGCGCGGAGCGGCCCCTTGCCGTGCCCGCCCCGGCGGCGAGGCCGGAGCCTGCGCCGGCCGCTGTGGCAGCGCCACCTCCCGCGCGGCGGCCCGCGACGCCGCCGGGCGCACGCCATCGCGTCACGCCCCTGGCACGCCGCCGGGCCGCCGAGTTGGGCGTTAGTCTTGCCGGCCTGGCAGGCACCGGCGTGGAGGGTGCGGTCCGCCTCGCCGACGTCGAGGCCGCCGCTTCGGCAAAGCCGGCTGCGGAGGCCGGCGCCATGCGCCGCGCCATCGCCGCCGCCATGACCCGCAGCCACGCCGAGATCCCGCATTACTGGCTGACGCTGGAATGCGACCTAGCGCGTGCGCTGGCGTGGATGGAGCGCATCAACGCGGAGCTTCCGGTGGCCCGGCGCCTCATGCCTGCCGCACTCTTCTTGAAGGCGACGGCGCTGGCGCTGCGGCAGAAACCGGGCCTGAACGGCTACTGGCAGGACGGCGCTTTCGTGCCCGGCCCTGGCATCCACGTGGGCTGGGCCGTGGCGCTGCGCGGCGGCGGCCTGATCGCGCCGGCCCTGCACGACGCCGACCTCCTGCCGCTGGATGCCCTGATGGAGGCGCTGCGCGACCTCATCGGCCGAGCGCGCGGCGGCGGCCTGCGCAGCTCCGAGCTGGGAGAGGCCACCATCACCGTCACCAGCCTCGGCGAGCGCGGCGCCGACGAGGTCATGGGGTTGATCCATCCGCCGCAGGTGGCGCTGGTGGGCTTCGGGCGCATCGCCGAGCGGCCTGTCGTGGCCGAAGGTGCGGTACTGGCCCGTCCGTCCGTGCGGCTCAGCCTCGCCGCCGACCATCGCGCGAGCGACGGCCACCAGGGCAGCCTGCTGCTGGCCGCCATCAACGCCCTGCTGCAGACACCGGAGGCGCTGTGAACGACACCGAAGCCCGTGCCCTTCTGGTCGAGATCCTGCGGACCATAGCACCGGAGACCGACCCCGCCTCGCTCGCCGGCGAGGAGGACATCCGCGAGGCGCTGGACATCGACTCCATGGATTTCCTGAACTTCGCGACGGCCCTTGCCGCGCGCACCGGCCGCGAGATCCCCGAGGCCGACTATCCTTGCTTCTTCACGATGGACGGCGCGGTGGCCTGGCTGCGCGGCTGAGCGCGGAACTCCCTTGTCCGCTGCGGCGTTGCCTGCCTGCCGGCGGGTGCGCGGCGCGCCGGCCCTGCCTCCAGCGGAGGGCGCGGCATGGCTCGACGCTTTCTTGTCGTCATCCTCTCCATCCTCGCGGTTCTCGTGGGCATCGTCGCCGGTGGCGCAGCGCTGCTCGCATGGCGGACCGATCTCGCGAAGGGGCTTCTCGAGAACCTGGCCAGCGGCATGCTCGGCCGCACGGTGAGGGTGGCCCACATCGACCTCGATCTCGGCCGGACCCTGACGGCCCGCGTCGAGGGGCTCGAGGTGGAGGCGCCGGAGTGGGCCCAAGCGCCGCTGCTCGCCTCGGCCGAGCGGATCACGCTCGGGCTCGACGCGGTGGCGTGGCTGGCAGGCGAGGGCTTCCGCATCCCTGCGCTGCGCCTCGAACAGCCCCGGCTCTTCCTCGAGCGCGACGCCGAGGGCCGCACCAGCTGGCCGGAGCAGCAGGAGCAGCCGCAGGAGGAGCAGGCCGGAAGCACCGGCCCCGACATCGGCGACCTCGTGATCGAGAGCGGCCTGCTCAGCTACCGTGACGCGGTGAGCGACGTGGCCATCGAGACCTCGGTGGTGACCCAGGACGAGACGGCCGGGCCGGAGAAGTTCGGCGGCCTCAAGCTCGCCGGCGCGGGGGAGGTCCGCGGCCGCGAGATCGAGCTGGCCCTCGAGGTGGGCTCGCCCCTCAAGCTGCGCGGCGGCGATGCTCCTTTCCCCGTGGAGGGCGAGATCGTCTCGCAGGACATGCGCGTGCGGATCGACGGCAGTGCCGAGGATGCGCTCGCGCTTGAAGGGGTGAGGCTGGCGGTGGAGGCGAGTGCGGAGGAGCCGCGCGACCTCCTGGCCCTCCTCGGCAGGCCGGTGGAGGAGGCGCTGCCGGATCTCGCCGCTTCGGCCACGCTAACCCGCGAGAAGGGCGTTGTGGGCGTGCAGGAGCTGGACGCACGCTGGGGCGAGAGCAGGCTGAGGGGCTCCCTCTCCTACGATCCCACAGGCGCGCGGCCTGCGGTGGCGGGCGAGCTCCGGTCGCCGTTCCTCGATCTCGTGGCGCTGCAGCCGGTGATGCAGGCGGCGACGCCCGAGGAAGCCGGCCCGCAGGAGCAAAAGGAAGGCGATCCGCTGGAGGCCGTGAACCTGGCCCTCGACCTCGCGGCCGAGCGCGTCCGTCTGCCAAACATCGAGCTGCACGACATCAAGGCGGGGGTGCGCCTCGAGGATGGCAAGCTCGCCGTCGATCCCCTCGAGGTGGGGCTGCCGGAGGGACGTATCGCCGGAAGCCTCGTGCGGGCGCCGGGCGAGGACGCGGTGGCCGAGGTGGCTATCGCGGCAGAGCAGGTGGCGCTCGGGCCGTTCGCCGGAGAAGCCGTCGGCGGGATCCTGAGCGGCCAGCTCGAGGGGAAGCTGGAGGGCTCCGACCTTCCCTCCATCCTTCAGCGCAGCACGTTGCGCTTCGACGGCACGCTGGCCGAGCCGCGCCTGCCGCGCCTGGCCGAGCGGCTCGAGGAGATCGCCATCGACGCCACGCTCACTCCGACGGCCGAGCGGCCGTTGCGGGTCGTGCTGGAGAGCGCCATCGCCGGCGAGCCCCTGGCGCTCGACCTTGCCGGCGGCGCGCCGGCGATCCTGCTCGACGGAAAGGGCAGCTACCCGCTGACGGCCGACCTGACGCTGGGGAAGACCGCGGCCAGTCTCGAGGGCAGCATCCCCGCGCAGCTCACCGCCGGCGAGATCGCCCTCGCTCTGAGGATCGAGGGCCCCGACCCGGCCCCGGTGCTGGCGCTGTTCGATCTCCCGGCCATGCAGCTTCCGCCCTACAGCCTGAGCGGACGCATCGCCGGCGATGAGGGCACGTGGGAGGTCGGCGGTCTCCAAGGGCAGGTGGGCGATACCACCGTCACAGGCGATCTTTCGGTCGACGTCACCGGCGAGCGGCCGAAGATAAGCGGCAGCCTGCGCTCGCCGGTCCTCGATCTGGACGATCTGGGCGGGCTGGTGGGTGCCGAACCCGGTACCGGACCCGACGAGACCGCCTCGCGCCGGCAGGAGGAGGAGGCGCGGCAGGAGGACCAGGACAAGGAGATCCTCCCCGACGACCGGTTCGACCCGGAGCGCTGGCGGCAGCTCGACCTCGATCTCGCGCTCTCGGCCCAGGAGGTCCGGGCGGGCGATCTGCCCCTCGACGAGTTCGATCTCTCGGTGCGGCTGGAGGCGGGCCGACTGACGGTCGACCCGCTCAAGCTGCGGCTGGGCGAGGGCACCGCCGAAGGCAAGGTGGAGCTCGACGCCAGCCGCACGCCGGCGGTGGCCAGCATCGATCTGGACCTGCGCCGCCTGCCGATCGGCCGCCTGTTCGAGCGCTTGGACATCGACACCGCCGCCTTCGGCACGCTCTCCGGTCAGGCCCGCGGCGGCGCCGACATCGGCGGGAGGGGCATGAGCATCGAGGAGATCCTGGCCGGCGGCGACGGGGCGGTAACCCTCCTGATGGAAGGCGGCGCCGTCAACCGGCAGATCGTCAACCTGCTGGGCTTCGACTTCCTGAGCTTGTTCGGCTCGCTCCTTGGCACCCAGCCGAAGATGGTGGATCTCAACTGCACGCTCGCCGACCTCGAGCTCAAGGACGGCGTGCTCTCCACCCGCTCGCTGGTGGTGGACACCGAGATCGCCGACCTCGCCGGCGAGGGCACCATCAACCTCGACACGGAACAGATCGACGTCGAGCTCCTGGCCCGGCCCGACTCCGCGCCGCTTCCCAGCGGCCGCACCGGCATCACCATCGCCGGCACGCTGGCCGACCCGGAAGTGAAGCTCAACGCCGCCACGCTGGCGGCGCGCGGCGCGCTGGCCGCCACCTTCGGCACGTTCCTGCGGCCTTTCACCGGCCTCGCCTCCGCCATCGCCGGCCGCACCGGCGAGGAAAGCCCCTGCGGGCCAGTCCTCGAAAAGCAGGAGGGAAAGGCGGGCGGCTGACGCCCGCCCCGCCCCCGGCCGTCAGGCGCCGGCGGTCTTCCAGCGGCGGGCCAGCGTGGCAGCCCCGAAGCCCGCGAGCTGGAGCAGCCCGGTGGCCAGGGTGAAGCCGGCCACGTAGCCGGCCATTCCCGCTCCCTGCGGCACTCCCGCAGCATGGGCGAGGCCGTGGAACGCTCCCGCGCCGGCCACCACGGCCGTCGCGGCCGCCAGCGGGCGCGGCCGGGCGAAGACCGCGGCGGCGAGGAGCGCCACGATCGAGAGCTGGATGCCGGTCTCCGGCGCGAACGGCACGCCGAGCGTCCCGGCCAGCATCGTCGAAAGCACGAGCGAGCCCAGGAAGACTGCCGGCACCGCCACACGGGCGCGTCCGCCGAGCCGTGCCGCCAGGACCCCGGCGACTATTGCCGCGGCGACATGGTCGAGACCGCCAAAGGGATGCAGGAAGCCCGCCAGCACTCCCGGGGCATGCACGTGGGCACCGTCATGGGCCAGGGCCGGGCCCGCCGTCGCGATCAGCGAAAGACATGCTGCCGCCACGATCCCCCGGCCAGTGATGCGCTCGTTCATCGCTTCGCCTCCCGCTGCTGCGTCCTTCTGCGACACGCACAGGAGCCCTTCCGAGCACGGCCGCGCAAGAGGCCCGGAGAGATGGGGGTCATGCTGCGCCGCCCTCGTTCTCGCGCGCTTCTTCTCCGCCATCGACAAGGAGGCCGCACGCGGGGCCGGGGAAGGCCTGGGGCGGCTGAAAGCGACTGCCGTCTCGGGAGCAGGCTGGGCGGGGGACGCCGGCTGCGGCTGCTCGACCGGGTGATCGGAGCCGGCCGCGCGCCGGGCCTCAGGCTACGCCGCAGGGTCGGCCGTGGGCATTCTCGGCGTCGCAAGCTCGAAGGCGCGTCAGCCACGGCCGTCGAGGAGGACGGCAGCGCAGCTTTCGTCGGTGATCAGCCACCGGACGAGGCCGGCGCGAATCCCGGCCAGGACGATCTCCGCCTTGTGGGCGCCCCCGGCGGCGAGGAGACGCTCCTTGGCGTTACGCAGGGAATCGAGCGGCGGGTTGATGGTGCGCCGGCTGATCGGGTGGTCGACCGGCCGACCCTCCCGGTCGAGATAGTGACCGGCTATGTCGCCCACCGCCCCGGCGTCGCGTAGCGATGCCCATTGCGCGCGGTCGATGACCGAGTATTCGAGCCCGCCCGAGGCCTCGCTCAGATCGACGGCGGTCAGGACCGCGATGTCGAGCCCGGCTGCCATCTGCAGCACCTCCGCCACCTGCGGGCTGGCCACATAGAGATCGCGCAACTCGGGCGTGTCGGCGATCATCGGGGCGGGCAGGTAGTAGCAGCCGGCGTCCAGCGCCCGGGAGAACTGGGAGGCGTTGTCGAAGGGGTTGAAGCGGGCGCTCCGTGCGAGGCCGCCCACGAGCTGGACCACCGTGAGGCCGCTCGCCTGACCGGGGCGCAGGGTCGTGGTGGCGGCGTGGATGGTGCCGCCCCAGCTCACGCCGATGCGTGCCTCCGACACGAGCCTCGCCGAGAGAAGGTCCCCCAGCGCTGCGCCGACCATGGCGCGGACATCGGTCTCCTGCATGGGGCTCGGGACGACGGTGGCGCCTTCGAGGCCGAAGGCCCTGGTGAGCCGTTGCTCGAGCGCGGCGCAGAGGCCCTGCGGTCCGGTGATGGATATCTGGACGATGCCCAGCTCGCGCGCCTGCGCCAGGAGATGATTGACGCGCTTGCGGGTCAGCCCGAGGCGGCGCGCGATGATCTCCTGGGTCAGGCTCTCGCGGTAGTAAAGCCAGCAAACCCGGGTAAGGAGCCGGATTTCCGGGGAACTCGTCGGCATGGCCTTCATCGGTCGTAGCGGCTCCCTTCCGTTCCCGCGGAACATTCACAAATGTACCTACGCCGTCACAAAAGAGTCGTCGAGGCACATTAGATCCGTCGCCAGCACAAAAGAGACATGTGACGGAGCTTCGGGCGGCATGAGCACGATCAAGGCCAACGGACGGGACTACCGCAAGCCGGCGGAAACCACCGTGGTGGTGTGCTTCGACGGTTGCGACCCGGCCTATCTGGAGGCGGCGCGGCGCTACGGTGTGGCGCCGTTCCTCACCGGGACGACCGGTCAGGCGCTGACGCTCCAGGCGAGATCCGCCATGCCGAGCTTCACCAATCCCAACAACATCTCGATCGTCACCGGCGTCACGCCGGAGACGCACGGCATCGCCGGCAACTACTTCCTCGATCCGGCCACCGGTGAGGAAGTCATGATGAACTTCCCCCGCTTCATGACCTGCGGGACGATCCTCGCGGCTCTCGCCGCCGAGGGCGTCGGTGTCGGCGTGGTGACGGCCAAGGACAAGCTCCTGCGGATGCTGGTCCACGGCATGCCGGCCTCCGAGCTGCCCCGCTGCCGCTCCATCGAGGCGGGCGGCAGCGCCCCGTTCCTGCCCCCGCAGGCACCGGACATGTACGGGCCGCTTTCCACGCTGGAGGTGCTGGACAGCGGCATCCGGATGATCGCGCAGAGCGCGCCGCAGCTCGTCTATCTCTCAACCACCGACTACATGCAGCACACCTATGCGCCGGAGGATCCGGAGGCGCTGGCATTCTATCAGGCCGTCGACGCGCGCCTCGCGAAGCTGCACGCCATGGGCGTGCGCCTCGTCGTCACCGCCGATCACGGCATGAACGCCAAGACGACGGCGGAGGGTGCGCTCAACGCCATCTGGCTGGCCGAGATCATGGACGAGCTTGGAGCGGACGGCCGGGTGATCCTGCCGATCACCGACCCGCACGTGAAGCATCACGGGGCCCTGGGCTCGCTGGCCCACGTCTATCTGGACGACAGGGCGCGATTGCCTGCGGTGCAGGCCGCGCTCGCCGGCCGCGAAGGCGTGGCCTGCGTGCTCCCCCGGAACGAGGCGGCAGCACGGCTGGAGCTTCCGGCCGAGCGGATCGGCGATCTGGTGGTGGTGGCGACGGCAGCGTTCGTGCTGGGCACCCGCGCCGGCGATCACGACCTCGCCCAGCTCGACCGCAAGCTGCGCTCGCATGGCGGCTTCGGCGAGCAGATCGTGCCCTTCATCGTGAACCGCCAGCTCGTGCCCGGCACGCCCACCGAGGGGCTGCGCAATTTCGACGCCTTCCACATCGCCTTGAACCAGCTCCTCCCGGCCGGCGGCAGCGTGTGATGAAGCGCGCCGTCTATGTGAACTGCGACGGGCTTTGCGTCGACTGGATCTCGCCCGAGCTGACGCCGGCCATTCACGGGCTCGGCCAGGCCGGCCTGCGCGCCACGGCGCACCGGTCCATCACCCCCTCGGTAACGCGCCCCTCGGCGGCCAGTATCGCCACGGGCTGCAGGCCGGCCCGTCACGGCCTGCACGGCAACCGCATGGCGCTGGTCGAGGACGGACGGCTGGTGGTCCACGACGTGGGCCCGCCGGGCTTTGCAGCGCACATGCGCCGGGTCCTCGGCCGCACCCTGCTCGTGCCGACGATGGCCGAGCGGCTCGCCGGGAGCGGCGGCTTCGTCGCCTACTCGAACGTGTCGCCAGGGGCGGCCGCCTTCCTCGATCCGGACGGGTTCGGCGAGGTCCGCCACCGCGCGGGCTCGCATGGGCCCCGTCTCACGGCGCTGCCTCCCCTCGACGTGAGCCACGACCTAGCTGGCGACGAGGCGATGACGCGGATGTTCTGCGAGCGGGTCGTCGAAGGCGCGCGCCCGGCCGCCGCCATCCTGTGGCTCGCCAACCCCGACCTGACCCTGCACGGCGAGCCCTTGGGGTCGCCGGCCCACCGCGAGGCGCTCGCCCGCACCGACGCCTGCGTGCGTGCGGTTCTCGAGGCGGTGGAGCGCCGTCGCGCGGCGGGCGAGGACCTTCTCCTGCTGGTCGGCTCCGATCACGGGCAGGAGACCGTTCACGAGGGGGTCGACCTCCGCGCCTGGGCGGCGCGGGTCGGTCTTGCCGAGGCGCTCGACCAGGGCAGGCTCGCCTTCGCCACGCAGGGCACGGCCTTCTTCGTTTACGCCATGGAGCCGGAGGGGGCGCTTGCCGGCCGGGCCGTCGCGGCCCTGCGGGCCGAGCCCTGGGTAGGCGAGGTGGTAACCGGTACGGGCCTCGGGGCACTCGGCGTGCCGGACGGGGAGGGCCTCGTGGCCGTCGTCGACATGGCGCGCATCCCGGCCGCCAACGCCCACGGCGTTCCCGGTCAGCGGTTCGCCGCCTTCGAGAGCGCGGCCTTCAGGGGCGTGGGCTTCGGCCAGCATGGCGGCTGGGGCCCCGACGAGACCCGGCCGTTCCTCGTTGCCGACCATCCCGCATGGGCGGCCGGCGAGATCACCCGGACGACGTCGCTGGTCGACGTGGCGCCCACCATCCTCTCGTTCCTCGGCGAGCCGGAGGGGGGCATGGACGGCATACCCCTCGCCCCCGCCGCCTGAGCCTCCGTCCCACCCACCACAAGCCCAGCCGCAGCAAGCGAGACCCTCATGAAAAAGCTCTTAATCTCTGCCGCTGCCTGCCTCGCGGCCTTCACGGCGCAGGCCGGCGAGCTGCCCAGCGTCGACGGCTACCCGGAGCGGGCGGTCACCTTCGTGTCGCCCTACAAGCCCGGCGGCGGCTCCGACGGTGTCACCCGGGCCACCGCCAAGGCCATGGAGGAGGCCACCGGCACGAAGACCATCGTGGTCAACAAGCCGGGCGGCGCTGGCGTGCCGGGAACCATGGACTTCCTAGCCCAGCGCCCCGACGGCCACAATGTTCTCCAGGGCTACGACGCCGTCATCTCGAACTTCCTGCTCAAGACCTCGCCGATCAACCCGGTCGAGGACATCGAGCCTCTGGGCATCGTGCACATCACCTTCAACCAGCTGCTGATCCGCCCGGACGAGACCCGCTTCTCCGATTTCGCGACGCTGGTGGAGCACATCCGCGCCCATCCCGGCCAGGTGAAGTTCGCCAATATCGGCGATCCCGGCTCCATGGAGCGGATCATGATGGCGAAGCTCGAGGAGGCCCTCGACATCGAGACGGTGCAGGTGCCCTATCCGGCCCCGGCCGAGCGCTACGCCGCCCTCATCGGCGGGCATGTCGACGTTCTCTTCGAGCAGGCAGGCGACGTCGCGACGCTGGTCGAGGCCGGCGAGATGAAGCCGATCTTCTCCTTCGTGGAGGAGGCTCCCGGGATGTTCGCCGACCTGCCGACACTCAAGACCGTCGGCGCGGATTTCAAGCCGCTCTACCGGTTCCGCGGCTTTTGGGTGGATCCCCGGGTCGACGCGGAGCGCAAGGCGTGGCTGGAGACTGCCATCCGCAAGGCGTTCGAGCAGCCCTCCATGCAGGCCTACAACAAGGCCAAGTACATGGACCTCATGGACTCCTACCGCGACAGCGAGGGTGCAGCGCAGCTCCTGCGGGATGCGCTCGACACGTACCGCGCCGCCTACAAGGAGCTCGGCCTGATCGACTGATCGGCCGAAGGGCCCGCGTCCGGGGGAACAGTCCCATGCTGCGCAAGATGATGCCGCTCTCGCGGCTCGCCGAGACCGTCTTCTGGCTGGCCGTGGCGATCGGCGGGGGACTGCTGACCCTGCGGTTCTCCCGGGCGCTCTCGAACTACGACTTCACCTCGGCCACATGGCCGAGGCTCATCCTGGCCGGCATCGGCGTCGTGGCCGTGCTCCAGTTCCTCGCGGAGCGCGACCGGAAAGTATCGGCCATCGCCGCCGCCTGGCGCCCCGGGCTGCCCACGGTTCTGGCCATGGTCGGAGGCTATCTGCTCGCCCTGACCTGGATCGGCTTCTATCTCGCCACGCCGGTCTTCATGTTCTTCTCGCTGCTCGTCCTCGGCGAGCGGCGGCTGCCGCGGGCGGGTGCCTTCGCTCTTCTGGCGAGCGCCTTCTTCTTCCTCGTCTTCACGACGTTCTTCTACATCGCGATGCCCGCCGGTGCGCTGGACGGCCTCCTCGACGCCAACATCGCGATCCGCGAGACCTTCCTTGCCCTCGGATCGATCCCATGAGCAGCCTCGAGCTCCTGTTCAACGGGTTGGGGCTGCTGGTGACGGACCCGGTGGCGCTGGCACTTTTCTTCGGCGGCCTGTGCGCGGGCTCGCTCTTCGGCGCCATTCCGGGCATCAACATGCTGACCCTGGGTGCCGTCCTGCTGCCGTTCTCGGCGCAGATGAACCCCGCCCACGCGATCATGCTCTATTCGGTTATCTACTGCTCCGGCGTCTTCGGCGGCGCCATCACGGCGATCCTCTTCAACATTCCAGGCGCCCCCGAGAATGCCGCCACGGCCATCGACGGCTACCCGCTGACGCGGGCCGGAAAATCGAGAAAGGCGGTGGGCGCGGCCGTTCTGTGCTCGGCCCTGGGGGGCGTGATCTCGAGCCTCGTGATGATCTTTGCTGCACAGGCCACGGCCCGCTGGGCCGTCCAGGCCATCCAGCCGGCCGACATTTTCGGCATCGTCGCGCTGGGCATCGCCATCGCCGCGACGGTGGGGGCGAAGACCATCTGGAAGGGCTGGCTCTCGGTGCTGTTCGGGATGCTGCTGGCCTGCGTCGGTACCGATCCCATCGACAGCGCTCCGCGCTTCACCTTCGGCTCCTACGCGCTCTATGCCGGCATCAAGACGGTGCCGCTCATCCTGGGCGTCTTCGCGGTGGTCGAGATCTTCTCGCAGCTCGCGAGCCGCGGCACCCTGCCCGCCGTGAGGTCCGGGGGCGGAAGCGAGCACTTCTCGCTTTCCGATCTCCTGCAGTCACGCTGGACGGTGTGCCGCTCGACGGTCATCGGCTTCTTCGCCGGTCTCGTGCCGGGCGTGGGCGCCAGCCTCGCCGCCTTCGTGAGCTATGGCAGCGAGAAGGCGCTCGCCGGACGCAGCGGCAGGTTCGGCCGCGGCGAGCTGCGCGGCGTCATCGCCGCCGAGACGGCCAACAATGCCGCCACCGGCGCCGCCATGATCCCGATGCTGGCCCTGGGCCTGCCGGGCGGCGCCCTCACCGCCATGATGATCGGCGTCTACCAGCTCCATGGGATGGAGCCCGGTCCGCTCATCTTTACCACCGCCCCCGACATCATCAGCCTCGTTTTCGCGGCGATGCTGCTGGCCAATGTGGGTATCCTGCTGCTGGGCTGGGTGGAGGCGCGGACGGTGACGCACCTCGTGCGCCTCGACACCCGCTACCTGATGATCTTCCTGCTCGTCATCTCGACCATCGGCGCCTATGCGGAACGCAACCTGATGATCGACGTGTGGGTCATGTTCGGCGCCGGCGTGATGGCCTGGTTCCTGCGCGAGAGCGGCTATTCGATGGCGGGTCTCGTGCTGGGCCTGATCCTCGGCCGCGTGGGCGAAGCCTCTTTCATGAAGGCGGCCCTGCTCGCCGACTACGACGTTCTGGCCTTCTTCGAGCGGCCCGTCGCGGCGGTCTGCCTGGGCCTTGCCGTCGCCGTGACGTGCGCCGGCGTGCTCGTCGACATGCTCAAGAGAGCGGGTCCGGCGACGGCCCGCGCCTGAGCGCCAAGGCAGCCGGACCGTGGCGAGCCCGGGGCGGCCCCGCTCCGGGCCGCCCTTTCTCATGTGCCGGCAGTCGTCGGTCGGGGTTGACACAAACGGGCATGCCCGCCACTCATTTCCATATAAAAGGATGCGATCCCAAATATTGGGATGCGTTTGGAGAGACGGACGGAAGGGCGGGATCATGGGCTTCCGCCCCGCCCCGATCCGGTCCGCGTGCACGGTTCCCGAGAGGCCCGCGCCATACCAGTCACCAGGTTCACCAGCCAGACGTCCGGCTGAAGCCGAATCGCAAGGCAGACACGGGAGCATCGTATTGACCGCAGCCCACCCCAGCCCTGACCTGCCCCTGTCGGGGGTCACGGTGATCGAGTTCTGCAATGTCGCGGCGGGGCCATTTTGCGGCATGCTGCTCGCCGACATGGGCGCGCGCATCGTCAAGGTCGAATCACCCTCTGGCGACACGCTGCGGCATTGGCCTCCCATGACGGACGGGTTCAGCGAGAATTTCCTCTCGCTCAACCGGAACAAGCAGTCCATCGCGCTCGATCTCAAGGATCCCGGCGACAATGCGATCGCGGTCCGCCTGATCGAGACGGCCGACGTGGTCATCGAGAACAATCGTGCAGGCGTCATGCAGCGGCTCGGCCTCGGCCATGACCGCTTCGCCGCGGCGCGTCCCGATCTTATCTACTGCTCGCTCTCGGCTTTCGGCCAGTCGGGGCCGCGCGCCGCGCAGGGGGGCTTCGACGTCACCGTGCAGGCGATCTCCGGCATCATGAGCGTGACCGGCGAGGCGGACGGCGCGCCGGTCAAGTGCGGGGTCCCGGTCTCGGATTTCGCCACCGGCCTCTACGGCGCCTTCGCCGTGGCGACACTGATCTCGCGGGTGCGCGCGGGCGGGCCGGGCGGCTTCATCGACATCTCGATGATGGGTGCCAGCCTCGCCATCGCCGCCCTCCAGACCAGCGAGTATTTCGGCAGCGGCAAGGACCCGCGGCGCCTCGGCGCCGCCCATCCTCGCAATGCCCCCTACGCGGCGTTTCGCGCCGCCGACGCGCATTTCGTGATCGCGGCGGGCAATGATCGCTTGTGGCGGGCGGTGTGCGAGGTGGTCGACATGCCCGATCTGGCGAAGGATCCACGGTTCGGCTCCACCGTGGACCGCGCGGCCAACCAGACGGCGCTCGGCGACATCCTGAACGAGGTCTTCGCGACGGGCACCGCGCGCGCCTGGCTCGACCGGTTCGAGGCGGCCGGCGTGCCCTGCGCGCCGATCAACAGCTATTCCGAGGCGCTGGCCGATCCGCAGACCGCCGCCATGGGCTGGGTGCAGGAGGTCGCCCTTCCGGGCGGCGCGCCGACCCGGACCTTCGCGAGCCCGCTCAGGATCGACGGCGCGGCACCTCCGATCCGCAGCGGTGCGCCGGCTCTCGGCGCCGACCGCGATGCGGTGCTGGCGGCGCTCGACGAGGCAGAGCGCCGGGCCAAGGCGTCGACGTGAACCAATCGGGCGATCGGGAGACGGATTGCAATGACCAAGAATACCCGGCGGCTGCGCACGTTCCTCGCGGAGATGAGCGCTCTGGTCGAGGAGGCCGGCGGCGAGGAGGCCGTCATCCTCAAGCGCGGCAAGGAGAGTCTTCGCGCCCTGGTAGCCCATGACGACTGGCTGCCCGAGGACTGCGCCGAGCCGCATCCGGAACGCTACCGGCAGTACCTGCTCTATTGCGATCCGCGCGAGCGGTTTTCCGTGGTCAGCTTTGTCTGGGGTCCGGGTCAGGAGACCCCGGTGCACGACCACACGGTGTGGGGCCTCGTGGGCATGCTGCGCGGCTCGGAGCTGTCGCAGAGCTACGAGCTCTCCAAGGGCGGTCCGGTGCCGGGCCGCAAGGACCTGCTGAAGGAGGGCGAGGTGGTCGCGGTGTCGCCGCGGATCGGCGACATTCACAAGGTCAGTAACGCCGAGACCGACCGCACCTCGATCTCGATCCACGTCTATGGCGGCGACATCGGCGCGATCGAGCGTCACGTCTTCCCGATGGAGGGGGGCGAGAAAAGCTTCATCTCGGGCTATTCGAATGGCACGATCCCGAACATCTGGGGTGTCGCCAGATGAGCGAGGCCGTCTCGGTCGCGGACCATGGCGCCCGCCGGGAGGTCACGCTGACCCGGCCGGCGCGGGGTAACGCGCTTGCCGACGAGACGGTCGGCGCCCTGACCGCGGCGCTCACAGAGGCGGAGCGGGACGGGGTGCGGCTCCTCGTGCTGCGCGGCGAGGGCCGCAACTTCTGCACCGGCTTCGATCTCTCGGATCTGGCCGAGACCGACGATGCGGCGCTGCTTGCCCGTTTCGTGCGCATCGAGATGCTTTTGGCCCGCGTCTGGACGGCACCGTTCCAGACCCTTGCGCTCGCGCAAGGGCGCGTCTTTGGTGCGGGCGCCGACCTCTTTGCCGCCTGCGGCCGGCGCATGGCCATCGAGGGTGCGCGCTTCAGCTTCCCCGGCGCGGCCTTCGGGCTGGTCCTGGGCTCGCGGCGTCTCGCTGTGCGCACCGGGCCCGAGGCGGCGATGGAGCTCATCGCGTCGGGCAGGGAGATCGACGCGGAACGCGCCAGATCGCTCGGCCTCGTCTCGCGCGTGATCGGCGAGGACGAGGTCGAGGCGATGCTGGAGGAGGAGACCGCCTGCGCCGGGCGACTCGACTCGGCGACGGCGGCCGGCATCCGCGGAGCGCTGGCCGAGCATACGGGCCTGGTCGATGCCGACCTCGCCAATCTTGTCCGCTCGGCCGTGCGGCCCGGCCTCAAGGACCGGATCACGGCCTATCGCGAGCGTGCCCGTGCCGCCGCCGCGTCGCGCGCGGAGGGTCGTGCTCGAGCGGCGGACTGACGCCGGGCACGCCGCGCGGCCGGCCGGGGCGGTCGGGCTCGACCACAGCCACGCCCAAAGGATAGGGTTACGGGGCTTGCCGCCGGCGCCGATGCCGGCGGCCATTGCCGCGGCAGTTCCGGGCGTGGGCCTCGAAGATCACGGAAACCGGATGGACAAGACGCTCTTGAAGGGGCTGCAGGTGCTCGAGCATCTGGTGCGCTCCGACATGCCGATGCGCTCGACGGACGTGGCCGGCGATCTCGATCTGACCAGGAGCAACGCCCATCGTGTGCTCAAGACCCTGGAGGCGGCGGGCTATATCCGCCAGGACCCGCGCAGCCGCGAGTTCGCGCCCAGCCTGAAGCTCTGGGAGATGGGGGCCACCGTGATCGGGCGTCTCGACCTGCGCCAGCGCGCGGCGGATATCCTGCGCGGCCTCGCGCAAGAGACGGGAGAGGCGGTCCACCTGTCGGTCCTCGACAAGACCGAGGTCATCTATATCGACAAGATCGACAGCCCCCAGCCGGTCGGCGCCTACACCCGGATCGGCGGGCGGGCGCCCGCATTTTGCGTCGCCACCGGCAAGGCGATCCTGGCGTATCTCGACGAGGTGCCGCTGCAGCCGGTCCTGAAATGTCTCGAGCAGCATTCCGGCCATACGATCGTCGCCCCGGACGAGCTTCTGGCGGACCTTCGCGCGACGCGCGAGCGCGGCTATTCGATCAATCGCGGCGAGTGGCGCAGCAGTGTCTGGGGCATCGCGGCCGCCGTGCGGGACGCGGGCGGGTCGGTGATCGCTGCCGTCGGGGTCTCCGGCCCCGACTTCCGGTTGAGCGATCGGTGCGGCGAGCTCGGCGCCATCGTGACGCGGGCGGCGACCGCCATCTCGCGCGAGCTCGGCTACAACGGCGCGCCGGGCCAACGGTCTGGAGCGGGCGCGGCACCGCACCGGAGCGACGGCCGGCGGTGATCGGCGGAACGCGCGACGGTCGCGCCCGGGCCGTCGCTGGCGGCACGCTGCCAATCTGCTGCGCCGCGACACCGCCGATGGCGCCATTGCCGGTCATGCCCTAACACTCGGTGCGGCCGCCGCCGTCGGGCGGGACGAGCTCGAGACGATGTTTGAGGAGTGCGTCCGGTGTCCTTGCGCCAGCGTCTTCCGTCGCCGAATTCGATCTTCATGTTCGAAGCCGCGGCACGGCACCTCAATTTCACCCATGCGGCACGGGAATTCAACGTGACGCAGTCGGCGATCAGCCGCATGATCGCCGGCTTGGAAGCCCATCTCGGCTCCAGGCTGTTCAAGCGCAATCCCACGGGCCTCACCCTGACCGACGAGGGTCGCCTCCTCTACGGGGCCGTCGGAAGCGGGTTCCAGCAGGTGGAGATGGCACTGGACGATATTCGTGCCATGCACGGGAACACCGGCACGGTCACGCTTTCCTTCTCGACGGCTTTCGCGATGCATTGGTTCATGCCCCGGTTCGACCGGTTCAAGGCCAATTTCCCTGAGATTGATCTGCGCTTTCAGCTTCTGCGTGGCGAGCCGGATGGTCCCGTCGAGGATGTCGACTTCGGGATCCGCTACAACCAGCCGCCGAATGCCAACCGGCAGAGCTGGAAGCTGATCGAGGAGATCGTGGTTCCTGTCTGCAGCCCGGCATATCTGGCCAGACATGGCAGCCTGGACGACTGCAGCGACCTGCGTCACCATACGCTGGCCCATATCGCCCATTCTCCTCGCATCCCGTGGCACCGATACCTTGCCGAATTCAGTTACCCCTTGCCGTCGGGAAGCCGCAGCCTGACGTTTTCGGATTACGCCGTGGTCATCCAGACCGCCATCCAGGGGCGAGGCATCGCGCTGGGATGGTGGCATGTGGTCTCGCACGATCTGCTCGAGAAGGAGCTGGTGCGGGCCGCCAGACACGAGCTGCGCACGGGCGATCACTACCATCTGGTGGCAACGAGCAGGCGTACCCTCCGCAAGCCTGCGGCTCTCGTGCGCGACTGGCTGCTCGACGAGATGGAGATGCTGCGCGGGGAACTGCTCGGTTCCTGAAGCCTGCGATGTCCCGAACCGCAGGTGCCCATGATCTCAGCTTATGCCGGCCTGATATTTCGGAGCGTGCGCAACAACTTCGTGATCCGCTAGTCATGAAGCACCGAGCCCACGATCAGGAAGGCCCGTGGGAACCGGCAAAGTTGCGCAGGGACAGGCTGTGGGAATACACGACGGCGCAAGCCGATCTTTCGCGGATGCGGCGGCTCTGGCGCAGGCGCCGGATGCGCTCCATGAACTTGACGGCCTCCTGAGGCCAGCCTCGATCGCTTTCGTCGGTGCGTCCGTTCGCCCGAACACGCCAGGCAACTCGATGATCCGCGCGGCAGCGCGCGACGGCTATCAGGGCCGGGTCTACGCCATCAATCCGAAATACCAGATCGTGGAAGGCGTGCCGTGCTTTCCTGACCTCGCCAGCCTGCCCGAGCGCGTCGATCACGTGGTGCTCGGCGTCGGCAACGAGCATCTCGAGCAGGGCCTGCTCGACGCCGTGCGCCACGGGGCCAGGGCGGTCACGATCTTCGCGAGCTGCGACCTCACGGGAGCCGCCGACGATGGCCTCGCGGCCCGTCTGGCGAAGATCGCCCGCGACGCCGGCGTGGTGATCTGCGGCGGCAACGGGCTCGGGTTCTGCAATCCGCAGATCGGACTGCGGGTGTGCGGCTATCCGGCGGACATGCCCATGAAGCCGGGCGGGGTCGCGCTCATCACCCAATCCGGCTCGGCGTTCAGCGCGCTCACCAACAGCGACCAGCGCCTGAAATTCGCGCTCTGCGTCTCGAGCGGACGTGAGCTGACGACGACAGCGGCCGATTATCTCGACTGGATCCTCGATCAGCCGGCCACCCGTGTGGTCGGCATGTTTCTCGAGGCGGCGCGGGACCCCGCCCGGTTCGCGCGGGCCCTCGAGAAGGCGGACCGGCTCGGCATTCCGGTGGTCGTCCTCAAGGTAGGACGGACCGAACTGAGCGCAGCGTTCGCCGCGAGCCACAGCGGCGCGATCGCCGGCGACGATGCGGCCTACGAGGCCTTGTTCGACCGCTTCGGCGTGATCGCTGTCGATACGCTGGATCAGCTGGCGGCCAACCTCCTCCTGTTCTCCATGGCGGACGCCGCAGGTCCGGGCGGGCTGGCGAGCCTGCACGATTCCGGCGGCGAGCGCGAGATGGTCGCCGATCTCGCCGAGAAGGCAGGGGTGCCATTCGCTGCGATCTCGGATGCGACCAGGCAGAAGCTGAGCGCCCATCTCGATGCCGGGCTTCGACCGGAGAACCCCCTCGACGTGTGGGGCTCGGGACGCGATTTCGAGGCCCAGGTCGAAGCCTGCATGGATGCGATGCTGGCAGATCCGGACACGGCGATCGGCGCGCTCTTCCAGGACATCCGTGACGGCTCCTTCATCGCGGGCGGTTTCGTGAGGGCGGTCGTCAACTCCAGCGGCAAGACCGGAAAGCCGGTCGTCGTGATCAGCAACTATGCCTCCGTCGATCACCGGGCGATGGCCCTGGCCGCCACCGAGGCCGGCGTGCCCGTCATCGACGGAACCGACGAAGGCCTGAACGCGATCGGCAACTACCTGGCCTTTCGCGACCGACGGACCATGCAGCGCACATTTCCGCCGGCCGTCGCGGCGGACGTTCGCGACCGCTGGCGCGCACGCCTCGCGGAAGGGCGGCCGTTCGGCGAGACGGAAGGTCTGGCGCTCCTGGCCGACTACGGGATCCGCACCACGCGGTCCTGCCGGGCCGATGCCATCGAGCCTGCGGTGGTCGCGGCGCGCGGCATCGGCTTTCCGGTCGCTCTCAAGACGGCAGCGCCGGGGATCCAGCACAAGTCCGACCAGGGTGGCGTGAGGCTTGGCCTCGCCGACGAGGATGACCTGCGCGCCGCCTATGCGGAGATGTCAGCGCGGCTCGGACCCGAGGTGATCGTCGCCGAGATGGCGCCCAAGGGCACGGAGATCGCCTTCGGCCTCGTCAGGGACGAGCAGTTCGGTCCCTATGTCATGGTGGCGTCCGGCGGTGTCTGGATCGAGATCCTGAAAGATCGAAGGGTGAGGTTGCCGCCGCTGAGCCTTCAGGAGGCGGAGGCGATGATCCGCCGGTTGCGGATCAGCCCGCTGCTCGACGGCAAGCGCGGGATGCCCGCCGCCGACAAGGCCGGTCTTCACGAAGCGCTCTCTAGGTTCTCGATGCTGGCCGCCGACCTTGGCGATCTCATCGATGAGATGGATGTCAACCCGCTGCTTGTCTCCGATCGGGGCTGCGTGGCGGTTGATGCACTTCTGCTCGGCAGGAATATCGAAATCTCGACCCTGTAATTCGACGAAGAGAACGCAAATGGACTTCGACCTGAGCCCTCGCGAGAAAGAACTCTCCAGGAAGGGGCGCGATTTCTGCGATCAGGTTCTGCTGCCGCTGGAACAGATCACCGACGAGCATGGCGAGCTTCCGATGGATCGTCGTGATGCGGTCAGGCAAGCCGTACGCGACTGGGGTCTCGCTGGAATCAACCACTCCAAGGGGCATGGCGGACTCGGTCTCACGATGGTCGAGCAGACCGCGATCGAGGAACAGCTGGGTCGGGCGACCAACGGACTTTGGGCCTGTGTCTGGCGTCCGCCGGTCAGCCTCAAGTTCGGCACGCAGGCGCAGCGGGACGCTTATCTCAAGCCGGCGTGCCAGGGGCATCGGCGCGGTTGCTTTGCCATCACCGAGGCCGATGCCGGCTCCGACCCGCGGCGGGTCAAGACCCGGGCGGAGCTGAAGAACGGGAAGTGGCATCTCAACGGCGAGAAGTGGTTCGTCACCTCCTACAACGCCGCGGACTTCATCATCGTCCATGCGCATGTCGACGACGATCCGGACAAGCCGACGCTCTTTCTCGTCGACCGGCCTGCCGAGAACCTGATCCATCTGCGCTCGCCCGCCTTCATGCACAATTTCGTCTTCGACCACGCCGAGCTCCGGTTCGACGACGTCGTCGTTGCGGAGGACAAGGTGCTGGGCGAGATCGGGCAGGGCTTCGAGCTGACCAAGGACTGGTTCGTCGAGGCGCGCCTGCAGATTGCCGCACACGCGGTCGGGGCCGCCACCCGGGCGGCCGAGATCGCAAACGACTATGCAACCACACGCCACCAGTTCGACCGCCCGATTCGCGACTTCCAGGGCGTGGAGTTCATGCTTGCCGACATGGCGGCCGATATCTTCGCCACCAAGTCGATGCTTTATCGCGTCGCCTGGGAAGTCGACCAGGGGCTCGACCGCAAGCGCGTCCACGCCCATGCCAGCGCGTTGAAGCTCTATGCCTCGGAGATGGCGGGGCGGGTCGTCGACAAGGCCGTGCAGATCCTGGGCGGGCGTGGCTACATGCGCGAGAATCCCGTCGAGCGGCTCTATCGCGACGTGCGCGTCGACCGCATCTGGGAGGGGACGTCGGAAATCCAGCGCGTCGTCATCGCCGGGCAGATTCGCAAGCGCGGCCTTGGTGTCTTCACCGATGTCGCATGAGGGCGACGGCTGATCGGCCGGGCGGCCTCGGCGGGGCCGTTTTAGCAGTGGGCCGAGGAGGGAGCCCACGCTCCGATCTGGTCCAAAACGGCCTTCCGTCCGCCCGCGGGTCCGCTCCCGCGGGGGCCTGATCGCGGCCGAGGGCCTGGACTACCGGCTCATCCGCTCCGGCGACGGTATCGCGCCCCAGGCGCGATGACGGAAAGGCTGCGATCAGGACAACTCGGACAGCCAGGGGAAATCTGGCGCAACAAGGTCGCGCGGGAGGAGAACGATGCTCGCTGGACAGTGAAGATCGCGACGGTCAGACAGGCCGCTGACGCCGCATCGCGCTCTGGCCGCTTCCGGCCGCGCGTCCCGCATGGCCATCCATGGCCGCCCCGGTGCGATCCCGCGGCAGATCGGGCGCCATGCTGATGCCCGTCACAGGGCCTCGCCGGGCAAGCTATCGAGCCGCCGGCCCGGCGCGCGACGGGAGGGCAGACGGGGTCCGCCACCCGGAGAGGGGGCGTGCGGCTGGCGGTGCGAACCATCGCGGGGGCGGAGGCCACGAGGATGCCCGCAAAGGTGCGCTGGCAAAGGAAGCCGTCGTTTCGGCTCGACGGAAGGAATGTGCGCGGATGAGGCCGGATGGCCACGAGGCGGGCCGAAGAGTCCGCCGATGGGGTCCACAGACGGATCGCTGAGCCTTGCGGGACAGGCGTATCGGAAGATCCGCCCGCGCCGCTCTTGAACCGGATCGGGGAGCTTTTGGGATGCGCAGGTCAACAACTCGACGAAAGAGAGATGCGATTTGATCCCACGCAGACATCTGGAAACGGCATTCCTGCTCAGTCCGGCCTTGGTCGTGCTCGCAGTTCTTTTCGTCGTGCCGCTGGCTCGGCTCTTCTCGCTGGCATTCACTGATCCCGCGGGGCCTCTCGCGACGTTCGCCATCCTCGCCGAGAGCTCGGTCTATCGTCAGGTGATGTGGAACACGTTCCTCGTGGCCATCGCCGTTACGGGGACGTGCGCGGTGCTGGCGTGGCCGGTCGCCTACGTCCTGAGCAGGCTCAAGGGGATATGGTTCGGGATCGCCCTGTACGGGGTCCTGTTTCCGTTCTGGATCTCGGTGCTGGTCAGGACCTTTTCCTGGATGCTGCTCCTCGAACGCAACGGTCCCCTGAACCGGCTTCTCATGAGCACCGGCCTGACCGACGCGCCGCTCTCGCTCCTTTTCAACGATATCGGGGTGATGATCGGCATGGTCCACGTGCTCATGCCATACATGATCCTGCCGCTTTACGGCGCAATGATAAGGATCGACCAGCGGCTGCTCCTCGCCAGTGACGGGCTTGGTGCTGGTCTAGTCGACACGTTCCGGCGCATCTACTTTCCGCTGTGCCTGCCGGGACTCGCTGGCGGAGCGACCTTCGTCTTCCTGTTGTCGCTGGGCTTCTTCATTACGCCCGCCCTCCTCGGCGGTGCGAATGCGATCACGCTTTCGATGCTCATCGCCAGCTTCGTCAACGATCGTCTCGCATGGTCGCTGGCGGCTGCCGGGTCGCTCGTTCTTCTCGCGGCCGTTCTGCTCATCCTGGGCCTGACGGCAAGGCTTCTGCCGCTGGACAAGGGGCTTTTCGCCAAATGAGCAGGCTGCCCCTTTCGCTTCGCATCGCCGCCAATGCCGGTGCCAGCCTCGTTCTGGCGTTCCTCGTCATGCCGATCCTTGCCGTGGTTCCGGCGTCCTTCAACAAGACGAGTTTCATCCATCTGCCGCCACGAGCCTATTCGGGCGTCTGGTACGAGCGCTTCGTCGAGGACGCCGAATGGCGCAGCTCGCTCCTCAACAGCCTCGAGGTCGCTGTGCTGGCGACGGCGATAGCCGTCGTCATCGGGACACTGGCGGCAATCGGACTGCGCAGGCTCGATGGACGCATGCGCGTCGTCGTCACCGCGCTGTTCCTGTCGCCGATGATCGTGCCCGTCGTCGTGACGGCCGTGGCGCTTTATCGGAGCGCGCTCGATGTCGGCTTGAACGGAACGATCCTCGGCATGAGCCTGGGCCACGTCATCCTTGCCCTGCCGTTCGTCTTCATCAACGTCAGCATCGCTTTGCGCGCCGTGAATGAAAGCTGGCTTCGCGCGGCGGCAGGCCTCGGCGCGGGCCCGCTGACGATCTTTCGCACGGTCACCTTGCCCAACATCGTTCCGGGCATCGTCGGCGGCGGCGTGTTCTCGTTCATAACCTCGTTCGACGAGGTGATCGTCGCCGTGTTTCTGGCAGGCCACGGCAACAAGACGCTTCCCGTCAAGATCTGGGAATCGATCCGTCTGGAGTTCACGCCCGTCATCGCGGTGGCCGCCACGGCGATGATTGCTCTGGCGATCGTGCTCTTCGCGGTAGCGCAGACCGTCAGCCCCAAGACCAGAGACCAGGCACAATGACAGAATCGAGACTGCCGCTCCGCTTTGTCGGGCTTTCGAAGCGCTACGGGGGCTTCAATGCGCTGGAACCTACCAGCCTGGATGTGCGGGCCGGTGAGTTCCTGACGCTTCTGGGGCCTTCGGGCTCCGGGAAGACGACCCTCCTCAACCTTACGGCCGGCTATATCGAGCCGACTGCCGGCGAGATCCACATCGGGGGGCGCAACGTCACCCGTGTCGCCGCTCGCCATCGCAATATCGGCATGGTGTTCCAGAGCTACGCGCTGTTCCCTCACATGACGGTCGCAGAGAACGTGGCCTACGGCCTGACCGTCCGGCGCGTGCCGAAAGCCGAGAGCGCGCGGCGGGTGTCGGACGTCCTCTCGATCATGCAGCTCGACAACCACGCGAGCAGGGCGATCCAGCAACTGTCCGGCGGCCAGCAGCAGCGGGTGGCTCTGGCCCGGGCGCTGGTCATCGAGCCCGACCTGCTGCTCATGGACGAGCCGCTCGGCGCACTCGACAAGCAGTTGCGCCGCTCGGTCCAGCTCGAGCTGCGCCGCCTTCACCGGAAGCATGGTCGCACGACGATCTATGTCACGCACGATCAGGAAGAGGCACTCGTCCTGTCGGATCGGATCGCGGTCATGAACCAGGGCCGCATCCAGCAGGTGGGCTCGGTGGATGATCTCTACGACCGGCCGGTAAATTCCTTCGTGGCCGGCTTCATCGGGGAGTCGAACCTCCTTCCCGCAAAGCTCGTCGCGGTGTCCGGCCGCGAGGCACGGGCGGAGGTCCCGGCATTCGGGCGAACTCTCGCTGTAGCGGCGGAAGACGGCGTGGCGCAGGGCAGCCCTGCCCAACTGCTGCTGCGCCCCGAACATGTCCTGATTGATCAGGATGCCGACGGCATTCCGGCAGAGATCGTCGAGGTCATCTATCTGGGCGAGCTCACCCAACTCACGCTTCGCCTCGAGAGCGGCCAGATGCTGGCCGCGAGGCAGATCACCGATCGCTCCCTGCAGGCCGGGGCCCACGTGAAGCTCTCGTGGCAGCCGGGTCACGCTCGGGTGATTCCAGAAAGTCCAACCAAGACGGAGGCATCAGATGCATAGGCGTGGATTCATTCTGGCGGCGGCGGCTGGCGCGTTGAGCGGCATGGCAGGGCTTCCGCGCCTCGCTGGCGCCGCGGACCGGCCCTTTATCTTCACCTCGTGGGGCGGGGTGCTGTCGGACGCCGAGAAGCGTTCCTTCATCGAGCCGTTCGGCGCGCACAAGGGCATCGATGTCGTCACCACCTCGCCGACCGAGACGGCCAAGATCAAGGCGATGGTCCAGGCCGGTGCGGTGGAATGGGACCTCGTGAACGTCGGCGGAAGGACCGTGTGGCAGGGCGCCAGAGAGGACTTCCTCGAGCCGCTCGACCTCTCGAGGATCCCAAGTGCCGCGGCGCTCGAGAAGGGGTGGGTCGCACCACACGGCATTGCCACGTCGACCGGGGCCACGGTCATCGCCTGGTCGTCCACGGCCTTTCCGGACGGCGGGCCGCAGTCCTGGGCCGACTTCTGGGACGTCAAGCGCTTCCCCGGCCCGCGCGGGCTCTATCGCCGCTTCTACTACAATTACGAGGCTGCCCTGCTGGCGGCGGGCCTGAAGCGGGAGGAGGTCTATCCCCTCACGCCCGAGAAGGTCGACATGGCGCTGGCCAAGATCAGGGAGCTGAAGCCGCACGTCTCGGTGTGGTGGGGCTCGGGCGCGCAGCCGCCGCAGCTTCTCTCGTCGGGCGAGCTCGCCATGTCCTCGGCGTGGAGTGGTCGCGTGTTCGTCGCCAGCGAGGAGGGCGCGCCGGTCGGCTACACCTACAAGGACGGTCTCGCATGGGCCAACTGGTGGGTCATTCCCAAGGGCTCGCCCAATGCCGCGCTGGCGCATGAGGCCCTCGACTTCGCGCTCGCCCTGGCGCAGCAGGCCCGCTTCCTCGACCTGAAGATCTACGGGCCCGTTCTCGCCGCCGCGACCGCAGGTGCGGACGAGGCGACGAAGAAGGTCCTCGTCATGTCTCCCGACAACATCAAGGACATGCTGGTCATCGACGAGGGCGAGGCCGAGAAATATTCCACTGCCTACGAGGAGCAGTGGAACCAGCTGATGCTGGCCTGATCCTCCTCATGCGGGGAGGCCGGACATCCCTCCGGCCTCCCATCCCCTTGACGATGGCGGTGCCGCCCTGCCCGCCGGGGCCGACCCGAGAAGCGCATGCCGGTCTTGGCGGGCGCGCCGCCGGACGGAGCCGGTGCGTGCCTGCCAGCGGAACCAGCAGACAAGGAGCATGGAATGACCGGTGTCCGGTTGTTCAAGGCGGACGAGATGCAGTTCGCGCCCTATGGCGGACCTCCCGGCAAGGCGGAGATTGCAAGGCTGGTCGGCCCGGAAATCTCGAGCAGCATGGGCGCCGGCGTGGCGACCTTCGATGGCTGCTCCGTCGAGTGGACCATCCTCTACGACGAGCTCATCGTCGTGCTCGAGGGTACGTTTCGCCTGCGCATCGGCGAGGAAGGCGGCGAGCTCGTCGAGGCCCGGCCGGGCGACGTGATCTGGCTCCCGGCCGACACGCCGCTCCGTTACGAGGGCGAGAAGGCGAAGGTCTTCTACAGCCTTGCTCCGGTCGACTGGAAGTCCCGCCACAATCCGTGAGCCCTGCCACATGATCAGCTTTCCGCATCTCTTCTCGCCGCTGAAGGTAGGCGGCATGGAGATCCGCAACCGCATTCTCTCCACCGGCCACGACACGGTGCTGGCCCATGAGGGCCGCGTGACCGACCGGCTCGTCGCCTATCACGAGGCGCGGGCCAAAGGCGGGGCGGGCCTTATCGTCGTTCAGGTGGCCGGGGTGCACGAGACCGCGCGCTATACCTCGCACATCCTCATGGCGACCTCCGATGATGCCATTCCCGGCTATGCGGCACTTGCCGGGGCCGTGCATCGCCATGGCGCGAAGATCTGCGGCCAGCTGTTCCATCCGGGTCGCGAGATCATGGAGACGGACGACGGCACGGCTCCCGCCGCCTATGCGCCGTCGGCTGTTCCCAACTCCCGCTTCCACGTCATGCCCGTGCCTTTGTCGCTGCGCATGATCCGCGAGATCGTAAAGGGCTACGGCGATGCGGCACGCCGGCTGATGCAGGCCGGCTTCGATGGCTGCGAGATCGTCGCCAGTCACGGCTATCTGCCGGCGCAGTTCCTCAACCCGAACGTCAACGAGCGCGAGGACGCGTACGGCGGCAGCGTCGAGAACCGGCTGCGTTTCCTGCGCGAGGTGGCGGTGGAAATCCGTTCCGGGACCTCCCCGGATTTCGTCGTGGGCCTGCGGATCACCGGCGAGGAGCACGACAGCCGGGGGCCCGAGCCGTCCGAGATCCTGACCTTCTGCAAGATGCTCGATGGCGACGGCATCATCGACTATTTCAGCGTGGTGGCCGGCACGTCGGCGTCGCTCAAGGGCTCGATTCACATCGTCCCGCCGATGACCTGGCCGGACGCCTATTCCGCGCCCTTCGCGGCCGCCGTCAAATCGGCCGTGACAAGGCCCGTCTTCGTCGCCGGGCGCATCAACCAGCCGCAGACGGCCGAGCAGCTGGTGGCCTCGGGCCAGACGGACATGTGCGGCATGACGCGGGCGATGATCTGCGACCCGGAGATGCCGAGCAAGGCCGAAGCCGGCCGCGTCGATGACATCCGGGCTTGTATCGCCTGCAACCAGGCCTGCATCGGCCATTTCCACAAGGGCTATCCGATTTCCTGCATCCAGCACCCGGAAACCGGGCGGGAGCTGACCCTCGGAAGGAAACCGAGGACGTCGAAGCCCAGGCGGGTCATCGTTGCCGGAGGCGGTCCAGCCGGGATGAAAGCCGCGGCCGTGCTCGCCGCGCGCGGTCACGACGTCTCTCTTCATGAGGCCGCCGCCCAGCTCGGCGGCCAGGCGCTGGTCGCGCAGCTTCTGCCGGGGCGCGCCGAGTTCGGCGGCATCGTGACCAACCTGACCCAGGAGATGATCCTCGCTGGCGTGAAGATCCATCGTCAGTCGCCGGTGACCCGGGCCATGGTCGAGGCGGAAGGTGCCGATGCGGTCGTCGTCGCGACCGGCGGAAAGCCGCGCTGGCCACGGATCGAGGGCGGTGACGACACGCACATCGTCGATGCAACCCAGGTGCTCACCGGCCTCGCCAATGTCGGCGCGAGCGCGCTCATTGCCGACTGGCGGTCGGACTGGGTCGGCCTTGGCCTCGCCGAGAAGCTGGCCAGGGACGGCTGCCGGGTGAGGCTGTGTGTCGAGGGGATCGCGGCGGGCGAGACGATCCCGGGCTATGTCCGGGACTCCATGGTGGCGACGCTTCACAAGCTGGGCGTGGAGATCACGACCTATGCCCGGCTCTTCGGCGCCGACGGGAACGTGGTGTACATGGAACACTGCGCTTCGGGAGAGCCGATCATCTTCGAGGACATCGACACGCTGGTGCTGGCGCAGGGGCAGACCCGGGTAGCGGCGCTCGAGGCGGAGCTCGACGGCTTCCCCGGCGAGGTTCACGTCATCGGCGACGCGCTGACGCCCCGCACGGCAGAAGAGGCGGTTCTCGAGGGATTGAAGGCCGGTCTCGCGATCTGAGCGTCCGGGAAGAGACGAGGTCGTGACGGGCCGTGCGGCTCGCCCGGGTCCTGCTCACTGCCAGTCCGCCGCCGGCCAGCCACGTGCGCCGGGCTCCTGGGCAGGGAGTTCGCCGTGAGGCATCCGCAGGCCCGGCCTCCGGTCGGGCGGTCTGGTCGGGCGCGTTGGCGCTGCTTCCTCCATGCGCCCCGCAGCGAAAGCCGGCTGCCGCCGGGCGATCGGCGGTGATTCTCGAGGTCGGGCTTGAGCAGGTCGCCCGGAACCGGTGGCGGCCCGAGACGAGCCCCGCAAGCGCGTAGGGAATGCCGGACGGCAGCCAGGAGGAGCGGCGTCCGCCACCCTGGCTCTCGCAGGCTCCCGGCCGCTGCCCGGTAAGCCGGCGCCGCTAGCCGCCGGAGGGGGGGGCGGCAGCGCCGGGCCGCTGGATGGCCAGCGTTGGCCTGAACGCAGAAGAGGCCGGGACGGTTGTCCCAGCCTCTTCCATCATCCTCGTGTCGACACGCGCCGCTTCGGCGACAGCGCGCAAACACCCGGGTGGGTAACCCGGCGAAACTTCTGGAGCGGGCGAAGGGATTCGAACCCTCGACCCCAACCTTGGCAAGGTTGTGCTCTACCCCTGAGCTACGCCCGCACCGGCCTCGCGGCCGACGACGAGCGATGTAGCGGAAGGTGGCAGGCTTGGCAATAGCGTTGGCGGCGCATTTTTTCAGGCGGAAGCGGTGGCGTCGAGATCGAGCACGAGCGGCTCGTGACCGGTCGCCGCCATGAAGCGCAGCAGGTCGGCGGCGGCCACCGTGGTGGTGGCGGTGTTGCGCAGCGGATGGAAGTTCAAAAGCTCACAGCGCAGCATCTTCTCGTCGAGCACCGGCCGGACGCGCCTCTCCCGGTCGTTGACCAGGGCGAAGGGTGTCACCGAGCCCGGCTCGACCCCCAAAACCTCGCCCAGCCGCTCGGCCGAGGCGAAGGAGAAGCGTGGCGCTTCCAGCAGCCGGGCCAGAGCGTTGACCTTGACGATCTGCGCATCCAGGCAGGTGACGAGCCAGAGCCCGCCCTTGCGGTCCTCGAGGAAGAGGTTCTTCGTGTGGCCGCCCGGCAGATGGTGGGTGTGCTCGCGGGCCTCCTCCACCGTGAAGACCGGGGGGTGGTGAACCGTGGCGGCCTCGATGTCGAGGTCGCGCAGGAAGGACAAGAGATCGTCGGTTTCGCGCAGCATGGTCCGGCTATAGCGCTGCGGGGATGGCCGCGGCAAGCCGCCGGTCACGGGCTCGTCAGTTGTGGTGAGCCGGGTGCGGCAACGATGATCGCGCTGCGCCGGCCGCGGCGGCATGGCGAGGGCATGGCCAGATATGGAGCGGGCAACGCGGTGACGGAGACAGTCGAGCCGGATCTCTGTGTGGTGGGGGCCGGGTCGGGCGGCCTCGCGGTCGCCGCCGGTGCGGTGCAGATGGGTGCCTCGGTGGTGCTGGTCGAGGCCGGCAAGATGGGCGGCGACTGCCTGAACTATGGCTGCGTGCCGTCCAAGAGCCTGATCGCCGCCGGCCGCGCCGCCCAGGGTTTGCGCACGGCCGGCCGGTTCGGCATCGAAGCCTGCGAGCCGCAGGTCGACTTCGCCGCCGTCAACGACCATGTCCGCGGCGTCATCGCCGCCATCGCCCCGCACGACAGCGTCGAGCGCTTCGAAGGGCTGGGGGTGCGGGTCCTGCGTGCCCGGGCCCGCTTCACCGGCCCGGAGGAGGTCGAGGCGGACGGGGTGCGCGTGCGCGCCCGGCGCTTCGTCCTGGCGACCGGCAGCCGCGCCGCGATACCGCCGGTGCCCGGCCTCGACGCCGTGCCGTTCCTCACCAACGAGACGATCTTCGAGCTGCGCCGCCGGCCGGAGCACCTCCTCGTCCTGGGCGGCGGGCCGATCGGCTGCGAGCTCGCCCAGGCGCATCGCCGGCTGGGCTCGAAGGTGACGATGCTCGACCTGGGACCCATCCTGCCACGCGACGATCCCGAGCTTTCGGCCGTGGTGCGCGCGCGGCTGCTGGACGAGGGCGTCGAGCTCGTGGAGCGGGTCGAGGTGCTGCGCGCCGAGCCGGGGCCCGCGCTGGTGATTCGGCAGGACGGCCTGGAGCGGCGTCTGGAAGGCTCCGATCTCCTCGTGGCCGCAGGGCGCCGGCCGAACGTCGAGGAGATGGGTCTCGAGGCGGCCGGCATCGCCCACGGCAAGGGCGGCATCGAGGTGGACGGCCGGCTGCGGACGACCAACCGCCGGGTATTTGCCATGGGCGACGTGGCAGGGGGGCTGCAATTCACCCATCTGGCCGGCTGGCATGCCGGCATCGTCATCCAGAACGCGCTCTTTGGCCTTCCTGCGAAGGCCCGCACCAGCGCCATGCCGCGGGTCACCTACACCGATCCGGAGCTCGCCAGCGTCGGCCTGAGCGAGGCGGCGGCGCAGGAGCAGGGACGATCCGTGAAGATCCTGCGCTGGACCTTCTCCCACAACGACCGGGCGCAGGCCGAGCGGGAGACCGAGGGGCTCATCAAGGTGGTGGCGAGCCGGCGCGGCCGCATACTCGGGGCGGGAATTGCCGGGCCGCATGCCGGCGAGCTGATCCTGCCGTGGGTGATGGCGGTGGGGCAGGGCATGAGGCTCAAAGCCATGGCGAGCGTCATCGCCCCCTATCCGACCCTCTCGGAAGTCTCCAAGCGGGCCGCCGGCAGCTTTTTCGCACCCACCCTCTACGGCCCGTGGACGCGCCGCCTGGTGCGCCTGCTGGCGAAGCTGGGCTGATGCCGATGGCGACCATGCAGCAGACCCGCTCGCGCACCCGCCTGCTCCGCCGCCTCCTGCCGCTGCTGGTGCTGCTGGCGCTCGTGGCGCTGGCCTTTGCGCTGGGTCTGCACGAGTGGCTGAGCTTCGAGACGCTGCGCCGCCACCGCCAGATCCTGCTCGGCTTCGTGAGCGTCCACCCCTTGGCGGCACCGCTGCTGTTCGTCCTCGTCTATGCTGCGGCCACCGGCCTGTCGCTGCCGGGCGGTGTCATCCTGACGCTCGCCGGCGGCTTCCTGTTCGGCACGCTCATGGCCACCGGGCTCGTCGTGGTCGGGGCCACGGCCGGGGCGGTGGCGGTCTTCCTGATCGCCCGCACCTCGCTGGGCGAGGCTCTCAGGGCGCGCGCCGGGCCCTGGCTCAAGCGCATGGAGGCGGGTTTCCACGACCATGCCTTCAGCTATCTCCTGGTGCTCCGCCTGGTGCCGCTGTTCCCGTTCTGGCTGGTCAACCTCGTCCCTGCCTTCCTGGGCGTGCGGCTCGCCACCTTCGCGCTCGCCACCCTGGTCGGGATCATCCCGGGCAGCTTCGTCTATGCAAGCGTTGGGGCAGGGCTGGGTGCGGTCTTCGAGATGGGCGGCACGCCCGATCTCGGCCTCGTCTTCGAGCCGCGCGTGCTGCTGCCGCTGCTGGGCCTCGCGCTTCTGGCCCTGCTGCCGGTGGCCTACCGGCGCTGGCGCGGCGGGCGGAACGACATGCCCTAGGGGCGGGCGCGGACATGGTGGAGGCGCAGCGCAAGGCGCTGCGTGCTACCGGTCTCTCGGCGTCGGCGGGGGCTCTGACCGGCGAAGCCGCGGACGGGCGAGAGAGGCCCCCGCCTTAACCGATAAAATCGAGAAGGGAAAAGCCGCGCGCAGCGCCTTGCGCGGCACCGCCGCTGCGGCCGGGCCGGACTCGTCCTGCCCGGCTCCGCTGCTCAGGCTTCGGCGCGGCCCATGGCGAGGAACTTCTCGCGGCGCGCGCCGCGCAACTCGACGCCGTCGCGGCCGGCGAGCTCGGCCAGGTGGCGCTCGATGGTCTCGCCGACGGCCGCGATGGTGGTGGCGCGGCCACGATGGGCGCCGCCGAGCGGCTCGGCGATGATCTCGTCGATCAGCTTGTGGTGGAGCAGGTCCTGGGCCGTGAACTTGAGCGCCTCTGCGGCGTCCGGAGCCTTGGCGGCGCTGCGCCAGAGGATGGCGGCGCAGCCCTCGGGCGAGATCACCGAATAGATCGAGTGCTCGAGCATCAAGACGCGGTCGGCGACGGCGATGGCGATGGCGCCGCCCGAGCCGCCCTCGCCCACCACGACGCTCACCAGCGGCACGGTGAGCTTGAGGCAGGTCTCGATCGAGCGGGCGATGGCCTCGGCCTGGCCGCGCTCCTCGGCGTCGATGCCGGGATGCGCACCCGGCGTGTCGACCAGCGTCACCACCGGCAGGCCGAAGCGCTCGGCGAGGCCCATCAGGCGCATCGCCTTGCGATAGCCTTCCGGCCGCGCCATGCCGAAATTGTGGCGCACCCGGTCCTCGGTCTCGGCACCCTTCTCGTGGCCGAGAATCATCACCGAGCGGCCGTTCAGCCTCCCGAGCCCGCCCTGGATCGCCTGGTCGTCGGCGAACGCGCGGTCGCCCGCCAAGGGCGTGTAATCCTCGACCAGCTGCTCGACATAGTCCTTGAAATGTGGCCGGTCGGGGTGGCGCGCCACCTGGGCCTTCTGCCAGGGCGTGAGCTTGGCATAGGTCTGCGCCAGCAACTTGGAGGCACGCCCCTCGAGGCGCACGATCTCCTCGGCGAGATCGAGCTCGCTGCCGTCGGCGAGGTGTCGAAGCTCCTTCACCTTGCCCTCGAGCTCGGCGATCGGCTTCTCGAATTCCAGAAGAGAGCTGCTCATTGTCGTCCTGTGGCCCGTCCCGTGGCCCGTCCGGCGGCGCAGGCTTCCACGCGGCCCGGTTGTGCGGAAGGCGGCGCGCCCTGTCAACGGCGCCAGGGCGCGCGCGACGCCGCAGGTGTCGTCGGGCAAGGCTTTCTTAACCGGTGGAAGGCTAGTCTCGGGCATCCGCAACCGATCATGGCGCCGTCGCGCGCCGGAGGACGGCGATGGGCTTGCGCATCCTGGACGGCCTTGCCGCCGGCGGCCCCGCGCTGGAGGGTTTGGGCGAGCTGCGGCTGGTCGAGGCTACGCCGCAGCGGCTGGTGGCGCGCAGCGCGGAACAGCTCTTTCTCGTGCTCACCGGCAGCTTCGATCTGCGCTCGCCTGCCACCTTGCGCTCCTCGCCGCTCGACAGCCTGACGCTCAGCCGCGACCCGGCGGGCGAGCAGGCCCTTCTGCGCGTCGAGCGCGCCGGCATGCTGCTGGGCGCGCTGCCGGCCGGGCCGGACGGGCTCCTGTTGCACCTGCTGCGCGGTGCCGGCGGCGCCGGCTGGCCGGCAGTGGTGTCCGGCGCTGCGGCTTCTTGAGCATGACCGCGAGGTGGCAGGCGCCTGGGCTCTGTCGGGGCGACGAGGCTGCGCACGGCGCCGGGCGCAACCTTCCGCCCTTTGCTCCGGGCGATTGCCGGCCGGATTGGGTTGTGACCTCCACGGACCGGGAAAAGAGAGAGAACGGCCGCGCGTAACGCCGTTGCGAGGCGCCGCCGACGCGATCCTCGCGGTCATGCCGGGTGGCTCGAGAGCGCCGGCGAACGAGCGGCCGCTGCAAGGCAGCGGCCTGCGGCCTGCGGCTTGGCGCCTGCGGCGCGCCCTCCGCTCAGAGATAGGAGGTAGGAATGGCCGTGGTGAACTTCAGCTCTTCCATCGCGATGGAGGAGTTGATCTCGGAGAACTCCAGCCTTGCGATCATCTTCTTGTAGACCAGATCGTAGGCGGCGATGTCCGGAACGACGATCTTCAGGATGTAGTCGGTCTGTCCCGTCAGGCGATAGGCCTCGACGATCTCGGGGATGTCCTCGATCAGCTCGCGAAAGGCGGTGAGCCACGTTATCTCGTGGCGCGGCGCCTTCACTCCGATGAACACGGTCATGGGCACGTTGGCGCGCCGCTGGTCGACGACCACGACGCGCCCCCGGATCACACCCGCCTCCTCGAGCCGCTTGATACGGCGCCAGCAGGGGGTCGGCGACAGCTGGACCTCCTCGGCGATGGCGGTGACCGGGCGGTCGCTGTCACGCTGGAGGATGTCGAGGATCTTGCGGTCGATCTCGTCGAAGGCCCGGCCCTCGCCGGCCTTGTCCTGGGACCGGCGAGGCCGTGACCGGGGCGTCATCTGGCGACGAACTCCACCACCGCGCCGCTGCCATGCGCGGGATCCACGGCGATCCCCTCCTTCGTGACCACGAAGGGGATCTCGGCCGCGCCGAGGAGACGCCGAACCTTGTCGAGGTCAGGCGCCAGAACCTGCATCGCCGCGAAGGCGTTGCGCGGCGTGGAGGTCATGTCCAGTCCTCCGTAGCGCGCCGCCAGTGCCTCCTCGCTCAAGAACAGGAGTGGCGCGGAGCCGGTGCGGACCTCGAAGCCACCCTCGATGGCGCTCGCCAGGCCGGCCGCGAACAGGCGGGCATAGCGACGGGCGCTCGTCTCGGGCTCGGCGACGCCAGCAAGGATGCCTGCGAGACCGGCTGCACCGTTGGGGTGATCCAGCAGCTCGGGCTGCCACACCATCTCGCGGGTGCGATGCTGGCACATGAAGGCGAGGCCCAGCGGGATCTCTTCCGGCTCGAACAGGAGCGTGGAGAAGGCGGCCAGACCTTCACCGCCGCCCGGAAGGGGCACGGGGCGGGAGAAGTCGCTGAGCCCGCTCGTGGCGATGCCGAGTGCGTCGAGCGCTTGGGCAGCCGCGGCCGCGTCGTCGATGCGGCAGGCCACGGCGTGCAGGCCCTGGCCGTCGCGGGCGAGCATCTCCCGGCGCGAGGCGTTTTGCTCGGTATCGGCGATCAGTCCCAAAAGCTCGAAATAGTCCTCGGGGAACATGATCGTGTGGTTGGCCGAGCCCTTGTGCGCGCTGTGCAGCCCGCGCGGCGAGACCGTGAAGCCGAGGCGGCGGAACTGCTCCTGGCTCCTGTCGAGATCCTCGACCAGCAGGAAGACGTGATCGACGCCCTTGACCGGATGTTCCACGCGCTCCTCCCTTTCCATGGCTCAGCGCCGAACCGGTGCGATCGTTATCTCGTGGACCGCCACGTTCGGGTTCATCCGCGCCACGTAGAGGGCGGTGTCGGCCAGGTCCTCGGGCTGGATGATCGTGGCATCGAGGGACGGGTCGTAGACCGGCCGGCGCGCCAGCAGCGGGGTCGCGACCTCGGCCGGGCAGAGTGCCGTGGCGCGGATGCCGTTGGCGCCCTCCTCGGCGTTCACGCTGGCGTTGAGCGCCATGAGCGCGTGCTTGGAGGCGCCGTAGGCGACGCCCGCGACCGGCGAGTAGAAGCGGCCCGCCCAGGAGGCGGTGTTGATGATGACGCCGCCCTGCTGCGCCCGCATCGGCGGCAGCGAGGCGGCGATGACGTTGATGGCACCCTTGATATTGACGTCGATGATGGCGTCCCAGCCGGCCCGGTCGGTCTCGATCTCCGACCAGCGGCGGCGCGGCACGTTGAGCCCGGCATTGTTGCACAGGATGTCGAGGCGCCCGGTGCGCGCGAGGATCGCCTCAACCGCCTTGCCGATTCCGTCCCGGTCAAGCACGTCGACCGGTATCGCGACGGCATCGCCGCCGGCGGCCCGGATCTCCCCGGCCACTTCCTCCAGGCTCGCCGCAGTCCGCCCCGACAGCACCACGCGACAGCCGGCGGCGGCAAAGCCCCGCGCCATCGCCGCACCGATCCCCGACCCGGCACCCGTGACCCAGACCGTAGCGCCTGAAATATCATTCTGCATGCCGCCGCTCCCTGAACATGGCTGTGCTACGAATAGGGCAGACTCTAGGTGTTAGACCATCGCTTTTGCGGCATAACTGCAATTTCATATTGACACGTCGTGCGATTGCGGGGGATTTGCGCCGTGGAAACCTGAACTGTGGCAGGGCCGGGAATCCGGCCGTTCGAGGGGAGGCACCACATGGCAGCTCGATACGCCGGACCGACACTTGCACTCGCGGCAGTGCTGGCCGGGAGCATCGCTGCTCCTGCGAGCGCGCAGGAAGAGCCCAAGCGCGGCGGCACCGTGATCGTCCACATCGCCGCCGAGCAGCGCATCCTCAACCCGGCGCTGCGCGCCTCCAACGGCGTCTACGAGCTCACCGGCAAGATCATCGAGCCGCTGATCGACCGTTCCTACGAAGGCTATGTGCCGGTTCTGGCGACCGAGTGGTCGTCCTCGGACGACGGGCTCGCGATCACCTTCAAGCTGCGTGAGGGCGTTTCCTGGCACGACGGCAAGCCGTTCACCTGCGAGGATGTCTCGTTCACCGCCATGAACATGTGGAAGGAGCTGCTCAACTACAGCTCCACGCTGCAGGCCAATCTCGAGGCGGTCGACTGCCCCGACCCGCACACCGCCGTGTTCCGCTACTCGCGCCCGATGCCGCTGAACCTTCTGGTCGCGGCGATGCCGGATCTCGGCCACCCCGTGCCCAAGCATCTCTATGAGGGCACGGACATTCTCAAGAACGAGTACAACACCGCGCCGGTGGGCACCGGGCCCTTCAAGTTCGTCGAGTACAAGCGCGGCCAGTACATGATCGCCGAGCGTAACGACGACTACTGGCGCGGCGCGGAATATCCCTATCTCGACCGCATCGTCTGGCGCTTCATCAAGGACAAGTCGGCAGCCGCCGCGGCCCTCGAGGCCGGCGAGATCCACGAGTCGAGCTTCCTCGGCGTCTCGATGGCCGATGCCGAGCGGCTGGCCAAGGACCCGCGCTTCGACATGGGCTCCAAGGGCTACGAGAACAACGTCGCCCACACCACACTCGAGTTCAATCATCGCAATCCGGCGCTGGCCGACGTGCGGGTGCGCCGCGCGATCCACCACGCGCTCGATCTCGACTTCGCCATCGAGACCATCATGCGCGGCCACGCCAAGCCCGGCCGCGGCCCGATCCCCTCGACCGGCGGCGCCAACTACACCGACGAGGTGACGACCTACCCCTACGACCTCGAGAAGGCCCGGGCCCTGCTCGACGAGGCCGGCTACAAGCCCGATGCCGACGGCGTGCGGCTGCGCCTGCGGCATCGTCCGGCTCCGTGGGGCGAGTACACCCAGCTCTGGGCCGAGTACGTGGCGCAGGCCCTCAAGGAGGTCGGCATCGAGGTGACGCTGCTCACCAACGACGCGCCGGGCTTCCTCAACGGCGTCTACCGCGACCACGATTTCGACACGGCCAATGGCTGGCACCAGTTCCGCGCCGATCCGGCGGTCTCGACGATGGTGTGGCTGAGGAGCGGCACGGCGGTCGGCACGCCCTGGTCGAACCAGTTCGGCTACGAGAACGCCAAGCTCGACGAGATGATCGACGCGGCGGCCTCGGAGCTCGATCCCGCCAAGCGGGCGGCGATGTACCATGACATCCAGCGCCTCGCGACCGAGGAGCTGCCGATCATCTTCGCCATCGAGCATCCCTTCATCTCGGTGACGAGCAAGAAGCTCAAGAACCACCACAACACGCCGCGCTGGAACTCGTCGTCCTGGTACGATCTCTGGCTCGACGACTGAGCGTCGGTCCATGGCCCCGGATGCTGTCCGGGGCCATGGACGCCATCCTGCGCCCGCCCCTGCAAGCCGTCCGGATCCCGACGAGTCCAGCATCATGCCGATATTGATCTATGCCATGCGGCGAGCCGTTCAGGCGGTGCCGGTCATCCTCATCATCATGATCGGCACCTTCCTGCTGCTGAAGCTGGCGCCTGGCGACACCGTGGACGCGCTGGTCGGCGACATGGGCGGCGCCGATGCGGCGTTCATCGCGCGCATGCGCGCGGAATACGGTCTCGACCAGCCGATCTGGGTCCAGCTCTGGCGCTACATGATCAAGCTGGTGCAGTTCGATCTGGGCTGGTCGTTCGTCTATGAGCAGCCGGTCTCGACCGTGCTCTTCGAGCGGCTCTCGACGACGCTGCTGTTGATGGCTACCTCGCTGTTCTTCGCCTTCTCGATCGGCGCCACACTGGGCGCCATCGCCGCGCGCCGCGCCTACTCGCTCACCGACAACGTCATCAGCACGCTGGGCCTGGTGTTCTACGCCACGCCGAGCTTCTTTTTGGGCCTGATGATGATCGTCGTCTTCTCGGTGAAGCTGGGCTGGCTGCCGGTCGGCGGGATCGAGACCATCGCCGCGTTCCACACCGGCTTCGACCGCGTGCTCGACATCGCCCTCCACCTGGTCATGCCGACCGCGGCCCTCTCGCTGATCTACCTCGCCCTTTATCTGCGGCTGATGCGGGCCAGCGTGCTCGAGGTCGCCGAGATGGACTATGTGCGCACCGCCCGGGCCAAGGGCGCCGGCGAGACGCGCCTGATGGTCCACCACATCGTGCGCAATGCGCTGTTGCCGGTGGTGACCCTGCTGGGCCTGCAGTTCTCGACGCTGCTCGGCGGCTCGGTGGTGGTGGAGACCATCTTCACCCTGCCGGGCCTGGGCGAGCTCGCCTACCAGTCGGTCATCCAGCGCGATCTCAACACGCTGATGGGCATCATCTTCCTCAGCTCGATCCTGGTGGTGCTGGTGAACTTCCTGACCGACCTCCTCTACGCCCAGCTCGACTCGCGGATCTCCCTGACATGAGCGCCACGCCCGACATGAGCGCCACCGACGTTCTTCGTGCCCCCGAACCCTCACGCCTCGGCGCCTTCTGGCAGCGCTACCGGCGCAATCGGGCGGCCGTCCTCGGCCTGTGCCTGCTCGCCTGCGTCGTCCTGATGGCGCTGACCGCGGGGCTGATCGAGCCGGTCGACCCGCTGCGCCGCGCCGGCGACCCGCTGGTCTGGCCGTTCACCGACTGGGCCACGCCGCTGGGCACCGACCAGCTCGGCCGCGACATCCTGGCCCAGCTCTTCCATGGTGCCCGCATCTCGCTGCTGATCGGCGTGATCTCGACCGTGGTGGCCATCGGCATCGGCATCCTCGTGGGTGCCGTCTCCGGCTATTTCGGCGGCTGGGTCGACGACGTGCTGATGCGGCTCACCGAGGCGGTCCAGACGATCCCGAACTTCGTGCTGCTCCTGGCCCTGGTGGCGATCCTGGGCTCGTCCATCGAGAACATCATCATCGCCATCGGCATCGTCTCGTGGACCGCCCCGGCGCGGCTGGTGCGGGCCGAGTTCATGTCGCTGCGCTCGCGCGAGTTCGTCGACGCGGTGCGCAATCTCGGGGTCGGCGATCTTTCCATCATCTTCCGCGAGATCCTGCCCAACGCCCTGCCGCCGATCGTCGTCTTCGCCTCGGTCGTCATGGCGATCTCGATCCTGCTCGAGAGCGCCCTTGCCTTCCTGGGCCTTGGCGATCCGAACTATGCGAGCTGGGGCAACATGATCGGCTCGGGCCGCTCGGTCCTGCGGACCGCGTGGTACTGCGCCGCCATCCCGGGCCTTGCGATCCTTCTCACCGTGCTCTCCTTCAGCCTCCTCGGCGAGGGGCTGAACGACGCGCTGAACCCGCGGCAGAAGAAGACATGAGTGCGCCCTTGAAAACCCAGGCCGGTTCCCCGGACCGCTCCGGCGACGACCGCCCCGTCCTCGAGATCGAGGGCCTGCGCATCGCCTTGCCCAAGGGCGCCGACCGGCCGTTCGCGCTGGACGGGCTCGACCTCACGGTCCGGGCCGGCGAGATCGTCTGCCTCGTGGGCGAGAGCGGCTCGGGCAAGTCGATGGCCGCCGGTGCGATCACCCGGCTGCTGCCCGAGCCGCATGTCCGGGTCACGGGCGGCACGGTCCGCTTCGAGGGGCAGGACATCGCCTCCCTCACCGAGCGGCAGATGCGTGCCTTGCGCGGCGACCGCATGGCGATGATCTTCCAGGAGCCGATGACCGCGCTCAACCCGCAAAAGACCGTGGGCTGGCAGATCGACGAGGTGCTGCGCCTGCACACCTCGATGAGCCGCGCCGAGCGCCGCGCGCGCTGTCTCGAGATCCTCGAGCAGGTCAAGATCCCCGAGCCCGCCTCGGCGATGAACGCCTACCCGCACCAGATCTCCGGCGGCCAGCGCCAGCGCGTGATGATCGCCATGGCGCTGGTCCTCCAGCCGCGCCTGATCATCGCCGACGAGCCGACCACGGCGCTCGACGTCACCACCCAGCTGCAGATCCTCAAGCTCATCCGCGAGCTACAGGAGACGCTGGGCACCGGCGTGCTGTTCATCACCCACGATTTCGGCGTGGTGGCCGAGATCGCCGACCGGGTGGCGGTGCTGCGCCAGGGCGAGCTGGTCGAGCAGGGCCCGGCCGCCGAGGTCCTCAACCGGCCGCAGCATCCCTATACAAGGGCGCTGATCGCCGCGGTGCCGGCCTTGCGCCCGCCCGAGCCCAAGCCCCTGGCGGATGCTCCGGTCGTGCTCGAGGCGAAGGGGCTGGTAAAGACCTTCGCCGCCAAGGGCGGGCTGTTCGGCGCCAGGCGCAAGGCCGTGGCGGCCGTCAAGAACCTGTCCTTCGAGCTTCGCCGCGGCGAGACCTTGGGCGTGGTCGGCGAAAGCGGCTCGGGCAAGACCACCGTCTCGCGCTGCGTCACCCGGCTGCTCGAATCCGATGCCGGGTCGATCCGGCTCGGCGAGACCGATATCCTGGCGGCCAGCCGTCGCGAGCTGCGCGCCCTGCGCAGCGAGATCCAGATGGTCTTCCAGGACCCGATGGCCTCGCTCAACCCGCGCAAGCGGGTGGTCGACCTCATCGCCCAGGGCCCCATCGTCCACGGAACGCCGCCGGCGGAGGCCCGCGCCCGGGCCCGCGAGCTGCTCGAGCTGGTCGAGCTCAGCCCGGCCGCTGCCGAGCGCTTCCCGCACGAGTTCTCGGGCGGCCAGCGGCAGCGCATCGGCATCGCCAGGGCGCTGGCCATGAACCCCCGGGTGATCGTCGCCGACGAGCCTGTCTCTGCCCTCGACGTGTCGGTCCAGGCGCAGGTGCTCCGGCTGCTGGCCGATCTTCGCGACCGGCTGCATCTCTCGCTGCTGTTCGTGACCCACGATCTGAGAGTCGCAGCCCAGCTCTGCGACCGCGTGATCGTCATGGAGCGCGGCGAGATCGTCGAGACCGGGCCCACCGCCGAGGTCTTCGCCAACCCGCGCCACCCCTATACCCGTACGCTGCTCGGCTCGATTCCCGGGCGGGACTGGACACCGCCAATCATGCAGGAAGATGCGGCATGACGGACTCCGCAGGCAGGCTCGGCCCCGACGTGGCGGCCATTCGCGACGCGGTGATCGGCGACGGCTCGCCCGTCCCCGGCCCGTTCGGCGCGCGGCCGCTGGTCTATGCCGACTATGTGGCCTCCGGACGCTCGCTCTCCTTCATCGAGGAGGCGATCCGCCGCGAGGTGCTGCCCTCCTACGGCAATACCCACACCGAGACCTCGTTCACCGGGCGGCGCACCACGCGCCTGCGCGAGATGGCTCGTGACGCGGTGCGCCGCGCCGTGGGCGCCGACGAGCGCCATGCGGTGATCTTCACCGGCACCGGCGCCACCGCCGCCGCCGACAAGCTGGTTCGCGCCCTGGGTTGCCGGGCCGCCGGCGGCGAGCTGCGCGGCGTCGTCTTCGTGGGCCCCTACGAGCACCACTCCAACGATCTGCCATGGCGCGAGGCGCCGCTGGATCTCGTGCGCATCCCGCTCGATTCCCGGGGCATGATCTGCCAGGACAGCCTCGCCCGGGCGCTCGAGGCCCATGCCGCAGCGCCGCTCAAGATCGGTGCCTTCAGTGCCGCCTCCAACGTCACCGGCGTGAAGACGGATGTCGCCGCGGTGGCCCGCCTGTTGCACCGTCACGGCGCTCTCTTCGTGTGCGACTATGCGGCGGCCGGCCCCTATGTGCCGATCCGCATGAAGGAGAGCGCGCCGGGTGCCGGCGACCGGATCGACGCCGCCTTCCTCTCGCCCCACAAGTTCGTGGGCGGGCCCGGCGCCTCGGGCATCCTGGTGGCCGATCGTAGCCTGCTCGCCGGGCCGAGGCCGACGGTGAGCGGCGGCGGTACGGTGAGCTACGTCACCCACGACCGCCATGCCTATGTGAGCGATCCCGAGCGGCGCGAGGAGGCCGGCACCCCCGGCATCGTCGAGAACATCCGCGCCGGCATGGTCCTGCAGCTCAAAGCCGATATCGGTGCCGAGGAAATCGAGGCCCGCGAGACGCGGCTGGCGGATCGGCTGCGCGCCGCCTGGCAGGCGATCCCCGAGATCGAGATCCTCGGCCCGCGCGAGGCGCCCACTGTCGGGATCTTCGCGTTCAACGTCAGGGTCGGCGAGAAGCTGCTCCACCACAATCTGGTGGTGGCCATGCTCAACGATCTCTTCGGCATCCAGGCGCGCGGCGGCTGCTCGTGCGCCGGACCCTACGGCCACGAGCTTTTGGGCATCGGCGACGCCACGGCGCGGGCCCACGAGCGGGCGGTGGCGCGCGGCCTCTCGGCCTTCCGGCCGGGCTGGGCGCGGCTCGGCGTGAACTATTTCTTCGCCGAGGAGACGGTCGACTACATCGCCGACGCGGTGGCCTTCGTGGCGCGGCGCGGCGCCGACCTGCTGCCGCTCTACCGCCTCGATGCGGCGGGCGGCATCTGGCGGGTCGTGGCGCCGGTGGCGGCCGAGCCGCCTGCCATCGGCAGCCTGAGCGCGCTGATGGCTCCCGGTGATGCGGCACCGCTGGCACCTGCTCCCGATTTTGCGGCCTGTCTCGCAGAGGCCGGGCGCATCGCCGACGAGGCTGCGGGAAGGCTAGGCGAGGAGGTCCGCTTCGACGAGGAGGCGGAAGCGTTGCGCTGGTTCTGGATGCCGCACGAGGCGCCGGCCCCGCAGCTTCGGAGCATCGCATGAGCAGGCCGGTCGAGTTCCCGCCGTCGCTCTGGGCCGCGGCAACGCCGGCACGCGAGCCGGCGCCCGCGCTCGAGGGCGCGATCGAGGCGGACGTCGTGGTGATCGGCGGCGGCTTCTCGGGCCTCTCCACCGCGCTCGAGCTGGCGCGCCGGGGGCGCAGCGTCACGCTGCTCGAGGCCCAGGCGGTCGGCTGGGGCGCCTCGGGCCGCAACAACGGCCAGGTCATCCCGACCATGTCGGCGGCCGAGCCCGAGGCCATCGTCGCCCGCTATGGCGAGACCGGCGAGCGCTTCGTGCGGCTGATCGCCGACAGCGCGGACGTCCTCTTCCGGCTTGCCGAAGCAGAGAATATCGACTGCGAGGCCGAGCAGACCGGCTGGTTCCAGCCCGCCCACTCGCCGGGCCGCATCCGCCTGAGCGAGAAGCGCGTCGAGGCGTGGCGCCGCTACGGGGCACCGGCCGAGCTGCTCGACCGCGAGGCCTCCACGCGGCTGCTCGGCTCGGATTTCTGGCATGGCGGCATGTTCAACCGGACCGGCGGGCACATCAACCCGCTGGCGCTGGCCCGCGGCCTCGCCGATGCCTGCGTCAGGCGCGGCGTGGTCATCTTCGAGCGCACGCCGGTCACCGGCTATGCCCGATCGGGCGACGGCTGGAAGATCGAGACCGAGCGGGGGTCGGTCACCGCCAGCGCCGTGGTGCTCGCCACCAACGCCTATACGGACGAGCGCGTGCCGGGCCTCGCACCGCGGATGTCGCGAACCATCGTGCCGATCCTCTCGTGGCAGATGGCGACCGCGCCGCTGGGCGACAATCTGCGGCGGACCATCCTGCCCGGCCGACAGGCGGTCTCGGACACCCGCGGCGACCTGCGCTTCTTCCGCTACGATGCGCGCAATCGGTTGATCACCGGCGGGGCCGTGCTGGGGCCCTGGCGCGCTGCCGAGCGCGTCAAGGAGATCGTCGCCGGGCGGATGGCCGAGGCCTTCCCGGAGATGGGGCGGCCGGAGATAAGCCATGTGTGGAGCGGACGCGTCGGCATCACGCGCGACCGTTTTCCGCATCTCCATCGCCTGGGGCCGGATTTCTGGGCATGGACCGGCTGCAATGGCCGCGGCGTGGCGCTCTCCGTCTCGCTCGGCCGCGAGCTGGCTGCCGTTGTCGATGGCGGGCGGATCGGGGATCTGGCGCTGCCGGTGACGGAGCCCGAGCCGATCCCGCTGCACGGGCTGGTGCGCCATGTGGCCCCGGCGATGCTGGCCTGGTACAGGCGCCGCGACAAGGTCGAGCCGCGCCTCAACTGACACGCACGGAGAGCGTCATGAAGGACATGCCCATTCTCGAGCGGCGCCGCATCGAGGCGCTGATCCTCAAGCACGTCTACGAGGTGGTGAAGGCCCGCTCCGGCGAGGCGGAGGCCCGCGCGGTGATCGGCGAGGCGGTCTCGAACTCGGCCATCGAGCACGGCAAGGGCTTCGCCGAAGAGCTCGGCCGCACCCCCGATTTCGCCGACTTCAAGGCGATCATGCCGTTGTGGACCAAGGAGGACGCGCTCCAGGTCGAGGTTCTCGAGGCCGACGAGACGAAGCTCGACTTCAACGTCACCCGCTGCCGCTATTCGGAGATGTATCGGGAGATGGGCCTGGGCGAGATCGGCCACCTCCTCTCGTGCAACCGGGACGGCGATTTCTGCGTCGGCTACAACCCCGAGATGGAGCTGACCCGCACCCAGACCATCATGAAGGGCGCCAGCCACTGCGACTTCCGCTACCGGATGAAGCAGAAGACCCAGGAAGGCTGAGCCCCGCCCCAACGGCAGGCGCGAGAGGCGGAGGAAAAGGACAGACATGGCCATCGAGAACTGGGTCGCGCGGCAGCTCGACGAGCTCACCGAGTTTCGCCGGGATCTGCACCGCAACCCTGAGCTGCTCTATGACGTCGAGCGGACCGCTGCCCAGGTCGCCGAGGCGCTCGAGGCGGCCGGTGTCGACGAGGTCGTCACCGGTATCGGCCGCACCGGCGTTGTCGGCGTCATCCGCGGCGCCAAGGACACGGCCGGGCGGATGATCGGTTTGCGCGCCGACATGGATGCACTGCCGATCCACGAGGAATCGGGTGCCCCCTGGTCTTCCACGGTGCCGGGCAAGATGCACGCCTGCGGCCATGACGGGCACACCACCATGCTGCTGGGTGCTGCCCGCCAGCTGGCCGAGAGCCGCAATTTCGACGGCACGGTGGTGGTGATCTTCCAGCCGGCCGAGGAAGGCGGGGCGGGTGCCAAGGCCATGATCGACGACGGCCTCCTCGAGCGCTTCCCGATCCAGGAGGTCTACGGGCTCCACAACTACCCGGGCATGCCGGTGGGCCAGTTCGGCATCGGCACGGGCCCGGTCATGGGCTCGGTCGACGAGATCCGCATCACCGTCGAGGGCGTCGGCGGGCACGCCGCCTTCCCGCACCAGACCGTCGATCCGATCGCGGTGACGGCCTCGCTGGTGCAGGCGATCCAGACCATCGTCTCGCGCAATGTCGACCCGCTCAAGTCTGCGGTGGTGTCGATCGCCTCGATCCACGGCGGCGATGCCTTCAACGTGATCCCGCGGGCGATCACCCTGACCGGCACGGTGCGCACCTTGAGCGAGGAGGTCCGCAACCAGGTCGAGGCGCGCCTGCGCCGCGCCGTGGCCGGCATCGCCGACGCCTTCGAGGCCACCGGCACGCTGGACTATATCCGCCACTACCCGGTGACGGTGAACGACGCCGAGGGTGCTGCCCGCGCGGCCCGCGCCGCCGCCGAGGTGGCCGGCGAAGGCAAGGTCGAGCTGGCCCACCCGCCGAGCCTTGGCGGCGAGGACTTCTCGTTCATGCTGCAAAAGTGCCCGGGTGCGATGATCTTCGCCGGCAACGGTCCGAGCGCCGGCCTGCACCATCCCAAGTACGACTTCAACGACGAGCTGATCCCCTGGGGCTGCTCCTACTGGACCACGCTGGTCCGCCAGCGCCTGCCGATGGGCGGCTGACGGCTAGCGGTTCGGCGACCCGCTACGCTGCGAGGGCGGCAGGCGCGCAAGCTCCTGCCGCCCTTTGTCGTTCTGCGCCGCATCGCGGCGCATGCCGCCCCCTTCTACACCGCATGAGTGGCGGTGCTCGCGCATTACGCTCTTTTTGCGTCTGCCCCGGCAGGCTAGGATTGCAGACTGTTCGCGGTCCAGGGGCCATTGCGCCCGAGGGGTGGACGGTTGCGCTGGGGGAAAAACGGAAAACATGGCGCGGCAAGGCGCCGGCCGACGCTGGCCCTGGCGCTGCTTGCGGCGCTGGCGACGGTACCGTCGGCGGCGGCCGAGGCCGTGCGTGTCCGGGTGCAGGACGGCCAGAGCCTGCGCGCCATCGCCGCCGAGCATCTGGGCGACCCCGATCTGTGGACCGAGATCCTGCGCGCCAACGGGCTGGCCTCGGTGGCCGATCTGGTGCCGGGCATGGAGCTTTCCATCCCCGCCGCCGAGGTGCTGGCCGCCGGGCGTGCGCTCGGCCGGGCGCTGGCCGCGTTGCAGCTCGCCACCGAGCAGGGAGCACGGCTGTTCGCGGCGCCGCAGATCGAGAAGGGTCTGGCGCTCTACGAGGAGGCGGTGCTCGCCCGCAAGGCCGGCGCCTGGGAGGAGGCGGTGCGGCTGGCCGGCGAGGCGACGCTCGCCGCCGCGGAGGCGGGCCGCCTGGCCGGTGCCGGGCGTGACGCTGCCGCCGAGGCGCGGCTCAGCGACCGGCAGGGCTTCGTCGAGGGGCGGCAGGCCCAGGAGCTGGTGTGGACCGACCGGCCGCTCGACGCGGTGCTCGTCGAGGAGGAGAGGGTGCGCACCCTCTCGCGCTCGACCGCGCAGATCACCTTCCGCGACGACAGCCGCCTCCGCCTGAGCGCCAACTCGCAGGCGGTCATCGAGCGCATGCGGGTCGATCGGCTGAGCCGCCGCGAGGAGGCCAAGGTGAGCCTGGTCGAGGGCGACTTCTATGCGCTGCTGAGCGGTCAGAGCGAGCGCCGCGCCTTCGCCCTCGACGTGCCGGAGGTGGAGACCGAGGTCGAGAGCCGCGACTTCTGGGTGCGGCGTGACGACACCGGCGCGCGGTTCACCAACTATGACGAGCGCCCGCTGAACGTCGCCGCCCGCGGCAGCGAGGTCGAGCTCGGTCGCAACCAGGGCACGCTGGTGCGCAGCGGCAGTGCTCCCACCGAGGCCATGGCGGTGCTGCCGGCGGTAGCACTGGCCGGGCCCGCCGACGATGCGCAGGCCTTCGAGGCCGAGGTGACGCTGCGCTGGCAGGGCGTGGCGGAGGCCGTGGGCTACTGGCTCGAGCTCGCCCGGGACCCGCTCTTCAAGGAGATGACGGCGAGCCAGTGGGGCCTCAGGGCCGAGCGCCATGCGACCGCCCCGCTGGAGCCCGGCACCTATTACTGGCGGGTGGCGGCCCTCGACCGGTTCGGCCTGCCCGGCGAGCGCAGCGAGGCCTGGCGCTTTCATGTGCGGGTCGACCGCACCCCGCCGTTCCTGTCGATACGCGAGCCGGCCGAAGGTGCCATCCTGCGCACCAGTCCCATCGAGATCCGCGGCGAGGCCGAGCCGGGCGCGGCGCTGGAGCTGGGCGGCCGGGCGGTGACGCTCTCGCCCGATGGACTGTTCGCCGTGCCGCTCGAGGCGGTCAGCGGACGCAACGAGATCGTCCTCGAGGCGCAGGACGAGGCCGGCAACCGCTCGCGCCAGACACGCAGCTTCGTGTGGCTGCCCGACGAGGCGGCCCTGCTCCGCTTCGACGAGACGATCCCGCGGCAGGGGGTGCGCCATTTCCTGACCGACCGGGCGGAGATCTCCCTCGCCGGCCTCACCGAGCCCGCCGCCCGGCTGGTGGTGCGCGGGGCGGACGGCACGGAGCGGGCGACGGCGTTCGCGGCAGGCGACGGGCGCTTTGCGCTGAACCTGCCGCTTGTCACCGGGAGCGAGGAGCTCGTGGTGGCCGTGGTGCGCTCGTCCGGCTTTGCCAGCGAGGAGCGGATCACCGTCACCCAGGACCGCGAGGCGCCAGCCATCGAGCTGGAGCCGCCGCCGCCGCTCACCTCGGTGGACTGGCTGGCGTTGCGCGGCCGCGCGCCCGGTGCCAGCAGCCTCGCCCTCAACGGCCGCGAGGTGCGGCTCGAGGGCGAAGCCTTCGAGGAGCGGCTGACCCTGCGCCAGGGCGCGAACCGAGTCGAGCTGGTGGCCAGCGACGCGGTCGGCAATCTGAAGGTGGAGAGCTTCGAGATCGTCCTCGATCAGGAGCCGCCCGAGCTGATCGCCGCCTCGGTGACGCCGCGGCGCCTCGCCGCCGGCGGGGCGGTGCGGATCGAGGTCGAGGCGCGGGACGCTTCCGGCCTGAAGAAGGTGGCGCCGTTCCGTCTGGTCGTCGGGCAGCAGGAGGTTGCCGACTTTCTCGAGCTGGGCGGGGGCAGCTTCCGCAAGACGCTGCACCTGCCGCGCGGGCTTGTTGGCCCCGTGCGGCTCCGGGAGGTCGAGCTCGAGGATTATGCGGGGAACAAGGCGCGCTTCGCCCCGGAAGGGTGAGGCGCCGGCAGGGCGGGGAGGCCTGGAGAGATGCGGTACGCGGGAAGCAACTGGCTCGTGCGGCTGCTTCTCGCGGGCGCGCTGGCGCCAGGCGGCGCGGCGCTGGCCGCGGCCGAGGAGCCCCTCTCGGTGGTCTACGGGCCGAAGGCATCGGCCGGCGAGGGCGATCCCGACCACCGCGAGGTGCTGTTCCTCCGGGTGCCGGCGGGAGCCGGCGGCCGTCTCCATCTTCGGGTGTTCGACGCCGATGTCGGCGGCATGCACGACCTCCGCTACGGCGCGGGCTGGGGCACGCTGGCGCGCTATGCCCTCTTCGGCGGCGCCGGCGCTGCGAGCCTGCCCGCCTCGCCGCTCGCACCTGCCGGAGCGGAGGCCGAGCCGGCCGGCACGCTGCTCGCCGAGGCCGAGATCGGCGAGGATCCGGCCTTTGACGGCTCCTGGCGCACGCTCGCCAGCTTCACGCCGGACCAGGGCGAGCAGGTCGGCGGCGAGCGTGTCTTCCGGCTCGAGGTGAGCGGTGTCGGCGGCGACGATGCCAATGCCTTCATGGCGACGCTCAGCCAGCGCGACTATCGCGACCAGCCGCCGCCCGGCCTCAGGGTGGAGAGTCCGGCGCCCACCGTGCGCATCGCCGACGAGCAGCGCCTGACGGAGCTTCCCCTGACGGTGCCCCAGGGCGCCGAGCGGCTGGTGGTGCACAATTTCGACGCCGCTGCCGGAAGCGTCGCCTTCGCCAGCACCTGGCGCACCGTGCAGCTCGCCGCCTCGGGCCAGGACGAGTGGCGCCGCAGCGAGCTCGAGCTTCTGCCCGAGGAGCGCGGCGCCGTCGCGTCGCTGGTGGTGGCCGACGGCGAGGAGATGCCCAACGACGTCACGCTGGTCGTCACCGACGGCGCCGGCACGCCGCTGATGCTGGGCCTGCCGGCACGCGCCTGGACACCCAATAACCGGCCGCTGCCCGTGGCGCGGGCGACCGCCCTGGCCGACTGCGCCGCCTTCGCCTTCGATGCCGCCGCCTCCAGCGACGAGGACGGCGACCGGCTCCGCTATTTCTGGTCGTTCGGCGACGGCCAGAGCGCCGAGGGCATGGCGCTGGTGCATCGCTACCGGGAGCCGGGCCGCTACCGGGCGATGCTGCGCGTGCAGGACAGCTCGGGACAGATCGGCAATGGGGCTGCCCGCTCCCTCGACGTCCTGGTAAAGCGCCCGCCGGTCGCCGTGGCGGGGCCCGACATGCGCGTGGCGCCGGGCCAGGAGGTGCGGTTCGACGGCTCCGCCTCGCGTCCCGGCGAGCGCCCGATCGCCAGCTGGCGCTGGAACTTCCAGGACGGCGCCCAGGCCGTGGGGCCGCAGCCCGTGCACCGCTTCGAGCAGCCCGGCCGGTATGTGGTCACGCTCGAGGTGAGTGACGGCGGGCCGGACTCCTGCACCGGCTCGACCGACCGGCTGCTGGTCGAGGTGAACGCGCCGCCGGTCGCCGTGCCGGGCCCGGAGCGGCGCGTGGCGGCTGGCGAGAAGGTGCGGCTCGACGCTTCCCGGAGCTACGACATCGACGGCGCCATCAGCCGCTTCGCCTGGGATCTGGGCGACGGTGCGTCCGCCGGGCAGGCGGCGGTCGAGCACGCCTATGAGAGGCCCGGCACCTATGTCGTGGCCCTCGAGGTCGAGGACGATGCCGGACTCGCCAACAGCCGCGCCACCGCCGCCACCCGGATTCTCGTCAACGAGCCGCCGGTTGCCGATGCCGGCCCCGACCGCAGCGCCGCCGTCGGCGAGCTGCTGCGCTTCGACGGCGGCGGCTCGAGCGACGGCGACGGACGGATCGTGCGCCATGCCTGGGAGTTCGGCGACGGCGCCACCGGCGGCGGCGAGCGTGTGGCCTACGCCTATGCGGAGCCCGGCACCTACGAGGTGCGCCTGACGGTCGTCGACGATTCCGGCACGAGCAGCGGCACGACGGAGGACACCGCCATCGTTCGTGTCAACGCCCCGCCGGTGGCCGATGCCGGACCCGACCAGGTGGTGACCGCGAGCGAGGTCCGCTTCGATGGCAGCGCCTCGCACGACCCGGACGGCGCCATCGCGCGCTGGCTCTGGGATTTCGGCGACGGCACCGCCGGCGAGGGGCCCTCGCCTGTCCATGTCTACCGCGAGCCGGGCCGCTATCGGGTAGTGCTCACGGTAACCGACGATTCCGGCACGAGCCGCAACAGCGCCAGCGACTCGCTTCGGGTGCTGGTGAACGAGGCGCCGATCGCCGACGCTGGACCCGACCGTCTGGCGGCGCCGGGGCAGGAGCTGGTCTTCTCGGCTGCCGGCTCGTTCGACCCGGACGGCGACATTCTCGAGCATCTCTGGGACTTCAAGGACGGCGGCACGGCCAGCGGCGAGCGTGTCGCCCACACCTTCCAGCGGCCCGGCGTCTATCAGGTCCGCCTCGCCGTGCGCGACGACACCGGCCAGCCCGACGCCGTCGACTATGACGAGGCGCGGGTGGTGATCAACGCTCCGCCGGTTGCCGATGCCGGGCCCGAGATCCGTGCGGCGCCGGGCGAGGAGGTGGTGCTGGATGCCGGCAACTCGCACGATCCGGACGGCCGCATCGCTTCTTTCCGCTGGGATTTCGGCGACCGCGAGGAGCCGGCCGACGGCCGCGCGGTACGCCGTAGCTATGCCGAGCCCGGCATCTACAGCGCCCGGCTCACCGTCACCGACGACAGCGGCGCCATCAACGGCGTGGCCCAGGACGAGGTGGCGATCCGCATCAACCACCAGCCGGTGGCGGACGCCGGCCGCGACCTCTTCACCTCCGCCAGCACGGTGATCTTCGACGGCACCGCCTCGGCCGATGCCGACGGCGACACGCTGCTCCACGAATGGGACTTCGGCGACGGCTCGCCCCCCGCGCGCGGGGCGGTGGTGAGCCATACCTTCGCCAGGGGCGGCAGCTACCCCGTGCTGCTCACGGTCGATGACGGCAGCGGGCTCGCCAATGCCAGGGCGAGCACCGCTGTGACCCTGACGATCGACCGGCCGCCGCTGGCCGATGCCGGCGGCAACCGCGAGGCCTGCTCGGGCGACGTGGTGGTCTTCGACGGCAGCCGCTCGTCCGATCCCGAAGGCGGCCTGCTGCGCTATCGCTGGGACTTCGGCGACGGGACGGGTGCCGACATCGTCAATCCCACCAAGACCTGGCGGCAGGGGGCCGTCTATCCGGTGACCCTCACGGTGGAGGACGATTCCGGCTTTCCCGGCAACAGCCACACCGACCGGATCCTCGTGCGCGTCGCGTCCTCGCCGATCGCCGAGGCCGGTCCCGACCGGCAGGTCTGCGCCAACACCGAGGTCCGCTTCGACGGCTCCGCCTCGCGCGATGCCGACGGCGTGGTCAACCGCTTCACCTGGAGCTTCGGCGACGGCACGGCCGGCGGCGGCGAGCGGCCGGTGCACATCTACCAGAAGCCCGGCGAGTACCGCGTGCAGCTCACCATCGAGGGCGACCAGATCGGCCAGTGCGCCAACACCAGCACCAGCGAGGCGCTGCTGACGGTGGTCGAGGCCCCGGCGCCGCGCATCGTCGCCCCCGCCAGCGTCGCGGTCGGCGAGACCGTGACGTTCGACGGCACCGGCTCGGCCGCCACCGCCGGCCGCATCACCGGCTGGCGCTGGGACTTCGGCGACGGTGCCACGGCCGAGGGGCCTGTGGCCCATCACGCCTACCAGAAAGCCGGCAGCCATGTGGTGACGCTCTCGCTCGCGACCGAGGGCGGCGTGGCCGCCTGCAGCACCGCCGAGGCGCGCCGTGCCATCACCGTCAACGCGCCGCCGGTAGCGGTGGCCGATGCCCCGCTCGAGGCGGCGGTCGGCGAGGAGCTGGTGTTCGACGGCTCGCGCTCGCGCGATCCCGACGGCGGCATCACCGCATGGCGCTGGGATTTCGGCGACGGCGCCACCGCCTTTGGCGTCAACGCCCGGCATCGCTACGGGGCGAGCGGCCGCTACGAGGTCACGCTCACCGTCGCCGACGATGCCGGCCTCGCCAACAGCGAGGTGCAGGCGCGGCACACCGTGGCCGTCAACGCGCCGCCCGAGCCCGCGCTGGACGCACCTCTGGCTGCCTGTCCGGGCGAGGAGCTCCGGCTCAGCGCCGCCCGCTCGCGTGACGCCGACGGCACCATCGCGCGCCATGCCTGGAGCTTCGGCGACGGCACTGGAGCGGAGGGGCCGGAGGTCGCCCACGCCTATGAGCGTCCCGGTCTCTATGCGCTGACCCTCGTCGTCGACGATGGCAGCGGGCTCGCCAATGCCCGCCGCCAGCTCGTCCGGCCGCTGCGTGTCAACCGCACGCCGCGCGCCGAGGCCGGCCCCGACCGGATGGTCTGCCCGGGCGAGGAGGTGCGCTTCGATGCCGGCCGCTCGCACGACCCGGACGGCGCGCTCACCGGCTGGCGCTGGATCTTCGGGGACGGCGCGGAGGCCGAGGGAGCGCAGGTCGCGCACGGCTTTGCCGAGCCCGGCAGCTACGAGGTGGTGCTCGAGGTGACCGACGATTCCGGCTCCGCCTGCGCGGTGGGCCGCGACACGGTGCGGGTGCTGGTGAACGCGCCGCCGGTGGCCCATGCCGGCGGCGACCGGGAGGGCTTCGTCGGCGGCGCCCATGACGAGCTGCTGTTCGACGCCACACAGTCGGCCGACGCGGACGGCCAGCCGCTGAGCTATGTCTGGGAGCTGGGCGACGGCGTGCGGCTGGCCGGCGACCGGGTGCGCCACAGCTATGCCGAGCCCGGGCTCTACGATGTGCGGCTCGTCGCCCGTGACGGCTCCGGCCTGCCCTGCGGCGAGGCCAGCGACCAGGTCTCGGTCAGGCTGCGCGGGCGCGAGTAGGGCACGATGCCGAGGCTCACCCTTCGCCTCAAGCTCCTGCTCTTCGCGGTGGCCATCGCGGTGCTGCCGATCATGGTGGCCGCCCGCACCATGATCCGGATCGGCGAGGACGAGCTCAAGAGCACCGCCAACGAGCAGCTGCTGGGCGTGGCGAGCGAGCTTGCCCGCGAGATCAACGACGTTTTCGAGCGGAGCTGGCTGGGCCCGCTGCTGCTGATCCGCAACGCTCTCGACGACCAGCGGCTGGGGGTCCAGGAGAAGGTGGCGTTGCTCACCCACGGGATCGCCGACATCGCCGACGTGGTGGCGCTGCAGATCACCCTCGAAGGCGGCGACCTCCCGCTGGTGGTCACCAAGGACGCCTTCAGCGAGCGGCTTCGCGCGGCCGGGCTCGATCCGCTCGACGTGCTGCGCATGGGCCCGGTCGAGCTCGACCGGCTGCGCAAGGCCGGCGCGGTGTTCGCCCCCGACGCCGGCTTCCTGCCGCAGACCGGCGACTGGCTCGCCACCGTGCTGCTGCCGCTGCGCGAGCCGCTCGCCGGATCGGCGGCCATGCTTTCGGCGCGCATCGACCTCGAGCGCTTGCGGGCGCTGGTCGGCAACAGCCCGTTCGCCCGCTCGGGCGAGCTCACCCTCGTCGACCGCGAGGGGCGCCGGGTGTTCGACACCCAGCGGCGCGACCTCGGCCACTACCCGATCGTGGCCCAGGCGACGCGGCTGCTGGCGTCGAGCTCCCGCTCCAGCGGTGTCGCCCCCTATACCCGGCCCGACGGCGAGGTGATGCTGGGCGCCTATGCCTTCACCCGGCCGGTGAGCTGGACCATCCTCGCCGAGCGCCCGCAGCGCGATGCCTATCTGGCGGTCCAGAAGATGACCAGCAGCCTGCTCTTCTGGGGGGCGGCGGGCCTCGCCGTGGCGGTTCTGGGGGCCGTGGCGCTGGCGCTTGCCATCAGCCGGCCGATCCTCGAGATCGACCGGGTGGCGGTGGAGGTGGCCAGGGGCAATCTCGACGTGCGGGTCAGGGGCGGCGTGCACCTGCAGGACGAGATCGGCGATCTCGCCCGCCGCATGAATGCCATGATCGTCGGCCTCGCCGAGCGGCTGCAGCTGGAGAAATTCGTCTCGGGCGGCACCATGGCGGCGATCCGCCACGCCGAGCAGGGCGGCGTCCAGCTCGGCGGCACGCGGCGCCGCGCCACCATGCTGTTCTGCGACATCCGCGGCTACACCGCCTTCGCCGAGGCCCACGAGCCGGGCCTCGTGGTCGAGGTGCTGAACTTCTATTTCCAGCACCTGGCGCGGATCGTGAAGGAGCATGGCGGCGATATCGACAAGTTCGTCGGCGACGAGATCCTGGCGCTGTTCACCGGCGACGCCTCGGCCGCCAACGCCGTGCACTGCGCCCTGGCGATGCAGGCGCGGATGGGCGAGCTCTCCGCCGAGCGGCCCTCCTGGGACCTCGCCGTGGGCATCGGCATCAATACCGGCGAGGTGGTGATGGGGGCGATGGGCAGCCCCGAGCGCATGGACTACACGGTGCTGGGCGATGCGGTGAATCTCGCCGCCCGGCTCTGCGGGCAGGCGGGACGCGGCCAGACGCTGGTGAGCCTGCCGAGCTTCGAGGCCGTGCGCCACGCTGCCGACCTCGAGGCCGAGCCCCTGGCCCCCCTCCAGCTCAAGGGCAAGCGGGCGCCGGTGCCGGTCTATGCGGTGCGCGCCCGGGCGGCGGCGGTGCCGTCGCAAGGCGCTGCGCGCGGCTGAGCTTCCCCTTTCGTCAGTCTCGGCCACAGCGCGCGGGAGCGACCGCGCGCTGCGGACCCACGCCGCAAGTGCCCGCAATATTCCGCCCGCACGCGAGTCGCGCTAGGTCTGCGGCCTGCCGCGAAGGGAGACACGGTCTTGTCGAACGCTGCCAGCCACACAGAAGAGCTCGAGGCGGCCCTCGAGGCACGCCTTGCCGGCCGCACTGCCCGGATCGGCATCGTCGGCATGGGCTATGTGGGCCTGCCGCTGATGCTGGCGGCGAGCGAGGCCGGCTTTCATGTTCTGGGCTTCGACATCGATGCGCCGAAGGTCGAGAACCTCAACCGCGGCCTGAGCCCGCTGGCCCATATCGGCCACGAGCGGGTGGCCGACCGGCGGGAAAGAGGTCTCTTCGAGGCGACCTGCGACTTTGCCCGCGCTGCCCAGTGCGACGCGCTCCTGCTGTGCGTGCCGACCCCGCTGGGCCGGCATCACGAGCCCGATCTCTCCTTCGTCGAGGGCACCGCCCGCTCGATCGCCCCGCATATTCGCCCGGGCCAGCTGGTGGTGCTGGAGAGCACCACCTGGCCCGGCACCACCCGCGAGGTCCTCAAGCCGCTGCTCGAGGCGGGCGGTCTCGTCTCGGGCCGCGATTTCTTCCTGGCCTACAGCCCCGAGCGCGAGGATCCCGGGAACCGCGATTTCGAGACCGCGCGGATCCCCAGGGTGGTGGGCGGCGACGGCGAGGCGGCGCTGCGGCTGGCTAGCGCCCTCTACCGGAGCTTCGTGTGCGCCACCGTCCCGGTCTCCTCGACCGATCTCGCCGAGGCGGTGAAGCTCACCGAGAACATCTTCCGAAGCGTCAACATCGCCCTCGTCAACGAGCTCAAGACGGTCTTCACCGCCATGGGCATCGACGTGTTCGAGGTGATCGAGGCGGCCGCCACCAAGCCCTTCGGCTACATGCCGTTCCGGCCCGGGCCGGGGCTGGGCGGCCACTGCATCCCCATCGACCCGTTCTACCTCACCTGGCGGGCCCGCGAGTTCGGCGTGCGCACCCGCTTCGTCGAGCTCGCCGGCGAGATCAATACCGCCATGCCGGCCTGGGTCGTGGCCCGCCTCGCCGAGGCCCTCGACGCCCGCACCGGCAAGGGCCTGAACGGCGCCCGCATCCTCTTGGTCGGCATCGCCTACAAGAAGAATGTCGACGACATGCGGGAGAGCCCGGCGCTCACCGTCTGGCGCCTCCTCGAGGCGCGCGGCGCCCTTCTCTCCTATCACGACCCCCACGTGCCCGTGATCCCGCCGACCCGCGAGCACGCCGCCCTCGCCGGCCGCCGCTCCGTTCCCCTCGAGGCCGAGGCGCTGCGGCAGCTCGACGCGGCGCTCGTGATCACCGACCACGACGCCATCGACTGGTCGCTGTTGCAGCGAGTAGTTCCCCTGCTGGTAGATACCCGCAACCGTCTGTCGACAGGACATGCTTCGGTTGTTCCAGCCTGACGAACTGGGAAGCTGAAAAATTATGTCGATTGCCATATAATTTGCATTGCATTTTATGGGGTATACCTTCCGGTTGCACTCATGTCGGACACTGCGGTAGTTTCTCCTCGACCGATTGTCACGGCGGCCACGGCACCGCGAAATGCTGCGCAGCAGCAGACCCGCGTCGCCCGGCACGCCGGCGTGTGTCGAGGGCAGGGTTCGTGATGACGCTGGAAGTCTATCCGCTGCGGGTGAATGGGCTGGTCCGCGCTGGAAACCCTTCCGTCTGCTTCGGCAGCAAGACGGCGTCGCGGATCCCCGTGACGCGATAGGCAGGGGCGGCGGCTTTCCTATGGCAGGTAGACCTTCCATTCGTGCCGGCCTCTCGTCCGGCCACCGACAATGGATCGTGATGCTGCACGATCTGATGCTCGCAGGGGTTTCCTTCCCGGCCGCCTTGTTTCTTCGCGCCTGGGGCGCACCGCTGCGCGACGGCGGGCAGCAGACCATTGGCGAGATCCTCCGGGTAAGCGCCGACGCGGTGCCGCTGCTGCTGCTGCTGGCGGTCGGCGTGTTCTCCACGTTCGGGCTCTATCGAAGCATCTGGCGCTATGCCTCCGCCGCCGATCTGAGCGCGGTGTTCAAGGCGGTGTGTCTCCTGATGCTGCTGTTCGTGCCGGCCCTCTTCCTGGTGGACAGGCTGAGCGGCGTGGCGCGCTCGGTCCCGCTGATCCAGTGGATGTTCCTGCTGGTCGCTCTCGGCGGCAGCCGCATCGCCTACGCCTTTCTCTTCGCCCGGCGGGCCGGAGGGGGGAGGGTTCACTACCCGAGCCTGCAACCGGTGCTGGTCATCGGTGGCGGCGATGCGGCAGCGCTCCTCATCGAGCTCCTGCAGCGGCGGACCGGCGCCCATGTCCAGCCGGTGGGTGTCCTCGACGACCGGCCGGAGCTGCAGAACCGGCATATCCGGCGGGTGCCCGTGCTGGGCGGCCTCGCGGACCTGCACGCCGCCGTCGCCACGCTGGCGGTTCACGGCATGCGTCCGCGGTCGCTCGTCCTGGCGGCCCCGGTCGACTCCTTCGACGGCGACTCGCTCGCCTCGCTCCTCCAGCAGGCGGACGCGCTCGGTCTCGGGACCAGGACGCTGACCGATCTCCTGCATGTCGAGGAGCTCGGTCAGGATCCGGCGAGGCATGCGGTGCCCGTGGAGCTCGACAAGCTCGGCCGCCGGTCCTTCTTCGCCATCAAGCGGCTGGCCGACATCACGGTGGCCCTTGCCGGGCTGCTGCTCACCGCGCCGCTGATGCTGCTCATCTGCGCGCTGGTCTGCATGAGCCTCGGCCGTCCGGTGATCTTCCACCAGATGCGGCCGGGACGCGGGCTGCAGGCCTTCACGCTCTACAAGTTCCGCACCCTTGTGGACCAGCCGCCGGGCCTGCGGCTGAGCGACGAGCAGCGGCTGACGCCGGTGGGCCGGCTGCTGCGCCGCACCCGCCTCGACGAGCTGCCGCAGCTCTGGAACGTGCTGATCGGCGACATGTCGCTCGTCGGCCCGCGCCCGCTTCTGCCCCGCGATCTCCCCGACCTGGGCGAGGCCATGCACGAGCGCTTCCTCGTGCGGCCGGGCATCACCGGCTGGGCGCAGGTCAATGGCGGCCACCAGCTGCGCATGAACGACAAGCTCGCCCTCGACATCTGGTACATCCGCAACTACTCGCCGCTGCTCGATTTGAAGATCGCGGCGAAGACGGCATGGATGATGGTCTTCGGCGAGAAGATCGACAGCAAGGCGATCGAGCGCGCGACCGCATGACCGATCGGCGCCTTATACTGGACTGCATGAGATGAAAAAGCGCGCGCTCATCACCGGGATCACCGGCCAGGACGGTGCCTATCTGGCGGAGCTGTTGCTGGGCAAGGGCTACGAGGTGCACGGGCTCAAGCGGCGCAGCTCGTCGTTCAACACCGCGCGGATCGACCATCTCTACGAGGACCCGCACGAGAGGGACGCGCGGCTGTTCCTGCATCACGGCGACATGACCGACGCCACCAACCTGATCCGCGTGGTCCAGGAGGTGCAGCCCGACGAGATCTACAATCTGGCGGCACAGAGCCACGTCAAGGTGAGCTTCGAGACGCCGGAATATACCGGCAACGCCGATGCCCTGGGCACGCTCAGGCTGCTCGAGGCGATCCGCCTGCTGGGGCTCGGTGAGAAAACGCGCTTCTACC
>JAWZSN010000011.1:93837-160721 GCA_033875255.1 Geminicoccaceae bacterium 1502E | reverse complement strand
CCAGGCGCGACTGGGGCCATGCCCGCGACTATGTCGAGGGCATGTGGCGGATCCTCCAGCAGGACCAGCCCGAGGATTTTGTCCTGGCCACCGGCGAGGCGCACAGCGTGCGCGAGTTCGTCGAGCGCGCCTTCGCGCAGGCCGGCATGACCATCGAGTGGCGCGGCTCGGGCGTGGAGGAGAAGGGCTTTTGCGCCCGCACCGGGCGCTGCCTCGTGGAGGTGGACCCGCGCTACTTCCGCCCGCTGGAGGTCGATTTTCTCCTCGGCGATCCCTCCAAGGCCAGACAGAAGCTGGGCTGGCGGCACACGGTGGGCTTTGCCGATCTCGTGGCCGAGATGGTGCGCGAGGACCTCCGGGCGGTGGAGCTGGAGGCTGCGTCGGGCCGCCGGCTGGAGGCGGCGGAATGACGGCGCCGGTGATCTTCCCGCTGGCCGGGCGGTCGGTGTTCGTGGCCGGGCATCGCGGCATGGTGGGGCAGGCGCTCCTCCGCCGGCTCGCGCGCGAGCCCGTGGAGGTCCTCACTGCCTCCCGCGACGAGCTCGACCTCGCCCGCCAGGCGGCGGTGGAGGCGTGGATGGCGGAGCACCGCCCCGAGGTGGTGGTGATCGCCGCCGCGAAGGTGGGCGGCATCCTCGCCAATAGCACGTACCCGGTGGACTTCCTCGAGCAGAACCTGCTGATCCAGGCCAACCTGATCCGCGCCAGCTTCGAGATAGGTGTGAAAAAGCTGCTGTTCCTCGGCAGCTCGTGCATCTACCCGCGCGAGTGCCCGCAGCCCATACGCGAGGAGTACCTGCTCACCGGCCCGCTCGAGCCCACCAACGAGCCCTATGCCATCGCCAAGATCGCCGGGATCAGGCTGTGCCAGGCCTACCGGCGGCAGCACGGCGCCGACTTCATCAGCGCCATGCCCACCAATCTCTACGGCCCCGGCGACAATTACGACCTCGCGACCAGCCATGTGGTGGCGGCGCTGTTGCGCAAGATGCACGAGGCCAGGGCGCGCGGCCAGGAGGAGGTGGTGGTCTGGGGCACCGGCACGCACAGGCGCGAGTTCCTGCATGTCGACGATCTCGCCGATGCCTGCCTCTTCCTGCTGGAGCGCTACTCGGGCGAGCTGCCGGTCAATGTCGGCACCGGCGAGGACATCACGATCCGCGAGCTGGCCGAGCTCATTGCCGAGGTGACGGGGTTCGAGGGCCGGCTGGTATTCGACGCCACGAAGCCCGACGGCACGCCCAGGAAGGTGGTGGATGTCGGGCGGCTGCGGGCGATGGGGTGGTGGCCGCGCTACGGCCTCGTCCAGGGGCTCTCGCGGCTTGCGCGGCTCATGACAGCAGATCGGGCACCGGCGCCCATATGACCTGCTCGATCGAGCGGGCGCCGGTCGCCAGCATCACCAGCCGGTCGAGGCCCAGAGCAATGCCCGAGGCGGGCGGCATAGCCGCAAGCGCGGCGAGGAAATCCTCGTCGAGCGGGTAGCTTTCGCCATAGACGCGCTCTTTTTCCTCCATCTCCAGCATGAAGCGGCGGCGCTGCTCTGCGGCGTCGGTGAGCTCGCCGAAGGCGTTGGCGAGCTCGACGCCGCAGGCATAGAGCTCGAACCGCTCGGCCACCCGCGGATCACCGGGCTTGGGCCTGGCCAGTGCCGCCTCGGCGATGGGGTACTCGCAAAGGATCGTGGCCCGCTCCAGCCCCAGATTAGGCTCGACCGCGCCCACCATCACCCGGCTGAAGATGTCGGCCCAGCTATCGTCGGCCGCGACGCGGATGCCGGCCGCCCGCGCCCCGCGGGCCAGCTCCTCGCGGTCCGTCTCGCCGGCAAGGCCGAGGCTCGCCAGGAGGTCGATGCCGGCGAAGCGCTCGAACGCCTCGGCGACGGTGAGCCGCTCGAATGGGGCGAGCGGGTCGACGGCCTGCCCCCGGAAGGTGAAACATTTGCTCCCCGCCGCCTCGGCCGCGGCGGCGAACAGGGCTGCACAGTCCTCCATCAGCGTCTCGTAGGGCTCGCGCGCCCGGTACCATTCGAGCATCGTGAACTCGGGATGGTGCAGACCGGTGCGCTCGCGGTTGCGAAAGACATGCGCGAAGGCGGCGATGCGCTCCTCGCCGGCGGCCAGCAGCTTCTTGCAGGCGAATTCCGGCGAGGTGTGCAGATAGAGCGGAGCGCGGTGCTGGCCGTCGGCGCTCAGGATCTCGGTGCGGAACGCATGCAGATGCGCCTCGTTGCCCGGCGAGCGCTGCAGGATCGGCGTGTCCACCTCGAGAAAGCCGTGCGCGGCGAAGAAGCGCCGCAGGGCCGCGACGATCCGTCCGCGGGCGAGCAGGAAGGGTCGACGGTCGGCGTGGACATGGGGCTGCCAGAACGGCGAGGGGGCTGGTGCGACGGTGCTCACGGGGGGCTGTCTCGGTTTTTCCTTTGCCGTCAAGGCACGTCATGGTCTAGACCCGGCGCCGTCCCCGGCCGTCGGGATACCGCAACGGGTCCGGCATCGCCGCGGCCGATCTTTCATTGGGAGCGACCGATACCATGCCGAAGGTTCTGGCCAGCTCGCTGCGCAAGGGCAATGTCGTCGAGGTCGACGGCAAGCTCTACGCCATTCTCAGCGCCGAGAACATCCATCCCGGCAAGGGTACCCCGGTCACCCAGATCGACATGCGGCGCATCAGCGACGGGGTGAAGGTCTCCGAGCGCTACCGCACCACCGAGCAGGTCGAGCGCGCGTTCGTGGAGTCGAGGGACTACACCTTCCTCTACGAGGACGGCGAGGGCTACCACTTCATGAATCCGGAAAGCTTCGAGCAGGTGGCCGTGCCGGGCGACGTGATTGGCGACCAGAAGGTCTATCTGCAGGAGGGCATGGTGGTCTCGCTGAGCCTCCACGAGGGGATCGCGATCGCCATCGAGCTGCCGCAGCGCGTCGTGCTCGAGGTGGTCGAGACCGAGCCCACCGTGAAGGGCCAGACCGCTTCCTCCTCCTACAAGCCGGCGGTGCTCTCCAACGGCGTGCGCGCGATGGTGCCGCCGCATATCGGCACCGGCACCCGCATCGTCGTCATGACCGCCGACGGCGCCTACGTCGAGCGCGCCAAGGACTGAGGCCGCAGGCGGTCTTTGGGGAGATTGGCCGGCGCACCCGCCGGCCGTGGCCGCTCGACCGGGTGGCCGCACCGCGCCGCAGCGGCACCCTGCACCGCAATGCCTTCGGCGATCGGGACGTAGCGACGGCGCGTCCGTGGCTGACGCAGGCGCAGCGGCGTCGCCAGGTAGATCCGCTTTTCCGCCTCGACCAGCAGCACCCCGCCCAGGCCCGGCGCCAGGCGCAGGCCCAAACGCTCCACCGCGATGGCACCGCGCTGCAGCAGCCGCGAGCGCACCGGCGGCAGATAGAGCGCCCTGGCGCTGGCGACCGGCTCGAAGAGCTGGCGCTGCAGGGCCAGCTCAAGCTGGTGCTGGCTGAAGGGCTGGCCCTGGCCGAACGGAGTGCGCTCGCTCCAGCACCAAAGCCCGCTGCGGTTCGGCACCAGCGCGATCAGCCGCCCGCCGTCGGCCAGCACCCGCCACACCTCGCGCAGCAGCCGGCTGCTGTCCTCGCTGCATTCCAGCGCATGGGCGAGCAGCACGCGGTCGGCGCTGCCGTCGGGCAGCGGCAGCTCGTCGTCGCGGGCGAGCACGGTCCGGCTCGGCGAGCCCGGCGGCCAGGCCAGCGCCCCCTGGCTAGGCGGCATCACCGCAAGCGTGCGCTCGGCCCCCTCGAAGGCCGCCAGGAACGGCCCGGCAAAGCCGATGCCCAAGACTCGCGCGCCGCGCAGGTCGGGCCACAGCGCGCGCAGCCGCGCATGTACCAGCCGCCGCGCCAGCTGGCCCTCGCGGCTGCCATAGAATGCTTGCAGCTCCTCCACCTCTGGACGCATACCCGCCTTCTCGCATGAAACGGCAAGACCGGGCATCAATATAGCCCTTGAGCGCGCAACGCGCATCCGTACCTTCATCCTATCGGGGAGCTTTTTTCATGGCCGCTGTCGAGATCACCCTGCTACCGATGCTCGATGACAATTACGCCTACTTTCTCGTCGATCCGGCGACCGGCACGACCGGCGTGGTCGATCCCGCCGAGGCCGCGCCGGTGCTGGCGCATCTCGGCGGCCGGCGGCTCGACTGGATCCTGCTCACCCACCACCACGCCGACCACATCGCGGGCGTGCCCGAGCTCAAGGAGCTGACCGGCGCCCGCGTCGCCGGCCCGCGCAGCGAGCGGCAGCGCATCGGCTCCATGGATCTCGAGCTCGGCGAGGGCGACGGCTTCTCCTTCGGCGAGCAGCCGGTCGCGGTTCTGGAGACGCCGGGGCACACGCGCGGCCATATCAGCTTCTGGTTCCGCACCGGCGACGCGGTGTTCTGCGGCGACACCCTCTTCGCGCTCGGCTGCGGCCGGCTGTTCGAGGGCGACGCCGCCACCATGTGGCGCTCGCTCGGCAAGCTCGCGGCGCTGCCCGACGCCACCCGCGTCTATTGCGGCCACGAATACACGCTGAGCAACGCCCGCTTCGCCCTGGGCATCGACCCGGGCAACGAGGCGCTGCGGCGGCGGGCCGAGGACATCGAGCGGCTGCGCGCCGCCGGCCAGCCCACCATCCCCAGCACCATCGGCGTGGAGAAGGCAACCAACCCCTTCCTGCGCCCGGCAGACCCGGCGATCCGCAAGCAGCTCGGCCTCGAGCAGGCGAGCGATGCCGAGGTCTTCGGCGAGATCCGCCGCCGCAAGGATCGCGGCTGACTGCTGCCGACGGCGCAGGTGCGGCGGGCGGCCCGTGGCGGCAGCGCCGTGCAAGGCGCTGCGCGCGGCCTTTCGTCTGTTTTTGTCAGGTGGCGAAGGTGAGCGTTCACCGAAACGTCAGCTTTCCTTGTGCCGCCGCCGACAACCTCGAGAGAAAGAACAACCGGCCGGCGCAGCGCGGTGCGCGGCACCGCCGCCACGGCCCTGCGCCGGCCCCTGAGATCTTCAGCCTCGACCGCAGGTCAGGTTGCGGCGTTCGTCTGCAGCACGCAATTCAAGCAGATCGGGAGCCGCTTCAGCCCGGTGCCGGTCGCAGCCTCCAGGCATAGAGCGCCACGGCCACCGCGGTTGCGAGGTTGAGGCTCGAGACGCCGTCGCGCATGGGGATCGCGAACCGGTATCGGGCGCGGGCCAGGAGCTCGGGGCTGAGGCCGCGGCGCTCCGAGCCGAAAGCCAGGATCGCTCCTTCGGGCAGCGCCCCGGCGCACAGCTCCAGGCCCTCGGGGTGGAGGGCGACGATCGGCCGGGGCGAGGACGGCAGGGCCGGCAGGCGAGCCACCGGCAGTGCCCAGTGCAGGCCTGCAGCACCCCGGAGTGCTGCCGGATGCCAAGGGTCCTGCGGGCCGGTGGTGAGCACGGATGCCGCGCCGGCGCCGGCGGCGACGCGGATGACCGCACCCAGATTGCCCAGATGCGCGGGATCCTCGAGCAGCACCGTGGGCGGGCCGCCGTGTGCTGCCACGAGGGCCGCCGTGTCGACCAGCGGCCGTCGGGCCACCGCCAGCACCGGCGAGGAGAGGGGGCGCGGCGTCAGGCCGCGGAAGAGAGCCTCGGGCAGCTCGACGGCCGCCGCTTCCAGTGCCGGCAGGATGTCGGGAGCGAGGGCGGCGGCGAGTTCCAGCAGCCGCGCCTTGTCCGGCGTGCAGGCGAACTCTATCTCGCCGCCGAAGCGCAGGGCGTGCTTGAGCGGGTGGAGCCCTTCGAGGATCGCCAGCCGGCCGCTGCCGTGAGCCTCGCGGACGGCCTTTGCGAGGGTCTCGGGGGCGGGGCCGCCGGCGGTCATCGGCGGCATGGCCTTGCTTGTGACGGCACTTCCTTTGTGCCTTTATCGCCCGCGCCAACCACCGGCCACCACGAGGAGCCTTTCATGCGGCGTCTTCTCCTTCCGGCGGCAGCCCTCATGGCTGCCTTCGCCTTCGCCGACAGCTTTGCCGCCGAGACCGGGGAAGCCAACCCCGTCGTCGCCAAGGTCGATGGCCAGGAGGTCACCCGCTCCGATATCGAGGCGGCTCACCGGAACCTGCCGGACCAGTACCGCCAGATGCCTCTCGAGATGCTCTACGAGCCGCTGCTCAACCAGGTCATCGACAGCCGCCTGCTGCTGCGCGAGGCCGAGGAGCGCAAGCTCGAGGAGAACCCCGAGGTTCAGGCCGCCCTGCAGCAGGCACGCCAGGACGTGCTCCGCGACCAGCTGCTCCAGCAAGCGATCGAGGACGGTGTCACCGAGGAGCGGCTGAAGGAGGCCTACGAAGCGCTTCGCGCGGCGCCGGACTTCGCCTTCGAAGAAGTCAAGGCGCGGCACATCCTCGTCGAGACCGAGGAGGAGGCGAAGGAGATCATCAAGTCGCTGGGCGAAGGGGCCGACTTCGACGAGCTCGCCAAGGAGAAGTCGATCGATCCCAGCGCCAAGAGCAACAGCGGCGATCTGGGCTATTTCCGCCGCGAGGCGATGGTCGGCCCGTTCGCCGAGGCGGCCTTCGCGATCGAGCCCGGCGCGACCGGCGAGGAGCCGGTGCAGACCCAGTTCGGCTGGCACGTCATCCGCGTCGACGACAAGCGCGAGACGGTGCCGAGCTTCGCCGAGAAGGAGCCCGAGCTGCGCGACCAGCTGGCCCGCGAGATCGCCGTGGGACTGCTCGAGGAGGTGCGCGAGGGCGCCGAGATCGAGCGGTTCAATCTGGACGGCTCGCCCCGTACGGAGTAGCGGTTCGCGGCGTCGGCCCTCTTGAACGGAAGATCCGCCCGCCATGGCCAAAGAGCTCGCCCCCTCGCCCCTGGCTCCCGCCGCGTTCCCGGCGATCCCGCGCGTGCCGGGTGCCCGCTTCGCGAGTCTCGAGGCGCAGCTGCGCTATCGCGGGCGGCCGGACCTGGCGCTGGTCGAGCTCGCCCCCGGCAGCACGGTGGGCGGCGTCTTCACCCGCTCGCAGACCGCCGGCCATCCGGTCCTTTGGTGCCGACGGATCCTCGGCCGGGGCCGGGCCCGTGCGGTCATCGTCAATGCCGGCAACGCCAACGTCTTTCGCGGTGCGGAGGGCGACCGGGCGGTCGAGCTCGAGGTGGCCGCGGTGGCGGCTGCGCTGGGCTGCGCGCCAGAGGAGGTCTATGCGGCCTCCACCGGGGTGATCGGCCAGCGTCTGCCGGTCGAGCAGATCGTCGAGCGGGTGCCGGAGCTGGCGGCGGGCCTGGACGAGGGCGGAATCGAGGGGGCCGCCCGAGCCATCCTGACCACCGATACTTTTGCCAAGGGTGCCTTCGCCCGCACCGAGATCGACGGCGTGCCGGTTACCATCGCCGGTATCGCCAAGGGCTCGGGCATGATCGCCCCGAACATGGCGACCACCCTGGCTTTCGCGGTGACCGACGCGGCGCTGCCGGCGGAGCTCGTGCAGGCGCTGCTGCAGGATGCGGCCGACCGCTCGTTCAACGCCATCACCGTCGATGGCGACACCTCGACCTCGGACACGCTGCTCCTGTTCGCCACACAGCAGGCGGCCCACCGGCCGGTCGAGGATGGCGCCGATCCGCGCCTCGAGGGCTTCCGCGCCGCGCTCCTCGCGGTGCTCACCGACCTCGCCCACCAGATCGTCCGGGACGGCGAGGGCGCGCAGAAGTTCATCGCCATCGCCGTCGAGGGGGCGGAGGACGATGCCGCCGCACGGCGCATCGGCCTCAGCATCGCCAACTCGCCGCTGGTCAAGACCGCCATTGCCGGCGAGGACGCCAACTGGGGGCGGATCGTCATGGCGGTGGGCAAGGCCGGCGAACGGATCGACAGCAAGCGCATCGCCATCGCCTTCGGCGGCCATGTGGTCGCCCGCGACGGCGGCGCGGTGCCCGACATCGACGAGGCGCCGGTGGCGGCCCATCTGGCCGGCCGCGAGATCGACATCGAGGTCACGGTGGGCGACGGCGCCGGGCGGGCCACGGTGTGGACCTGCGATCTGACCCACGCCTATATCGACATCAACGCCGACTATCGCTCGTGAGCGAGGCGGCGCGCCGGCTGGTGCTCGTCGCCGCCTGCGCCCTGGTCGACCCTGACGGAAGGGTGCTGGTGGCGAGGCGCCCCGAGGGCAAGCCGCTGGCGGGCTTGTGGGAGTTTCCCGGCGGCAAGATGGCGGCAGGCGAAGGCCCGGAGGCCTGCCTCGTGCGCGAGCTCGCCGAAGAGCTCGGCATCACCGTCGATCCGGCGTGCCTTGCGCCGCTGACCTTCGCCTCGCACGCCTATGAGAGCTTTCATCTCCTGATGCCGCTCTATGTGTGCCGCGTCTGGCAGGGTGAGCCACGGCCGCTCGAAGGGCAGGCGCTGCGCTGGATGCGGCCGCGCGCCCTGCGCGACCTGGAGATGCCGCCGGCCGACCTGCCGCTGATCTCCTTTCTCGAGGACCTGCTCTAGGCGGCCCGAGGATCTGATGCGGGAGACAGGCCGATGGCCGCGATCCTCGGGATAGCCCTGCCGTTCTTCGCGATCATCTTCGCCGGCTACGGCGTGATGCACTGGCGGCGGCTCGACCGCGGCGTCGTGGCCGGGCTCAACACCTTCGTCTTCTATGTCTCGCTGCCGGCGCTGCTGTTGGGCCAGCTTGCCCAGGCGCCGGTCGAGCGGCTGTTGGACTGGCGCTTCGTGCTGGTGTTCTACGGCGCCTCGGTGCTGGTCTATGGCGGCTTCATGGCAGTCTCGCTGCTGCGCGGTGACGGGCTGGGCGTGGCCGCCATGCGCTCGCTCACTTCGATCTTCGGCAACTGGGGTTATATGGGCATCCCGCTGCTGCTCCAGGCCTATGGCAGCGAGGGCGCGGTGCTGGCGGTCCTGGCGGTGCTGCTCGACAATATCGTGAGCGTGCCGGTGACCGTGGGGCTGATCGAGGCCTCGCGCGGTGGCGCCGGGCTGGCGGGCGTCGGCCGCACCCTCAAAAGCGTCGGTCGCAACCCGCTGGTGCTGGCGACCCTGGGCGGGGTGAGTGTCGCCGTGAGCGGCGTGACGCTGCCGCTGCCGGTGGCGGGCTTTCTCGATCTCCTGGGCTCGGCGGCCGCTCCCTGCGCGCTTTTCGCCCTGGGCGGCACGCTGGTCGATGCCCCCAAGGGCGATGCCCGTGGCGAGGTCGCCATCGTCTCGCTGGCGCGGCTGGTGCTCCATCCGGCCCTGGTGGCGGTGGGTGCCTTCTGGCTGGTCGCCATGCCGACCGACCTCGCCCAGGCGGCGGTGATGGTGGCGGCCCTGCCCACTGGCGCCACCTGCTTCGTGATCGGCCAGCGTTATGGCGTCTATGCGCTGCGCGCCTCGACGATGGTGCTGGCCACCCACCTCTTCGGTGTGCTCACTCTGACCGCGCTGATCGCCTGGTTCAGCAGCTGAAGGGGAGGCAGGAGTGAGCAGGGGAATCGATTACGCCGAGGCCTCGGCCGAGGTGCGCGCGGTCTATGACGACATCAAGGCGAGCCGCGGCGTGCCGGACGTCAACAATTTCTGGAAGTGGCTGGCCAACGACCCGAAGACCCTCAGGCGCACCTGGGAGAGTGTGAAGGAGGTCATGGAGCCCGGTGCCCTCGATCCGCTGGTCAAGGAGATGCTCTACGTCGCCGTGAGCGTCACCAATGGCTGCGAGTACTGCATGGCGAGCCACATCGCAGCGGCCCGCAAGCGCGGCATGAGCGAGGCGATGCTGGGTGAGCTTCTGGCGGTCGTCGGCATGGCCAACGAGACGAACCGGCTGGCCCAGGGCTGGGCGGTGCCGGTCGACGAGGCGTTCAGGCGCTGAGGGCTCACCAGCGCCGGTAGGGGCCGGTGAACAGGTCGCCCAGGGCGCGGCGCAGAAGAATGGTGATCCGCCGCCGGCGCTGATGCTCCTCGCGGTCGTGCCGCAGGTGGCAGCGCTGGCACAGCGCCATCAGGTTGGAGGGCTCGGAGTTCGACGGATTGTGGTCGAGATGCGCGGTGCCCAGCACGAAGCGCCGCGGCTCGGCCTTGCAGTATTCGACGATGTCGGGAAAGGCCGCGGGACTGCCGTCGTCCGCCCGCCAGGACTGGCTCTCCGGGTCATACCAGCGGCCGTCGGCCAGCTGCAGGACCTCGATCCGGTCCGGTCGCCCGCAGCGCTCGCAGCGGCCCTTGGCGCGCCCAAAGCGGATCCGGCGGCTGATGAGCGGCCAGTCGATCGGATAGAACCAGCGGAGATCGTCGTGGATCGGCATTGGACTCGGCGAGGCAGCGCCCTGACCCTGTAGCGCGCCCGGCGCCGCAGGGCCATGGTCATGCAGCGGTTGACGATGCGCGGCAGCGGCGCATGTCCGTTGCGAACCCCGACGGGAGGGTCTCGATGCGCGCTGCCACGACACTCGCCGCAGGTCTGCTGCTTGCCGCCTGCGCCGGCCGAGCGGCGGGCGAGCTGCAGGTCCTGGGCGATCCGGGCGGCGCTCGGCGCCTGCTGGCCGAGGCGGCGGAGCGCGGGCCCGTGCCGCTGCAGGTCGAGGATCGCCCCGCCTGGCTCGGCCCCGAGCGGATTGCCGCGCTGGCCGCCGAGGGCGTGCGTGGCCTGGCGCCGCGCTTCGCGCCGCAGGCGCCGTCCGGCGAAGGTCTCCGGCTGGTCATCGCCTTTTCCGCCGCCGGCCCGGCCGACCGGCTCTGCGATGCGCCGCCCACTCCTGCCGCTGCCAGAGAGGAGCTGCAGGCGGCCTTCTGCGAGGGCCGGCACGCCGTGGCGGCCGCTGCCGTCGATGCAGCCGGCCTCGCTCCCGCGGCTACCGAACGGCTGGTCTGGCGACTCACCGCCCGGCTCTTCCCCGACGATTATGCCGAGACCTACGGTTTCGATCTTTTCGGCTGGCGGGTCCGGCTCGGCGGGGAGGTCGGCTTTTGAGGCCGCGCGGTTCGGTCAGGCGTCGTGCTGGCGGCTCTCAGCGCCCCGCCCGGGCGGCGGCGCGGCGCTCGGCCAGGGCGAGCCACAGGGCCTTGCTCCGCGGATCGTTCACGGGCCGCAGCCAGACGCCGACCAGCTGCGCCTCGCGCCCCGCATCGGGCGCGGTCCGGCAGTCGATCTCGGCCAGGGTCCGGTAGCACAGCACGATCTCGCGACCGCGCGCCTCGGGCGGCTCGTCGCTGCAGCCGGCGAGCAGCAGCGCGGCCAGTGGCAGGTATCGCACGGCTTGTCCTCCCTGCCAGGGCTCTGGACGGCGTTCCCGCTTTCCGCTTCGTTAGCATCTGCGGCTGCGGTGACGCGCCGCAGGCGCACCGCAGCGCAGTCGGGTGCGCGCGGTGGGGAGATTTTGCATGGCTCTCGAGATGTGGCTGGCCTTCGTGGCGGCCTCGCTGGCCCTTCTGGTGATCCCGGGCCCGACCGTGACCCTCCTGCTGGCCACCGGCCTTTCGCAGGGCCGGGCGGCGGCCATGCGCATGGTGCCGGGCGTGATGCTCGGCGATCTCGTGGCGATGGCCTTGTCGTTGGCGGGGCTGGGCGCCCTGCTCGCCGCCTCGGCCACGCTCTTCACGATCGCCAAGGGCCTCGGCGCCGCCTATCTCGTCTGGCTGGGGGTGCGGATGTGGCGCGAGGCGCCGGACCAGGGCGCTCCGGAGGTGAAGGCGGCGGGCGGCTCGCCGGGTGCCCAGGCCTTCCTCGTCACGGTCCTGAACCCCAAGAGCATCCTGTTCTTCGTGGCCTTTATGCCGCAGTTCGTCAGCCCGGCGGCGCCGGTGCTGCCGCAGCTCCTGCTCATGGGCGCCACCTTCGTGCTGCTGGCCGGAGCCAACTCTGCCGCCTACGCGCTTCTGGCGGGCCGTTTCGCCCGCCATATGACCCTGCGCCTGCGTCGCACCGTCCAGCGCACCGGCGCCTCGTTCCTGATCGGTGCCGGCCTGCTCGCCCTGGCGACCCGTCGCGGCTGAGGCTCGCGCGCGGCCGCGGCGCCGCCCAGGAGCTGCGGCCGCCGCCAGCCGCCTGGAGCCTCAGTGGTCGGCGCGGTGGAGGATCGTCCCGGCGATGCCGGTCTCGTAGGCGAGGCCCTCCCTGGTAACCACCGGCATGCCTGCCGGCGCGCCCAGCACCAGCCCCTTGCGGGCGAGGGCGCCGTAGACGCTCGGGTTGAAGAGGCCCGTCGCGTCCCGGCTGAGCACCACGGCACTGCCGACGTGGAAATGGTCGCCGTGGGGGCGCGGCAGCTCGCGGATGGCCACCGCGCCGTCCTCGGCCGGCGAGGCGACGTCGCCGTCGCGGGCGAGCTCCTGCAGGATCACCAGGGTCTTGAGCTGCAGGGCATTGAGCTTGAGGGGGTTGGGTCGGCTCGTCACGAAGGCGCATCCTCGGGCTGGCTTGGTTCTGCGCAGCCTAGGCGCGGGCCTTTCCGCTTGCCAGACCCGGGCTGCGGCCGAAGGGGCCGGGGATGCCCGCGGCGCCGCGCGCTCGGGTGAGGATTCACGAAGTATTGAGCAAGATGGAGGATGGTTCTTGCGGGGCGCCCTGCAGGTGTAGGAGGCTGCCTTTAAGGGGGCTCGCGTTGACAGAGGGGGCGGCGCGCCCTATCTCCAGCGCGTCGGAAAAGCGCCCGCTCTTTCCGCTAGAGGGACCGTTTCTGCATGCTCGCTGCCTTCGCACGGCGGCTGTTCGGCTCGGCGAACGACCGCACCATCAAGAATCTTCGCCGCACGGTGGAGCAGATCAACGCGAAGGAAGCGGAGATCGAACGGCTCAGTGACGAGGAGCTGCGCGCCCGCACTGACCAGTTCCGCCAGCAGCTGGCAAACGGCGCGACCCTCGACGAGCTTCTCGTCGACGCCTTCGCGACGGTCCGCGAGGCGGCCAAGCGGGTGCTCGGGCAGCGGCACTTCGACGTCCAGCTCGTCGGCGGCATGGTCCTCAACAATGGCGGCATCGCCGAGATGAAGACCGGCGAGGGCAAGACCCTCGTGGCGACTCTCGCCGCCTATCTCAATGCCCTGCCCGGCAAGGGCGTGCACGTCGTCACCGTCAACGACTATCTTGCACGCCGCGACGCCGCCTGGATGGGCCGGGTCTACAATTTCCTCGGCATGAGCGTCGGCTGCATCGTGCCGCAGCTCGACGAGGTGAACCGTCGCGCCGCCTACGAGTGCGACATCACCTACGCCACCAACAACGAGCTGGGCTTCGACTATCTGCGCGACAACATGCGCCACTCGCTCGAGCAGATGGTGCAGCGCGGCCACCATTTCGCGATCGTCGACGAGGTCGATTCGATCCTGGTCGACGAGGCCCGCACACCGCTGATCATCAGCGGCCCGACCGACGACGGCTCCGAGCTCTACCGCGCCGTCGACCAGCTGATCCCGCGTCTCGTCGAGGGCGACTGGGAGAAGGACGAGAAGCAGCGCTCGGTCTCGCTCACCGAGCAGGGCGTCGAGCATGTCCAAAAGCTGCTCGAGGAGGCCGGCCTTCTCAAGGCGCCCGACCTCTACGACATCGAGAACGTGACGCTGGTCCACCACGTCCAGCAGGCGCTGCGCGCGCACCGGCTGTTCCAGCGCGACGTCGACTACATGATCAAGGACGGTCAGGTGGTCATCGTCGACGAGTTCACCGGCCGCATGATGCAGGGCCGGCGCTACTCCGATGGCCTCCACCAGGCGCTCGAGGCCAAGGAAGACGTCCAGATCCAGGCCGAGAACCAGACCCTGGCCTCGATCACCTTCCAGAACTATTTCCGGCTCTACGGCAAGCTCGCCGGCATGACCGGCACGGCGGCCACCGAGGCCGCCGAGTTTGCCGAGATCTATCGCCTCGACGTCGCCGAGATTCCGACCCACCGGCCGATGGCGCGTCTCGACGAGGACGACGAGGTCTATCGGACCGCCGCCGAGAAATACAACGCCATCTGCGAGGAGATCGCGGCCGCCAACAAGACCGGCCAGCCGGTGCTGGTGGGTACCGTCTCGATCGAGAAGTCCGAGATGCTGGCCGAGATGCTGGGCAAGCGCGGCGTGCCCCACAAGGTGCTCAACGCCCGCTACCATGAGCAGGAGGCGGGCATCATCGCCCAGGCAGGGCGTATCGGCGCCGTCACCATCGCCACCAACATGGCCGGCCGCGGCACCGACATCCAGCTCGGCGGCAACGCCGACATGCGGATTGCGGCCGAGCTCGGCGCGGACGTGGCGGAGGAGGATCCGCGCGCCAGGGCGATCCGCGCCGAGGTCGAGGCCGAGCGCGAGAAGGTCAAGGGGCTGGGCGGCCTCTACATCATCGGCACCGAGCGCCACGAGAGCCGGCGGATCGACAACCAGCTGCGCGGCCGGTCGGGCCGCCAGGGCGATCCCGGCCGCTCCAAGTTCTTCCTGTCGCTCGAAGACGATCTCATGCGGATCTTCGGCTCCGACCGGATGGACGGGATGCTGCAGAAGCTCGGCCTCAAGGAAGGCGAGGCCATCGTCCACTCGTGGATCAACAAGGCGCTGGAGAAGGCGCAGCAGAAGGTCGAGGCGCGCAACTTCGACATCCGTAAGAACCTTCTCAAGTTCGACGACGTGATGAACGACCAGCGCAAGGTGGTTTACGAGCAGCGTCTCGAGCTCATCAACGCCGAGGATGTGGCCGAGGCCGTGGCCGACATGCGCCACGAGGTGATCGACGACCTGGTCGCCCGGCACATGCCGGAGAAGGCCTATCCCGAGCAGTGGGAGATCGACCAGCTGCACGCCGAGGTGCAGCGCTACCTGGCCCTCGACCTGCCGATCGCCGAGTGGGCTCGGGAGGAAGGAATCGCCGACGAGGAGGTCCGCCGGCGGATCACCGAGGCGAGCGACGAGAAATACGGGAAGAAGATCGACACCTACGGCGAGCGTGTCGTGCGGATGGCCGAGAAGAGCCTGCTGCTGCAGATCCTCGACCATCTGTGGAAGGAGCATCTGCTCCATCTCGACCATCTGCGCCAGGGGATCCACCTGCGCGGCTACGGCCAGCGTGATCCGCTGAACGAGTACAAGAAGGAAGCCTTCTCGCTGTTCGAGGCGATGCTGAGCAATCTGCGGTTCACGGTGACGCAGGTGCTCTCGCATCTCGAGATCCGCGTGAACCAGCCGGCGGCGGAGGCCGCTGCGGCACCGGCACCCGCACCGGCGGCCGAGCAGCCGCGGGCCCGGGCCATGGCGATGGCCGACGGCGCCGAGCCCGGGCATGGCGAGGTCAGCGAGAGCGGTGCCGAGGACTGGGGCCGCGTGCCGCGCAATGCGCCGTGCCCCTGCGGCTCGGGCAAGAAGTTCAAGCAGTGCCACGGGCGCCTCGCGTGACGGCCAGCGGCATCGGGTGAGCGGCAAAGGGGCGGGCGCCGGCCACAAGGGGCCGCCCGCGCGGGAGGAAGCGATGGCCATCGAGGAACGGGTATCGGCCCTGGCGCCGGGCTTGCGTGAGCGCATCCTGGCAGCGGTCGAGGAAGGCTTCGCGGCCCAGCTCGAGCTTACCCGCGCCACGGTGCGCTGTCCCTCGCTGCGCGGCCAGGAGCATACAGTCCAGGATCTGCTCCACGACGAGCTCAAGGCACGCGGCTACGTCATGGACCGCTGGCGCCTCGACCCGGTCTCGCTCGCCACGCACGAGGGCGCCTCGCCGGTCGACGTCGACTACAGCAACGCCATCAATGTCGTTGCCACCCACCGGCCGCGCGAGGAGCGGGGGCGCTCCTTGATCATCAACGGCCATGTCGACGTGGTGCCCACCGGCCCGCTCTCCATGTGGGCGCGCCCGCCCTTCGAGCCGGTGGTCGAGGGAGACTGGCTCTACGGCCGCGGCGCCGGCGATATGAAGGCGGGCCTGGTGGGCGCCATCGCCGCCCTCGACGCGCTGCGCCGCTGCGGCCTGCAGCCGGCTGCCCGGCTGCACCTCGAATCCGTGGTCGAGGAGGAGAGCACCGGCAACGGCGCGCTCGCCTGTCATCAGCGTGGCTACCGCGCCGAGGCGGCGCTGATCCCCGAGCCGGGCGGCGAGAGGCTCGCCCGCGCCAATGTCGGGGTGGTGTGGTTCCGCATCGAGATCGCCGGGCGGCCCGTCCACGTCGCCCACGCCACGACCGGCGCCAACGCCATTCTTGCCTCGCAGCCGCTCGTGGCGGCCCTCAAGGAGCTCGAGGCGGAGTGGAACGCGCAGCGCGCCGACGAGCCGTGGTTCGAGGACCAGAAACACCCCATCAACATCAATGTCGGCAAGATCGCCGGCGGCGACTGGGCGTCTTCGGTGCCCTCCTGGTGCACGCTCCACTGCCGCGCCTCGTTCTATCCGTCGATGGACCCGGCCGAGGCGCTGGCGGAGATCGAGCGGCGGCTCGCCGCGGCGAGCCGGGACGATCCTTTTCTCGCGGAGAATCCGCCCAAGGTGGTGAACAATGGCTTCCATGTGCGCGGCTACGCCCTGGAGCCCGGCAGCGACGCCGAGCAACTTCTCGGTGCGGCGCACGCCCAGGCCTTCGGCGGTGCCGCTTTGGAGACCCACGTCATGCCGGCCTATCTGGACGCCCGGGTCACGGCCCTCTACGACGGCATCCCGACGCTGGTCTACGGACCGGTCGCCGAGAACATCCACGGCTTCGACGAGCGGGTGAGCCTCTCCTCGCTCAAGCGGGTGACCGGCGCCATGGCGCTGTTCATCGCCGGCTGGTGCGGCACCGAGACGATCTAGCCAAACCGGCTCTCCTGCGACGGGCCGTCACAGTTCCCGGGGCGGGCGGAAGGAGCACATCAGCCCGATGAACATCATCACCATCCTCCTCATCATCGCGATGATCGCCACGGCAGTCGTGCTGGCGGTCGGCATGGGCGGCTTCTTCCTGGGCGGCGCCTTCAACGAGAAGTACGGCAACAGGCTGATGCGGGCGCGCGTCGGCCTCCAGCTGGTGGCGGTCATCCTTCTGGGCATGCTCATCATGACCCAGAGCTGACAGCAGCGGCGGGCACGGGCCGGCAGCACGACAGGGGCGCCATGGTCATCTTGAGCCGGATCTATACCAAAGGTGGCGACGGCGGGCGCACCTCGCTCGGCGATGGCGCCCGGGTGCCCAAGCACGAGCTGCGGGTCGAGGCCTACGGCACCGTCGACGAGGCCAACGCCACGGTGGGGCTGGTTCGCCTCCATACCGAGGGCGAGGCCGACGCCATGCTGGCGCGCATCCAGAATGACCTGTTCGACCTGGGCGCGGATCTTTGCACGCCCGAGAAGGACGGTGGCGGGCTGGCGCTGCGGATCGAGGAAAGCCAGGTCGAGCGGCTCGAGCGCGAGATCGACCTGCTCAACGCCGAGCTGGCGCCGCTGCGCTCCTTCGTCCTGCCTGGCGGCAGCCCGGCCGCCGCCAAGCTGCATCTGGCGCGGACCGTCACGCGGCGCGCCGAGCGGCTGGTGGCTGCCCTGGCCGAGCGCTCGCAGGTCAACCCGGCGGCGCTGCGCTACCTCAACCGGCTGTCCGATCACTTCTTCGTGCTGTCACGCTGGCTGAACGACAAGGGAGCCGGCGACGTCCTCTGGGTGCCCGGCGCCAACCGCTGAGGCCTGCCGGGCGAGCTTGCCGGGGCCGCATTCGTTGACAAGTTTTTGACCGGTCCCTATCCCTCCCCCTTGTGCGCTGCAACAACGGGCCGAGGCGGCCACCGGCGTCGCACGCCGGCCAGGCCTCCCTGCAACCGGCGGACCTCACAAAAGGTGGCGACGATGAAAGTGCTCGTGCCCGTCAAGCGGGTGGTGGATTACAACGTCAAGGTTCGCGTGAAGGCGGACGGAAGCGGCGTCGACATCGCCAATGTCAAGATGTCGATGAACCCGTTCGACGAGATCGCGACCGAGGAGGCGATCCGCCTCAAGGAGGCCGGCAAGGCCACCGAGGTGATCGCGGTGAGCCTCGGCGAGACCAAGTGCCAGGAGACGCTGCGGACGGCACTCGCCATGGGCGCCGACCGGGCGATCCATGTCGAGACCGGCGTCGAGCTGCAGCCGCTGGCGGTGGCCAAGCTCCTCAAGGCGGTGGTCGAGCGCGAGACGCCCGATCTCGTGCTGCTCGGCAAGCAGGCGATCGACGACGACAGCAACCAGACCGCGCAGATGCTGGCCGCCCTCCTGGGCTGGCCGCAGGCGACGTTTGCCTCGAAGCTGGAGCTCGAGGACGGGGCGGCGCTGGTCGCCCGCGAGGTCGACGAGGGCCTGGAGCAGATTCGCGTCAAGCTGCCGGCAGTGGTCAGCACCGATCTGCGCCTGAACGAGCCGCGCTACGCCTCGCTGCCCAACATCATGAAGGCCAAGCGCAAGCCCATCGAGGCGCTCAAGCCCGAGGATCTCGGCGTCGATGTGGCGCCGCGCCTCGATTATCTGCGCTTCGAGGAGCCGCCCAAGCGGCAGGCTGGCGTGAAGGTCGGCTCGGTCGCCGAGCTGGTGGCGAAGCTGCGTGACGAGGCGGGGGTGCTCTGATGGCGGTTCTGGTTCTTGCCCAGCACGACAATGCGAGCCTCGCCAAGGCGACCCTGCACGCGGTGACGGCGGCCTCGCAGCTGCCCGGCGACGTGCATCTGCTGGTGGCCGGCGAGAGCTGCGGCGCGGTCGCCGAGGCGGCCGCCAAGGTGGCCGGCGTGGCCCGGGTGCTGCATGTCGAGCATCCCGCCTATGGCGCGCCGCTGGCCGAGGACATGGCGAGCCTGCTGGTGAGCGTCGCCGGCGAGTACGACTATGTCCTGGCCGCCGCCACGACCTTCGGCAAAAACGTGCTGCCGCGCGCTGCCGCCCTGCTCGACACGGCGCAGCTCAGCGAGATTGTCGCGGTCGAGGCGCCCGACACCTTCAAGCGCTACGTCTATGCCGGCAACGCGCTGGCGACCGTGAAGAGCGCCGACGCGAAGCGGGTGATCACCGTGCGCACGACCGCCTTCGAGGCGGCGGCGGCCGAGGGGGGCAGCGCCGAGGTCACCACCGTGCAGGCGGTCGAGCCGCAGGATCTGGCGAGCTTCGTCGGCCGCGAGGTGAGCGAGCAGGCACGCCCCGACCTGGGCTCTGCCCGGGTCATCGTCTCGGGCGGCCGCGGGCTCGGCTCCGGCGAGAACTTCAAGATCCTCGAAGAGCTCGCCGACACGGTCGGTGCGGCGGTCGGCGCCAGCCGGGCGGCGGTCGATGCCGGCTTCGTGCCGAACGACTACCAGGTCGGCCAGACCGGCAAGATCGTGGCGCCCGAACTCTACATCGCGGTCGGCATCAGCGGTGCCATCCAGCATCTGGCCGGGATGAAGGACAGCAAGGTCATCGTGGCCATCAACAAGGACGAGGAAGCGCCCATCTTCCAGGTCGCCGATTACGGCCTGGTAGGTGATCTCTTCAAGATCGTGCCTGAGCTCACCGACGAGCTCAAGCGTAGCAAAGCGTGAGGCACCGGAGCCCCGACATGGCGAGCGCCTACCAGCAGAACGACCATCCCCCGATCCCCGAAATGCGCCGGATCGGCGTGATCGGCGCGGGCCAGATGGGCAGCGGCATCGCGCAGGTGGCGGCGCTCGCCGGCCTCGAGGTGCGCCTCATGGACGTCTCGCCGCAGCAGGTCGAGGCAGCGCTCGGGCGCATGGACAAGCTGCTCGCCCGGCAGATCAGCAAGGGCCAGCTGACCGAGGAGGAGAAGCGCGCGGCGCTGGAGCGGATCGGCACCGGCAACGCCCTCGAGCTGTTCGGCGACTGCGATCTGGTGATCGAGGCGGCGACCGAGAACGAGGAGGTGAAGAAGAAGATCTTCAGGGATCTTTTGAACCACATCCGTCCGGACGCGCTGCTCGCTACCAACACCTCGTCGATCTCGATCACCCGCCTCGCGGCCTGCACCGACCGGCCCGAGCGGTTCATCGGCATGCACTTCATGAACCCGGTGCCGGTCATGAAGCTGGTCGAGGTGATCCGCGGGATCGCCACCGCCGACGACACCTACCAGACGATCCGCAAGCTCTCCGAGAAGCTCGGCAAGTCGCCGGTGACGGCCGAGGACTTTCCGGCGTTCATCGTCAACCGCATCCTGCTGCCGATGATCAACGAGGCGATCTACACGCTCTACGAGGGCGTGGGGAACGTCGAGAGCATCGACACGGCGATGAAGCTCGGCGCCAACCACCCGATGGGCCCGCTCGAGCTCGCCGACTTTATCGGTCTCGACACCTGCCTTGCCATCATGCAGGTGCTCTATGACGGGCTGGCCGACAGCAAGTACCGGCCGTGCCCGCTGCTGGTGAAGTATGTCGAGGCCGGCTGGCTCGGCCGCAAGGTCAAGCGCGGCTTCTACGACTATCGCGGCGAGACGCCCGTCCCGACCCGCTGAACGGGCTGTTGCCCGAAGAGCTGCCCGCGCATCCCTGCATCGATGCAATGCAGGGATGCGCGGGTGCGACGTCCGGCGCGGTGGCGGCAGCCCCGCGCCGTTCCTATATGTCGGTCGGCCGCCTGGTACGTTCCCGTAACATGGAGAGCTGCTGCATGCTGACGATCGGCGATCGTTTTCCGGCGTTCGACCTCAAGGCCGTCGTGTCGACCGACCCCAAGAATGCCTTCAGCAACATCACCGACAAGTCCGAAGAGGGCAAGTGGAAGGTGGTGTTCTTCTGGCCCAAGGATTTCACCTTCGTCTGCCCGACCGAGATCGCGGCCTTTGGCAAGCTGAACGAGGAGTTCGCCGATCGCGATGCGGTGCTCTACGGCGTCTCGACTGACAGCGAGTTCGTGCACCTGGCGTGGCGGCAGAATCACCCCGACCTGAAGGAGCTGCCCTTCGCCATGCTCGCCGACATCCGGCGGGACCTGTCAACGGCGCTGGGCATTCTCGACAAGGAGGAGGGCGTCTGCCTGCGCGCCACCTTCATCGTCGATCCTGACGGCATCATCCGCTTCGTCTCGGTCAACGATCTCTCGGTCGGCCGCAACCCCGCCGAGGTGCTGCGCGTCCTCGACGCCTTGCAGACCGACGAGCTGTGCCCCTGCAACTGGCAGAAGGGCGACGACGTTCTGAAGGCCGCCTGAGCCTCCTGGAACCGTTCGTCGGACGGGCCCGGTCGTCACTGGCCGGGCCCGTCGCGTTTGCAGCCCTTATAGAAGGAGAAGTGCGATGTCCCTCGAGGCGATCCGCGGGCGGTTGCCCGACTACGCCAAGGACCTCAAGCTCAACCTCTCGAGCCTCGCGGCCGACCCGGCGCTGACCGAGCAGCAGCGCGCCGGCACCTTCGTCGCCACCGCCATCGCCTCGCGCAACGCCAGCCTTACGGCGGCCATGGTGGCGGAGTTCGGCGCGAAGCTCTCGCCCGAGGCCCTCAGGGCCGCGAAGGCGGCGGCCGCCATCATGGGCATGAACAACATCTACTACCGTTTCACGCACCTGGTCTCCTCGGAGGACTACAAGAGCCTCCCGGCCAAGCTGCGGATGACGGTGATCGGCAATCCGGGGGTCGACAAGATCGACTTCGAGCTGTGGTCGCTGGCGGTCTCGGCGATCAATGGCTGCGGCATGTGCGTCGACAGCCACGAGCAGATCCTCCGCCAGAAGGGCGGCCTGGGCGCCGAGGCGGTGCAGGCGGCGGTGCGCATCGCCTCCGTGGTGCACGCCGTGGCGGCCGTTCTCGACGCCGAGGAGGCGCTGGTCGCCGAGGCCTGAGCCCCGCGACCCGGAACGGCGGGGCCGCGCCCTCGCGGCGCGGCCCCCCGGCGCCTGCGCGAGCCGCTTGCGGGGTAAAGGCGGCCTCGCCATACTCCGGCGCGCCATGCCCGCCGAACCCACACTCCGCTTCGACCAGGACCATCTGCTCGGCGTCGAGGGGCTCAAGCCCTGGGAGATCGAGGACATCCTCGATCAAGCCGACAGCTTCGTCGAGCTCAACCGCAGGGCCGACAAGAAGCACCAGCTTCTCAAGGGCCTGACCCAGATCAACCTGTTCTTCGAGAGCAGCACCCGCACGCAGACCAGCTTCGAACTCGCCGGCAAGCGGCTGGGCGCCGACGTTGTCAACATGTCGGTCGGCCACTCTTCCATCAAGAAGGGGGAGACGCTGATCGACACAGCGATGACGCTGAACGCCATGCATCCCGACGTGCTGGTGGTCCGCCACAACGAGAGCGGTGCCGTGGCGCTACTGGCGCGGCACGTCAACTGCGCCGTGGTCAATGCCGGGGACGGCAGCCACGAGCATCCTACCCAGGCGCTGCTCGACGCGCTCACCATCCGTCGCCGCAAGGGCCGCATCGCCGGGCTCACCGTTGCGATCTGCGGCGATATCCGCCACTCCCGCGTGGCCCGCTCGAACATCCACCTGCTGCTCACCATGGGGGCGCGCGTGCGGCTGGTGGCGCCGCCCACCTTGCTGCCCTTCGCGCCGGAGAGCTTCGGCGTCGAGGCCTTCACCGATATGGCGGCGGGTCTCGCCGGTGCCGACATCGTAATGATGCTGCGGCTCCAGGCCGAGCGCATGCAGGGCCAGTTCGTGCCCTCGCTGCGCGAGTATTTCCATCTCTACGGCCTCACCTGGGAGAAGCTCGAGCTGGCAGCGCCCGACGCCATGATCATGCATCCGGGCCCCATGAACCGCGGCGTGGAGATCGACGGCGTGGTGGCCGACGACATCGACCGCAGCGCCATTCTCGACCAGGTCGAGATGGGGGTGGCCGTGCGTATGGCGGTTCTCGACATCCTCACCCGCAAGCGCCGCGGGGTGATGCAATGAGCCGCCCGTTGCTGATCCACAATGCCCGGCTGCTCGACCCGTCGAGCGGCCTCGACGCGGCGGGCGGCGTGCTGGTCGCCGAGGGGCGGATCGCCGAGGCGGGGCCCCGCCTCGCGGCGACAGCCGCTCCCGAGGGTGCGGAGCTGCTCGATGCCGGCGGCCTCTGCCTGGCGCCGGGCCTGGTGGACATGCGGGTGCAGTTCGGCGAGCCGGGTGCCGAGCACAAGGAGCGCTTCGAGAGCGGCTGCCGGGCTGCGGTCGCCGGCGGCGTCACCTCGCTGGCGCTGCTGCCCGATACCGAGCCGCCGATCGACGATCCGGCGATGGTCGAGTTCGTCGCGCGGCGGGCCCGCCAGGCGCGGCTCGCCAAGGTCTATCCCTACGCCGCCGTGACCCAGCGGCTCGAAGGCAGGGCGCTGGCCGAGCTGGGCCTTTTGAGGGAGGCCGGCGCGGTAGCCTTCAGCGACGGCGCCCGAGCCATTGCCAGTGCCGCGGTGATGAGCCGGGCACTGGCTTATGCCGGCATGGTCGATGCCCTGGTGGTGCAGCATCCCGAGGAGCCGGAGCTCGCGGCAGGCGGGGTCATGAATGCCGGGGCGATTGCCGCCCGGCTCGGGCTCACCGGCATTCCGGCGGTGGCCGAGGTCATCATGGTCGAGCGCGACCTGCGCCTGCTTGCCGCCACCGGCGGGCGGCTGCACTTTGCCCATGTCTCCACCGCCGCCGCGATCGAGGCGATCCGCGCCGCCAAGGCGCGCGGCCTGCCGGTCACCTGCGACGCGACCCCGCATCACCTGGCGCTGAACGAGCTCGAGGTGGAGGGCTACCGCACCTTCGCCAAGGTCTCGCCGCCGCTGCGCTCGGAAGATGACCGCCGCGCCGTGGTCGAGGGGCTGCGCGACGGCACCATCGACGCCATCGCCTCCGATCACTGCCCGCAGGACCAGGACAGCAAGCGGCTGCCTTTCGGCCAGGCGGCCTTCGGGGTGGTCGGCGTGGAGACCATGCTGCCGGTCTGCCTGCGGCTGGTCCACGAGGGCCAGATGAGCCTGCTCGACCTGATGGCCCGGTTGAGCCTCGCTCCGGCCCGCTTGCTGGGCCTGCCGGGCGGCCGGCTCGCCGCCGGGGCACCCGCGGACCTGGTGCTGTTCGACCCCGAAGCCCCCTGGAAGATCACCGAGGCAGGACTGAGAAGCCTCTCCAAGAACACTGCCTTCGAGGGACGGCTGGTGCAGGGCAAGGTCGCCCGCACCCTGGTGGACGGGCGCACGGTGTTCGCGCAGCATGTCTAGGATGCCGCGAGAGGAGGCGGGATGGTCGAGCCGGGCATGACGGACGCGGGCGGGCTGCCGCTGCTCCTCGCCTTCCTCGCCGGCTATCTGGCGGGGTCGGTGCCCTTCGGGCTGGTCTTCACCCGGCTCGCCGGCGCCGGCGACGTGCGCCGGATCGGCTCCGGTAATATCGGCGCCACCAACGTGCTGCGCACCGGCCGCAAGGGGCTGGCGGCGGCGACGCTGCTGGCCGACATCCTCAAGGGCGCGCTGCCGGTTCTCGCCGCACGGTTCCTGCTGGGCGAGGAGGCGGCGGCGCTGGCCGGCGCCGGCGCGGTTCTCGGCCACTGCTTCCCGGTATGGCTGCGCTTCAAGGGCGGCAAGGGCGTGGCGACGGCGGCCGGCATCATGCTGGGCTTCGCCCCGCTGGTGCTGCCCTTCGTGCTGGCGCTTTTCATCGCCGTGGTCTGGTTCAGCCGCTTCGTCTCGCTGGGCTCGATCGTGGCGGCCCTGGCCGCCCCTCTCGCCGCCTGGCTGCTGGGCTATCCGCTGGGCGTGTGGCTCTTTGCCGTGGTGGCGCTGGTGATCATCGTCCAGCACCGCGAGAATCTCGGGCGCCTCCTCGCTGGCCGCGAGAACCGGATCACGCTCGGCTCGCGCTGAGCTGCTCGCTGCCGGAAGGCGGCTGCCGCGCCACCACATGCCACAAATGCCAGTGCTTGGCGTTCCCGCGCGGCGTGACGGTGTCGGCCTCCTCCTCCAGGCGACGCTCGACCGCGAGCCCCGCCAGCAGGGCGTCCAGCGCCGCCTCGTCGTGGATCGTGATCCCCGGGCGGCCGGCCCAGCCGTCGCGCGGGCCGAGCAGCTGCCCTGCGAACCGTCCGTCTGGCCGCAGCGCTTCAAGGATGCGGCGCCAGAGGCGGGAAAACCGCGCAGGCGGGCAAAGGAACAGGCAGAAGCTGGCATTGACCAGATCGCAGGGCGGCAGCGCCACTGTCGAAAAGTCCGCTGCCAGCGTCTCCGGCGCCCGGAGCCTGGCTGCCGCAGCGCGCCCGCGAAGCGCCTCCAGCGCGCCCGGATCGCGGTCCACCGCCAGCACCCGCCAGCCTCGGCGCAGCAGTTCCAGCGTGTCGCGGCCGGTGCCGCAGCCCAGATCGACGGCAACGGGGGCGTCTGCCTGCCCGCTGGGGCCGAAAGCTTTGAGCGCCGCCAGCAGGGTGGGGCGCGGCGGCCCGCCGCCCGCCCTGGCGTGGTAGCGGGCGAAACCCGCCTCCTTAACCTTTTGGCAACCCTGGGTCATCATGCTGCATCCTGCAGGACAGGAAGGGGAGGTGCCAGGTGGCGATGGTCGAGCTCGACGCTGCCGAAAGGCTCGCACGGCTGCGCCTCGCGCGCTCGCCCGGAATCGGCCCCAAAAAATACCTGGCGCTGCTGCGGCGTTTCGACAGTGCCAGGGCGGCGGTGCGGGCACTGCCGCGGCTGATCGCCGGGGGCCATTGGCCGGGCGTGTCCCTGGCGCCGGAAGAGGCGGTGGAGCGCGAGCTTGCGGCGGTCGAGGCGGCCGGCGCGGTGCTGTTGCTTCTGGGCGAGCCTGCCTACCCGCGCCCGCTCGCCGCCATCGCCGATCCGCCGCCGGCCCTGCTGGTCCGCGGCCGGACGGAACTCCTGCTGCGGGACGCGGTGGCCATCGTGGGAGCGCGCAACGCCAGCGGGAACGGGCGGGTGCTGGCCGGCCGGATGGCGCGCGAGCTCGCCGGCGCCGGGGCCACGGTGGTCTCGGGCCTCGCCCGCGGCATCGACGCTGCGGCCCACGAGGCGGCGCTGGACCAGGAGGGCGGCACAATGGCGGTGGTCGCCGGGGGGTTCGACGTCGTCTATCCGCAGGAGAACGCGGCGCTCATGGAGCGGATTGCCGCAGATGGCTGCATCCTCGCCGAGCGGCCGCCGGGCGCGGTGCCGCGGGCCGGGGACTTTCCGCGCCGTAACCGGCTGATCGCCGGCCTGTGCCTGGGCGTGGTCGTGGTCGAGGCGGCGCCGCGCTCCGGCTCGCTGATCACCGCGCGGCTCGCCGCCGAGCAGGGGCGCGAGGTCATGGCGGTGCCAGGCAGTCCGCTCGATCCCCGCCATCGCGGCACCAACCAGCTGCTGCGCGATGGCGCCCAGCTGGTCGAGAGTGGCGCCGATGTGCTGGAGGTGCTGGCGCCGATGGTGCGGCGGCCGGCGTCGGTGGCACCGTCGGCCATGCCGCGGCGGCCGTCGCGCGAGCCGCTGGCAGCGGCCCCGGCACCAACGGGGCTTGCGGCCGAAGGGCTGGATGCCGACCTTCTGGCCAGGCTGGGCAGCGAGCCGGTGTCGGTTGACGAACTCATACGGCAATGCCATGCATCGACCGCGGCTGTCCAGGAGGCGCTTGCAGAGCTCGAGCTTGCAGGCGCGCTCGAGCGCCATCCCGGCAATCGGGTGGCGCTCAGGGCGCGATGATCGGTCGCCCGATACCGTCACGGCCCGTCCGTGTTTTTGCCAACCTCCCAGCAGCGTGAGCCGATGGACGTCGTCGTCGTCGAGTCGCCGACCAAAGCCAAGGCGATCAACAAGTATCTGGGCGAGGGCTTCAAGGTCCTGTCCTCCTACGGGCATGTGCGCGATCTTCCCGAGAAGGACGGGTCGGTGCGGCCGTCCGAGGATTTCCACATCATCTACGAGCCGCTCGAGGAAAAGAAGAAGCGGATCGACGACATCGCCCGGGCGCTGAAGGGGGCAGAGCGGCTGTGGCTGGCCACCGACCCCGACCGCGAGGGCGAGGCGATCTCCTGGCATCTCCTGAGCGTGCTCAAGGAGAAGAAGGCGGTCAGCGACATCGAGGTGAAGCGGGTCGTCTTCCACGAGGTCACGAAGCGCGCCGTTCTCGAGGCGATGCGTCATCCGCGCGATCTCGACCTCCATCTGATCGACGCCTATCAGGCACGCCGGGCCCTCGACTATCTGGTGGGCTTCACCCTCTCGCCGGTGCTGTGGCGCAAGCTGCAGGGCTCGCGCTCGGCCGGCCGCGTCCAGTCGGTGGCGCTGCGCCTGATCAGCGAGCGCGAGGCCGAGATCGAGGCGTTCGTCGCCCGCGAGTACTGGACCGTCGAGGCGGCCCTGCGCACCGGCCGGAACGAGCGTTTCACTGCCCGTCTGACCCATCTCGACGGCAAGCGTCTCGACAAGTTCGCGCTGCCCGACGAGGAGGCTGCCGGCAAGGCCGTGGCGGCGATCCAGGAGCGGGAGCTGGCGGTCAGCGAGGTCGAGCGCAAGCAGGTGAGCCGGTCGCCGGCGCCACCCTTCAGCACCTCGACCATGCAGCAGGAGGCGGCGAGGAAGCTCGGCTTCTCGGCCGACCGCACCATGAAGGTGGCCCAGCGCCTGTTCGAGGGCATCGATCTGGGCGGCGAGACGGTCGGTCTCATCACTTATATGCGGACCGACAGTGTCAGCCTGTCCTCCGACGCGCTCTCGGCCACCCGCGAGCTGGTCCGCGCCCGCTTCGGTGCCGACTATCTCCCGGACCAGCCACGCCGCTACAAGAACCGGGCGAAGAACGCCCAGGAGGCCCACGAGGCCATCCGCCCGACCGACCCGTTCCGCACCCCCCAGGACGTGGGCCGCTTTCTCGACGACGACCAGCGCCGCCTCTACGAGCTGGTCTGGAAGCGCACCGTGGCCTGCCAGATGGCGGCGGCCCTGCTCGACCGGGTGGTCGTCGACATCGCCAGCCCCGACGCTGCGGTGGGCCTGCGGGCGACCGGCCAGACAGTCGCCTTCGACGGCTTCCTGAAGCTCTACCAGGAAGGCCGCGACGACCGCAGCGCCGACGATGACGACGGCGACGAGGACGGCCGCCTGCTGCCGCAGCTGGCCGCCGGCGACGCGCTGGGCAAGGACGAGGTCAAGAGCGCCCAGCACTTCACCGAGCCGCCGCCGCGCTTCAGCGAGGCCTCGCTGGTCAAGCGGATGGAGGAGCTCGGCATCGGCCGTCCCTCCACCTATGCCAGCATCATCTCGGTGCTGCAGGGCCGCCACTATGTCCGCCTCGAGAACAAGCGCTTCGTGCCCGAGGATCGCGGCCGGCTGGTGAGCGCCTTCCTCGTGGCGTTCTTCGACCGCTACGTCCAGCCGGGCTTCACCGCCGATCTCGAGGGCAAGCTCGACGACGTGGCGGCCGGCGAGAAGGACTGGAAGACGGTCCTGCGCGAGTTCTGGGAGCCCTTTGCGGAGAGCGTGGACGGGGTCAAGGAGCGCCGCGTCGCCGAGGTCATCGACGCTCTCAACGAGGCACTCGCCGCGCGCCTGTTCCCGCCCCGCGCCGACGGCGGCGACCCGCGTGCCTGCCCGCTGTGCGAGAACGGCTCGCTTTCCTTGAAGCTCGGCCGCTACGGTGCCTTCGTCGGCTGCTCCAACTATCCCGAATGCCGCTTCACCCGGCGTCTCGGCGAGGAGGGCGGCGACAAGGCGGCAGGCGGCGACCGGCTGCTCGGCAGCGATCCCGCGAGCGGCGAGGAGGTCTGGCTCAAGATCGGCCGGTTCGGGCCTTACGTGCAGCGCGGCGCCGGTGCCGAGGCCAAGCGCTCCTCGCTGCCCAAGAACCTCCCGCCCGAGGAGGTCGATCTGGAGAAGGCGCTGGCACTGCTGGCTCTCCCGCGCGAGGTCGGCACCGACCCCGAGAGCGGCAAGCCTGTCACTGCCGGCATCAACCGCTTCGGCCCGTTCGTTCATCTCGATGGCCGCTTCGTGCGGCTCGATGCGGATGAGGACGTGCTGGCGGTGGGTCTCAACCGCGCACTCGACCTGCTCTCCAGGCCGGTCGCCGAGCGACGTCGACAGGCGGCGGCCCCGCTGCGCGAGCTGGGCGCGCATCCCGAGGATGGCGAGCCGGTGCGGCTCTTTGCCGGCCGCTACGGGCCCTACGTCAAGCACGGCGCCATCAATGCCAGTCTTCCCAAGGGCCGTGAGGCCGAGAGCCTGACCATGGAGGAGGCGGTCGAGCTGCTGCGCGCCCGCGCCGAGAAGGACGGCGGCAAGAAGAAGCCAAAGCGTCCGGCTGCGAAAAAGCCTGCCAAGGCGCCGGCGAAGAAGGCCGCCACGACGAAGAAGGCTTCGGCATCCGGGGATGAGGCGGCGCCGGTGAAGGCCGCGACAAAGGCACCGAAAAAGCCTGCAGCCAAGAAGCCTCCAGCCAGGAAAGCCGCAGCCGGCGCCGGCGAGGAGCCCGCGCCTGCACCGCGCCGCCGCAAGGCGGAGGCAGGGGGCTGAGCCCGCGGATGGCACGCCGCCCGCACGCCGCCCTCCTGCCGACTCGTGACGAGCTGCTGCGCTTTCTGGCGGAGAGCGGCGAGCGCCCGCGCACCAACGAGATCCTCCGCGCCTTCGGCCTGCGCAACGCCGACCGGCCGGCCCTCAAGCGGCTCATGGGCGATCTCGAGGAGAACGGCCTGCTGCCGCCGCGCCGCAGCGGCAAGCGCGCCATGAAGCGCCAGGAGCTGCCGCGGGTAGGCGTGGTCGAGGTGCGGCGCGTCGACGAGGACGGCGTGCTGCACTGCCGCTTCCAGGCCCTGCCGGACATCGACGTGCTGGTCGAGCCGGGCGCGTTGCCACGCCAGGCGCCGGGCGAGGGCGACCGGCTTCTTGTGCGCTTCGAGGGCCGGGCGGGACCGGCCTCGCGCCACGCCGTGCCCATGAAGCTGCTGCCGCGCCTGCCGCGCGAGGTGGTGGGTGTGCTCGAGGCCGGCGAGGACGGCATGCGGCTGCGTCCGGCCGACCGCGCCGCGAAGCTCGAGTACCGCATCGCCCCCGACGAGCTGGGCGACGCCGTGGCCGGCGACATGGTGCGCGCCGCGGTGAGCCCGCCCCGGCCGCTGTCGCTGCCCCGCGCCCGGGTGCTCGAGCGGCTCGGCCGTTCCGACGATCCCGCCGCCGTCAGCCTCTCGGCCGCCTTCCAGGCAGGCCTGCCGACCAGCTTTTCCGAGGCGGCGATCGCCGAGGCGGAAGCGGCAGGGCCGGTGCAGCTCGGCCGCCGCCGCGACCTGCGCCAGCTGCCGCTGGTCACCATCGACGGCGAGGACGCCCGCGACTTCGATGATGCCGTCCATGCCGCGGCCGACGAGGATCCGGGCAATCCGGGCGGTTTCGTCATCACCGTGGCGATCGCCGACGTGGCCCATTACGTCCGCCCCGGCACGGCGCTCGACAAGGAAGCCCGCGAGCGCGGCAACTCGGTCTATTTCCCCGACCGCGTTCTGCCCATGCTGCCCGAGGCGCTCTCCAACGGCCTGTGCTCGCTGCGTCCCGACGAGGAGCGCGCCTGTCTTGCCGCGGTCATGCGGATCGATCGCGAGGGCCGGCTGCTCAAGGACTTCCGCTTCGAGCGCGGCCTGATGCGCTCGCGCGCCAGGCTTACCTATACCGAGGTGCAAAAGGCCCACGAGGGTGCTGCCGGCAATCCTGGCGGCGGTCTCGCGGCGGAGCTGCGCGAGGCAGTCGTGGAGCCGCTTTTCGCGGCCTATGCAGTGCTGGCCGAGGCGCGGCGGCGGCGCGGCACCATCGAGCTCGACCTGCCGGAGCGGCAGGTGGTGTTCGACGGTGAGGGCTTCCCCGAGGGCGTCGTGCGCCGCGAGCGGCTGGCCGCCCACATGCTCATCGAGGAGTTCATGATCCTCGCCAACGTGGCGGCCGCCACCATGCTCGAGGAGCGCTCCCAGGCGGGTCTGTTCCGCATTCACGACAAGCCCGATCCGGCGCGGCTCGCGGTGCTGGCCGACTATCTCGAGCGGATCGGCGTGCCCTGGACCCGCACCGGCAAGAAGCCCGGCGAGTTCACCGAGCTGTTGGAGCGGGTGCGCGACAGCGGCCTCAAGGAGGCCATCGCCAGCTTCGTCCTGCGCTCGCAGGCCCAGGCGGTCTACAGCCCGCGCAATATCGGCCATTTCGGCCTGCATCTGAAGCGCTACGCGCATTTCACCTCGCCGATCCGCCGCTACAGCGATCTGGTGGTGCACCGCGCCCTGATCCGGACGCTGGGGCTGGGCAAGGACGGGCTGGGCGAAGCCAGTCTCGACGACATGCTCGAGCTCGGCACGCAGCTGAGCAAGGCCGAGCGCCGTGCCATGGAGGCCGAGCGGGCCGCCACCGAGCGGCTGATCGCCCTCCATCTGGCCCGGCAGGTGGGCGCGCAGCTCCGGGGCAAGGTGACCTCGGTGCAGCGTTTCGGCCTGTTCGTGAACCTCGATGAGAGCGGCGCCGACGGCCTTGTGCCGGCCTCGAGCCTGGGCGACGATTACTTCCTGCACGACGAGCGCCACCACGCGCTGGTCGGCAGCGCCACCGGCGAGAGCTTCGGGCTGGGCGACGCGGTGCTGGTCGAGCTGGTCGAGGCCGACGCGCTCACCGGCAGCCTGCTGTTCCGCATCCTCGAGCATCAGCGCGCCAAGGGAGCGGAGCTCGCCCGCTCGTCGTGGAAGCGCGGCGGCGGCAAGCGCGGTGCGTCGCGCGGCAGGCCGCCGGGACGGCCCGGCCGGCGGCGCTGAGCGGCGCCGCCGCGACAGTGCGCTTGCTTGACTCCGGCCATTGCGTCCATATGCTGCGCGACCGACTTTGCCGACCGCAGCGAGGACCCCGATGGCCAAGGCCGCGACCACTCTCATCAAGCTCGTGAGCACGGCTGACACCGGCTTCTTCTATACCACGAAGAAGAACACCCGGAGCAGCACCGAGAAGCTCAGCTTCCGCAAGTACGACCCGAAGGTGCGCAAGCACGTCGAGTTCAAGGAAGCGAAGATCAAGTGATCGGGGGCGACGGACGGCTCCATGTGGGGCCGTCCCCGGACCTGGCGAGAAAGGCTCGCGCCCGCCGGCGCGGGCCTTTGTTGTATGCGGACATTGGCGGGGGGCCGTTAGGAGAATCTTAACCAGGCGTCTGTAAGAAGGGCAGGGGGCCAGACCGGTCCCGTATCGTCTGGAGGATCGGCGTGCTTCTCTATTCGCTGTCCTGGCGCCTCGCCTGCCTGCTCCTCGCCACGGCCCTCTGCCCGCCGGCGGCGGGTGCTGCCAGCATGAAAGGCATCGGCCAGGCCATGGCCGCGCCCGGCCCGATCGTCCTCAAGGACGGCCGGATGGCCTTGATGCGCCTCCTCGAGGTGCCGTTCGCGCAAGGTGCTGCACAGCCTGCCCTGCCGGTCGCGGCCGAGCTCGCCGCCGTGGCGGCCGAGCTTGCCGACGACTGTTTTTTGACTGCCCAGGTGATCGGCCACGCGGTGCCCGGCGAGGAGGCCGAGGGGCCGCCGCTGGCGGCGCACCGGCTGGCGAGGGCCCGTGCCGAGGCGGTGCGCGCCGCCCTCCTGGCGCAGGGCTTGCCCGACGACGCGGTGGCGACCGCATGGGATTGGCAGTTCTCCCGCAAGGAGTCTCGGGCCACCCTGTGGCTGATCGCCCGTCCTCCGGGCATCGATTGCAGCGGCACGGCCATGGAAGCCGCGGCGAAGCCGGTGTCTGCGGAGCCCGCAACGCCTGCGCCACCACCCCCGGCCGCCGTCTCCGCAGAGGCCACGCTGGCCGGACCCGCGCCACGAGCAGTGCCGCCGCAGCCCGACCCGGCCCTGCCGGAAGCGTCCAGGATGCCGGAGCCCGACTATGTCGGGGCCGAAGAGCCGGTCGCCGCAGAGGCGGCGGTCGCTGGCAGCACTGCCCCCGCGCCGGCGGGGAGCGAGCAGGGCGACGCCGCGGCGACGGCCGCTAGCACCGCGGTCGGCACTCCTCCGTCCCCGCCACCTTCCTCCGGGACGGCCGCCGTGGCGCCGGCCGGGAATGCAGGCGCCGACGTGCCGGTGGCAGCGGACGAGACGATCCAAGGGGAGAGCGCCCCGTCGACGGCACTGCTTGGCCGCGTGGTGCCGGACGCCGCAGAGCAGACCATGCCCGGGGCGGCGTCAGGAGAGCCGGCAGAGGAACTGGTGGAGGCGCTGGATGCTGCAGCGGCCGGGCTGCCGACCGATCTTCCCGCCGCCGGCACGGCCGTGGTCTTTGCGGTCAATAGCAGCTTCTTCGGCACGGACGGAGAAGCGGTGCTCGAGGGTTTCCTCGAGGCTCTGCCGGCCGAGGGGCCGGTCGCGCTGGAGCTGCTCGCCAGTATCGGTCCGGCCGACGTTCCCGGTGCGGGTGTCGAGAAGGCGCTCGCCTACAATCGCTGGCTCGCCGAGCGGCGCGCGGGGCGTGTCGCCGAATGGCTTCGCGAGCATGGCGGGGCCCGCAGTCTCGACATCGCCATCGCCTACCGCGACAATGACCCGGGCCGGCAGGTCCTGCTGACGAGGCGCCAGCAGGCTGCGATGGCGGCACCGGCGGGCGGCTCCTGACGGCGCTGGGGTTCCTTCGGCTCATCGGGGGGAGCGGATGACGTTGGCGGACAGCAGCCTTGCGATCGGCGTCGATCTGGGCGGCACCAAGATCGAGGTCCTGGCGCTGGACGAGGGGGGCCGCGAGCTGCTGCGGCGCCGGCGGCCGACGCCGCGCGGCTCCTACGAGCGCACGCTCGAGGCCATCGCGGCGCTGGTGCACGAGGCCGAACGGGAGCTGGGGCGGCATGCCACCGTTGGCGTCGGCCATCCGGGCGCCCTCTCGCCGGCCAGCGGCCGGCTGCGCAACGCGAATGCCACCTGGCTCAACGGGCGCGCCCTCGACCGGGACCTGGAGGTCGTGCTGGAGCGCCCGGTGGCGGCCGCCAACGATGCCGACTGTCTGGCACTTTCCGAGGCGACCGACGGTGCTGCTGCGGGCAAGCCTGTGGTCTTCGCGGTGATTCTCGGCACCGGGGTCGGTGGCGGCATCGTCGCCCACGGACGCCTGCTGCAGGGTCCCAATGCCATCACCGGCGAGTGGGGCCACAACCCGCTCCCCTGGCCTGCTGCGGGGGAGCTTCCCGGCCCGGCCTGCTATTGCGGCAAGGAGGGCTGTATCGAGACCTGGCTGAGCGGCCCCGGTCTTGCTGCCGAGCACCGCCGACGCACCGGCGTGGAGCGCGAGGCGCATCTTCTGGCAGACGCGGCGCTTGCCGGCGATCCCGCCGCCACCACGACACTGGAGCTCTACGAGGACCGCCTCGCGCGCGGCCTTGCCACCGTCATGAACGTTCTCGACCCCCACGCCGTGGTGCTGGGCGGCGGGATCAGCAACATCGCCCGCCTCTACGAGCGGGTGCCCGTACGGATCGCTCGCTGGCTGTTTTCCGACACGATGCGAACCCCTCTCCTGCAGGCCCGTCATGGCGACAGCTCCGGGGTGCGCGGTGCCGCCTGGCTGGGGCGCGCCGCTGCTCGCGAGCGTGGGTGAGGCTGACCTTCTCTTTCGTGCCGCGCCCGTGCGCACCACAAATGCCTCCCGCGAGACACCCATTTGTTCCGTCAGGTCGTGGGCCGGCGTTGCAGCGGCTTCCTTCCCATCAGGTCGAAGGGCTGCGGTGGGTGAATGACGCAAGCTGGCCCGAGGCTGTGGTCGATGGCCGCGGCTAGGGCAGCGCTGCGGGGGTGGAGCCTGCGCAAGGCGCTGCGCGCGGCCCGACTTTCTTTTCCTTGGGGTTGCCTAGCGGCGTCCGGCGGAGGGCGTCGCTCTGGCGGCAGGCGTGATCCGAGCAGCATCGCCAGCAATGCTGAAGACACAGCAGACAGGCACAGCTCCCAGCCGACCGGAAAAGAAAAAAACCGCGCGCAGCGCCTTGCACGGGTCGTGACCTGCCCGGCGGCCGCCGACGGCTTGACTTGCGTCGCCCCTGCTGGCCAAGCTCGAGAAACTTGGAGTTTTTAAAGTTTCGAGCATTCACCTGCAAAAGGTGAATTTCGAGCGCCTCTGTGCGATCCGCGTCATATCGCCTGGCACCGGCTTCCCCGATCTGGAAATGGCATGTGGAACTTCGAGCTTGGCCATGCCCTTGGCCTGATGATCAAAACATCGCCGTTCGTGCTGCTGCGGATGGCGGTCTATTTCGGTATCACGCTTGCCTACATCCTGGTCACCGGTGTGGGCGCCGGGGTGGGCTGGGGCGTCGGCGGCTTCGGGGATGACGGCTTTCGTGCCGCCTCGACCTTTTGGGGCGGCCTGATCGGCTTCGGCATTACCGGTGCCGTCATGTACTGGCTGCGCGAGTATGTTCTCTATCTCGTGAAGGCGGGGCATATCGCCGTGCTGGTCGAGCTTCTCGAGGGCAAGCCGATGCCGCATGGGCGCTCGCAGATCGCCCATGCGCGCGCCGTCGTCACCGAACGCTTCGCCCAGTCGAGCGCCCTCTTCGCCATCGACCAGCTCGTCAAGGGCGTGCTCGCGGCGATCACCGGGCTGGTGCGCGGTGTGCTCTCGGTGCTGCCGCTACCGGGAGTCGCCCAACTGGCGGGCATCCTGCATGCGTTCCTGCGAATAGCCGTGGGCTTCGTGGACGAGGTTATCCTGGCTCACGCCTTCAGGACGCGGTCGGCCGATCCCTGGGGGGCCGCGAAAACGGCGCTCGTCCTCTACGGGCAGAACTACAAGGTCATGCTGAAGAACGCCGCCTGGCTGGCGGTCATCGTCTACGGCCTGTCATTTGCCGTTTTCCTCGTGATGCTGGCGCCGGCAGCACTCGTCGTCTACCTCATCCCCGGCACATGGTCCGCCGGCGGTCTCGTATTCGCGCTGCTCTTGGCCTGGAGCGTCAAGGCGGCCCTTCTCGAGCCTTTCGCCATCGCCTGTTTGATGCAGGTCTATTTCAGGACCATCGAGGGCCAGTCGCCCGACCCTGCCTGGGAGGCACGGCTCGGCCAGATGTCGAGCAAGTTCCAGGCGCTCAAGGAGCGCGCCGCGGCCGCCGGCCCGACGCGGACGGGGAACGGTAGCGGGGCGGTGCAGGCCTCATGAGGGCTGATGCTGCCAACCCCGCTTCCCGGCGCCGACCGCCGCTGCGCCCATGCCCGCGCCAACAGGGCGCAAAGGGCCGGGGCCGCAGGATACGTGGTCGGCTCTGCCTCATCCTGGCTGTTATCGCCTTGTCGGCTGCGCCTGCCGCCGGCGCGGTCATGCTCGAGCAGATCGCCGAGGTGCAGCTGCCGTTCCGGCCGGCTCGTCTGGCGGCAACACATCCGGACACGTCACGGCTCGCTCTCAGCGATGGCGTGAGCGAGCTCTCGGTGATCGACATGGACGGCGTTTCGTGGCGGGCGAGCACGGAGGACCCGCCGGCGGCGCTGGCCTTCCTCTCGTCCGACGAGCTGGTGGTCAGTATCGGTGGCGCCGACACGCCATTCGACCGACACGAGCTGGTCATCCGCGATGCTCGCGACGGCATGGTGCTCGAGCGGCTGGACGGGCTGGGCGGCCCCGTCTCGGCGGGCGGTGGCCGGATTGCCCTGGCGGGCCCGGAAGGTGCGGCGCTTGCGGTCAGGTCAGGCTCCACATGGCACTTTCATCCCCTCCTCGACCGGCCGGTGGAGGTCATCGCCCTGTCTGCAGACGGGGCGCGCATCGCCCTTGCCGACATGAACGCCAGCGGCGGTGCGATGCCGGACGAGCGGCCGACGGTGGTGCGCCTGTTCGCCTTCGATGGGCAGGAGGTGCGCGAGGCGGGCCTTCTCGAAGGCCACGGGGCTGACATCGCCTCGCTGGCCTTCACGGCGTCGGGCGACCTCGTGTCCGGAGACCATGGCGGCTCCGTTCGCTTCTGGCGCAACGCTGCCGCTCCCGGCATTCCGGTGGAGACCACGCTCTGCCAGACGGCCGGCCCCGCAGAGGAGTCCTGCGCGCTGGACGCTGCCGGCCGGGACGATCTCGTGGCCGGCAACTTCCGAGATACAGTGCTGGTCGCTCTGGCCTCCGGCCATCCGGTCGACACGACGGCAGTCATCATCCGGCAAGGCCCGGCCCGCGTCGCCCTTGCCCGCTCCGACCTGCTGGTCTGGATCGGCAGGCCGCCGACCTCGCCAGCGCCGGTCGCCCGCTGGTGGCAGATCGTGCAGGATGACGCTACGGGCGGCGTCGAGCGCGACCGCTGGCTCTCGTTCACACCGTCGGATCGCGGCCTGCCATCGAGCTTCGCCAGCATCGACGAGGCGGTGGCTGTTCTCGCTGGCGACGAGGTCGGCCTGGAGGATGTCGGCTATCGTATCCTCGCCGAGGAAGGCGCCCGCCTGCTCCTCGAGATCACCATCGACAACGTGATGGACGATTCGATCGCCGGCCTGCGCGTGGCCGTCGAACTCGAGAAGGCCGCGACCGGCTACCATCCCCTGTGGGCCGGCGAGCAGACCCGCTGCCATGAGGGGCGCGGCCATGCCGACTGGAAGCCCGCGCCTTGCCTGTGAGGTCTCGGCGCGGGGCCGTCTTCGCCGCGAATCTGGAGGTGGGCTGCCCGGATCCTTGAGCGTCGGGTGAAGGGGCGAGCTCTGGAGCGCTTCCCGACCGGCTGGAGCCGGGCGGGGCCAGGGCTCGAGCGGCCGGCGGGACGGTCGAGGGGCGCTGCGCGCGGCTCTCGTTTTTTCTGACTTTTGCCGATCGGCGACGGTGAGCGTTTACTGGATCTTCAGGGGTGCTGGCGATTCGGCGGGTGTGGGAGTCCGCCGCCGCGCTCAGCCCGGGCGCTCTCGTTCCCCACCAGCCGCGAGGATGACACGGCAAGGGTAAACAAAGGGTGGGCAGGTGCAGGAGTCGTGGCGGGAGCGGCATCCGGCCGCCAGACGCCGCCGGCAACCCTCGGGGAAAGAGGAAGCCGGCCGCTGACCTCGTCAGCCGAGACGGCGAAGCGGCTTGCGGCGTTCGTCTGCAGCAGGAGGTTCCGCCGGATGAGGACCCGCCCTCACTCTTGCGATCAGGCGCTGCCGCCAACCGACCAAAAAGCGTGAAAAAGGCTGCGCGCAGCGCCACCGCCAGGTTCCAGCGCCCTGGGCCCCGACAAGCAGGTCTCTCACCTACGGAGGATCTTGCCCGGATTCATGAGGTCCTCCGGATCGAGCGCCTGCTTGATCAGGCGCATGATCTCGATGCCCTCGGGATGCTCCTGGCGCAGGCTGTCGATCTTGCCCAGGCCGATTCCGTGCTCGCCGGTGCAGGTGCCGCCAAGGGCGATGGCGCGGGCGACCATGCGCTTGTTGACGGCCCTGGCCCGCTCGCGCTCGGTCGGATCGTTCGGGTCGAGCAGCATGAGGAGGTGGAAATTGCCGTCGCCGACATGGCCGACGATGGGCGCCTGGAGGCCGGCCTCGGCGACGTCGGCGCGGGTCTCGGCGATAGAGCGGGCGAGTTGCGAGATCGGCACGCAGACGTCGGTGGCCCAGCCGACGCAGCCGGGGCGCAGCGCCAGGGCCGCATAGTAGGCGTCGTGACGGGCCTGCCAGAGGCGGTTGCGGTCCTCGGTGCGACGCGCCCATTCGAAGCCCCTGGCACCGAACTCGGCGGCTATGGCGCCGGCCTGCTCGGCCTGCTCGGCGACCCCGCTCTCGGTGCCGTGGAACTCGTAGAAGAGGGTCGGCACCGCCTCCATGCCCTCGAGCTTCGAGAAGGCGATGCAGGCCTGCATCTGCAGCTCGTCCAGGAGCTCGATGCGGGCCACCGGTATTCCGCTCTGGATGGTGGCGATCACCGCCTGCACGGCCGAATCGACGTCGGGGAACGGGCAGACAGCGGCGGAGACCGCCTCGGGGATGCCCGTGAGGCGCAGGCGGATCTCGGTGATGATGCCGAGCGTGCCCTCCGAGCCCACGAAGAGCCGGGTGAGATCGTAGCCCGCCGAGGACTTCTTGGCGCGGCCGCCAGTGTGGACGATCCGTCCGTCGGCCAGCACCACGGTGAGGCCCAGCACGGTCTCGCGCATGGTGCCGTAGCGGACGGCGTTGGTTCCCGAGGCGCGGGTCGCGGCCATGCCGCCGATCGTGGCGTCCGCACCCGGGTCGATGGGGAAGAACAGGCCACTGTCGCGCAGATGCGCCTCGAGCTGCTTGCGGGTGACGCCCGCCTCGACGAGCGCGTCCAGGTCGTCGGGATGAACCTCGAGAATCCGGTTCATCTGCGTAAGGTCGACGGAGACGCCGCCCTGGACCGCCGCCACGTGGCCCTCCAGCGAGGTGCCGGCGCCGAAGGCGATGACCGGCACGCGATGGCGCGCGCAGGCCGTCACGATCCGGCTCACCTCCTCCGTCGAGCGGGCGAAGGCCACCGCGTCCGGCGGCTGCGGTGCATGATGCGCCTCGCCCCGGCCGTGCTGCTCGCGCACGCCCCGGTTGGTGGACAGGCGCTCGCCCAGGAGAGCGCTCAGCTCCTCGATGGCGGCGGCGACGGCGGGAGTGGGTGCGCTGGACATGAGGACGACTCCCGGCAGGGCAGTGACAGCCCGCTTCTAGCCGATGCGTCCCCGTACGGCGAGGGGCCTCAAAGACCGCGAAAGCTCTCCACCAGGCTGCCCACCACGAGATACCAGCCGTCGACCAGCACGAAGAAGATCAGCTTGAAGGGAAGCGAGACGGTAACGGGCGGCAGCATCATCATGCCGAGCGCCATGAGGATCGAGGCCACCACCATGTCGATCACCAGGAACGGCACGAACACAAGAAAGCCGATCTCGAAGGCGCGGCGCAGCTCGCTGATCAGGAAAGCCGGCACCAGCACCCGAAGCGGAGTCTCCTCGGCAGTTGCAGGGGGCGCGCTGGCGGCGATGTCGAAGAACAGCGCCAGGTCCTTCTCGCGCACCTGGCGCAGCATGAAGGCGTGGAAGGGCGCCACGGTCCGGCCGAAAGCCTCTTCCTCGTCGATCGCCTCGGCGACCAGCGGGGCGAGGCCTTCCTCCCAGGCCCGCTCGAAGGTCGGCGCCATGACGAAGCCGGTGAGGAAGAGGGCGAGGCTGATGATGACGGCGTTGGGCGGGCTCTGCTGAAGGCCGATCGCGGTCCTGAGGAAGGAGAGCACGATCACGATCCGCACGAAGGAGGTGACCATCACCAGGATCGAGGGGGCGAGGCTGAGGACGGTGATCAGCAGGAAGAAGCGCAGAAGCTGGCCGGTGAAGCTTCCGCCACCGCCCAGATCGAGGGTCAGCGACTGTGCTGCCGCCTGCCCCGGGAGGGCGAGCAGCAAAAGCGTGCCGGCAATCAGCCAGAACCGCCTCACGGCCGTCCCTCCGGCGATGCCGGCGTGGGCGGCGGAGCAAGCGCCTGGGCACCCGCCTGGCCGACCAGCACGAGGTGCTCGGCCCTGTCGCAGCGGACCAGCAGGAGGCGGGTCCTGCTGTCGAGCCAGCAGGTCTCGAGGACCGCCAGCCGCCGTCCGTTGCCGCTGCCGCCGGCGCGCAGGCGCTCGAGGCGGCGGGCGAGGAGGAGGAAGAGCGCGGCGAGCCCGGCTACCACGAGAGCGGCAGCAAGCAGGCGAAGCGGGTCTACCAGGTCCATGTGCCGTCCCTCAGCTGCGGCTGCCGCGCCGATAGGCCATGCCGGCCTGCCGGTGGGCGTCGAGCTGCCCGAGGCGGCTGGCGCTCGCGCGCAGCTCCTCGTCGAGAAGCGCCTGCAGCGGTAGCAGCTCGTCGAGCAGGGCCAGTAGCAGGGGGCGCAGCGGCGGCGGCGTGGACTGCCGGGCGAGCTGTCGCAGCGCGGCGCGCACCGGCTCGAGATCGATCGCCCCGCCCGCCACCAGCCCCGCCCGGCAGCGGGCAACCGCCGCCAGCGCCGCCTGGAGCGTGCGCTCCGCCTCCCTCAGCTCGCTCATCAAACCCTCGCCCGCGGCCATCCCCTTGGCACAGCCTGCACCCATATGGTTAAGGACCCGTTAGGCGAGGGCGGGTAGCCGCATGCGGGGCAAGGACGGGCATGGAGTTTTCCGAGGAGCAACTGCAGCGCTATTCGCGCCAGATCGTCCTGCCGGAGATCGGCGGTGTCGGCCAGGAGCGCCTGCTGAAGGCTCGGGTGCTGGTGATCGGGGCCGGCGGGCTGGGCTCGCCGGCGCTGCTCTACCTGGCGGCGGCCGGCATCGGCACGCTCGGGGTGGTCGACGACGACAGCGTCGATCTCTCCAACCTCCAGCGCCAGATCCTGCACGACGGGGCGAGTCTCGGCCGGCTCAAGACAGAAAGTGCGCTGGCACGGCTGCGCGCGCTCAATCCCGGCATCGTGCTGCGCGGCCATGCCTGCCGCCTCACGGCTGCGAACGTCCGCGAGCTGGTGGAAGGCTATGATCTGGTGGCCGACGGGAGCGACAATTTTGCCACACGGCTTCTCGTCCACGACGCCTGCCGGGCGCTCGGCCGGTCGCTGGTGAGCGCCTCCGTGCAGGGTTTCTCCGGACAGCTCACCACCTTCAAGGCGCATATGGGAGCGCCGCATCCCTGCTTTCACTGCCTCCACCCCGAGGCGCCCGCCCCGGATGCCCTGCCCAGCTGTGCGCAGGGCGGCGTGCTCGGAGCCGCCGCCGGGGTGATGGGCACGCTGCAGGCGGTCGAGGTCGTCAAGGAGCTGCTCGGCTTCGAGGCCGACAGCTTGTCGGGCACCCTGCTGCTCTACGACGCGCTTGGGGCGCGGCTCGATCGCCTAAGACTGCCTCGCGCGGAACGCTGTGCTTTGGAGCATGCCCCATAGGGCGCGCTCTCGAGCTTGTGTGACGCATTTCGGTCGCTACATCCTATGCGGCGTCGCGCAGGCTCATGATGTGGTTGCAGCGGATCCAAGGCATGGAGTATCTAGCGCGCGAGTGGCACTCCAGACGAGTGCGGCGACGGTTCTGGGGAGTCCGCGCCGGCTTTTTTGCCCGTCTTTGTGCCTCGGGGGTCTTGGAGGACGCATGATTGACGTCATTGCCGAAAATTATCGGCCGACCGAAGACGAGCCTTACATGAACCCGCGTCAGGCAGAGTATTTCAGGCGCAAGCTGCTCTACTGGCGGGAAGAGATCCTGCGCGGCTCGGGGGAGACGCTGCGGCAGCTCAAGGAGGAGGATACCCGCCTGCCGGACGCCAGCGACTGGGCGTCGGCGGAGATCCAGCGCAGCTTCGAGCTGCGGACCCGCGATCGCGAGCGCAAGCTTTTGTCGAAGATCGACGCCGCCTTGCGGCGGATCGAGGATGGCTCCTACGGTTTTTGCGAGGAAACCCACGAGCCGATCGGTATCAAGCGGCTCGAAGCCCGTCCCATCGCCACGCTGAGCATCGAGGCCCAGGAGCGCCATGAGCGACGCGAGCGGGTCTACCGCGAGGAATAGCAGAAGGATTTCTGCGGGGTCGAGGCGGCTTTAGGCTTGTAGTCATAAAAATCCGATGTTATAGGATCAACTACCCCTATGACATCGGAGGCCGCCATGCGTCCAGTGCTGCGCCGCGGGTCCCGCGGCTACGAGGTCGAGCGTCTGCAGCAGCGGCTCGAGGCGCTGGGCTTTCCGCCGGGCCGGCTGGACGGGCGGTTCGGCGCGGCGACCGAGGCGGCCCTGCTCGCCTGCCAGCGGGCCAACGGGCTTCTGGCCGATGGCATTTGCGGCCCTATGAGCTGGTCACTGATCGAGCCCGGCGGCCGCGCTGCCGTGAGCGACGTGACGCAAGCGGTCGACGTCGATCTCGTGAGCGCGCTCTTCCCGTTCACGCCGTTGGGTCCCATCGCCCGCAACCTTCCAGCGGTGCTTGCCGGCCTGCGCGCCTTCGGCCTCGTCGAGAAGCCCTTGGTGCTGGCAGCCCTTGCCACCATCCGCGCCGAGAGCGAGGGTTTCGAGCCGGTCGAGGAGCAGCTCTCGCGCTTCAACAGCTCGCCGGGCGGGCACCCTTTCGACCTCTATGACCAGCGCCGCGACCTGGGCAACCGGGGAGCGCCGGACGGCGCGCGCTTTCGCGGCCGGGGATTCGTGCAGCTCACCGGCCGGGCCAACTACCGGCGCCACGGCCGGCTGCTGGGGCTCGACCACGCGCTGCTCGAGGAGCCGGAGCTGGCCTGCGAGCCGGCGATCGCCGGCAGGTTGCTGGGCTCGTTCCTCGCTTCGCGCCGCCTGGCGCTCAAGGAAGCGCTTTTCGAGGGTGATCTGCGCCGCGCGCGCCGGCTGGTCAATGGCGGCACGCACGGCCTGGACCGCTTCACCGACGCCTGGCGCCGCGGCTGCGTCCTGCTCGCCGATCCTGTCTGGAGCGGCGATAGGGAGGCCGTGCCGGCTTGAGCCTCCTCAGTGGCGCTCGCGGGTGGAGGTGAAGCGGATCTTGGGGAAATCGTCCTGCACCCGGTTGAGGTCCCAGGCGTTGCGCGCCAGATAGACCGGATTGCCGTCGCCATCCTCGGCCAGGGCCGCCTTCTTGGCCTGGACAAAGCGGTCCAGCTCGCGCTGGTCCTCGGCGTCGCACCAGCGCGCGGTGACGAACGGTGCCGGCTCGAAGCTGATCGGCAGGTTGTACTCGACCTCCAGGCGGGTCTTGAGCACGTCGAGCTGCAGCTGGCCGATGACACCCACCACCCAGTCGGAGCCGAGATGCGGCCGGAAGACCTGGGTGACGCCTTCCTCGGCCATGTCGTCCAGCGCCTTCCTGAGATGCTTGGCGCGCATCGGATCGCCCAGGCGCACGCGCATCAGGATCTCGGGCGCGAAGTTCGGGATGCCGGTGAAGCGGATCGTCTCGCCCTCGCTCAGCGTGTCGCCGACCCGCAGCTGGCCGTGGTTGGGAATGCCGATAATGTCGCCGGGCCAGGCCTCCTCGGCGAGCTCACGCTCACGGGCGAAGAACATGATCGGGTTGGCGACCGCGAGCTGCTTGCTGTTGCGCACCATGGTGAGCTTCATGCCGCGGTTGAAGCGCCCGGAGCAGAGCCGCATGAACGCCACCCGGTCGCGGTGCTTGGGGTCCATGTTGGCCTGGACCTTGAAGACGAAGCCGGTCAGGCGATCCTCGTCCGGCTCCACCGTGCGCGCATCGGTCGGCTGTGGCCGCGGCGAGGGGGCATGCGCCGTCAGCCCGTCGAGCAGCGCCCGCACGCCGAAGGTCTTGAGCGCGCTGCCGAAGAAGACCGGCGTCAGATGGCCCTCGCGATAGGCCTGCAGGTCGAACGGCGAGAGCGTGCCGTCGACCAGCTCGAGCGCTTCCGAAGCGTCCTCGATCTGCGCTGCCGGCACCCGCTCTGCGAGCCTGGGCGATCCGCGCTCGAGGATCTCCTCGTTCACCGGCCCGGCCTCGCCCGAGAGCAGCAGCACCCGCTCGCCGGAGCGCTCGATCACCCCGCGGAAGTTCTGCCCCATGCCGATCGGCCAGTTCATCGGCGCCACGTCGAGCGCCAGCTTCTCGGCGATCTCGTCGAGGATCTCGATCGGATCGCGGGCCTCGCGGTCCATCTTGTTGACGAAGGTCATGATCGGCACGTCGCGCATCCGGCAGACCTCGAAGAGCTTGAGGGTCTGCGGCTCGATGCCCTTGGCGGCGTCGATCACCATGACGGCACTGTCCACCGCGGTCAGCGTCCGGTAGGTGTCCTCGGAAAAGTCCTCGTGGCCCGGCGTGTCCAGGAGGTTGAAGGTGCAGCCGCCATACTCGAAGGTCATGACCGAGGTCGTGACCGAGATGCCGCGGGACTGCTCGATCTTCATCCAGTCGGACCGCGCGCGGCGGCGCTCGCCCTTGGCCTTGACCTCGCCCGCCAGATGGATGGCCCCGCCGAACAGCAGCAGCTTCTCGGTGAGCGTCGTCTTGCCGGCATCGGGATGGGCGATGATGGCGAAGGTGCGACGTCGCGCTGCTGCCTCGCCCACCGGGGTGCTCGGTTCCATGATGGTCGCGGTCAAAACGGGCTCCGGGTGGCGTGGGGCCGGCGCCACGGCATGGCCGGCCGGGATTGCTGCATGAACGAGGCGGGCCATGATGTAGGCTGCAACGGGGCTGCATGGAAGGACGGATCGAACATGCCGCAGGGGGGAGATGTTGCCATGGGCAGCCTGAGAGAGGATCTAGAGCAGGCGCAAGAGCGCCTCGAGGCGCGGCGTGCCGAGCTGCGGCGGCTGCTCGAGCTGGGCGGCGAGGCGGCGGCACCCGTGGAGCTCGACCAGGCCCGGGTCGGCCGGCTTTCGCGGATGGATGCCTTGCAGCAGTAGGCCATGGCGCAGGATGCGGAGCGCCGGCGCCGGGCCGAGATCGTGCGCATCGAGGCCGCGCTCGCCCGCGTCGCGGAGGGCGGGTACGGCTGGTGCGCCGACTGCGGCGAGGCGATCCTTGAGGGGCGCCTCGAGCTCGATCCGGCGGCCGCGACCTGTGCCGCCTGCGCCGGGCGGCGCTGATCCGGGCGCGGGGAACGCACAGGCCTCGACCTTGTTGCACTGGCACGAGCTCACAACCATCGAGGTCGCGGCGGGGATGAGCCGTAAGCCGCCGCGCGCCGCAATCCTGCAGACCCATTCGATCTACCAGTGGATGCACCTCGCGGTGGACCTGCTGGCGGCCGTGCTGTTCGTCCTGGGCAGCCTCTTCTTTCTCCTCAAGCCGCTCCTGCGCATCGGCAGGCTGGTCCATCTACGGCGCGCGGCGCGCCAGGCCGGCGTCGCTCTGCGGGATCTCGAGCTGCGCACCACCGGGCGCCTGCCCTGAAGTAGCGCACAAGCCGATTCCGTTTCATCCGCGCCGCGGTTTGAGCTAGGAGGGAGCGGGCGCCGCAGCGCGTGCTCCCGCAGCATCGACCACGTGACGGACGGATCGGCCATGCGTCGTCGCCACCTCATTGCCGGAGGACTCTTCCTCGTGACCAGCACCCTTTCGGGCGGCGCCAGCACGGCCCGCGATCTCGAGAACACGCTTTATATCGATCTCTCGTCCGGCGGCCGCGTCGTCATCGAGATGCTGCCCGATGTGGCGCCCAAGCATGTGGCGCGCATCAAGGAGCTGGCCCGCGAGGGCTTCTACGACGGCGTCGTGTTCCACCGGGTGATCGCCGGCTTCATGGCGCAGACCGGCGATCCCACCGGCACCGGCCGCGGCGGCTCCAAAAAGCCCGACCTGCCGGCGGAGTTCTCCAAGGTGCCATTCGAGCGCGGCACCATCGGCATGGCGCGCACCCAGGATCCCAACAGCGCCAACAGCCAGTTCTTCATCTGCTTCGACAACGCCTCGTTCCTCAACGGCCAGTACACCGTCTGGGGCCAGGTGGTGGAAGGCATGGAGCATGTCGATCAGATCCCCAAGGGCGAGCCGCCGCGCAACCCGGGCAAGATGACCAAGGTCCAGGTGGCGGCCGACGCCGGCTGAGGCAGCGGGCCGGACTCGCGGCAAGGGGCAGGCTCAAGAAGGAAGTGCGGCGATGACCGTCCTCGTGACCGGTGCTGCCGGGTTCGTCGGCATGCATGTGAGCCGGGCGCTGGTGGCGCGCGGCGAGCGCGTGCTGGGCGTCGACAATCTCAACAGCTATTACAGCCCGGCCCTCAAGCAGGGCCGGCTGCGGCAGCTCGAGAAGCTCGACGGCTTCCGCTTCGTGCGGCTCGACATCGCCGACGCCGAGGCCATGACGGGACTGGCACAGGAGCACGGCGCCGGCATTACGGGCGTGGTGCACCTCGCCGCCCAGGCCGGCGTGCGCTACAGCCTGGAAAAGCCCTACGAGTATGTGCGCAGCAATCTCGAGGGCCATATGGTGGTCCTCGAGACCTGCCGCCATCATCTGCCTGCCCTGCGCCACCTGGTCTATGCCAGCTCGAGCTCGGTCTATGGAGGCAATACCAAGGTCCCGTTCTCGGTGGAGGACCGGGTCGAGCAGCCGGTCTCGCTCTATGCCGCCACCAAGCGGTCCGACGAGATCTTGAGCCAGGCCTACGCACATCTCTACCGTATCCCGCAGACCGGGTTGCGCTTCTTCACGGTCTACGGGCCCTGGGGCCGGCCCGACATGGCCTATTACAGCTTCACCGATGCCATCGCCACCGGCCGGCCGATCACGCTCTTCAATGAGGGCAAGATGCGCCGGGACTTCACCTATATCGACGACATCGTCGACGGTGTCCTGCGAGCCCTCGACCGGCCGCCCGCCGGGGAAGGCCAGCCGCCGCACCGGATCTACAATCTCGGCAACAACCAGCCGGTCGAGCTCGAGCGGTTCGTGGCGGCCATCGAGGCGGCGGTCGGCCGGAAGGCCGAGATCCGCTACGCGCCCATGCAGCCGGGCGATGTGGTCGAGACCTTCGCCGACATCGAGGCCACGAGGCGCGATCTCGAGTGGAGCCCGAGCACGCCCATCGATGAGGGGCTCCGGCACTTCGCCGTCTGGTACGGGGAGTTCCACCGGCCGCGCTGAGCAGCCGGCCGGCTCAGCGGCCCGGCACCTGCTCCAGCAGCGCCGTGGCGCGCCCCTCGATCCGCTCTTCCAGCAAACGCATGAAGCTCTTCCGGTCGAGGCCGGCCGGGATCGGCTCGAGGAACTCGACGGTGATCGTGCCCGGCCGCTTGATGAAGCTGCGGCGTGGCCAGAACAGGCCCGAATTGAGCGCCACCGGCACCACCTTCACGCCGAGGGCGGCGTAGAGCGCCGCCACGCCCGATTTGTAGTCGGGCTCGGCGCCGGGGGCGCTGCGGGTGCCTTCGGGGAAGATCAGCACCGAGGCACCCTCGCCGATTGCCCGGCGCGCTCCCTCGACCAGCGAGCGCAGCGCCTTGGCCGCTCCGCCGCGGTCGATGAAGATGTTGCGGGCGATCTTCAGATACCAGCCGAACAGCGGGATGTGCCCGAGCTCGTGCTTGAGGCCGAAGACCATGTCCGGGCGGACCGTGTGGAAGAACAGTGTCTCCCAGGCCGATTGGTGCTTGCTGGCGATCAGCACCGGCTCGGGTGGCAGGTGCTCGAGGCCGCGCACCTCGTGGCGCAGACCCACGGTCCAGCGCAGCGCCATATGGATCGCGCGCATCCAGGCGCCGGCATAGCGGCGCATCGCGCCGGCGCTCATGAAGGGGGCCGCCGGCAGGACGGCCAGGGCCATGAGCACGGTCAGGGTATAGAACGCGATGTTGAAGGCGAGCGCGCGCGCCCAGGCGAGCAGGGGCATCGGGCCATTGGCTCCTGGAAGGGGCGGTGTGCGCAACAAAGCGGGGCCGTCAGCGCTTGGCAAGCACGCTTGGAGCTGGGTTCGGTCGGGAAAGATCGCGCGGGGGCGCTGCGGGCCTGTTCTTCTTTCTCGGCCGTTGTCGGCCGTTGTCGGCTGGTGGCGGCGTCAGCCGAGCTGGCGAAGCCCCCGGCGGGCGGCGAGGCGGGCAGAGAGGGTTGCCAGCATCGTGCCCGCCAGCGGCACCGACGCGAGCAGGAGCCAGGCTCCTTCGCCGAGCGGTGCTGCCGTCCCTCCTGCCAGGCCCGGCATGTACTGGAAGGCGAGCAGCGGAAGGAAGGCGCCGGACAGGCCGGCAAGGCCTCCCTGGAGCGCCGCCTTGAGAGCATGCGTCTCGTATTGGCTGGTGACGTAGCGCTCGCCTGCTCCCATCATCCGCAGCAGCTCGATGGTGCGGGCGTGGAGATCGAGGCTCAGGCGCGTCAGCCAGGCGGTTGCCGCAGCATAGCCCGCGAGCAGGACGAGGCCGGCCGCGGCCGCCACGTCGCGCAGCATCCGCGCCGATGCGAGGCCCCGCCCGCCGGTGCCGGTCGCGCCGACGGAGATCCCCGGCACGGCCTCCTGGAGCGCCCGCTCGATGGCTGCCGGGGCGATCTCCACGCCACCCACCAAGGTGACGTCGATGAGCCGCGGCAGCGGCAGCGGCGCGCCCTCCTGGCGCCCGAGCCAGGGCTCGACCAGACGCGCGACCTCGCTCTCCGGCACCGGTGCGGCGAAGGCGATACCGGGCATGTGGCGGAGCAGGCCCAAAATCGTCTCCTGCTCGCCCGACGGCGGCATCCCCGGCTCCAGCGGCGGCAGCGCCACGCTGACCATGGCAGGGTAGCGCGCGAGCTCGCCGAGGCGCGCCTGGGCGCCCGCCGCGATCGCCAGCGCCAGCACGCAAAGACCCGTCAGGCAGGCCAGCAGCCCGGCCAGAAAGCGGCTCGAGGGGGTGCCCTCGAGCGGCAGGTCGAGGGCTACGCGCATGCCCGGGCGGCCTCCTGCGGCCCCTGCTGCAACCGTCCGCCTTCCAGCCACAGCACCCGCTGGCCCGCCTCCGCCAGCAGCTCGTGCTGGTGGGTAGCGATCAGTACCGTGGTGCCGAGCCCGCCCAGCCGGCGCAAAAGCTGCATCAGGCGGCGAGCGAGCGTCGGGTCGAGGCTGCTGGTAGGCTCGTCGGCCAGCAGCAGACCGGGGCGCGTCACAACCGCGCGGGCGGCCGCGACCAGCTGCCGCTGGCCCAGCGAGAGATGCGCCGGAGACTCCTCCAGCATCTCGGAAAGGCCGAGCCAGCCGAGCAGCGGCGAGACCATGGCCGCCACCTGCTCCTCCCCGGCACCGGCGATCCTGAGCGGCAGCGCCACATTGTCGAACACGCTTTGGTGGTCGAGCAAGCGCAGGTCTTGAAAGATAACACCGATGCGCCGCCGCAGCAGCCCCGCCTCGGCGGGCTCAAGCCGGTTGCAGTCGCGGCCGAAGATCACCGCCCGGCCGTCGGTCGGCTGGTGGCCGAGCGCCAGGATCCCCAGCAGCGAGCTCTTGCCCGCGCCGCTCGGGCCCGCCAGAAACTGAAAGGAGCCAGCCTCGAGGGCGAGGTCGACGCCACGCAGCACCTCGCGCCCGCCTCCATAACGCAGGCCCACCCCTTCGAGCCGGGCGATGACCGCCTGTCCGCCGTTCACGCCGTCTCCCTTCCGTGCAACAACTATTGCAAACGACCGGATGCACGGTCCTCTCTACCAAAAATACAACTTTTGCGCGATAATGGGCGAGTAGGAAGTGGTGAGCGGGCGCGAGATGATCATCAACTGTCCCTCTTGCGACACGAGCTACAAGATCGATCCGGCCGTGCTCGGCGGGCAGGGGCGCAAGGTCCGATGCACGAGCTGCGGCGTGCGCTGGTTCGTGGCGCCGCCACCGCCCGGGAAGGACGCGCCGGCGCCCGAGGCCCCCGCGTCCGAGAGCCTGGCATCCGAGCCTCCGACGTCCGGGGCAGCCGCGGCCCAGGCACCGTCGGCCGGGCCGACAGCCGGGGCGTTCGCGTCCGGGCCCGCGCCGGACCGGGGACAGCCGCGCGAGCAGGCGTCGCCGGCGGCCGCTGGCGGGCCAGGACCCTTCGCGCCGCTGCCTGCCGCCGCGCGGGTGGCAGCGCCGGCATCGCGCAGCACCGGCACCTTGGGCTGGCTCGGCGTCACGCTGGCTCTGGTCCTCCTCACCGCCGCGGTGCTCGGCCGCAACGAGATCGTCGCCGCCGCACCCGGAGCGCTCCCGGTTTTCCAGCGGCTGGGCCTGCCGGTGACCGTCGAAAGCGAGCTCGACCTGCAGAATGTCCGCGCCGAGCGCGTGGAGGAGGACGGCACGCCGACCCTTCTCGTCCTCGGCGAGATCGTCAATCTCGGCGGCAGCGGACGTGACCTGCCGGCACTTCGGATAGCGCTCCTCGATTCGCAGCGGCGCGAGATCGAGTTCGGTCTGGTCGATCCGCCCGTGGCCGCGCTGCCGCCGGGGGCGGTGACCCGCTTCGAGGCCCGCCTCGTCGACCCGCCGGCCGCCGCCAGCACCTTCAAGGTGACCCTCGACGAGACGCCGGCCCGCCGATGAGCTTTCCGCCATCGCCGATGCGTCAGGCGCTCGCCGAGGCGAGGGCGGCAGCGGCGCGGGGCGAGGTGCCCGTGGGCGCCGTCCTCGTCGATGCCGGCGGCACCGTGCTCGCCGCCGCCGGCAACCGGGTGGAGGAGCGGGCCGACCCCACGGCTCACGCCGAGATCCTCGTGCTGCGCGAGGCGGCCCGCCAGATCGGCTCGCCGCGACTCGTCGACTGCGATCTCTATGTCAGCCTCGAGCCCTGCCCGATGTGCGCCTACGCCATCGCCATGGCCCGCATCCGCCGCCTCTATTACGGCGCCGCCGATCCCAAGGCGGGCGGCGTCGACCACGGGCCCCGCATCTTTGCCAGCAGCTCCTGCCACCACCGTCCCGAGGTCTATGGCGGCATCGGCGAGACCGCGGCCGCCCGCCTCCTGCGCGCCTTCTTTCGCGAACGCCGTTGAGGGGCGCTGTCGGACGCCGGGCGAAGGGGCGCTCCGCGCGGCCTTCTCTTCCCTTACGGGATGGCCCGCCCCCGCCCCTGCTCAGCGAAGGAGCGGGACCATGACCATCGTGATACTCGCGATCGCTCCGGGCAGGACCGTCTGCAGCGCCGTGGATCGGGGCGAGAAGGGGGCAGTAGCGTTGCGGCGGCGGATGCGGCGCGCAGCACCCCGGGCCGGCTGCTGAAAGCGCAGCGCCACACGGAGCGGCTGATGCCGCCGGACCAGGTGCGGTGCTGCGTCGAGGCGCACAAGAACGACGCGCAAGACGCTCTGGGGAGCGCCGAGGCGGCCTCGCGGCCGGACATGCGGTTCGCGCCGCTCGAGAGCGAGGCGCAGCGCGCCATCCAGGCCCTGAGCCTGCACCGGGCGCGCTCGCGGCTGGTGGGGGCGCGGGCGGTGCCGGTCGACCGGCGGCGGGCATTGCGACCCCGGCGCGGTCACATGGTTGCGCAAGGGCGACGCAAGCCGGGGCAGGCGGTGGACGCCATTGCCGACGATCCGGCCTTTGCGGCGAGCGCGCGTGGGCGCGCCGGTCGGAAGCATGCGGGCCGAGTGGCGCAGGCTCGACCGGAAGATCGCGGCACAGGGCGCCGAGCTCGACAGGATGGCGCGCAGCGATCCGGCGGCGCGGCGCCTGGGCACGATCCCCGGCCTCGGGATCCTAGGTGCCACCACCCTGGAGGCAGCGGTCGGCGATGCCGGTGCGTTCAGCAAGGGCCGCGATCTTGGGGCCCCTTGGCGCCCCTGGCGCGCCGTCCCCGGGATCGGATCGATGCGGGCGGCATCGATGGCCGCGGCTGGCGCCGGGCCAGCACACCACCGGGGCAAGGCCGAGACTTCCCGGCATCACCAGGTGCGGACCCTGCTGATCCGCGGACGCCAGGGCGACGATGGCGACACCGACGGCCAGCGCCACCCCGCCCGGGGCGTGGCCGCGCCGCCTGCCGACGAGGGTGCATCGTCCGGAAAGCGCGGGCAACGTCGCCGTGGTGGCGCTTGCGGGCAGGCTGGCGCGGATCGCCTGGGCCGTGCTGCGGCGCCAGACCATCTTCGCGCCCGGCCATGGCATGCCTGCCGGCTGACGGGACGGCCGTCCGGCAGGAGCTAGCGCCGGCGGCCCACGATGGTTGCGGGAAGGACCTGAAGATGGCCTGAAGGTCAATCGCCGCCCAACCCTCTTGCAAACGGAGCGGGCCATAGTTTTCTTCCCCTTCGCCGCCGCGGCCGTGCCTGTTCACACTGTCTTTACCGGTCGTCGGCATTCTGCTGGGGTGGGACTCCGCCGCCGCCAGATCCTGCGGCCGCACCTCGCCCACCATCCGCGAGGATGCCACGGCAAGGGTTGAGGAAGCATGAAGCGCACGCGGAGGCTTGCCGACGTTCACACGGCCTCGGGAGCGGGATGACCGTCGGGAAGTCCGGGGATCCAGCGACGGCCAACTGTCCACGAGGCCGCCGGGCAGGGCGCTGCGCGCGGCTTCTTTTTTTCTTCCTCTTCTGCGTCGCGGCCGCGCCTGTTCACACCGTCTTTACCGGTCGTCGGCATTCTGCTGGCGTGGGAGTCCGCCGCCGCCAGATCCTCGGGCCGCACCTCGCCCACCATCCGCGAGGATGCCACGGCAAAGGTTGAGGAAGCATGAAGCGCACGCGGAGGTCTGTCGACGTTCACACCGCCTCGGGAGTGGGATGACCGTCGGGGAATCCAGCGACGGCCAATTGTCCACGAGGCCGCCGGGCAGGGCGCTGCGCGCGGCTTCTTTTTTCCTTCCCCTTCGCCGTTGCGGCCGCGCCTGTTCACACTGTCTTTACCGGTCGTCGGCATACTGCTGGCGTGGGAGTCCGCCGCCGCCAGATCCTGCGGCCGCACCTCTCCCACCATCCGCGAGGATGCCACGGCAAGGGTTGAGGAAGCATGAAGCGCACGCGGAGGCTTGTCGACGTTCACACGGCCTTGGGAGCGGGATGACCGTCGGCCGGATCGGCGGGGAATTCCATGACGCGTGAGATCTGATTCAATCTCGGGATCGGGTGGGAGGGGGCCGGCGGCGGTGGCGCGGCCGTGGACGTTGGGTCTGCGGCAGCGGGGGCGAGCCCCCGGACGATCGGCGCTGCCCTCGAGCTGGCGCCCTCGACCGTGTCGACCGGCTCCAACGAAGGCAGGGCAGGTGCCGGAGGCGTGAGCTCCATGGCCTCCCCGCCAGGCGCCGCCGCCAACCCCGAAAGACAAAAAAACCAGCCGCGCGCAGCGCCTTGGGCGGCTCCGTTGGCGGAAATCGGCTCCGACGCTTGGCCGTTCAGCGGATCTTCACCTCTTCCAGCGATCCTGCCGGGGTGGGCTTCCGCCGCCGCATCGAGGTGAGGCGCGCCTGTTCCACCATCCCAGCAGGAGGACGGGGATATATTGCTAATATCACAACATTTTACCTGACAACGAGCCCGTTCTGTTCGACCGTCTCGCTATGGAGCAGCAGGACTTTCGCAGCATCGGGCGGGCGGCGCAGGAGACACTGGCGGCGGGCCTTGTGGCTGATCGGGCACGAGCGGCTGAGCCAAAGCGAGGCGGCGCGGCTGGTCGGGGTGCATCGGCAGACGGTGAACGGCTGGGTCAGGCGGCAGCGTGAGCTTGGCGAGGCGGGGGTGCTGGACGGGCGGCGGGTGTCGCCGCGGCACGGCAAGGGGCTGCTGAGCGAGGCACAGGGCCGGCAGGTGCAGGGCTGGATCGCCGACACGTCGCCGGAGCAGCTGAAGCTGCCCTTCGCCTTGTGGACGGCCCGGGCGGTCCGGGATCTGATCGAGATGCGGCTGGGCATCCGGCTCGGCCTCTCGACGGTGCAGCTCTACCTGCGGCACTGGGGCCATCGGCGCCGGAGATGAGCCCGCAAAGCCGCTCTTGCGGGCGCGCGAGCGCTCGCCCGCGGCGATCCGGGCCTGGCCGGCGATCGCCGCCCGGGCCAAGCGCGCGGGGCGGTGATCTACTGGGGCAACGAGACGGAGGTCAGCAACGTCGAGAAGACCGGTCGCAGCTGGGCCCCCAGGGGACGGAGACCGGTCGTAACCCGTCACGCAAGGCGCCTGGGCGGCAGCATGATCTCGGCCGTCAGCAATCGCGGCCTGAGGCGCTTCATGCTCTACGATGGGACCTTGAATGCCGGGCTGTTCGTGACCTTCCTGCGCCGCCTGGTGAAGGACACCAAAGGCAAGGCCTTCTTCATCGTCGACAACCTCCGGGTGCACCACGCCCGCAAGGTCAAGGCCTGGGTAGCCGCGCACCAGCGCGAGATCGAGCTCTTCCACCTCCCCGCCTACGCGCCCGAGCACAACCCCGACGAACACCCGACAACGACCTCAAGCAGCAGCTGCGGCAAAAGCCGCAGCCCGGCAGCAAGGACCAGCTGACGTTCGGCATCCGCTCGGTGATGCGGACCATCCAGCGCATGCCGGAGCGGATCAGAAGCTGCTTCTCGCCGCCGACCGTCCGGTATGCCGCGTGAGCTGTCGGGTGTAGCGGTAGGATATTAGGAACAGAAAAACCTTGCCGCGTGCGGTGTCTCGCGCGGGGCTTCCGCCACGGCCCCGCGCTGTCCCCGCCCCCGGAGCCTGGCTGACGGCGGGGCAGGGCGCGAGACTGGCGTGAGCGCGGGAACGATGCCGGCGCGGCGCGCTCGCCTCAGCCGATCACGCCCTGCTGGCGCAAGGCCGCGATCTCCTCGTCGGGAAGGTCCAGCAGCTCGTGCAGGAGCTCCTCGGTATGCTGGCCCAGGACTGGTGGGGCCATCCGGTAGGCGGGCGGGGTGCCGCTCATCTTGATGGGATTGGCAATCAGCGGGACGGTGCCCGATCCGGCCTGCGGGTGGGCCATCTCGATGCGCATGCCGCGGGCTTGCACCTGCGGGTCCTCGAACACCTTGTCGAGCGTGTTGACCGGGCCGCAGGGCACGCCGAGCTCCGCCAGGCCGTCCACCCATTCGCGCGTCGTCCGTGTCCGGACGATCCCCGCCATCAGCGCATAGAGCTCGTCGCGGTTTTGCACCCTGAGCGGGTTGCTGGCGAAGCGCGGGTCCTCGGCCAGCGCCGGCGCCGCCGCGAAGGCGCACCAGCGGCGGAACTGACCGTCATTGCCGATCGCCAGCAGGACCTGCCCGTCGCTGCTGTCGAACAATTTGTAGGGCACGATGTTGGGATGCTCGTTGCCGAGCCGGCGCGGCACCCGGCCCGAGAGCAGGTAGTTGGTGCCCTCGTTGACCAGCCATGCCACCTGGCTGTCGAGCAGCGACATGTCGATATGCTGGCCCTCGCCGGTGCGGTCGCGGTGGCGCAGGGCCGCCAGGATGCCCACCGCCGCGTACATGCCGCACATCACGTCGGCGATGCCCACGCCCACCTTCATGGGCTCGCCGTCGGGCGCGCCGGTGATGCTCATGATCCCGCCATAGCCCTGCGCCAGATAGTCGTAGCCGGCGCGCGGCGCATAGGGGCCGGTCTGGCCGAAGCCGGTGATCGAGCAGTAGACCAGCCCCGGATGGCTGGCTCGCAGGCTTTGATGGTCGAGCCCGTATCTCTCGAGGCCGCCGACCTTGAAGTTCTCGACCAGCACGTCGCACTGCGCCAGCAGCCGGCGGACCAGCGCCTGCCCCTCCGGCTGCGCGATGTCGACGGCAAGCGAGCGCTTGTTGCGGTTGGCGGCGAGATAGTAGGCGCTCTCGCGGGTCGGGCCGCCATCCTTGTCGGCGACATAGGGTGGTCCCCACTTGCGGGTGTCGTCGCCCTCGCCCGGCCGCTCGATCTTGATCACGTCGGCGCCGAGATCGCCCAGAAGCTGCGTGCAGGTGGGACCCGCGAGGATGCGGGTGAGATCGAGCACCCGCACCCCCTCGAGCGACATGGCGGCGGGCATGGCGGTCGTCATGGAAGAGGGCTCCTCTGCCGGCGGCGGTAGCGATGGCGCACGCCCGGCCGGCACGGGCCGGGGCTCCGCATATGGCTCACCTCTCTAGCAGATCGGCCCGCCGGCGTTGAGCCGGCGGCGCTCCTAAAATCCCGGCAGGCCCTCGAGCGCCACGGTCATCAGCAGGGCCCAGGCGGCGAGCCCCAGGATCAGCGGCCGGTCGGCCCCGCCTGCGGCCGGCGCGTGCCGGCACGCGCGCAGCAGCACTGCCGCCAGCAGCGGTACGCTGAGGCTGGCCATCGTGTGGGCGTGCGGCGCCAGCAGGGGATCGGCGACCAGCAGCGCCATGTAGCTGCCGAGCAGGAGCGCGCTCAGCGCCAGCCGCGCCTCGCGCGGGCCGAGGCCTGCCGGCACGTGGCGCTCCTCGACCGTCAAGAACAGGCCGAGCAGGCCGCCGAACAGCAGGAAGGCGGGGCTTCGCTCGAGCCACAGGAGGATGAAGGCGGCGTCCAGGACCACCATGAGGGCGAGGCCACCGAGCAGCAGATCGACGAGGCCCGAGGGCGAGGGCAGGGCCAGCCGCAGCGCCGTCAGCGCCAGATAGAGCAGGGCCAGAAGAAGAATGCCCGGGCCGAAGAGGCTGGCCAGGGCCAGGCCCAGGCCGGAGGCGAGGCTGCCGGCGAGCCGCTCCTCGGCGTGCAGGGCCAGCGTTGCGGCGCAGAGCATCAGAAAGGAAGCGGCGCCCACCAGCAGCGTCGCGATGTCGCCGCCGCTGCCGACCGCCGGCAGGAGGAAGACCGGCACCAGCATGACCATGCCCAGCGTGCGGCCCTCGCGCCCGAGCCGGGGCAGGAGATGCGGCACGAAGAGCCGCAGCGAGGGTGCGGGACGCGCGCCGCCCGGCAATGCCCACCAGCCCGTGATCCTCGACGACATCGTCCCCATGGCCGCCCCCGCGCCGCAATCATCGCGAATGTCGCCGAGACTAGCCGAGAGGCGTGAAGACAACGTAAAGAGGCGCGGCGATCCGTCCTGCCGGGCCGCGGCGAAGGCCATTGAAAGCGGACCGTTTCGGTACTATTTGAGGATCCGTGGCGCAAGCCCGGAGGAAACGTGATCCGGCTCAGCAAGCTCGCCGATTACGGCATCGTCATCATCACCCATCTCGCGCGCGCCGGCGACCGGCAGCAGGCGGCGCCCGAGGTGGCGGTGGCGACCCAGGTGCCGCAACCGACCGTGAGCAAGATATTGAAGCACCTGGTGCGCGCCGAGCTTTTGGTGTCGCACCGCGGTGCGCATGGCGGCTACGGGCTGGCGCGCGATCCGGGCGCCATCAGCGTGGCCGAGGTGATCGAGGCGCTGGACGGGCCGATCGCGCTCACCAGCTGCATCGAGCCGGGCCATGCCGAGCTATGCGGGATCGAGGATCTATGCCCCGCGCGCTCGAACTGGCGGAAGATCAACCACGCGATCCGCCATGCGCTCGACGGGATCAGCGTGGCGGAGATGGCGTACACCATTCCCGCAGCGTTCCTCTCGGCCGAAGAGCGGTCGGCGGCGGAGCGGGTGGGAGCGGGACGGGCGGCCGGGGGACCGGTGCCGGAATCCATGGGGCGGTCCTCGGAACGGCAGGGTTCCGACGGCAAGAACAGGTTTGGAGTGGGATGATGGCGACGGCGCTCGACACGGTCCGCGAGTACACGAGCGGCGACTACAAGTACGGTTTCGTCACCGACGTCGAGGAAGATCGCATTCCCAACGGCCTCTGCGAGGACGTGGTGCGCGCGATCTCGGCCAAGAAGGACGAGCCGGCGTGGATGACCGAGTGGCGGCTCGAGGCGTTCCGGCGCTGGCAGCAGATGAGCGAGCCCACCTGGCAGAAGGTCCATTATCCGGCGATCGACTACCAGGCGGTCAGCTACTATTCGGCGCCGAGCCAGAAGGAGCGGCCCAAGTCGCTCGACGAGATCGACCCCGAGATCCGCCGCACCTACGAGAAGCTCGGCATCCCGATCCACGAGCAGGAGATGCTGGCGGGCGTGGCGGTCGACTACGTCTTCGACAGTGTCTCGGTGGCCACCACCTTCCGCGCCAAGCTCGAGGAGCTGGGCATCATCTTCTGCTCGATCTCCGAGGCCATCAAGGAGCACGGCGATCTGGTCCGCAGGTACCTGGGCTCGGTGGTCCCGCAGGGCGACAATTTCTTCGCGGCGCTGAACTCGGCGGTCTTCTCCGACGGCAGCTTCGTCTACATCCCCAAGGGCGTGCGCTGCCCGATGGAGCTTTCCACCTATTTCCGCATCAACGCGGCCGGCACCGGCCAGTTCGAGCGGACCCTGATCATCGCCGAGGAAGGCTCCTATGTGAGCTATCTCGAGGGCTGCACGGCGCCGATGCGCGACGAGAACCAGCTTCACGCCGCGGTGGTCGAGCTGATCACCTTCGACGACGCCGAGATCAAGTACTCCACCGTGCAGAACTGGTACCCCGGCGACAAGGACGGCAAGGGCGGGATCTACAATTTCGTGACCAAGCGCGGCGCATGCCGCGGCAAGCGCTCGAAGATCTCGTGGACCCAGGTCGAGACCGGCTCGGCGATCACCTGGAAATACCCGTCCTGCATCCTCCAGGGTGACGACTCGGTGGGCGAGTTCTACTCGGTCGCGGTGACCAACAACCGGCAGCAGGCCGACACCGGCACCAAGATGATCCACATCGGCAAGCGCACGCGCTCGCGGATCGTCGCCAAGGGCATTTCCGCCGGCCTTTCCGACAGCACCTATCGCGGCATGGTCAAGATCCTGAAGTCGGCGGAGGGTGCGAGGAATCACACCCAGTGCGACTCGATGCTGATCGGCGACAAGTGCGGCGCCCACACCGTGCCCTATATCGAGGTGCGCAACCGCAGCGCCCAGTGCGAGCACGAGGCGACGACCAGCAAGATCAGCGACGACCAGCTGTTCTACTGCCGCTCGCGGGGCATTCCCGAGGAGGACGCGGTGGCGCTGATCGTCAACGGCTTCTGCCGCGAGGTGATGGAGGAGCTGCCGATGGAGTTCGCCGTCGAGGCGAGGAAGCTGCTCGGCATCTCCCTCGAGGGCAGCGTCGGCTGACCGGCCAGGGATCGGCGGACAAGGAACGGGAAGGGCCGGCCGCGTCCCGGCGCGGCCGCCAGGAGAGCGTGATGCTGAAGATCGACAACCTGCACGTCAGCGTGGACGGCAAGGACATTCTCAAGGGCCTGTCGCTCGAGGTGAAGCCCGGCGAGGTGCATGCCATCATGGGGCCGAACGGCTCGGGCAAGAGCACGCTGGCCTACGTGCTGGCCGGCCGCGACGGCTACGAGGTCACCGAGGGCTCGGTCAGTCTCGGCGAGGAGGACCTTCTGGAGCTCGACCCCGAGGAGCGCGCCGCTGCCGGCGTGTTCCTCGCCATGCAGTACCCGGTCGAGATCCCCGGCGTCGCCAACATGTACTTCTTGCGCCAGGCGCTCAACGCGGTGCGGCGCGCGCGCGGCGAGGAGGAGGTCTCGGCCGCCGACTTCATGCGCCGTATCAAGGAGGCGGCCAGGGTCGTGGGCGTGCGCGACGATCTCCTCAAGCGCGACCTCAATGCCGGCTTTTCCGGCGGCGAGAAGAAGCGCAACGAGATCCTCCAGATGGCCATGCTCGAGCCGCGCCTGGCGGTCCTCGACGAGACCGACAGCGGCCTCGATATCGATGCGCTGCGGACGGTGGCCGAGGGCGTCAACAAGCTGCGCTCGCCCGACCGGGCGATCGTGGTGATCACCCATTACCAGCGCCTGCTCGACTATATCGTTCCCGACAAGGTGCATGTCCTGGCGCAGGGCAAGATCCAGCGTTCCGGCGACCGCAGCCTGGCCCTCGAGCTCGAGGAGAAGGGCTATGACGGCGTGCTGGGCGACAAGGCGGCGGCCTGAGGCAGGAGAGGAGCAAGGCGATGGTCGCGGCGAAGAGGATCGAGCCCCATCCGGCGTTCGCCGAGCTGTTCGGCGGTGTGAAGGGCAGCCTGCCCGGCGCTGGCGTGATGGCGAGCACCCGCGAGGGCAGCTTCGAGCGCTTCAGCGCGCTCGGTTTCCCCACCACCCGGGTCGAGGCCTGGAAATACACCAACGTCGCCCGCGCGACGAACCAGCCGATGGCGCTGGCGCCGCGGGTCGATGTCGGCCTCAACGACGTCTCGGCGCATCTGGCTGGCGGGCCGCAGGCGCGGCGGCTGATCTTCGTGAACGGCCACCTTCTGCCGCAGCTGAGCCACGTGAAGGGCCTGCCCGCCGGCGTGGTGGTGGCCGATCTCGCGCAGATGATCGAGCGCGATCCGGCCAGGGTCGCGGCAGCGCTGGCGCCGGCCGACGACGATGTCGGATTCGAGGCGCTCAATGCCGCCTTCACCCGCTCGGGCGCCTGGATCGAGGTTCCCGACGGGGTCGCGGTCGAGGCGCCGGTACAGCTCCTGTTCCTCACCGTGGGGCAGGAGAGCGCGGTGATGAGCCACCCGCGCTGCGTCGTGCGGCTCGGCAAGGGGGCGCGCCTGCGCCTGATCGAGACGCACGCGGCGCTGCGTCCCGGCCACTGCCTGACCAACGAGGTGATGCGCATCGAGCTGGACGCCGATGCGGTGCTCGAGCATGACCGTCTCATGGTTCTCGACGACGCGATGACCCATATCGGACGGCTCGACACGGTGCTGCAGGACCGCGCCCGGCTCGACCAGACGGTGGCGATCCTCGGCGGCGGCCTGGTACGCAACGAGATCGACGCGCGGCTCGAAGGCTCGCACATCGAGTGCCTGCTCAACGGCGTCTACATGACGGCGGGACGCGAGCATGTCGACACCGCCATCCGCATCCGCCATCTGGCCCCCGACAGCCACTCCGACCAGGCCTACAAGGGCATCGTCGACGGAAGCAGCCGGGCGGCCTTCGCCGGCAAGATCCTGGTGGCACAGGCGGCGCAGCGGACCAATGCCTTCCAGTCGAACAACAATCTCCTGCTCACCGACGACGCGCAGATCGACAGCAAGCCGGAGCTGGAGATCTATGCCGACGACGTGAAGTGCAGCCACGGTGCGACCTGCGGCGATCTGGACGCCCGCCAGCTCTTCTACCTGCGCTCCCGCGGCCTGCCGCGCGACAAGGCGGAGAGCATCTTGACCTATGCCTTCGCGGCGGAGCTGTTCGAGCGCTTCAAGGACGAGACGCTGCGCAAGCAGGCCCAGCGGGCGGCCCTCGCCCGGCTGCCGGGCGGTGCTGCCCTCAAGGAGATGCTGTGAACCAGGCGACGGTCCTCCCGAGCTCCGCGCGCGCCCTGGACGTCGAGGCGATCCGGGCGCAGTTCCCGATCCTGCGGACCAAGATGCAGGGGCGGCCGCTCGTCTATCTCGACAGCGCGGCCAGCACCCAAAAGCCGGCCTGCGTGATCGACGAGCTCAAGCGGTTCTACGAGCAGGACTACGCCAACATCCACCGCGGCATCTACGAGCTCAGCCAGCGGGCCACCGCCCTGCACGACGAGGCGCGGCGCAAGCTGCAGCGCTTCGTGGGTGCCGCCGACTGGCGGGAGATCGTCTTCACCCGCAACGCCACCGAGGCCATCAACCTCGTGGCGCAGAGCTTCGTGAGGCCGCTGCTCGCCCCCGGCGACGAGATCCTCGTCACCGAGATGGAGCACCACGCCAACATCGTGCCCTGGCAGCTCGTGGCCGGGGAGACCGGTGCGAAGGTGGTGGCGGCGCCCATCACGGACTCGGGCGAGCTGCTGCTCGACGCCTTCCTCGAGCGCATCACCTCGCGCACCCGGTTCATCTCGCTGGCCTGGATCTCCAACGTCCTGGGCACGGTCAACCCGGTGGAGGCGGTGATCGAGGCGGCGCGGAAGAAGGGCGTGCCGGTGATGCTGGACGCCGCCCAGGCGGTGCAGCACCGTCCGGTGGACGTGCAGGCGCTCGGCGCCGACTTCATCGCCTTCTCCGGCCACAAGATGTACGGGCCCAGCGGGCTGGGCGTGCTCTGGGGCCGTGCCGAGCGGCTCGAGGCAATGCGCCCCTGGCAGGGCGGCGGCGACATGATCGAGCGGGTCTCGTTCGACGGCACCACCTTCAACGAGATCCCCTTCCGCTTCGAGGCCGGGACCCCCGACATCGCCGGTGCGGTGGCGCTGGGGCGCGCCGTGGACTGGCTGGAGGAGGTCGGGCTCGAGGCGATCGAGCGCCACGAGGGCGAGCTTCTGGCGTACGCCACGCGCGCGATGAGCGAGATCGAGGGCGTGCGGCTCATCGGCACCGCCCCGGAGAAGTGCAGCGTCCTTGCGTTCGCCGTCGAGGGCGTGCATCCGCAGGACGTGGGCACGATGCTCGATCTCGACGGGATCGCCATCCGCACCGGCCACCACTGCGCCATGCCGCTGCACGAGCGGCTGGGGCTGGCGGCCTCGGCGCGCGCCTCCTTCGGGGTCTACAACACCACCCAGGATGTCGACGCCTTCGTGGACGCGCTGCAGCGCGCCCAGGCCATGTTCGCGTAGGGAAGAGGACGATGTCGCAGGAAGGAGCGGTGGACCGCGCCGCCGCCATCATCGAGGCGGACGACCAGCAGGTCGACAAGGCGCGGCTGGCCGAGGTGCAAGAGCTCGGCGAGCGCATCGTCGAGGCGCTCAAGACCATCTATGATCCCGAGATCCCGGTGAACATCTACGAGCTCGGCCTGATCTACAAGGTCGATGTCGAGGACGACAACACCGTGCTCGTCGACATGACCCTGACCTCGCCGAACTGCCCGGTGGCGGAGACGCTGCCGGGCGAGGTCGAGAGCAAGGTCCGCGCCGTCGAAGGGGCGAAGGAGTGTCGGGTCAGCATCGTCTGGGATCCTCCCTGGCATCCGTCGATGATGACCGAGGAAGCCCAGCTCGAGCTCGGCATGATCTACTGAGAAGTGGCGGCGGGGTCCGCGGCGCCGCTGTCGCCGGATTTCTGCGGCTCAACCCTGCGGCAGGGTGCCGGTGCGCATCTGCTCGCGGGCCTGGGCGAGCGCCGCCTCGATGAGCCGGCAAAGCTCGGCCGCGTCGCCGAGCGGGGCGAAGACCACGTCGAGCGTCCAGCTCCAGCCGCTGCCGAGACGCTCGCGGCGCCACAGCGCGAAGCGCTCCTGGCCCTGCCCGCTCATGACCAGCGCCACCAGCTCGTCCTCGCCACCCAGCAGCTCGCCCGCCAGCCGGCGGCAGCCTTCCTCGTCGGGCTCGATATCGTGGAGGTGCTGCAGCCGCCCCGCGACTGCCGCCAGCACGCGGCGCAGGCTCGCATCCTGGGCCAGCGGGACGCGCAGCGTCCAGGCGCGCCCGTCCTCGTCCTGGAGGATCTCGAAAGCGTAGTGCGGCGGCGGTCCTTCCCTGACGAAGCCCCGCAGCTCGCCCAGCTCTCCGATCCGCTCCCACGCGATCACGCTTCCCGCCATTGCCCCCGCCAGTGGCTACCAAACAACCGATCACGCACCCATACCATCGCTGCCCGCCGCGTGACAGGCCGCCGCCTGCTTGGCCGGTCACGCTCCAGGCGGCTCGGCTCAGGCGGCGAGCCCGGCGAGCAGCGCGTAGCGCGCCCCCTTGCCGATGGCCACGAGCAGCAGAAACGGCGCCAGCCGCATTCGCAGGGTGCCGGCCGCCAGCGTGAAGGCGTCGCCGACCACCGGCAGCCAGGAAAGCAGCAGCAGCGGCCAGCCGAAGCGGGCGAACCAGCCCTGCGCCCTGGCGAGGCGCTCGTGCCGGACCGGGAACCAGCGCCGCTCCTGCCAGCGCAGGGCCGAGCGCCCCAGCCACCAGTTGATCGTCGATCCCGTCACGTTGCCGAGCGTGGCCGCCAGCCACAGGCCGGTTGGGTCGCGGCCGCCCAGGACGAGCGCCAGCATCATCGCCTCCGAGGTGCCCGGCAGGATGGTCGCCGAAAGCAACGCGTTGGCGAACAGCGCGCCATGCGCGATCACCGCGCTGAGGGCGGTCGCCGGCCCAGCCGGCCGCCGCTGCTCAGGTCACCGCGTCCGGGGCGGCGTGGCCGGCGAAGAAACTGTCGAGATTGTAGAGGCAGCGAAATCCCATGGCGTTGCGCGCATCGACGGTGGCGCTGCCCAGATGGGGCAGCAGGTAGCAATTGTCGAGGCCGCGATAGCCCGGATGCAAGGCCGGCTCGTTGTCGAACACGTCGAGGCCGGCGGCAAAGAGGCGGCCGCTTTGCAGCGCCTCGATCAGCGCCTCGTCGTCGACCAGCGCGCCGCGCGCGGTGTTCACCAGAACGGCGTCTTTGGGCAGCATTCCGATGGTGCCGCGGTTGATCATGTGCCGGGTCTGCGGGGTGGCCGGGCAGTGCAGCGACAGGAAGTGGCACAGCGGCAGCATGGTCTCGAGGGTCTCGTGGTAGATGGCGCCCTGCTCCATCTCCGGCGCCACGCGGCTGCGGTTGTGGTAGTGGAGCTTGAGGCCGAAGCCGCTGGCGCGCCGGGCGACCGCCGCTCCGATCCGTCCCATGCCGACGATCCCGAGATTTTTGCCGGCGAGGCCAATTCCCATGAGCTGGGTCGGGCGCCAGCCGATCCACGCGTCCTCGCGGACCATCTGCTGGCCCTCGAAGGCGCGGCGGCTGGCCGCCAGCAGGAGCAGGATGGCGATGTCGGCGGTGGCGTCGGTGAGTACGTCGGGGGTGTTGGTGACGGTGATCCCCTTCTCGCGTGCAGCCGCGATGTCGATATGATCGAAGCCGACCGAGAAGGTCGCCATGATCCGCACACGGGCGGGCAGGCGCCGGATCAGCTCGCCCGGCCAGCGGTCGATGGCGGAGGTCAGGATCCCGTCGCAGTGCTGCGACGCCTCGATGATCCGCTCGGCCGAAAGGGTGGCGTCGTCGGGGTTGAGAAGGACATCATAGTCACGCTGGAGGCGCGCCTCCACCGCATCGGGGAGCTTGCGTGTCACCAGAATTCTTGCGCGATCGCTGCTCACGACGTCTCCCTTCTCCCGTGATCCCCGCCGCTTGCGCGACAGTGGATGGTTTATGCCAAGCGGGCGTAGGATATGCCAGCCAATCCACGGACGTGCCCATGCGCCTGCTGAAGACGAGCGCCTTTTGCCTGATCGCCCTGCTGCTGCTTGCGGCGCGCGCCGAGGCGGCCGTGCGGCTGCTGCCGCATCGCGCCGCCTATGGCCTGGCGCTGGCCACGCCGGGCAAGGACTCCGACCTCGCGGCGGTGCGCGGCCTGCTCGTGCTGGAGTGGCGCCCGGCCTGCGACGGCTGGCTCAGCCACCAGCGGCTGGGCTTCGTCGCAACCCGCAACGACGGCACCTCCTTCACCTACGACGTCCGCTTCTCCAGCTGGGAATCACTCGACAACACCCAACTCCGCTTCAACGTCCGCTCCTATGACGCCGGCGCCATCTTCGAGGAGTACAAGGGCGAGGCGCGGCTGGACGGGCCGGGGCAGGGCGGCCGTGCGGTCTATGTCAGCCCGCCCGATCTCGAGATGGCGCTGCCGCCCGGCACGCTGTTCCCGACCCGCCACCTCCACAAGCTCGTCGAGCGGGCGCTGGCCGGCGAGCGGCTGGTCTCGCACGTCGTCTTCGACGGCTCCGGCCCCGACGCGCTCAGCGAGGTGACGGCGGTCATCGCCGGCGTCCGCCGGACCGACGACAACGGCCAGCCGCGCTGGCCCGTGACGCTGGCCTACCACAGCATCGATGCGAGCGACGCCCTGCCGGTCTTCGAGCTGGCCTTCGAGCTCGCCGCCGATGGCGTGCTGCGCGACGTCCTGCTCGATTATGGCGACTTCTCCCTCAGCGGCCGGCTCGAGAAGCTCGAGGAGCTGCCCGCACCGCCCTGCGAGTAGCGCCAAGGCCGCCCGGCGATCGGCAGAAGGCGTGGACGAGGACCGTGCCAGAGGGCGCTGGGCGCGGCTTTCGTTTCCCTTTTCCCGTCAGTTCGCGGCGGTGCGCATTCAGCGGATCTTCATCTCTCCGGCCTCCGCTGCTGGGGTGGGAATCCGCCGCCGCATCGTCCCAGGGGCGGGTCTGTGCCGCCGTTCGCGAGGATGGCACGGGGGACGTCGAGGCTGGGGCGATGCGGGAGCGGTGGCGTGGGCTCCACGGCCTGCTTGCCAGACGCCGCCGCCAACCCCGCGACAAGAAGAACCTGGCCGCGCGCAGCGCCTTGCATCTCTCGGTAGCCCGGACCCTGCGCCGCCCTGCGAGATCGGCCACGGCAGGCTGCTCGCCCGCGGCAGCCTGTTCCGGCAGATCGGGAAAGGCTCAGCGCGGCATGAGGCCGGCGGCCGTCTCGAAGAGGATGCCGTGGCGGCGGGCCAGGGTGTCGAGGCAGGGGGTGTAGCCGCCACCGATGACGCAGGCGACCGGCACGCTCATGGCGAGGCAGGTGGCGATGGCGTAGCGGCCGGCTCGAGAAGCTCGAGGAGCTGCCCGCACCGCCCTGCGAGTAGCGCCAAGGCCGCCCGGCGATCGGCAGAAGGCGTGGACGAGGACCGTGCCAGAGGGCGCTGGGCGCGGCTTTCGTTTCCCTTTTCCCGTCAGTTCGCGGCGGTGCGCATTCAGCGGATCTTCATCTCTCCGGCCTCCGCTGCTGGGGTGGGAATCCGCCGCCGCATCGTCCCAGGGGCGGGTCTGTGCCGCCGTTCGCGAGGATGGCACGGGGGACGTCGAGGCTGGGGCGATGCGGGAGCGGTGGCGTGGGCTTCACGGCCTGCTTGCCAGACGCCGCCGCCAACCCCGCGACAAGAAGAACCTGGCCGCGCGCAGCGCCTTGCATCTCTCGGTAGCCCGGACCCTGCGCCGCCCTGCGAGATCGGCCACGGCAGGCTGCTCG
>JAWZSN010000011.1:0-93745 GCA_033875255.1 Geminicoccaceae bacterium 1502E | reverse complement strand
CATGAGGCCGGCGGCCGTCTCGAAGAGGATGCCGTGGCGGCGGGCCAGGGTGTCGAGGCAGGGGGTGTAGCCGCCACCGATGACGCAGGCGACCGGCACGCTCATGGCGAGGCAGGTGGCGATGGCGTAGCGGTCGCGCTCATACAGGCCGGCGTCGCTGAGAGCGAGGCGGCCGAGGCGGTCCTCGGCGTGGGGATCGACCCCGGCGTCGTAGAACACGAGGTCCGGGCGCACCCGTTCCAAAAGGCCCGGCAGCACGGCCTCCAGCACCGCCAGATAGGCCTCGTCGCCTGTCCCGGGATCGAGGGCCACATCGAGATCGCTCTGCTGCTTTCTGGCCGGGAAGTTGGTGCGGCAGTGCAGCGAGAGGGTGGTGACGCGGGGCTCGCCCTCCATGATCGCGGCGGTGCCGTCGCCCTGGTGGACGTCGAGATCGACCACGAGGATGCGCCGCACCAGGCCCTCCTCGAGCAGCACCCGGCAGGCCACTGCGACGTCGTTGAAGACGCAAAAGCCCGAGCCGAAGCCGGCGAAGGCATGGTGGCTGCCGCCGGCGGTGCTGCAGGCCAGCCCGTGCTCCAGCGCCAGCCGTGCGGCCAGCACCGTGCCGGCGCACGATGCCCGGCTGCGCAGCGCCACCTGCGGGCTCACCGGCAGACCCAGCCGCCGCTCGGCCTCGGGCGACAGGCGCTGCTCGAGCACCGCCAGCACATAGTCCGGCGTGTGGGCCAGCTCCAGCCAGCTGCGCGGCGCCGGCTCGGGCGTGAAGCTGTTGCGGCCCGTGGCCAGCCCGCGCTCGCGCAAAAGGTCCATCAGCCGCGCATATTTGCGCATGGGAAAGCGGTGGCCCTCGGGCAGCGGCGCCACATAGGCCGGGTGGTGGACCAGCGGCAGCATGGTCAGCCGCCTCCCGGCAGGCGGCGGCGCATGCGGACGTGGAGGATGCCGTCCTCCTCGAACTCCCGGCCCTCGGCCACGAAGCCGAGCCTGCCATAAAAGCGGGTGGCGTGGGTCTGGGCGTGCAGCACGCTCTCGCCGACACGCTCCTCGTCGAGCCGGGCAAGGAGATGCCGCATCATGGCCGCACCCACGCCCCGGCCCCGCGCGCTTTGCAGCACCGCCACCCGCTCGATCTTCGTGGCGGGGCCGTGAGCGCGCCAGCGCAGGGTCCCCGCCGGGCGGCCGCCGGCCAGTGCCAGGAGATGCCGGCAGGTCGCGTCGTGGGCGTCGAACTCGTCGGCGAGCGGCACCTTCTGCTCGTCGACGAAGACCGCCCGGCGGATCGCGAAGGCGGCCTCGCGATCGCCCGCGTCGCGAGCCTCGCGGACGGCCACGGCGGCCGGACGGCGCAGCACATCGAGGCGCATGGGCTGGATGAAACGACGCCCGCCCTCGACCGGCTCGCCCAGCCGCTCGAACTGCCGCGCCAGCGCCTCGCGGCCTGCGGCGAGCGCATCGGCGCGGGCGGGATCGGCGGCGAGGAAGGCGGCACAGACCTCCCCGGCCGAGGCGCGGGTGACGGCGCTGTCGTAGCGCTCCTCGACCTGGCGCCCGAGCAGACCGGGATCGACGCCGCGCAGCGCCTCCCAGGCCGCGGCGCGAATCGCCGTCTCGTCCTCGACGGGCCGCAGCAGCTCGAAATAGTCGCCCTCGGCGAGCGGCTCGATCACCACGAGACGGCCGCCGGGTCGCAAGGCGCGGGCGGCTTCGGCGAGGGCCGCGCGCTGCAGGGCCGTGGGCACATGGTGCAGGCTGTTGAAGAACAGCACCGCATCCAGCGCAGCGTCGGCCAGCGGCAGCGCCTCGCCCCGGCCGGCCAGAACCGCCCCGGGAGCGCTGGCGGCGGCGCGGCGGAGCTGGCCCGGGTCCGGCTCGAGACCCACGGCCTGCGCGCCGCGGCGGCGCATCCATGCCACCAGGCTGCCGTCGCCGCAGCCCACCTCGAGGATGCGCGCGGCATCCTCCAGCGGCAGGTGGGCCGCGAGGATCTCGGTGTGCCGGTGGACGGTCGCGTGCATGGCGGATCCAGCGCTGGAAGAAGAGCGGCTTTCGACATAGCCTTGGCAGCTGGCAGAGGACAAGGAGCCGGCGATGAGCGCCCAGCGCGGGACACCGGGGGTCGAGGCCCGTCGCGAGGGGGGCGGCGACGGAGCGGCAGGCCCGGCAGGCGGCTGGCGCACCGTCCTGGCGGCGGCGGTGGCACTGGTGGTTCTCCTTGGCATCACCGCCCTCTTCGCGTTGCGCGTCGCCGGCGAGATGGGCGAGGTCGCGGTCGGCATCCACCCGTTCATCGCGATCGGCAGCGGGGTCGCCGTGATGATCCTGCTGGGCGCCCTGCTGCTGCGGCTGACCCATGTGAGCCACCGCCGCGGCCACGACGAGAAGGTCGGCAAACCCTAGAGCGCTGCGCGCGGCTTTTTCTCTTCTCCTTCGTCAGTTTGACCTGGCGGCTGGTTGCGGGAACAGGGGTTGGGTGGCTGCTCGCAGACGGCGCCGCTTTCGCCCTTCGAGCGCCGTGCAGACTGTCGGGTCCGCATGCTCCTGCATCAGGCTGGTCCGGCCTGCCATTGCCGCACCTCCATCCGCCGCCGCTGCGCGCAATTGAGCCCGAGGGGTGCCGCGGGCTCGGGTTCGTCTTTTCCGCCCGCGCGGCGCATGGCGAGAAGCCCGGCCATGAGATGCGCCGTGCCGGCGGCGGCCGTGGCCTCCAGCTCCACCAGCCGGGCCGCCATGCCGGGCCTCGGGTTCGGGTTTTCCGCGGCCTTTCGTCTGCTCAGCGTCCCGGCTGCGACGAGTTCTCTCATGGCTTGCTGGCGGCCGACGGGCTCGGGTTCGTCTTTTCCGCCCGCGCGGCGCATGGCGAGGAGCCGGACCATGGCAAGCTCGGTGTCGGTGGCGGCCTCGGGTTCGCGTTTTCCACGGTCTTTCGTCCGCGCAGCGTGCGGGCTGCCGCGAGCTTTCTCGTGCCTGCTCATGGTCGCGCTCCAGGCGGCAGCGGTAGCGCAGCGCCGTGGCCGGCGACGGCAGGGCTGCCGCTCGCGGCGCCGCATCGCCCACCGCGGCCTGGCGCACCCGGTGCGCCTCGACCGCGCCCGCCGGCCGGTGGCGCCGGGCGGAATCGTCGAGAGCAGCGCGGTGAACTGCACCTTCTCGCGAGCGGACAAAATTCCGCGACAAGGAGGCCGTGGCCAGCGCCACTCCGGATGCTCCTCGCCTTGCTCCGGGCGTCACCGGCTCGCGTGAGATGACGCCGTTGCGGCGCGGGGGCTCACACTGCGCGGCGGTAGGCGTGCTCGGCATGGCATCCTCGCGGGGCCGGGGGAATGGCGCGAGGGTAGCATGGAGAAGGAATAAATGCCACGTCGACGCGGGGCTGTGCCACCCGGGGCGGCGGGGCCGGACAAGGCGCTGCGCGCGGTTTTCTTTTCCTGTTTTCTGGTCGTTGGCGCGCTTTTCGGGGTTTCTCAACTCATGCCGTGGCATTCTGCCGGATGGTGGGAGAGATGCGGCCCCGAGGTCTCGCGGCGGCGGAGTCCCAGGCCAGCAGGATGGCAGGGCGCGGTAAAGACAGCGTGAACGCGGCCGGGCGGGCTGTAGGGCAACGGCCGGGCATTACGGTTCTTCAACCTTTGGTGCTGCATTCTGCCGGATGGTGGGAGAGGTTCGGCCGCAGGGTTTTGCGCTGGCGGAGTCCCACGCCAGCAGGATGCCGACGGTCAGTAAAGATCCGGTGAACGGGCACCACCCGAACCGAAAGGAAACCAGATAAAGAAAAAGCCGCCCGCAGCGCCTTGCGGGCTCCCTTGTCGCGTCCTGGCCCGGTGCCCTGTCAGCCTCGCTCCCGGTTTCAGCCGGCCGCCGCCTCGAGGGAACCGGCGGACCAAGGGGTAAGACACGATCAACGCGGGGCGCGTTTTCCACGAGCACCGCGGATCAGGCGTTGATGCGGCCAGGTGTGAACGCGGCGCGTCTTGGTGGGAGGAGCGTCGTGTCCGTGGAGCGCGGTACCGGTCATGGCGGCGGTGGGCAAGGCGCTGCGCGCGGCCTTCTTTTTCTGGTTTCTGGTCGTTGGGGGCGCGTTACGGGGTTTCTCACCTTATGCCGGCGCATTCTGCCGGATGGTGGGGGCGGTGCGGCCGGAGGGGTTCGCGGCGGCGGAGTCCCAGGCCGGCAGGATGGCGATGGTCAGTGAAGCTCCGGTGAACGGAGGTGATCCGGACCGACAAAAGATCGGGCAAGGACGTCGCGCGCGGCGCCCGGCTGGCCGCCCGCGGCCCTGGTCCCGTTGTTCGCGAACGGCTTCAGCCGCGGCCCTTCCAGGGCACGAAGAGGGTCTCGAGCCAGCGCATGAAGAGGTCGAAAAGATAGGCGATCAGGCCGATCACGATAATGCCCAGGATCACCACCTCGGTGACCAGGAACTCGGCGGCGCTCAGCACCATGTAGCCGAGCCCGGCGGAGGCCGCGACCATCTCGGCAGCCACCAGCGTGGTCCAGCCGAAGCCGATGCCGATGCGCATGCCGGTGAGGATCTCGGGCAGGGCTGCGGGCACGATGACGTGCCAGACCACCTGGCGCTTGCTGGCGCCCATCGAGTAGGCGGCGTGGATCTGCTCGATCGCGACCGAGCGCACGCCGGCCCGGGCGGAGAGCGCCATGGGGGCGAAGATGGCGAGGTAGATCAGCACGATCTTCTGCATCTCGCCGATGCCGAACCAGATGATGGTGAGCGGCAGGTAGGCCAGCGGCGGGATCGGCCGGTAGAACTCGATGGGCGGGTCGAAGATGCCGCGCAGATGGCGGTTCACGCCCATGCCGATGCCGATCGGGATGGCGGTCAGGCAGGCCAGCGCGAAGGCGCCGAACACCCGCACGAGGCTGGCCTGGCCATGCTCCCACAGCGAGGCGCCGCCGAAGCCTTCCTCGAGCACCCGGCCGAAGCGCTCGACGATGGCGCCCGGCGAGGGCAGGAAGAGCGGCTTGATCCAGCCGAACCGGGTGGCAGCCCACCATAGCAGGAACAGGGCGACGACCGTGACGGTGCTGACGAGGATGCTGCCGCCCAGGCCCGGGGCGCCGTAGGAGTCGCCGGGGCGCGCGGGCGGCTCGCGGAACAGGCGCTGCAGCAGGCCTCCGCCCTCAGCCATGGCCGGCTGCCCCGCCGGCACCCTGCGCGCTCTCGTCCTGTCCGCCCTCGTCCCGGAAGACGATGTCGAGCACCTGCTCGCGCATCGCTATGAAGTCGGGTCGCGACTTGATCGCTCTTGCGTTGCGGCCGTCCAGCCAGTCCCGCGAGAAGCCGATCTCGCGGGTCTCGCGTATGCGGCCCGGGCGGGGCGACATGACGACCAGCCGGGTCGCCATGAAGAGCGCTTCCTCCACGCTGTGGGTGATGAAGAAGACCATCTTTCCGGTCTTCTGCCAGATGTCGAGGATGAGTTCTTGCATGCTCTCGCGGGTGAGCGCGTCGAGGGCGCCCAAAGGCTCGTCCATCAGCAGCATGGCGGGATCGCTGGTCAGCGCCCGGGCCAGGCCCACCCGCTGCTGCATGCCGCCCGAAAGCTCGTAGATCTTCGAGCGGGCGAAGGAGGCCAGGCCCACCAGCTCGATATAGCGCATCGCCGCTTCCTGCCGCTCGGCCTTCGCCACGCCCTGCAGGCGCAGGCCGAACTCGACATTGCCCAAAACGTCGAGCCAGGGCAGCAGCGCGTGCTTTTGGAACACCACGCCGCGGTCCTGGCCCGGTCCCGTGATCGGCCTGCCGTGCAGCAGGATCGCGCCGCTGGAGGGCTGGATGAAGCCCGCCATGACGTTGAGGAAGGTGGTCTTGCCGCAGCCCGAGGCGCCCAGCGCCACCACGAAATCGCCGGGCTCGATGCGCAGGCTCACATCGGCCAGCGCCTTGACGCCCCACGCCTCCGCCCCGCCAGGATAGACGACGGTGACGTTGCTGGCCTGCAGTCCCTCCATCGAGGCCCCCTGCTGCGCGGCTAGTTCTTCTTGCCCATCGCCGCCTCGACGAACTCGGAGGTGACGAACCTTCCGTAGTCCTCATGCACCTGGTCGACCTTGCCCTGGGCCTTGAGGAACTCGGAGGTCGCCTTGAGCGCCTTGGCGGCGCCGCTCTCGGCACCCCCGCCCAGCCAGGCCTGCGAGGCCTGCTCCTCCAGCGTGGGATAGTCGTAGAGCTCGAGGGTCGGGGGCACGTTCTCGGGCTCGCCGCCGAAGAGATCGACGATCGCCTGGATCTCCGGCGAGCCGGCCTTCCATTCCGCCACATTGTCGCGGTACGCGGCGTCGGCCTCGGCGATGGTCTTGACGAACGTCGTCATGAACTCGGCGTTCTCGCGGGCGAAGTCGCTCATCACCGCTATCCCGTCGAAGGTCGCCTTGCCCTTCTTGGAAAGCTCGCCCGAGGTGATCATCACCTTGCCGTCGTCCTTGATGCGGGCCAGCGCCGGATCCCACACGAAGGCGGCGTCGACGTCGCCGCGCGCCCAGGCCGCGGCGATCTGGTTGGGCTGCATGTTGAGGATGCGCAGCTCGTCGGGGTCGATCCCCCAGAGCTCGAGCGCGAAGAGCGTGTGGAAATGCGTGGTCGAGACGAACGGCACGCCCAGGGTCTTGCCCTTGAGCGTCTCGGGCTTCTCCGGATCGATGCCCGAGCCGTCGCGCACCACCAGCGCCTCGGCATCGGCGATGTCGTCGAGGATCCAGAACACCTTGTAGTCGATGCCCTGGCTGGCGCCGGCGGCCAGCGGGCTCGAGCCCGCCACACCGATCTGCACGTCGCCCGAGGCCATGGCGTTGATGACCTTGGAGCCGCTGTCGAACTTCAGCCAGCGGATCTCGTAGCCGGTCTCCTTCTCGAACGTGCCGTTGGTGATCGGCATCGCCCAGGGGCTGTAGATGAGCTGATAGGCGACGGTGACCTCCTTTGCGGCGGCACCGGCGGTGGCGCCGGCCACGAGCAGTCCGGCGAGGGCGAGCCTCTCGAGCGATCTGCCGATCATCCTGACCTACTCCCTCCCTGAGCCAGCGCCTCGGGGGCGCTCTCGTTCGTTGACGCTTTCGACTGGACCTTCGACTGGGCACGATCCGTCATCATGCTCCCTCATGCAACATCCGCCGCGCAAAAAACCACCGATCAGCCGTGGAATATCCGAGCCGAGCCGGTAGTCGATGCTGCGCGGTCCGGCAAGGAGCATGGCGATCGCCTGCTCGAGCTCCTCCGGGTTGCCGGCGATGCGCAGCGGAAAAAGCCCGGCCAGCCGCTCGAGGAACACGCTCTGGTCGCCGGCCGGGTTGCGCCGGCCGGTAGCACCGCGCCGCGGCAGCGCCACGATCGGCCGGCCGGCGCGCATCGCCTCGCCGAGAATGCCGACCCCGCCATGGCAGACCACCACCCGCGCCGCGGCGATGCGCGCCTGCAGCTCGCCGGGGGGCAGGAACCGCTGCCAGCGGAGCGTATGCGGGAGATAGGCCGAATGGCCGATCTGCGCGAAGCCGCCCAGCGCCAGGTGGCAGGCGGCGCGGTCGGCCGCCTCGACCAGCTCGTCGAAGCCGCGGATATAGGTGCCGACAGCGACCAGGAGGCTCACAGCAGCAGGCCACGGCCGAGCACGGCGCGCGGATAGCGGGCGAGCTGCTCGGGCCACTGCACCACGAAGAGGTCGGCGAACGGGTAGACCAGCCGCCCGCTGAGCGAGGCGCCGATCTCGGCTGCCGTCTCGACATAGACGAGGCGGGCCCCCAGCAGCCGCGCGAGCAGCAGGGTCGGGACCGCGACGTCGGCGCCGGTCGAGAGGACCAGCTCGGGCCGCTCGCGCAGCACGATGCGCAGGGCCTGCGCCGCATTGAGCAGCGTGCGCAGGACCGAGCGGCGCGGATGGCAGACATGGTAGACGCGGCGCGGCGCGCGGGAGGGGGCGCGGCCGCCCTTGAAGGTCACGTCGAAACGGTTCTCGAAGAGGATACCGCGGGTCGCCCGCTCGAGCTCGGCCAGATGGCCGCCCGGCGAATAGGCCCAGCAGGTGCGGCGCCGCTCGATCCAGTGCGGCTCGCTCATGCCCCGGCGAGCCGGTCGGCGAAGCGCGCGGCGAGGCGGCCGCGGCGGTCGAGGACGATCACGAGCGGCTCGTCCTGGCGGTGGCGCAGCAGCGAGCCCGGCCGGTCGTAGGCGTAGAGGTCGAGCGGCAGGCCGGCCAGCAGCGCCCGGCTCCTGAGGCGCACGAGCAGGAGGTTGGTGGCGAGCCAGCAGCGCACACCCGGCGGGAAGATCAGCCGGAGGTCGATGTCCGAGCGCGGGTCGGGCGGAGCGCTGCCGCCGCGCGAGCCGATCAGCACCGCCTCCTCGAGCCACGGCATGGCGGCGAGCTCGCTCCTCAGACGCGCGGTCCATGCCTCGAGCGCGGCCGCATCGCCGGGATAGAGCGGGCAGTAGCGGGCGCAGACCCAGAGCTGGCCGTTGAGGAGGAACTGCAGGCTGTGCGCCGCCGCCAGCGCGGGCAGGACGGCAGCAGCGACACCCGCGACGGGTGCCAGTGCCATGACGAGCAGCACAGCGAGCAGGGCCTCGAGCAGAAGGCGGAACGACAGCTCCTTGGTGTCCATGCCGCGCATGCCCTGGAAGCACCAGTTGGCCAGCAGGATCGCCGCGCAGCTCTGCTGCAGCCGGGCCAGGCGCGGGTCGGCCGGCACGAACGGAAAGGCCTTGATCTTGTAGCTCATGGCACTGCCCGGTTGGCTTTTGCCGCAGATTGTATCAATCATAAGTTGAGTTTTTTGTCGACTCTCCTGCACGACCGGGATGCGCCATGGTCCGCGGCCTGTTCGCCCTGGTGTTCACCTTCGCCTTCCTGTCCTCGGAGGCGGCGGTGCTGCTCGGCGTCGACCGGTTGCGCATGGCCGCCTTCGCCGCGTCGGTGCTGGCGCTGGCCGCTGTGGCGATGGCGCGGGCAGGCGGGCTCGATCCCCGCGCCAAGACCGTCCCGGCGCTGCTGGCCCTGCTGCTCGGAACGATGGCGCTGCGCGACCTCGCGCAGGACCTCGACCCGCTCGACTACAAGCTGGTCCTGCCGGTGCTGGTGCTGCTGGCAGCGCCGGACATCGCCCGCGCGCTCGGCCGGCACGACCCGGCACGGCTCGCGCTGGGGCTCCTGGCGGGCTATGTGACGCTTGCCCTCCTGCTGGCGACCACCGGCGCGCCCGGCCCGCGCCTGCGCGGCTACGAAGGTTTCGTGCGTTATGACTTCACCGGCTCGCTGGTGGCGCATAGCGGGCTCTGCCTGATCTTCGCTGCGGCCGGAGCCACGCAGTGGCGGGCCATGCGCAATGCGGCGCTGCGCGCCGCCTGGGCGGGTCTCCTGATGCTCGCGGTGGCGATGCTGCTGCTGGCCGCCACCCGCACGGTTATCGTGACCCTGGCGCTGCTGGGCGCCCTGCACTTGCACGCGGCGGCCGACAAGGGCCGCATGCTCCGGCGGCTCCTCCTGCTCGGCTGCTCGGGCGGGGCGGTGTTCCTCGTCTACACCGTCCTGGTCAGCGACGCGTTCTTCCTGCGGCTGTTCTCCTCCGAGATCCAGGATTTCTCCTCGGGGCGGGCCTACAGCCAGCTCTACTGGCTGGGTCTCGCCGCCGAGCATCCGCTGGGGCTGGGCCTGGGCGCGGTGCGCGACCTGCTCGAGGGCGGGCGGCCGGCGCTCGATGGCGACCGGCTGCTCGAATGGCCGCACAACGAGTGGCTCCGGCTCTTCATCGAGGGCGGCATCGCCGGCGTGGCGTGGCTGGCCCTGCTGGTCGGCTGGCTGGCGCGCCGTACCCTGGCCGCCGCCCGTGCCGAGCGCGACCCGCTGCGCCGCAGCCTGATGCTGGCGATCCTCGCCGACATGATCGCCCAGAGCCTGCTGCAGAACTATTTCAACGGGATCTATTACGCCACGGCGATGGTGCTGACCCTGGCCGTCCTGCTGTTCCGCGAGGAGACCGCCACGGGAGGCGGAGCGGCAACGGGGCCGTCTGGCGCCGAAGGGATGCGCGTTCTAAGACAGGGGTAAAGAAGACCAGCGGAGGCGAGCGGCATGTCCATGGCGCAGGGGCAGGGCATTTTCGAGCAGGGGCTGGCGCGCGGGCCGGCCAACCACCGGCCGCTCAGCCCCCTGGACTTCCTGGCCTGGAGCGAGTCGGTCTTCGCCGGGCGCACCGGCGTGATCTACGGCGAGCGGAGCTGGACCTGGGGCGAGTTCGGCGCGCGCTGCCGCAGGCTCGCCAGCGCCCTTGCCCGCATCGGCGTGGGCGAGGGCGACACGGTGGCGGTGATGTGCCCCAACACGCCGCCCATGCTCGAGGCGCATCACGGCGTGCCGCTCGCCGGCGCCGTGCTCAACGCCCTCAACATCCGCCTCGACGCCGCCTCCATCGCCTTCATCCTCGAGCACGGCGAGGCGAAGGTGCTGCTCACCGACAGCGAGTTCGCGCCGGTCATCAAGGCGGCGCTGGCCCAGGTGCAGCGGCCGATCACGGTGATCGACATCGTCGATCCGGCGGCCCCGGGCGAGCGGCTGGGCACGCTCGGCTACGAGGAGTTCCTCGCAAGCGGCGATCCCGCCTTCGCCGGAAACCCGCCCCGGGACGAGTGGCAGGCCCTCTCGCTCTGCTATACCTCGGGCACCACCGGCAATCCCAAGGGCGTGGTCTACCACCACCGCGGGGCCTTCCTGAACGCCATGGGCAATGCGCTGGTCTTCGGGCTGAACCCGCGCTCGGTCTACTTGTGGACCCTGCCGATGTTCCACTGCAACGGCTGGACCTACACCTGGGGCGTGGGCGCGGTGGGGGCCACGCACGTCTGCCTGAGGAAGGTCGATCCGGCGGTGATCTTCGATCTCGTCGAGCGCCACGGCGTCACCCACATGTGCGGCGCGCCGGTGGTCCTCAACATGCTGGTGCATGCCCCGGCCGCCGTGAAGCGGCGCTTCCCGCATCGCGTGGAGGTGGCGACCGGCGGTGCCGCCCCGCCCAGTGCGGTCATCGAGGCCATGGAGGCGATGGGGTTCCACGTCACCCATCTCTACGGCCTCACCGAGACCTACGGGCCCTCCACCGTGTGCATCGAGCAGCCGGCGTGGGACGGGATGGACACCGCCGGGCGGGCCGGCCGGGTGGCGCGCCAGGGCGTGCGCTACCCCACGATGAGCGAGCTCATGGTGGCCGATCCCGCCAGCATGGAGCCCGTGCCGGCGGACGGGCGGACCATCGGCGAGCTCATGCTGCGCGGCAACACCGTGATGAAGGGCTATCTGAAAAACCCTTTGGCCACCGGCGAGGCCTTCGCCGGCGACTGGTACCACACCGGCGATCTCGCGGTGCGCCACGAGGACGGCTACGTGGAGGTGAAGGACCGCTCCAAGGACATCATCATCTCCGGCGGCGAGAACATCTCCTCGCTGGAGGTGGAGGAGGTGCTCTACCGCCACCCGGGGATCATGGAAGCTGCTGTGGTGGCGCGGCCCGACGAGAAATGGGGCGAGACGCCCTGCGCCTTCGTCACGCCGCGCGAGGACGCGCAGGACCTCGCGGCCGGGGAGGTGATCGCGTGGTGCCGGCAGCATCTGGCGGGCTACAAGGTGCCGCGCCACGTCGTGTTCGGCCCGCTGCCCAAGACCTCCACCGGCAAGATCCAGAAGTTCGAGCTGCGCGAGCGCGCCAGAGAGCTCGCCTGAGCGGCCCAGCACCGGTGCGATGAAGCGCGTCCCGCGGGCGGTCCTCCTCCTGGCGGCAGCCGCACTCGCGGGGGCGGGGCTCTGGCACTGGCTGGGGCGGCCGGTGCTGGTGGAGGTGGCGCCGGTGGTGCGCGGTCCGGCGGTGCAGGCGGTCTACGCCACCGGCACGGTGGAGCCGGTGCGCTGGGCGGCGGTGGCGCCGGCGGTGCGGGGGAGGCTCCTGGAGCTGTTCGTTGACGACGGCGACCGGGTGGCGCAGGGCCAGCTCCTGGCCACGCTCGATTCGACCGTGGCCGCCGCCCAGGTGGCCGAGGTGGAGGCGCGCGCCCGCTTCGCCGCCGAGGAGGCCGAGCGCCTGGCGCGGCTGGCCCAGCGGGGAGCGGCGGCGCGCAGCGAGCTCGACCGGGCGGAGAGCGAGGCGCGCGCCTTCGAGGCCGGAGCCGAGGCGGCGCGGCGGCGGCTCGCCGACTTCGCGGTGCGCGCTCCCATCGACGGCATGGTGCTGCGCCGCGACGGCGAGCCCGGCGAGATGGTGGACACCGGCGACACGGTCTTCTGGATTGGCGAGGCTACACCCTTGCGCCTCACCGCCGAGGTGGACGAGGAGGACGTGCCCAGCGTGGCGCCGGGCCAGCGCGCCCTGCTCAAGGCCGACGCGTTCCCGGAGCGGGTCTTCGAGGGTACGCTCGAGCAGATCACCCCCAAGGGCGATCCGGTGCAAAAGACCTACCGGGTGCGGATCGCCCTGCCCGAGGACACGCCGCTCATGATCGGCATGACCATCGAGGCCAACATCGTCGTGCGCGAGACCAATGACGCGCTTCTCGTGCCGAGCAGCGCGCTCCGCTCCGGCGAGCTTTTCGTCGTCGAGGACGGGACGGCCCGGCGGCGCGCGGTGGTGCCGGGCGTGCGTGGCGCGCGGGTCACCGAGATCCTGGACGGCGTCGAGGAGGGCGAGCCGGTGGTGGCAGCCCCGCCCGAGGCGCTGGCGGACGGGGCCCGCGTGCGGATCGCCCCGGCCGGCGGGTCCTGAGCCGTGCCTGCCCCGCTCTTCCTCGAGATCGCCATGGGCCATCTGCGCCGCCGCCGGCGCCAGACCATCGTCTCGGTGCTGGGCGTGGCGCTGGGAGTGGGCTTCTTCGTCGCCATCAACGCCATGATGCGCGGCTTCCAGCAGTATTTCGTGGCGCAGATCATCGACGTGGCGCCGCACATCGTGGTGCGGGACGAGTTCAGGCTGCCCGACCTCCAGCCGGCGCTGCGCGCCTTTCCGCAAGGGGCGGTGGAGGTGGCGGGGGTGAAGCCGCGGGCGGAGCCGCGCGGCATCCGCGGCGCCAGGCCGATGATGGAGGAGCTCAGGACGCTGCCGGGCGTGGCGGTGGCGCCGGTGCTGCAGGGACAGGCGATCCTCGCCTACGGCACCCGCGAGGTCTCGGTCTCGCTCATGGGGATCGAGCCCGAGCGCGAGCGGCTGGTCACCAATATCGAGCAGGACCTGGTCGAGGGCAGGCTCGCGGACCTGCGCACCAGCGCCAATGCGGTGATCGTGGGGGCCGGCGTGGCCGAGCGGCTGGGCGCCCTGCCGGGCGACACGGTCTCGGCCCTCTCGCCTGCGGGCGTGCAGCTCTCCATGAAGATCGTCGGCATGGTGGAGACCGGCATCACCGCCATCGATTCCAGCCAGGCCTTCACGCTCCTCAAGACCTCGCAGGTGATCCAGGAGCGCAGCAACGTCATCAACCAGGTGCGGATGCGGCTCGCCGAGGTGGAGCAGGCCGAGCCGCTCGCCCGCCGCATCGAGGAGCGCTTCGGCTACCGCACCGAGAGCTGGGAGGAGACCAACCGCAACGTCCTCTCGCTCTTCGTCATCCAGAACGCGGTGATGTACACGGTGACCGGCGCCATCCTGCTGGTGGCGGTGTTCGGCATCTACAACATCATCTCCACCGTGGTGTACGAGAAGACCCGCGACATCGCGATCCTCAAGTCGCTGGGCTTTCGCGAGCGCGACGTGCAGGCGGTGTTCCTAGCCCAGGGCCTGCTGGTGGGGCTGATGGGGGCGCTCGCCGGTGCGGTGGTGGGCTGGGGCCTCACCGAGCTTCTGGCCCAGGTGCGCATCGACATGGGCGGCCCGGTGCTGCGCGGCCGCCAGGGCTTCATCCTCGCCCGCGAGGTCTGGCCCTATCTCGTGGGCGGCGCCTTCGCCGTGGTGGCGGCGGCGCTGGCCGCCACCATCCCGGCCCGCCGGGCGGCGAGGCTCAATCCGGTGGACATCGTCAGGGGGGCGGCATGAGCCCGCTTCTCGAGGCGCGCGGCGTCACCCGCACCCTGCCGGGCCCGCCGCCGGTGACCCTGGTGCGCGACGTCGATCTCGCCTTCACCCGTGGCGAGCTGGTGGCGGTCACCGGTCCCTCGGGCTCGGGCAAGTCCTCGCTGCTCTATCTCCTGGGCCTGCTCGACCGGCCCAGCAGCGGGCGGGTGCTGGTGGAGGGCCGGGACGCGGCCGCGCTCGACCGCGACGAGCTCGCAGCCCTGCGCCTCGCGCGCTTCGGCTTCGTCTTCCAGTTCCACTTCCTGCTGCCCGAGTTCACGACGCTGGAGAACGTGCTGATCCCGATGCGCCGGCTGAAAGTTCGCCCGGCGCAGGAGATGGCGGAGCGCGCCCGCGCCCTGCTCGACGGGCTGGGCCTGGGCGAGGCGGCCGCGAAATATCCCGAGCAGCTCTCCGGCGGAATGCGCCAGCGCGCCGCCATCGCCCGGGCGCTCGCCAACGGCCCTGCGGTGGTGCTGGCCGACGAGCCCACCGGCAATCTCGACACGAGAAACGCCGCCACCGTGTTCGACATCTTCGAGCGGCTGGCGCTGGCCGAGGGCCGCACCGTCATCGTCGTCACCCACGACCGCGACCTCGCCGCCCGCACCCGCCGCCGCATCGAGCTGGTCGACGGGCGCGTGGTGGCGGACCGGGCGGCGGAGCCGGTCAGCGCGTGAGCGCGGGAATGACCTCCTCCACCGCCTCGCCGATGGCGGCATCGAGGGTTTCCACGAGCAGGTCGAGCTCGGCCTCGCTCATGACGTAGGGCGGCGAGATCTGGATCTGGTCGCCGTCCCGGCCGTGATTGACGCCGGGCGTGCCGGCCAGCAGCAGCACGCCGCGCCGGCGGGCGGCGGCCACCACCCGCTCGGCGAAGCGCACGGAAGTGGGGAAGGGCCGCTTGCTGGCGCGGTCGGCCACGAACTCGATGCCGGCCAGCATGCCCCGGCCGCGCACCTCGCCGATGCAGGCATGCCGCCCGGCGAGGTCGGCCAGGCGCGCATGGAGCAGGTCACCGGTGGCGGCGGCACGCTCCCACAGGTCATGGCGCTCCATATAGTCGAAGACCTTCACGCCCACATGGCAGCTCAGGGGGTGGCCGCTATAGGTGAAGCCGTGGGTGAACTCGCCGCCGCCGCGCCTGAAGGCGTCCACCACGCGGTCGGAGGCCAGCACTGCGGCCAAAGGCGTGTAGCCGCTGCCCACGGCCTTGCCGCAGGTCAAAAGATCGGCCTCGACGCCGCTGTGCATGATGGCGAAGGGTGCGCCGGTGCGCCCGTAGCCGCACAAGACCTCGTCGGCCACCAGCAGCACGCCGTAGCGGTCGCAGATCTCGCGCACCCGCTCCAGATAGCCCTCGGGCGGCACGTTGGCGGCGAGGCTGGTGCCGCTCACCGGCTCCATGAAGAAGGCGGCCACCGTCTCGGGGCCTTCCAGCAGGATCGCCGTCTCGAGATCGTCGGCGCAGGCCATGCCGCAGCCTGCGGGCTCCTTGCCGAACGGGCAGCGATAGCAGTAGGGCGGCGCCACATGGCGCGAGTGGATGAGATAGGGGTCGAAGGGCTGGCGCCAGCTCGTGCGGCCCGAGATGCTGAGCGTGGCGATGGTGATGCCGTGATAGCCCTGGCGGCGCGAGAGGATCTTGTGGCGCTGCGGCTGTCCCTCGTGGAGGAAGTACTGCCGGGCCATCTTGATGGCGGTCTCGTTGGCCTCCGAGCCGCCGCTCACGATGTAGGCGGCGCGCATGTTGGGGGGTGCCTTGCCGATCAGGCGCGAGGCCAGCTCCTCCTGCCAGCGATGCGTGAAGCTGGCGCCGTAGACATAGGGGATCTCGGCCGCCTGCCGGGCCAGGTCCTCGGTGATCTCGGCCACGCCGTGGCCGATCGCCACGACCGCCGCGCCGCCCACGGCGTCGAGATAGCGGCGCCCGTCGCTGTCGTGGAGCCACACGCCCTCGCCGCGCAGGATGGTGGGCGGCCGGTTCGCGAGGTTGCGGTAGAAGACGGCGGAATCCGGGTTCTGCATCATCAGAGTCCGAGCACGCGCGGCAGCCACAGCATGGCCTCGGGCGCGAAGGTGACGAAGGCGAGGATCGCCAGCAGCAGGACGAAGAGCGGCACCATCTCGACCAGCGCCCGCCAGATCGGCACGGCGGCGATCCGCGCGGTGATGTAGAGATTGAGCGCTACCGGCGGGGTCACGAGGCCGACCATCAGGTTGAACACCATGACGAGGCCCAGATGGGTGGGGTCGATGCCGTACTTGCGGGCCAGCGGCAGGAAGATCGGCACGAGGATGATGGTGGCCGGGGTGGAGTCGAGGAACATCCCCGCCACCAGCAGCACCAGGTTGAAGAGCAGCAGCACGACGATGCGGCTGTCGGTGGTCTCTCCCAGGAACTGCATCAGTGCCGTGGGGATCTGGTGGAAGACCACCAGGTAGGCGACGAGGGAGCTCACCCCCACCACGAACATGACGTTGGCGCTCTCCAGCGCCACGTCGCCCACCAGCCGCGGCACCTGGCGCAGGCCGAGGGTGCGGTAGGCCAGGAAGCCCACCGCCAGCGCGTAGACCACCAGCACCGCACCCAGCTCCGTGACGGTGAAGATGCCGCCGACGATACCCACCACCAGCAGCACCGGCATCAGGAGGGCAAGGCTGCCGTGGCGCACCCGCCGGGCGATCTCGGCCATGCCCGGCGCTTCCGCCATGGGAAAGCCGCGGCGCCGTGCCGCCCAGGCGACATAGGCGAAGAGCCCCAGGCCCAGGAGCACGCCGGGCACATAGCCGGCGGCGAAGAGCTTGAGGATCGAGACCTTGGCCACCACGCCGTAGATGACGAGCGGGATACTGGGCGGGATGATCGGGCCGCACACGGCGGCAGCAGCGGTGAGTGCCGCGGCGAAGCCGCCCGGATAGCCCTCGCGCTTCATCGCCGGGATCATCACCGAGCCCGTGGCGGCGGCGTCGGCCACCGAGGAGCCCGAGATTCCGGCCAGGAACATGTTGGCGCCCACGGTCACGTGCGCCAGCCCGCCGCGGAACCGGCCGAGCCCGGCATTGAGCACGGCGATGATCCGCTGGGTGATGTCGGCGGCGTTCATGAGCTGTGCCGCCAGCAGGAAGAACGGGATCGCCAGCAGGGAGAAGGAGTCCATCCCGTTCAGGATCTTCTGTGCCGCCAGCAGCAAAGGCGGGCCGGGCCAGGCCAGCATGACCACCAGCGAGCTGACGCCCAGCGCCAGCGCCACCGGCATGGTGAGCAGGCACAAGACGATGCTGAGCAGGGCGAGGGTGAGGATCGGCGTCACGGGGCAGAAACCGCTTCTGGCTCGGCGAGCAGGCGCTCGATGGTGAAGAGCAGGGCCAGCAGGCTGCCGACCGGCACGGCGAGATAGACGAGGGCCGAGGGTAGCCCCAGGGCGGGGATCACCTGGCCCTCCACGACGCCCATCATCGCGATGCCCTGCCGGGTCATCACGAGGAAGAAGGGAGCCGCCGCCAGCAGCATGAGCCGCTGCAGCCAGCGCCGCGCGCAGGCCGGCAGGATCTCGCCCAGGATGTCCACCGAGAGCAGCTCATGGCGGCGCAGCAGCAGCGGCACCCCCAAAAAGCTCATCCAGATGAAGCATATCCGCGCCGCCTCCTCGGGCCAGACGAGCGCGGCGTTAAAGAAGTAGCGGCGGACCACCTGCAGGGCGACGACGGCCACGATCAGCCCGACCAGGCCCACGAGGCTCGCCCGGGTGAGGCACGCCGCCCAGTCGCAGACCGGGCGCAAGTAGACGCTGGCGCGCGCGAGCACGCCGTTCCCTGCAGGTGTCATCGCTGGCTCTCCAGGCTTACTCGACGGCCCGCATCTTCTCGACCCAGGGTGCGATCGCGGGGTCGATCTCGGCGGTGCGGGCGCGCTCGACGAAGCCGTCGAGCTCGGGCCGGACGACCGTCATGCCCTTCTCGGCCAGCGCGTCGATCATCCGCTGCTCGTTCTCTTCGGTGTAGGCGCGGTACCAGTCGGCGCTGGCGGTGGCCGCTTGTGCCAGGATCTCGCGCTGGCCGTCGCTCAGCTCCTTCCACCAGGCCTCGTTGAAGATGAAGCCCAGCGTCTCCGCCATGTGGTTGGAGAGCACGAGATAGTCGCTGACCTCGTTGAAATGGTGGTCGTAGATCAGGCCGATCGGGTTCTCCTGGCCCTCGACCACGCCCTGCTGGATGGCGGTGTAGACCTCCTCGAAGGCCACCGGCGTCGGGCTAACGCCAAGCGCCCGCCAGGCCTCGACATAGGCCGGGATGGCCGGCACCCGCAGCTTCATCCCGTCGAGATCCTCGACCTTCTCGACATTACGGTTGACGCTCATCTGCCGAAAGCCGCGGAAGGCCGGGCCGATCAGGCGGAAGTTCGATTCGGCGGCCAGCGCCTCCAGCACCTCCTCGCCGAGATCGCTGCGCCACACCCGGAAGAAGTGGTCGGCGTCGCGGTAGAGATAGGGCACGGCCTCGAGGCCGCCCAGCGGGTGCCACGGGCCGACGATGCCCATGCTCTCGTAGATCCCCTCGAGCGCGCCGGCACGGATCTGCTCGAGCATCTCCTTGTAGGTGCCGAGCGACGAGTTGGGGAAGATCGTCACCTTGATGGCGCCGTCGGAGAGCTCCGCGGCGCGCTCGGCGAAGGTGGCGGCGGCCTTGTAGTCCGCACCCTCGACCGGCGAGATGCTGCCCAGCCGGATCTCCAGGCCGTCGGCGGCCATGGCGTTGCCGCCGAGGCCTGCGGCCAGCGCTGCGGCGGCGATCACTCCGAGGATGCCTCTTCTTTTCATCATGTCTCTTCCTCGCTCATGCCGGCGGGGTGCCGGAGCCCTGCCCCGGCGATCCGCCACGTTGCTCCGTGTCGCGTCCTACTGCTCCGCCAGGACCGCGCGCTCCTCGAGATGGCGGATCAGCGCCCTTCCGTCGGATTCGGTGTGATGGCCGGCGAGCTCCTGGGCCCGCGCCACCTCGCCAGCGGCGATCGCCCCGGCGAGCGGCTCGTGGAGCGGCAGCATGTGGCCGAGATCGGCGTGGAGTGTGTCGGAGAGGGCCAGGAACATCCGGGTCTGCGCCTCGAGCTGGGCATAGATCCGCTGCATCCGCCGATGGCCGGACATCTCCATCACCGCGCGGTGAAACTGCCAGTCGGTTTCCATCGCAGCGTCGCGGTCGCCCGCCGCGACGGCCTTGCGCATGGCCTCGAGAATGGTCTCGAGCTGCCGCCGTCCGGCCTCGCCGATGCGCCCGGCGGCAAGCCCGGCGGCGCGCGATTCCAGCGCGTCGCGCAGCGTGTAGACCTCCCACACGTCCTCGGCGCCGAAGCTCAGCACGAACACGCCGCGATTGCGGCGATACTCGACCAGGCCCTCGTGGTGCAGCAGGCGGAAGGCGCCGCGAACCGTGGCGCGGCTGACGCCCAGCCACTCCGAGAGCTGCTCTTCCACCAGATGCTCGCCCGGGGCGTAGCGTCCGGTGATGATCATCGCCCGCAGGCGCGCTGCCGCCGCCACGTCGAGACCGCGTGGCGTCAGGGGCTCGGCCTTGGGCAGGCTGCCGGCTCTGGCCATGCTCGCCGCTGCTTTCCTCTGTCCGTTCCGGCGCGGAACCCTAAGTGGCGCGCCGATGGGCGGCAAGGAAATTGTAGACAATCTACAATCAGCCCGCCCGGCGACCGCCATCCACGGCGTGCGGCCGCTCGGGGCCGGGCGATGCGGCCAGGGTCCGGCACCGCTGGCGAGGGCGCGACGGCGGGTGGGCTGGGTGACAGGCCGAAGCCCCGGCGAACGGGCATTGCTGCAAAGCGACGGAGATCAGCAGGCGAGAGCCGCGCGCAGCGCCGCTGCAGGATCCCTGCTCCCGGCGGCCGCGACCCGCCTCAGGCCAGGAACGACCTGATGGCCTCGAGGGTCTCTTCGGGGGATTCGAGCATCACCATGTGGCCCGCACCCTCGATCGGCACGCTTCTGCCCTCGGGGATCAGCGAGGCCAGCTCGCGCCCGGCCCTGGGGGGCGTCATCCGGTCCTCGCTGGCGATCACCACCAGGGTCGGGCAGCGCACCGCGGCTGCCGCTTTGGCACCGCCGCCATAGGCGCTGCAGGCGGCGAGATCGCTGCTCAGGACGGCGGGATCGCCGCGCAGCAGCAGGTTGCGTGCGCTGCCCATCATCCAGCCGCCGGGTACCGCATTGCCGCCCACATGGCCGCGCCGGCCGAACGCCCAGTCGACCATCAGCTCGACGGTCCTGGGATCGTGCTGTGCCGCCAGCTCGAGAAGCGAGGGATGGACCGGCATGGCGGCGGCCGCGCCCAGCAGGCAGAGCCTGGCGACCAGCTCGGGCCGGCGGGCCGCCAGCTCGAGGGCTATGAGCGCGCCCATCGAGTGGCCGATCAGTGTTGCCGGCTCGCCGTCGCCCTGCGCGATCACCCCGCCCAGCCAGTCGGCCATGGAGCCGATGTCGGGCAGCGCCGGCCGGCCGTGCGAGCGGCCGTGGCCGGGCAGGTCGACCGCGTAGGCGTCCCAGCCGTGAAAGGCCAGATAGCGGCCCTGCAGCGTCCACACGCTCTGGTCCATCCCCGCGCCATGCACGAGGAAGGCCCGGCGTTGCCCGCGCGCCGCGGTGCGGCCGTAGGTCTGGATGAAGACGGGGGCGGCTGCCGCGGGCTCGCTCATGGCGTGGGCCTCAGCTTTTCTGGGAGGCGCGCAGCGCCCGGGCGAGGTCGTCGATGATGTCCGCGGGGTCCTCGAGGCCCACCGAGAGGCGGATCATGTCGTCGCGCAGGCCGACCGCGGCGAGCTGCTCGGGGCCGAGCTGCAGGTGGGTGGTCGAGGCAGGGTGGATCACCAGGGTCTTGGCGTCGCCGACATTGGCCAGATGCGAGGCGAGCCGGCAGGCCTCGATGAAGCGCGCCCCGGCCTCGCGCCCCCCCTTCACGCCGAAGCTGACGATGGAGCCGGCACCCTTGGGCAGCAGGCGGCGCGCCAGCGCGCTGTCCGGATGGTCGGGCAGGGTCGGGTGGCGCAGCCAGCCCACCGCCTCGTGCCGGGAAAGGAAGTCGAGCACCCTGGCGGTGTTCTCGACGTGGCGCTGCATGCGCAGCGGCAGGGTCTCGATGCCCTGGAGGATCTGGAAGGCGTTCTGCGGCGCCATGCAGGCGCCGAAGTCGCGCAGCCCCTCGGTGCGCGCCCGTGCGGCGAAGGCGGCGGGGCCGAAGCTGTCGGCGTAGGTGACGCCCATGTAGCCCTCATAGGGCTCGCTCATGGTGGGGAACTTGCCCGAGCCCAGCCAGTCGAACCGGCCGCCGTCCACCACTACACCGCCGATGGCGGTGCCGTGCCCGCCCATCCACTTGGTGGCGGAGTGGATCACGATGTCGGCACCGTGCTCCAGCGGGCGCAGCAGGCAGGGTGTCGCGAAGGTGTTGTCGACGGCGAGCGGCAGGCCGTGCTCGTGGGCCAGCGCCGAGACCCGCTCGAGGTCGAGAATCTCGAGGCCGGGATTGCCGATGGTCTCGCCGAACACCAGCCGTGTCTCCGGCCGGATGGCGGCGGCGAAGGCGTCGAGGTCGTGGGGGTCAACGAAGGTGGTCTCGATGCCGAAGCGCGGCAGGGTCAGGCGCAGCAGGTTGACGCTGCCGCCATAGAGGTTGCGCGCCGCCACGATGTGCGAGCCTGCCCCCATGAGCGTGGCGATGGCGAGATGGAGCGCTGCCTGGCCGCTCGCCGTGGCGACCGCGGCGACACCGCCCTCCAGCGCCGCCACCCGCTCCTCGAGCACCGCCACGGTGGGGTTGGAGATCCGCGAGTAGATGTGTCCGGCGCGCTCCAGGTTGAAGAGCCCGGCCGCCTGGTCGGTGTCGCGGAACACGTAGGAGGTGGTCTGGTAGATGGGCACGGCCCGTGCGCCGGTAACAGGGTCGGGGGCCTGGCCGGCATGAAGCGCCAGCGTGTCGAACTTGAGGAGCTTGGGATCGGCCATCGGGCACCGCTCTCGGCAAGGGACGCCGAGCCTATCGCCGTCAGCCCGCCCGGGGCAAGTGTCGCAGCCGCGGCGGCCAGGGCGGGGTGCCGCGAAGAGGGATGGCAGGCTCCCTCTCCGCGACGTCTCGTGCCGCCCGCGTCGCCGCCGGCGAGGCACACCCCGACCGTCCCTTCCTGCTCCTCCGGCGGTGGCGGCGTTGCCGGGGAAGGGAAGCGACGTCGAGCGATCCTGCGCCGGCACCGGTTCCCCGGCCTTGAGGTGGATCAAGCGCAAGACGCTCGTCGTCAGCCTTCGATGTAGATCGAGTTCTGCTGCTGTGGGGCGGCCGGATCGGCGCCGTAGACATGCACCGTCACCACCTTGCCCGACTCGGCGACGTTGAAGCAGGGCAGCCCGCCCGGCGTGGTCGTGCCGTTGGTGCGGCGCAGGGTCATGCCGCTCCCGGCGATGATGGCGAGCGGCTTGTTGACGCTCACCAGCCGGAACATGGCAGCGGTGATCCCTGCGGGCAGGCTGGAGGCGGCGTAGGCGATATGGGCGGGATCGTCGTTCGAGCTGATCCGCAGGAGCTGGCCCGCCCGGCTCGAGGCCACGACATAGGGGTTGGCGTCGGTGTTGCCGCCGGTCGGCGTGGCGCTGGTCCAGCCCAGCTTCTCCTCGAAGAGCTGCTCGCCGTCGCCCACCGTGTTGGCGTAGACCTCGATCTTGCCGGTCGAGGCGTTGTGCCGCAGCACCACCATGACGAGCTGGTTCTGCCGCGCGACCCGGTTCAGGTCGGAGGGCATCTTCAGCTCGACGCTGGAATCGGCGGCCGCGAGGATCACCGCGCCGGTGCCCTGGCGCACCAGCCAGAACACGGCGGCGGGATCGCCTGCCACCATCAGCGGCTGGACGCCGGCCCCCAGATTGTAGGAGGCCGAGATCGTGACGGTCACGTCGCCCAGATTGTTGACCCGGTGGATCGCGCCGAAGTCGAGCGGCGAGACGGTGAAGCTGACATTGCGCTCGCGCTCCGGCACGCGGCCCATGGGCGTCACGCCGGGCTGCCAGCGGTCGGCCAGCCGCGTGTACCAGCCGGGCCCGATCCACGCCGTGCCGCCGGGCAGGGCGCTGCTCTGCTCGTAATAGCCGACGAGGCCGTTGAGGGGCTGCGGCGGCTCGCTCGGGCGCGGCGCCAGGTAGAGCGGATCGGAGACCTCCACGCGGTGCAGCGGGCCGCTCGCATGGCCCTCGCCATTGCCCAGAGCGAGGCGCGAGAAGGCGCCTTCCGCGTAGCCGCGCGGCCGGTAGAGGCGGGTGACGTTGAAGCTGGTGACGTCCACCCCCAGGGCCTGCCGCGGCATGGCTTTCTTGGGGTGGCCGTCGGGCAGCGTGCCGCTCTCGATGAAGTCGCCCGTCACCAGGAGCTGGCCGACATTGGGCGAGCGGAGCTGCACCGCGATGCCGCCATTGCTGGGCTCGGACAGCCACAGACCGGCCGGCAGGAGCGTGTCGCCCAGCCCGGCCCGGGCCGAGACATCGCCCGAGCTGGTGCCCGTCTTGAGCGGGAACACCTCGGTACCGCCCAGGAACGAGCGGCGCATTGCCGAGCCTGCCAGCGTCCCGTTGCTGTCGCGATAGGGGGTCGGGCAGTTGAGGACGTGGCAGCCGACATAGGAGACGAGGCTGCTCGAGCCGCTATTGCCGCCGCCGGCCGAGCCGGCCTCGTCGAAGCCCAGCTCGACCACCTCGACGTCGACCTGCTCGAGCAGGCAGCGCCGCACCTGGCTGAGCGCGATGCCGATGGTGCCGGCAAGGGGGGTGAGGCCGCTTGCCGGCGCGTTCACCTGGACCCGGCGCACGACCATGTTGTTGATGAGGCTGGTGAGCGAGCCCTGGTGCTCGAGGCGGATACCGGTGGTGCCTGCCGCCCCCAGCTTGATGCTGACCTCCTCGATGCTGCTGTCGCCGTAATTGACGCCGGCGGTCTGGCCCAGCCAGCGGATGCCGCCGGCCAGGAGCGTGTCCTCGCCGCCACCGTATCCTGCCGAGATGTCGCGCAGCGCGCACTCGTTGGCGTCGACCATGTCGAGGCACCAGCCGGCGGCGGCACCGCCGCGAAAGCGCAGCCGCTCGGCGAAGAACTCGTGGCCTTCGACGCGGACGCCGCCGGTGGTCATGGAGACCGTGAGATCGGCGAGCGACGAGCGGTTCCAGTCCTCGGTCGAGCCGGGCTCGATCCGCCAGGCGCCGCTGTTGCGCCGGAAGGACAGAGCGAGGTCGGCCTCGGCCGCGAGCACGGTGACGTCGCGGCCGGCGCCGGCGAGGCGGCGCCGCGGCTTCACCTGCAGGGCCGTGGCCAGCCGGTAGGTGCCGGGCGGCACATAGACGGCGCCGTGCGCGTCGAGGGCCGCCTGGAAGGATGGCGCATCGTCGGCCACACCGTCGCCCACGGCACCGAAATCCTTCACCGAGACCTGCTCGGCGAGCTTGTCGGAAAGCCTCCGGCCGGTGGCACCGGGGCCCGCCTGCCAGGGGAGGTCGGCAAGCGAAGCGCGCCGGGTGAGCTGGCCGCTGGCCGTCGAGACGATCAGCTGGTCCTCCGGCGTCAGCGCGCCGGCGGCGGAAAGCTCGTGGATCTGCCGGTTGGCCATCTAGGCTGCCTCCGCGACGAGGGCGTGTCCCTGGTCCGTCACGAGCGTGTCGCCGCTCTCGGTGGCCAGCAGGACGGGCTCGGGGGGTGGGGGCGGGGGCGGCAGGGCGGCGGCCCTGGCGGCCCCCGTCAGGCGCAGCGCCTCCGCGGCGGGCTTGAGCGTCAGCGGCATGTCAGATGCGCCCGATGATGTAGGCGGCGCAGTCGGCGTCCTCGGCCACGAAGGCGACGTGGCGCTCGCCGCGGCGCAGCGGCAGGTCGACATACTGTCCCGGATAGAGGAACGGGCTGGATTGCGGGTCGGCGGTCACCGTGGCGTCGCCGACCTCGAAGCGGCAGGGGCCGGTGGCGATCACCGTGGCGATCTCGATGTCGTCGGGCACCGGCACCGGGTTGCGGGCCGAGACGCCGGTCACGGCGATCCGCTGGGTGCCGCGATAGTCGAAGCCGAGCACGGCGATCGGGTTGCCATTATCGTCGACGGGGAGGAGGAGGGTCATGGGAGGAGCCTCGCGCAGGCTGTGATCCATGGGAAAATAAGTAGATAATCCTATATCTGCCTAACATGAGGACTTGTGTCAAGATAATTGGACGCGGCGGGAAGAGTGGGCGTTGCAACGGTGTCGCGCCCGGCGACGGAAGGCAAAAACCCGCTTTCGCCGGTCGCGGGCGTTCTGCCATAGTGCAGGCCGCGAATCCGCGGGGCGGGGTGGATGAAGTCAGGCAGTCGCCTGCTGGTTTACAGCCACGACAGTTTCGGTCTCGGCCATCTCCGCCGTTGCCGGACTATCGCGCATGATCTGGTCGACCGCTTTCCCGAGCTGTCCGTCCTGATCCTGTCGGGCTCGCCGATCATCGGCAGCTTCGATTTCAAGAGCCGCGTCGATTTCGTGCGGGTGCCGGGCGTCATCAAGCTGCGCAATGGCGAGTACACCTCGCTCAAGCTCAGCATCGACATCGACACCACGCTGGGCATCCGCAGCTCGATCATCCAGCACACCGCCGACATCTTCGCGCCCGAGATCTTTCTCGTGGACAAGGAGCCGCTCGGCCTGCGCGGCGAGGTCCGCCCGACGCTCGAGATGCTGCGGGCGCGCGGTACGCGCTGCGTGCTCGGGCTGCGCGACGTGATGGACGAGCCGGCGAGCCTGGTCGAGGAATGGGAGCGCAAGGGCGTCTTTCCCGCCCTGGAAAGCCTCTACGACGAGATCTGGGTCTATGGCTTGCCCGAGATCTTCGATCCGATCGCCGAGATCCCGGGTTTCAGGCGGCTTGCCCACAAGGTGCGCTACACCGGCTATCTGCGCCGCGGCGTGCCCAGCCATGCCAGCGAGGCCGATTACCAGCTTCCCGACGAGCCCTTCATCCTGGTGACCACCGGCGGCGGCGGCGACGGCGACGAGCTGATCGATTCGGTGCTGTCGGCCTACGAGCACGACCCCGATCTGCCGCATCCGGCCGTCATCCTCCTGGGCCCGTTCCTGCCGGCCGAGCAGCGCCACGCCTTCCACGAGCGGGTGAGCCGCGATCGGCGGCTGCGCGCGATCACCTTCGAGGCGCAGGTCGAGAACCTGTTCGAGCGCGCCCTGGGTGTGGTGGCCATGGGCGGCTACAACACGTTCTGCGAGATCCTCTCGTTCGGCAAGCCGGCGCTGGTGGTGCCGCGCACCGAGCCGCGTCTCGAGCAGTATCTGCGCGCCGAGCGGGCCCAGCGGCTGGGCCTGGTGCGCATGGTGCCGCCGGAGGCCGAGGCCGATCCGCAGCGCATGGCGGCGATGCTCCGCTCGCTGCCCGACCTTCCCGCACCGAGCGAGGCCGTGCGCACCTTCATGCTGGGCGGTCTCGACCGCATCGCCGAGTTCGCCGAACCGTGGTTGGGCAGTGGCCGCACGACCAAGTCGCAAAAGCTCAGCCGGATTGCCTGAGCCCGGCGGCGCCACCCGCTGCGCCATTCTCGTCAAGGGCTACCCGCGGCTGTCCGAGACGTTCATCGCCAACGAGCTGCTGGCGCTGCAGCAGCGCGGCCTCGCCTTCGAGATCGTCTCGCTGCGCCACCCGACCGACCGCAAGCGCCATGCGGTGCACGGGGCCATCACGGCGCCGGTGCGCTATCTGCCGGAATATCTGAAGGACGAGCCGGTGCGCCTGCTGCGCGCCCTGGGCCGCGCGGCGGTTTTGCCGGGGTTCGGCCGCGCGCTGGCGGCGTGGCTGCGCGACCTGTGGCGTGATCCCACCGCCAATCGCGGCCGCCGCTTCGGCCAGGCGGTGGTGCTGGCGGCCGAGCTGCCCGACAGCGTCACCACGCTCTACGCCCACTTCATCCACACGCCGGCCTCGGTGGCGCGCTACGCCGGCCTCATGCGCGGCCTGCCCTTCGCCGTCTCGGCCCACGCCAAGGACATCTGGACGATCCCCGACTGGGAGAAGCGCGAGAAGCTCTCGGCCGCCACCTGGACGGTGACCTGCACCGAGGCCAACCGCCGCCACCTCCAGTCGCTGGCACCCGGCGCCGAGGTCGAGCTGCTCTATCACGGCGTCGAGTCCGCCCGCTTCCGCCCGCCGGCCCTGCGCCGGCCGCGCGACGGCAGCGACGCCGCCGACCCGGTACGCCTCCTGGTAGTGGCGCGGGCGGTACCGAAGAAGGGGCTCAAGGGCCTGCTGCATGCCTTGGCGACGCTGCCCGCGGAGCTGCACTGGCGGATGAGCCATGTGGGAGCGGGTCCGCTCGCGGGCGAGCTGCGCGATCTGGCAGGACAGCTCGGCATCGCCGGGCGCATCGACTGGCGCGGCGCGCTGGCCCAGGAGGAGCTGCTGCCGCTCTATGGCGCGGCGGATCTTTTCTGCCTGCCGTCGCGGATAGCCGGCGACGGCGACCGCGACGGCATGCCCAACGTGCTGCTCGAGGCGATGAGCATGCGGCTGGCGGTGGTCAGCACGCCGGTCTCGGCGATCCCCGAGCTCGTCGAGGACGGCCGTACCGGCCTGCTCGTGCCGCCCGAGGACGAAGCGGCGCTGGCTGCGGCGATCCTCGCTTTGGCGCGCGACCCCGGGCGACGGGCCGCCATGGGCGAGGCGGCGAGCGCCGTGGTCGCCGAGCGGTTCTCCTCGGCCGCCGGCCACGAGCGGCTCGCCCGGCGCTTCGGCCTGCCGCCGCTGGAGCGGGCGGCCTGATGCGCGTGGCCTTCTACGCGCCGCTCAAGCCGCCTTGTCATCCCTCGCCGTCGGGCGACCGGCGCATGGCCCGCGCGCTCATGGCGCTGCTGCGCGACGCCGGCCACGAGGTGCGGTCGGCAAGCTGCCTGCGCTCCTACGACCGTGCCGGCGATGCGGCACGCCAGGAGCGCCTGCGGCGCCTCGGGCAGAGGATGGCGGCACGCCTGCTGCGCCGCTCCTGGCCGGCGGGGCCGCCCGAGCTGTGGTTCACCTACCATCTCTACCACAAGGCGCCTGACTGGCTGGGGCCGGCCGTGGCGGCGGGGCTGGGCATCCCCTATGTGGTGGCCGAGGCGTCGCTCTCGGCGCGGCAGGCTCTCGGCCCATGGCGGCCCGGCCACGAGGCGGCGCAGGCGGCGCTGGCACGGGCCGACATGGTGCTCGCCATGACGGCACGCGACCGGCGAGGCCTTGCCGGCACGGTGCCCGACGAGCGGCTGCGCCTCTTCCCGCCTTTTCTCGACACTGCCCCGTTCGCCGCCGCCGCCGGTGAGCGCGCTGGCCACCGCGCGCGCCTCGCGGCGCAGCACGGCCTCGATCCAGCCGCGCCTTGGCTGCTCACCGTCGCGATGATGCGCGAGGACATCAAGCGGCGCTCCTACGAGGTTCTGGCCGACGCGCTGGAGCTGGTGCGGGATCGTCCCTGGCGCCTGCTGGTGGCGGGCGACGGGCCGGCGCGGGCGGTGCTCGAGGAGCGTTTCGCGGCGCTGGGCGCGGGGCGCGTGCATTTTCTGGGGGCAGTGGCCGAGGAGGCGCTGCCGCCGCTCTACGCCGCTGCCGATCTTCATGTGTGGCCGGCGTTGCGCGAGGCCTACGGCATGGCGCTTCTCGAGGCGCAGGCAGCGGGCCTGGCGGTGGTCGCCGGTGCCGATGGCGGCGTGCCGGAGGTGGTGGCCGACGGCAGGACAGGGCTCCTCGCCGCACCGGGCGATGCGGCTGGTTTCGCCGCCAGGCTGCGGCACCTGCTCGAGCGGCCCGACGAGCGGCGCGCCATGGGCCGGGCTGCCGCCCGGCTGGCGGAGGAGCGGCACGGCCGCACGGCTGCCGCGCGGCGTCTCGACGAGGCCCTGCGGGCGGCGGTGGCGCTCTACGGCCGCCGCACGGGAGCGCCGCCGTGAGGGAACTGTGCCTCGTGCGGCACGGGCTCACCGGCTGGAACACGGAAGGCCGGATCCAGGGCCGCACCGACGTGCCGCTCTGCGAGGAGGGCAGGCGCGAGGTGCGTGGCTGGCGCCTGCCGCCCGGCTTCGAGAGGGCGCGCTGTCTCTCGAGCCCGCTCGAGCGGGCGCTGGAGACCGCCCGGCTGCTGGGTTTCGCCGAGCCCGCCGTCGATCCGCGCCTCGTCGAGATGGCCTGGGGCGCCTGGGAGGGGGAGCGCCTCGACGCGCTGCGCGATCGCCATGGCGAGGCGTTCGCACGGGCCGAGGCGCTGGGCCTCGATTTCGTGCCGCCGGGCGGCGAGTCGCCGCGCATGGTGATGGCGCGGCTCGCCGGGCTGCTGGGCGAGCTGGCGCAGGACGGAGGCGGGCCGCTGGTGATCGTGGCCCACAAAGGGGTGCTGCGCGCCGCGATGGTGCTGGCCACCGGCTGGCCGATGCTGGGCCGGCCGCCTTTTGCGCTGCATCATGGCACGGCCCTCCTCGCCGGGCTCGACCGGCAAGGGCGGCTCGGCGCCATGCGCGCCGTCGATCTCGGGAACGGTCCATGACGGTTCGGATCCTCTTCTGGGTGCAGCATCTGCTGGGCTCCGGCCATCTGCGGCGGGCGCTGAGCATCGCTGCCGCACTGGCCGGACGTGGTGCCGAGGTGACGCTGGCCTCGGGCGGGGCGCCCTTGCCATGGGCCGCGCCGCCGGGCGTGCGGGTGGTGCAGCTTCCGGTGATCCGGGCCGAGGGCGGGCGGATCGGCCGGCTCGTGGACGGCAGCGGCGCGCCCGTCGGCGAGCGGCAGGTGGCCGGGCGCCGCGCCATGCTGCTGGGCCTGCTGGCGGAGCTCCGGCCGCAGCTCGTGCTGACGGAAATGTTTCCCTTCGGCCGCCGCGGCTTCAGGGGCGAGCTGCTGCCGCTGCTGGAGGCGGCGCGGGCGATGCGCCCGCGCCCTTCGATCGTCTGCTCGCTGCGCGACGTGCTGGTGAGCAAGCGCGATCCCGCCCGGACGGCGGCGATGCGCGATCTCTGCCGGGCCTTCTACGACCGTGTGCTGGTCCATGCCGATCCGCGCCTGGTGCCGCTCGGGGCCAGCTTTCCCCATGCCGGCGAGCTGGCCGACCTGCTGGCCTATACCGGCTATGTCCATGTCGGCGGCAGGGCGGCGCCGGCGGCGGTGCGGCGCGGCGTGCTGGTCTCGGCCGGCGGCGGGGCGGTGGGCGCGCGGCTGCTCCGGGCGGCGGTGCAGGCGCGGCGGCTCGTCGGCGGCGAGGAGCCGTGGCTGCTGCTGACCGGCGCCAATGCCGCGCCTTCGCTGCTCGAGGAGCTCGGCGCTGCAGCAGGCCCGGGCCTGGCGGTCGAGCGCCATCGCGACGACGTGCCGGCGCTGCTGGCAGCCTGCGCCGTCTCGGTCTCGCAGGCCGGCTACAACACCGTGGTCGAGGCGCTGGTCGCCGGCGCGTCCATGGTGCTGGTGCCCTTCGCCGCGCCGGGCGAGGACGAGCAGACCCTGCGTGCCCGCAGGCTCGCCGCGATCGGCATGGCCCGCCATCTGGAGGAGGCGGGCCTGACGCCCGAGGCGCTGGCCGGAGCGGTCAGGCAGGCGCTGGCGGAGCCGACGGCCGCGCCGGGGCGGTTCGACACCGATGGCGCCGGGCGCTCGGCCGGGCTGCTCATGGAGCTCGCCGGCGGAGCCGTCACGTGAGCGCGGCCCGGGCAGAGCTGGCGCCGCTCGCCGCCGCTCTCGACGCGGCGCCGGCCCCTGTCGCCTTCTGGTGGCGCGACGACGATGCCGGCCGGCCCGACCCGCGGCTGGTCCGCCTGCTGGCGCTGGCCGGCGAGCTTACGCTGCCGCTTGCCGTGGCGGTGGTTCCGGCCTGGCTGGAAGACGAGGTGCGCCAGGCCATTCTCGCCTGCCCGCAGGCGACGGTGCTGCAGCATGGCTGGGCGCACGAGAGTCACGCCGAGCCGGGCGAGCGCAAGGTCGAGCTTGGCGGCAGCGCCGTTCCCGCCGCTCTCGCGCCGCTGCTCGACGAGGGAAGGCGGTACCTCGAGAGCTCGTTCGGCCGGTGCTTCGTGCCGGTCATGGTGCCGCCGTGGAACCGCATGGCGCCGGCGGTTTGCGCGGTTCTGCCGGGCTGCGGCTTCACCGGCGTCTCGCTCTGGCGCGGCACGGGGATCGCGCCGTCCCCCGCCGGCCTGCGCCGCATCGATACCCATATCGACCTGATCGACTGGCGCCGCGGGCGCACCGCCCGGCCCGCCGGGGCGCTGGCGGCGGAGCTGGCCGAGCAGGTTCGCGGCGGACCCGGGGGGCCACTGGGGATCCTCTCGCATCATCTGGTGATGGACGAGAGCGCCTTTTCGGTGCTGCGTGCCCTCTTGCGGCTCTTGCGCGCGCACCCGCGCGCTCGTCTTCTGGGGGCGGGCGAACTGTTCTCGGAGCCGCCATGACGGAGCCGCTGCTCGAGGTGCGCGACCTGCGCGTGAGCTTCGCCGCCGAGGAGGGCGAGATCGAGGCGGTGCGCGGCGTGTCCTTCGCGGTGCCGCGCCACCGCACGGTGGCGCTGGTGGGCGAGAGCGGCTCGGGCAAGACGGTGATCTCGCAGGCCATCCTGGGCATCCTGCCGGCCAGCGCGCGGATCGCCGGCGGCCGGATCCTGTTCACCGACCCGCGTGGGCCCGGCATTGCGCAGGACCTCGCTGCGCTTGCCGAGAACGGGCCCGAGCGGCGGGCGGTGCGCGGCGGCCGGATCTCGATCATCTTCCAGGAGCCGATGAGCTCGCTCTCGCCGCTCCACACGATTGGCGACCAGATCGGCGAGGCGCTGATGCTGCACGCGCCGGTCGACCGCGGCGAGGCGCGCGAGCGGGTCGTCGAGATGCTGGCGCGCACCGGCTTTCCCCATCCCGCCCGGGCCTTCGGTGCGTACCCGTTCGAGCTGTCGGGCGGGCTCAGGCAGCGGGCGATGATCGCCATGGCGCTGGTCTGCCGGCCGGCGCTGCTGATCGCCGACGAGCCGACCACCGCGCTCGATGTCACCATCCAGGCGCAGATCCTCAAGCTCATGAAGGACCTGCAGGCCGAGCTCGACATGTCCATCCTGTTCATCACCCACGATCTCGGGGTGGTGGCCAACATAGCCGACGAGATGGTGGTGATGTATCGCGGGCGGATCATGGAGCGCGGCGCCACCGCCGAGCTGCTGCGCGCACCGCGCCATCCCTACCTCAAGGGGCTGCTGCGCGCCGTGCCGCGCCTGACCACGCCGCCCGGCCAGCGTCTCGAGGCGCTGCGCGAGGTGCCGGCCGAGGGGCGCGAGGCGCTGCGCCGGCAGAGACCGGCGGACAGGCCGGCCGCGCAGCCGGACGGGCCGATCCTCGAGGTGGAGCGGCTGCGCAAGGTCTTTCTGGCGCGCCGCAAGGCCGGCGGCCTGCGCGAGATCGTGGCCGTCGACGACGTCTCCTTCGACATCATGCGCGGCGAGAGCTTTGCCATCGTCGGCGAGAGCGGCTCGGGCAAGACCACCGCCAGCAAGATGATCATGCGCGCCGTGACGCCGGATTCGGGCCGCATCATCTTTCACGGCCGGGAGGGCCCGGTCGACGTGCTGGGGCTCGACGAGCAGCGGCTGGCCGCCTTCCGCCGGCGCGTCCAGTACATCTTCCAGGATCCGTTCGGCTCGCTCAACCCGCGCATGACGGTCCACGACCTGATCGCCGAGCCGCTGGTGATCCACGGGATCGGCTCCGCGGCCGAGCGCCTCGAGCGGGTGACGGCGCTGCTCGCCGCCGTCGGGCTCGACCGGCGCCATCTGCGCCGCTACCCGCACAGTTTCTCCGGCGGCCAGCGCCAGCGGATCGGCATTGCCCGGGCGCTGGCGCTGGAGCCCGAGCTGCTGATCTGCGACGAGCCGGTCTCCGCCCTCGACGTGTCGGTCCAGGCGCAGATCCTCAATCTCTTGAAGGATCTCCAGGCCCGGCTCGGCCTCACCTACCTCTTCATCTCCCACAATCTCGCCGTCGTCCGCTACATCGCCCAGCGGATCGCGGTGATGTGCGCGGGCCGGCTGGTCGAGCTGGCACCGGTCGAGGAGCTCTTCGCGCGGCCGCAGCACCCCTATACCAGGGCGCTGCTGGCGGCCGTGCCCGAGCCCGAGCCCGATGCCACCCTCGACTTCTCGGCGCTGCTTGTCGAGAATAGCTCCGATCCGGGGCTGTGGCCCGAGCCCTACCGGCTCGGCGAGACCTCGGGACGGCTGCAGGAGATCGGCCCGGGGCATCTGGTGAGGATGCAGGGCTGAAAGGGAGGGCGCCGTGACAATCCGCTGGCTGGCTGCCGCAGCAGTGCTGATCTGGAGTGCGGGCGCGTCCGCGCAGCCGCCCGAGGAGCCGCTGGTGGTCGACGACATGCCGGCGGTGGGGCGACCGGGCGGCGATCTGCGCATGCTGGTGGGCCGCGCCAAGGACACGCGTCTTTATTACGTCTACGGCCATGCGCGCCTGGTCAACTACGATCTCGGGCTCGATCTCGTGCCCGACATCTTGAGGTCCTTCGAGGTCGAGGACGGGCGCACCTTCACCCTGCAGCTGCGGCGCGGCCATCGCTGGTCCGACGGCGCGCCCTTCACCACCGAGGACCTGCGCTTTTGGTGGGAGGACATCGCGCTCAATGAGAAGCTGAGCCCGACCGGCCCGCCGATCGCCATGATGGTCAATGGCGAGCTGCCCGAGGTCGAGGTCATCGACAAGCTCACCATCCGCTACAGCTGGTCGGCGCCCAATCCCTACTTCCTGCCCGAGATGGCCGCCGCCTCGCCGATGTTCACCTACGCGCCGGCACACTATCTGCGGCAGTTCCACGAGGCATATGCCGAGCCGGACGAGCTCGAGCGGCTGGTGAAGGAGAGCAGCTCCCGAGACTGGGCGCAGCTCTTCGGCCGCAAGGAGCAGATGAACAAGTTCGACAATCCGGACCTGCCGACGCTGCAACCCTGGATGCTGATCACGTCGCCTCCGGCCGAGCGCTTCGTGGCGGTGCGCAACCCGCACTTCCACCGGGTCGACCCGAACGGCCAGCAGCTTCCCTATATCGACCGGTTCCTTCTCGAGGTCGTCGACAGCAAGCTCATTCCCATCAAGACCGGAGCGGGCGAGACCGACCTGCAGTCGCGCGGTCTCTATTTCAAGGACTATACCTTCCTCAAGGAGAGCGAGCAGCGCAGCGGCCTGGAGACGCTCTTGTGGCCCGAGGCGCGCGGCGCACACCTGGCCCTCTATCCCAACCTCAACGCCGCCGATCCGGCGTGGCGCGAGCTCTTCCGCGACCGCCGCTTCCGCCACGCTCTGTCGCTGGCGCTCGACCGGGAGTCGATCAGCCAGTATCTCTATTTCGGCCTGGCCGTGCCGGCCAACAACACGATCCTGGAACAAAGCCCCCTCTACAGCCCGAAGATCGGCGAGGCCTGCCTCGGCCACGACCCCGGGGCCGCCAACCGCCTGCTCGACGAGATCGGCCTGGAGCGGCGCGACGACGGCATGCGGCTCCTGCCCGACGGCCGGCCGCTCGAGCTGATCGTCGAGACCGCCGGCGAGGATACCGAGCAGACCGACCTTCTCGAGCTGGTGCGCGAGAGCTGGCAGAAGATCGGCTTTCGCATCCACACCAAGCCCTCCGAGCGCGAGGTGCTGCGCAACCGGATCTTCTCGGGCGAGGCCCTCATGACCGTCTGGTACGGGATCGAGAACGGCGTTCCGACCGCCGACATGCCGCCCGTCGACTTCGCCCCCACCAGCCAGTTCGACCAGCCGCAATGGCCCCAGTGGGGCCAGTATCACGAGACCAAGGGCAAGGCCGGCGAGGTGCCGGAGCTTCCCGAGGCCAAGCGCCTCATGGAGCTCTTCCACGCCTGGCGCGAGGCTCCGGACACGCAAGCGCGGCGCGCGATCTGGACGGAGATGCTGGAGATCTACGCCAGCCAGTGCTTCACGATCGGCACGGTGGCTGACGTCCAGCAGCCGATCGCCGTACGCAAGGGACTGCGCAACGTGCCCGAGCAGGCCGTCTACAACTGGGAGCCGCACGCCCAGCTCGGCCTCTACCGGCCCGACACGTTCTGGTACGAGCGCTGAGGCCCGAGCCCCGTAGCGCCGGTGGTGCAAGGCGCTGGGCGCGGCCCGTTTCTCTTTCTTTTCGGGGTTGGCGGCGGCGTTCGGTGGGCAGGGTGCCGCTCATGCCCCGGCTGTCTCCCGGGCCATCCTCGCGGATGATGGAACAGCCGCGCCCCGAGGATGATGCGGCGGCGGATTCCCACCGCGGCAGGATCGCGGGGAAAGGTGACGACCCGGTGAACCCCCACCGCCGCCAACTGACAGAAATCAAGAAGCGAAAGCCGCGCGCAGCGCCTTGCCCGGCGACGGCTCCCCCGCTTCCTCGCCCTTCGCCGCGGCTTCGCCGATGCCGATGGAGGACGTGCCGCTCTAGCTCTTGCGCAGCCAGAGGCTGGTCTCGAAGGCGCCTTCGCGCAGGGGCAGGGCGGCGAGGCCGCTGGCGGTGACGGCGTCGGCGAGGCGTGTTGCCGCCCAGTGGCTGGCAAAGAGCGGTGCGAAGGCACCGCCCTGCAGCAGGCAGGCCACGAGGAGCTGCTCGTTATAGCCGCGCCAGGCCCATCTCGCCGGGTAGGGGTCGGGCAGGAAGACATCGTGGATGTGCACCAGCACGCCGGCCTGCAGCGCCGGCAGGGCGCCGTTGAGCAGGAGGTCGACGTCGCTGCCCGGCATGGCGACGTGGCTGGAATCGATGAACAGCATGTCGCCCGCCTCGAGCGTGGCCACGAGCTGCAGGTCCGCCTCGCCGAACAGCCGCCGCTCGTGGCGGACATCGAGCCCCGTCAGGGCCGCGCGCGGCTGCGGGTCGATGCAGGCGAGCCTTCCTTGGAGGCCGCTGTCGGCGAGCGCCTTCGCCATGAAGCGGGTCGAGTGGCCGGAGCCGATCTCGAGGATGCGTCGCGGCTGGAGCCGCCGCACGAGTGTGTAGGCCATGGCGCCGTCGAGGCGGGGAAACCAGTCCTGGTTCCAGCGTGGCAGCGGCGGCGGGCCCTCGAGAGCGGCGAGCTGCTCGGCGTGGGCAGCGGCCTCGCCGAGCAGCTCGAGGAAGGCCGGCCGCGCCGCCTCGAGGATGCGCTCGACGGCGGGGTAGGCGACCGGCCTGCAGCCGGCCGCGTAGCGGTAGGGGATGAAGAAGCCGGCAGGACGGCCGAGCAGGGTGGCGAGGCCCATGCGGAGCCTGCGCAGGCGGCGTGATCTCATCGGGCTGCGGCTTTTCGAGGGACTAGAGGAGGATGCTCGTGCCCTCGCGGGCGACGAAGGAGCCGTCTAGAGCCTTGCCCAGCGCCTCGTCCACCCCGTCGAGGAACTGGTCGTCATGCTCGGGATCGTGGTGGAAGGCGGCGAGGCGCCGGGCGCCGGCGGCACGGCACAGCCGCACGCCCTGCTGCCAGGTGGAATGGCCCCAGCCGCGAAAGCGCGGATATTCCTCGTCGGTGTAGGTGGCGTCGTAGATCACCAGGTCGCTGCCCTGGATCAGCTCGAGGATCCTGCGGTCGAGCTCGCCCTCGCGATGCTCCGTGTCGGTGACGTAGCAGACCGAGCGCCCGGCGAAGTCGACGCGGTAGCCGGTGGCCCCGCCCGGATGGTTCAGCTTGGCGGTGCCGATCTCGATCCCGTCGCCGAGATCGAAGCGCTGGCCGGCCTCGAAATCGTGGAACGCCATGCAGGCGTGCAGGATGTCGAGCGGTACGGGAAAGTAGGGGCTCTCCATCATCCGGCAGAGCACCTCCTGGAGGGTCCTGCCCTGCTGCCGAAGATGGCCCGCCCACAGCTCGAAGCAGTTGTCGGCCATGTAGGCCGGCTTGAAGAAGGGCAGCCCGCCTATGTGGTCGATATGGGTGTGGGTGAGGAAGAGATGGCCCTGGAAGCGCTCGCCGTTGGCTGCCAGCTGGCGACCGAGCAGGCGAAGCCCGGTGCCGGCGTCGAACACCAGGCGGCGGCCGCCGCAGCAGATCTCGACACAGGCCGTATTGCCGCCATAGCGCAGCGTGCTCTCGCCGGGGCATGCCACGGTCCCGCGCACGCCCCAAAACCGCACCCGAAAGTCCGGCTCCACGCTCATCCCGACCCTCGTGCCAACAGGGCATCCAAGAGAGCAGGAAATGCGGCGTTGGGCAATCGCGCTGCCTCGTGACGGTACCGGGCCGGGCTCATGCGGCACGCCTGTAGAGGAAATAGCGACCCGCAGGCACACCCTGGGGCAATGGCAGCGCCAGCAGCTCCACGGCCACCAGCGGCTGGTCGGAGAGCACCACGCCACCCGGGCGCACCAGCGGCGGAAGATGACGCGACAGCCAGGCGGCCATGCGCGCATTGGCAGCCTCGTCGCCGGTGCCGATGTCGCTGTGCACGAGGGCGGCAGGCTCGCCCAGCTGGCGCAGCGCCCCCGGCAGCGTATCCTCCAGCGGCCCCACCACCAGGAGATCCGCCGGCGGCATGGAGTCGGGATGCGCCGCCGGGTGGCGCTCGAAGACCAAGATCCTTCTCTCGGGCAGCAGCTCGCGCAGATGATCGTAGGTGCGACCATTGCCGAGGCCCAGCTCGGCCACCGGGCCGTCGAGCCCGCGCACCAGGCCGGCCACATGCCCGAGACAGGCGCGCTGCGCCTCGAGGCGTCGAATGAAGCTGTCCAGGCGACTCATCGTGTCATCTCTAGCGGCAGGGCAAGGCACGGTCGAGCCCTGCGGCCGGCGGCTCAGATCTGTCCCAGCGTGCGGATCCGGGTCTTGGGATGGATCTCGTTGTGCGACAGCACGATGGTCGACGGGCGCAGCCGCTCGAGGATCGCGCGCAGATGCGGGCGCAGCTGCGGCGTGCAGAGAACCACCGGCAGCTCGCCCTCGCGCGCCCGCGCCTCGAGACATTCGCGCACGTCGGTCGCGAACTCCTGCAGGCGGGATGGCGCCAGCGCGAGCTGGCGCTCGCCGGGCCCCTCGCTCAGCGAGTCGAGGAGCGCGTGCTCCCACTCCGCCGACAGGGTCACCACCGGCACATGGCCGGCCGGACCGGTGCAGGCGAGGCTGATCTGCCGGGCGAGGCGGGAGCGGACATGCTCGACCACCATCGCCAGGCTCTGGGTGAAGAGCGCCGCCTCGGCGACCGCCTCGACGATCAGCGGCAGGTCGCGGATCGAGACCCGCTCGGCCAGCAGCGCCTGGAGGACACGCTGGAGGGCGTTGGGCGGCAGGCGGGCCGGCACGATGTCGGCCAGCAGCTTTTGATAGTCCTCGCCCAGCTCGTGCAGCAGTTTTTGGGTCTCGGGGAAGGTCAGGAGATCGGGCAGGTTCTCGCGCACGATCTCGGTGAGGTGGGTGGTCACCACGGTGCCGGGGTCGACGACGGTGAGGCCGCGGCCGAGCGCCTCCTCGCGCAGCGCCGGCGAGATCCACATCGCCGGCAGGCCGAAGGTGGGCTCGACCGTGGGCTCGCCGGGCAGACCGATCTCCGCGCCGGCCGGGTCCATCACCATCAGCATGGCGGGCCGCAGCTCGCCGCGCCCGGCCTCGGTCTCCTTCACCCGCACGACATAGGTGGTGCCGGGCAGCTGGATATTGTCCTGGATGCGCACCGAAGGCAGCACGAAGCCCAGCTCGCCGGCGAGCTGCCGGCGCAGCGCGCGGATCTGCGCCGGCAGGCCTGCCTGGGCGCCGTCGCCCACCATGGAGAGCAGCCCGTAGCCGATCTCGAGGCGGATCGGGTCGAGCCGTGGCGCCGTCGGCGGCTCCTCGGCCGGTGCGGGTGCCGGTGCGGGGGCTTGTGCCGCGGCGGCCTGCGAGCGGGCCGCCATGGCCGGCCGGCGCGCCAGCCAGCCGGCGCCGCCGGCCAGCAGCAGGAAAGGAAGTGCCGGCAGGCCGGGCAGGAGGGCCAGCACCGCCATCAGGCCGGCTGCCAGGGCCAGCACGCGCGGCCGGCCGCCGAGCTGCTCGAGCACCGCCCGATCGGCCCGGCCGGTGACGCCGGCCTTGGAGACCAGCAGGCCCGCCGCCATCGACACGATCAAGGCCGGGATCTGCGAGACCAGGCCGTCGCCCACCGTGAGCAGCGTGTAGCTGCGCGAAGCCTCGCCGGCGTCGAGGCCCATCTGGCCGATGCCCACCACGAGGCCGCCGGCGAGGTTGATCCCGGTGATCAGGAGGCCGGCCACCGCATCGCCGCGCACGAACTTGGCGGCACCGTCCATGGCGCCGAAGAACGAGCTCTCGGCCTCGAGCTCGCTGCGCCGCGCGCGCGCCGTGGCCTCGTCGATGAGACCGGCCGAGAGATCGGCGTCGATCGCCATCTGCTTGCCGGGCATGGCGTCCAGCGAGAAGCGCGCGGCGACCTCGGCGATGCGGCCCGAACCCTTGGTGATGACCACGAAGTTCACCACGACGAGGATCGCGAAGACGATCACGCCGATGACGAAATTGTCCTGCATCACGAAACCGCCGAAGGCCTGGATCACCTGGCCTGCGGCCTGCGGACCCTCGTGGCCGTGCGCCAGGATCAGCCGCGTGGAGGCGAGGTTGAGGGCCAGGCGCAGCATCGTCGCGATCAGCAGCACCGTGGGGAAGGCGTTGAACTCCAGCGGCTTCTCGATGAAGAGGGTGGTGAGCAGGACCACCACCGAGAAGGTGATCGAGACGGCCAGCAGGACGTCGAGGAGCAGGGCCGGCACCGGCAGGATGAGGGTGACCAGCACGCCCACTAGGAACAGGGCGAAGAGGATGTCGGGGCTGCGCAGCGTGTTCGCGGCGCTGGCCAGCCAGGCGGGCAAGGCGAGCTGGTTCATCGCGATCCCTTCACGGCATCATGCCTGGCCATGCGGTGCCGCCTCGCGATAGTCGCGCAGCTTGTTGCGCAGGGTGCGGATCGAGATGCCCAGGAGGCTCGCCGCATGGGTGCGGTTGCCCAGGGTGTGGCGCAGCGTGGCCTGGATGAGCTCGCGCTCGACCTCGGCCACGGTCCGCCCGGGGCGCACGGTCGGCTCCGCTGCGGCGGCCGCCTGTGGCCGCGCCGGCCCCGCCAGGATCGCCTCCTCGCCGATAGTCTCGCCCTCGGCCAGCAGCACGGCGCGATGGACGCAATTGTCCAGCTCGCGGACATTGCCGGGCCAGTCGTGCTGCATCAGCCGGCGCTCGGCGGCCGGCGCGAGGCGGCGCGGCGGCAGGCCGTTCCTCAGGCTGTGGCGGCCGGCGAAGTGGCGGGCCAGCGCCAGCACGTCCTGCGGCCGCTCGCGCAGCGGCGGCAGGTTCAGGGCCAGCACGTTCAGCCGATAGTAGAGATCGGCGCGGAAGCGCTGCTCCCCGACCGCCTGCTCGAGATCGCGGTTGCTGGTGGCGAGCAGACGGACGTCGAGGCGGACGGTGCCGCCGCCGAGCCGCTCGATGGTCCGTTCCTGGACCGCGCGCAGCAGCTTGGCCTGCAGGTGCGGCTCCATCTCGGTGATCTCGTCGAGCAGCAGGGTCCCGCCATGGGCTTCCTCGAAGCGGCCGATGCGGCGCGCCACGGCGCCGGTGAAGGCGCCCTTCTCGTGGCCGAACAGCTCCGATTCCAGGAGGTGGCCGGGAATGGCGGCGCAGTTCACCGCGACGAAGGGGCCGTCCGGGCGGCTGCTGTGGCGGTGGATGAAGCGCGCCAGCATCTCCTTGCCGGTGCCGCTCTCGCCGGTGATGAAGATGCTCGCCTGCGAGGCCGCGAAGCGGCGCGCAAGCTGCAGCACCTCCGCCATCGCCGGATCTGCGGCGACCAGCTCGCCATGCCGCGGTACCAAACCCTCGAGCAGGGCGCGCAGCAGCAGCGGCGCTGCCGGGATGGGCAGGAAATCGGCGGCACCACGGCGGATGGCCTCGGCCGCGGCGCGCGGCTGGGCGTCGCGTCCGCAGGCCAGCACCGGCAGCAGCAGCCGCTCGCGACGCAGCGCCTCCAGGGCCGGCGCGAAGGCCGGGCCGAGCTCGGCCAGCAGGAGATCGACGCCGCCCTCGCGCAGGATCCGCAGCATCGCCTCGATGGTGCGGCACTCCTGCAGGTGGGCCGGGCAGCCGGCGGCGGCGAGCGCCTCGGCGACGCCCAGCCCCTCGGCGCCCAGGAGCAGCAGGCGAGGGAGGGGCGGCGGGGCCACTGCCTCGCCGGCCAGGCGGCCGGGCGGGTGCGCTGCGGTGAGAGCCGTGGCCATCAATTGTCGCTCTTGATGATCTCGGTCATGGTGATCCCCAGATGGTCGTCGACGATCAGCACCTCGCCGCGCGCCACCAGGCGGTTGTTGACATAGATGTCGATCGGCTCGCCGACCTTGCGGTCGAGCTCGACCACGGCGCCGCGGCCCAGACGCAGGAGCTGGTTGACCTGCATGGTGGCGCGGCCGAGCACCGCCGCCAGCTGGACAGGCACGTCATAGACCGCCGCCAGCCGCTCGACAGGCACGCTGGCCGGCGGCTCCTCGCCTTCCGGCGGCGTCGCCTTCTGGAAATTCTCGAGATCGCCTTTCTCGCCGGTCATGGCTCGTCTCCCCGGTGGGGCTGGTTGCTTGTCGCGGGCGCTGCCGGTGTGCCGGCAGCAGCGTCAGGTGCGAGGGCGGTGGCGCGCAGCAGCCGCTCGAGCTCGCCCAGAAAGGCCGTCGGATCGCGCTCCAGCCAGCCTTCGGGCCAGCTCGCGCGCAGCGCTCCGGCGCCCAGGTCCGGGGCGGCGGCGAGCTCGAGCGTCGCCGGCAGCGGCGGCAGACCGGGTCGGGCCAGCGCCGTCTCGAGAGCCGCCAGATCCTCGACCGCGACCTCGACCCGAACAGTGTGGCGGGCGGCGAGCGCCGCCTGCTCCTCGAGGAGAGCGGCGAGCGGGCGGACGCGTTCCTCGGCGGTCTGGGCGTCCACGATCCGGCGCAGCGCCGCCAGCACCAGCTCCGCCAGCTGCAGGCGGTGGGCCGCCTCGGCCTGCCGGCGCCGCGCCGCGTCCTCCTCGAGGGTGCCGGCCAGCCGCTCGAGCAGCTGCGCCGCGCGCGCCGCCAGCACCGTCTCGCCGGCCTCCCGGGCGGCTGCCGCGGCGCTGGCGGCACAGGCCCGGGCGAGCTCGTCCTCGCTGAACAGCAGGGACGGTACTGGCGGCGGTGCCGCGGCCGGCGTCACCGGCAGCGCCTCGAGAGGTGCCGGCCGGTAGGGGCTGCCCGGTCGCCGCGCCGGCATCTCCTCGGGACCGGCCTCGGCGCGACGGAACAAGGCGTGGGTGCTGAAGGCGGGCTCGGTCATGTCAGTAGATCAGCTCGTCGTCCTTGCCCTCGGCGAGGAAGATCTCGCCGGCGGCGGCCAGCTCCTTGGCGGTGTTGACGAGGAACTGCTGGGCCTCCTCGACGTCGCGCACCCGCACCGGCCCCATGGCCTGCATCTCCTCGCGCAAGATCCCGGCGGCGCGTTCCGACATGCCGGCGAAGAACAGGTCGCGCAGCTTCTCGCTGGCACCCTTGAGGGAGAGGCCGATCCGCTCGGCGCCGGCGGTGCGGATCAGGGTCTGGATGCCGGTGCTGTCGAGGCGCGAGAGATCCTCGAAGGTGAACATCAGCGCCTTGATGCGGTCGGCCGCCTCCTTGTTGCGCTCCTCGAGGCTGGCGATGAAGCGGCTCTCGGTGCTGCGGTCGAGATAGTTGAAGATCTCGGCCATCACCTCGTGATTGTCGCGGCGGTTGGTGCGCGCGAGGTTGCTCATGAACTCGGCGCGCAGGGTGCGCTCGACATCGGTCAGGATGTCCTTTTGCACCACCTCCATGCGCAGCATGCGCATCACCACCTCGATGGCGAACTCGTCGGGCAGGTGGGAGAGCACCCGGGCCGCGTGTGCCGCATCGATCCGCGAGAGCACCACCGCGACCGTCTGCGGGTATTCGTTCTTCAGGAAGGAGGCCAGAACCTGCTCATTGACGTTGGCGAGCTTCTCCCAGACCGTGCGGCCGATGGGCCCCCTGATCTCGTCCATGATGCTCTCGACGCGGCTGTCATCGAGAAACCTGCCCAACAGCTTCTCGGTCATCTCGAAGCCGCCCGAGACGCCGCCGGTGCGGCTCAGCGTGTCGCTGAACTCGTAGAGCAGCTTTTCCACCGTCTCGCTGTCGACCCGGCCCAGGGTCGAGATGGTCTGCGAGACCTCCTTGACCTCCTCGATCTCGAGCATCGAGAAAAGCTGGGCCGCCGGCTCCTCGCCGATCGCCAGCATCAAGATCGCGACCTTCTCGGCGCCGGACATGGTCTCGTAGGTGGCAGCCATCGCTCAGTTCCCGTGCAGCCAGTTGCGGACCACCCTGGTCGTCTCGTCGGGATGCCGGCCGATCAGCTCGGTCACCTCGCGCACCAGCGAGCTCTTGACCCGGCCCTCCACGCCCGAGAGCCGCAGCAGCGGCTGCTCGGACGGCCCTTCGAGGGCGCCGGCCGGCGAGCCTGGCGGCAGGGCCGTTGCGCCCTCCGCCTCGCCCGCGCCGGGCAGGGCGGCGGGGTCGGCAGGCTCGAGCCGGCCGCCCGGCGCGGCCCCGGCAGGCGCCGGCGAGGGCGGCGGGGCCGGCAGCAGATGGCGGAGCAGCGGGCGCACCCCCAGCAGCATCACGGCCAAGCTCGAGATCACCAGGGCCAGAAGCTCGCCCAGCCGCCAGATCTCCTCGCGGGTCAGGCTGAAGGACGAGGAGGGCAGCGGCTCCTCGATCACCGGCTGGACGAAGCGGCGCGAGATCACCTCGACCACGTCGCCGCGCTCCTCGTCGAGGCCGGCAGCACTCCTGACCAGCGTCGCGATCTGCTCGAGCTCGGCCGGCTCGCGCGCCGCGTAGCTCCGGCTGCCGTCCTGCTCCTCGCGGTATATTCCGTCGACCTGCACGGCGATCGAGATGCGGCGCACCGTGCCGCCCCGGCGGGTCTGGTTGCGCAGGGTCCGGGAGATCTCGAAATTGACCGTCTCCTCGGTGCGGTTGCTGCGCTCGCGCTCGCCCCCGGCGTCCTCCGGTGCGGCCTCGCCGGTCGGCAGGTTGCCGGCGACCGAGACAGCGCCCTCTTGGCCTGCCTCGCGGCGCTCGCCCTGCTCCTCGACCGTGGAGCTGCTGCGCACCACCTGGCCATCGGGATCGAAGGTCTCGGCGGTGGTGCTGATTTCGTCGAAATCCATCTCGACCGTCACCTCGGCGTCGACCCGTCCCGGCCCGATGGTGCGCTCGAGGAGCTGGACGATCTTCTGCTTGAGGCGGCTCTCCTGGCCAATGCGCAGCTCCTGCGCCTCGGTGGCTGCAAAGGCCGGCGAGCCGGCATCGGACCCGCGCGCCAGGAGATTGCCCCGGTCGTCGAGAATGGTGACCCGGGCGGCATCGAGGCCCGGCACGGCCGCCGCCACGAGCTGGCGGATGCCCTGGATCTGGCGCTGCTCGACGCTGCCCGCCCGACGCAGCGCCAGCACCACCGAGGCGGTGGGCTCGCGCCGCTCGCGCTCGAACAGGCTGCGCGCCGGCTGCACCAGATGGACCCGCGCCGCCCGCACCATGCGCAGCGTGGCGATGGTGCGCGCCAGCTCGCCCTCGAGCGCCCGCTTGAGACGCACGTCGGTCAGCAGGTCGGAGGAGCCCAGCGGGTCGGCGCGGTCGAAGATCTCGTAGCCAACGAGGCCGCCGCCCGGCAGGCCGTCCTGCGCCAGCTCCATGCGCAGGCGCAGCGCCTGGTCGGCCGGCACCATGAGGGCGTCGCCGCCGGGGCCGAGCCGGTAGGGCACGCCCTGCGCCTCGAGCTTGCCGATGAGCTCGCCGGCATCGCCCGGCGCCAGCTCCGCATAGAGCAGCGTATAGGGGGCCTCGAGGGTGCGGCCGATCACGTAGGTGAAGAAGGCGGCGAGGCCCAGCACCACCAGGCCCAGCGCGGCGATCCGGCCGGGGCCCAGCGAGCGCAGCACCGCCAGCAGGCCGGCGCCGGCCGGCGGGGCCGTGTCCCCCGCTGCCGTTCCCTCGGCGGTCCGCAGCTCGCTTGCCATGCCGACAGCAGTCCCCAGATGAACCCTCTGGAGAAAGCTCTAGGGCAAGCGGGTTAAGCGCCCCTTAAGCGTGCCGTCATGATCGACTCACGGCGGGCACCGGCGGGCTCCTTTTCGACGGGCGGCGGCGAGCGGAGCGACTGGAGCCGGGTGACCCTGAGCCCGCTCACGCCGTGCCGGTCGATCAGCCGCTCCCACGAGGCATATTCCTCGAGGGTGAGGCCGTAGCGGCCGCAGGCCTGCTCGAGGGTGAGCAGTCCGGCGCGCACCGCCCGCACTACCTGGGCCTTGCGGCGCGCCACCCAGCGCCGCGTGTCGGGCGGCGGCAGATCCTCGAGCCGCAGGCCGCCGGCCCGCCCCGGGGGGCGGCGGGAAGGTCGTTCGCTTGCTCTCTCGACCATGCCGTTTTCCTTGTTCCATGCCGCGCGCCGCGGATCAGCGGCGGATCCGCGACACTTCCTCGAGCATCTCGTCGGCGGTGCTGATCACCCGGGCATTGGCCGAGTAGGCGCGCTGGGTGACGATCATCCGCGTGAATTCCTCGGCGAGGTCGACGGTCGAGCCTTCCAGGGCGGAGGGGCTGATCTGCCCCGCCCCCCCAGCACCGGGCTCGCGCAGGACGACGCCGCCGGACTGCGTGGTTTGCGCCCAGACGGTGCCCGAGCGGGCCTCGAGGCCGGTCGGGCTCGGGAACGTGGCGAGCGGCAGGCGGTAGAGGCGCCGGCTCACCCCGTTGGTGAAGGCGGCGACGACATAGCCTTCCTCGTCGACCGAGGCGTGGGCGAACTCGCCGGCCGACATGCCGTCCTGGCCGAGAAACGCCACCTCGTAGGGGCTGGCGTACTGGGTCAGGCCGTTGCTCAGCCCGTTGCCGTCGAGATCGAGGTCGAGCTCCGAGGGTGCCGCGCCGATAGCCGCCGCCCAGCGGATCTCGGCCCCGCCGCCGGGCCCCGCGGCGGCCGGCGTCATGGTCATGTTGGCGAGCTGGCCCAGCCCGTCGAAGACGAGATCGGCGGTCGCGACCAGCCCGTCGGCGTGCGGCGGCGCATCGACGCTGGCGGGATCGACGACGAACTCGGCCCTCCAGTCGCCGGGGCCGGTCTTGACGAAGGCCATGGTGAGGTCGTGGATGCCGCCCAGCGCATCATAGAGCTGCACGCGGCGCTGGTAGTGCGGCTCGACCCCGGCGGCCCCGCCGCTGGCGAGGAAGCTCGCGAGATCGCCCGCGGCATAGGCGGCGGCGGGCGCCTGACCGGCGTCGAGATTGGCGGCGAGGACGATGCTGGATGTCGCGGTGGCGCTGCCCGCGAGGCCGCGCACATTGACCGTGGCGAGCGTCTCCGGATCTGCGACCGCCCCGTCGGGGCCGAGCCGCCAGCCCTGCAGGAAGTGACCCGAGGGCAAGCGCAGATTGCCCATCGCGTCGGCGGCAAAGGCCCCGGCGCGGGTGTAGAGCTGCTCACCGCTGCCGTCCGGCCGCCCATTGACCACGAAGAAGCCGGAGCCGCTGATGGCGAGATCGGTGGACGAGGCGGTCGGCTGGATCAGCCCCTGCTGGCCGACGGCCTGGGTGGTGAACGACTGGACCCCGCCCGGCGCGTGCCGATAGCTGTGATCCTCGCGCGTCACCAGGGTGGCGAACTGCGCGATCGCCCCCTTGTAGCCGGTGGTCCCGACATTGGCGATGTTGTCGGAGATGACGCCCATCGACCGGCCCTGGGCGTTGAGGCCGGTGACGCCGGTGAACAGCGATCCCAAAAGGCTCATGGAAGACTCCGTCCTTCGTTAGCTGGAGGGCGCGCCGATCGTGCGGACCGCGGCGAACGGCACCGCGAGACCGTCGACGACCAGCGCCACGCCCTGTTTGCCCGTCTCGATCGCGGAGACCCTGCCGCGCCACTCGAGGCTGGCGGGGATCTCCTCGCCGCTCGCGCCGGTGGCGCGCACCACGGCGCGGTAGACGCCAGGCGCTGCCGCGGTGCCATCGCTGCGGATTCCGTCCCAGGTCAGCCGGTGCTCGCCGGCGCCGAGGTTGCCGGGCAGCTCGCGCACCAGCGCGCCCGACCCGTCGAGAATCTGCACGCGGACCTGCGCGGCCCCGTCCTCGAGCCGGTAGCGCAGCATCGCGCCGCGATCCCGGTCGAGGCTCACCACCGAGCCGTCGACGCTCACCTCGGCGCCGAGATACTGCAGCGAGGCGGTCGCCTGGCTGGCCTCGCTCAGCGCCACCAGGCGCTCGAGCTGGGCGTTGGTGCGCAAGGCCTGCTCGACCCCGGCGAACTGGACGAGCTGGCTGGTGAACTTGTCGGCGTCCATCGGCGCGGTCGGGTCCTGGGTCCGGAGCTGGGTCGTCAGGATCTGCAGGAAACCGGTGAAATCCTGCCCGAACCCGACAGCACCTTTCGTGGTACCGCCGGCGCTGCTGCCGGCACTGCTCGCGGCGACGATGGTCATGGCGTTCCTTTTCTTTCTCACACGCTCAGGTCGAGCAGGCGGAGCGGGCGCCAGGGGGGCGGCCCGGGAGCGGTCCCGACGCGTGGCGGCGGCGCCGGCCCCGCTTCCTCGCGGTGCCGCGGCTGGCGGCCGGCGCCGCGGCCGAGGAGATCGAGGTTCGGCTCCTCGCCGAGCGGCAGGCCGGCCCCGCGCAGGGCCTCCCCGATGGCCGACGCCTCCTGCTCGAGAAGCTGCAGCGTCTCGTGGCTCTGCGCCGAGATCGTGGCCTTGACGCCGCCGCCTTTTGCGGGCTCGAGGGCGATCTGCACCTCGCCCAGCGCGCCCGGCTGCAGGCGCACCACGAGGCGCGCGGGTAGAGACGGGCGGGCGCGGCTCAGGAAGGCGGCGATCTGGACCGCCAGCGGCGGCGCGGTGGCAGCCGGCGCCGCCGGCTCGCCGGCGGGCGCCGCCGACGCTGCGAGCGGCTCGGCGCCGCCGGGGTCGAAGGCGGCGGCCTCGCCGTTGCCGGTGTCTGCCGGCTGCGGCGCCGGCACGGCGGCGACGTCCGGCGAGGTATCACCGGCAGCCTGCCTGCCTGCGGCTGTCCCGGGCGGGCGCTGGGGCGGCGCCGCGGCGGGCGCGCCGCCCTGCGGCTGCTCGGCAATTCCGTCGAGAAGCGGTGCCGGGGCTGCCGGCGCGGCGCCCGCGGCTTCCGTTGCCGGCGGCGGGGGCGGCGGAGTCGGGGCAGGAAGATCGGTGCCGGCGGCCGGCCTGCCCGCCGAGGCCGCAGGCGACACGATGACCGGCGCTGCCGGAGCGGGCGACACGGCGGCGGGCGTCACGGCCTCCGCGCCCTCCGTTCTCGCGGCCGCCTGCAGCGGTTCCCCGGCAGGCTCCGCCGCCGGCGGAGGCCCGGCCGCGCCGGGAACAAGCGGCGCGGCGCGGGGAGCATCGGCCGCCTGGCCGGTCATCTGGCCGGACGGCGCCATCGCCGGCGGAGGGGGCGGCGGTGCTGCAGGCAGCGCGGCGAGCAGGAGCGCGAACCCGTCGGCGGGAGCGTCGTCACCGGCGCGCTGGCGCTGGTCGAACTCGGCCGCTGGGCCAAAGGGAGCGAGGCTTGTGGTCGCGAGCATGCCCCCTCCATCGCAAGGAGCGTGCCACAACCGGAAAGCGTCGCGCCGGCAGGTGCAGCGCCGTCGCTGCTCTCAGGTAGGCAGGATGTTTCTGCCGGCAGGCGGCAGCATTTGCCTCATGCCCCGGCGCGCCGGGGCGCCATTCGCTGTCGTCGGCAGGCCGGCCCTAGGCGCTGGTGGCGCGGGCCTTGGCGATCGGCTGCGCGTATTGCGGCTCGGTGTCCCAGGGGAACAGGATCCAGGTGTCCTGGCTGACCTCGGTGATGAACGTGTCCACCACCTCCCGCCCGGCCGGCTTGGCGTAGACCGTGGCGAAATGGGCCCGGGGCAGCATCTCGCGAACGATCTTGCCGGTGGTGCCGGTATCGACGAGGTCGTCGACGATCAGCCAGCCCAGCCCGTCGCCCTCGACCCGCTTGAGGATCGCCGACTCGCGCTGGCGCTGCTCGTCGTAGGTCGAGATGCAGATCGTGTCGATCACCCGGACGTCGAGCTCGCGGGCGATGATGTGGGCGGGCACGAGGCCGCCCCGGGTGATCGCGATGATGCCGCGGAAGGGACCGATCTCGGCGAGCCGCCATGCGAGCGCCTTGGCGTCGCGGTGCAGCTGGTCCCAGGAGACGGGGAAATAGCGGACGGCAGGCTCGCTCATGGGGATCTCCACCCTGGGTCCCGTGGGTGCGGTGAAGTGGCTGAGCATCATGCTCCTTGTCAAGACGTGCGGCCGCGACACTATGGACGCAGGGCGAGAAGGAAAGGCAGACCGATGGACGAGGAGGAACGCCGCGCGCCACCGCCAGCCGGTCCCGGCCGGCCGCTCACCGGCATGTCGGTGGACGAGCTGGAGGGTTACAAGGCGGCGCTGGTGCGCGAGATCGCGCGGGTCGACGAGGCGCTGCGGCAGCGCCGCGACGTTCGCAGCGCCGCCGAGGCGCTTTTCCGGCGGCCGGCGCCGGCGCCGGACGACGGCCCGTGAGGTTCTGCCCTGCCTGCGGCGAGCCGGTCGGGCGCGCCATCCCGCCGGACGACGAGCGCGAGCGCTTCGTGTGCGGCAGCTGCGGCGCCATCCACTACCACAACCCCAAGATCGTCGTGGGTGCGGTCTGCACCTGGCGCGACCGGCTGCTTTTGTGCCGGCGGGCGATCGAGCCGCGCTCCGGCTTTTGGACCATCCCGGCCGGCTATATGGAGCTGGGCGAGACTGCCGAGGAGGGGGCCGCGCGCGAGGCCTGGGAGGAGGCGCGGGCGCGGATCGCCATCGAGGAGCTGCTGGCCGTCTACAGCGTCAAGCGGATCGACCAGGTGCAGCTGCTCTATCGGGCCCGCCTTCTCGATCCGGAGGTGGCGGCCGGGCCCGAGAGCCGCGAGGTGCGCCTGGTGGGCTGGAACGAGATCCCCTGGGAGACGCTGGCCTTCCCGACCGTCCACTGGGCGCTGCGGCGGGCCGGCGAGCTGCGCCACAGCGCCGGCCCGATCGTCACCATGCGCAACCCCGAGCCGACGGACTAGCGGCCGGCCCCTCCTGCCCATTGACAGGCCGTGGCCATCTGCTAAGCGCATTCCCATGCTCAATCTGCACGAATCGGCGGCCTTCGCCATGGATCGACGACGAGGCGGTGCCCCCAGCGCCGCCAGCGCCACCCGTCCGTAGCACTGCCCAGCAGAGCGTGCCGGCGCGGATGGCCACGAACGTCCCCAGCCGCCGAGACCGCTCATGATCCCCCTACGTGAAGAGGCCGCCCAGGACGGGCCCGCGATCGAGCATCTGCTCGACCTCTCCTTCGGCCAGGACCGCCAGCGCAAGATCTCCTACCGCTACCGCCAGGGCGTCGAGCCGGTGCGCGGGCTGTGCCTCGTGGCGGGCGAGGGCGGGGACCTTTCCGGGGTGATCCGTTACTGGCCGGTACGCCTCGACGAGCGGCCGGCACTGCTGCTGGGCCCGCTTGCCATCGATCCGGCGCGGCGCGGCACCGGGGTCGGCCGGGCGCTGATGCGCGAAAGCCTCGAGCGGGCCCGCGGGATGGGCCACGCCCTCGTGCTGCTGGTGGGCGATCCGGCCTACTACCGGCAGTTCGGCTTTGCCGTGGTGCCCGAGACGGTGGTCATGCCGGGCGAGGATCCGCGCCGGCTGCAGTGGCTGCCGCTCGTCCCCGGGCCGCTCCCGGCGGCCGGGGTGCTGCGCCCGGCCCCTTCAGGCGGAGGCCACGGCACGCCGGTCGAGCCAGCGCAGCAGCGTCTCGCGCACGCCCAGGAGGTTCTTGTAGCGCAGCATGGGCTCGGGCATCTCGCGGATGCGGGCGGCCAGGGCAGCGGCCACCTGCGGCTCGCCCGCAGCCTCCTCGAGGCGCTGGCGGAACGTCCGGATCGTGAAGACTACCTGACCGCTCTGCGGTAGACGGCGCAGCGTCTGCCGCTCGACCCGCAGCCACAGGTCCTGCCCGGCATCGGCTTCCCCGAGAGCCATCGGCCGGGTGCGGGTGTCGGGCTGGAACAGGCGCGGATCGTCGGTGAGCGACCAGTTCGCCCGCCACACCGGGCGGTCCGGCTCGAGCGCCGCGAAGAAGCGGTCGGCCGGCCCGCCCAGCCGCTCGGCGAAGCCCGGCACCGGCTCGTGGATGCCGGCCATGGCCCGCCCGACCTTGTCGGCCAGCCGCCAGCGCATGGGAAAGCACAAGGACGCGCCGACCAGCGCATAGCCGCCGCCCCGCTGCCGCGCCATCAAGCAGAGATCCTCCTGCACGAGAAGACCGGCGCGCGCCAGCGGATCGGGCGCGTCGAGCGGCACACGCTCGCCGCTCGCCCGCACCACGAGGACCTCGTCCTCGAGGGCGAAGCCGGCGCTGCGCCGTTCCGCCAGATGCGCCGCCAGCAGCCGCAGCAGCTCGGCCGCCCCGTCCTGTCCCTCCGGTAGCAGCGCCAGCACCTCGTCCGGCCGCTCGGCATAAAGCCGGCGCTTCTCCGCCAGCTCCGCCGCCTCCTGCCCGTCGGCCACCAGCCACTCGGCCGGATCCAGCCGGCGCAGCCCCATCGCCATCCGCCACGGGCCATCCAGAAAGCTCATCGGCATGCTCATGCCGACGATAACCAGCCGCTCGACCGCAACCCGTCAAGAGCCCCGATTGCGCGCCCCTGACGCTTGCCCTACATAGCTGTCGACCGGGGCGTAGCTCAGCCTGGTAGAGCGCCAGCTTTGGGAGCTGGATGTCGCGTGTTCGAATCACGCCGCCCCGACCATTTCCTTATCCCTATCGACAAGCTGGCCGAAGTGCCGGTCTGTGGCGGCAGGCTGGCCGAGATTGTCGGGCTGGCTGGGTGTCCGTGCCGTCATGCCCGCTTGGGCTATTCGGCAGCCGGCAGGCAAGCGCTTCGGCCAAGGCGTTTGCTGAAGTCCGCGATGGTGCGTCGCAGGCCTTCGGCGAGCGGCACGCTCGGCTCGTAGTCGAGATGCGCGCGGGCCTGCGAGAGATCGGGGCGGCGCTGCAGGGGATCGTCGGCAGGCAGCGGCTGAAAGACGATCCGGGAGCGCGAGCCGGTCAGGCGGATGATCATCTCGGCCAGCTCCAGGATCGAGACTTCCTCCGTGTTGCCGAGATTGATCGGCCCCGTGACCTCCGCGGGGCTGTGCATCAGCCGGACCAGGCCGGTGATCAGGTCGTCGACATAGCAGAAGGACCGGGTCTGGCTTCCGTCGCCGGATACGGTGATGGGCTCGCCGGCCAGCGCCTGGACGATGAAGCTCGAGACCACGCGCCCGTCCTGCGGATGCATGCGTGGTCCGTAGGTGTTGAAGATGCGGGCGATCTTGATTCGCAGGCCGCGCTTTCGGCGATAGTCGAAGAACAGGGTCTCCGCACAGCGCTTGCCTTCGTCATAGCACGCGCGAGGCCCGAGAAAATTCACGTTGCCCCGATAGGCCTCGCGCTGCGGATGCTCCGTCGGATCGCCATACACCTCGCTGGTGGAGGCCTGCAGGATCGTGGCGTCGGTGCGCTTTGCCAGGCCGAGCATGTTGATGGCGCCCAGCACGCTCGTCTTGGTGGTCTGGACCGGATCGCGCTGATAGTGGACGGGCGAGGCCGGGCACGCGAGATTGTAGATGCGGCTGACCTCCACATAGAGCGGAAAGGTAATGTCGTGCCGCATGAAATCGAAGCGGGGGTTCGTTAGCAGACTGCTTATGTTGTCGCGTCGGCTCGTGTAGAAATTGTCGACGCAGAGAACCTCGTGGCCATCCGCGATCAGCCGCTCGCAGAGATGCGACCCGAGGAACCCGGCGCCGCCCGTGACCAGGACGCGCTCGCTGCAGGCGATCGGCAGGCCGGTGCTCATGACGGTCGGATACTCCAGGCTCGCATGGCGCCCGGCCGGTGGCCGACGACACGCCTCCGTCCCCAAGCCTAGCAACGAAGCGCGCCGCGAGATCAGTGAGCAATTCGGCCTAGATGCCCCTGGTGCCACCGGCGCCGTTCGGGTGAGGGGAGGCCGCCACGGCGCCCCGCAGGACACTTTCAGGCGCTGTGCCCGCGTCCCGGATGGCCTCTCCGGCCACGGAAGCGGTAGGCGCGCCTAGCCCGGCTGCGTGCGGGCTCCCATGATGGGCGGTCCGGTCGAGACGAGGATCACGCCGAGAATGTTGCTCCACGCCGTGTCCCGGTCGGATTGCAGGCCCGGCTTGGAGGCCATCCGCCGCTCCCTTCGGCAGGCGAGCGGGTGAGGGCTTCATTACTTTGCGCCGGACTAACACCATTTCGGGAGTATTCCGATCGGGCAGCCGGCTGGAAGAATGCGTCGCGTGGCGGCGCGAAGGAGGTGGTCGGCGGCCGGGACAGCCGGGCCGGCACCCACCGGCCGCGCTATGCGAGGCAGACATGGCTCCCTGGCGTCCGGGGGCCCGGGCGAGGATGTGCTTGCAGCCGGCGCCAGCGCTGTGTCGGGCCGGGAGAGACGTTGTGGATACCATCAATGTGGTCCTCGTCGGGACCAACGCCCTTTTTCGCGAGGGCCTGCGACACCTGCTCGACCAGTCGCGCTTCGCGGTGGTGGGCGAGGCTCGCGATCTTGGCGCCGTGGAGGCGTTCTTCGAGGAGGGGCCGACGCCTCATCTCGTTCTTGCCGAGCTCAATGGCTGCGTCGAGCAGTCCCTGGACGGGCTGCGGGATCTTCATGCCGCCTATGAAGGGCTGCGTATCGTCGTGCTCGCCAACGAATTCTGTCTGGCCGAGATGGCCCGGCTGCTGAATGCAGGAGCGGACGGCTACCTCGTCAACCAGCTGACCGGGGAGGCCCTGTCGCTCTCCCTTCTCCTGGTGCGGCTCGGCGAGAAGGTGCTGCCGAGCACGCTCGCGGGCGTGCTGGCCAACGACTCGCGCCACGTCGACCACCGCGCCCTCCTGCGCTCCCGCCGGCATCTCACCGAGCGCGAGGAGCAGATCCTGCAGTGCCTGCTGAACGCCTACAGCAACAAGCATATCGCCCGGGCGCTCGACATCTCCGAAGGCACCGTGAAGGTGCATCTGAAGAGCCTGATGAAGAAGATATCGGCCTCCAACCGCACGCAGGCGGCGTTGTGGGCCCACAATAACGGGATCGACGGCCGTCCGTTCGGCAACGAGCATGGCGCCGGCGAGCGCAGGCTGACCGCATAGACGTCGTCTTTTCTGATCGGCGGGCCTCGTGCTGCTGACGGCAGCATGCCGCGAGGCGGGCGGGGGTACGACATGGCCAGAGGCGACATCGTCAAGAGCGACTGGCAATCTGCCGAGCTCGTCCCTCGCGAGGTCGGCCGGATCCTGCCGACGATGGCGGACAGCGGCGAGATCGACTTTCGCAGCGTTCTTCGCACCATCGCCCGGCGAAAGTGGACCATGGCGCTGATCATGGCGACGATCATGAGCGGCACGGCGCTGTGGATCGCGCGCGCCACGCCCTATTACAGCGCCGACGCGCTGATCGTCGTCGAGACGCGCCCCTCCAGCATCGTCCGGGTCGACGAGGCGGTTCAAGAGGTCATCAGCGACAAGGCGAAGGTCAACACCGAGGTCGCGGTCCTGCGCTCGCGCAGCCTGGCCACCAGGGTCATCCGCGAGCTGGGGCTCGACCGTGACCCGGACTTCGCGCCCGAGGAATCCATCGATGGCGATCCTGCCGGCAGCAGGTCGTCGACCGGCCATCTCCGCGCCTTCGCGTCGCTAGCCGAGGAGGCCGTGAGCGAGGTTCGAGACCTGCTCGCGGGCGCACGGAGCAGCGCGTCCAGCGGCATGGGTGCGACGCCGGACAGACCGGGAGGGCATGTGCCGGCACCGGATGGCGCGGAAGAGGCCCGAGAGGCGGCAATCGTGCTCGACCGCTTCCTCAAGAGCCTGACCGTCGAGTCGGAGGAAGGCTCGCGCCTCATCCGCATCGGCTTCACCTCGACCACCCCGGCCAAGGCAGCACTGATCGCCAACAAGCTCGTCGACTCGTACATAGAGAGCCAGCTCGAGACCAAGACCGAGGGAGCAAGACGGGCCGCCGCATGGCTCGAGGCGCGGCTCGCCGAGCTCGGCGAGACCGTCCGGCTGCTCGAGCGCGATGTGCAGCAGCAGCGTGCCCTGACCGGCAGCGACGGGATAGACATCGCCCTGCAGGGCCTGGCCCAGCGCAATGCCAGCCTCGTCCAGGCGCAGACCGCCGCAGCGGAGGCCCGCGGTCGCTACGAGCAGGTCCGTACCATTCTCCAGGGCCGCGGCAATGTCGACGCCCTGCCAGGCATCATCGCCTCGCCGAACGTCCAGGCCTTGCGCGCCCGGCAGACGGAGCTGCTGACGCGGCTGGCGCAGCTTCAGACGAGCTACGGGGACCGGCATCCGCAGGTGCTCGATGTCCGCGCGGAGCTCGCCGGGATCGGGCAGCGGCTGAAGCGCGAGATCGGCAACATCCTGACCGGCATGCACAACGAGATGGACGTCGCGGAGAAGCAGGAGGCAGCACTGCGCGACAAGCTCGAGGAGGCGACGCGGGAGATGTTCGAGCTGCGCACGGCAGATGCGGCGATCGGACAGACGGCGCAGAGGCTGGAGGCGAACCAGGGGCTCTACCGCAATCTGCTCGAACGTTACACCGAGGTCGTCGCCCTGCGCGACAACCAGCAGGCGGACGTGCGCATCATCTCCTCGGCCCAGGTGCCGCTCGCGCCATCGTTCCCCAACGCGCCGAAGCTGATGGTGCTGTCCCTTGTAGGATCGGCCTCGCTGGCCGTGCTGTTCCTCGTCGCGACCGAACGGCTGCGCCAGAGCCTCGACACGCTGGAGAACGTGGAGCGCCAGATCGGTCTGCCGGTGATCGGAGCGATTCCCGAGCTCCCGCGCTTTTGCCGTATGCGATCGACGCCCGTGCAATACATGCAGCGAAACCCGCTCTCGGTGTTCGGCCGCGCCCTGCAGCGCCTCCATGCCCTGCTCTCCCTCACCAACAGCCGCCAGATGCCGCGCACCGTTCTGGTGACCTCGGCCTCACCCGAGGAGGGCAAGACGACGGTGGCGGTGTGCCTGGCCATCGCCAGCGTCCTCTCGGGCGAGAAGGTGCTCCTTGTGGACTGCAATTTCCGGCGACCGCAGGTGCATCGCATGATGGGCGTGCGCAACGAGCGGGGGCTGATCGACATTCTCAAGGGCAGCGCCTCGCTGGCGGAGACCATCACGACCGCATCCGGCTACCCGTTCTTCATCCTGCCGACCGGGCAGTCGGAGGCGGGCGCCGCCGATTTCCTGAACGCACGCCATATGGAAGTGCTCTTGGAGCGGCTGCAGAAGGTCTTCGATGTCATCATTCTGGACTCGGCGCCCGTGCAGGAGGTCTCCAACAGTCTCGTCCTGGCCGGCCTTGCCGAGAAGACGGTGCTCGTGACCCGCCGCGAGCGGGCGACCCGGCGCTCTGTCTCCTCCGCTGCCAGGCAGCTCGAGCTCTCCGGCGCCATCCTAGCCGGGATCGTCTTCAACGGAGCCAGTGTCACCGAGGACGTTCCCGCCTGAGCGGCAGCGCCGGGCCGCTCTACCGGCCGCGGCGGGGAAGGAGGACCGCCAGCCGGCAGCGGATCAGCTGGCCGGCCGCCAGCACCACGAAAAGCGGGTTGTTGAGCGCGTAGCGGCGCCACAGGCGGCGCGGCTCGTGCCAGAGCCGGAACGCCCACTCCAGGCCGGCACGCTGCAGCGCCGGCGGTGCCTGGGGCACGGTGCCCGAAAGAAAATCGAACGCCGCGCCCACGCCAAGGAGCGCCTTGCCGGGCAGAAAAGGGGCAACCCGATGCATCCACTTCTCCTGGCGCGGCATGCCGAGCCCGACCCAGATCATGTCGGCAGCGCTGGAGCGCAGCTCGGCGATGGTCGCGTCCATCTCCGCCGGGGTGAGCTCGCGGAACGGCGGCGCCATATGCCCGACCACGAGAGCGCCCGGGGCGAAGCGCTCGATGGCGGCGCGCAGGCGCTCGAGCGTCTGCGGCGTCGTGCCATAGAGATAATGGCGCCAGCCACGGGCAACCCCCTGCTGCAGCGCCCGGAACATCAGCTCGGGGCCGTAGACACGGGTCTGGCCCGGGCGGCGGAGCAAGCGCGCCATCCAGACGAGCGGCACGCCGTCGGTGGTCGCGACGTCGGCGCGGGCGATAGCCGCGTGCAGCGCCGGATCCCTCCGCGCCGACATGATCGAGTGCACGGTGCACACCGCCACCACGAAGGCGCGATCCGGGCTCCGGCGGTCCAGGGTCTCGAGAAGCTCGTCATAGCTGGTCAGCGAGATCGGCACGCCGGCGATGTCCAGCTTTGCGGGCAGGGCCGCGGATTCGGGGCAGGCGGATCCGGCGTCGGTCATGTCGGGAACTCCACCGCGCAATGGTGCGGCGCAGGCCCTCGTCGGCGCCGCTCCCGGCACGAGAGCCCAGCCGCTGCTCTGCCTGGCCGGTATCGGGCAGGTGTACCCCTATCGCCATGACGGCGTTAAAAAATCGGTCGGCGCCGTCATGATCGACGCTCCCGGCCGCCGCGCGGTCCGTCATGCGCGGTGGCCGCGAAGGGCCAGCTTCGCCGATCTCCTGCACCGTGCTCAATCCCGCCAAACGGGCGCGCCGGCAGCGCATCCTGATGGCAGCTAATACTATCGGAGGGGCTCTCCGCCCCGCCCCGGCGCCTCGCAGGAGACGGGCGCGGGAGTGGCACGCTCGACGACGAGCCTGCCGCTCGCCTCGAGACCGAGCCGGCCGAGATCGGCCCAGCGTCCGTCGCGGTCGTGCCAGGTCCAGTAGGCGCGCCGGCCGTCGGGCACGATGTAGCTGTTGCCGTCGAAGACATTGTCATTGCCGGCCCAAAACCCGGGATCGCCAGTGTCCGAGACCACGCCGTTCTGGCCGTGGCTGCCCAGGTGGATGATCGTGTTGTCCCGAATGACGTTGCCGGCAGCACCCCACGGTCCCAGCGCGCCGCCGCCGCGGTCCTGGTGGATCACGCCGATTCCGTTGCCGAAATCGGCCGCGACCTCGACGCGGTTGCCATAGACCTCGGCGTTGCTGCTGTTCTGGATGAGGATCTGCGATCCCCACAACCACGCATCGAGCCCGCCGCTCCCGTTGCCGGCGACGATATTGTCGCGGATGACGGCATCGTAGGAGATCTCGTGCTTGATACCCTCGTCCGCGTTCGAGAACACGAGATTGGCTTCCAGCAACACGTCCACATTGTCGTTGTCCGTCCACAGACCCGGACCCTCGTTGTGGTGGACGCAGGCGTTGCGGACGATCAGCCCTCGCGTTTCCCAGAATTTCGTGCCGCCGGCTTCCCAGCGGGAATCGTAGCCAGCGTAGTTGTTGAACGCGATCTGCACACCATCGAGGATTGCGTTCTCGCCGGCGCCGGCGATACCGAGCTGGCCGTTGTGGCTGAACGAGCCGCCCTGCACCCTGGTGCCTGTGCCGAAGGACAGGCCGGCGCCGTGGTTCCAGCGAGCAGTGACGTCGACCAGCAGCCAGTCGCGTGCGCGGTCGGCGAAAATGGCTCCTTCCTGGGCGTCGGAGGCGTATTTCTCGACGATCAGATCCTGCAGCACGACGCCCTTGGCCTCTCCGTCGAAGGCCCGCGGCGTCACACCCAGCTCGACCGGCTGTCCGGCGGGGTCGTCGGCGAGCCAGGCCCGGTCTTTCTCCCGGTACCAGGCGCCGGGGCCCAGCTCGCTTCTCGAGGCGACCCGCCGGTAGAGCCGGCCGCCGACGAAAAGATCCTCGCGGCGGCTGCAGATCTCCCGGCCGGTGGCGCATTCCCCGTGGAACGGCAATGGGCGCGGCAGGCCCTCCGCCACCCAGAAGGGTGGCTGCCTGGCCCACGTCCCGAGCTCCATGGCGCCGCTCAGGACGACGCCTTTCTGGCCGATGAACTGCTGACCGTTCTTGGGCCGGATGGACTGCTGGCGGTAGACGCCGGGTTCGAGCAGGAACCGGCTTGCCTCGGGCGCCCCGGCCACGATGGCCGCGAGATCCTCTCCCGGCCCGACCATGATCGCCGCCGGCTCACCGGCCGGCAGCGCGCAGCCGGCGCCCTGCGACGCCAGCAGGGCCAGGAGGGCGACGTCCGTGCGGATCATCGCCGCCTCCGTGAGCCGTCCTGCCTTCACGCTGCCGCCACGGCGCCGGCCATCCGGTCATGGATCCACGCATAGGTCCGCTCGAGACCGTCGCGCAGCGGGATCGACGGCTCCCACCCCAGCTCGGCCCTGATGCGGCTATTGTCGCTATTGCGGCCGCGTACGCCCTGGGGAGCGTCGAGCCTGTGGATGCGCCTGACGCGGATGCCGGCGATCTCCTCGACGATGTCGACCAGCGCGTTGATGCTCACCAGCTCGGCGCTGCCGAGATTGATCGGGTAGAGGATGTCGGAGGCGAGGATCGCCTTGGTGCCAAAGAGGCAGTCGTCGATATACATGAAGCTGCGGGTCTGCTGCCCGTCGCCCCATACCTCGATCTCGTGCCGGCCCGAGCGCTTGGCCTCGATGATCTTGCGGCAGATGGCGGCCGGCGCCTTCTCGCGGCCGCCATCCCAGGTGCCGTTGGGCCCATAGACATTGTGGTAGCGGGCCACGCGGGTGGTGGTGCCGTGGTCTTCGCGGAAGTGCCGGCACATGCGCTCGGAGAACAGCTTCTCCCAGCCATAGCCGTCCTCGGCCTCGGCGGGATAGGCGTCATCCTCCTTCAGTGCGGTGATGTCCGTGTCACGCTGCTTGTCGGCGGCGTAGACGCAGGCGGAGGAGGAATAGAAGTAGCGCTCCACTCCGTGCTCGCGGGCGGCCATGAGCATGTGGGTGCTGGTGAGCACCGAGAGCATGCAGGCCGCCTTGTGGGTCTCGATGAAGCCCATGCCGCCCATGTCGGCGGCGAGGTTGAAGACGTAGCGAGCGCCCTTGCAGGCGTCGAGCGCGGTCTCGCGCAGGCTGAGATCGCCCTGGACGTTCTCAGCCGCGTCGAAGCACTGGTACCACTCGCCGAGCGGCTTGATGTCGACCGCCCGCACGCGTGCATGTCCGGCCTCGAGGAGATCGCGAACGAGATGGCCGCCGATGAAGCCACCGGCGCCCGTCACCACGACAAGCGAGTCCTTGTCCATCCGAGGTTCCCCCACTCGTTCCCAAGTGACAGATCGGCAGGCCAGCGGCCTCTCGCCCCCGGCCGGTCCCGCACCGGCACCCGACGGCGCTAGCGGATCGTGGCCTTGCGCAGGACGAAGCCCTCGGCGTAGCGGTCGCCCGCACGGCATTCCATGCCGCGCAGGCGTGCCAGGCCGCGGAACGTCTCCGGATCGAACCAGTCCTTCGAGCGCTGAGACGGGAAGTGCCGGCCCAGGAGATCGAGCTTGCGCTCGAGTACCGCAGAGGAAAGCGGCACGTAGAAATTCGGGCGACCGAGATCGCCGTCCCATTTCGGGACCTCGTATTCGAGGATGAGATGGTGACGAAACAGGTTCCAGGTGAGCTTGCAGACCTGCCGATGGTCCTGGTGGGCGTCGTCACGGCGGTGCGTCAGCACGACATCAGGCGCGATGCGGTCCCTCAAGGCCGCGAGCCACGCCTTCATCCGGGGCTCCACGCATGAGAAGAGCCCGTCATGGAACCGCGCGATCTCGAGCCGGCTGCTTGCCGCACCGTCGAGAAACGCCGCCGCGGACGATTCCGCCTCCATGGCGCGCGGGCCTTCGGCGCTGAGCACGCACCAATGCGCGTCGAGCCTGACGCCGGCCGCGATCCAGCCGAGGATGGTGCCGCCGGCGCCGATCTCGATGTCGTCGGCGTGCGCTCCCAGGCAAAGGACCGAGAGCGCCTGGTCCTTCCCGGCGAGCGTCAGCGCCTTCATAGGCCGGCGATCGAGAGGGTGCTGCCCGATGCCGCCGGCCCGCCGGCCCGCCATGGCATCCTCCCGTGCTCGATCATCTCCTCGAGGATCTGGCGATCCTTGAGATTGTCCATGCAGCGCCAGAAGCCGTGGTGCTTGTAGGCCATCAGCTGGTTGGCCGCGATGAGCCGCGAGAATGGCTCGAGCACGAGCTCCTCGCCTTCCCGCATGTAGTCGAAGATCTCGGGGCGCAGCAGAAAGTAGCCGGCGTTGATCCACATCTCCGAGCGGTCCGAGGAGCGGAACTCGCGGACCCGGCCGTCCGCCTCGATGTCGGCGAGGTGGTAGGTCAGCGGCGGCCGTACGGCGAGAAAACAGGCAATCTTGCCGCTCTTCTTGAAGACCTCGATCATGTCGTCGAGGTCGACGTCCGTGAGGCCGTCGCTGTAGTTCGCGAGAAACATCTCCTCGTTTTTCACATGATCGCGCACGAACCACAGGCGCTCTCCGATATTGCGCCAGATTCCCGTGTCGATGAGCGTCACCCGCCAGTCCTGCGCGGGCTCCCGCAGGAGCTCGACCTTGGCGCCGAAGCCCGACACGACGCAGTCGGCAAATGCGCAAGGACGATAGTTGAGGAAGAAATCCTTTATGATGTTCGCCTTGTAGCCGAGCGTCAGGATGAAGTCGGTGTGGCCGTGCTCGCTGTAATACTTCATCACGTGCCACAGGATGGGCTCGTGGCCGACCGGAACCATCGGTTTGGGGATGTTCTCCGAATATTCGCGGATCCGGGTGCCAAGGCCGCCGCAGAAGAGGACCACCTTCATGAGTGGGACTCCTTGGGGTCGATGACCGCCGGCTTGGGCGGGTCGATGATCGCCAGCTCGGGAATAGGCACGACGAAGCGACAGCCCCAGTCGCCGACGTGCCGCATCTGTTGCACGATCTCGTTCTTGAGATTCCACGGCAGGATCAGGATGTAGTCCGGCTTCAGCTCGTCGATCGCCTCGACGGGGCGGATCGGGATGTGCATGCCCGGCGTGAACCGGCCGTGCTTGTAGGGATTGCGGTCGACGGTGAACGCGAGGAAATCGCGTCCGATCCCGCAATAGTTCAGCAGCGTGTTGCCCTTGCCGGGCGCGCCATAGCCGCAGATCACCTTGCCCGCGTTTCTGGCCTCGATGAGAAACGACAAAAGCCTGCGCTTGGTCCGCTGCACCTGTTCGGCGAAGCACGCGTAGCTCGCGATCTCCCGCAGCCCGCTGCGCTCTTCCTGCGCTATCACCTCGCCTACCTTGGCGCCGGCGGGCCCCGCCGTCGCGGCCGGCGCCAGGTACACGCGCAGCGAGCCGCCATGGGTCGAGATCTCTTCCACATCGACCAGACGGAGATCATGCCGCCGGGCGAGCTGCTCGATGGCGATCAGCGAGAAATAGGAGAAATGCTCGTGGTAGATGGTGTCGAACTGGTTCTCGGCGATCAGCCGGGCCAGATGCGGAAACTCGAGTGTGATGACACCTCGAGGCTTGATCAGCCGCGCCATGCCCGCCACGAAATCGTTGAGGTCCGGTACCTGCGCCAGAACGTTGTTGCCGATGATCAGGTCGGCCCGACCTTTCTCGGCCGCGAGCGCCTCGGCCATCTCGCTGCCGAAGAAGGCGATGTGCGTCGGGATGCCCTTGTCGATCGCGACGCGGGCGACATTGGCAGCCGGCTCGATGCCGAGAACCGGAACGCCCAGCGGTTGGAAGTGCTGCAGCAGGTAGCCGTCGTTGCTCGCCAGCTCGACGACGAGGCTGTCGCGGCCGAGGCCCAGCCTCGCCGTCACCATCTCGCAGTAGGCTTTGGCGTGGGCCACCCAGCTGGTCGAGTAGGAGGAGTAGTAGGCGTATTCGCTGAAAATGGATTCCCGGCTGACATACTGCTTGAGCTGGACCAGAAGACACTGGCCGCAGACGAGCGCATGGAGTGGGTAGTAGGGCTCCATGGCATCGATCTGGTCGGCGCCCAGGATGCTCTCGCACAAGGGCGACATGCCCAGATCGACGAAGCTGTGCTCGAGCCCGGCGCCGCAGAGGCGGCAGCGCGCGTGCTTGGCGGGGTCAGCCGCCCCGGATGACGAAGCGGCCGGTCTCCCGGGCGCAGCCGGATCGGTATCGAGCATGCCAAGGAGCCGTCCAGGCGGCTTGTCGGCTGGAGACGTCCAGACCGCATGCGGCGTGAGGCATTGGTGCGGTCGCGCCGGCGCATGAGCGCTTGCCGGCAGCGGGAGGACGATAGCAGTCGTCGAGGGGCTACTGAGGCGGCCATTGCGGCTGAGCCGGCATCGCGCAATAGGGCTAGGCTCCGTCGGCGGAGGGCCCGCACCGCATCCTCCGGTCTGCCAGGCCGGGTAAGCGCAGGTGATGGCGGTGGCGGGATGTCCGCGCGGCCTGTGCCTGGACGCGCTGCCGGGCGGCCTCGCCCATGCTCGCCCGAATTCGTTACAGGTGCCGCGGCCGGGCGGCCGATAGACTCGTCCGCCGGGGCGGACAGGCGCGGCAGGGGAGTTCGAAGCGGATGGTCCGGCGAGCTCTCGCCATGGCGGCTGGCGAACAATATCTTCGCCTTGCCATCAATCTCGTCGTGATCTTGTGCATGTCGCGCCTTCTCACGCCCTCCGAGATAGGCATCGCCGTCATCGGCACAGGGACGATGGCCATCGTCCTCGGGCTGCGCGAGTTCGCCACCGCGGACTTCGTCATCCAGCGCCCGGAGGTGACGCGGCAGGACATCTGCACGGCCTTCACGATCATTCTCGTGCTGACCGCGTTGATCGCTTCGGCGGTGTTCGGCCTGGCGCCGTGGCTTGCGGCTCTCTATGGCGAGCCGGGGCTGGCGCGCTTTCTTCGCGTCATGGCCGTGGCCGGCCTGATCGAGGCGCTGGCCCTGCCGGTCGTCGGGCTGCTGCGGCGGGAGATGGCCTTCGGCATGCTGGCGCTCCTCTATGCGAGCGGTGCCGCCGTGACCGCCATCGCCGTGATCTCGCTGGCGCTGGCCGGCTTCAGCTATATGAGCTTTGCCTGGGCGGCCCTCGCGGCCGCCGCGACCACGGCCGCTCTCTCGATCGTTCTCCGCCCCGTCCTCGCCGGCTTCCGGCCGGCTATCGGGTCGTGGCGCAGTGTCCTTTCGTTCGGCGGCTACAACGGCGCGAGCTTCACCATCAACCGGCTCTACGAGTCGCTTCCCCAGCTGGTGCTGGGGCAGATGCTGCCGTCCTCGGCGGTCGGGCTCTACAACCGCGCCAGCGTCGTCTCCGACATTCCCGACAAGATCACCCTGAGCAGCGTCCTGGCGATAGCCTTCCCGGCGCTGGCGGAGCAGAGCCGCAACGGCAGCAGCCTCAAGGCGTCCTATCTCCTGGCCGTCAGCCATGTGACGGTCCTTTACTGGCCGGCGCAGGTTCTGCTGGTTCTTCTGGCCCAGCCGATCGTCATGCTTCTTCTGGGCGATCAGTGGCTCGAGATGGTGCCCGTGCTGCAGGTCATGGCGGTCGCCTCGTTCGCGTGGTTTCCGGTAGCGCTGACGGCGCCGGTTCTCCTTGCTGTGGGCGCCAACCGCGACCGCACGCTGGCCGACCTTGTGGGACGGGCCGTCTCGGCGGTGGTTCTCTGCTCTTCGGCAGCGTTCGGCATCATGGCGATGGCGGCAAGCAAGCTCGTCACGATTCCCTTCCAGATGGCGGTCTCGTTCCACTTCGTGCGGCGCCACCTCCAGCTCGGATGGGGCGAGCTTGCCGCTTCCATGGCCAAAAGCGCCATCGTCACCGCGGCCAGCGCCTCGGGTCCGGCATGCCTCGTGCTGTTCTCCGGCATGAGCAACGAGCGACCTCTCGCCTCGGCGGCGATCGCCCTCGCTTTGTTTGCCACAGCCTGGCTTGCGGCCGTGTTCCTGACGCGGCACCCCGTGCTGCTGGAGATCAGGAATCTCGCCGGCCGCATGGCGGGAACAAGGCGTCCCGGCCGCTTGCTCCGATTGCCCGTGCGACTGACCGGGCAGGCGCCCAAAGGCGGCGGGGCAGCCTGACGGAGCCTCGCCCGGAGTGGCGCGGCTAAGCTCATTTCGCCCTGCCAGTAGCCCGTTTTTCGGACGGCGTTTTGCCGGGCCGGTGCGTTAGCCTGCTCCGGGCGCCGTGCCCCTCACCGTGCAAGCCGGCGAGGGGCGAGCGCCACGCGGGGCGGCGGCGCGCAGAACTCCCCGCGGACCCGGTCAACCTGCAAGGGTGCGTATGCCGTGCGCATGAATGGTAAGCAAATGCCGCAGCGCATGCCGTTGCCGCCATACCGGTCGGAGCTGGCGTCCAGCCTGAGGGAACGCGCCCACCGTCTCGTGCCCGGGGGCTGCCACACCTACGCCAAGGGCGACGACCAGTACCCGCTGGCTGCCCCGGCCTTCATCACGCGCGGCTCGGGCTGCCGGGTCTGGGACGTGGAGGGGCGTGACTATATCGAGTACGGGATGGGCAACCGTGCCGTGACCCTGGGTCACTGCTTTCCACCGGTGATCCGCGCGGTGCAGCGCGAGTTGCGGCGCGGCAGCAACTTCACCCGGCCCTCGCCGATCGAGGTGGCGTGCGCCGAGCAGTTCCTGTCGCTCGTCGACGGTGCCGAGATGGTGAAGTTCTGCTCCGACGGCTCGGACGCGACCTCCGGCGCCGTACGGCTTGCCAGGGCCTACACGGGGCGCGATCTCGTCGCCATCTGCGCCGATCATCCGTTCTTTTCCGTGGACGACTGGTTCATCGGCAGCACGCCCATGAACGCGGGAATTCCGGAGGCGACGAGGCGGCTCACCATCGGCTTTCGCTACAATGACCTTGCCAGCGCCGCGGCGATGTTCGACGCGCACCCCGGCAAGATCGCCGCCGTCATCCTCGAGCCTGCCCGCAGCGAGGAGCCCCGGGAGGGGTTCCTTCAAGGGCTGCAGCTCTTGTGCCGGAAGAACGGCGCGCTGTTCATCCTCGACGAGATGATCACGGGATTTCGCTGGCACAATGGCGGCGCGCAGAGGGTCTACGGGCTCGAGCCGGACCTATCGACGTTCGGCAAGGCGCTGGCGAACGGCTTCTCGGTCTCGGCGCTGGCCGGTCGCCGCGAGCTCATGCGGCTGGGCGGGCTCGATCACGTGGACCGGCCGCGGGTCTTCCTGCTCTCGACCACGCATGGCGGCGAGACCCATGCCCTGGCGGCAGCCATCGCCACCATGCAGGTCTATCAGCGCGAGGACGTGATCGCCCACCTGTACAGGCAGGGTGCACGCCTGCAGCAGGAGGTCGAGCAGGTCATCCGGCACCACGCGCTGGACGGGTTCGTGAAGCTTCAGGGGCGGGCCTGCTGCCTGTCCTACGTGACACTGGGCCCGGACGGGCAGGCCTCGCAGGCGTTCCGGTCGCTGTTGCTGCAGGAGACGATCCGGCGCGGCGTGCTCATGCCCTCGCTGGTGGTGAGCTACGCGCACAAGGACGAGGAGATCGACCGGACGGTGCAGGCCATCGACGGAGCGCTGGAGGTCTACGCCCGCGCGCTGGATTCCGGCGTCGAGCGCTTTCTGGTCGGCCGGCCCTCGCAAAGCGTCTACCGACGCTTCAACACAGGTGATCGACCGCCAGCGGACGAGGTCACACCTGCCGCCTAGAGAAGGGCCCGCCGACCTCGACAGGGCGGTGCCGTGCCGCTGGCCCGGTCCAAGACAGCGCCCTGCCCCGAAGGGATGAGGCCCGGGGCCCCCTCCTGCTTCGCCATGCGATGCGGTCTAGCACCAATTGCTGCCATACGCGCTCCGATCGGGCCTCTCGCGGGGCGGTCCGGCGAATCCTAGCCTGTCTGAGTCCGGGCAACAACACGGGCCGCCCCGCGGCGTTCGAGACGTGTTGATGCGACCCAGGGAGCGCCAGCGGATGAAGGTTCTGGTGACCGGCCATCGCGGCTATGTGGGCTCGGTGATGGTGCCGATGCTGCTCCAGGCAGGCCATGTCGTGTGCGGCTGCGACAGCGATCTCTATGAAGGCTGCACGTTCGAGGCTGGTGGCGCGCTGGCGCCGATCGCCGGCATCCGCAAGGATGTTCGCGATCTGGCGGCGAGCCATCTGGAGGGCTTCGACGCCGTCATCCACCTGGCGGCGCTCTCGAACGACCCGTTGAGCGAGCTCAACCCGGGTATCACCTTCGAGATCAATCACCGTGCGAGCGTGCGCCTCGCCAGCCTCGCCAAGGCAGCCGGTGTGCGGCGCTTCCTGTTGGCCTCGTCCTGCAGCAATTACGGCCTCGCCGGCGACGGGCTGATCGACGAGACCGGCACGCTCAACCCGGTGACCGCCTACGGCCTGTCGAAAGTGCAGGCCGAGCGGGACATCGCGGCCGAGGCCGACGAGCGCTTCTGCCCGACCTTCTTCCGCCCGGCCACGGCCTACGGATCGTCGCCGCGCCTGCGCTTCGACATCGTCTTGAACAACCTGGTGGGCCTCGCGGTGACGACCGGCCGGATCATGCTGCAGTCCGACGGCTCGCCCTGGCGGCCGATCGTTCACGTGGAGGACATCGCTCGCGCCTTCCTGGCCGGGCTGCACGCGCCGGAGGAAAAGGTGCGCAATGAAGCCTTCAATGTCGGCCAGACCGCGCACAATTACCGGATTCGCGAGATCGCCGAGATCGTCGCCGAAACCGTCCCGGGATGCCGGCTGGAACTCGCCCCCGATGCGGCGCCGGACAAGCGCTCCTACCGGGTGAGCTTCGAGAAGATCGCCCGCGTGCTGCCAGAGTTCCGGCCGCGGTGGGATGCCCGCAAGGGCGCCGAGCAGCTCCACGCGGCCTATCGCGCATCCGGCGTCACGCTTGCCGAGCTTCAGGGCCGCTTTCAGCGCATCAGCCGGATCAAGGCGCTGATCCGCGGGGGCAGGCTTGCCGACGACCTGCGCTGGAAGGCCGGCGCCGCGGACGAGACCCGTGCGGCCACCTCCGCGGTCGCGTGATCCTGGGGCCAAGGGCGCGCCGGAACGGCAGGCGGCGGATGCGGCCTGCCTCCGCCATCTGCTCGCCGAGGCCGAGGCGGGGCACGAGATGTTCGAGCTCGCCTCGCGGATCTTTCCCATCTGCCGCAGCATCACCGGCGAGGGGGTACGCGCGACGCTGGGCCACCTGGCCCGCCATGTCGATCTGACGATCCACGAGGTCCCGAGCGGCACGCAGGTCCTCGACTGGACCGTGCCGCGGGAATGGGGCATCCGCGACGCCTGGATCGAGAACCCCGCGGGCGAGCGCATCCTCGACTTCAAGAGCTGCAACCTGCACGTCCTGCAATACAGCGTGCCCGTCCATGCGCGGCTGCCGCTCGAGGAGCTGAAGGAGCACGTCTTCACGCTGCCCGAGCAGCCGGGCCTCGTGCCCTACCGGACCTCCTATTACGAGGAGCGCTGGGGTTTTTGCATGGCGCACGAGCGGCTGGCGGCGCTGCCGGACGGGATCTACAAGGTGCTGATCGATTCCACCCTCGAAGACGGCAGCCTCACCTGGGGCGAATATCTGCACCGCGGCCTGAGCGAGGACGAGGTGCTGCTCTCGGCCCATGTCTGCCACCCCTCGCTCGCCAACGACAATTGCTCGGGCCTTGCCCTGCTGGGGCATCTGGCACGGCGTCTCGCTCCGCTGCGGACGAGATTGAGCTATCGCTTCCTCTTCGCCCCCGGGACGATCGGCGCCATCGCCTGGCTGGCGCGCAACGAGCAGGGCCTCGGGCGCATCCGGCACGGGCTCGTGGTCTCCTGCGTCGGCGACGGCGGCGGGCCCACCTACAAGAAAAGCCGGCAGGGCGACGCCCCGATCGACCGGGCCATGACCCATGTCCTGCGCCACGGTGCTGTGGCCCCGACGATCCTCGACTTCTCCCCCTACGGCTACGACGAGAGGCAGTACTGCTCCCCGGGCTTCGATCTTCCGGTGGGTCTGTTCCAGCGCAGCCAGTTCGCGACCTTTCCCGAGTACCACACCTCGGCCGACGATCTCGGCTTCATCCGCCCCGACCACCTGGCCCGCTCCTATGCGATGATCGTTGCGGCGCTTGACATCCTCGAGAGCGACTGGCGGCCGGTGAGCACCGCGCCCAAAGGCGAGCCCCAGCTCGGGCGGCGCGGCCTTTACGGGTCTGTCGGCGGCGACGGCGACGCGGCGGCAGGAAATATGGCGCTCCTTTGGGTGCTCAACCTCGCCGACGGAAGTCACGGGCTCCTCGACATCGCCGAACGCGCCGGCATGCCGTTCGCCATCATCGCCGACGCGGCAAGGGTCCTGCGCGCGGCCGGGCTGCTGACCGAGGCCCGGGGCCCCGACCTGCCCGGTCCTCCTCGGGAGATCCGCCGATGCGCTTCATCGAGGCCGGCCTGCCCGGCGCCTGGATCCTCGAGCCGGAGCCGGTGAGGGATCATCGGGGCTTCTTTGCCCGTACGTTCTGCGTGCGGGAATTCGCGTCCCGAGGGCTCGCCACGAGCTTCGTCCAGCACTCCACCTCCCAGTCCGCCGCCGCGGGAACGCTGCGCGGAATGCACTTCCAAAAGGCGCCGCACGCCGAGGTGAAGGTGGTGCGTTGCCTGAAGGGGGCGATCTGGGACGTCATCGTCGACCTGCAGCCCGGATCGCCTACCTTCCGCCGCTGGCGCGGCTTCGAGCTCAGCGCCGGGAACCGCCGGCAGCTCTATGTTCCCACGGGCTTCGCCCACGGCTTCCAGACCCTGCGTGACGACACCGAGGTCGGCTATCTCATCTCCGCGTTCCACGCCCCCGAGGCGGCCGGCGGCGTGCGCCATGACGACCCGGCGCTGGGCATCGACTGGCCGCTGCCCGTCAGCTCCATCTCCGGCAGAGACAGCACCTGGCCCCTGTTGGCCGCCGCGTCGGGAATGGCGCCGGCGGCGCCTGGCCGTCCGGGGTAGCTGGCGATACCCCCTCGCGCCGCCGTTCCACCACGCCTGCGAAGCTCGTGGCAGCCGAGGGGCATAGTACGCTGCTTTCCTGCAGCCGCAGACGCAAGCTCTCGCTCGGGGAGACGGGCCTGGCTGCCGCGAATGCCGGCACCTCCCTGGCGAGGCCATCCCTGGCTGGCTGGAGGTGACCTTTTATGGCCTTTGCCTTCAAGACCCCGATCATTCCGTCGACCCTTCGTGCGGCGCGGATGCACGGGCTCGCGGGGCGGCTCGTGGAGGCCTGGGGCCCTTCCGGCCTGGGCTCGCCTGGCGTGCTGCTGCTCCTGGTGCTGGTCGACGCGCTGGCCGCCCAGATCGCCCTCCAGCTCGGGGTGACGCTCGATGACGTTCTCGTCCATGGCCGTCCTCCCACCTGGGAGCTCGACCCCGATCTGTCGCTCGCGGCGCTGCTCCTTGCCGGCGGCTACTATCTTCTGGACGTGCACCGGCTGCACGGCCAGGCGCCGATCGAGCGGTTTCCGGTGCGCATCAAGGCCACGGGCGCGCTGTTCGCGCTTCTGGTCGTCGGCCAGCATGCGGCGGGGCGCGAGCTCTGGCCGGACAGCGCCGTCGTTCCTGCTTTCCTTCTCGTTGTTGTGCTGACGCTCTGCGGTGAGCGTGCCGTCCAGGCGGTGCTGATCCGTCTGGGGCTGTGGGATGTGCCGGTGGTGGTGATCGGCGCCGGCCCCACGGGGCGGCAGGTGGTCCGCCTGCTGCAGCTGCGGCCGGAGCTGGGACTGCGTCCGGTGGGCTTTTTCGACGGAGGCCATGCCGTCGAAGACGGTCTCCCGCCGGCGGTCTGCGGCGTGCCTGTCCTCGGCTCCATCGCCGACAGCGCCAGCTACGCGCACCGCATCGAGACCGCCATCGTGACGATGCCGGCCGAGCCGCACCCGAGCCTCGACGCCGTGGCGATGCAACTCGCCTTTCGCAACATCATCCTCGTGCCCGATCTGCACGGGCTGCAGACGCTCGGGGTCCGCACGCGCGACTTCGGCGGTCTGCTCGGGCTGCAGATGCGGCGAAACCTCCTTCTCAGGCGGAACCGGTGGCTGAAAAAGCTCACCGACTACCTTATCGCCTTGCCTCTCACCGTCCTGTGCGTGCCGGTCATCGCCGTGCTGGCCGTGTGGATCGTGGCCGTCAGCCCGGGCTCGCCGTTCTACAGCCAGATGCGGGTCGGCAAGAACGGACGGCCGATCAGGGTATGGAAGCTCAGGACCATGTACCCGGATGCGGAGGTTCGGCTGGAGCGATGCCTGGCCCAGGACCCGCAGGCGCGGCGGGAGTGGGACCGCTATTGCAAGCTCGCGAGGGATCCCCGCGTCCTGCCGGGCGTGGGCCGCGTCCTGCGGCGGACCAGCCTCGACGAGCTGCCGCAGATCTTCAACGTGGTGCGCGGCGATATGAGCCTGGTGGGGCCGCGCCCGTTCCCCCGTTATCACGTCGACCGTTTCGACGGCGGCTTCCAGTCGCTGCGTTCCAGCGTGGTTCCGGGCATCACCGGCCTTTGGCAGGTGTCGGCCCGCAGCGATGGCGATCTCGAGGTCCAGCAGGAGCTCGACACCTACTACATCCGCAACTGGTCGATCTGGATCGACCTCTACATCCTGTTCCAGACGCTGGGCGCTGTCGTTGCGGGGCGTGGGGCGCGATAGCAGCCGCCCCGCAGATCTAACCTCGCGGCCGCACCGTCATCACCTGGCCCCGGCGCCTCGCGCCGATCCTGCCGAGCGTCCGGCAAGCCGGCCTGGCGGAAAGGCGACCTTCCTCACGACCGCAGGACGGGCGGCTCGCACGGCGCGACCCTTGGCCCGGGCGCGGCGCCGAGCCTGATGTGGGTCCAAAATGACGAGCATGCACCGTCGATGGACTGCGCGGTGGCATGATTGCGAAATCGCAAATAGAACAATGATGATGAATGGCATGTCTCCAGCGCTACTACTTTCGTAAATCAATTAAGTAGTTATGGGAAAGTCCAAAAATGTCCATCGCAGAAATGGCGAGGCGTGCCATCCTCTTTTGGGGATAGTCTCTCACCGCCGCATCAGTTAGAAATAAAATATCGGGCTCCGCCATTAATTCAGAGGTCATGCAGATGCCGTAGATATTCAACCTGCTCTGGAGAGACCTGGCGGCCTTCTCCCGAGCGTCCTGGTCCCGAGGTCACTGCAAAATGGGAAATGGGAGGGCCACATGGAGATGCCGTACGGCTGTGAGCCGAAGGCCGCCGATGACAGGAACGGTCGTCCATCCGTGGACGATGCCAGCGGGACTACGGCCATTCATCTGGAGCGAGAGGACGGTCACGGCGGGTGGCCCTCATGGCGCGCCGTCGAGCAACTGAGCGAGAGCGTGATCTATGTCGATGGGCGGTCCTTTACTCGCGAATGCATAGGAAATTTTCTCCAGTCCCGCCTCGACGGCGTGGAGGTCAGGTCCATCCCGTCCTGGCCGCAGCAAGCGCTCGAGTCGCTCGAGCCGAGGCAGGTCCGCGCGATCATCATGAATACCGGCGTCGAGCCGATGTGGTCCGATGCCGTTGTGGACATGATCGACAGCATCACATTGTGTTTTCCGGGCGTTCCGAAAATAATACTGGCGGTTCGTGAAGATCCTGAAAACATAGCGCAGGCCTTCGCCCTCGGCGTGAAGGGATATGTTCCGACCAGTCTGCCGCCGCCGATCGTGGTCGAGGTCGTCAGGCTCGTCTGCGCGGGTGGCAGCTTCGCACCGACCAGTGCATTGCTGGTCCGTTCTTCCCGACAGGCGGCGCCGGATCATCCGGGATCGGAGGAAGGCGGCCTCGACGGGTGCGGCGTCCATTTCTCGCGGCGGCAGGTGGAGATCCTCGCCTGCCTGCACCAGGGCCTGTCGAACAAGCTCATCGCCCATGAGCTCTCGATGAGCGAGAACACGGTCAAGGTTCACATCAGGACGATCATGAAGAAGCTGCGTGCGACCAACCGGACGCAGGTCGTGTGCCTGACCCTCGGCATCGCGCAGCAGCTTTCGGCCGATCTCACGAGCTGACTGCGGGGCGCGCCAGGAACGGCCGCGCCGCTCCCTAACCGCTCGCCACACGGCTCCCCGCGGACGCCGCAGGTCGGGGAGCGGCGGCGAGCCGGGCGGTGGCACGCGCGGCGTCCCTTCGCTGCGTGAATCGCAGGCCGGCCGCCATCGCCATGCCCAGGAGGAGATAGAGGGGGATTGCCTTGAAGGGCGTCTCGAAGCTCTCCTCGAACATTGCCATCGACAGGCCCATCACCCACCAGACGAGGCCGGCCGGCTGGCCACCCAGCTTCCAGGAGCGCAGGAGAGGACCGAGCAGCGCTGCCTGCAGCACCGCGAACATCAGCACACCGACCCAGCCCGTGTAGCCGAGCGCGTAGTAAAAGACGCTGTGCGGCGTCCGGATATCCTCGGCCTGCCCCGCCCGGACGACCTCCGGCGCCAGGCCGAACAGGTCGAAACCGTAGCCGTGGCCGAATGCCTCGCGCATCGGCGTGGCGTGGACCGACAGCCAGATCTGCTCCCACCACAGCTCCCGCCATTCGGCCGTGCCGGCGTGGCGGGCTGCATTCGGGCTGAGCTGCCGGGCCAGGTCGAGATCGATCGGGGCTACGGCGCGTGCCAGTGTCTCGGAAAAGGAGACCTCGCTGCCGGTGCGGCCGACGAGCTTCACGTCGGCCAGCTCCAGTAACCCGAGCGCCGCGAGGCCGGCCACACCGATCGCCACCACGCGGGCGAGCCGGCCGGTGAGAAACCCCCAGACCAGCATGCCCAGCCCGAGGCCCAGCCACTCGGCGCGCACCTGCCATGCGAGCGTGACCACGACGTTGAGGATCAAGACGATCCATACGGCGCGCAGGTCGCGCTCGAAGCACAACAGCCCGAGGATCGCCACGGCGCCGCCGCCCGGTGGTGAGAAGAGCGGTTGCTCGGTGCCCGGCAGCAGCGCCGTGACGTGCCTCAGCGCCACGATGTAGGCCAGTCCGTAGATGCCGTTGCACCAGGCGATCGTGCGGATCAGCTCCGGGATCCGGTCGGGGGCGTGAAGGGCGATCCACAAGCCGAGGAAGAGGTAGAGGGGATAGTAGTTGAAGACGAAAAACTTGAGCGTGTAGAGGAGGGGGATGCCGGCCATGACCCCGCGGCCCGCCTGCCAGGCGCCGTAGAGCACGAACGCGAGCAGGGCCAGGCCCAGCGCGTTCAGCGGCGAGGAGCGCAGCAGGGAGGCCGCCCAGGTGCCGAGCGCCACCCGTGGCTTGAGAAGCAGGAAGGTGCCGAGCGCGATCTCGCCGATGAAGAGCGGCGGCACGCCCAGATAGGCGAACGACCGCTTCATGCACAGATAGCCAACAAGCAGGAAGCCTGCGAGCCGGATCCATGTCTTCATCGGAGCCTTCCGCTGTGCCCTCGGGCGCTGCCGTGGCAGCCAGCGGGGCATCGGCGTTGAACGGGAGTCGGAGACGCGACGACCGCCTTGCATCATGCCCGCCGAGCCAGCCCCCCGGCCCGGACATCCGGGCAACGGCGCGGCTAATCCGGCGTGGGCGCCGTCCTGTGGGGGTACCTCTGGCAGGGCGCGTGTGGCCTTCCCGCGCATTTGCCCCGCCCGCCGCACGATCATACGCTCCCGGGATTCAGGCGCTCGCCCGAGAGGAAGGATCGCGCCCATGCCCGTCGTGTCGGTCGGACTGCCCGTCTATAATGGCGAGAGATATCTGAGCGAAGCCTTGGACTCGCTGCTGGCGCAAAGCGTGCGGGATATCGAGATCGTCATCGCGGACAATGCATCGACCGACCGGACGGCGGAGATATGCCGCTCGTACGAGGCGAGGGACGAGCGGGTCCGCTATGTCCGCAACGAGCGGAACATCGGGGCGGCACCCAATTTCAACCGCGTCTTCGAGCTCTCCAGCGCACCGCTCTTTCACGGTGGCGCCTGCGACGACCTCTACGAGCCGCTCTTTTTGCAACGGTGCATCGAGGCGCTCGATCGTGACCCGGGTGTTGTCCTCGGCCATGCCCGCACGCGGCTGATCGGGGAGAGGGGCGAGCCGCTGGTCTTCGACGAGGCGCACAACTGCTATCTCGACAGCCATGGCGGGCGCCGCGGCACGTCCGGCGACGTGATGCGGCCGCAACCCTTGCAGATCGGGGAGGCGCACGCCCCCGAGGCGCGTTTCCGCGACGTGCTCTGGCGGATGGGCTGGTCCCTGCCGCTGTCGGGCGTCATCCGTACCAGCGCGCTTCTCAAGACCTCGCTCTACGGCGTCTATTCGGGCGCCGACAAGGTCCTGCTGGCGGAGCTGGCCCTGCAGGGGCGGTTCCACGAGGTGCGCGAGCAGCTCTTCGCCAAGCGCATCCACCAGGAATGCACGCATTACATGTCGACCCGCGAGCGGGCGGAGCACGAGGGCGTCCAGCCGCGCGGCATCCCCCAGCTCCATATGCTGCGCGACTATTCGAGGATGGTCCTGGCGGCCGACATGGGCACACGCCAGCGCCTGCACTGCCTCCTCACCATCGCCGGTGTCGCCTGCCGCGGCGAGGTCTGGCGGCGCCTCCTCGTCCCCGGACGGGACAACTATCTGGGCCTGTCGTTCGGCGGAAGGTGACGGCGCCTCGAGGCGGATGGGACGCATGATGGACGTCGAGCCCGGGCGCATCGGCCTGTTCGGCCTGTTCGGCACCGGCAATATGGGCAATGACGGCTCGCTCGAGGCGATGACGCGCTTTCTCGCGCGGGTAGCGCCCGACGAGCGCCCGCTCTGCATCTGTGCCGATCCCGGAGCGGTGCAGGCAGCCCTCGGGCTCGAGGCAGTGCCGATCTACGGCAACTCCTCGCGCCATCGCGACAGCCTTGCGGGCCGGGTCGCCGGACGGGCGCTGCTGTGGGCCCACGCGGCCCGCTATCTCCGGCGGCTGCGGCTGCTCATCGTTCCGGGAACCGGCGTGCTGGACGATTTCTCGGTGAGTCCGCTGGGCTGGCCGCACGATCTCTTGAGCTGGTGTCTCCTCGCGCGCCTCTTGGGCGTGAAGGTCGCCCTCGTCAGCATCGGCGCAGGCCCCATCCACCACCCGCTGAGCCGTTGGCTGATGAAGCGGGCCGCCCGGGCCGCACACTATCGTTCCTATCGCGACGCGGTCTCCAAGAGCTTCATGGAAAGCATCGGGTTCGATACGCGCAATGATCCGATCTGCCCGGACATCGCGTTCGGCCTGAAGCCGGCGGAGCCTTGCCGCGGCAGGGGGCGGCCGCTCACCGTCGGCGTCGGCGTCATGACCTATTACGGATGGCGCGACGACAGCAGCCGCGGCGGTGCGATCTATGAGGCCTATCTGGAGAAGATGACCGGCTACGTCGCCTGGCTGCTCGACCGGGGCCACGCGGTGCGGATCCTCATGGGAGACCAGGTGGACCGGCGCGCGGTCGCCGATCTCCTGGCAAGCGTGCGGGCCTGCAGGCCCCGCCTCGCCGACCCCGCCATGATGTTCGAGCCGGCGCACAGCCTGCACGATGTCATGCGGCAGATGGCCGAGACCGACCTGGTGGTGGTGACGCGCTACCACAATCTTGTGTGCGCGCTGGGAATGGGCAGGCCCGCCATCTCGATCGGCTATGCCGCGAAGAACGACGCTCTCATGGAAGAGATGGGCCTGGCCGGCTACTGCCAGCACATCGAGCGTCTGGATCAGGATCTCCTGCAGTCGCAGACAATGCGGCTGATCGCCGATCGGGCTGCGCTGGAGACCGCAGTCAGGGACGCGGGGGCGCGCTTTCACGCGCGCCTGCAGGAACAGGAAAAGCGGCTCGTCGCCCTTCTCGACGATGGGCGGCCCGGCCGCGAAAGCTGAGGATGCGGTGAACGGACGGACGCCGGAGCTGGCCCTCGCCAGTGGTGCCAGGCAAGGGGCTGCGCGCAGCCGGTTTTCCTTTTTTTCTGGGGTGACGGTGGCGTCTGGCACGCGGGGCATCGGCTGACAGAAACAAAAGCCGCGCGCAGCGCCCTGCGGCATCGCGCCGGCCGAAGCCCCGGTCCCGCCTCGCTCCCACCCGTCAGGTAAGCGCTCCGGGGCGGATCCATCGCCGGCTTCAGCGCGGCTCCCCCGCGGACCGGCCGTGCGGGGGAGTTGCGTGTGCGGCGCAATCCTCGCTTGCGTGCTGCATTCGCCCATGTATACAGACGCGGCATGCAGAGGCGCATACAAAGATCCGGCACCGCGGTGCCGCCGCCGCCCGGGGAGGGCAGGGCCAGCTCGGCGCAGCGGGCCTATGCGGCGGTGCGGCGGATGGCGATGGATTTCGAGCTGCGGCCAGGCGAGCGTCTCGGCGAGACCGAGCTTGCCGAGCGGCTGCAGATCAGCCGGACGCCGCTGCGCGAGGCGCTCAACCGGCTGACCGCCGAGGGGCTGCTAGTGGCTTTGCCGCAGCGCGGCTTTGCCGCCCGGGAGCTGGACCCGCAGGAGGTCTTCGAGCTCTACGAGGCGCGCGCCGAGGTCGAGGGAGCCATCACGAGGCTCGCTGCCGAGCGCGCCCGCGACCAGGGCCTGGCCGACCTCGAGGCGTTTCTTCGCGAGAGCGTGGCCCAGCCCGACGAGAGCGAGATCGACCATCTCATGCGCCTCGACGTGGGCTTTCACCAGCGGCTGGCGCGGCTCGCCGGCAATGCCGAGCTGACGCGCATCCTCGAGAACCTGAACGACCGCATCCACTTCATGCGCTGGATCAACATGGAGGGGCGGCGCCGTGCCACCCAGAGCGAGCATCTGCGGATCCTCGAGCTGGTGCAGGCGCGTGACGCGGCGGCGGCGGTCGAGCAGATGCGCCGGCACATCAGTCTGCGCCAGGACCAGATCATCGAGATGATCAGGAAGGGCTACGCCCACATCTACACGGCGCATCTCAACGACAATCACGCGGCACAATAGGAAGGCGGCGATGGAGACCAATCAGATGACGGGGGCAGAGGCCTTCGTCCGCATGCTGCAGATGCATGGTGTGGAGAAGATCTTCGGCCTGTGCGGCGACACCAGCCTGCCTTTCTACGACGCGCTCCACCGGCTCGACCACGGGATGACCCACATCCTCACCCGTGACGAGCGCTCGGCCGCCTACATGGCCGACTGCTATGCCCGCATCACCGGCAAGGTCGGCGTGTGCGAGGGCCCGAGCGGCGGCGGTGCGACCTACATCCTGCCGGGTGTGGTCGAGGCCAACGAGAGCTCGATCCCGCTGCTCGCCGTGACCACCGACATCGGTGTCGGCGGGCGCGGCAAGTTCACCCTGACCGAGCTCGACCAGGAGGCCCTGTTCCGGCCGGTGACCAAGTGGAACACGGTCATCGACCAGGCCTCGCAGATCCCCGGCGCCATGCGCACGGCGTTCCGCCAGATGACCACCGGCAAGCCCGGTGCTGCTCATATCGGCCTGCCTTTCGACGTCCAGAAGGCGCCGGTCGACGTCGAGACGGTCCATGCCGATGCCCGCTTCGGCAGCTATCCGGCGGCCCCCACCGGCGCCGACGGCCAGCCGGTCGAGCAGGCCGCCGAGCTGCTGGCGGCAGCCGAGCGCCCGCTGATCATCTGCGGCGGCGGCCCGATCATCGCCCGCGCCTTCGAGGAGGTGCGCCAGCTCGCCGAGCGGATCGGCGCACCGGTCGCGACCTCGATCAGCGGCAAGGGCGTCATCGCCGAGACCCATCCGCTGGCGCTGGGCGTGGTCGGCAGCAATGGCGGCTGCGCCTCGGCGCGCGAGGTGGTCGACCAGGCCGATCTCGTGCTGCTGGTCGGCTGCCGCGCCGGCTCGGTCACCACCGAGCGCTGGCGCCACCCGGTCCCCGGCAAGGTCAAGGTGATCCATATCGACGCCGACGCCTCGGCGCTGAGCGCCAACTACCCGACCGACGTGTCGCTGATGGGCGACGCCCGGCCGGTGCTGGCGGCCCTCAACCGGGCCCTGGCCGAGCTCGAGCCGCGCGGCTCGCGTGCGGCGGCCGAGAAGCTGGTGGCCGCGGCCCGCGAGGAGCGCTACCGCGTCTTCCGCGAGCTGGCCCGCGGCACCGACGCGCCGATCCGCCCCGAGCGGCTGATCGCCGAGCTGCAGGACCTGCTGCCTCGCGACGCCATCATCGTCGCCGATCCCGGCACGCCCTGCCCCTATGTCTCGGGCTACTACCAGCTCCAGGAGGCCGGTCGCCGCTACATCACCAACCGCGCCCACGGCGCGCTGGGCTACGCCCTGCCGGGCGTGATCGGCGCCCATATGGGCGACAGCAGCACCAAGGCGGTGGCGATCTGCGGCGACGGCAGCTTCGGCTTCAATGCCGGCGAGCTCGAGACCTTCGTGCGGCTCAAGCTGCCGATCACCATCATCGTCGTCTCCAACAGCGTCTTCGGCTGGATCAAGGCCGGCCAGAAGAGCGGCTTTGGCGAGCGCTACTTCTCGGTCGACTTCAGCCGCACCGACCATGCCAAGGTCGCCGAGGCGTTCGGCCTCAAGGCCTGGCGGGTCGAGGATCCGCAGGACCTGCGCGGCGCCCTCAAGCAGGCCTTCGAGCATGACGGTCCGACCCTGGTCGACGTGATCGCGCAGCCGCTGCACGAGGCCCGCGCGCCGGTGACCGAGTGGGTCGCCTGAGGAGGATCGGATCATGAAGGCCAAAGGCGGCAAGGCGGTCTACGGGGCCCGGCTCGGAATCCTGATGCTGGAAGCGCGCTTCCCGCGCATTCCCGGCGACATGGGCAATGCCGAAACCTGGCCTTTTCCGGTCCTCTACCGGGTCGTTCCGGCCGCATCGCCCGACCGGGTGGTGCGGCACGGAGCGGACGGGCTCTATGCGAGCTTTCTCCAGGCGGCGCGCGAGCTGGTCGCCTGCGGGGCCGACGGGATCACCACCAATTGCGGGTTCCTGTCGATTTTCCAGGAGCGGCTGGCGGGCGATCTGGGGGTGCCGGTGGCAACCTCGTCGCTGATGCAGGCCGCCTTCATCGAGAGGCTGCTGCCGCCGGGCAGGAAGGTGGGCATACTCACCATCTCGGCGGGTACGCTGACCGCCGCGCATCTGCGCGGGGCGGGGGTGCCCGAGGGCACCCCCGTCGTCGGCACCGAGGGCGGCCGCGAGTTCAGCCGGGTGATCCTCGACGGCGAGCTCGAGCTCGACGTGGCGGCGGCCGAGCAGGACATTCTCGACGCCGGCGCCCGGCTCGTGCGCGAACATCCCGAGGTCGGGGCGATCCTGCTTGAATGCACCAACATGGTGCCCTATGCGGCCGCCTTGAGAAGAAGCACCGGCCTGCCGGTGTTCGACATCTACAGCTTCATGCTGTGGTTCCATCAAGCCCTCAGGCCGCGCCGCTTCGCGCCGCCGGAGGACTGAGGAGCGCGCCGCGCGCCTGTGGGCGTGCGGCCTTGCCCAAGAGCACACCCTGCAGGGAGGGACGACATGCTTCGACGGACAATGATGGCGCTGGTCGCCGGCACCGCGCTCACCGGCTTCGCCGCCGCTTCCTCGGCCGAGACGCTGGAGTGGACCGCCGGCCAGATCGGCGGCGGCTGGTACACCCAGGCATCCGGCATGGCCAACATGCTCCAGGAGGCCAATCCCGGCCTCACCATCAAGGTGGTCCCCGGCGGCGGCACCGCCAACCCGACCAAGGTCGAGCGCAACATCAGCCAGCTCGGCAGCGGCCTCGACATCTTCACCTTCGCGGCGTCGAAGGGGAAGTTCAACTACGAGGGCAAGCCGCACGAGAACCTGCAGATGATCGGAATGAGCTTCTCCGACATCTACTTGCATCTGGTGGCGGCCGAGAACGCGCCGGTGAAGGACTTCGAGGAGCTCTTCACCAAGGCCGAGAACGTCAAGATTGCGGTAACCCAGTCGGGCTCGTCGGACGAGCAGACCTTCCGCTATCTGATGGCTCATTACGGCACCGACTATGACCGGTTGCGCAGCGAGCGCGGCTGGAAGATCAACCTTCTTGACTACGCCGCCAGCGGCAGCCAGTTCGCCGACGGCCAGGTCGACTACGTGTTCCACGCGCTGGGCATTCCCGGTGCGGCGATCGTCGAGATGACCCAGTCGCGCGACGCCGAGATCCTGCCGTGGCCCGAGAGCGTCCAGGACGCCATGGCCGAGACCTATGGCTACACCAAGGGCTCCCTGCCGGCCGGTACCTATCCCTCCGCGCAGGACGGGCCGGAGCCGACGATCATCATGGCCACCACGCTGATGGTGAACAAGGACGTGTCCGAGGACACGGTCTACAACATCACCAAGACGCTCTGCGAGAACAGCGACAAGCTCGCGACCATCCACCAGAGCATGAGCGTGTTCGACTGTGCCACGGCTGCGAAGAGCGCGCCTGCGCCCATCCATCCTGGTGCCGCCCGGTACTACAAGGAACAGGGCTACATGTAAGCTCCGGCACGGGCGGGCGGCATCTGCCGCCCGTCCGGCCGGCATGTTTGGGCCGCCAGCGGCGGCATCGGGGGAGCCGCGATGCGGGACTTGAAGGGCAAGGCGGGGCTGGCGATCGCCATATGGGCCGCAGCGGCGACGCTGTTCCAGCTCTACACGGCGTGGATAGGCTATCTGGAGCCGCGCTCGCAGCGCTCGCTCCATCTGCTCCTGTTCCTGCCGCTGGCCTTCTTCCTGTTCCCGGCGCGGCCCGGCCGCTCGCCGCAGAGCCGGCCCTCGCTGCCCGACCTGACGCTGGGCCTGCTCGCGGTGGTGCCCAGCCTCTACTCCTGGCTCGAGGCCGACCGCATCAACCTGCGGCTCGAGGGCCTCGACGAGCTGACCACCGCCGAGCTGTGGCTGGGCGGGCTCATCACCGCCTTGATGATCGAGGCGCTGCGCCGCGCGGTCTCGCCCATGCTTGCCGGGCTCGCCACGGTCATTCTCGTCTATCTCTTCACCACCGAATACTGGCCCGGCGTCTGGGGCTACCGCGATCTCCCGACCTGGGAGATCATCGAGATCATGTATCTGCGCAACGGGATGGGCGTCTACGGCACGCTCACCGGCATCTCGACCACCATGGTGGCGATCTTCATCGCCTTCGGCGCCTTCGTCGAGGGAATCGGCCTGGGCTCGTTCTTCAACAATGTAGGCTCGCGCCTCGCCGGGCGGCAGACCGGCGGGCCCGGCAAGGTGGCCGTGATCACCTCTGCCTTCTTCGGCACGATGAGCGGCTCGTCCTCGGCCAACGTCTTCGCCACCGGCTCCTTCACCATCCCGATGATGAAGCGCCTGGGCTACCGGCCGGCCTTCGCCGGCGGCGTGGAGGCGGCGGCCAGCGTCGGCGGCCAGCTCATGCCGCCGATCATGGGGGCGGGCGCCTTCGTGATGGCCGAGATCACCAACATTCCCTATCTCGAGATCGTCAAGGCGGCGAGCCTGGGCGCGCTCTGCTACTTCTTCATGCTCCTGGTGACCGTCCATCTCGAGGCCAAGCGGCTGGGCCTGGCGGGGCTGCCCGAGGAGCAGATCCCGACCTGGCGATCGGTGCTCCGCGACCTGCACCTGCTGTTGCCGGTGGTGGTGCTGCTCGGCCTGCTCATCATGCGCTTCAGCCCGCATTTCGCCGCCTTGTGGTCCATCATCGCCTCGCTCGGCGTGTCGATGCTGCGCCGCCACACGCGGCTGTCGCTCGAGGACCTCTTCTGGGTTCTCGTGCGCGCCGGCTGCAACATCACCATCGTCGCCATGGCCTGCGTGGGTGCGGGCATGATCGTGGCAGGGCTGACCGTCACCGGGCTGGTGCTCTCCTTCGGCTCGATGATCGCCTCGGCCTCGGGCGGCGTGCTGCTGATCGCCGGCGTGCTCTTGATGTTCACGACCCTGCTGCTGGGCATGGGCCTGCCGACCTCGGCCGCCTACATCATCACCTCCTCGATCGGTGCGGCGACCCTCACCGGCGAGTTCGGCGTGCCGCTGCTGGCAGCCCATCTCTTCGTCTTCTATTTCGCCATCCTGGCCGATGCGACGCCGCCGGTCTCGATCGCCTCCTACGCTGCGGCCTCCATCGCCAAGGCGCCACCCATGATGACCGGTCTGCAGGCGCTGCGCATGGCGATCGCCGGCTTCCTCATCGGCTTCAGCTTCCTCTACACGCCGGCGCTGCTGCTCGACGCGCCATGGCTCGAGATCGTGCTGCAGCTCGCCGTCAATCTCCTGGCGCTGACCGTGCTGGCCGCCGGCCTCGCAGGCTACTTCCAGAGCCGGATCGTCCTGCCGTTCCGCCTGCTCCTGATCGTGGCCGGACCGGCCCTGGCGCTGTCGGAGAACATCGACGAGCTGCCGCGCATCGCGCTGGCGGCAGCGATCCTGCTGGCGCTCCATTTCCTCCCGCACGTCTTCTCGCTGGGCGCCGGTCGCCCGGCACCGGCCGGAGCCGACAAATGAGCGTTTCCTCGCGCGTGGTGCTGATCACCGGAGCGGCCAGCGGCATCGGTGCCGCCGCCGCCCGCCGCCTCGCCGGCCCCGGCACGACGCTGATCCTCCACACCCGCCGCAACGCGGTAGCGCTGGAGGAGATCGCGGCGGGGGCGCGCGCGACGGGTGCTGCTGCCGAGCTGGTTCTGGGCGATCTCGCCCAGGACAGCGCGGTCGACGCGCTGGCCGAGGCGGTGGCCCGCCACGGAAGGCTCGACGGGCTGGTCGCCTGCGCGGGCTTCGCCAACAGCGCGCCCTTCGGCACGGCCACCGCCGCCGAGCTCGACGCCGCCCATGCCGCCATGCCGCGCGCCTTCTTCCGGCTGGCGACAGCTTGCCGGGCGCAGATCGAGGAGGCCCGCGGCCGGGTGGTGGCGGTGAGCTCGTTCGGCGCGCACCGCTTTCGCGCCGCAGGCCACGTCTTCCCGGTGTCGGGTGCTGCCAAGGCGGCGCTCGAGGCACTTGCCAAGAGCCTCGCCGTCCAGCTCGCGGCGAGCGGCGCCACGGTCAACTGCGTGGTGCCGGGCTATGTCCGCAAGGATGAAGGGGCGCACGCCTCCATCGACGAGGAGGCCTTCAGGCGCGTGGTCGAGGCGATCCCCGCAGGGCGCCTTGCCGAGCCTGCCGAGGTGGCAGGCGCCATCGCCTTCCTGCTGTCACCCGAAGCTGCCTACATCACCGGCCAGTCGATCCATATCGACGGCGGCCTGACCCTCTGATCCGACGGGGCATTCCATGACGCGTTCGTTTAGCGATGGCGCCGCTGCAGGCGGGCCCATCATCGACGGTTTCGAGGTCACGCTGGTCGAGCTGCCGGTGAGCACCGTGCGCAGCCACGGCTCGGGCGACGTCGCCGGCGCCGTCCGCAACGTCGTCCTCAAGCTGAAGGCCGGCGGCCTCACCGGCTGGGGCGAGGCCTCGCCCTGGTCGGTCTTCACCGGCACCGCCGAGGCGGCGGCGGCAGCGCTGGAGCGCTATCTGTGCCCGATGGTCATGGGCCGCTCGCCGGGCCGCATCGCCGCCCTGATGCGCGAGGCCGACCGGGTGCTGGTGGGCCATGCCGAGGCCAAGGCGGCGCTGGAGATGGCGCTGCTCGATCTCGCCGGCCAGGCGGCCGGCTGCTCGGCGGCCGAGCTGCTTGGCGGCGTGGTGCGCGAGAGCATCCCGCTCAGCGTGTCGCTGGCCGACCCGGATCTCGATGCCGACATGGCGCTGGCCGAGCGGCTGCTCGCCGACGGGGTGCGGATCTTCAAGATCAAGACCGGCTTCATGGACCACCCGGCCGAGCTGCGCCGGCTCGAGCGGCTGCGCAGCATCATGCCCGAGGATGCGCGGCTGCGCGTCGACTACAACCAGGGCCTCCAGCCCCACGAGGCCAAGCCGCGGCTGCGCGATCTCGACGGGTTCGGCTTCGACTTCATCGAGCAGCCGGTGGCCCGTCCGCATCTCGATTCCATGGCCGCGCTGACCCGCTCGCTGGCAACGCCGATCCTGGCCGACGAGAGCGTGTTCAGCCCCAACGACGCCTTCGAGGTGGCGCGGCGCAAGGCTGCCGACGTGGTCAGCATCAAGATCATGAAGACCGGCGGCATCCTGCGCGGCAAGGAGGTGGCGGCGATCTGCGAGGCGGCCGGCATGGCCTGCTATGGCGGCGACATGTTCGAGAGCGGCCTTGCCCATGCGGCCGGGACCCACCTGGTGGCGACCACGCCCAACATCACGCTGGGCTGCGAGTTCTATCACGCCACCTATTATCTCGTGGAAGACCTGCTGACGGAGCCGTTCCCGGTGCGCGAGGGGCGGGTGCATGTGCCCGCCGGTCCGGGCCTGGGCGTCGCCGTCGACGAGGACAAGCTGAAGCGCTACGCGGTCGGCCGCTAGCCCGGGGGAGACGAGCAGATGAGCGAGGCGAGGCGGGCGGTCGTCATCGGTGCGGGTATCGTGGGCGTGTGCTCGGCCCTGCAGCTGCGTCGGGCCGGCTACGAGGTCGCGGTGGTCGACCCGCAGCCGCCGGGCAGCGGGGCCACCTTCGGCAATGCAGGCTCGCTCAGCACCGGCTCGGTGGCGCCGATGGCGATGCCGGGCATGCTCCAGCAGGTGCCCAAGTGGCTGCTCGACCCCGACGGCCCGCTCTCGGTGCGCTGGCGTTATCTGCCCAGGGCGCTGCCGTGGCTCTTCGCCTGGATTCGCGCCTCGAGCCTGCCGGTGGTGGAGCGCTCGGCGGCGGCCATCGCCCCCTTGGTGCGCGGCTGCGTGGGCGAGTACAAGGCGATCCTGCCGCACGAGGAGTTCGAGCGGCTGGTCCGCCAGCGCGGCCAGCTCGTGGTCTCGCGCCAGGAGGCCAGCGGCGGCGAGGACCTGGTGGGCCGCCTGCGGCGCGAGCACGGCGTGCCGGTCGAGAAGGTCTCCGCCGACGAGCTGCGCCAGCTCGAGCCGGCGCTCGACCGCAGCTTCAAGGGCGGCATCCTGATCACCGACAGTGCCCATACCGTCGATCCGCAGCTTCTCGCCCAGGCGGTGGCCGATCTGGTCCTGGCCGAGGGCGGCAGGTTCGTCCGCGAGAAGGCCACCGGCTTCGTGCGCAGCGATGCGCGCGTCACCGGCGTCGAGACCAGCGGCGGCGCCGAGCCGGCCGAGATCGTGGTGATCGCTGCCGGCGCCGCCTCGGCTGCGCTCTGCCGGATGCTGGGCGATGACGTGCCGCTGGAGAGCGAGCGCGGCTATCACGTCGTCCTGCCGGAGCCGGGCATCACCATCAGCCGGCCGATCGGCAATGCCGACGACAAGTTCTTCTCGACCCCGATGGCCATGGGCCTGAGGGTCGCGGGCACTGTCGAGATCGCCGGGCTCGACGCGCCGCCGCGCTTCGAGCGGGCCGAGAAGCTGGCGGGCCTCGCCCGGAAGATGTTCCCGGGCCTCAATACCGACCGGCCGACGCGTTGGCTCGGCCATCGCCCCTCGGTGCCCGACAGCGTGCCGGTGATCGGCAAGGCGCGGCGGCACGAGAATGTCATCTACGCCTTCGGCCATGGCCATGTGGGCCTCACCTCGGGACCCATCACCGGCCGCATGGTGGCCGGCATCGCCACCGGCGGGACGATGCCGGTCGACCCGGCGCCCTACGCCATCACGCGGTTCGCGAGCTAGTATCGACGGGACGAGCGGACGTTCAGGGGAGGGGCCTGTCATGGACATGAGCGGCGCACGCGCGAGGGTTCGCGAGCTGGGCTTCGCCGACGAGAGCGAGCGCGTGCGCGCGCTTCTGGCGGAGCTCGAGCTGGTGCCGGCGCGGCGGCAGGCGGTCGCCTCGCGCGCCGCCGAGGTGGTGGGCGCGCTGCGCGAGGTGGCCGATCCCGGCCTGATGGAGCGGTTCCTCGCCGAGTACGGGCTCGGCACCGAGGAGGGGATCGCCCTGATGTGCCTCGCCGAGGCCTATCTGCGGACCCCCGATGCCCGCTCGCTCGACGCGCTGATCTCCGACAAGATCGGCGGCGGCGACTGGACGAGGCATCGCGGCAAGGCGGAATCGGCGCTCATCAACGCCTCGACCTGGGCCTTGATGCTGACCGGCCGCCTGTTCGGGCGGATTCCCGCCGATGCCGCCGATCTGGGCGCCACCATGCACGGGATCGTGCGCCGGCTGGGCGAGCCGGTGGCCCGCAAGGCAGTCGGCGAGGCCATGAAGATCCTGGGCCGGCAGTTCGTGCTGGGCCGCAACATCGACGAGGCCTTGAAGAACGCCCAGGGCGACATGCGCGAAGGCTGGCTGCACTCCTTCGACATGCTGGGCGAGGCGGCCCGCACCTCGAAGGACGCCTACCGCTATTTCCTGTCCTACTCGGCGGCCATCTCGGCCATCGCCGAGCATGCACGAGGCGACGATCCGCACGGCAATCCCGGCATCTCGGTCAAGCTCTCGGCCCTCCACCCGCGCTACGAGCAGCTCCAGCGCGACCGGGTCATGATGGAGCTGGTGCCGCGGGTGGCGGCACTCGCCGAGCATGCCCGCGCCGCCAATATCGGCTTTGCCGTCGACGCCGAGGAAGCCGACCGGCTCGATCTTTCCCTGGATGTCATCGAGGCGGTGCTGCGCTCCTCGAGCCTGAAGGGCTGGGACGGGTTCGGCGTGGTGGTCCAGGCCTACGCCAAGACCGCGCCTGCGGTCATCGACTGGCTGCACGGGCTGTGCGAGCGGCTCGACCGGCGGATCAGCGTCCGGCTGGTCAAGGGTGCCTACTGGGACACCGAGATCAAGATCGCCCAGCTCCAGGGTATCGAGACCTACCCGGTCTACACCCGCAAGGAGAGCACCGATCTGGCCTATCTGGTCTGCGCGCAGCGCCTGTTCGCCTGCGCCGACCGGATCTACCCGCAGTTCGCCACCCACAACGCCCACACCATCTGCGCGGTCAACGAGCTGGCGCCCGAGGGCGTGGCCTTCGAGTTCCAGCGGCTGCACGGGATGGGCGAGGCGCTGCACGGGATGCTGCGCAAGGAGGACGGCAGGCGGCGGCGGATCTATGCACCGGTGGGCGTCCACGAGGACCTGCTCGCCTATCTGGTGCGCCGTCTCCTCGAGAACGGTGCCAACAGCTCGTTCGTCCACCAGATCCTCGACAAGTCGATTCCGCCCGCCGTGATCGCCCGCGACCCGGTCTCGGTGCTGGAGCAGGCGAGCGAGCTTCCCCATCCGGGCATCCCGCTGCCGCCCCGGCTCTTCGGCAGCGCGCGCCGCAACTCCAGGGGCTGGAACCTCTACCGCACGAAGACGCTCGAGGAGCTCGACGCGGCGCTGGCGCCGTTCCGCGACGCGAGCTGGCGGGCGGCACCGGGACCGGGCGAAGCGGCGGCGGCGCGCCCGGTCACCAGCCCGGTCGACCCGCGCGACGTGGTGGGCGAGGTCGTCGAGGCCACCGCCGAACAGGCAGGCTTGGCCCTCGGGCGGGCCGCGGCCGCGCAGGGCAGCTGGGAGGCCCGGGGAGCCGGCGAGCGCGCCGCCATTCTCGAGCGGGCGGCCGAGCTCTACGAGGCCCACGCGCCCGAGCTGTTCGCCATCGCGACCCGCGAGGCCGGCAAGACCCGCCTCGACGGCGTGGCCGAGGTGCGCGAGGCGGTCGACTTCCTGCGCTACTATGCCGCCGAGGGTCGCCGCGTGTTCGCTGCCGGCGGCCGCCTCGCGCTCGGGCCGATCGTCTGCATCTCGCCCTGGAACTTTCCGCTCGCCATCTTCACCGGGCAGATCGCGGCCGCCCTGATGGCCGGCAACACGGTGCTCGCCAAGCCGGCCGAGCAGACCCCGCTCATCGCCGCGCGCGCGGTGGCGTTGCTGCACGAGGCGGGCGTGCCGGAGGACGTGCTGCAGCTCCTGCCGGGCGACGGTGCGATCGTTGGTGCCGCACTCACCTGCGACCCGCGCACGAAGGGCGTGTGCTTTACCGGCTCGACCGAGACCGCCCAGGCGATCGACCGCGCCATGGCGCAGCACGGCGACGCGCGGGCGCCGCTGGTGGCGGAGACCGGCGGCCTCAACGCGATGATCGTCGACAGCACCGCCTTGCCCGAGCAGGCGGTCCGCGACATCGTCGTCTCGGCCTTTCAGAGCGCCGGCCAGCGCTGCTCGGCGCTGCGCGTGCTGCTGGTCCAGGAGGAGGTGGCGCCCTCGATCCTCGAGATGCTGGAAGGTGCCGCGCGCGAGCTGGTGATCGGCGATCCGTGGCACCACGCCACCGACGTCGGCCCGGTGATCGACGAGGCGGCGCGCAAGGACATTCTCGAGCACTGCGCGCGGCTGGAGGGGGAGGGGCGGCTGCTGTTCCGCGTCGAGCTCCCCGACGCCTGCCCGCCCGGCACGTTCGTCGCACCCTGCGCCTTCCGGCTGGACAGCCTGGACCAGCTCGGCCGCGAGGTCTTCGGCCCCGTCCTCCATGTGGTGCGCTACGCGGAGAGCCGGCTGGAAGAGATGGTCGACCGTATCAACGCGCTGGGCTACGGCCTGACGCTGGGAATCCACAGCCGCATCGACGCGCGGGTCGACGCGGTGTGCGCCCGCGCCCGCATCGGCAACATCTACGTCAACCGCAACCAGATCGGCGCGGTGGTGGGCGTCCAGCCCTTCGGCGGCGAGGGCCTCTCGGGCACCGGCCCCAAGGCCGGCGGCCCCAACTACCTCACCCGCTTCACCCGCCCGACGGCGCCAGCGGTGCAGGACGATCGGCCGCCAGGCGCGGGGGCGCTGCTCGCCCGTCTCGACCCCGCCCTCCAGGCGCCCGCCCGGGAGGCCCTGCTGCGCGCCCGGCAGGTATCGACGGCACCCGTCACCCTCCCGGGGCCGACCGGCGAGCGCAACACCTTCCTGCTCGGCCCGCGCGGCGCGGCCCTCTGCCTCGGCCCCGATGCTGCGAGCCTCGCCGGCCAGGCGGCACTGGCCTTCGCCACCGGCAACGCGGTGCTGCTCGCCAGGGCGGCCGATGCGGACGCCGCCGCGGCGCTGGCAGCCGCCATCAACGCGGAGGCGCCGGGCCGCGCCCGGGTGGTCGAGGGCGAGCCGGCGCGGCTGGCAGCCGAGCAGGCCGTCGAGGCGGTGCTGCTCGACGCCCTGGACGACACGGTGCGCGACATCCGCCAGGCCCTGGCCCGGCGCGACGGCCCGCGCGTCCCGCTGCTGCGCTCCACCGACGACGCCGTCCGCCTCTGCGTCGAGCGCGCCGTCAGCGAGGATACCACCGCCTCGGGTGGCAATCCCTCCCTGCTCGGTATCTCGGCCGCATAGCGGCGCTCGCGATCCGGCACGGCCGGGGGCGTTTCGCGACTGGCTGGAGGCGAAGGGGGCCGGGACGGGGCCCCCTGACGGGGCGCTGCGCGCGGCTTTTGCTTCTTGTTTTCCGTCAGTTGGCATCGGTGAACGTTCAGCGGATCTTCATCTCTTCCAGCGATCCTGCCGGGCGGGAGCCCGCCGCCTCGTTGTCAGAGCCGTGCCAGCTCCGGCATGGCCCGGGCGTCGCCGCCCCAGGCCTTGCGGAACAGTGCCTCGGTGGCAGCAGCACCCGCCTCGTCGCCGCGCGCCTTGCGGGCCTGCACGAGGCCCCAGAGCGACCAGGCATTGTTGGGGAAGTCGAGCAGCCCGCGCTCGAACACCGCCTCGGCCTCGATGGGGTGGCCGGCCTGCAGCAAGGCTGCGCCCAGCGACTGGTGCACCGGGTAATACCAGTAGGGCGGCTCGAGATAGGGCAGACTGTCCTGCAGGGCCGCCGCCTCGTCGAAGGCGGCGACCGCATCCTCGAACCTGCCCTGGGCCTGGGCGATCCGCCCCGTCACCAGGTGGCGGGCCAGCTCGAGAAGCTCGGGCGCCGGCACGCCGCCATCGGTCATGTGGCTCCAGTCGGTCTCCTTCGCGATCGCCTCTATCGATGCGATCTCCTCGCGCGCCGCCGCAGCATCGCCGGCCATCGCCTGCGCCACGCCCCGCGCGTAGTGCCACATCGCTGTCACGTAGGGAAAGCCTGAGCCGGGCTCGGGCAGCGCCAGCGTCGTTGCGGGCGGACTGAACTGGGCGTGGGCGAAGTAGGGCGCGGCCTTGATGATCTCGACCCAGGGCAGCACCCGCGCGACCTCGTCCGACATCACCCCGGGCAGCTTCTCCGCGGCCTCCAGGGCGGTCTCGGCGTCGCCGGCGAGACGCGCCGATTCCAGCAGGAAGTGCACGTTGTGCGGGTAGTAGCTCCAGGCATAGAGACCGGGATCGTCGATCTGCTCGAACAGGAACTCGTCGGCGGCGACCGCCGCGTGGTTGCTCTCCAGCGCGTCGAGATAGCGGCCGATCCTGAAGTAGATGTGGCCCGGCATGTGCACGATGTGGCCGGCGCCCGGCATGGCGGCCGCCAGCCGGTCGGCGAAGGGCGCGGCCCGCCCGGGCGTGGTCGAGGCTTCGACCAGATGGATGTAGAGGTGGATGGCGAAGCTGTGGTCGGGGTTCTCCGCCAGCACCTTCTCGACCGCCGCAATGGCCGGCGCGATATGCTCTCTCGGGGTGGCGTGATCGCTCTCCCAGTAGTCCCAGGGCGAGAGGTTCATCAGCGCGTCGGCGTAAAGCGTGGCGATGGCGTGATCGGCGGGAAACGCCGTGGCCGCCTCTGCCATGGCATCGGCATAGGCCCGGTCCAGCGCCGCGCGGTCGGCCCCGGGCGAGGTCGCGTAGCGCTTCACGATGGCCGCGATCACCGCCTGCTCGCCCGGCGTGCTCCTTGCGGCCAGCTCCTGCGCCCGCATCGCCGCGGCGAAGGCCGGCCCGACGGCCGCCTCGTCCATGGGGGCGTTGATATTGGGCCCGAGCGCGAAAGCCTCGCCCCAAGAGCACATGGCGCAGTCAGGGTCGAGCGCCTGCGCCTTCCTGAACGCGCGCAGCGCCTCCATGTGGTTGAAGGCATAGCTCCAGCGCAGGCCCTGGTCGAACCATGCCTGGGCATCGGGGGTCGCTGTCACCTTCCAGCTCAGATCGCCCAGGAAGTTCCAGGGCTCCGCGTCGGCATCCCGCGCCCCGGTCGCCTGCGTGGCGGCGGCCAGCTGCACGAAGCCCGGCTTGAAGAACGTGCTGCGCTTCCTGTCCTGCGGGCCGCACACGCCGCGCGCCACCGACGCCGGATCGAGCAGCTGCTCGATCCCCGGGGGCCGATCCGTCGCGACGTCCGGCGGGACAGGCGCTGCAGACACCGCGATCATGGCGGAAGCCGCCACCGTCGAGCCGCCCAGAAGGGCCGCCAGATTCTGCCGTTTCGGCATGGCCAGTCTCCCCGCAGCGAAGGGACCCCCGCTCGCCGCTCTTGCTCCCCATCCGATGCCGAAGGCCGGGAGAATGTCGCCAGGACCGGCTGCGCCGGCCGTGACAGGAGACACAAGATCACACCCACTATGCGACCACCCACTATGCGCCAACGGGCCGCTCGATACCAGAGGGCGGGACTGCCGGCTGGTGGATCCCCGGTGCTCCCGCCCACGCGACCGGAGGATAACGGCCGCCGTCGCGGCGGGCCGTGCAAGGCGGTGCCGGCGCCACCTCCAACCGCCAAAGGAGCTTGGGAAAATGCCGCGTGCAGCGCCATCCGCGGCCCCGCCCTCCCGTCCCGCAGCGCCGCCGTGCCGGCCTCGCACCCGGGTCTCACCCGTACGCTGCCCGGCCCTGCCGAGCCTCCATCCGGCGCCGCTGGGCGCTGTTGCCGGCGAGCGGGCCAGCAGGCTCGGGTTCGTCTTTGCCGCCGGCGCCGCCGTTGGCGTTGAGGCGGGGCATGCCATGCGCCGTGTCGGCGGCGGGCGCGGCCTCGGGCTGCGCCAGCCGGGCCGCCATGCCGGTCCTCGGGTTCGAATTTTCCATGGCCACCCGTCCACGCGGCGCCCGGTCCGCGTCCAGCTCCTGCAGCGCATGCTCGCGGTCGCGCCGCAGCCGGCCGCGCTTGGGGCCAGCAGGCTCGGGTTCGTCTTTGCCGCTGGCGCCGCGGATGGCGCGGAGGCGGGGCATGCCATGCGCCGTGTCGGTGGCGGGCGCGGCCACGGGCTGCGCCAGCCGGGCCGCCATGCCGGGCCTCAGGTTCGAATTTTCCATGGCCACCCATCCACGCGGCGCCCGGTCCGCGTCCAGCTCCTGCAGCGCATGCTCGCGGCGCCACCACAGCTGGCCGCGCTTGGGAGCAGCAGGCTCGGGTTCGTCTTTGCCGCCGGCGCCGCCGTTGGCGTTGAGGCGGGTCACGCCATGCGCCGTGTCGGCGGCGGGCGCGGCCTCGAGCGGCGCCAGCCGGGCCGCCATGGCGGGCCTCGGGTTCGATTTTTCCACGGCCCGTCCATGCGGCGCCCGCTCCGCGTCCAGCTCCTGCAGCGCATGCTCGCGGTGGCACCACAGCGGGCGGCGCTTGGGCGCAGCAGGCTCGGGTTCGTCTTTGCCGCTGGCGCCGCGGATGGCGCGGAGGCGGGTCATGCCATGCGCCGTGTCGGCGGCGGGCGCGGCCTCGGGCTGCGCCAGCCGGGCCGCCATGGCGGGCCTCGGGTTCGATTTTTCCACGGCCCGTCCATGCGGCGCCCGCTCCGCGTCCAGCTCCTGCAGCGCATGCTCGCGGTGGCACCACAGCGGGCGGCGCTTGGGCGCAGCAGGCTCGGGTACGTCTTTGCCGCCTGCCCCGCGGATGGCACGGAGGCGGGGCAGGCCATGCGCCGTGTCGGCGGCGGGCGCGGCCTCGGGCTGCGCCACCCGGGCAGTCATGCCGGGTCTCGGGTCGGGTTTTCCACGGTCTCACACCCGCGCGGCGCCGGGGCTGGCG
>JAWZSN010000001.1:0-303388 GCA_033875255.1 Geminicoccaceae bacterium 1502E | reverse complement strand
CAACGATCCGATCGAAACCGGACCAGACAGGTCGCTACCACACCTCTCGAAGATGCGCTCACGGCAGGCTTCCCAGCCGCCGCCTGCACATCCCCTCTACATCAACAATCACGATGTCAAAGAGCACTGGACCGAGGATGTCATGTGGGCCTTTTTGGCCCTCGCGTCAACCGCTGTCCGAAACTTCCTACCCCCGTCTCCGGCGGCGGGCGGATACCTACCCCCCGGCCCGACGGAGATCAAGCGCTTTTTTCACCTTTTCGCGACAAGACCGCGACGGAGCGATGACAGAGCCCCGCACGCCGCCGCAGCGCTCCGCCCGCTAGACGGATCAAGGAACGGAAAAAGCCGCGCGCAGCGCCGCCCCACCTAACGCCCCAGCAGCCCCTCGAGGCCGCGCCGCAGCCTGTCCGCCGCCTCCCGGGCCCGGTCCACGGCCGGATCCGAGCTTCCGGCGCCGTTGCCCGTGGGCGGCTGTCGCGGCGCCGCCCCATCCCCTTGTGGCACCATCTCACCGCAGACGTCGCCGGCCTGCCCGCCCTGCAGGCCCAGCAGCCCCCCCAAAAGCGCGCCTGCCGCCTGCCTCGCGGCCTCGCTCTCGTCGATGCCCGGGTCGGGCTCCATGAGCGTGCCCTTGAGCTTGACCGGCAAAGCGAGGTCGAGGCCGCCCACCCGCGAGCGCGGCGTGAGGAGAAGATCCAGGCGCTCGCGGCCGAGATCGATGCTGCCACTCCCGAGGACCCGCGAGACCGAGGTCTCGAGGACGGCGGTACGCAGCCGGGCCATGCCGTCGGCAACCGGGATCGCGACGTGGCCGCAGCGCAGATCGACCCAGCCCCGAGGGTCACCGAAGAGGGCAGCAGCGACCCGCCGTCCCCCTTCCAGCCCGTCCAGCACGCCGACGCGCAGCCGGCCGGTGCCGAGCACCGCCTCGAGCTCGCCGTCGAGGGAGCCCGCGAGGGTCGCGGGGCTGACGCCGGTGCCGGTCAGCCGCAGCGTCAGGCGGCCCTTGCTCTCTACGAGATCCTCCCGGCCGAACGCCGCCAGCAGGGCCGCCATGTCGATATCCGGCGCATCGAGCTCGAGCTGCAGGGCGGGCGGGTCCTGACGGGCGTCCAGAACCAGCCGTCCGCCCGCGGCGTTCCCCGCCAGATGAAGCTTCATCGGCGCCAGCTCGAGGCGGCGCTCGTCCAAAACCAGACGCGCTGCCGCCTGCTCGAGCAGCAATCCGGGCAGCCGCAGCTCGCCGGCCGACAGCTCCAGGTCGAGATCGATCAGGCCCAGCACCCCGAGATCGAGGGGCTCTTTGGAAAAGAGACGCTCGCGTTGGTCCTTCTTGCCGGCACCGCCGCGCCCGGGTCCGCCGGCAGCGCCTTCTTCCTCGGCAAAGGCCGCCAGATCGAGACGGGGCGCGTCGAGCTCCCCCTCGATCCGCGGCCGCGGTCCCTCGCGGCGCAGCACCAGCCCGCCGACCAGCTCGCTCGTCCCGAATCCGAGGCGCAAGCCCGAGAGCGCCAGCCGGCCGGTATCGCCCTCGGCCCGCACCGCCAGCGCCACCTTCCCCTCCGGCAGCCTGCGCCCCAGGAGCTGCGCCAGCGCGCCACTGTCCTGCCCCTCGGCACGGATGCCTAACGCCAGCCCCTCCAGTCGTACGACATCGCCGATCCGCCCTTGGGCGGCGATGTCGAGACCGGCGAAGCGCGCCGTGGCGTCGAGCTCTTCCAGCGCCGGCCCGCCCGCCGACCCCGCCACGCGCCCAGCCAGGCGCACCCGCTCCAGCGCGCCCAAGAGCTGCGGGCTCACCCCCAAGGGCGCATCGATGGCCAAAAGCCGCTCGGGCCGCCTGGTCTCGACACGCACCTTCAGGTCGAGACGTTCGGGCTGCAGCGGACGGAGCACCGTGCCGGCAATAGTGAAGTCCGCATCCAGGGCCTCGCCATCGAGCCGCACCGGCCAGGGGTCCTGCCCCGTCACCAGAGCCGCGAGCGGGCCCAGCTCTCCGTCGAGCTCGACCCGCCGCCCGTTGATGGTGCCGCGCGCCTCCAGGCCGATGGGCTGATCCAGCCCGTCGGTCTCCGCCTCCAGCCGGTCGACTGCTACCGCCAGCAGGGCGCCGGAGCGGCCGTCCCGCCAGCTCAGCACCGACTCGACGATGCGCAGCGAGCGCACCAGCGGCAGCGTCGCCGGCCCGTCGTCCCGGCGGGCAGGACCTCCACCGGCCGCATCGGAGGAGCTTTCGGCAGCGCCCTGTCCCGCAGCACCGGCCGGCTTCACCGGCGACCAGTTGCCGCGCCCTTGCGCGTCGGTCTCGAGGACGATGTCGGCACCCTCGATGGCGATGCTCTCGATGTCGGCCTCGCCGCGCAGCAGGGGCAGCAGCGCCAGCCGGACGGCGAGCCGGCGGACGCGCGCCATCTCGGGCCGCGTACCCCAGCTGGCATTGGCCAGGGTGACGTTGCCCAGCGCCACTGTCGGGCGTAGCGAGAAGGCGAGGCCGATCTCGCCGCCGACCGAGACCTCGCGACCCAGCGCCTCGCTGGCGCGGGCCTCCAGGTAGGGGCGGTAGCGCTCGAGGTCGACCAGCGCCACGGCGGCGAGCAGAAGGGCCGGCACCGTCACCAGCAGGATGGCGAGAACGAGGAGCGTCTTGCGAAGGCGCATGCTGTCTCCCGGCGGGCAGCCTCTCTATCCCGGCCCGCATCATAAGCCCTGCAGGGGTGCCGGACACGCCCGCTTCGCGCAAGGCCGGCGCACCGGATCCACTGGCCGGTCGTTGACCTCGCGCCGCTGTTCTTTTATGTAGCGCCGCACGTCACGCGTGGGCGGGCCACCGCGTGCCTGCCTGCTATCGAGGATTCGGACGATGGCCGTACCCAAGAAGAAGGTGAGCCCTTCGCGCCGCGACATGCGTCGCGCGCATCTGGCGCTCACTGTCCCCAACGTGGTCGAGGACAAGGATACGGGCGAGTTCCGTCGTCCGCATCACGTCGATCTCAAGACCGGCATGTACAAGGGCCGCCAGGTTCTTGTGAAGAAGGAGAAGGTGGCGTCCGACGAGGAGTGATCCTCGACGACGCCCCTGCCCCGCGCCAGCGCGGGGACCGGGACATGCGGAAAGGCCGGTGCCGGCAACGGGCACCGGCCTTTCGCATTTCAGGGCCCGGCAGGGCGGCTGGCAGGCGAGCGGGCTCGGTCCGCCTCGCCGCTGGCGCGGGCGCTGCGCGCGGCTTTTGTCTTTGCTCTTCTGTCAGTCGGCGGCGGTGAGGGCCCAGCGCATCCCCGGCTCTTCCGGCGATCCCGATGGCCGCGGGCAGGTGCGGTAGCGGCGGCGTCAGCGCGATGGCACGCCTGCACCGTTCGTTGGCAGCACGCGCGTCCGACAGACCGGCCACCCGCCCTAGCGCCAGCGCCTGAAGGCGCGCGCCCGGCGCAGCCGGTCCTTTGCCAGCCGCAGCGCCGCCTCCCGCGGCAGCTCCGCACTTCCTGCCTCGGCCAGGATCTGCCGGAGATTGGCGCGGATCTTCTCCTCGATCACGCCGAAGACCTCGCTCTGCCGGCCGCCCGCGTGCTCGATGGCACCGCAGATGACCCCGCCGGCATTGGCGATGAAGTCGGGCACCAGGAGGATGCCGCGCTCATGGAGCAATGGCTCGGCCTCGGGTGCCACGGGAATGTTGGCGCCCGGCACCACCAGCCGCGCCGCGAGGCGCCCGACATTGGCGGCGTCGATGACATCGGGGCGGGCGGCCGGGATCCAGATGTCGCAGGCGACCTCGAGCAGTGCCGCCAGAGGGGCGGCCGTGCCGCCGGGAAAGGTCGTGACGCTGACGCCGCCTTCCTTGTGGGCCAGCAGGGCTGCGACATCGAGCCCGCGGGGGGCGAGCACGGCGCCGCCCGAATCGGCGACGCCGACGATCCGCGCGCCGCGCGCGGCCAGCAGGCGGGCGGCGTGTCTGCCGACCGCGCCGAAGCCCTGGATGGCGACGCGCGCGCCCGCGAGCTTCATCTCGAGATGCGCGCAGGCCTCCTCGCAGGCGACGGCAACGCCGAAGCCGGTGGCACCGAGCTCGTCCAAAGGGATCCCGCCCATGAGGGCCGGCCGGCCGATCGCCCGCCCGATCTCGTCGGCGATCCAGCCCATGGCGGTCTCGTCGGTGCCCATGTCGGGGCCGGGAATGTAGTCGACGAGGCCTTCGATGGAGCGGGCGAAGGCGCGCACGAGCTGCTCGCGCTCCTCGACGGGCCGCCGCGGGTCGGCGGCGATCACCGCCTTGCCGCCGCCATGGGGCAAGCCGGCGGCGGCGTTCTTGAGGCTCATCGCCCGGGCCAGCCGGAAACACTCCACGAGGGTGACGTCGGGCGCCATCCGCACGCCGCCGATCGCAGGCCCCAGCGCGACATTGTCGATGACCAGGATCGCGCGCAGGCCGACGGACGGGCGGTGGAGATGGAGAACCGCCTTTGGTCCCCACTCGTCGGCCAGCGCGAAGGGATCGCCCGGCATCAACCGCCCTCCCTCAGCCAGGCTGCTCGAGATCGGCGATCACCGCGGCCATGAAGCGGGCCGCCTCGCCGCCCATCACCGCGCGGTGGTCGAAGGTCAAGGAGAGCGGCAGCAGGCGCGTCACGCGGATCGCCCCGTCCTGCACCCGGACATCCTCGCGCAGCCGTCCGGCGCCGAGGATCGCGACCTGCGGCGGCAGGACCACGAGCTGCGCATGGCGGCCGCCGAACATGCCGAAATTGCTGAGCGTGATGGTGGCCCCCACCAGCTCCTCGCGCGGCACGGTGCGGGTGCGCACGGCTTCCTTCATGCGCTCGAGACCGCGCCGGAGATCCTCGCGCGAGCGGCTGGCCACGTCGTGCAGCACGGGCACGAAGAGCCCGTCTTGCGTGTCCATGGCAATACCGAGATCGACGCTGCGGTGAAGCACCCGGTTCTCGCCCTCGTCCACGAGATGGGCGTTGAGGGCGGGCTCGGCGGCGCAGGCCGTGCCGATCGCCCGCACCAGCCGGGTGGTGACATCGCTGTCTCGTCCCCACGCGCCGATGTCTGCCTCGTCATTGACCGTGGCCGGCACCACCACGACGTGGGCGCGGGCCATGTTGCGGGCCATGGCCCGGCGCACGCCGCGCAGTGGCTCGGCCCCCCCGGGCCGCAGCTCGGCTGCCTTCTCGACGTCGGCGCGGCTCACCGTGCCCTCGGGGCCGGTGGCCACCACGGTGGCGAGATCGACGCCCAGCTCCTCGGCACGCCGGCGCACGGCCGGGGCGGCACGGATCTCGCGGCGCTGACCGCCGGGTGCGCGCGGGCGCGGCGTGTCGCGCACCAGCTCGCCGACGATCGCGCCGCGGTCCTCGCCGCCCTCGTCGAAATCCACGAGCGCGGCACCGATCGGCAGGATGGCGCCGGGCGTCGCGTGCAGGCGCGCGATCCGGCCCGACCGCGGCGAGGGTATCTCGACCACCGCCTTGTCGGTCTCGACCGAGAGCAGCGGCTGGTCGGCCACCACGTGATCGCCCTCGCCCACATGCCAGGCGACGATCTCCGCCTCCTGGAGACCCTCGCCCAGATCGGGAAGCATGAAGCTCTTCATCGGTAGCCCATCAGGCGGCGGGCGGCGGCGGCGATGCGCTCGGCGTCCGGCAGATAGTGGTCCTCCAGGCGCGGCAGGGGGACCGGCACGTCGAAGCCGGTGACCCGCTCGACCGGGGCCAGCAGCGAGAACAGGCCCTCGCCGGCGAGCAGGGCTGCGATCTCGGCGGCGGGCCCGTAGCTGCGCGGCGCCTCATGGGCGATCACGCAGCGCCCGCTGCGCCGCACCGCATCGAGGATGGTGGCGGCGTCGAGCGGCTTGAGGGTGGCGACGTCGATGACGCCGGCCTCGATCCCCTCCTCGGCCAGCAGATCGGCGGCCTCGAGGAGGCGTGCCAGCGAGGCGCCCCAGCCGACCAGCGTCACGTCCGTGCCGTCGCGGATCTTGAAGCACTGGTCGAGGGGCAGCGCCTCGCCATCGTCGGCGACCTCCTCGCGGACCGCCCGGTAGAGCCGCTTGGGCTCGAGGAAGACCACCGGGTCGGGGTCGCGGATGGCGGCCAGCATCAGCCCGTAGGCGCGCCGCGGCGTCGAGGGAATTACGGTGCGGATGCCCGGCATGTGGGCATAGAAGGTCTCGGGGCTCTCCGAGTGGTGCTCGGGCGCGCGGATGCCGCCGCCATAGGGAGCGCGGATCACGATGGGGCAGGAAAGACGGCCCCGGGTCCGGTTCCGCAGCCGGCCTGCATGGTTCACCAGCTGGTCGATGGCGGGATAGAGGAACCCGTCGAACTGGAACTCCACCACCGGCCGCATGCGCTGGGCGCCGAGGCCCACGGCGAGGCCCGCCAGCAGCGCCTCGGAGAGCGGGGTGTCGATCACCCGCTCCTCGCCGAACCGCTCGAACAGGCCCTCGGTGGCGCGAAAGACGCCGCCGTCGTGGCCGACATCCTCGCCCAGCACGAGAACGTCGGGGTCCTCCTCCATGGCGCGGGCCATGGCGTCGCGGATGGCCTCCACCATGGTGAGCGCGGTCATCGGCCTTCTCCCCCGGCCCGCGCCCCCAGCGCCGCGATGGCGGACCGCTGCCCCTCCATGGCGGCGGGCAGCTCGGCGAAGACGTGATCGATCATGGCCGTGGCAGGCTGATCGCTACGGGCGAGATAGGCCTCGGCGGCAGCGTCGACCTCGCGGGCGCACTCGGCCAGCATCTTCTCCTCGTCACCCTTGCTCCACCACTCCCGCGCCACGAGGAAGCCGCGCAGCCGGCCCACCGGCTCGGCCTTCCAGCGCTCGCTCACCTCCTTGTCGTCCCGGTAGCGGCGCGCGTCGTCGGCAGTCGTGTGGTCGGAGAGCCGGTAGGTGAGCGCCTCGATGAGCCGTGGCTGGCGCTCGTCACGGGCCAGGGCCAGGGCGCGCTCCATCACCGCGCGCACCGCGATCACGTCGTTGCCGTCGACCTGCTCGCCCTCGAAACCGGCAGCGATGGCTTTTTGGGCGAGCGTCTTCGTCGCAGTCTGCCTGGAGCGCGGCACCGAGATCGCCCACTCGTTGTTGTTGACCACGAAGACCACCGGGAGACGCCACACGCCAGCCGCGTTCATGGCCTCGTAGACATCGCCCTTGGAGGTGGCGCCATCGCCCATCACGCAGACCGCGACGCGCGGCTCGCGGCGCAGCCTGAACGCCAGTGCCACGCCGGCGGCATGCGCCGCCTGGGTCCCGACCGGGACGCAGATAGGGAAATCCTCGCGCGGGCCGGCGAAGTCGGAGCCGCGCTCGTCGCCGCCCCAATAGGCGAAGATCTCCTCCAGCGTGACGCCGCGCAGAATCTGCGCCCCCTGCTCGCGGAACGAGGGCACCAGCACGTCCTCGGCCCGCATGGCGGCGCCGATGCCTACGCTCACGGCCTCCTGGCCCAGCGAGGAGGCGAAGGTGCCGAGCCTGCCGGTGCGCTGCAGCGCCACGGCCTTGGCATCGAACGTCCGGGTGAGGACCATGGACCGGTAGAGCCTCACCAGCTCGTCACGGTCCCCGGCGAAGGCCGGCAGCCGCTCCACGCTGCTGCCGTCCGCATCCAGGTAGGCGGTCCGTTCGACCGCGAAACTCGCGACCTGCTGCATGGCCACCGCCTCCTCCTCGCCTCATCCTACAATGGACGAACAGACGGGCAGCCTCGTCAACCCAAGAACACGTTCCTTGGCACACTGGCGTGCACCGGCGATCGACACCCTTTCTCCTGACCACCTTTTAAGTGTACAAACAACTAATCGGTCTCCTTTCAGTGGGCACCGGCCGACAACATCCGGCTCGTGGCCCGATACTTCGGGAGACCGTCCGTTCCGCTTTCAGCAGCCAGAGAGACGATGCGCCTCAGACACATCGAAGCCTTCTACGCGATCCGCAAGGCCGGCTCGATCAATGCCGCGGCCCGTCTCCTGAACATCTCCCAACCGGCGCTGAGCAAGACTATCCAGCACGCCGAGACGGTGATCGGCTTCAAGCTGTTCGAACGGGTGCGCCGGAGGCTCGTCCCGACGGCGGAGGCGGAGCTGCTGTTCGCCGAGGCGGAGAAGATCTACCGCGGCATCGAGGAGCTGCGCCGCCTCGCCAGCAACCTCCAGCGTGGTGCCGTCAGCAACCTTCGGGTGGGCTTCCTGCCGAGCCTCGGGATCGGCCTGGCACCACGTGCCATCACCACGCTGCGCCAGGCCAACCCGCAGCTCTCCTTCGACATCCGCACGCTGAACTACGACGAGATCGTCACCAAGCTGCTGTCGCTGGAGATCGATATCGGGCTCGCCTACGACATCCACAGGAAGGCCGGCATCCGCAGCACGACGCTCGGCGAGGCACGGCTGGTCTATGTCCAGCAGCGCACCGCGGCACCCCGGGCACGTCCGGAGCGGATGACGCTAGAGGCGATCGATCCGGAGCGGCTGGTGGGGCTCGAGATCGATTCGCCCGTGGGCTCGATGCTGTGCGACGCCTTCACGGCACAAGGCCTGGCCTACGCACCGGCGATCCAGGTGCACACCTATTCGGTGGCCGCCGCGTTCGCCAGCGAGGGGGTCGGCTGCGCGGTGGTCGACCAGTTCACCGCGCACGCCTGGCGCCACAGCCTCGACGTCATTCCGCTCGAGCCGCCGCTGAGCTTCTCGGTGGTGGCGCTGACCCCCGAGCTGGCCACCCCCTCGCAGACGCTGCAGCACTTCATGACGGTGCTGCGCCAGGGGTGCCTCGAGCTGGCCTGAGCGGCCGGCTCAAAGACCGAGCGGCGAGAGGTCCGGCGCACGGGCGCCGTGGCCGGTCGCCGCCTCGAGCGCTGCGGCCGTCGCCAGCAGCCGGTCCTCGCCCATGCCCGGTGCCATGAGCTGGACGCCCACGGGCAGTCCGGCGGCATCGAACCCGCCCGGCAGGGAGATGGCGCAGGCTCCCAGATAGTTGGCGGGCCGGGTGAAGGCGGCGAGCGGCGCCTGGGCCTCGTCGACCTCGCTCAGCTTCACCGGCGCGCAAGGCAGGGTCGGCGTCAAGAGCGCGTCATAGGGGCGCATCAGCTCGCCGAAACGGGCGATCTCCTCGCGGCGGCCGCGCAGGGCGGCGATGTAGTCAGGCGCCGAGATGCTCCGGCCGCGCAGGATCCGCCCCCGCACCGCCTCGCCCATCGGGCGCGTCGGATCGCCGACGGTCTCGCCGTGGAAGGCATAGGCCTCGGCGGCGATGATGAGACCGTTGCGCTCGACGAGCTCGTCGAAGCGGAACGGCAGGCGCACCGTCTCGACCGAGACACCCAGCTCCCGCAGGGCCAGCTGGGCCTCGCGGAAGGCAGCAAAGCAGGCCGGCTCCACCGCCAGCGGAAAATCCGCCTCGTCCATCACGGCGATCCTGCGACCGGCGACCGGAAGCCGGCGCCAGGCATCGGCGTCGAATGCCGGCAGACCGGCAGTGGCGGGATCCTCCGGGTCGGGGCCGGCGAGTGCTCCCAGAAGCATGGCCGCATCCTCGACCGTGCGGGTCATCGGGCCGATCGAGTCCAGCGACCAGGATAGCGGCACGCAGCCGGCGAGGCTGATACGGCCATAGGTCGGCTTGAGGCCGACGATGCTGGCGACCGACGCCGGGATGCGCACCGAGCCGCCGGTGTCGCTGCCCAGGGCGGCTGGTGCCAGGGCCGCCCCCACCGCCACGCCGGAGCCGTTCGAGGAGCCGCCCGGTATGCGCTGGGTCGTGAGGTCCCAGGGGTTTAAGGGCGTGCCCAGAAGCGGGTTGGTGCCCCAGCCGCCGAAGGCGAACTCGACCATGTGTGCACGGCCGAGCACCACCGCGCCCGCCGCCAGCAGGCGGCGCAGCACGGTGGCGGTGGTGGCGGCGCGGCGCTGCTCCCAGCTCATCGAGCCGGCGGCACAGCCCCGCCCCTGCCACTCGATCAGATCCTTGAGGGCGATCGGCAGGCCGTGCAGCGGACCCAGATCGACGCCCGCGCGAAGAAGCGCGTCGGCGGCCTCGGCCTGCGCCAGCGCACCCTCGCGATAGACCTCGACGAAGGCATTGAGCGTCGGCTCGGCGCGCTCGATGCGGCCGAGATAAAGGGCGGTGACCTCGCGTGCGGAGAACGCGCCCTTTCGAAGCCCTCGCCCGAGTTCGGCGAGGGAGCGGAATGCCGGATCGGCCATCCATCGACTCCACGGGATCGCGGGCCGCTCCGGCGTCCCGCCGTCTGGTCGGGAACAGAAGCCCGGGGCGAAAGCCCCGGGCAGGAAGCCTAACGGTCGGTCCAGCCGGGGATCGGGAAGATCGGCTCGGCGACCGCCACCTCCGGCGGCCACACCGTGACCATGCCCTTCTCGGGCTGGAGCTGGACCACCGGGAACGGCATGGCGAGCTGCTTGCCGGTCTCGTCGATCTTGTAGGGGCCGGCCAGCACCGTGAGCTCGCCGCTCAGGTCGAGGGCGGCCTGCTTGAGAGCGGCGGCGTCGGTCGAGCCCGCCTTCTCGATAATCTCGCCGGCGACGGCGCCAGCGCCGTAGGCCAGGACCGTCTGGAAGTCGGCCGGGTACTCGGCCTTGGGGAACAGCCGGTCATAAGCCTCGACGAACTGCTCGCGGTTGAGGCCGGCATTGACCTCCCAGTTGATCGTCGGGTGGAAGTTGGTGTGGCTGTAGATGTAGTCGCCATCCTCGCCAATTGCCTGGAACTGCGGCGTCGAGGCGTAGACCATGAAGGTGTAGGGGAAGTTGATGTTCATCTGGCGCATCTGGCGCACCATGCTGATCAGGTCCCCCTCGTAGGAGGTGGGAAAGAAGACGTCGGCGCCCGAGGCGCGCGCCTTCTGCAGGATCAGGCTGAAATCCTTCGCACCCTTGGGGTACCGCTCCATGAGCACCACCTCGAGGCCGCGCTCCTTGGCGGCAGCCTCGGCACCTGTGGCGAGGCCGGCCGGGAACGGCTCGTCGACATAGACGATCGCGACCTTCTTGGTGCCGAGCTCCTTGGCGAGGTCGAGGCTCGCCACCGGCATCCGCGAGACCGGCATCTGGGTCGCCGAGACGATGTTCTTGAAGCCCTGGTCGTAGAGCGTGTCGGCGGCGGCCGACCAGATCACCAGGAACTTGTCGAGCCGCTCGGTGGCGGTGGCGGCGGCGGCCGTCAGCGTCGAGCCGAACGGGGCGAAGAGCAGATCGACCTTCTCGTCGGTGATCAGCGTCTCGTAGACCCGCGCGGTCATCTGCTTGTCGGAGCGGTCGTCGAGCTTGACCAGCTCGACCGGCAGCTTGCGGCCGCCCAGCTCGAGACCGCCGGCCTTGTTGACCTCGTCGACCCAGATCTCGACGCCGCGCACGCCCGACTGGGAGGCCAGCGCGAAGTTGCCCGCCGAGGAGACGGTCATGCCGATGCGGATCTTGTCGTCCGCCGCGTCGGCGCCCTGAGCCGTGAAGGCCAGGGCGGCGGCCGCCGCGAGGGCGGCGTTGCGCAATTGGTTGAGCAAGGTCGCTTCTCCCTGTGATGTTGTCAGTGGTCGATCTTGTAGTTGACCCATTCGGCGACGAGGTCGCGCAGCTGCGTGTCGCTGGCAAAGTCGTCGCGGCTGCCCTGGGCCTTGTTGCGGCCCAGCTCGAGGACATAGAGCCGGTCGGAGACGTTCACGCACTGGCGAACGTTCTGGTCGACCAGGACCACCGTGGCGCCGTCGTCGGCGAGCTGCCGGATGAGCGCGTAGATCTCCTTGGAGATCTTGGGCGCGATCATCGCCGTGGGCTCGTCCAGGAGGATCACGTCGGGCTCGACGATCAGCGCCCGGGCGATCTCGACGAAGCGCTGCTGGCCGCCGCTCATGCTGCGGGCCATGTCGCGGCGCTTCTCCTTGAGGATCGGAAAGCGCGCATAGACGCTCTCGAGAGCCCGCGCGATCCGCGCCTTGTCGCGGCGGAACGGCCAGCAGCCCAGCAGCAGATTGTCCTCGACCGAGAGGTCGGCGAACGTAGCGCGGTTCTGCGGCACGAAGGCGATGCCCTCGAGCGCCCGCTCGTGCGCCTTGAGGCGACTGATGTCGCGGCCGTTGAGGCTCAGGCTGCCGGACTTCACCTGCAAGAGGCCGAAGATGGTCTTGAGGACGGTCGACTTGCCGGCGCCGTTGGGACCGATGATGCCGGTCACCTGGCCGCGGCTTATATCGAGATCGATGCCCTGCAGGACCATGATGTCGCCATTGTAGGCGACGTGCACGCCATCCATGCGGATCAGAGGCTCAGCCACGCTCACGCTCCCAGATAGGCTTCGATCACGTCGGGATTGGAGCGGATCTCCGCGGCGCCGCCCTCGGCCAGCACCCTCCCCTCGTGCAGCACGACGATATTGTGCGAGAGCTGGTAGACCGAGGTGAGGTCGTGGCTCACCAGGAGCACGCTGCAGCCGTCGCGCTCGGGCATCGCCTCGATCAGCCGGATGATGAGCAGGGCCAGGCTCGGGTTCACCCCGGCGAAGGGCTCGTCGAGCAGCACGAGCCTGGGCTGCGCCACCATCATGCGGGCGAGCTCGACCAGCTTCTGCTGCCCGCCCGAGAGCTCCTCGGCATAATTGTGGCGCAGGCGGTAGAGCTCGACGCGGTTGAGCCACTCGGCCGAGCGCTCATAGACCTCGGCGTCGCTGGCATGACCGGTAGTGAAGGGTGCGGCCAGGTTCTCCAGCAGCGTCATGCGCGGGAAGAGCTTGGGCACCTGGAAGGTCCGGCCCACGCCGCGCCCGGCGATCTTGTGCGTGGGCAGACCCAGCAGGCTCTTGCCCTGGAGCTGGATGTCGCCGCCGGTGGGCTCGTAGAGGCCGTTGATGCAGTTCAGGAGCGTGGTCTTGCCCGAGCCGTTCATGCCGAGCAGGCCCAGCACGCGCTTTTCGGGGATGTGCAGCGACACGCCGCCCAGGGCCTTGAGGCCGCCGAAGGTCTTGGTGAGGTCGGTCACGCGGAGCATCGGATCACCGCATCTGCTGGCGGCCGAAGAGGCCGGAGGGGCGAAAGAAGATGACGGCGATCATCAGGGCGAAGCCTACCAGCAGCGCCACCGAGTTGTCGGCCAGCACGACGGTCACCTGCTCGGTGACGCCGAAGAGGAGGCCGCCCACAAGCGCGCCGATGGGGTGGCCGAGCCCGCCAAGGACGATGATGATGAAGCCGATCAGCGTGTAGTCGGCGCCGGCGAAGGGCGAGAAGGCCGGAAAGATCATGGCCAGCAGCACGCCGGTGACGCCGGCGAAGCCCAGACCGATGCCGAAGGTCATGGCCGAGAGCTTCTCGACGTCGATGCCCACCGTGGCCACCGCCGAGCGGTTCATGATGACCGCGCGCAGCGCCTTGCCCGGGAAGGTCCGGTAAAGGAACCAGGCGGTGATGCCGGTGATGACCAGGGTGATGGCCAGCGCCACCAGGCGGGTCGTCGGGATGACGATGTTGCCGAACATCAAGAACGGCGGCTCGAGCATGTAGTCGAGCGAGCGGGCATCGGCCTCGAAGAAGAACAGCATCAAGGCGCCCAGCGTGATCGACAGGCCGAACATGACCAGCAGCGAAGCGGTCTCGGGGTCGTCCGATCGGGTCAGCCGCTTGACCAGCACGAAATAGAGCGCCCAGCCGATCAGCGCGAACATCACGAAGATCACCGGCATTGCCAGGAACGGCGAGAGGCCCAGCAGGCGCTGGAGGAAGTAGGCGGCGTAGGCGCCCAGGATGATGAACTCGCCATGGGCGAAGTTCACGACCCGGAGCACGCCGAAGATGATGTTCAAGCTGAGCCCGATGAGGCTGTAGATCAGCCCCAGGATCAGGCCGTTGATAAGCCCCTGCAGCAGGAGATCGGCGGTCATCGTGTCACTCCGGGCTCAGGGGATGTAGCGGCGCAGAAGGGGGAAGCGCTGGGCGAAGCTGCCGACCAGGCCGCGCGGGAAGACCAGGATCATCACCATGATGATGATGCCCAGGAACATCAGGTTGAGAACCGGGAACTTCTGCCAGATCAGGTGGTCGATGCCGTAGAGGGCACCGGCGCCCAGCACCGGCCCGAGGAGCGTCCCCAGGCCGCCGGCCATCGAGTAGACGATGACCTTGGCGGTCACGAGGATGTTGAAGGAGGCCTCGGGGTCGATGGCGTTGGTGTACCAGGCCTCGAGACCGCCCACGACCGCCGGGAAGGTCGCCGCCAGCACCCAGGCCTTGAGCCGCGTGCGGGTGACGTCGATGCCGACGATCGCAGCGGCATCGGCATCGTCGCGCACCGCCCGGAGCGCCACGCCGGTCCGCGAGAACGCGAGCCAGCCGGCGGCGGCGAGACAGGCGGCGAGCACCGCCACCGTCACATAGTAGGTGGTCTGCGGGTCATTGGCGCGGGCGAGGATGAGGCCCATGCTGCCGCCGGTGATGTCCTCGGGCAGCATCGAGACGACGAGCCGGAAGATCACCGCGAGCGCCAGGCTCACAATGCCGAAATAGACGCCCTTGAGCCTCAGGGTCGGGGCCAGGAGCAGCGAGACGGCAGCGCCGGCCAGCGCCGCGCAGACCAGCGCGCCGGGCATCGGCAGCCCGTACGTCTTGTGCAGCACGCCGGTGGCGTAGGCGCCGACCCCGTAGAAGGCAACATAACCGAAGGGCATGTAGCCGGTGAATCCCGCCACCAGGTTGAACGAGGTGCACAGGATGATCCAGAGCATCAGGTAGAAGCTGAACGAGAGGTTCTCCGTCAGCGCGGGCGCCGCCAGCAAGGGCAGCACCACCCCTAGCGCCACCACGATCCACAGCGAGATCCTAATGCGCCCCACCCGCGCGTCGCCGGAGCGTCCCTCCGCAGGCGCGGCCACGCCGCCCAATGAACTCGCCATGCCTGACCCTCCCGTAACCTTCCGGCCTTACCGGTGCAGGCGGGTATAGCGGCTCGAAGCCCGGCCCGCTCCTGCCGAGTGCAGGGCAACATATAACCGGAGGTTTGTAGGCGAGCCAATGCAGGGAAGTTGTCGGACCGACGGAAAACGACAAGCGCCCGGCGCTGCAATCAGCGCCAGGAACCGTCGTTACGTCCAGCAAAACCAGAAGGGATGGTAGCGGAGGAGGGATTTGAACCCCCGACCAAGGGCTTATGAGTCCCCTGCTCTACCACTGAGCTACTCCGCCCCGCGGTGGACGCCGGTGAAATAAGGGGCATGGGGCGGCCTGTCAAGCGCGCCCGCACCCCTTGCCGTCATGCCGCCCCCGCCTCCTCGTCCGGCGCCTGCAAGAGCGGCGCCCGGTCGATCCAGCCGCCGCCCAGGAGCCGCGTGCCGGCATAGACCACGCAGGCCTGCCCGGGCGCCACGCCGACCTGGGGGGTGGCGAAGCGCACCTTCATGCGGCCGTCGCCGGCGGGCTCGACATGCGCGGCAGTAGGTGGCTCGTTGTAGCGGTGCTGGACCTCGACCGCGAGGCCGGCCGCCGGCGGCGCTCCGGCGTCGAGCCAGTTCATGTCGGCCAGCCACGCCTCGCCGCACAAGGCAGCACGGCGCGGCCCCACCATGATGCGGTGGCGGCCGGCATCGATGCCGACCACATAGAGGCGCTCGCCGGCCGAGACCCCGAGCTTACGACGCTGGCCCACGGTGAAGCGGGCGATCCCCTCGTGCCGGCCGAGCGGCTTGCCGCTCACGTCGACGATCTCGCCGGGTTGCGCAGCGTCGGGGCGCAGGGCCGCCACGGTACGGGCGTGGTCGCCGTGCGGGACGAAGCAGATGTCCTGGCTGTCGGGCTTCTCGGCCACCGGCAGCCCGTAGCGGGCCGCCACCGCCCGCGTCTCGTCCTTGACGAGGCTGCCCAGCGGGAAGCGCAGGAAGTCGAGCTGCTGCTGCGTGGTGGCGAACAGGAAGTAGCTCTGGTCGCGTCCCGGATCGGCGCCGCGGTGCAGCTCGACGCCGCTGGCCCCCTCGATGCGCCGCGCATAGTGGCCGGTCGCCAGCGCCGCGGCGCCGAGATCGCGAGCGATGTCGAGAAGATCGCGGAACTTGACCCGCTGGTTGCAGCGCACGCAGGGAATGGGCGTCCGGCCGGCGGCATAGGTGTCGGCAAAATCGTCGATCACCGCGCGACGAAAGCGCTCCTCGAAATCGAGGACGTAATGCGCGATGCCGAGCCGCTCGGCGACCTGCCTGGCATCGTGGATGTCCTGGCCAGCACAGCACGCACCCTTGCGGCCGGTGGCATTGCCATGGTCGTAGAGCTGCAGCGTGACACCCACCACCTCGAAGCCTTGGGCCGCCATGACGGCCGCCACCACCGAGCTGTCGACGCCGCCCGACATCGCCACGACGACGCGGGCACCGGGTTCGAGACCGTCTATATCGCCCAAGCGTCCGTCCTCACCCCAGAAGGCTGCTGCGCGGCACGAGCAGGCTCAGCCCGTCATGCGCCGCGGTCAGCCGGATCTGGCAGCCGAGCCGCGACGTGGGCTGCCAGTCCGGCGCCAGATCGAGCATGTCCTCTTCCTCCGCACTCGCCACAGCCAGCCGCTCGAACCACGCCTCGTCCACCACGACGTGGCAGGTGGCGCAGGCCATCGAGCCGCCGCAGGCGCCCTCCATGTCGATGCCGGCCTTGCGGGCGACCTCCAGAATGCTGCTGCCCTCGGCAGCCTCGACGGACCGGCGGCTCCCGTCCTCGAACAGGAAGTTGATGACAGGCACGGGGGCAAAACGTCCGAAGAAGGGCCGGCGATCAGACCGAAAAGCTCTCGCCGCAGCCGCAGCGCGCCTTTTCCTTGGGATTGTTGAAAACGAACTGGGCGCCCAGCTTGCTCTCGACGAAATCGATCTCGGTGCCCTGGAGCATGCCAGCGGCATCCGGCGCCACGAGAATGCGCAGCCCGTCCATCTCGAGCACCTCGTCCTGCGGATCGACCGCGCGGGCGAAGTCCATCTGGTAGCTGTAGCCGGAGCAGCCGGTGGTCTTGACGCCCAGCCTGATGCCGCAGGCGTCCTCCTGGCGGGCCAGAAGCTCGCGCACGCGGCCGGCCGCGGCGGGTGTCAGCGAGATGATCTGCTGCGTGTCCATGCTCTCTCCCGGCGGGCGCTCCCGCCAGCCCGTTCAACTGTCTGTTAGCTTGCCATCGGAGCCGGCTTTGACAAGGGGCCCGGGCGCGCAGCGGGGTCGCGCCCCCCCTTGCGCCGCCACAGCGCCAGCCAGGCGCCGAGAAACCTGTCGACATCCTCCTCGCCATTGCCCCAGCCAAGGCTCACGCGGATCGAGCAGGCGGCCAGCGCCGCCTCGACGCCCATCGCCAGCAGCACCGGCGACGGCCCGATCCGCCCGGAGGAGCAGGCCGAGCCGGCGCTGACCGCCACCCCGGCAAGGTCGAGTGCCATGAGCTGCGTGTCGGCTGCAAGACCCGGCGTGGCAAGGCAGCTCGTGCTGGCGAGGCGAGGCGCGGCTGCGCCGTGGATGCGGATCTCGGGGCAGTGCCCGAGAACACCGCCCTCGAGCCGGTCGCGCAGGCGCCGCACGCGCTGCCAGTCCTGCCGGCCGAGAAGCTCGGCCGCCCGCCCGAAGCCGACAATACCCGCAAGGTTCTCGGTGCCGGCCCGGCGCTTGCGCTCCTGGCCGCCGCCGCGCTGCCGGGCGGCGATCTCCAACCCGTCGCGCAGCACCAGAGCGCCCACCCCTGCCGGTCCGCCTATCTTGTGGGCCGAGACGCTCAGCAGGTCGGCATCCAGCCCGGCGAGGCTCACCGGCATCTTGCCCAACGCCTGCACCGCGTCGCAATGGACGAGGGCGCCGTGCCGCCGGGCGAGCCCGGCCGCCTCGCGAACCGGCTGCAGCACGCCGGTCTCGTTGTTGGCGAGCATCACCGAGACGAGGGCCGGCCGGTGCTGGGCCAGGAGCCGCTCGAAAGCCTCGAGGTCGAGCACGCCGTCGGCCGTGACGGGCGCGCGCAGCGCCTCGGGTGCGGCGTCCAGAAGCGAGGGATGCTCGATCGCCGAGACCAGTACCGGTCCGCCGCGCGCCTGGGCCAAAGCGAGCTGGTTGGCCTCGGTGCCGCCGCTGGTGAAGACGAGGCTGTCGGGCGATGCATCGAGCGCCGCCGCCAGCGCCCGCCGTGCCGCCTCGAGGCGGGCGCGGGCACGGCGGCCCGGGCCATGCACGGAGGACGGATTGCCGACATCGCGCAGCGCCGCGGCCATCGCCTCGATCACCTCGTCGTGGACCGGAGCGGTAGCGGCGTAATCGAGATAGGCGCGGCTCATGGCCAATGGCTGCAGGCCCCGCGGCAAAGAGCGGGCTTCAGGAGCCGGCCGTGGCGCGGCGCCGCTCGGGCGTGCGCTCGGCCTCCAGCTCGCGCAGCCGCCCTTCCACCTCCTCGAGCTGCACGCAGACCCGCTCCAGCGCCCGGCTCACCGGGTCGGTCGCAACACCCGGCCAGGTGCCGTAGGCCGGGAAGCAGGGCTTGCCCTCCCGGGTCTCGACCGGTTGCGGGCCGAGCGGGCGGGCCGGGATGCCGACCACGGTGACGTCCGCCGGCACCTCCTTGAGAACCACCGCGTTGGAGCCGACCCGCGCGCCCTTGTGCACGGTGAACGGGCCGAGCACGGCCGCGCCGGCGCCGATCACCACGCCGTCCTCGATGGTGGGATGGCGCTTGCCGGGATTGAGGCTGACGCCGCCCAGGGTCACGCCCTGGTAGAGCGTCACGTCGTCGCCCACCTCGGCGGTCTCGCCGATCACCACGCCCATGCCGTGATCGATGAAGAAGCGGCGGCCGATCCGGGCACCGGGATGGATCTCGATGCCTGTGAGAAAGCGGCTGATGTTGGAGAGGAAGCGCGCGGTCAGGGTCCAGCCGGCGCCCCACAGCCGGTGGGCCAGGCGGTGCATGACCACCGCATGCACACCCGGATAGCAGAGCAGCACCTCCAGGGTGGAGCGGGCCGCAGGGTCGCGCTCGGCGACGACCCGGATGTCTTCTTTGAGAGTCTTGAACATGCGCTGCCGCCTGGGATATGTAGCCTCGGTACTGCTGCCGGCCCTCGGCCGCAGCAATACCACAAGGTCGGGACGACGAGGCGTGCCCTCTGGTCCGCGCCGCAACGAGACACCACCTTGGCCAAATATATGAAGCGCCCCTTGCGGGTCAATCGAGGGGCGGGCCGATGCGCGCCTCCGACCGCTTCGTTGCTGGACAGCTGACACTTCGCGCCGCCGGGCTGCAGGCGGCGCCTTTCGATGTGGGGACACCGCGATGCCCGAGGTCATTTTCAACGGTTCGGACGGACGCCTCGAAGGCCGCTACGTGCACGGACAGGGGCCCAACCCGCCGTTGGCGATGGTGCTGCACCCGCATCCGCAGCACGGCGCGACGATGAACCATCGCATCGTCTACGCGATGTTCCACATGTTCGTGCGCCGCGGCTTTTCCGTGCTGCGCTTCAACTTCCGCGGGGTCGGCCGCTCGCAGGGCGTCTTCGACCACGGTCAGGGCGAGCTTCGCGACGCCGCCTCGGCGCTCGACTGGATGCAGACCCACAACCCCAACAGCAGCGGCTGCTGGGTCTCGGGCGTCGGCTTTGGCGCCTGGATCGCCATGCAGCTCTTGATGCGCCGGCCCGAGATCCAGGGCTTCATGTGCGCCTCGCTGCCGGCCAACATGTACGATTTCAGCTTCCTTGCACCCTGCCCCTCCTCCGGGCTGATCGTGCACGGCGAGCTCGACAACGTCACGCCCACCGACTCGGTGGTGAAGCTTGTCAACAAGCTCTCCCAGCAGCGCGGCATCGTCATCGACTACAATGCGATCGACGGGGCGGATCACCATTTCGCAGCACAGCTCCAGGAGCTCGAGGAGATCTGCGAGACCTATCTCGACAAGCGTCTGAAGCCTGCCGAGATGGCCATCCCGCGCTGACGCGGCCCTGCCGCCACCCCCTCCTTCGGAAGTTGTCATGAGCCGGTTCCGCTCCGACCTGCTGCGCGAGCTCAGCGCGCGCGGCTTCATCCACCAGTGCACCGACCTCGAGGCCCTCGATGAGCTCGCCGCGCGCGAGCCGGTCACCGCCTATGTGGGCTTCGACCTCACCGCCGACAGCCTGCATGTCGGGCATCTGGTGAGCATCATGATGCTGCGGCTCCTGCAGCGCACCGGGCACCGGCCCATCGCCCTGGTCGGCGGCGGCACCACCAAGGTGGGCGATCCGTCGTTCCGCGACGAGAGCCGCCCGCTGCTCACCGACGAGAGGATCGAGGAGAACAAGGCCGGCATCCGTCGCTCGCTCGGCCGCTTCCTGTCGTTTGGCGAGCCGAGCGGAGGCAGCGAGGGCGCGGCGCGGCTGGTCGACAATGCCGAGTGGCTCGACCAGCTCGGCTACATCGCCTTCCTGCGCGACTTCGGCACGCACTTTACCGTCAACCGCATGCTGAGCTTCGATTCGGTGCGCTTGCGGCTGGAGCGCGAGCAGCCCCTCACGCTGCTCGAGTTCAACTACATGGTGATGCAGGCCTACGACTTCCTCGAGCTCAGCCGGCGCCACGGCTGCCGCCTGCAGATGGGCGGCTCCGACCAGTGGGGCAACATCGTCAACGGCGTGGAGCTCGGCCGGCGGATCGACGGGACCCAGCTCTACGGGCTCACCACGCCGCTCTTGACCACCGCCTCGGGCCAGAAGATGGGCAAGACGGCGGCCGGCGCGGTGTGGATCAACGAGGACCGGCTGCCGGCCTTCGACTACTGGCAGTTCTGGCGCAACACCGAGGATGGCGACGTGGGCCGCTTCCTGCGGCTGTTCACGGAGCTGCCGCTCGACGAGATCGAGCGCCTCGAGAAGCTCGAGGGCAACGAGATCAACGAGGCCAAGAAGCTCCTCGCTACCGAGACGACCCGCCTGTGCCACGGGGCGGAGGCAGCCGAGAGCGCTGCGGCCACCGCGCGCCGGCTGTTCGAGGAGGGCAGCGGTGCCGCCGACGGCCTTCCGGTGATCGAGATCGAGGAAGCGCGGCTGCGTGCCGGTATCTCCGTCGTCGAGCTCTTCCACCTGGCGGGACTTGCCGCCTCCAACGGCGAGGCGCGCCGCCTGATGCGCGGCGGCGGCGCCCGGGTCAATGACGCGCCGGTGCAAGAGGAGACCATGACGGTCGACCTCGCTGCCCTCGTCGATGGCAGCATCAAGCTCTCGGCCGGCCGCAAGCGCCACATCCTGATCCGCCCGGCCTGACCGGCTCCACCGGGGCTCAGTTGGGATCGAACAGGGAGCCGGCCTCCGGCGCCGGCTCCCCCGCTCCGGGCTCGGGAACCCCGAAGAGATCGCGGATGAAACCCGGGACAATGAGCGAGAGCGGGTTCACGAACACCTCGGGACTGTCGAAGCCGCCTTTGACCGAATAGGTGGCGGCAAACGCCCCCACCCCGTCCTCGCCGCGCAGCAGCCGGCCGATGATCGGCACCTTCCCGAGGATCCGGTTGAGCGTGTAGGCGGGCACCACGGTGCCCTCGATATCGACCCGCTCCTCGCCGGCGTCGATCGTGCCGGCGAAGGTGAAACCCAGCTCGGAGCCGCTGGCCCGGCCGTCGGCGAGCTTCAGCCGGTCACCCTCCAGCTCGTAGTCGACCCGCGCCCGGTCGAAATGAATTCCGTTGCCCTGCAGGGTGTTGAGGATTCCAGTGAGCGAGGCCAGCGAGAGAAGCTGGGCCAGGACCGGCGCCTGACGCAGCGTGTAGTCGCGCACCGCCACCTTGCCGGCGACCCGCAGCCGCGGCTGCTCGGCGCGGATCTTGCCCTCGAGGTTGAAGCTGCCGCCCGGCGCGTAGGTGGCGTTGCGGTCGAGGAAGCTCAGCAGGCCTCCGGCGTCACGGGTGCTGATCTTGAGCTCCGGCCCGCCCGCCGCCGGCGTCAGCGTGGCCGAGACCCTGTCCCCGCTGGTCAGCGTGGCGTTCATCGCGCCCTCGTGCCAGCCCCTGGCGGTGCGCGTGATGCGCCCCTCCAGCGCGTGCATCACCCCGCCATGGAAGCGCAGCTCGCGGGCGCTCAACGCCACGTCGAGTGGCGGCAGCTTCTCCTCTGCCCCCCCGCTCGCAGATCTGCCGCCACGCTCCGTGGCGCCTCTGGACCGCTTGAGGAGCGCGCCGAGATCCAGCCGGTCGGCGTCGAGGCTGATCTGATAGCCGCCGCCGTCCTGCGGCCGCACCGCCAGCGCGCCGGTGCTGCCGGCGAGCGCGAGGCGCCGCAGGTCGAGCTGGAGGAGCCGCCCGCGCTCGACGTCCAGGCGCAGGGCACCCTGCGCCTCGGCGTCGGGCAGCGAGAGATCGACATCCTCGACCAGCACGGTCCCGTCGCTGGGACCGGTGGCCATGGCGCGAAGGCGGCCGGGCCTGCCGTCCGGCTTGGCGAGGCCGAAGCGCGGGAGGTCGATCTCGAGCGGCGTCAGATCGAGGTCGATCCGGGTCGTTCGCGGGCCGCGCCGCGGCTCGCTCACCTCCAGCTCGACGCCTACCGCGCCGGAGAGGCCGGCCGGCACAGGCAGGCCCAGCCGCGCCAGATCCTCGACGGCCGGCCGCGCCCGAAGCGTTCCCGCGCGGCGCAGCCGCGAGCTGTCCTGCAGCTGTACACGCCACTCGACCACCTCCACCGGCACGCCGTTCATCCGCGCCGTGCCGTGGACCCGGACCGCGTCGCGATCGGCGGCGAAGGCGGCCTCGCCACGGGCGATGTCGATCTCGTCCTCGATGCCGCGCACCTCGAGTCCGCTCAGCTCGCCCGAGAAGCGCCAGACGAGCTGCTCCGGCGGCACGTCCTTCTCGAGCGGCCGCTCCAGCTCGAGGCGGTAGTGGCCTTGTCCGGCGACCCGCTCGGGCGGCACCGGCAGGCGCACGTCGATACCCTCGGGCAGCTTCGTGCCGAGGCTCATGAGCCCGCTGACCGGCCCGCTGCCGGCCACCGCGAGAACCATCTTCCGCCCGTCACCGGTCAGGTCGGCCAGCGTGAGATCAAGCCGCTCGACGGCGATCGGACCGAGCCTGCCGCCCGTGCCGGTGATGCTCACCTCCTCGCGCCGGAACGTGCCGGCGCCACGCCCCTCCTCGACCGCCGGCATTCCGGGAAGGAAGCTCACGATGGCGTCCTTGAAGCGGAAGTCGCCTTCGACGTCCGCCTTCTCGCCTGGGCGGTCGCGCACCGCGAGGCGGCCCTCCTCGATCATCCCGTCATGCAGGTTCTCGTCGAGCCATTCCCGCGCCTTCGCGGCCACCTCCACCGGCCAGAACGCCACGAGCTGGCGGGCCGGCAGGTCGCGCACCGTGGCCTCCACCCGCACCTCTGGTCCCGCCTCGCCCAAAAGCAGCGCGCCCTCGCCCTCGGCCGCGGCGCCGTGCGCGCGCAGCGAGATCCGCTCCATGACCACCCGGCGGGCGGCGGCATCGGCCGTGCCTGCGACCTCTGCAGCCTCGATCTCCAGCGGCCCGGGCCAAAGCGCCGGAAAGCCCACGCTCTGCGGCCCGGCGGAAAGCGTGAAGCGCCCCGGCGACAGCCTCCCCTCCTCGTCAAGGCCAGTCGTGAAGGAGCCGTCGAGCCGTAGATCGAGCTCGGCCAGCTCGGGACGGCTGGTGATCGCCGCCAGCACCGCCGGCCGCAGCCGGCGCGCGTCGAGCTTCAGCTCGAACCTCTCGGGCCCGAGCCGGCGCACGGCCAGGGCGAGCTGCGCCGGCAGGCCTCCCTGCTCGAGGGACAGATCGACGACAAGCCGGCCCTCCTCGCGCGACAGCCGGGCGCCGCCATGCCCTGCCAGGCGCGCGCCGCTCGCCCGGTCGAGAATGGTGAGGCTCGCCTCCTCCACCTGGAAGGAGCGGATCTCGACGGCGGCGCGCAGCTCCTTTGAGCCCCCGAACAGGGCCGCCAGCAGCCGCGCCAGGCCGCGGCGCCGGCCGTCGCGGGGATCGTCTCCGGCGGCGATCTCGCGACCGCCCAGCAGTAGCCCGAAATCACCCTCCTCGCTGCGCACCAGCTCGAAGCCGGGCTCGATCAGCACCATGCGGTCGATCACCAGCCGGCGTTCGGTGAGCAGCGGCTCGATCACCACGTCGATGGCGGCGTGCGAGGCGCTGAGCAGCGGCGGACGGCCGGGCGCGGCCAGATCGAGATCGCGCACCTCGAGCTCGAGCGAGCGGCTCTCGCGCGACCAGCGCAAGGCCGGACCGGTAAAGGCGATGCGCAGCCCGCCCGCGCGCTCGTTGAGAAAGTGAAGCAGAAGCGGCTCGGCGAAACCGATCGGCACCGGCCCCTGGCGCAGTGCAACGACGAGGATCAGGGCGGCTACCATGAGCATCGTCGCGAGCGAGGCCAGCAGGTAGCGCAGCCCGCGCGAGATCCCCCTCACCAAGGCCGTGCTCCGGCCCGGGCCGCGCTTGACCGGCCCTGCCCCAGGCGACAGTCTGACCCGGTCCGAGCCAGATGGGGCAGCACGTGCCAAGCCTTCTTCAGCCGCCACGGGCCGCCGATGCGGCCACTGCCGAGCGCGGCCTGCGCCGTCTTTGCCAGGTTGCCCGGGCGCACGCCGACCGGCCCGTCGGTGACGCCTTCGCCGGTTGGCTGGAGGGCGAGCTCGCCGCCGGCATCGCCGCCGGCAGCCCCTTTCTCACCGACTGCCTGGCAGCCGAGCCGGACGTCGCCACGCGCTTCCACGAGCTGGGCCCCGGGCCCGTGTGGGAGGCCCTGGTGGCGGAGACACTGGCGGTCGATCGGGGCGACCGTACGCGGCTCATGGCGGGCTTGCGACGGGTGCGCCGGCGGGTGGCTCTGCTCACCGCCCTGGCCGACCTCTCGGGCCAGTGGGAGCTCGAGCGGGTCACCCTGGCGCTGAGCGACTTCGCCGACCTGGCGGTGCAGCGCACGATGCAGCACCTGCTGCTCGAAGGCGCCAAGCGCGGCGAGATCGAGCTCGAGGAGGGCGACGATCCGTCGGCCGGCTGCGGCATCTTCATTCTCGGCATGGGCAAGCACGGGGCGCGCGAGCTCAACTATTCGAGCGACATCGATCTGATCGTCCTGTTCGACGCCGAGGCCGTTCGCTACCGCGGCGCCGAGTCGGCAATGGCGTTTTGCGTCCGGCTGACCCGTTCCCTGGTCCATCTGCTCGAGAACCGCAGCCGCGACGGCTACGTGTTCCGCACCGACCTGCGCCTCCGCCCGCACCCGCCGGGCCATCCGCTGGCCCTCTCGACCGACGCCGCCGAGCTCTATTACGAGCGGCACGGGCAGAACTGGGAGCGCGCCGCCTTCATCAAGGCGCGCGTGGTGGCCGGCGACCGGAGGGCCGGCGAGGGCTTCCTGCGGGTGTTGCAGCCCTATGTGTGGCGCAAGCATCTCGACTACGCCGCCATCCGCGACATCCACTCGATCAAGCGGCAGATCAACGCCTACCGCGGCTTTGGCAATATTCGTGCGCTGGGTCACGACCTCAAGGTCGGCCGGGGCGGCATCCGCGAGATCGAGTTCTTCGCCCAGACCCAGCAGCTCATCCTGGGTGGCAGGGTACCCGAACTGCGGCACGGCGCCACCCAGCCGGCACTCAAGGCGCTGGTGGCGAACCGCTGGCTGGACGAGGAGACGGCCTCGGAGCTGATCGCATCCTACCGGCTGCTGCGCACGCTCGAGCACCGGCTGCAGATGGTCGCCGACCAGCAGACCCAGGCGCTGCCGGCCCGCGAGGGCGAGTTCGCGCGCTTTGCCGCCTTCGCCGGCTTTCCCGACGGCGACGCGCTGGCAGAGACCGTGCTGGCGACGCTGCGCACGGTCGAGCGGCATTATGCTGCGCTTTTCGAGGCCGAGCCCGATCTTGGCGGCGGTGGCAGCCTCGTCTTCACCGGCACCGGCGATGATCCGGCGACCCTTGAGACCCTCAAGGCCATGGGCTTCAAGGACGCCGCCGGCGTGGCCGGCCGGATCCGCGCCTGGCATCACGGGCATATAAGGGCGACCCGCAGCACAAGGGCGCGCGAGATCCTCACCGAGCTGACACCCAGCCTGTTCGAGGCGTTGCGCCGCCAGCACGATGTCGACACCGCCTTCAAGCTGTTCGACGAGTTCGTCTCGCGCCTGCCGGCCGGCGTGCAGCTCTTCTCCCTGATCCGCGCCAATCCCGGCCTCCTTCGCCTGGTTTGCGACCTGATGGGGGCGGCTCCCCGGCTGGCCCGCCACCTGGCCGCCAATATCGATCTCTTCGAGGCAATCCTCGAGCCGGACTTCTTTGAGAACCTCCCTGACGCGGCGACGCTCCGTCAGGAGTATGAGTCGCGCCTCAAGGATGCGCGCGACCTCCAGGACGTGCTCGACATCGCGCGGCGCTGGGCGCACGGCCGGCAGTTCCAGGCGGGCTTGCAGATCCTCCTGGGCCTGTCCGATCCGGAGCAGGCCGCCGCCACCCTCACCGACATCGCCGAGATCGTGCTGCAGAGCCTGCTGCCGCGCGCCGAAGCGTGGCTCACCGAGCAGCACGGCAGCGTGCCCGGGGGCAGCTTCGTGGTGCTGGGCCTGGGCAAGCTCGGCTCGCGCGAGCTCACCGTGGGCTCCGACCTCGACCTGGTGTTTGTCTACGACGCCGATCCGCAAGCGCTCTCCGACGGGGCCAAGCCGCTCCCGGCCCACACCTGGTACGCGCGGCTCGGCCAGCGCCTGGTGAGCGCGCTCACCGCCCGCACCGCCGAAGGCCAGCTTTTCGAGATCGACACGCGGCTGCGGCCCTCGGGCAATGTCGGACCGGTGGCCTGCAGCGTCGCCAACTTCGCGCGCTACCAGGAGCAGACCGCCGAGACGTGGGAGCAGCAGGCGCTGACCCGGGCGCGCGTGGTTGCGGGCGATGCGGAGCTCGCCGCCAAGGTCGGGGAGGTCATCGAGACCACGCTGCGCCGCCCGCGCGACCTCGTGGCGCTCCGTGCCGCCGTCCGGGCGATGCGCGAGCGCATCTTCAAGGGGCACGGCAGTGCCGACCCGTGGAGCCTGAAACATGCCCGCGGCGGGCTCGTGGACATGGAGTTCACCGCCCAGTTCCTGCAGCTGGCCTTCCTCCACGAGCGCCCGGAGCTGCGCTCCACCGGCACCGCCGACGTGCTGGCTTCTGCCGGCGAGGCCGGGCTGATGGCCCCCTCGCTGGCCCGCGACCTGGTGGCGGCGCTGCGGCTGCACCACGCGCTCCAGGCCGTCCTGCGGCTTTCGCTGCGCGACCGCTTCGTGCCGGACGAGGCACCCGAGGGCCTGCGCGAGGCGCTGCTGCGCGCCGCCCTGCGGGCCAACCCCGACGGGCTGCCGCTCGAGGACTTCGAGGCGCTCGAGGCCAGGCTCGGCGAAAGCCAGGACCTGGCACGCCGTATATTCGATGATTTCTGTCCGCCCGCCGCCACGGGCGGCCCTTGATGGAGATGACGATGACCAAGGCACCCGGCGAAGGCGATCGCGCCCCCGAGTTCGACCTGCCCACCGACGGCGGCGGCCGCTTGAGCTCGGCCGGGCTGGAGGGCCGGCCCTACGTGCTGTTCTTCTATCCCAAAGATGACACCTCGGGCTGCACCAAGGAGGCAATCGGCTTCACCGAAAGCCACGAGGAGTTCCGCAAGCTCGGCGTCGAGGTGATCGGCGCGTCCAAGGACGGCGTGAAGAGCCACGACAGGTTCAAGGAAAAGCACGGGCTCTCCGTTCCCCTCCTCTCCGACGAGGAAGGCGGCTTCGTCGAGGCCTGGGGCTCTTGGGTCGAGAAGAGCATGTACGGCCGCAAATACATGGGTATCGACCGCTCGACCTTCCTCGTCGACGCGGACGGCCGGATCGTGCGCTCGTGGCGCAAGGTCAAGGTGCCGGGCCATGTGGCCGAGGTCCTGGAGGCGGCCCGCCAGCTGGCCGCCCGCGCGGCCTGAGCCCATGAGCCCGCGCACCCTGCCTCTCGACGACCGGCTCTACGCCTATCTTCTTGAGACCTCGCTGCGCGAGCATCCGGCGCAACGGGCCTTGCGCGAGGAGACCGACCGCCTGCCCGACGCGGGCATGCGCAGCGCCGCCGAGCAGGTGCAGCTTTTGGGCCTGCTGATCGAGCTTGCGGGCGCCCGGCGGATTCTCGAGGTCGGCTGCTTCACCGGCTATGGCGCGCTTTCCATGGCGCTGGCCGCAGGCGAAGGCGGCCGGGTCGTGACCCTCGACGTCAACGAGGACTGGGCGGCCATCGGCCGACGCTACTGGCGCCAAGCCGGAGTCGAGGAGCGCATCGAGCTGCGCCTCGGCGAGGCGCTCGCGAGCCTCGACGGGCTGTTGGCCGAGGGCGCGGCGGAAAGCTTCGATCTTGCCTATGTCGATGCCGACAAGAAGGGCTACGACGCCTATTACGAGCGCGCCCTGCGGCTGCTGCGGCCGGGCGGGCTGGTGGCGCTCGACAATGTCCTGTGGCACGGCGAGGTGGCCGATCCGGCCAGTGACGGCCGGCAGGTGCGCACGCTGCGCGCCCTCAACACGAAGATCCGCGAGGACGAGCGGGTGAGCATGAGCCTGGTGCCGATCGGCGACGGGCTGATGCTTGCCCGCAAGCGCTAGCCGGCACGGGGGCGGCCGCGGGAGCCGCCCCCTGCCCCTTACTTCGCGCGCTGGGCCTCGACGAGCTGCGCCAGGCGCGCTACCGGCACCGCCCCGGGGATCAGCGTCTCGCCGATGATGAAGCTCGGCGTGCCATTGATGCCCAGCTCGCTGGCCAGCGCCAGATTCTCCTTGATCTTGCGGCTGATCTCCTCGCTGCCCATGTCCTTCTTCAGCCGGGCCACGTCGAGTCCGATCTCCTTGGCGATCTTCTCAATGCCGGCCTCGCTGAAGTCCTTCGTGCTCATCAGGGCCTCGTGCATCGCCATGTACTTGTCTTGACGCGCGGCGGCGAGTGCCGCCCGCGAGGCCAGCCGCGACTCCTCGCCCAGGATAGGGATCTCCTTGAAGACCACCCGCAGGTCGCGGTCCTCGTCCAAGAGCTCGACCAACTCGGGAACCATGTTGCGGCAATAGGGGCACCGATAGTCGAAGAACTCGACCACGGTGACGTCGCCGCCTTCATTGACCACCGGATCGCTCGGATCCTCGAAGAGCTCGCCGGCCCGGGACGCCAGCGCGTCCTTTTGGGCCTCGGCCTCGGCCATCTGCCGGCGCTGCTGGAGTGCTTCCAGCGCCTCGACCAGGATCTCGGGCTCGCGCAGCAGATAGTCGCGCACGATCTGCTCGACCTCCTCGCGCGGCAGCGACGCCTGCTCGGCCTGCAGCGGTGCTGCAAGGCTCGTCAGACCCAGAACGATTCCACCAACCGCCGCGAGGCTCGCGCGCATCCGGTTTCTCCTCTTTGTCGTGATATTCATCTGCTCGTCCCCGCGGGATCGCACCTTCACGCCGGCTGCGCCATGTGAATCAGCGGGAACGGCCGGCCGGCACCATCCACCTCCGAGCGGCCCACCGTGGCGAAGCCGCATTTCCGGTGGAAGGCATGGGTCGCCCGCACGGCGTCCTGCCAAAGCTCGACGAGCCTGGGATCGTCTTCCGGCTTCCGTTCTCTGATGCGCATCTGCCCCTCGGACCGCCGCTCGAGGCTCAGCGACGGCGTCGCCGCTCCTCGTCCTCCATCTCCTCGACCTCGCGCTCGAGATCCTGAAGCCGCAGCCACGCCGGATCGCCGGCCTGCACATGCTGCTTCGCGCGGCCCAGATGAAACTTCGCATCGCGCTTCTTGTCGAGCAGCACCGCCTGCTCCACCAGCGCCAGGGAAGCCGGCCCCTCCTCGCCGAGCCTGCCGAGGGCGATGCCGAGAAAGCGCCAGGCCTGCGCAGTGCGCGGCTCGAGCCGGGTCACCTCGCGCAGCGCCGCGGCGGCCTCGCGCGTAGCCGGCTCCTGGCCGAGCTCCAGCAGGGCGCGGGCGAGACCCAGCCGGATCAGCGCCGCATCCGGCTTCAGGCGCAGCGCCTCGCGATAGGGCGCCACGGCATCCGCCACCCGGCCGTTCTCGAACAGGATCTGCCCCTCGAGCTCGTGGAAATAGGGATCTCCCGGCGCCTCGGCCTCCAGTCCGCGCACCAGCGCCAGCGCCTCGTCCAGGTTGGCCAGACGGTGATGGGCGATGGCCCGGGCATAGCGGTCGGTCACCGTGTCGCCTTGGTACTTGGTCAGCATCGCTCGGGGCTCGCCCAGGAAAGCGTCGAGCTTGGCGCGCGAGCGGGCGTGCGCCTCGTGCAGCGCGGGGCTCAGCGTCCGCCCGGCGAGAGGCGACCTCACCTCCTGCTCGCGCAGGAAATCGATCCGGTCGGCGGTCAGCGGATGGGTGCGCAGGTAGACGTCGCCGCCGGTGGTGATCCGCAGGTTCTGGCGGTCGAGGGTCTGAAAGAAGGCTCGCATCCCTTCGGGAGGGAGCCCGACATCGGCGAGAAAGCCGACACCCGCCTGGTCCGCCTGCTGCTCCTGCGAGCGCGAGAACGAAAGAACGCCGCGTTGTGCCACGGTGAGGCCGCCGGCCATGATGGCGGTGCCGAGTTGCGGCGCGCCGGCCACCGCCGCCGCCATGCCGAGGATCATGCCGATCGCCGACTGCGCCGAGGCCCGGTCCATGGCCTGCATCAGGCGGGTCAGATGGCCGCCGGCGATGTGCCCGGTCTCGTGGGCGATGACGCCGGCCAGCTCCTCCGGGGTCTCGGTCCGGATCAGGAGGCCGGTATTGAGGAACATGTTCTGGCCACCCGCCACGAAGGCGTTGAGCACCGGATCGCTCAGGACATACATGTCGATGGCGCTGGGCTCGAGGCGGGCGGCGTGGAAGATCGGGTCGGCGATGGCGCGGATCATCGCCTCGATCTCGGTGTCGCGGATCACCGATGCCGCGCGCGCGGTACCCACCTGCGAGATGACGAGAAGCAGCGCGAGCAGCAGCCGCGCCACCGGAACGGCAAGTTTCCTCATGCCCTCGACCGGTTGCTTGTGACCCGGGCGCAGCCTACCAAAGCGCCAGCCGGACCACAGCAGGAGAAACGGCGCAGCCATGCAGGAAACGTCGCAGCCGACCCCGCCCCTTCCTCCCCGGCCCTGCCCGTCCAGGCGGAGCGGGATCGCCCCCTTCATCGTCATGGAGGTGCTGGCGGCCGCCAACGCGCGCGCCGCGGCGGGCGCCGACGTCCTGCATCTGGAGGTGGGCGAGCCCGGCGGGGGTGCGCCCGAGCAGGCTCTTGCCGCCGCCCGTGCGGCGCTCGGAGCCGGGCCGCTGGGCTATACCGAGGCCCTGGGCATCCCGCCCTTGCGCGCGCGGATCGCCCGCCACTACCGGGAGGCCCATGGCCTGGCCGTGCCCGAGGAGCGGATCGTCGCCACGGCGGGCGCTTCGGGCGCCTTCGTGCTGGCCTTCCTCGCGGCCTTCGACGCCGGCCAGCGGGTGGCCCTGGCCGAGCCCTGCTATCCTGCCTACCGCAACATCCTCCAGGCCCTCGACATCGAGGTCGTGCCGCTGCCGGCCGAGGCCGACAGCCGCTTCCAGCCGACCGTCGAGTTGCTGGAGCGGGTCGAGGGGCCGATCCATGGCCTGATCGTGGCGAGCCCCGCCAACCCCACCGGCTCGATGCTCGACGCCGCCTCGCTGGAGCGCCTCGCCTCCTGGTGCCGGGCGCGGGGCGTGCGGCTGATAGCCGACGAGATCTATCATGGCATCACCTATGAGGCGCCGGCGCAAAGCGTGCTCGCCACCATGCCCGAGGCGGTGGTGGTCAACAGCTTCTCGAAATATTTCTGCATGACCGGCTGGCGGCTGGGCTGGATGGTGGTGCCCGAGGATCTTCTGGCGCCGGTGACCAGGCTCGCCCAGAACCTCTTCATCTCGCCCTCCACCGTGGCGCAGCACGCGGCCCTGGGGGCCTTCGAGGCCCGCGAGGAGCTGGAGGGGCGGATCGCCCGCTACCGGCGCAACCGCGACGTCCTGCTGGCAGGCTTGCACCGCGCCGGGATCGATCGTATCGCGCCGCCGGACGGGGCCTTCTATCTCTATGCGGACATTGCCGAGCTGGGGATGGACTCCCGCGAGCTCTGCCAGCTCCTGCTCGAGGAGACCGGCGTCGCGGTGACGCCCGGGCTCGATTTCGACGCGTCCCGCGGCCACCGCTTCATCCGCCTGAGCTTTGCCGGCGAGGAGGAGGCGGTGGCGACTGCCGCCGACCGCCTGGCCTCGTGGTTGACCGCAAGGCGGTCGGGCGCCCGGGCCTAGACCCGGACGCCCTCGCGGCTCAGCGGACCCAGCGGGCCCACCAGCCCTGCTTGACCGTCTTGCGCCCGTCGCCGCCATCGGCCTCGGCCATGGCCGGCTCGCGCGCCTCGACCTGCTCGCTCGGCACGGGCCGGGGCGAGATCGGCGCCGGCTCGGGCTGCCGAACGGCCTCGACCGCTTCCTCGGGCTGCACCTCGGGCGCCGCCTTCGCCTTCGCCCGGGTGCGCGGCTTCGCCGTCGTGGCGCGCGGCTTGGCGCTGGCAGCGGCCGTCTTGCGCGCCGGCGCCTTGCGGGGCTTTGCCGGGGCCTTGGCGGCAGTGGTCTTCGCGGCAGGGGCCTTGGCCTCGACAGGCTCGGGCTCGACCGGCTGCGGCTGCGGCTGGGCCTCCACTGCCTCGGCCTGGGCGATGGCGGCCTCGTCGGCCGGCTCGACCTTGCGGCGCACGCGGCGGCGGCGCGGCTTCTCGGCCGGCGCCTCCTCCTCGGCGGCCGCCACCGGGGTGGCAGGCTCGGCAGCAGGCTGCTCGGGAGCTGCCGTCTCGACCGCCTTGCGCGGGGCGCGCCGACGCCGGGCCGGAGCCTTGGCCGGGGCCGTCTCGGCTGCCGGAACCTCGGCCACCTGGGTGACGGGCTCGGCCTCAGGCTCGGGCTCGAAGGCCGGGGCGGGTGCCTCGACGACCGGCTCGGCCGCCACGCTCACGACCGGCATGGGTGCGGCGGGCTCGCTGGCGGCTGCGGGTGCCAGCTCGGCCGGCTCGATGGCCGCCTCCTCCTCGTCCTGGTCGTCGTCGTGCTCATGGCCGTCACCGGCCTCGGCATGCTGCTCGCCGGCCGCATGGTGCGCCGGATGCCCGACGGCCTCGCCGCCACGCCTGCGCCGCCGCCGACGACGCCGCCGACGCCGCGAGCCTTCGTCCTCGCCGGCACTCTCCTCGGCCGCCGCCTCGGCACGGGGCTCGGCCCTCTCGGCAGCCGGCTGCGCCTTGGCCGCCTCGACGGGCTCGCGCGCTGGAGCCGGAGCCTCGGGCTGCGCCTGAGGCGGCGCCTGCACCTGCACCTGCGCCTGGGGCTCCTCGCCGCGATCCTCGCGCTTCTCGATGATCTCCAGCTCGACGTTGGGCTGGATCATCTCCTCCTCGAGCGAGACCTGCACGCGCATGTCGTAGCGCTGCTCGAGATGGACCAGCAGGTCGCGCTTGTTGTTGAGGATGTAGAGGCCGACATCCGGCGGCAGGGCCACCCGCAGCGTGCGCGCCTCGCGGCGGATGCCGATGTCCTGGATCGAGCGCAGCGCCTGCAGCGCGCAGCTCTCGGTCGAGCGCACCACGCCCATGCCCTGGCAGTGCGGGCAGATCTGGGTGCTCAGCTCCTGCAGGCTCGGGCGCAGCCGCTGGCGCGACAGCTCGAGCAGGCCGAACGTGCTGATCTTGCCGACCTGCAGGCGGGCCCGGTCGGCCTTGAGCGCGTCCTTGAAGCGCTTCTCGACCTGCCGCTGGTGGCGGTTCTCGGCCATGTCGATGAAGTCGATGACGATCAGGCCGGCGAGGTCGCGCAGGCGCAGCTGGCGGGCCACCTCGTCGGCGGCCTCGAGGTTGGTCTTGACCGCCGTCTCGTCGATGTGCCGCTCACGGGTCGAGCGCCCGGAGTTGACGTCGATCGCGATCAGCGCCTCGGTGGCGTGGATGACGATCGAGCCGCCCGAGGGGAGCTGGACCATCGGGCTGTACATCTTGTCGAGCTGCTCCTCGACCTGGTAGCGCGCGAACAGCGGCACCTCGTCGGTGTACTGCCTGATGTGGCGCACCCGGCTGGGCATCAGCATCTGCATCAGGCGCCGGGCCTCGCGATAGGCGTTCTCGCCCTCGACCAGCACCTCCTCGATGTCGCGCGAGTAGACGTCGCGCAGCGCCCGCTTGATGAGATCGCCTTCCTCGTAGATCAGCGCCGGCGCGACGCTGCCCAGCGTGGTCTCGCGGATCTCGCTCCACAGCCGGATGAGATAGTCGTAGTCGCGCTTGACCTCGGTCTTGCTGCGCTCCGCGCCGGCGGTGCGGATGATGAGGCCCATCCCGGTCGGGACCTCCAGCTCCTGCGCGATCGACTTGAGCCGCCGGCGGTCGGTGACGTTGGCGATCTTGCGGCTGATGCCGCCGCCGCGCGGTGTGTTGGGCATCAAGACACAGTAGCGGCCGGCCAGCGACAGGTAGGTGGTGAGCGCCGCCCCCTTGTTGCCGCGCTCCTCCTTGACGACCTGCACGAGCAGGATCTGCCGCCGCTTGATGACCTCCTGGATCTTGTAGCCGCGCAGCAGGCGCGCCCGCCGGCGGGCGAACTCGTCGACGACGTCGGCGGTCTCCTCGTCGGCATCCTCGGTGACGGAGGAGACGTCGTCCTCGCCGTCGCCCTTGGCGGCGTGCTCGGGCTCGGCCTCGGCGGCGGCCGCCTTGCTGGCGGCCTCGCGCTCGAGCTCGTCGAGCATGGCGCGGTCGGCGGCGGGAATCTGGTAGTAGTCGGGGTGGATCTCGGTGAACGGCAGGAAGCCGTGACGGTTGCCGCCGTAATCGACGAACGCCGCCTGGAGCGAGGGCTCCACGCGGGTCACCTTGGCCAGGTAGATGTTGCCCTTGAGCTGCCGCTTGGACGCGCTCTCGAAATCGAAATCAACAAGCTGGCGGTCGTGCAGCGAAACCACCCGGGTCTCTTCCGGGTGGGCTGCATCGATCAGCATACGCTTCGTCATACGGATGTTTCTCCGGGCACCCGGGCCGCCTGTCCATCATCGGGGACGGCAGCGCCAGGCGCTGGTTGGCTGGATGCCACGCCTTCGACCGAGAGGGGTGCGCGCATGGTCGCGCCACCAGGCCCGGGAAGCCGGCATGGCCGCAAGTGACGTCGGGGTTCCGCCCACGGGATCCATGGCGCATCATGCCGATGCGGCAGGGCGCCGACAGCCGCCGCGCGGGAGGAACCTGATGCTCGATGCCCGTCGCGGACGACACACGCCGGTGAGCGGAACAAGCCGCTCGACCCCGCGTTTTTTCTTGCCGTGCTCGAACCATCGGGGTTGAACTATAATTGCTGTTGACACTCGCCACAATCCGCAACTCGCAACCTTTTTCCCGCCCGGTGACCCGTTGACCACGAAGCGCCGCTTCCTTCCCCGCGTCCTGCCGCCCGTGCGCCGCGCTTTCCGGCTCGCCGCGCTGCTCGCCCTGCTGCTGATCGTCCATGCCGCCTCGGGGGTGCGGCCCGTGGTCGCGCAGGCGCCGGACGAGGCGCCGGCGGTGGGCGCCGTTCGCTTCGGGCTGCACGAGGGGCGCACCCGGCTGGTCGTCGAGGTCGAGCGCGGCATCGCCTTCACCGCCACGGCGCTCGACCAGCCGCCGCGGCTGGTCATCGACCTGCCTGAGCTGCGCTGGCAGGTGGCCAGCGACGGCCAGCCGCGCGGCCTGGTGACCGGCTACCGCTATGGCAGCATCGAGCAGGGCCGCTCGCGGCTCGTGGCCGATCTCAGCCGTCCGTTCCGCATCACCGACCAGTTCGTCCTGCCGCCACGCGATGGCTCACGGATGTTCCGGCTGGTGGTCGACCTCGCGGCAGCCGATCCGCCGCGGCCGGCGCCCGCCGCCAGTCCCGGCGAGCCGCGCCCGCCGCGGGCCCGCCCTGCCATGGCGACCCTGCCAGCGCCGCGCCCCGACTCGCCGCCGATCACGGCGCCAGTGCCCAGACGCCCGGTGATCGTGCTCGACGCCGGGCATGGCGGCATCGACCCGGGCACCATCGGCATCACCGGCGTGCACGAGAAGGAGATCACGCTGCGGATGGCGCGCGAGCTCGCCGACGCGTTGCGCGCGACCGGACGCTATGACGTGGTCCTGACCCGCGACGGCGACATCTACATTCCTTTGCGCGAGCGCATCGCCCTGGCCCGCGAGGCCGGCGGCACGCTGTTCATCTCGCTGCACGCCGACAGCATCGCCGACCGGAGCTTCCAGGGCGCCTCGGTCTACACGCTCTCCGACAAGGCCTCGGATTCCGAGGCGGAACGCCTGGCCCGCAAGGAGAACAAGGTCGACATCATCGCCGGCACCGACCTCTCCATGCACGACCCGATCGTCACCAGCATCCTGATCGACCTGGCGCAGCGTGACACCAACAACAAGTCGATTACCTTCGCCGACACGCTGGTCGACGATCTCGGCGCGGTAACGCGCCTGTTGCGCAACACGCGGCGTTTTGCGGGCTTTGCCGTGCTGAAGTCGCCGGATATTCCCTCGGTCCTGCTTGAGCTGGGCTATCTCTCCAACGCCGAGGACGCCCGCCAGCTCGAGAATCCCGCCTACCGCGCGAAGCTGGCGCGTGCCATCACCTCGGCCATTGACCGCTACTTCACCGCGCTCAGATAAGCACGAGCGTCAACGAACGATCCCGCAGCACGGGTGGAGTCTCTACGTGCGCCGACTGCCAAGCATCCTCGCCCGCCTTGCCCTCGGGCTGCTCGTCCTGGCCCTGGTGGGTGCTGCCGGCCTGCTCTGGGTGGTGCACCGCTACAGCGAGGACCTGCCCGACTACGGCCGGCTCGCCGACTATGCGCCGCCCACGGTCACCCGCGTCCATGCCGGCGACGGCCGCCTCCTCGCCGAATATGCGCGCGAGCGGCGGGTGTTCGTGCCGGTCGAGGCGATCCCCGAGCGGGTCAGGCACGCCTTCATCGCCGCCGAGGACCAGAACTTCTACAGCCATCCCGGCGTCGACCCGGTCGGCATCCTGCGCGCGGCGGTCGACAATATCCGGCGGCTGCAGGACAACCGGCGGCCGCAGGGCGCCTCGACCATCACCCAGCAGGTCGCCAAGAACTTCCTGCTGACCAACGAGCTGTCGCTCGACCGCAAGATCAAGGAGGCGATCCTCGCCTTGCGGATCGAGCGGGCCTTCAGCAAGGACCACATCCTCGAGCTCTACCTGAACGAGATCTTCCTGGGCGCCCGCTCCTATGGCGTGGCGGCGGCCGCGCTCAACTATTTCAACAAGTCGCTGGACCAGCTCTCGCTGTCCGAGGCGGCATTCCTGGGCGGCCTGCCCAAGGCGCCGTCGCGCTACGATCCGACCCGCAACCACGATGCCGCGGTAGCGCGCCGCGACTATGTCATCGGGCGGATGCTCGACGACGGCTACATCACCGCCGAGGAAGCGCGCGAGGCGCGCGCCGAGCCGCTGGTCGAGCGCGCCCGGGCGCCCGAGGAGTATGTGAGCGCCGATTTCTTCACCGAGGAGGTGCGCCGCCAGCTGGTGCGCCATTTCGGCGAGGAGGGCTTCTACGAGGGGGGGCTCTCGGTGCGCACCACGGTGGCCCCGCCGATGCAGGCGATCGCCGACCGGGCCCTGCGTCGGGGGCTCTTCGACTATGCGAAGGGCGAAGGCTGGCGCGGGCCGCTGGGGCGCATCGAGAGCGACGATCCGCAGACCCGGCTCGCGCAGCTGGGCAGCTTCGATCCCGGCTTCGAGCTGTTCCACTGGCAGCTCGCGGTGGTGCTGGCGGCCGGCGAGAAGGGCGCGACGATAGCGCTCGCCGATGGCAGCACCGGCCGCATCCCGCTTTCCGAGATGAGCTGGGCGCGGGCGGCCCGCGAGGGCGGCGGGCTCGGCCCGGCGGTCAAGTCGGCGGCCCAGGTCGCCTCCCCCGGCGACGTGATCGTCGTCGAGAAGCTGGCGGAGGACCGCTACGGGTTGCGGCAGCGGCCGCAGGTCGAGGGCGCCGTCGTGGCGCTCGACCCGCATACCGGCCGTGTCCTGGCGCTCAGCGGCGGCTTCAGCTACCGGCAGAGCCAGTTCAACCGCGCGACCCAGGCGTTGCGCCAGCCGGGCTCGGCCTTCAAGCCGTTCGTCTACCTTGCCGGCCTCGAGGCGGGCATGACGCCCTCGACGGTGATCCTCGACGCGCCGCTCGCCATCGAGCAGGGCCCCGGGCTGCCGCTGTGGCGCCCCTCCAACTACAGCGACCGCTTCTACGGGCCGACCACGCTGCGCGTCGGCCTCGAGAAGTCGCGCAACGTGATGACGGTGCGGCTCGCCCAGGAAGCGGGTATGGAGCGGGTCATCGACGTGGCCCGGCGCTTCGGCATCGACCGCGGCCTGCAGCCTTTCCTCGCGGCAGCGCTGGGCTCCAACGAGGTCACCCCGCTGCAGCTCGCCACCGCCTATGCGATGCTCGTCAATGGCGGGCGCGAGCTCGAGCCTTACCTGGTCGAGCGCATCCAGGACCGGCACGGGCGCACCGTGATGCGCCGCGACCAGCGCGCCTGCGAGGCGTGCCGGGCGGAAAGCTGGCAGGAGGGTCTGCTGCCGCCCGAGTTGCCCGAGGAGCGGCCGCTGGTGGTCGATCCGCGACACGCCTTCCAGATGGTCAACATGCTCCAGGGCGTGATCGATCGCGGCACGGGCGCTGCCGCCCGGCAGCCGGGCCGGCCGCTGGGCGGCAAGAGCGGCACCACCAACGAGGCCAAGGACGCGTGGTTCGTGGGCTTCTCGCCCGATCTCGTGGTTGCCGTGTTCGTCGGCTACGACCAGCCCAAGAGCCTGGGCAGCCGGGCCACCGGCTCGGGTGTCGCCCTGCCGATCTGGAAGGACGTGATGCTCGAGGCGCTCGACGGCGTGCCGCCCCAGCCCTTCCGCACCCCGCCCAACGTCCGTATCGTCCAGGTCGACGCCTCGACGGGGATGCTGCCGGACGGGTCCACCGACAAGGTCATCTCGGAAGCTTTCCTGCCCGGTACGGAGCCGGTAAGAAGCGGGCCCGCAACGGCCGAGGGCGGCGATGGCCGCACCGGCCGGCCCGCCATGCCAGGCGGCGGCGGCATCTATTGACCTGCGGCGGGTCCTCAGGTCCCGCCGCCATGTCCCATTCAGCTGTTCCCGGAGGAGCCATGCGCGCGGAATTTGCCAATCTCGCCGATTCCATCAAGCAGGGTCTGGACCTGCTGCGGAGGCATCTTTGACTGGGATCAGGCCCTTGTCCGCCTCGACGAGCTGAACGCGCTCTCCGAGGATCCCAAGCTCTGGGAGGATGCCGAGCGCGCCCAGAGCATCATGCGCGAGCGCACCCGCCTTGCCGACGCCGTGGAGCGCCAGCATTCGCTGGAGCAGCGGCTGGCCGACGTTTGCGAGCTTGCCGAGCTCGCCGAGGCCGAGGACGATGCCGAGACCTTGAGCGACGTCGAGGCCGAGTTCGCCGACATCAAGGCCACCGTCGACCGTCTGCAGCTCGAGAGCATGCTCTCCGGCGAGGCCGACGCCAACGACACCTTCGTCGAGGTCAATGCCGGCGCCGGCGGCACCGAATCGCAGGACTGGGCCCAGATGCTGCTGCGCATGTACCTGCGCTGGGCCGAGCAGCACGGCTACAAGGTGGAGTGGATCGAGGAGAGCGAGGGCGAGGAGGCCGGCATCAAGTCGGCGACCATCAGGCTCATCGGCCTCAACGCCTATGGCTGGCTCAAGACCGAGTCTGGCGTGCACCGCCTCGTGCGCATCTCCCCCTTCGACAGCCAGGCGCGCCGCCACACCAGCTTCGCCAGCGTGTGGGTCTACCCGGTGATCGACGACCGCATCGAGGTCGAGATCAACGACAAGGACCTCAAGGTCGATACCTACCGGGCGTCCGGCGCCGGCGGCCAGCACGTCAACCGGACCGATTCGGCGGTGCGTCTGACCCATCTGCCCACCGGGATCGTGGTGGCCTGCCAGAACGACCGCTCGCAGCACCGCAACCGCGCCCAGGCGATGGACATGCTCCGGGCCCGTCTCTACGAGCTCGAGCTGCAAAAGCGCCGCGCCGAATCGGACGCCATCGAGGCGCAGAAGACCGACATCGGCTGGGGCCACCAGATCCGCTCCTACGTCCTGCACCCGTACAAGATGGTGAAGGACCTGCGGACCAGCGTCGAGAGCGGCAATCCGGGGGCCGTGCTCGACGGCAATCTCGACCAGTTCCTGGAGGCGAGCCTCGCCAAGGGGGTGGGCAACCGTCGCACCGAGGCGGCCGGCTGAGCAGGGGGCCCGGCCTTCCGACGGCCGGGCCCTGCCCCGCATCGCCGAAGGATGATCGCGGCCCGGAATGGCTGCCGGGCCCACTGCCGTGCTAAGGCCTTGCCCGGAAGAAGCCCCGGGGAGGCATCCATGAACATCTGCATGGTCGGTCACGGCATGATGGGGGTCTGGCACTCGGACGCCCTCAAGGACCGCAGCGACGTGGTGCTGCACACGCTGGTCGGCCGCCGCGAGGAGCCCACCAAAGAGTTCGCGGCACGCTACGGCTACCGCAGATGGACCCTCCACCTTGCCGAGGCCCTGGCCGATCCGGCGATCGACGCGGTGGTGGTGGCGAGCCCCAGCGAGCAGCATGCGGCCCACGCGCTGGCCTGCATCGCGGCCGGCAAGCCCATCCTTCTCGAGATCCCCATCGCCATGAGCCGGAAGGAGGCCGAGCAGGTAGCACGGGCGGCCGCCAAGGCCGGCGTGATGGTGGCGATGTGTCATCCGATGCGCTTTCGCCGCGAGCGCGACCCGATCGTCGAGCGACTGCGCGGCGGCGAGGAAAGGCTGCGCCACCTGGCCGGCCGGTTCTTCATCCCCCGGCTCGAGAACGTCGGCGCCACCGGCTACCGGCGCTCATGGACCGACAATATCCTGTGGCACCATTTTTGCCACTTCATCGACCTGGCCTGCTTTCTCTTCGGCGACGCGAAGATCCGGCGGGTGCAGAGCCACATGAGCGGCATCCACGAGCGTACCGGCATCCCGATGGAATGCGTGGTGCTGGTCGAGACCGAGGCCGAGCAGTCCTTTTTGGTGCACGGCAGCTACCACGCGAGCTTCCGGCTCTACGACAAGCTCCTCGTCACCGACCGCGACACCTATCTGTTCGACATTCTCGAGAACAGCCTGCGGACCCGCGAGGGTGTGGCGGCGATCGAGGACGAGAAGACCAACTGCGCCCGCGTCACCCACGATTTCGTCGACGCGCTGCGCGACGGACGCGCGCCGCGCGCCCCGGCAGCCTCGGCGCTGCCCGCCATGCGCATCATCCAGCGAGTCCAGGACGCATGGGACGCCCACCATGGTGCCCGCCCGCTCCCCGGCAGGCCGGGCGGCTGAGCCGCGGCATTGGCACGCGGACCCGCAGATGCTAAGGCGCGACAACGCCAATAGGCCAGAAAACGGGAGGCACCAGAAAATGAAGCGATCCACAGCCTGGATTCTCGCCGGAGCCGCCACGATGGCGCTCGCCGGTACCGCCAGCGCCGAGACGATCAAGCTCATGACGGGGCCGCAGGGCGGCTCGTGGTACCCGCTGGGCGGGGCCATCAAGAACTTCGTCGAGAAGGACGTCCAGGGCGCCTCGGTGCAGGTGCTGCCGGGTGCCGGCATCGCCAACGTCAAGGGTCTGCAGAGCGAGAAGGCCGATATCGGCTTTGCCAACTCCGTCTCGACCGTCGACGCCATCAATGGCAAGCCGCCCTTCGACGAGCCGGCTGCCAATGTCTGCAACGTCGCCACCCTCTACCCGCAATATTTCCAGGTGGTGGCCCTGGCCGACGCCGGCATCGAGACCCCGGCCGACTTCAAGGGCAAGGCGCTGACCACCCAGCCGCGCGGCAACACCGCGGAGGCCATCACCCAGCATATGCTGGAGGCCTACGGCCTGAGCTATGACAGCCTCGAGCGCGTCAATTTCGGCTCCTATACCGACGGTGTGGAGCAGATGAAGGACGGCAATACCCAGGGCATGACGTTGGGCACCACCGCGCCTGCCGGCGCCATTATGGACCTGGCCAGCGCCCGCAAGATCAAGATCGTGCCGATCGAGGGCGAGGGTTTCGCGGCGATGCGCGAGCTCAACCCCGGCTACAAGAACGTCACCATCAAGGCCGGCACCTATGACGGCCAGAGCGAGGACGTGAAGACGATCGGCTACGCCACCCACGTCATCGCGCGCTGCGACCTCGACGCCGATTTCGTCTACGCGCTGACCAAGGGGCTGGCCGAGAACGTCGACACCCTCTCCTCGATCGCCTCGGCCATGAAGGGCCTCACCGTCGAGGCCATGGGCGAGGATGTCGGCGTGCCGATGCACGAGGGTGCTGCCCGCTTCTACAAGGAGAAGGGCGCGATGTAGCGCCCCACCGGCGGGGACGCCGGCGCGGCGTCCCCGCCACTTCTTCCTCCGGAAAACCTCGCCCGACCGGAGCGTCGCGCCGGGCCGCCTGCCGGCCCTGCCATTGGCAGGTCCTGGAGCAGGTGCTAAGGCGCCCTCGCCGAACGTTTCGGTGGGAGAAATCTGTATGAAGAAGCTTGTGCCTTCGCTGCTGGCCGGAGCAGCCATGGTGGCGTTCGCCGGCGCTGCCTCGGCCGAGACCGTGAAGCTGATGAGCGGCCCGCAGGGCGGCTCTTGGTATCCGCTGGGCGGGGCCATCAAGAACTTCGTCGAGAACGCTTCCGATGGCATCTCGGTGCAGGTGCTGCCGGGCGCCGGCATCGCCAACGTCAAGGGCGTGCAGGCCGGCAAGGCCGATATCGGCTTTGCCAACTCCGTCTCGACCGTCGACGCCATCAACGGCAAGCCGCCCTTCGACGAGCCGGCTGCCAATGTCTGCAACGTCGCCACCCTCTACCCGCAATATTTCCAGGTGGTGGCCCTGGCCGATGCCGGCATCAAGACCCCGGCCGACCTCAAGGGCAAGGCGCTCAACGCCCAGCCGCGCGGCAACACTGCCGAGGCGATCACCCAGCACATGCTCCAGGCCCACGGCCTGAGCTACGACAGCATGAGCCGGACCGGCTTCGGCTCCTACACCGACGGTGTGGAGCAGATGAAGGACGGCAATGTCGAGGTCATGACGCTGGGCACCACGGTGCCGGCCGGCGCCATCATGGATCTTGCCAGCGCCCGCAAGATCAATCTCGTGCCGATCGAGGGCGAGGGCTTCGCGGCGATGCACGAGCTCAACCCCGGCTACAAGAACGTCACCATCAAGGCCGGCACCTATGATGGCCAGAGCGCGGACGTCAAGACCATCGGCTATGCGACCCACGTGGTCGCCCGCTGCGATCTCGATGCCGGGATCGTCTACGCGCTGACCAAGGGCCTGGCCGAGAACGTCGACACGATGGCCTCGATCGCCTCGGCCATGAAGGGCCTCACGATCGAGGCCATGGGCGAGGACGTCGGCGTGCCGATGCACGAGGGTGCTGCCCGCTTCTACAAGGAAAAGGGCGTGATGTAACAATCGCCGGCGGGGTGGCTTCGGCCGTCCCGCCGATTTTGCAGAAGGCAAGCGACTATCATGCGTTACGCCACGCTCGCCAGGCGCGCCATCACCGTCGTGGGCGCCACAATGGCGATCTTTCATCTGTGGGTCGCCTTCACGGGCGCCCTTGATTCGCTGGTCCTCAGGGCGGCCCATTTGGGCTTCGCGCTAGCCCTCGCCTACATGACGCTGCCCGCGTGGAAGCGCGATCCCGAGCGTGGCCCCGGCATTCTCGACCTGGTCCTGCTGGTCGCAGCGGTGAGCACCGCGCTCTACCCGATCGTCGAACTCGACTATGTCTACGGGCGCATGATCTATGTCGACGATCTGCGGCCGGCCGACTGGATCTTCGGCATCGGCATGATTGTCCTCCTCCTGGAGGCGACGCGCCGAGCCCTGGGCTTCGCCCTGCCGCTGACCGCCCTGTTGTTCGTCGGTTACGCCGTCTTCCTCGCCGACACCGACCCCGCGGTCCTGCTCGAGCAGCTCTACGTCTCGACCGAGGGCATCTTCGGCATCCCGACCAGCGTGTCGGCCACCTACGTGATGCTCTTCGTGCTGTTTGGCGCGCTCGTCGAGCGCACCGGCACCGGCAAGCTCTTCATGGATTTCGCCCTGGCGCTCACCGGCCATCGGGTCGGCGGGCCGGCCAAGGTCGCCTGCATCACCTCGGGCCTGTTCGGCACCGTCTCGGGCAGTGCGGTGGCCAACGTGATGACCACCGGCGCCTTCACCATCCCGCTCATGAAGCGGCTCGGCTACCGGCCGGCCTTCGCCGCCTCGGTCGAGGCGGTGGCCTCGACGGGCGGCCAGATCATGCCGCCGATCATGGGTGCCGCCGCCTTCATCATGGCCGAGTTCCTGGGCGTCCCCTACCTGCAGGTGGCCGCCTACGCGCTGATCCCGGCCCTGCTCTACTATCTTGCCGTCTATGCCGCGGTGCATTTCGAGGCGCAGCGTACCGGCATGAAGGGGCTGCCGCGCGAGGAGCTGCCGGGGCTCAAGGAGACCCTGCGCGATCACGGGCACCTGGCGACGCCGCTGGTGGTGGTGCTGGTGACCCTGTTCATGGGGTACAGCGCCGCCTTCGCCGCCCTCTCGGGCGTCATGAGCGTGATCCCCTCGGCCCTGTTGCGCGCCTCGACCCGCAAATATGTGCGGATCGAGAACATCATCGCAGGCCTGGTCGACGGCGCCCGCAACACCATCATGGTGGCGCTGGCCTGTGCCACGGCGGGCATCGTGATCGGCGTGATCTCGCTCACCGGCCTCGGGCTCGACTTCACCAGCCTCGTGGTGGCGGTCTCGCAGGACACGCTGCTCGCGGCGCTGATCATGACCATGGTGGCAGGCATCATCCTGGGCATGGGCATGCCCACGTCCGCCGCCTACATCATGCAGGTGGCGCTGCTGGTGCCGGCGCTGGTCAAGCTCGGGGTGCCGCTGCCGGCGGCGCACCTCTTCGTGCTCTACTACGCCATCCTCTCGGCGATCACCCCGCCGGTGGCGCTGGCCGTCTATGCCGCCAAGGGCATTGCCGGCGGCGGCCTGTGGGAGACGAGCTGGGATTCGGTCAAGCTGGGCTTCACCGGCTACATCGTGCCCTTCATGTTCGTCTTCGGCCCGTCCCTCCTCATGCAGGGGCCGTGGCACCTGATCGCGCTTGCAGCGGCCACCGCGGTGGTCGGCGTGCTGTGCCTCGCAGCCGCCCTCGCCGGCTTCTTCAGGGTGCCGCTGGCGCTCTGGCAGCGGGCGATGCTGGCCGGCGCGGCCTTCGTGCTGATCAACCCGGGTCTGGTCACCGACCTGATCGGCCTCTCGCTGATCGGCGCGGTACTGGTCTCCTCGCGCCTGCTGCGCCCCGCTGAGGCCGTGGCGGCCCCGGACAGCAGCAGCTGAGTGGCGGCGGGCGTCCCGGACCTCGTCCGGGGTACCCGCCTCACCCCTAGTCTCCCCCGGCCGCGGCCATGGACGCGGCCGGGGGCCCGGGATCCGGGAAGAGATCGGCGATCCGCTCGGCCAGGCAGTGATAGCTGGCATCGGTCATGTGCAGGCCGTCGGCACCGAGCAGCGTCGCCTCGGTGAAGGCGCCGCTGGTGAGCCAGTGACGCATCAGCGTGTAGCGCGACAGGACCGGCACCTGGGCGGCTACCGCCACCTCCTCGAGAACCGGCAGGATCGCGGCGATCGAGGCATCGCGACGCACTGTCGGCAACGGCTGCGGGTCGAGCAGCACCAGATCGGCCTCGAGCGCCCTGACCCGGCCGATCCCGTCCATCAGGCCCGCGCGGATCGTCTCCGCCGGCACGCCGCGCAGCGCATCGTTCGTGCCCACTTGCCAGATCACCAGATCCGGGCGATGAGCCGCCACGTCCTCGGAGAAGCGCGCGAGATTGTCGGCCACCGTCTCGCCTCCGACCCCCTCGTTCAGCACCTCGATGCGGGCCTTGGGAAAACGCTGCTCGAGCAGTTGCTCGAGCTGGGCCGGATAGGTGGCCGAGGGGCCCGAGGCGCCCACGCCCTCCGTGCTGGACGAGCCGATGGCGACGACGGTCAGCGCGCCCTCCTCGAGCAGCGCCGTGCGGCTCTCGGCGAGGGAGGGAAACGGCCCCCAGCCGGCGGTGGGAGCCGAGCAACCATCGGCGTGGGCGGCCGTCGCCCCCATGAGGAGCGCTGCGGCAGTGTTTGCCACCAGTCGTGAGAGCAAGCGTGCGACCTCCGGGAAGCGGAGCGTCGAGATCTAGCGAACAAGCCTGCCACACCTGAACGATTTGTCGTCGCTCCGAACGTCCATGATCGGCGCTGGTCGCAGCGCCCCCACCACGGCGTCGCGGAACCGGATCGTACCAGCCCTGTTCCCTAGCCGCCCACCGAAGCAGGATCACAGGCACGCAAAATGAGCGCCACGCCGAATAGAATCGTCGTTCTGGATGGACTGCGAGGTTTCTGCCTCGTGTTCATGATGCTGAGCCATCTGGAATTCAGCGGATTCTACTTCATCAAGACTCTGCACTTTGGCGAGCTCGGCTTCGTGCAGAGCGCGCAAGGGTTCATTTTCCTGTCCGGCCTGCTGGTCGGACTGATTTTCATGAAGCGACACGAGCGCGCAGGCGGTGCGCAGGTGCGTCGCCGGCTCTGGGGCCGGGCGCTCGAGCTCTATGGCTGGCACATCGGCATCCTCCTCGGCATCCTCGCCCTGGCGCGCCTGATGCCGGACAGCTGGTTCGTCTGGAACCGCTGGCTGGGCCGCCTCTATGACGGCGGCGATGCCTATGTCGCGGCCGCGGCGGCGCTGCTCTACCAGCCCTCCTACATGGACATCCTGCCGCAATACATGGCGTATCTGCTGATCTCGCCACTGCTCATCCACCTGATCGCCACCGGCCGGGTGGCCTGGGTCATGGCGGGCTCCGCCGCCTGTTGGCTCGCCGTCCAGTTCGGCGCCCATCTGCCTCTGGTAGCCCTGCTCGATGGCATGTGGCTGGGCGGCGCTACGCTGCAGCCGCGCGCCGCCTTCAACCCGCTGGCCTGGCAGGTGATCTTCGTGGCCGGGCTGGTCGCCGGCGCGCTGGCCGCGCGCGGGCAGCTCCAGCCCCGGCGCCTGCTCGACCCGCAGCGCCCGATGCTTTTCCACGTGGCACTGGGTGGCCTCGTCTTCTTCCTCGCCTGGCGCATGGCGATCACCACCGGCCTGATCGGCCCCGAGATTCTCGAGCGCTTCCAGGCCTACGAGAACCGCGTCGAGTTTGGCCTCGTGTTCCTGCTCAACTTCGCGGCGCTCGGCTACGCGGTGGCCTGGCTGCTGGTGGCGGGCCGGCGCTCGACGAGGCCTGTCCAACGGCTCGGCGGCGCGCTGCTGGACCACCTCCTGAGCCAGCCGTTCCTCGTGCTCATCGGCGGCTACTCGCTCCAGGTCTTCGCCTGGCACGTCGTGGTTGTCTATCTGCTGCGGCTCGTCGACTGGCACATGGGCCCGCTGGCCGAGCCCCTGAACTCGCTGCTCGCCATGGCTGCCATCGCCAGCCTTGCCCTTCCGGCCCGGTGGCTGGCCTCGCGCGCGCAGACGCGCCTGGCCGATGCGCCGCAGCCCTCGCGCAGCTGAGGCCCGCGCCCGAGGAGCCGAAGCACCGCCTCACCCGTTCTGGCCCATGATAGTCTGTTCGTGCGCCCGCCTCCCGCGGGCCGCCAGCCCGGGAGCTCGCGATGCTGCGCGGCGTTATCTGGATATTCGCGGCGATCGCGCTCCTCGCCACCCTGCTGCCCGTGACACCCTTCAAGGCGTGGTGGGTGCGGGCGTGGGACTTTCCGCGGGTGCAGGTCGCCTGCCTCATCGTCCTCGTCCTGCTCGCCATGGTGATCTGGCGCCACGGCCTCGCGCTGTTGGAGGCGGTGCTGGCCGGCCTGCTGGTCCTGGCCCTCGGCCTCCAGCTCGCCCGTATCCTGCCCTACACGCCGCTCTGGTCCAAAATGGTGGTGGGCTCGGAGGCCGCCGCCAGCGAGCCCGCACGACGCCTCCGGCTCCTCGCGGTCAACGTCCTGATGAGCAACCGCGAGACCGGCTCGCTGTCGAAGGACATCGCCCGCCACGCCCCCGATCTCGTGCTGGCGGTGGAAGTCGACGAGTGGTGGGTGCGAAGGCTGGGTGAGCTGCTGCCCGAGCATCAGCACCGGGTGCTGCACCCGCTCGACAACACCTACGGCATGGCGCTGTTCTCGCGGCTCGACCTGGTGCACCCGCAGGTCCGCTTCCTGCTGTCGCAGGAGATCCCCTCGATCCGCACCGGCGTGCGGCTGGCGAGCGGCGAGACCATCACGTTCTACGGCATCCACCCCGAGCCGCCGAGTCCGACCGAGGCCGACAGCTCGCTGCCCCGTGACGCGGAGCTGGTGATGGTCGGCAAGGAGGCGGCGAAGGAGAGCCGGCCGGTAGTGGTCGCCGGCGACCTGAACGACGTCGCCTGGTCGCACACCAGTCGCCTCTTCACGCGGATCAGCGGCCTGCTCGACCCGCGAATCGGGCGCGGCTTCTACAGCACCTTCCACGCCGGCTGGCCGGTTCTGCGATGGCCCCTCGACCATGTCTTCCACAGCGACCGCTTCACGCTGCGCGAGCTGCACCGGCTGCCTGCCTTCGGCTCGGACCATTTCCCGATCTTCATCGCCCTCGACCTGGCACCGGCGGCGGCCTCGATGCAGGACGCCGAGGAAGCCGACGCCGAAGACCGCGAGGAAGCGGAAGAGACCGTCGAGGAAGCCCGCGAGCCGTAGGATGGCAACAGGAGCATACCGGCTACCGCAGACCTCTGGCGCCTGGACGCCCGCCTCAAAACAGGCTGCCCTGTCTCTTCGCCGGAGGCTCCTGCTCCTCTTCCCCGCCCGACGAAGTGCCGGCCGGCGCCGTCAGGCCGGGATCGTCATTGCGGGGGCTGTTGACCCGTCGCTCCACCTCCCACGCCGCCAGCGCCTCGTCCGGCAGAGGCTCGAGCAGCTCGCCCAAAAGGGCGGGGTCCTCGAGGCCCGGATCAAGCCATGCCGCGAAGGCCTGCTCGGGCAGCATGACCGGCATCCGGTGATGCAGCGGGCGGATCGCCGGCGAGGCCGCGGTGGTGAGGATGGCGCAGCTCGTCAGGAGCTCGCCGTCGGCCAGCCGGTTGACCCGCCAGAGGCCCGCGAAGGCCACCGGACCGCCATCGCGCCGGGTGATGTAGAAAGGCCGGCTGGGGCCGCTCTCCTGCTTTTGCCACTCGTAGAAGCCGTCGGCCGGGATCAGGCACCGGCCCTTGCGGAACGAGGCGCGGAACATCGGCTTCTCGGCCGCGGTCTCGGCCCGCGCGTTGATCTGCCGGCCGCGGTCGGCGGCCTCCTTCATCCACGGCCCGAGCATGCCCCAGCGCATGAAGAGCGCCTCGGGCTCCCCGTCCCTGCCGGCCCGCAGGCTCACGATCTGCGCATCGGGCGTGATGTTCCACGACGCCCGGAACCCCTCGGGCAGCGGCACCCCGAACAGGGCGTGAAACTGCGCCGGCGTCACCGAGAGGGCAAAACGGCCGCACATCGCTCAGTCCTCCAGAAGCGGGCGCAGCTCGGCGGCGATCTCGTCGACCGGCCGGCCTGCCGGCACCTCGTGCCAGCCGGCGGCGGGCGTCTCCAGGGCGTTGCGCTGCATCCGCACCACCTCCACCGTAGCATCGGAGGCATCGCCGCGGCGCTTTGCCACCCGCGCCTCCAGCACCTCCTCGGGCGCCTCGAGCCACACGCCCAGGAACGGCACGCCAGCCTCCCTGGCCACGGCCTCGATCTCCCGCCGCTGTGCCGCCAGGCCGTAGACACCGTCGGCGATCACCGCCCGCCCGGCGCGCAGCAGGAGAGCGGCGCGCGCGGCGATCTCGGCGAACACGCGATGCGAGACCTCGGGCCGGTAGGCCTCGGGCGGCAGGCGCTCGGTGGGCGCGCGACCAAGCTGGCGCTTGCGGATCACGTCGCTGCGCAGGATCACCGCGCCGGGCGCCGCGCCGATGCCGGGTGCCAGCGCGCGGGCCAGCGAGGTCTTGCCGGTTCCCGAGCGTCCGGCGACCGCCACGAGGCGGGGCGCCACCGGCTCGAGGAAGTGCTGGGCCAGCCGCAGATAGGCGTTGGCCTCGGCCACCGCCCGCCGGCATGTCTCCTCATCCCCGGCGAGCCGGACGGTAAAGCCCGAGATCTTGGCGCGCACGGCGGCACGCACCGAAAGGAACAGCGGCAGCAGCGCCAGCCCCTCCTCGTCCGGCACCTCGTCCAGCCAGGCCTGCAGAACGATCTGCGCCTCGCGGTGCAGGCCACGATGGATCAGGTCCATCAGCAGGAAGCCCAGGTCGTAGAGCAGGTCGACGCAGGCGAACTCCTCGTTGAACTCGATGCAGTCGAAGAGGGTCGGCCTCCCGTCCAGCAGGACGATGTTGGCGAGGTGCAGGTCGCCGTGGCAATGGCGCACCCGACCGGCGGCGCGCCTTGCGTCGAGACGGCCCGCGTTGGCCGCCAGGACCGCACGGGTGGCGGCGTTGAGGGCTGCCACCCGCGCGCTGTCCAGCACACTGCCGGCGAGGCTCTCGAGATCGCCGGCATTCCCCTCGACCACCTCCTGCATGGCTGCGTGGCCGCCCCGGTCGGGCCGCGGCTCGGCTGCCTCGTGAAAGCGCGCGATGCCTTGTGCCAGATCCTCGAGGAGTTCGCGGGACAGCCCGTGCGCCGCGGCGTGGCGGTCCAGTTGGGCCTCGGAAGGAAAGCGTCGCATGGCAAGCAGCCACTCCACCGGCTCGCCCCCGCCGTCGAGCGCCAGCCCGCCTTTCGCCTCGCGGGTCACCGGCAGCACCCGCTCGTAGAGCTCCGGAGCAGTGCGGCGGTTGAGGCGCAGCTCGTCGCGCAGGGCGCGCTCGCGCTTCTCCAGCGTCGAGAAGTCGAGGAAGCTGAAGCGGATCGCCCGCTTCATCTTGAAGGCCCGCCCGCCCGCGAGGAACACCGCGGCGCCATGGGTATCCACCCGCTGGACGTCCGGCCCCAGCGCCTCATTCTCGAGAAACGCGATGATCTCGTCCTGCGAGGGCTCCGTCATGGATCTCCTTCCGGGGTAGGCCGCGCGCGCCTTGCATCGCAGGGCGGCGGGCATTACACCATCGACTGTGGCTTTTATCTATTTCACGGTGACTGAGATGCAAATTCGTTCCGGTTTCGTGGACCTCGTCGGCAACACGCCCCTCGTGCGCCTGAAGAAGGTCTCGCAAGAGACCGGCTGCGAGATTCTCGGCAAGTGCGAGTTCCTCAACCCCGGCGGCAGCGTCAAGGATCGCGCCGCCTGGGCGATCATAGAGGATGCCGAGGAAAAGGGCCTGCTCGAGCCGGGCGGCGTGATCGTCGAGGGCACCGCCGGCAATACCGGCATCGGCCTCGCCCTTGTCGGCAACACGCGCGGCTATCGTACGGTCATCGTGATGCCCGAGACGCAGAGCCAGGAAAAGAAGGACATGCTGCGCCTGGCGGGGGCGGATCTGCGGCTGGTGCCGGCCGTACCCTACAAAAATCCCGACAACTACGTGAAATATGCCGGCAGGCTCGCCGAGGAAATGGCACGAAGCGAGTCCAACGGCGCAATCTGGGCCAACCAGTTCGACAATGTGGCCAATCGCCAGGGCCACTACCGGACCACCGGCCCGGAGATCTGGGAGCAGACCGGCGGGAGGATCGACGGCTTCACCTGCGCGGTGGGCACCGGCGGCACGCTGGCGGGGGTCGGCATGTTCCTCAAGGAGCGCCGCGCCGAGGTCCGCATAGCGCTGGCCGACCCGATGGGTGCGGCGCTCTACAATTTCTACAAGAATGGCGAGCTCAAGGCCGAGGGCAGCTCGATCACCGAAGGGATCGGCCAGGGCCGGATCACCGCGAACCTCGAGGGCGCACCGGTCGACGATGCCTTCCAGATCCCTGACGAGGAAGCCCTGCCCCTGCTGTTCGATCTCGCGATCGAGGAAGGGCTGGTGCTGGGCGGCTCCTCGGCCATCAACATCGCCGGTGCGGTGAGGCTGGCCAGGGAGCTGGGCCCGGGCCACACCATCGTCACCATCCTGTGCGACTATGGCAGCCGCTACCAGAGCAAGCTCTTCAACCCCGCGTTCCTCGCCGAAAAAGGATTGCCGGCGCCGCGCTGGCTGGCCTAAGTGCCCCCAGGGCACCCGCGGAGGCTCGCTGCAATGGCACACGCTCTCGTCTCGACCGACTGGCTCGCGCAGAACCTGCACGCTCCCGACGTGCGGGTGGTCGATGCGACCTGGTACCTGCCCGGCGTCGGCCGCGATGCCAGGGCGGAGTATGCCGAGCGCCACATCCAAGGTGCCGTCTATTTCGACATCGACGAGATCGCCGAGCAGGACACCGGCCAGCCGCACACCGTGCCGGGGCCGGTCCGCTTCAGCTCCCGGGTGCGCCGGCTGGGTCTGGGCGACGGCCTCAGGATCGTCGTCTATGACGCCAACAGGTTCTGCGCCTCGGCCCGGGTCTGGTGGATGTTCCGCCTGATGGGCCACCGGGAGGTCTACGTGCTGGACGGCGGCCTCGAGAAGTGGCTGGCGGAGGGACGTCCGGTCGACGACCGGCCGGTGCGGCCCACCGAGCGGCATTTCACGGCGCGCCAGCACAGCCACCTGCTGCGCGAGCTCGACCAGGTCCGCGCCAACCTCACCCAGCGGCGCGAGCAGCTGGTCGACGCCCGCTCGGCCGGCCGCTTCCGCGGTACCGAGCCGGAGCCGCGGGCCGGGCTCAAGAGCGGCCACATTCCCGGCAGCTGCAACCTCCCCTACCCGGCGCTGATCGCCGCCGACGGCACGCTGCGTCAGGCCAACGAGCTGCGCCGCCTCTTCGAGGAGGCCGGGGTCGATCTCGGGGCGCCGCTGGTCACCACCTGCGGCTCGGGCGTGTCGGCGGCGGTCGTCAGCCTCGCCCTGCACCGGCTCGGGCGCGAGGACGTGGCGCTCTATGACGGGTCGTGGAGCGAGTGGGGCGCCCAGCCGGACACGCCGGTCGCCACCGGCTGAGCACGGCGTTGGAGATGGCCTCGCCGCGCCTGCCGAATCGGCTCTGGCGCGGCCGCTGGCGGACGCGCTAGCCCTGCTGGCCCTGCAAGGAGCCGGCCATGTATGCCCCATCGCACTTCCGTGCGCCCGATGAGCGAACCGCCGTCGAGATCGTCGAACGGCATGGCTTCGGCATGCTGGTCAGTGCTGGCGGCGCACGGCCGATGGTAACGCACCTGCCGATGGTCCTGGAGCGGACCGGCCAGGGCCTCGTGCTGCTGGGGCATGTGGCGCGCGCCAACCCGCACTGGCAGCACCTGGACGGCGCCGAGGCGCTGGCAGTCTTCACCGGGCCGCACGCGCATGTCTCGCCGGACTGGTACGCCGCCGGGCCCGCGGTGCCGACCTGGAACTACGTTGCGGCGGAGGCTGTCGTCCGGGTGGAGACCGTCGAGGCACCCGAGGCGCTGGAGGGGCTCCTCCTCGCGCTGACCCGGCGCTACGAGCCGCGTTGGACCTTCGCGAGCCAGCCCGAGAAGTTCCGCCAGGCGATGGTGCGCGGCATCGTGGGGCTGCGGATGACGGTGCTGCAGCTCGAAGCCAAGCTCAAGATGAGCCAGAACCGCTCGTCCGCCGATCGCGCCGGTATCGTTGCCGGGCTGCGCGCCCGGGGCGGATCGGAAGACGCCGTGGTGGCCGAGCTGGTGGCCGACCGGGCGCCTTCCGGACCCGACTAGGAGCGGCCGGGGCTCAGAACCGCAGGCCGAGGTCGAGACCGCCCCACAAGATGCCCTCGTCCCAGTTCGGGTTGCGGAACTGGTAGTCGTAGGCGATCTTCGGGCGCAGCGTCAGCCCGGCGATGTTGAAGCCGAGGCCGATCTCCGGACCGGCCACGAAGCCGTCCTGGACGCCCTTGCCGTACACGCCGCCGACATTGATGCTGAAGACGGGCTGGAACATGCCGAGATCGGGGGCGAAATCGACGCTGGCCACGGTGCGCCCGGTAAGCCCGTCATCCTCGCCGTTGAAGCTCCACAAGACGCCCTGTTTCAGGGATACGCCGCCCAGATAGCCCGGCAGCGCCATGAAGCCGAGCTCGATGCCGGCGAGGTCGTTCTCGGTGCCGTCGTCGCCCTCGTCGGTCTCGCGGAAATTGTGGCCGTAGAGAGGCGCTAGCGAGAACCCGTAGCGGCCCTGGGGCTCCTCGGGAGGCATCGGCTGGGGGGCGGCCGGTGCTGCCGCCACCGGAGCCGGGGGCGGTGCTGCCGGCATCATGATCTCGACCCGGCGGTTCTGGCGCTCGCGGACGCCGTCCGCGGTAGGCACCAGGAGGTCCTGCTCGCCCACGCCGGTCATGGCAATGTCCTGGGCGGGCACGCCCTGCCTCTCGAGCTCGCGCGCCACTGCATCGGCCCGGCGCTGCGAGAGGTCCATGTTGTAAGAAGAGGTGCCCACGGTGTCAGTATGGCCGACGACGCGAAGCCGCGCCGCGCCGGTGCGCCGATAGGCGTCGGCCGCATCGCCGATGGTCTGACGCGCTTCGTCGGTCAGCGTCGCCTTGTCGAAGGCGAAGAACACCATGTAGCTGGCGTCGCTCTCCATCTGGGAACTGGCGCCACCGGACGGGGAGGACTGCTGGGCATACGCCGCGACCGGGAGCGACATGGCCAGCAGGGAAACACCTACAAGAAGCATTCTCATGGCCGGACATCCAAGATGAGACGATGGGAACGTCCCACGATAGCATTCTTGGACGCTCGACGTTCCGTCCGGCGGGCCATGATCCGGCCGCCATCGCATCTTTCGGCGCAGGTAGCGCGACAGCTGTGGCGCGTTTGCCGCACCAGGGTTGCCAGCCCTCGGGAAGAGGCCTCGGGCGGCTCAGGCGATGAGGGGGATATGCGCGCCGGCAGTGGCGGGATAATGGCCGGTGAGCCGCGGATCGTCGCCGATCTCGATGGCGCGGCGGTAGGGCACGAAGCCGGAGCGCTGGTAGAAAGCCAGGGCAGCAGGATGGTCGAGGCTGCAGGTATGGACCCAAAAGCGGCGCGGCGCGTGGCGCCAGGCGAGGTCGAGCGCCTGCTCCATGAGCCAGCGGCCGGCTCCGGTTCCCACCAGACTCGGTGCCACGCCGAAAAAGGCGAGCTCGATGTCGGGCGGAAAGCGGCGGTCGAGCTCGAGAATGCCCTCCGCCCTGCCATCCTTCTCCACAGCGTAGAGATCGACCAGCGGGTCGTGCAGGATGGTGGCCAGCTCCTGATCGGACAGAACCAGGCGGCTGGCCCACAGCCACGGCTCACCCACCTGCCGGAACAGCCCCCGATACCAGTCGAGATCGGCGCTCGCGACCCGGCGCAGCGCCAGGTCGGCGCGTGCCGGCACGGGCCGCGGAGCAGGACGCGCCGTCATCTCGAGATAGGTCACCACCTCGACGAGCTTGCCGGGGGGGATGTCGTAATGGCCGTTCCGATCGAGCCGCATGGTCACTCCGCCATCTCGATCACGAGGCCGTCGAAGGCCGGCAGCACGCCCGCGGGCAGGCGCGAGGCCCAGTCGGCATAGTCGACCTCGTGGTTCATGTGGGTGAGGAAGGCCCGCCGCGGCGCCACCCGCTCGATCCAGCCGAGCGCCCGGTCGAGATGCGCGTGGCTGGGGTGCGGCCGGTCGCGCAGCGCGTCGACGATCCAGATCTCGGTGCCGGAGAGAATGTCGAACGCCCGTTCGTCGAGCGCATCGGCATCGGTCGAGTAGGCAAAGCCGTCGATGCGAAAGCCCCAGCTCTCGCCGTGCCCGTGCTTTTGGGCAAACGGCAGCACCTCGAGCCCGCCGATCCTGAACGGCCCGTCTACGGCGTGCGCTTCCAGATGCGGCCGCCAGAATCCGTGCTCGCTGCGTCCGCCCTCGAAGGCGTAGGGAAAGCGGCTGCGGATTCGCTCGAGGACGGTGCCGTGGGCATAGGTCGGGATCGGCGCCATCATGTTGTTGTTGATCGCCCGCAGATCATCCAGCCCGTGGACATGGTCGGCGTGGGCGTGGGTGTAGATCAGCGCGTCGATGGTGCCGATGCTGGCATCGAGGCATTGCTGGCGCAGGTCGGGGCCGGTGTCGAAGAGCACCTTGCGACCCTGCGCCTCGACGAGGATCGAGCAGCGCCGCCGCTTGTTGCGCGGATCGGGCGAGACACAGACCGCACAGCCGCAGCCTATCTGCGGAACGCCCGCCGATGTGCCGCAGCCGAGGACGGTTACCCTCATGCCGCCGGGCGCAGTGCCGCCGCCCGGGTGAACAGGCGGCAGAAATTGGCGGTGGTGGCGCGCTCGATCTCGGCCAGCGGCAGGCCCTTGAGCGCTGCCAGCGCCTTGGCGGTGTGGACCGTGAACGCGGGCTCGTTGGTGCGGCCGCGCAGCGGCATCGGCGCCAGATAGGGCGCGTCGGTCTCGAGCAGCAGCCGGTCGAGCGGCATGTCGGCCACCGTGGCGCGGATCGCCTCCGATTTCTTGAAGGTGAGAATCCCGCCAATCCCCAGATAGAGCCCCATTGCCACCGCCCGCTCGGCCAGCCAGCGGCTCGAGCTGTAGCAGTGGATCACGCCGGAGAAGGCGCCCTTCGCCATCTCGTCCTCGAGAATGGCGATGGTGTCCTCCTCGGCCTCGCGGGTGTGCACCACCAGCGGCAGGCCGGTCTCGCGCGCCGCCCTTATATGGGTGCGAAAGCTCGCCGCCTGGCGGTCGCGGGGGCCGTAGTCGTAGAAATAGTCGAGCCCGCTCTCGCCGATCCCCACCACGCGGGGATGGCGCGCCGCCTCGATGAGGGGTGCGGTATCGTCGAGACCCTGCTCGCCTGCATGGTGCGGGTGGATACCCAGCGCGCAGAGCACCTCGGGATGGCGCTCGGCCACCGCCAGGGCCTTGGCCCAGCCGGCGCGGGTCGTGCCGATGGTGACCATGAGGCCGACCCCGGCCTCCACCGCGCGCGCGACGACTTCGGCCTCGTCCTCGGCAAGCCCGTCATAGTCGAGGTGGCAGTGGCTATCGACGATCATGCGGTCTCCGGCTCGACGTGACGCGGAAAGACGCCCTGCGGCGCCGGCAGCGCCGTGCCGGTCTCGAGCGTCGCGTCGAGACTCGCAAAGCCACGCCCGGCGGCAGGCACCGCCAGCTGGTCGAGCATCTTGGCCGCGGCGTCCGGCATGAAAGGCTGGGTCAAGATGGCCAGCCGGCGGACGGTCTCGGCCAGCACCCGCAGCACGCTCGCCATCCGCTCGGGATCGCTCTTGCGCAGCACCCAGGGAGCTTGCTGGTCGACATAGCGGTTGGCCGCACCGACGACCTCCCAGATGGCCTCCAGCGCCTTGTGCGGCGCCACCGCCTCCATGAGCCGCCGGACCTCCGGCAGCAGGTCGCGGCCGGCCGCGAGGAGCGCTTCGTCCTCCGCCGTAAGCGGCCCCGCCTCGGGCACCACGCCGCCACAGTTGCGGGTGATCATCGTCAGGACGCGCTGCGCCAGGTTCCCGAAATCGTTGGCGAGATCGTGGTTGGTCCGGCGGACCATGGCGGCGTGGCTGAAGTCGCCGTCATTGCCGAAGGGGACCTCGCGCAGCAGGAAGTAGCGGGTCTGGTCGAGGCCGTAGGTCTCGACCAGCTGGTGCGGGTCGATGACGTTGCCCAGCGACTTCGAGATCTTCTGGCCCTCGTTGGTCCACCAGCCATGGGCGAACACCCGGCGCGGCGGCTCGAGGCCAGCGCTCATCAGGAAGGCCGGCCAGTAGACCGCGTGAAATCGCAGGATGTCCTTGCCGACCATGTGGACGTCGGCTGGCCAGAACTTCGCGAACAGGCTGTCCGGGTCCTCCGGCCAGCCCAGCGCGGAGATGTAGTTGGTGAGCGCGTCGAGCCAGACATACATGACGTGCGCCGGATCGTTCGGCACCGGCACGCCCCAGCTGAAGCTCGTGCGCGACACCGAGAGATCCTGCAGGCCGCCCTTCACGAAGCTGCGGACCTCGTTCATGCGGGTCTGCGGCATCACGAAATCGGGGTGCTCGTCGTAGAACTGCAGCAGCCGGTCCTGCCAGGCCGAGAGCCGGAAGAAGTAGGAGGGCTCCTCCACCCACTCGACCGGGGCGCCGGTGGGCGCCTTGCCGTCCACCAGCTCGCTCTCGGCGTAGAACGCCTCGTCGCGCACCGAGTACCAGCCGGCATAGGAGCCCAGATAGATGTCGCCGGTCTCGACCAGCCGGTTCCACAGCGCCTGGACCGTCCGCTTGTGACGCTCCTCGGTGGTGCGGATGAAATCGTCGAAGCTGAAGTTCATCGCCTGCGCGAGGTCGCGAAAGCGCAGCGAGACCTCGTCGGTGAAGGCCTGCGGGTGCTTGCCGGCGGCAGCCGCCGCCTTCTCGACCTTCTGGCCGTGCTCGTCGGTGCCGGTGAGGAAGCGGACCTCGCGACCGTCGAGGCGCATGAAGCGGGCAAGCGCGTCGCAGGCGAGCGTCGTGTAGGCGTGGCCGATATGCGGCGAGTCGTTGACGTAGTAGATGGGCGTGGTGATGTAGAAGGCGCCTGCGGCGGCCATGTCTGTCTCCAAGCGACGGTCAGCCGGCGATCGGCTCCGGAGACGTCGGCCGGCCGTCGGTGACGTCCTGAACGATCTGCAGGAAGGCCTGCAGCGGATCGAGATTGAGGCCTTCGACGCGCCCGGCGAGCGCGTGCAGCTTGTCCCACAAGGCCACCGAGCGATCAAGGCCCAGCACCGGCGCCAGGGCCGCCAGACGGGCGCCCTCGCCCGGCACCAGCTCGGCCGCCGGTGGGCGCCCGGCAGCGGCGTGCGCGGCCCGGCGCAACACCATGCCGAGAAGCCCGGCCGCGGCCGTGACGCCGCTCCCGGGCTCGGCCTGCGCCTGCCTTTGTGCCCAGCGGCTCAAGAGCTCGGCCGCCTCCAGCCGCGGGCCCAGCGCCTCGCGCCCGCGCGCCAGGCTGTCGAGCAGCACGGCATAGCTCTTCAGCCAGTCACCCTGCAAAAGAACCATCGCCCGCCCGAGGCTACCCTCGGCGCCGGCCAACGCCTGCTCGAGAAGGTCCGGCGCGGTATCCGGCGCCAGGGCGGCCAGGCCCTGCCGCATGGCGGGCTCGTCCAGCGGGTGCAGCCGCAGCAGCGCGCAGCGCGACGGGATCGTCTGCGGCAGCAGGCCCGGCCGCTGGCCGATCAGAAGGAGCAGGACGCCGGGCGGCGGCTCTTCCAGAAGCTTGAGGAGGGCGTTGGCGGCGTTGCGGTTGAGATCGTCGGCGGCGTCCACGAGAAGGACCCTGGCACCGCCACGCGACGCGGTAACCCGCAGCGCCTCGGCCGCATCGCGCACCAGATCGACCGGGATCTCGGTCTTGCGCCTGCCGGTCTTCGGATCGGTGGGGATGACCAGCACCCGCAGGTCGGGATGGGCGCCGTTGGCGACCATGCGGAAGATCGGATGGGACGGCTCCTGGCAGGCAACCGCCTCGGCAGGGCCTGCCAGGAGCGCTCGCGCGAAGCGGAAGGCCAGCGTCGCCTTGCCGACGCCGCGCGGGCCGGTGAACAGCCAGGCATGCGGCAGGCGGCCGCTGCGCCAGGCGCGCATCAGCACGTTCTCGGCCGCCGACTGGCCGAAGAGATGGGGGGAGGCCGAGGGCGCGGCCGCACCGCTCATAAGGCGCCGAGCCCCAGCCGCTCGGCCACCGCGCGGCGGACCGCGCCGGCGACCGCATCGGCATCGGCCGCCGCGTCGATCACCGCGATGCGCGCCGGCTCGGCACTGGCGAGCTCGAGGTAGGCCCTGCGCACCGCCTCGTGGAAGGCCGCGCCTTTGGCCTCGAAGCGGCCGCCATTGCCGTCGGCATGGCGGCGCGCCAGCCCGGTTGCCACCGGCAGGTCGAGGAGCAGCGTCAGATCGGGCACGCGCGCTTGCATGATCTCCGCGTGCAGCCGGTCGATCAGCGCCGGCTCGAGACCGCCGGCGCCGCCCTGGTAGACGCGGGTGCTGTCGGCATAGCGGTCGCACAGGACCCAGGCGCCGCGGGTCAGCGCCGGCTCGATCAGACGGGTCAGATGGTCGGCACGGGCCGCCGCCACCAGCAGGAGCTCGGCCAGCGGCTGCCAGCGTCCGGCCTCGCCCTCGACGAGCAGCGCGCGGACCGCCTCGGCCCCCTCGGTGCCGCCTGGCTCGCGGGTGCGGACGACCTCGATCCCCCGGCCCGCGAGCCAGTCCGCCAGCCGCGCGATCTGGGTGGTCTTGCCCGCGCCCTCGCCGCCCTCGAAGGTGATGAAGCGACCGGGTCCGCGGGCGGCGGCGATGCTCAGGAAGCCCCCCCGACGAGATGGGTGACAGCATCCTGCACCCGCTTGAGCAGGCCGGCCGGCGGCACGTCGTGGGAAGCCACCAGCGGGACGTCGCGGGTCTCGAGGCCGGGCGCGCTGAGCTGCAGCCTGCCGAGCTGCTGGCCGGCGCTGATCGGTGCGGCCACGGGCGCGTCGTAGAGAAGCTTCACCACGAGATCATCGCGCGCCTCGCGCGAGAGGGTGACGGCCACCGGCCCGGCCGGCACGAGGCCGACGCGATCGTTCGCCCCCATCCACACCGGCGCCTCGACCACCGCCTCGTCCGCGGCGAACAGGCGATATTCCTGGAAGTCGCGGAACGCGTACTCGAGCAGCCGTTCCGCCTCCATCCGCCGCTGCCGCTCGCTCTCCAGGCCGGCCACCACGAGGATCAGGCGGCGGCCGTCGCGCTCGGCCGACGCCACCAGGCCGTAGCCGGCCTCGGAGGTGTGCCCGGTCTTGAGCCCGTCGACGCCCGGCACCCCTGCCTGCAGCAACGGATTGCGGTTCTTCTGGTGGATGCCGGCATACTCGAACTCGGTGAGCGCGTAGAAGCCGTAATAATCCGGAAACTCGGCGATGATCGTGCGCGCCAGCGTTGCAAGGTCGCGCACCGTCGTCAGATGCTCGGGATCGGGCAGGCCGGTGGCGTTCTTGAAGGTGCTGTTGGCAAGGCCGATGTCACGGGCGCGCCGGGTCATGCGCTCGGCGAACGCCTCCTCGCTGCCGGCCAGCGCCTCAGCGACGACGATGCAGGCATCGTTGCCCGACTGGACGATGACGCCGCGCAGGAGATCGTCGACCGTCACCCGGTCGCCCACCTTCACGAACATCTTCGAGCCGCCGGTCCGCCACGCCTTCTCGCTGACCGGGAACTCGTCGTCGAGCCGGAGGCTGCCCTCCTTTAGCCGCGCGAAGACCATGTAGGCGGTCATCAGCTTGCTCATCGAGGCCGGCGGCAGCCGTTCGTCCGGGTTCTTGGCGAACAGCACGTCGCCGCTGCGATGGTCGATCACGATGGCCGCGCGGGCGGCCGTCTCGAAGGCGGTGGCGGGCAGCGGAGCGCCCAGCGCCAGGGCAAGGAGAAAGAGCCCGCCGGTCAGGCGGGCGCGGGTAGCGATGAACAGGCGAGCGAGCACGGCTGTTATCCGTCAGGTGTCAGAGCAGCTCGGCGCGTCGGCGCTGCGGCCGGCCGAGGCCAGGAAAGCGTCGGTGTAGCCCCGCCCGCGCACCTGCGCCAGCACCCGCTCTGCCTCGCGGGGCCCGAGCGGGCCGAGCCGGACGCGGGCGGCGGCGGCGCTGCCGATGAAGACCGGCTCGATGCGCACCGGCGCCACATCCTCGAGCCGCGCAGTAGCAACGCGAACCTTGGCGCTCTCGGAGAAGGCGCCGACCTGCACGAAGTGCGGGCCCGGCCCGCAGATCTCGGGCGGCGCGGCGGCCGGGCGGGAGCGGGTCGGGGCGACCTCCGCGAGCGAGGCGAGCTGCACCTCGGCCTCCCGCTCCGGGGCCGGTGCGCGGCGGGCCGGCACGGGAGCCTGCGCCACCGTCGTGGCCGCGGGAACGGGCGCCGGCGCCGGCGAGGGCGGCGTGCCCAGGGCATCGTCGGCCAGACCCACGAACTGGACTCGCACACGGGCCAGCCCTGCTCCCTCGTAGCCCAGCTCGCGCGCCGCCGCCTGCGACAGGTCGATCATCCGGTCGCCGACGAACGGGCCGCGGTCGTTCACCCGCAGCTCCAGCGAGCGGCCGTTCTCGAGATTGGTGACGCGCACGATGCTCGGCAGCGGCAGCGTCGGGTGAGCGGCGCTGATCAGCTCCTTGTCGAACACCTCGCCATTGGCCGTGGGCTTGCCGTGGAAGGCGGCGCCATACCAGGACGCGACGCCGGTCCGGTCATAATCCGGCTCGTAGGCCGGATGGTACCAGCGGCCGGCGATCTTGTAGGGCTTGCCGAGCTTGTAGACGCCCTGGGGGAGCGACGCCGCCCCCGCCTCCGACTGTGCCGGCGTCTCCGGCGCCCGGGAGGCGCATGCGGCAAGCAACAGGCCGACCCCGAGCACGAGGCCGTCTCGCAGGCGCATTCCTTGCTCTCCTCCGTACCTGCGCAACGGGTTCCCTCAGGAACTCGCCGCCGCCAGCTGATCGGCCAGCAGACCGACAGTCAGCGCGAAATAGGTCGACCGATTCCACACCATGAGGGTGCGAAAGTTCTTGTACACCAAAAAGGACGGTCCGTCGCCCTCGTCCATGACCAGCAGCGAGGCCTCGATTGGCACCTCCGGCAGGCTGGCGCCATCGAGACGCCGCACGCCACGCCGCTGCCACTCGGCCAGCTGGGCGCGGTCATCCAGCCCCGCCCGCTGCCGCGCCGCGTCGCGCGTCACCCGGACCTCGCGGCCCCAGATGTAGCGCGCGTCCCAGCCTGCGCTGGAAAGATAGTTGGCCATCGACGCGAAGATGTCGGGCAGGCTGTTCCAGATGTCGCGGCGGCCGTCACCGTCGAAGTCCACGGCATAGGCGCGGTAGGTCGAGGGCATGAACTGCGACTGGCCCATGGCACCGGCCCAGGAGCCGAACATTCCCTCGGCGCTGATGTCGCCATGCTCCAGGATCTCCAGCGCGCTCATCAGCTCGCGGCGAAAGAAGTCGGCGCGTCTCCCCTCGAAGGCCAGGGTGGCGAGGGACGCCACCACCGGAAAGCGTCCCTTGAACTCGCCGAAGCTCGATTCGATTCCCCAAAGCGCCACGATCAGCTGCGGCGGCACGCCGTAGGTCTGGCGTACCCGCTCGAGCAGATCGGCATGCTCGCGCATCAGGGCCGCCCCCTTGCGCCGCCGCGCCTCGCTCAGCACTTTCGAGCGATATTCGCCGAAGGTCATGCGGCCTTCCGGCTGCCGCCGGTCGAGCTCGACCACGCGGTCGATCGGCGCCACGCCGCGAAACGCCCGGTCGAGCGTGCCCTCGCTGATGCCCGCCGCCCGCGCCTCGACGCGGAACCCGCGCAGCCACGCGTCGAAACCTGAAGCCTCGCCGGCCGAGGCAAGCCCCGCGCCAAGACAAAGAACGAGCGCCGCGATGCCTGCAAGCACCGACCTCATGCCACCCAAAGCCGACCTCCGCTCACTACGATCCGGCGCGCATCCTACTTGCTCGCGGGCTCGTGTGAAGGGCGCTCGAAGGGCGGTGCGGCAGCTGGCTGCCCCGCGGCCGCCGAGCCGGTGCCGGCGCTGGGCGGGCATGCAGGCAGCGGGCTCTTCTCACCATGCAGGGGACCCCGGCACGGGTCGATCACCCGAACACTCACCGCCATGGCAGCCTTCTCGGCGGCCGCCACAGGCGCGGTGGAAAGCACGGGACCCGCAAGCAGGCCGGCGACCGCTGCCAGGCGCAGGCGGGCGGTCGGGCGGCAGCTTCGTGGAACAGGAGGCATCGGCGGCTATCCTCGGGCGTCGCGAGCGTGTCGTCGCGCCCGTATCAGCCTAGCCTGGACATCCTGCGGAGAGCTTAACGGGGCCAAAAAGAAAAAAGCCGGGGCTGGAGCCCCGGCCTTCAAAGGGAGGAAACGCCTCAAGTCGGGTGTCACAGGACAATCCCCTGAACACACGAGAACTATCACTCGCGTCGGAGCTTTTCGCAAGTGCTTTCTCGCCACCCAACAACGAGGACTTATCTCGACTTCCCCTTAACTTTCATACGTCTTTTGCTAAAATTCTACGCAAATGCCCCGCGGCTTCACGGGCGGATCTGGATGAAGCCGTTCTCGACGAACCAGTGCACCCCCCAGGTCGCGAGAGCGGCCAGGAGGGTCGTCGCCAGAATCTTGCGCAGCAGGTAGGGCCGCGCCGGAGCCCCGTCGGCGGTGCCGGGCACGGGGCTCTCGTCGCGACGGACGCCGAACGGCAGGGCCATGAAGAAGAGCAGCCACCAGACCATCAGATAGGTGACGGCGATCTCGAACCAGACCATCGTGCGCTCAAGCCTCCTCGAGCTCGACCAGGGTGCCGCAGAAATCCTTGGGGTGCAGGAACAGCACCCGCTTGCCGTGCGCGCCGATCTTCGGACGGCCGTCGCCCAGCACGCGCGCGCCCTGGCTCACCAGTTGCGCGCGCGCCGCCTCGATGTCGGCCACCTCGTAACAGAGATGATGGATGCCGCCAGCCGCGTTGCGCTCGAGGAAAGCCGCGATCGGCGAGCCCTCCCCCAAGGCGCCCAGAAGCTCGATCTTGGTGTTGGGCAGCTCGACGAACACGGTCACCACGCCGTGCTCCGGCTGCTCGGCGGGCTCCGAGACGCTGGCCCCCAGCGTCTGCCGGTAGACGGCGGCCGCAGCCGCCAGGTCCGGCACCGCGATCGCCACGTGGTTCAGCCGTCCGATCATCGCGCCACTCCGGTTCCTTCCTCCTCGAGGGCCTCCAGGGCCTCGAGCGCCTCGGCGGTGAGGCGCTGGATCTGGACCTCGACCAACGGTCGTCGCTGGCGCTGCAGGTCGAGCCCCTGGCGCACCCCTGCCCGCACCACTTCCTGGACACGGCCGTCGTCGAGCACCGTCTCGTCGTCGAGCGCCTCGACGGCGGTGGTGATGCTGGATGCCAGGGTCTCGCGCATGCGCTCGAAGCGCTTCGGGTCGATGACGCCGTGCGCCGAGATCTGGGGCGTGGACAGCACGCTGCCGAACGAGTCGAGAACGAGGCTCACCATCACCGTGCCGTGGCTGGAGAGCCGCCGCCGGACCCGGAACAGATCGTCGCCGGCATCGACCAGATCGTCGCTCTCCAGGACGACGCGGCCGGTCGGCACCTCGCCCACCACCTGGGCGTGGCCCGGCGCCAGCCGCAAGACGTCGCCATTGCCGATGAGCACCGGCTGCTGGACGCCCAGGCGCCGCGCCAGGCGGATGTGCGCCGAGAGATGACGCGCCTCGCCATGGACCGGCACCGCGACCTTGGGCCTGATCCAGCGGTACATCTGCTCGAGCTCGTCGCGGCAGGGATGGCCGGAGACGTGGACGAAATGGTCTTCCTCGGTGATCACCTCGACACCGCTGGCGACCAGCGCGTTGTGGAGGTTGAAGAGGGTCCGCTCGTTGCCGGGAATGATCTTGGCCGAGAAGATCGCCGTGTCGCCGGGCTCGAGCCGCACACGCGGATGCTGGCCGGCCGCCACCCGCGCGAGGGCCGCGCGCGATTCGCCCTGGCTGCCGGTGCACAGCAGCATCACCCGGTGCCGCGGCAGCGAGGCGATGTCGCGCTCGTCGCCCAGCGGCGGCAGATGCTGCAGGTAGCCCACCTCGCGGGCCGCCTCGAGCATCCGGCGCATCGAGCGGCCGACCACGAAGACCTGCCGGCCGGCAGCGTGGCCGGCCACGATGGCGGTCTCGAGCCGCGCGAGATTGGAGGCGAAGGTGGTGACCACGACCCGGTTGGGCTGGGCCGCCACGAGATCGATCAGGCTGTCGCGGACCTCGGCCTCGGAGCCGGAGGTGCCGGGCGAGAGCACGTTGGTGCTGTCGCACACGAGCGCCAGCACCCCGTCGTCGCCGAACGCCTCGAGCGCCTCGCCGTCGGTGGGCTCGCCCACCAGCGGCGCCGGGTCGAGCTTCCAGTCCCCGGTGTGCAGCACCCGCCCATGCTCGCACTCGATCGCAAGCGCATTGGCCTCGGGCACCGAATGGGTGACGCGGATGAAGCGGCAGCCGAAGGGGCCGATCTCGAAGTTCGCACCCGGCTTGACGACGCGCAGCAGGCCGCCGGCATCGATGCCTGCGTCCGCGAACTTGCGGCGCAGCACCGCCGCCGCGAAGGGCGTGCAGTAGATCGGGCAGCGCAGCCGCGGCCACAGATAGGGCACCGCGCCCAGATGGTCCTCGTGGGCATGCGTGATGACCAGGCCCGCCAGCCTGTCGCGCTGCTCCTCGATGAAGCCCAGGTCGGGCAGCACGATCTCCGCGCCGGGCAGCCGGTCGTCGGCGAAGGTGAGGCCCAGATCGACCATCATGTAGCGGCCGTGCAGGCCGTAGAGATAGACGTTGAGGCCGATCTCGCCGACGCCGCCCAGGGGAATGAGCCGCAGCTCCTTGCCGTTGCCGCCGCTCACGCCGTCTGCTCCTTGCCGGCCAGAATGAGCCCCTGGTTGAGCTGGTAGATCTCGAGGAGGCCCGCCATCGTGAGGTCGTGATCGAGATGCTGCAGCGCCGCGCAGCGCTTGACGAAGAGCGGCGCTAGGCCGCCGGTCGCGATGGTGGTCATGGGCTTCCCGTACTCTTTCTGTATCCGTTCCACGAGCCCCTCGATGAGGCCGACATAGCCCCAGAAGATGCCCGATTGCATGGCGCCGACGGTCGATCGTCCGATGACCGTCTCGGGTGGTTCGACGGCGATGCGCGGCAGGCGGGCCGCCGCCCGGTGTAGGGCCTCGATGGAGAGGCCGATCCCAGGAGCGATGGCGCCGCCGGCATAAGCACCGTCCTCGTCGACCACGTCGAAGGTCGTAGCCGTGCCGAAATCCACGATGATCAGCGGCGCAGCGTAGCGCTTGAGCGCCGCCACCGCATTGACCACCCTGTCCGCCCCTACCTCCTTGGGGTCCGGAAGGCGGATCGGCAGGGGAAAGTCGAGATCCTCACCCACGACGAAGGCCTTGCGGGCGAAGAACTCGCGGCTCATCCAACGCAGCGGCACCACCGCCTGCGGCACGACGCTCGAGATAATTACCGCCTCGACCTGGCGATGGTCGAGCGCACGCAGCGTCATCAGCTGGATCAGCGCCGCGGCATATTCCTCCGCCGTCCGCTCCCGGTTGGTCGACAGCCGCCACTGCCCCATCCGCTCGCCGCCCCGGTAGAGCGCGAAGACTGTATTGGTGTTGCCGACGTCGATGGCGAGAAGCATCAGGCGAATCCCGTGCGGAGTCCGGCGCCCAGGCCGAGGCACGGCATTTCTACCGTTCTCCGGCCGTCGCGGCCACCATTCTCCCGTGCGGCCGGAGCGCCCGCCCCTCAGCCGAAGAACAGCTCGCCGGCCTCGAATCGGCGGATCTCGCCGGCATCCGTCACCAGCCTCAGCGCACCCTGGCCGTCGAGATCGAGCATCCGGCCGGCCACCGTCTCCCCGCCCGCGACAATCCGCACCGGCTCGCCGACGCCGACCGCCCGGGCCAACCAGCTGTCGCGCAGCCCGGCAAAGCCCTGCGTCCGCCACAGGCGCAGCCGCGCCTCGAGCCTCGGCATCAGGGCCTCGAGGAAGCCATCGGGCGTGACCGTAAGCCCCAGCGCCTTGAGGCTGGAGGTCGGATAGGGCGCGTCCCCGGGATGGGCCACGAGATTGACACCGAGCCCGACCACCACCCAAAGGCTGTCGCCGTCGGCCGCGGCCGTTCCTTCCAGGAGGATCCCGGCGATCTTGGCGCGACCCACCAGCACGTCGTTGGGCCATTTCACGCTGACGTCGAACCGCCCGGCCGCCAGCCCCGTCACCGTCTCGGCGACCACGAGGCCGGTCAGCAGCGAGAGCGAGGCGGCTCGCGCCAATGGAAGGCGCGGGCGCAGGAGCAACGAGCCGTAGAAGTTGCCGGGCGCGGAGACCCATCGCCTGCCGTGTCGGCCGCGCCCGGCGGCCTGGGCCTCGGCCAGGACCCAAAGACCCTCCGGCTCGCCGCGCTCGGCAGCGGCGCGGGCCAGGTCGTTGGTGCTGCCGACCAGGCCGTGCCGCTCGATACGGAACTGCAGCTCCGGCGAGGCCGCGCTCACCGCATGAGCGCTGCCGCTGCCGTGGCGGCAGCCGCCAATAGCGGGCCGGGAACCACCACGAAGAGCAGGTTCATGATGGTGGTCACTGCCGCGACCCCGGCCACACCGGGATCGGCGCCGCCGTCGAACGCCTCGGCCGGCTCGTCGAAGTAGATCACCTTGACGACCCGCAGATAGTAGAAGGCGCCGACCACGCTGGTGAGCACGCCGATCACCGCCAGCCAGGTGAGCCCGGCATCGACCGCGGCCAGGAAGACGTAGAGCTTGCCGAAGAAGCCGGCCAGCGGCGGGATACCGGCCAGCGAGAACATCAGCACGCCGAACGCCGCGGCCAGCAGCGGCTGACGCCGCCCGAGCCCGGCAAGATCGGCGATCTCCTCCACATAGCGGCCCTGGCGGCGCATGAAGAGGATGCAGCTGAAGGTGCCCAGCGTCATGACGAGGTAGATCGCCATGTAGATCAGCACGCCGTAGGCGCCCTTCTCGGTCCCCGCCGAGAGGCCCACCAGCGCATAGCCGACATGGCCGATGCCGGAATAGGCCATGAGGCGCTTGATGTTGGTCTGGCCGATGGCGGCGAAGGCGCCCAGGAGCATCGAGGCCACGGCGATCAGGATCACCACCTGCTGCCAGGCATCGACCCATTCGCCGAAAGGCTGCATGAGCACGCGCACGAACAGCCCCACCGCCGCCACCTTGGGCGCCGCGGCGAAGAAGGTCGCAACCGGCGTGGGCGAGCCCTCGTAGACGTCGGGCGTCCACATGTGGAAGGGCACCGCGGCGAGCTTGAAAGCGAGGCCCGCGATCACGAACACCAGACCGGTGACGGCGCCGACCGGCAGGCTGCCGACAGCGCCGTCGGTGCCATGGAACGCCGCGGCGATCCCCTCGAAGCTCACCGTGCCGGTGAAGCCGTAGACCAGCGAGCAGCCATAGAGGAGCATGCCCGAGGCCAGCGCCCCCAGGACGAAATATTTGAGTCCGGCCTCGGTCGAGCGGAGATTGTCGCGGTGGAACGCCGCCATGACGTAGAGCGGCAGGCTGTGCAGCTCGAGCGCCATGTAGAGGGCGATCAGGCTGTTGGCCGAGACCATCATGCACATGCCGAGCGAGGCGAAGACCAGCAGCACGGCATATTCGAAGCGCTCGACACGCTCCTCGCGCATGTAGCTGGTGGCCACCAGGAGGCTGCCGGCCGCACCCGCCAGCATGATGACCTTGAGAAAGCCGGCAAAGCTGTCGAACACGAAGTGGCCGAAGAAGCCGGTCTGCGGCTGGCGGTCGAGGGTGAGCGCGAGCAGGGCGGCCACGAGGAGGGCTACCACCGCCAGCGGCGTCACCGTCTTGAGACCGTCCTCCTCGCGCATGGCGCCCAGCACCAGGAGCACCAGCCCCGCCCCCGCAAGGATGATCTCGGGCAGCGCCGGGGTGACGTCGAAGACAAATTCCGGGATCATCGAGTCCTCACCACAACGCCACCTGGGTGCCGCCGGTCTTGGCGGCCATCCCGGCCAGCAGCTCGTTCACCGATGCCGCCATCGGATCAAGGAAGAAGGAAGGATAGACGCCCATCCAGATCGCCAGGATGACCAGCGGCGCGAAGGCCAAGAGCTCGTTGGTCCGCATGTCCTTGATGGACCGCAGGCTCTCCTTGGTCAGCGCCCCGAAGACCACCCGGCGGTAGAGCCACAGCATGTAGCCGGCGCCCAGGATCAGGCCGGTGGCGGCGAAGAAGGCGACCCAGGAATTGACCTGGAAGACACCGACGATCACCAGTACCTCGCCGACGAAGCCCGACGTGCCCGGTACGCCCACCGAGGCGAACATGAAGAGCATGAAGGTGAAGGCGTAGACCGGCATGCGCTCTGCAAGGCCGCCATAGCGGTCGATCTCGCGGCTGTGGATGCGGTCGTAGATCACCCCCACCACCATGAAGAGCGCCGAGGAGACGATGCCGTGGCTGAGCATCTGGATGATGCTGCCCTGGATGCCCATCGCGTTCGGCGTGAAGCAGCCGATCGTCACGATGCCCATATGGGCCACCGAGGAATAGGCGATGAGCTTCTTCATGTCGCTCTGCATGAGAGCCACGAGCGACGTGTAGACGATGGCCACGGCCGAGAGGGCGAAGACCATCGGCGCGAAGTAGGCCGAGGCGTCGGGCAGCATCGGCAGCGAGAAGCGCAGGAAGCCGTAGCCGCCCAGCTTCAGCAGCACGCCCGCGAGCAGCACCGAGCCCGCCGTCGGCGCCTCGACGTGGGCGTCGGGCAGCCAGGTGTGGAACGGCCACATCGGCACCTTCACGGCGAAGGAGGCGAAGAAGGCCAGCCACAGCCAGAGCTGGAGGTCGGGCGGGAAGTTGTGCGCCATCAGGGCCGGGATCTCGGTGGTGCCGGCCTCGCGGTACATCACGATGATGGCGACGAGGAAGAGCACCGAGCCCAGCAGCGTGTAGAGGAAGAACTTGAAGGATGCGTAGATACGCCGCGGCCCGCCCCAGATCCCGATGATCAGGTACATCGGGATAAGGATGCCCTCGAAGAAGAGGTAGAAGAGCACCACGTCGAGCGCCGAGAACACGCCCACCATGAGGGTGTCCATGATCAGGAAGGCGATCATGAACTCCTTCACGCTGGTGGTCACCGAGTGCCAGGACCCGACGATGATGACCACGGTCAGCAGCGTCGAGAGCAGCACGAACCACAACGAGATCCCGTCGATCCCCATGTGGTAGCTGACGCCCAGCCCCTCGAGCCACGGCGCCTTCTCGACCAGCTGGAAGCCGCCCTGGGCGGGATCGAAATTGGCCCACACCAGCAGCGACAGCACGAAGGTCACCAGCGCCGTCCACAGCGCCACGCTGCGGCTGTTGCGCGCCACCACCTCCTCGTCGCCGCGGATGAAGAAGATGAACGCGGCGCCGACCAGCGGCAGGAAGGTGACGAGGGAGAGCAGCGGCCAGTCGCTCATCGGCCCAGCCCCGCGCCCAAGAGATACCAGGAGACGAGCACCGCCACTCCGATCAGCATGGCAAACGCGTAGTGGTAGACATAGCCGCTCTGCAGACGCACCGCCCGGCGCGCCGCCGCCATGGTCGAGGCGGCGAGGCCGTCGGGGCCGAAGCGGTCGATGATCCCCTGATCACCGAACCGCCAGAAGCCCACGCCGAGCGCCTTGGCCGGGCGCACGAACAATGCGTCGTAGAGCTCGTCGAAATACCACTTGTTGTAGGAGAACAGGTAGAGCGGGCGCAGCGCGCCAGCGGCCCGCCCGGGCAGGCCCGGGCTCGCCACATAGAACACCCAGGACAGGCCCAGGCCCGTCGCCATCGCCAGGAACGGCGCGAGCTTCACGAGGAAGGGCACATGGTGCAGCTCCTCGAGCACCTCGTTGCCGGGCCGGGTGAAGATCGACCCCGCCCAGAAGCTGCCGTCCGCGCCGACCATGCCCGAGCCCAGCCAGCCGGCGAAGACCGCCCCCACCGCCAGCACGCCCAGCGGGATGGTCATGACCAGCGGGCTCTCGTGGACGTGGTGCATGGTCTCCTCGTCGGCCCGCGGCTTGCCGTGGAACGTCATGAAGATCAGCCGGCCGGAGTAGAAGGCCGTCATCACCGCAGCGGCGATGCCAAGCCAGAAGGCGTAGCCGGCGAACGCGTTGTGCGACGCCCAGGCGGCCTCCAGGATCGCGTCCTTGGAGAAGAACCCGGCGAAGCCCGGGAAGCCCACCAGCGCCAGCGTGCCGATCCACATCATCGCGTAGGTGAAGGGGATCTTGCGCCAGATGCCGCCCATCTTCCGCATGTCCTGCTCGTCGGACATGGCGTGGATCACCGAGCCCGCGCCCAGGAACAGCAGCGCCTTGAAGAAGGCGTGGGTGTAGAGGTGGAAGATGCCGGCCGAGTAGGCCCCCACCCCTGCGGCGAAGAACATGTAGCCCAGCTGCGAGCAGGTCGAGTAGGCGATCACCCGCTTGATGTCGAACTGGGTGAGGCCGATCGTGGCGGCGAAGAACGCCGTCGACGCGCCGATGAAGGTCACGAAGGCCAGCGCCGTCGGCGCATACTCGAAGAGCGGCGAGAAGCGCGCCACGAGGAACACGCCGGCGGTCACCATGGTGGCCGCGTGGATCAGCGCCGAGACCGGGGTCGGACCCTCCATGGCGTCGGGCAGCCAGGTGTGCAGGCCGAGCTGCGCCGACTTGCCCATGGCGCCGATGAACAGCAGGAAGCACAGCACGGTCAGCGTGTCGTAAGTGGCGCCGAAGACCATGAGCTCGGTGCCGGCGAAGCCTTCGGCAGCGGCGAAGATCTGGTCGTACTGGACGCTGTCGAACACCAGGAAGATGCCGGCGATCCCCAGGATCAGCGCGAAGTCGCCGACACGGTTGACCACGAAGGCCTTGATCGCCGCGGCGTTCGCCGAAGGCTTGGTGTACCAGAAGCCGATCAGCAGGTAGGAGGCCACGCCCACGCCCTCCCAGCCGAAGAACAGCTGGAGGAGGTTGTCGGAGGTCACCAGCATGAGCATCGCGAAGGTGAAGAGCGAGAGATAGCTCATGAACCTCGGGATGCTCTTGTCGTGGGACATGTAGCCCACGGAGTAGAGGTGGATGAAGGAGCTGATGAAGCTCACGACGAACATCATGACCGTCGAGAGCGGATCCACCCGCAGCGCCCAGTCGACCTCGAAGCCGCCAACCTGGATCCAGCGCAGCACCTCGACCTTGAAGGCGGGCTCGCCGACATAGCCGAAGAGGCCGATCACCGAGCACAGGGCCGAGACGGCCATCAGGCTGCAGGTGACGATCTGGGAGGCGCGGTCGCCGATCACCCGGCCGAAGAGGCCGGCCACGATCGCGCCCAAAAGCGGCGCGAAGACGAGGATGATGTGAAGCATCGGGCGAGCCCTAGCCCTTCATGAGATTGATGTCTTCGACCGCGATGCTGCCGCGGTTGCGGAAATAGACCACGACGATGGCAAGGCCGATGGCAGCCTCCGCCGCCGCCACGGTCAGCACGAACAGCGCGAACACCTGCCCGGCGAGGTCCGCCAGATAGGACGAGAAGGCCACCAGGTTGATGTTGATCGCGAGCAGGATCAGCTCGATCGACATCAAGATGACGATCACGTTCTTCCGGTTGAGGAAGATGCCGAAGATGCCGATCGTGAACACGACGGCCGCCAGCGTGAGATAGTGCCCAAGCGGAATGGCAGACATTAGACGCCGCTCCCCGAACGGACCTTGCGCAGCTCGACGGTCTCGGACGGGCGCCGGTGCACCTGTCGCCCGATGTCCTGGCGGCGAATGCCCGGACGCTGGCGCAAGGTGAGGGAGATGGCGCCGATGATCGCCACGAGGAGGATCAGGCCGGCGGTCTGGAAGAGATAGAAATAGTCGGTGTAGAGCACGTTGCCGAGCAGCTCGGTGTTGCTGGCGAGGGGCACCGTGCCGGGGCCGGCGAGCACCTCGCCCTCCTCGCCCAGCACCCGGGTGCCGACCACCATGATCAGCTCGATCATCAAGATGACGCCGACCACGGCGCCGATCGGCATGTACTGCATGAAGCCCTGGCGCAGCTGGACGAAATTGACGTCGAGCATCATCACCACGAACATGAAGAGCACGGCCACCGCGCCCACATAGACCACCACCAGCATCATCGCCAGGAACTCGGCGCCGATCAGCACGAACAGGCCGGCCGTGTTGAAGAAGCTGAGGATCAGGAAGAGCACGGAGTGCACGGGGTTGCGCGCCGCGACGACCATGACCGCCGAGGCCACGGTCACAACCGCGAAGACGTAAAACAGGAAGAGCTCGACGGTCATGAGGCCGGATCCAGGCATCGCCTTGGGCAGGAGCAGCCGGCCGAGGCCGGCGCGGGCTGTTTAGCGGTAGGGGGCGTCGGCGGCAAGGTTGGCCGCGATCTCGCGCTCCCAGCGCTCGCCGTTCGCGAGCAGCTTCTCCTTGTTGTAGAAGAGCTCCTCGCGGCTCTCTGCGGCGAACTCGTAGTTCGGCCCCTCGACGATGGCATCGACCGGGCAGGCTTCTTCGCAAAAGCCGCAATAGATGCACTTGGTCATGTCGATGTCGTAGCGCGTCGTGCGCCGCGTGCCGTCGGCGCGCGGCTCGCTCTCGATGGTGATCGCCTGGGCGGGGCAGATCGCCTCGCACAGCTTGCACGCGATGCAGCGCTCCTCGCCGTTGGGATAACGGCGCAGCGCGTGCTCGCCGCGAAAGCGCGGCGACAGCGGGCCCTTCTCGTAGGGATAGTTCAGCGTCACCTTGCGCTTGAACATGTACTTGAAGGTCAGCGCAAAGCCGGTCACGAGCTCTCGCCAGAGCATGGTGCGGGCGACGCGGTCGAGTGCGAGCATCCGATCAACTCCTTGCCGCCGCCCGAGCCGGGCGGGCGACGACAACAGGAAACCATCGCATCACTTGGGCAGCAGGTCGAAGGCGACCAGGAAGCCCGAGGTCACCACGACCCACAGCAGCGAGAACGGCAGGAGGACCTTCCAGCCGAGCCGCATGAGCTGGTCGTAGCGGTACCGGGGCAGCGTGGCGCGGGCCCAGATGAAGACGAAGAGCATCAGGCAGATCTTGAGAATGAACCAGATCGGCCCGGGAATGAGGTTCAGCGGAAAGATGTCGAAGGGTGCGAGCCAGCCGCCGAGGAACAGGATGGTGGCGATGGCACTCATCAGGATCATGTTGGCGTATTCGCCGAGGAAGAAGAGCGCGAAGGTCATCGCGCTGTACTCGACGTTGTAGCCCGTCACCAGCGACGACTCGTCCTCCGGCATGTCGAACGGATGGCGGTTGGTCTCCGCCAGGATCGACACGATGAAGATCATGAACATCGGGAAGTGCCAGATCATGTACCACCCGTGCTCGCCCTGGGCGCGCACGATGTCGCTCAGATTGAGCGAGCCGGCGGTGATCAGCACGTTCACGATGATCAAGCCGATGGCGATCTCGTAGGAGACCATCTGCGCCGAGGAGCGCAGGGCACCAAGGAACGCGTAGCGCGAGTTGGAGGCCCAGCCCGCCATGATGATGCCGTAGACGCCCAGCGAGCTGATGGCCAGGAGATAGAGGATGCCGACATTGATGTCGGCCAGCACCAGCCCGTCGCCGAAGGGGATCACCGCCCAGCCGATGAGCGCCAGGATGAAGGTCACCATCGGCGCCAGGACGAACACGATCCGGTTGGCGCCGGTGGGGACGACCGTCTCCTTGAGGAACAGCTTGAGCCCGTCGGCCAGCGGCTGCAGCAGGCCGTAAGGGCCCACCGTCATTGGCCCCTGACGCAGCTGCATGGCGCCAATCACCTTGCGCTCGGCATAGGTGAGGTAGGCAACCGCCAGCAGCAGCGGCAGCACGATGGCGAGGATCTGCAGGGTGATCAGCAGAACGGGCCAGATCGCCCCGGACCAGAGATCAGCCATGGGTTCCCGTCGCTCCCTGGGCAGCACCGCGGACGAAGAGCTCGCTGCATTCGGCCATCACGGCCGAGGCGCGGCTGATCGGGTTGGTCTGGTAGAAATCCTGGACCGGCGAGGTGAAGGCCGCCCGGCCGAGCTCGCCCGGCCGCCCGAACTCGCCCCACGCCGCAGGCTCGATCACGTCGATGGCACGCAGCTGCGGGGCCAGCGCCGTCAATCTCGCGCGCACCTCGGGCAGCGAGTTGAGCTGCACCACCCGGCCCAGCACCTCGGAGAGGGCGCGAAGGATCTTCCAGTCCTCCTTGGCCTCGCCCGGAGGGAACACGGCGAGCTTGGTGCGCTGGGGGCGCCCCTCGGTGTTGACGTAGATCGCGTTCTTCTCGGTATAGGCGGCTCCCGGCAGGATCACGTCGGCGGCATGCGCGCCGACATCGCCGTGATGGCCCTGATAGACCACGAACGTGTCGCCCAGCCGCGAGGTGTCGATCTCGTCGGCGCCGATCAGGAACAGCACCTCGATCCCGCCCGCGACGCCCTCGAGCATGCCAGCGACGTCGCGCCCGCCCTCGCCCGGCACCAGACCGAGGTCGAGGCCGGCCACCCGCGAGGCGGCGGTGTGCAGGACGTTGTAACCGTTCCAGTCGTCGCGGACCATGTTGCAGGCCACGGCCAGCTCGCGCGCCAGCGCCACGATCGCCGCCCCGTCGGGACGGGCGATGGCGCCGGCGCCGACGATCACCATCGGGTTCTTCGCGCTCTTGAGCACCTCGGCGAAGGAGTGCTGGCCGCTCGCCAGCTCCTGCAGGGTCTGCGCCCCGGCGCCCAGATCCTCGACCGGGTAGGTCAGATCGAAGGGCGCGCCGATGCGGGCCACCCGGAAGTTGCCCTGGAGCTGCCGCTTCCTCAGGCGCGCATTGATCAGCGGCGCCTCCCAGCGGGGGTTGGTGCCGACCAGCAGCACCGCATCCGCCTGCTCGATGCCGGCGATGGTGGTGTTGAAGAGATATTCGGCGCGCACCTTGCCGTCGAGCTTGGCGCCGTCCTGGCGGCAGTCGACATGCGGCGTGCCGATGGCGGCGGCGAGCTCGCGCACCATCACCATCGTCTCGGCATCGACCAGATCGCCGACGATGAAGCCGATCTTCCCCGGATCGACGCCCTCCAGCCGGTCCTTGATCGCCGAGAATGCGGTGCGCCAGTCGCTGGGCGCGAGCTTGCCCTCGCTCTTGACCATGGGCACGTCGAGGCGGCGACGCTTGAGGCCGTCATAGGAAAAGCGGCTCTTGTCGGCGAGCCACTCCTCGTTGATGTCCTCATGGAGGCGCGGGAGCACCCGCATGACCTCGCTGCCGCGGCTGTCGACGCGGATGTTGGCGCCGACCGCGTCGAGCACGTCGATCGATTCGGTCTTCTTGAGCTCCCAGGTCCGCGCCCGGTACTCGTAGGGCTTGGAGTTGAGAGCGCCCACCGGGCACAGATCGATGATGTTGCCGCTGAGCTCGGAGCTCAGCGCCTTCTCGATCCAGGTGGTGATCTCCATGTGCTCGCCGCGGTGCACCGCACCCAGCTCCTCCACCCCCGCCACCTGGTCGATGAAGCGGATGCAGCGCGTGCAGTGGATGCAGCGCGTCATGTGGGTGGAGATCAGCGGGCCCAGATATTTGTCGGCGACCGGGCGCTTGTTCTCCTCGAACCGCGACTGGTCCGGCCCGTAGAACAGGGTCAGGTCCTGCAGGTCGCACTCGCCGCCCTGGTCGCAGATCGGGCAGTCCAGCGGGTGGTTGATCAAGAGCAGCTCGAGCACGCCCTTGCGCGCCTTGTGGACGAGCGGCGTGTTGGTCTTGATCACCATGCCGTCACCCGCCGGCATCGCGCACGACGCGATGGGCTTGGGCGACTTCTCCATCTCCACCAGGCACATCCGGCAGTTGCCGGCGATGTCGAGGCGCGGATGGTAGCAGAACACCGGGATCTCGCGGCCCGCCGCCTCGCAGGCCTGCAGCACCGTCGAGCCCGGCGGGACCTCGACCTCCTGGCCGTCGATGGTCAGCTTCGGCATCGTCTGTTCCCTGAACTCGCCACGTCCACTCAGGCCGCCGCCCGGGCGTTCTTCGTGTACTCAACGATCCGCCGCTCGATCTCCGGCCGGAAGTGCCGGATCAGGCCCTGGACGGGCCAGGCCGCGGCATCGCCGAGCGCACAGATCGTGTGGCCCTCGATCTCCTTGGTGACGTCGAACAGCAGGTCGATCTCCTCGATCCTGGCCCTGCCCTGCGCCATCCGCTCCATCATCCGCCACAGCCAGCCGGTACCCTCGCGACACGGCGTGCACTGGCCGCAGCTCTCGTGCATGTAGAACTTCGAGAGCCGGGCGATCGCCTTCACGATGTCCGTGCTCTTGTCCATGACGATGACGCCGGCGGTGCCGAGGCCCGAGCCCGCGTCGCGCAGGCTGTCGAAGTCCATGCGCACCGTGTCGCACACCGACTTGGGCATCAACGGCACCGACGAGCCGCCCGGGATCACCGCGAGCAGGTTGTTCCAGCCGCCGCGAACGCCGCCACAGTGCTTCTCGATGAGCTCCTTCAAGGGGATGCCCATCTCCTCCTCGACCGTGCACGGCTGGTTCACGTGGCCGGAGATGCAGAAGATCTTGGTGCCGGTGTTCTTCTCGCGGCCGAGCCCGGCGAACCACGACGCACCGCGCCGCAGGATCGTCGGCACCACCGCGATGCTCTCGACATTATTGACCGTCGTGGGCCGGCCGTAGAGCCCCACCATGGCGGGGAAAGGCGGCTTGAGGCGCGGCTGGCCCTTCTTGCCCTCGAGGCTCTCGATGAGCCCGGTCTCCTCGCCGCAGATATAGGCGCCGGCGCCGCGGTGGACGTAGAGCTCGAAGTCGTAGCCGCTGCCACACGCGTTCTTGCCGAGCAGCCCGGCCTCGTAGGCCTCGCGGACCGCTGCCTCGAGGACCTCGGCCTCGCGGACGAACTCACCGCGGATATAGATGTAGCCCGCGCTGCAGCCCATCGCCACGCCGGCCAGGAGACAGCCCTCGACGAGCTTGTGCGGCTCGTTGCGCATGATCTCCCGGTCCTTGCAGGTGCCGGGCTCGGACTCGTCGGCGTTCACCACGAGATAGACAGGGCCATCGCTCTGCTTGGGCATGAACGACCATTTGAGGCCGGTCGGGAAGCCCGCCCCGCCGCGGCCGCGCAGGCCGCTGTCCTTGACCTGCTGGACCAGCCATTCGCGGCCCTTGGCCACCAGCTCGGCGGTGCCGTCCCAGTCGCCTCGCTGCCTCGCCGCCTCGAGGCCCCACGACTGCTCGCCGTAGAGATTCTTGAAGATGCGGTCCTTGTCGTGGAGCATCACTCACCCGTCTCGAGCAGCGTGGTCTTGCCACCGATGGGCATCGAGCCCTTGCGGCCGGACTGGGGCCCAGCAGGCGGTGTCTCGCCGCGCTTGAAGGCCTCGAGGAGCGTCCGGGTCTTCTCGTAGTCGAGATCCTCGTAATAGTCGTCATCGACCCAGAGGACCGGCGCGTTGGAGCAGGCGCCGAGGCACTCGAACTCGCGCAGGAAGAAGCGCCCGTCGTCGGTCGACTGGCCGATCTCGCAGCCGAGCACGTCGCGGGCCGCCTTCACGATATCGTCCGAGCCGCACAGCCAGCAGGGCGTGGTGGTGCACACCCGCACCTGCACCCTGCCGACGGGCTCGGTGTTGTACATGTCGTAGAAGCTCGCCACCTCGTAGACCCGGATCCTGGGGATGCCGAGAAACTCCGCGAGATAATCCAGAACGGCGCGCGGCAGCCAGCCGCCATGCTGCTTTTGCGCCATGTGCAGGAGCGGCAGCACGGCACTCTGGCGGCGGTCGGCCGGGAACCTGGCGAGAACCGCGCGGGCTTCCTCGAGATTGGCCGGCGTGAACTCGAAGCTGGACACATCGGGCGCCATCTCGCCCCTGACTTCGGCCTTGCTGGGCGCGCTCACCGGTCGATCTCCCCGAAAACGATGTCCAGCGAGCCGATGATCGCCACGATGTCGGCGAGCTGGTGCCCCTTCCCCATGAAGTCGAGCGCCTGGAGATGCACGTAGCCCGGCGAGCGGATCTTGCAGCGATAGGGCTTGTTGGTGCCGTCGCTCACCAGATAGACGCCGAACTCGCCTTTTCCACTCTCCACCGCCGCGTAGACCTCGCCCTCCGGCACGTGAATGCCTTCGGTATAGAGCTTGAAGTGATGGATGAGCGCCTCCATCGAGCGCTTCATCTCGCGGCGCGGCGGCGGCGTCACCTTCTGGTCGTCGATCCGCCACGGCCCTTCGGGCATCTGGGCGATGCACTGACGGACGATCTTGAGCGACTCGCGGATCTCCAGCATGCGCACCAGATAGCGGTCGTAGCAGTCGCCGTTCTTGCCGACCGGGATGTCGAACTCCATCCGGTCGTAGACCGCATAGGGCTGCGACTTGCGGAGATCCCAGGGCAGGCCCGAGGCGCGCAGCATCGGCCCGGAGAAGCCCCAGTCCAGCGCGTCCTCGATGCTCACCACGCCGATATCGACGGTGCGCTGCTTGAAGATCCGGTTCTCGGTCAGCAGCGCCTCGACGTCGTCGAGGATCGGCACGAACTCGTCGGCCCATTTGAGGATCTGCTCGTCCATCCCCTTGGGCAGGTCGCGGGCGACCCCGCCGAAGCGGTAGTAGTTGGCGTGCATGCGCGCGCCGGTCACCGCCTCGTAGAACGTCATCAGCTTCTCGCGCTCCTCGAAGAGCCAGAGAAGCGGCGTCATCGCGCCCACGTCGAGCGCCATGGTGGTGACGTTGAGGAGATGGTTGAGGATCCGCGTGATCTCGTCGAACAGCGTGCGGATGTAGAGGGCGCGGATCGGCGCCTCGATCCCCAGCAGCTTCTCGACGCCCAGCACGTAGGCGTGCTCCTGGCAGAGCATCGAGCAATAGTCGAGCCGGTCGAAATAGGGGATATTCTGCAGCCAGGGGCGGTATTCGATCAGCTTCTCGGTGCCACGGTGCAGCAGCCCGATATGCGGATCGGAACGCTCGACGACCTCACCATTCATCTCGAGCACGAGGCGCAGCACGCCGTGCGCCGCCGGATGCTGCGGCCCGAAATTGATGGTGTAGTTCTGCATTTGAATGTCGGGCATGTCTCACATCCCGTATGCCTTGCCCGCGAGACTGCCCAGCCCCGCCGCGTGCTCCGCCGCCTTGCCCCGCGAGTGGGTCAGGCCTTGGCCTTCTCGTCGCCCGGCAGCAGCCCGCCGCTGCCTTCCCAGGGGCTCAGGAAGTCCCACGAGCGGAAGTCCTGGCGCAGCTTCACGGGCTCGTAGATCACCCGCTTCTGCTCGTCGTCGTAGCGCATCTCGACATACCCGGTGAGCGGGAAGTCCTTGCGCAGCGGGTGGCCCTCGAAGCCGTAGTCGGTCAGCAGCCGGCGCAGGTCGGGATGGCCGCTGAAGAAGATCCCGTACATGTCCCAGGCCTCGCGCTCGAACCAGCCGGCGGTCGAGAACGCCTCGACGACGGAGGGGACGGGCGTCGCCTCGTCGGTGGCGACCTTGACGCGGATGCGCTGGTTATGGCGCAGCGACAGCAGGTGATAGACCACCTCGAAGCGCCGCTCGCGCTCGGGATAGTCCACGCCGCACAGATCCACCAGCTCCTTGAAGAGCATGTTGGGATCGTCGCGCAGATAGGCGAGCACGCGGACGATCTGCGGCACCGGCACGCGCAGCGTGAGCTCGCCATGCTCGATGCTGCTGGCGAGCAGGCTGTCGCCCAGAGTCGGCTCGATCAGTGCCAGGAGATCGCGCAGGCCCTCGTCGCGCGCGGTCAGGTCGGCGGACGCCATCAAACCTCCTTCAGCGGACAAAAGCGCCGGTGCGGCGAATTTTGCGCTGCAGCATCAAGATGCCGTAGACCAGCGCCTCGGCGGTCGGCGGGCAGCCCGGCACGTAGACGTCGACCGGCACGATGCGATCGCAGCCGCGGACCACCGAATAGCTGTAGTGGTAGTAGCCGCCGCCATTGGCACACGAGCCCATCGACAGGACGTAGCGCGGCTCGGCCATCTGGTCGTAGACCTTGCGCAGGGCCGGCGCCATCTTGTTGCACAGCGTGCCCGCCACGATCATGACATCGGCCTGCCGCGGGCTCGGCCGGAAGACCACGCCGTAGCGGTCGAGGTCGTAGCGCGCGGCCGCCGCGTGCATCATCTCGACAGCGCAGCAGGCCAGACCGAAGGTCATCGGCCACATGCTGCCGCTGCGCGCCCAGTTCACCAGGTCGTTGAGGCCGGTGACCAGGAAGCCCTGGTTCTTGAGGCCCTCGTCGACCCGCTGGAAGAGGTCGACCGAGCCGCCGGCGGGGGCCGCCGGCGCCTGTGCGGCGCTGCTCACTCCCATTCCAGAGCCCCCTTCTTCCACTCGTAGATGAAGCCCACGGTCAGAACCCCGAGGAAGACCATCATCGACCAGAAGCCGAACAGCCCGATATTCCCGAGCGACACCGCCCAGGGGAACAGGAAGACCACCTCGAGGTCGAAGATGATGAACAGGATGGCGACGAGATAGAAGCGCACGTCGAAGCGCTGCCGCGCGTCACCAAAGGCCTCGAACCCGCACTCGTAGGCCGACAGCTTCTCGCTGTCGGGGCGCTGACGAGCCACCAGGAGGGAGGCGAGAACGATCACCAGGGCCAGCCCGACGGCGATGCCCAGGAAGATCAGGATAGGCAGGTACTCGACGAGATAATGCTGCATTCGGCTCTCGATCGCCCAGTCGATTGCGCCCTCCGGCGCAGGGGGCCGGCGTGGCCGCGGCGGAACATAGGCTGCTGCGCTGCAAAAGCCAAGCCGCCAGAAACGCCCGGCGCAGCCCCTTGGCAAGCGCCAGCGAGCTGCACTGCAATCGAATATAGAACTGAGGAGAAAGGAGAGAATGGCGAGAGTGACGGGACTTGAACCCGCGACCTCCGGCGTGACAGGCCGGCGCTCTAACCAACTGAGCTACACCCCCGCGTGGCGTGGCGGTGATGTAGCCGCCCCCCCAAAGACTGTCAACGACCTTTCACGCTTTTTTCCTCAGCGGGCTGATCGCAGGCCATGCGCGGCATCCGCGTGGCTTGCCGGCGCCGCGCGCGTTCCCTATCTTCCGGCCGTCGCGCGGGCGTAGCTCAGCGGTAGAGCACGGCGTTTACACCGCCGGTGTCGGAGGTTCGACCCCTTCCGCCCGCACCATCGCGCCCCTCCGGCGCGAGCGCATCCTGCATCAGGGCCCGGGCCAGCTGCGCTGCCGGCTCCGCCGCGGCGGACCGCGCGCCGGTCAGCACGAGATCGATCTCGCCCAAGGGTGGCAGACCGGGTCCCCAGGGCAGCTCCACCAGCCCCGGCGCCAGCATTCCCCTCACCTGCACCGTGATCCCCAGCCCCGCCAGGGCGGCTGCGCGCAGGCCGCTCAGGCTCGTGCTGATACAGGCGATGCGCCAGGAGCGCCCGGCGGCCGCCAGCGCATCGAGGGTGATCGACCGGCTGACGCTGGGCTCGGGATAGAGCACCAGCGGCAGCGGCCGCTCGGAATCGACCGCCGTGCCTTCCGCCGCGGCCCAGACCAGCGCCTCGTGACGCAGCAGACTGCCGCGCTCGCCGCCCGGCCGGCGCTTGCCCAGGACGAGATCGAGCTTGCCGGCGTCGAGCAGGCCGAAGAGGGCACCGCTGAGCGCCACCGTGAGCTCGACCTCGACGGAGGGATGGACGCGCTTGAACTGCCGCAGCACCTCCGGCAGCCGGGTCTGCACGACGTCCTCGGCGACCCCGAGACGAACCCGGCCGCGCAGCGTGGAGGTGGCGAAGTGGCGCCGTGCCCGGGCGTGCGCCTCGAGAATGCCGCGGGCGTGGCCGAGCATCGCCTCGCCGTCGACGGTGAGCGCCACCGAATGGGTGTCGCGCAGGAACAGGCGCCGGCCCACCGCCTCCTCCAGCCTCTTTACATGCTGGCTCACCGTCGACTGGCGCAGGCCCAGCCGCCGTCCCGCCTCGGTGAAGCTCCGCGCCTCGGCGACCGCCACAAAGCTCGTCAGCTGCACAGGGTCGAACAAGGCGGCCCTCCATCACGCTTCATGATTACAGTAAGTCCGCTCAGCGGACTTCACAATTACCGTTCGACGGCCGATCTAGAGGTCGGGCAGCCTCGCGCCAGTGCGCCGGTGCTCTTCGCCTGATCCCCTGGGCTCGGAAAGTCGCTCATGTCCCTTCTCTCCCGCCTTCGTCCCGACAACTACTCGCTGGCGCTGCTGGCGGTCATCGGCCTTGCCACGTTCCTGCCGGCCAGCGGCGAGGCCGCGGTCTGGCTGGAGCATGTGACCACCGCGGCGATCGCCCTCCTCTTCTTCATGCACGGGGCGCGCCTGTCGCGCGAGGCGGTGGTTGCCGGCGCCACCCACTGGCGGCTGCACCTGCTGGTGTTCGCCTCCACCTTCGTGATGTTTCCGGCACTGGGTCTGCTGATCGGCGAGGTGACCGAGAGCCTTCTCGCCCCGGCGCTGATCACCGGCATCCTCTTCCTGTGCGCCCTGCCCTCAACCGTGCAGTCCTCGATCGCCCTCACCTCCATGGGTGGCGGCAACGTGGCAGCCGCGGTGTGCAGTGCCTCGGCCTCCAACATCGCCGGCATCTTCATCACGCCGCTGCTGGTTGGCCTGCTGATCGGCGCCCAGGGCGCCACCGTTTCCATGGACGCGCTCCAGTCGATCGTCCTGCAGCTGCTCGTACCGTTCGTGGCCGGCCATCTCTCGCGGCCGCTGACCGCGACATTCATGGCGCGCCACAAGAAGTTGCTCGGAAAGCTCGACCAGACGACCATCCTGCTGGTGGTCTACGCAGCCTTCAGCGCGGCGGTGCACATGGACCTGTGGCAGAAGGTCCCGCCGGCGGCCCTGGGCCTGCTGCTTCTCGTCTGCGCGGTGCTGCTGGCGGTCGTGCTGGTCGCGACCACCGCGGCGAGCCGGTTGTTCGGCTTCTCCCGCGCGGACGAGGTGGCAATCGTCTTCTGCGGCTCGAAGAAGACCCTGGCGAGCGGCGTGCCGATGGCAGCCGTGCTGTTCCCGGCCGGCATGGTGGGGCTCGTGGTGCTGCCGCTGATGCTCTTCCACCAGCTCCAGCTCATGGTCTGCGCCGTCATGGCGCAGCGCTACGCGGCCCGGGCCGAGCGCCTGGCGCCGGCCGGCGAGCCGGCTGCGGCCCCGGCCGGCAGCTAGCAGCCGGTCCCGATCGGCTGGAACCGGTTGAGCCGCGCGCAGCGCCGCGCGCGGCTCAACCGCGCAAAGTGCCCTCGCCCCTCGTCGGCGCCCTTAGGCGTCGACCTCTTCGGCGAGCTCGGGGAGGCCCAGCTTGCGGGCCGTCTCGCGGGCTACCGCCCAGGAGGCGGTGAGCCCCGGGCTCTCGATCCCGAAGAGGTTCACGAGGCCGGCCACGCCATGCTCTTGAGGCCCGCTGATCACGAAGTCGGCAGCGGGCGCGCCCTGCGGCGTGATCTTCGGGCGGATGCCCGAATAGCCCGGCTCGAGGACCCCGTCCTTCAGGGCCGGCCAGTATTTGCGGACCTCTTCATAGAACACGTCGGCGCGCCGCGGGTCGACGTCGTAGTTCAGCTCGCCGACCCATTCGGTATCCGGCCCGAACCGGCACTGGCCGCCCATGTCGACGGTGACGTGGACGCCGAGCCCGGCCTGCTCGGGCACCGGGTAGATCAGCCGGGAGAAAGGCGACCTGCCGGGCAGGGTGTAGTAGTTGCCCTTGCAGTAGAAGGCGCCGGGCACCGTCTCCCCGGGCAGACCCTCGATCCGGCGGGCAAGCGCCGGCGCGTGGAGCCCGGCCGAGTTGATAACCATATCGGCCATCAGGCTCATCGGCTCGTCGCCGCCGACCTCCAGCGCGATCCCCTCGCCCGTCACCCGCGCCCGCTCGAGCGGCGCGTTGAAGGCGAGCATGGCGCCATGCCGCTCGGCATCGCCCTGGTAGGCCAGCATCAGGCCGTGGCTGTCGATGATGCCGGTAGTGGGCGACCACAGCGCCCCGGTGCACGAGAGGCCGGGCTCGAGCTCCATCGCGCGGGCGGCACTCCACGCCTCCAGGTCCGGCATGCCGATCCGCGCGGCGTTGGCGCGGATCTTCTCGAGGGTCGCGATCTGCTCCTCGCTGGTCGCCACGATGAGCTTGCCGCAGCGCTTGTGCGGGACGCCGCGGGCGGCGCAGTAGCGGTAGAGGAACTCCTTGCCCTCGATGCACAGCCGCGCCTTGAGGCTGTCCTGCGCATAATAGATGCCGGCGTGGATCACCTCGCTGTTGCGCGAGGAGGTCTCGGTGCCGATCATCGGCTCCTTGTCGAGAACGATCACCTCGCGGCCGGCCATGGCGAGCCGCCGGGCCACCGCAAGGCCGACCACCCCGGCCCCGACCACCACACAATCGACGCGATCCATCAGCCGGCGAGCCCCTCGAGAGCCGCACGCTCGAGGCCGAGGCTGGCACCGGCATCGAGAATGTCGCCCAGCGTCCGCTCGTCGAGCGGCACGCCGCCGCTCGTGCGCGCGGCGCGCGAGCGGCGCTCGGGGTCGCCCGGCAGCAGGATCTCCTCGAAGCCGGGCGCCGGCCGCGAGGCCTTGATCCAGCTCTTGACGCCGTCAATGTCGCCGGCGATGCGCTCGGCGGACCCGAAGCGCCGCGTGTCGATGATGATCGAGAGCATGCTGTTGACCACGCCGCCCTTCTGCTCGTCCTTGATGGTCCGCCCGCCGATCAGTGCTGCGCCCAGGATCTCCGCCATCACCGCCAGGCCCGAGCCCTTGTGGAGGCCGAAGGCCACCAGCGCGCCCTTGTGCTCGTCGACCATCGCCACGGGATCGGTGGTGGGCCTCCCCTCGGCGTCGATCAGGCTGTTCTCCGGCACCTGCACGCCCTTGTTGCGGGCGACACGGGCCTTGCCGAAGGCGATGGCGCTGGTCGCCATGTCGAGCAGCAGCGCCGGGCCGCCATCCTCGCCGGGCACCGCGGCGCATACCGGGTTGGTGCCGAGCCGGGCGTCGCTGCACCCATAGGGCGCCTGGTAGGCCTGGTGGTCGGCCACGTTCACGAAATGAACGGAGGCCATGCCGGCGGCCGCGCAGAACTCGGCATAGGTGCCGATGCGGCCGATATGCGCGCTGTTCCGCAGCGCCACGATGCAGGCACCGAGCTCGCCGGCCCGCGCGATGCCGCGACGCATCGCCTCGCGGGCCATCGCCTGGCCGTAGCCGCGCGCGGCCTCCAGCACCAGCACCGCCCCGGCGTCGCTCACCGTCTGCAGCGTCTGGTTGGGCACCAGGAGCCCTTCGTGGAGGAGGCGCACATAGGTCGGCAACATGCCCACGCCGTGCGAATCGTGCCCCGCCAGGTTGGAGTCCACCAGATGGTCGGCGACCTCGCGGGCCTCCTGCTCGCTGCTTCCCATCGCGCGCACGATGGCAAGCGTGAGCGCATGCAGCTTCTCGACGGGGATGTTGGGCATGGGGCTTTCCCGTTGCTGGCAGAGGCGGTGTCGGTGATCGGCTCTAGCACGGCCCCGGTGCCCCTTGAAGGAGCCTGCGCCGCGCGGCGCCCCTGCGTCAGCCGGGGGCGCCGGCGGCCGGCCCGGCATCCGGCTGGTGCTCCGGCCGGGCCCGCTCGAAGGCCGGCAGCGCCGCCAGCGCCTCGTCGATGCGCCGGATCGTCGGATAGGGCCCGAGCTCGCAGCGATAGCGTCGCGCATTGCCGACCTGCGGCACGAGGCAGACGTCGGCGAGGCTCACCGTGTCGCCCACGCAGTAGCGGCCGGCACTCGCCTGCAGGGCCGCCTCGAGGCTCGCGAGCCCCTCGGCGATCCAGTGCGCGTACCAGCGCTGCACCCCTTCCTTGTCGATCCCCATCGCCTCGCGCAGGTGGCGGAGCACCCGCGTGTTGTTGAGCGGGTGGATGTCGCAGGCGATGTGCAGGGCGAGGCTCCTGACCCTGCCGCGCAGGGCCGGATCGCGGGGCAGCAGCGGCGGCTGGGGGTAGCGCTCCTCCAGATACTCGATGATCGCCAGCGACTGGCCGAGCCGGTCGGCGCCATCCTCCAGGAGAGGCACCAGCCCCTGCGGGTTGAGCGCCTTGTAGGCCGGCGCGTGCTGCCCGCCGGCAAGCAGGTCCACCGTGACCTGCTCGAAAGCGAGATCCTTGAGGTTCAGCGCGATGCGCACCCGCCAGGCAGCGGAGCTGCGCCAGTAGTCGTGAAGCCTCATGGAACGGCCCTTCCCTCCGGTCTCGCTGTCATTCTCGCGGACGCTCGTGCCGCCCCCTCTCCCCGGAACGGCCCCCTTGCTCCATATGCTTTGGGCAAGCCATGCAGACGAGAGGAGACATCGTGAGCGAGAAGATCGTCAAGAGCGACGAGGAATGGCGGCGGCAGCTCGATGCGGAGGAATACCGCGTGGCCCGCGAGCACGGCACCGAGAGGGCGTTCACCGGCCGCTACTGGAACACCAAGACGCCCGGGACCTACCGTTGCGTGTGCTGCGGCGCGCCGCTCTTCGACAGCAGCACGAAGTACGAGAGCGGCACCGGCTGGCCGAGCTTCTGGGCGCCGCTCGACGAGGCGGCCGTGGCGACGCGCCAGGACCGGAGCTGGCTGATGAGCCGCACCGAGGTTCACTGCGCCCGCTGCGAGGGCCATCTGGGCCATGTGTTCCCGGACGGGCCCGAGCCTACGGGGCTGCGCTACTGCCTGAACTCGGCCGCGCTCAAGCTGGAGCCGCGCGAGGACTGAGCGCTCAGAGCGACTCGCCTTCGACCAGCTCGACCGGAAGGACGCTCTCGCGCGTGCCGAACGCGCCCTGCTCGATACGCTCGATCAGCAGCCGCGCGCCCAGCTCGCCCAGCCGGTAGGCGGGCGAGCGCACGGTCGCCAGTCGCGGGCGCAGCGGCGTGGTGAACGGGAAGGCGTTGAAGCCGCTGACGCCCACATCCTCGGGCACCTTGCAGCCCATCGCCTGCAGGACCTCGACGGCTACCACCGCGAGCCGGTCGTTGGTGCCGATGATGACGTCGGGAAGCGGGCCGGCCGCGAGATGCTCGCGCAGCGCATCGAGCGCGCCTTCCATGTCGCCCTCGTCGCAGCGCAGATGCGACAGCGTCACACCGGCCGGCGCCAGGACCTCCTCGAAGCCCTGCAGACGGGCCTCGATGGCAGGCCAGCGCTGGCGCGGCAGGAGGCACAAGGCGCGCCTCGGGCGACGCTCGAGGATGCGCCGCGCCAGCTGGCGCGCGCCCGTCAGGTCGTCCTGGCGCACGGTGCAGACATCCTCGACGCTGCCGGGCATCTCCTGCTGGAACACCACCATCGGATGGCCCAGCACCGCAAGCCGGGCCAGCAGATGCTCGCGCTCCGGCGCCGTGCCGGAGAGGAGGACCGCCAGCGCGTCGGCTTCCTGCCCCTTGACGATGTAGGAGCTCTCCGGCTCCTCGGGATCGATGCGCGAGAGCAGCAGGCCATAGCCGCGCATGCTGACCTCGTTGGAGATGCCGGCCACGATGTTGGTGATGAAGGGATCGACCAGGAAGCGCGGCGAGGGGTCGACGATGAGCATCGCGATGCGGCTCTGCCGGGCGCTGCGCAGGCTCCGCCCGGCGCGGTTCGGCCGGTAGGCGAGCTCGCGGACCGCCGCCTCGACACGCTCGCGCGTGCTGGCCGTCATCCCCTCGAACCTGCCGTTCACCACCTTCGAGACGGTGGCGATCGACACGCCCGCCGCCTCCGCCACCTCGCGAAGCGTCGCCACCTTTCGCGGCGCTGACAGATCCCTCATCTGCACTCCTCGTCCAAAGAACGTTTTCCAGCATCTTCCTGTGCCGTTGACGAGCGGCCATCTCGTCGCTACCTGACTATAAAACGTTTAAGGAGCAAGGTCTTGGCCATCGATTTCCGGTCCCTCAAAGACCGCCTCTACAGCGCCGTGCTCTCCGACGTCCTCGACGGCTTCGGCCGCACCGAGCAGGCCATGCGGCCGTTCGTCCGCCCGCTCGACGATACCAAGGTCGTCTTCGGCCGCGCCCGCACCGGCCTGTTCATGCCAGTCTATCACGTCGAGGAGGGCGAGAACTTCTACGCCGTCGAGATCGCCCTGATCGACGACCTGCGCCAGGACGAGGTGGCAGTGCTGGCCTGCGACGGCCCCACCGACCGCATCGCGCCCTGGGGCGAGCTGCTGTCCACCGCGGCCGGCTATCGCGGTGCCGCGGGCTGCGTCACCGACGGGCTGGCGCGCGACGTGCGGCAGATCCGCGAGACCGGCTTTCCGGTCTTTTGCGGCGGCATCGGCCCGCTCGATTCACAAGGCCGCGGCAAGATGATCGCCATGGACGTGCCGGTGCGCTGCGGCGGCGTCGCCGTCCGCCCCGGCGACCTGGTCTTCGGTGATGTCGACGGGGTCGTGGTGATCCCCGCCGAGATCGCGGAAGCGGTCGTTGCCGCGGCGCTCGAGAAGATCGACGGCGAGAACGCCACGCGCGACGAGCTCGCGCGCGGCATGAAGCTCGCCGAGGTCTACGAGAAATACGGCGTGCTCTGATCAATTCACGGACTTAGGGAGGCAACGACAATGACGAGCTTCAAGGCTGCGCTTCTCGGGGCGGCCGGCGTCCTGGCCCTGGCCAGCGGCGCTGCCGCCGCCGAGTTCGACATCCGCGCCAGCCATGGCGAGTCGATCGAGAGCCCGCTGCACAAGGGCTGGCAGGTCTTCGAGGCCTATGTCGAGGGCAATAGCGGCGGCCGGATCGAGGTCACGGTGCTGCCGTCGAGCCAGCTCGGCACGATCGGCGAGGCCCTCGAGCAGACCAAGATCGGCGCCATCCAGATGGCCCATGGCGACGAGCAGAATCTCGACCGGTTCTACGGGCCGATGGTGATCCTGGCCACGCCCTACCTCTTCGCCAACGACGAGGAGGCCCAGGTCTTCCTGCGCAGCGACACGTTCGCGCAGATGAACGACGCCATGGCGGAGCAGTCCAACCTCCGCCTGCTCGCCGCCGCCTCCTACGGGTTCCGCACCTTCACCAACAATGTCCGGCCGATCAAGAGTCCGGCCGACATGGAAGGGATCCGGATGCGGGTCCCGCCGAGCCCGATGTCGCTGGAGATGGTCAAGGCGATGGGCGGCTCGCCCACGCCGGTGCCGTGGGAGGAGCTCTACGGGGCGATGCAGCAGGGCGTGGTGGACGGCCAGGAGAACCCGCTGGGCGTCATCCACGACTACTCCTTCTGGCAGGTCCAGAAATATCTGACGGTCGACAACCACCAGCTCGGCCTCAACTCGCTCGTGATCAACGAGGCCTTCTTCAAGAGCCTGCCCGAGGAGCTGCGCGAGGTCGTGCTGACCGGCGCGCAGATGGCCGCCGCCACCGAGTATGGCGAGCGCAACTACCAGGCCCGGGTGAGCGCGGTGGGCGCTCTCCGCGAGAAGGGTATGGAGGTCTACTTCCCGACGCCCGAGGAGGCCCAGCAGTTCCGCGACGCCACGCGCGAGCCGCTGCAGGCCTATCTCAAGGAGGAGCTCGGGGACGAGATCGTCGATGCGGTCTACGCCGAGATCGACCGCATCCGCGAAGCCGCTCGCAACGCGGTGCAGTGAGCGAGCCCCGCTCCGCCGGCGCGCCCGCAGACCTCGAGTCTGCGGGCCGCCTTGTGCTGCCCGGCGGCGGCGGCCGCGCCGTCCGGCGGGCGGTCGATGCGGCGCTGATCCTGGGCCTGGGCGTGATCGTCGTGGTGCTGATCGCCCAGGTGATCATGCGCTACGTGTTCCATGCCGCCCTGCCCTGGCCCGAGGAGCTGGCGCAGTTCCTCCTCGTGGCGATCTCGCTGCTGGGCGGCTTTCGCGCCTTCGAGCTGGACCGCCACATCCGCCTTGATCTGCCCCTCAACCGCTCGCCGCACCCGCTGGCGATCGCGGTCCGCCTCGCGGCCCTGCTCCTGACCGCGGGCTTCGTCGCCTATGCCGGCTGGGGCGGGCTCCGGCTCGCGGCGGCGACCTGGAACCAGCCCTCCACCGCGCTCCGCCTTCCCATGGGCATGGTCTACCTGATCGTTCCCCTGAGCTGCCTTGCGATGCTCGCCGCCCTGGCATGGGGGCTGGCCCAGGAGATCGCCAGGCTGCGCAGCCCGACCCGCAAGGGATCCCGATGACCGCATTGTTCCTTGCGTTCCTGCTGGCCTTCCTGTTCGCGGCCGGCGCTCCCATCGCCTTCGCCGTGGGCGTCGCCGCCGCGGCCGGCCTGCTGATGACCGGCCTGGGCAACGCGACCGTCGCCGCCCAGCGGATCTTCGCCGGCATGAACAGCTACCCGCTGCTGGCCCTGCCGCTGTTCATCCTGGCCGGCAACGTCCTGGTGCGCGGCGGGATCATCGAGCGGCTCGTGATCTTCGCCGACCTCGTCGTCGGGCGCATTCGCGGCGGGCTCGCCCAGGTGAACGTGCTGGCGAATCTGATGATGGCCGGGGTCTCCGGCTCGGCCACCGCCGACACCGCGGCGCTGGGCGCCGTCATGGTGCCGACGATGCGCGAGCGGGGCTACCGGGTCGATTTCGCCGCCGCCCTCACCACATCGGCCGCCATCATGGCGCCGATCATGCCGCCGAGCCTGGTCATGGTGATCTACGCGATCCCCACCAAGCTCTCCATCGGTGCCATGTTCATGGCCGGCATCGTTCCGGCGCTGCTCATCGCGCTGTGCCTGATGGCCTATGTGCGCTGGGCCTGCCGCGACATGCCGCTGCGCGTGCCGGAGCCCGGCGGCCCTGGCGCGCTGCGCGCCACCATCGACGCCGTGCCGGTGCTGCTGGCGCCGCTGATCGTCGTGGGCGGCGTGCGCGGCGGGCTCTTCACCGCCACCGAGGCTGCAGCCGTGCTGGTCGGCTACACGCTCCTGGTGACCATGGTGCTCTATCGCAGCATCCGGCTCAAGGAGCTCGCCGAGATCCTGCACGAGAGCGCGGTCACCACCGCCACGGTGATGCTGGTGGTCGCCACGTCGAGCCTGTTCGCCTGGTTCCTCGCCATCGAGAACGTGCCCAACGCGGCCCGCGACCTCTTCATGGCGATCGCCGACAACAAGATCGTCTTCTTGCTGATCGTGAACGTCTTCTTGCTGGTCGTCGGCTCCTTCGTCGACACCGTGCCGGCCATCCTCATCTTCGTGCCGATCCTCCAGCCGGCGGCCGTCCAGTTCGGCGTCGACCCGATCCACTTCTCCATCGTCGTGATCGTGAACCTGATGATCGGCCTCAACACGCCGCCGATCGGCACCAATCTCTTCGTCATCGCCACGGTCTCGAAGCAGAGCGTGGGCGCCGTCACCCGGGCCTTGCTGCCGTTCTACGCGGTGAAGCTGGTGGCGCTGGCGCTGATCACCTACCTGCCCATCCTCTCGCTCTGGCTGCCGCGTCTCGCCGGCCTGATGCGCTGAGCCGCAGGAAGGCGCGACCCGGACTGCCGAAGCCTTCGCGGGCGCGGCCTTCCGGGGCGTCCTCCTGGCGCACCGCCTCCTGCAGCAGCGCTGCTCGACCGACCTTCAGCGCGGCCCGCCCGGGCGCCCGCGCGCCCGCGGCCATTGCCGGGCAGCAGGACGGATTCCCGCAAACGAACGGTCTGGCGCGTCATCTCCTTGAGCGTGGCGGCCTGCTGGCGCTGCATCTGCGCGACCCAGAAGGCGCGGCCGGCGGAAGCCCAGCTGTTGGCGGCGCTCAGCCAGAAGCTCATCATCGGATTGCGCAAGGCGGTCTCTCCGGTTCGAGGGCCTTCATGAACCGCCCTTCGGCCCCCTCCGTTCCCCCCGCGCAACGCGCAAGAGGGGCTTGCGAAAATGTGTCCGCACAGACACATTGCCGCAGCGTGAAACGGGCGATGACTCGACGGCAGAGGGGGAGGTGCCTTCATGGGGCTGCCAACAGCGGAACTTGTCCTGCGCAACGGCAGGGTCTGGTGCGGCCTCCAGGAAGGCTCGGTCGAGGCCGTCGCGGTCTGGGCCGGCCGTGTTCTGGCGACCGGCAGCAATGCCGAGATCGAGCCGCTGATCGGGCCCGCCACGAAGGTCATTGACCTTGAGGGCCGGCTCGCCACGCCCGGCCTCAACGACGCTCATCTCCACCTTCTGCCGCTCGGCCTCGCCATGGCCGACATCGACGCCCGGCCGGCCGCCGCTCCCACGCTCGAGATCCTGCTCGGCAAGTTCCGCGAGGCAGCGGCCACGGCCGGGCCCGGCCAGTGGCTCATGGGCCGCGGCTACGACCACTCCAGGCTCGACGTGGGCCGCCATCCGCTGCGCGAGGAGCTCGATGCCGTGGCTCCCGACAACCCGGTCTATCTCGTGCGCACCTGCGGCCATGTCGCCGTGGCCAACAGCAAGGCCCTCGAGCTCGCGGGGATCGACGAGAACACCCTCTCGCCGCCGGGCGGCCTGATCGAGCGCCGCGACGGCAGGCTCACGGGCCTGCTCGCCGAGCACGGCCGGGACGCCGTCAAGGCGGTGCTGCCCGAGCCCAGCGACGAGGAGCTGGTGGCCGCCATCGAGCGGGCCGGCCGCTACTGCCTGTCGCTGGGTGTGACCAGCGTCATGGACGCGGCGGTGGGCATGCGCGCGGGCTTTCGCGAGATCCGCGCCTATAACGAGGCGCGGCGCAGCGGCCGCCTGCCGGTGCGGACCTACCAGTGCCTGCTGGGCGGCGAGGGCGGCATCGTCGAGCAGGCCTACGAGGCCGGGCTGGTGAGCGGCGCCGGCGACGACATGCTCATGGTGGGCTGCGTCAAGATCTTCACCGACGGCAGCGCCGGCGGCAAGACCGCCGCCATGAGCGAGCCCTATCTGGGCGATCCGGACAATCGCGGCATTCTCTGCCTGACCGACGAGCAGGTCGACGCCCATGTGATGGATTATCACGCGAAGGGCTATCAGCTCGCCATCCATGCCATCGGCGATGTGGCCATCGAGCAGGTGCTGCGCGCCTACGAGAAGGCGCTGGCGGCCCACCCGGCACCCGGAAGGCGCCACCGCATCGAGCATTGCGGCTTTCTCAGCGACGGGCAGATGGCGCGCATGAAGGCGCTGGGCATCGAGCCCGTGCCGCAGCCGGTCTTCATCTGGGACTTCGGGGATCTCTACCTCAAGGTCGTGGGCGAGGAGCGCTCGGGCGCCTCCTACCCGATGCGACGCTGGCAGAGCATGGGGATGGTGGCGGCAGCCAGCACCGACGCGCCGGTCTGCGACGTCGACCCCTTCCCCAATCTCTACACCATGGTCACCCGGCGCAGCGCCGGCGGTGCGGTGATTGGCGGCGAGGAGCGGCTGGAGCTGGCCGAGGCCCTCTCCGCCTACACGCTGAGCGGTGCCTTCGTCAGCCATTGCGAGGACCGTAAGGGCAGGCTGGTGCCGGGCCAGCTCGCCGACATCGCGGTGTTCTCGCGCGACATGCTGGCCGGCGAGCCGGAGACCATCCTCGAGACCCGCTGCGACCTGGCGATCCTGGGCGGCAGCGTCGCCTACGACCGCCACGGCGAGGCCTGAGGTCCCCCATGGCGCAGCACGTCCTCTACCGCCTGCTGCTGGCGGTCCCCGTGCTCTTCGGCGTCCTCCTGCTGGGCTTCATGCTTCTGCAGCTGGTGCCCGGCGATCCCGCCACGGTCATCGCCGGGCCCATGGCGCCGCCGGCGGTGATCGAGGAGATCCGCCGCGAGCTCGGTCTCGACAAGCCGGTGATCGTCCAGTTCTTCCTCTATCTCGTGCGGGTGCTGCAGGGCGATCTGGGCCACTCGCTGATCAGCAACACCTCGGTCATCGAGGAGCTGGCCGCGGCGGTGGGGCCCACCATCGAGCTGATGGTGGCCTGCCTCGTCTGGTCGGTGCCGCTGGGGATCGGCATGGGCACGCTCGCCGCGGTGCGCCAGGGCGGCCTGCTCGACCGCGTCATCATGGCCTTCTCGGTGGCCGGCGTGTCGATGCCGATCTTCTTCATCGGCCTGCTGCTGATGCAGTATTTCGGCTTCGTCTGGCAGATGCTGCCGTTCATCGGCCGCGGCGGGCCGCTGTGGAGCATCGACGGGCTGCGCCACATCATCCTGCCGGCGGTCTCGCTGGGCCTCATCTTCATCGGGCCGGTGGCACGCATGACCCGCACCGCGGTGCTCGAGGTGCTGCGCGCCGACCATGTGCGGACTGCCCGCGCCAAGGGCCTGCGCGAGAAGACCGTGGTCTTGAAGCACGCGCTCAGGAACGCGCTGATCCCGGTGGTGACCCTGGTCGGGCTCCAGGCGGGGTACCTCCTGGGCGGCGCCGTGGTCACCGAGAGCATCTACTCCTGGCCGGGCGTGGGCCGGCTGGCGGTGGGCGCCATTCTCTCGAGCGACTTTCCGCTGGCCCAGGGGGCCATCATGGTGCTGGCCCTGGCCTTCATCATCATCAACCTGATCGTCGACGTGCTCTACGCCGTCCTCGACCCGCGGGTGCAGCGATCGTGAGCAGCATGAACGCAACCATCGAGGACGTGCCGCAGCGCCGCTCGGCGTTCCGGCGGCTGTTCCGCGACGGCGCGGCGCTGGTGGCGCTGGCCGTCCTCGCCGTGATCGTGGTGGCGGCCCTGCTGGCGCCGTGGCTGGCGCCCCACGACCCGTTCGCCACGACCCGCCAGCCCTTGCTGCCGCCGGTGTGGAACGAGGCCGGCCAGTGGGCCTTCCCGTTCGGCACCGACGGCCAGGGACGCGACATCCTGAGCCGCCTGCTCTACGGCTCGCGCCTGACCCTGCTCATGGGCCTCTTGAGCGTGGCCATCGGCGGCGGCATCGGCATGGTGGTGGGCATGCTCTCGGCCTTCTACCGGCGCATCGACCCCTTCATCATGCGCGTGGTCGACGTGCTGCTGTCCTTCCCGGCGATCCTTTTGGGCCTGGCCGTGGCGGCCATCTTCGGCACCGGCGTCACTGCCATCATCATCGCCCTGGCGATCGCCACCATTCCCGACGTGGCCCGTGTCACCCGCAGCGCCGCGGTGGTGGTGATGGGCCAGGACTTCATGGAGGCGGGCCGCGCCATCGGGCTGTCCGATGCGACGCTGATCCGCCGCTACCTCGCCCTCAACTGCATCTCCTCGGTCTTCGTGTTCCTCACGCTGCGCTTCGGCCAGGTGATCCTGATCGGCGCGGCGCTGAGCTTTTTGGGCCTGGGCGCCAAACCGCCCAGCGCCGAGCTCGGGATGATGGCGGCGCAGGGCCGGGACTTCCTGTTCTTCGCCCCGCACGTCGCGACGATCCCGAGCCTGACCATCTTCCTGATCGTCCTGTGCGCCAACATGGTGGGAGACGCGCTGCGCGACGTTCTCGACCCGCGTCTGCGCCGCTGAACCGCAAAAGGGAGGTTTTCGGAACAATGGCGACAACAGCACTCAAGGCCACGGCCCGCCGCCTGCTTGCGGGCGGCGTGTGCCTCGCCGCCGCGGGCCTCGTCGCGGCCCCGGCGCTGGCCCAGTCCATCACGGTCGTGCGCGAGGTCGACAGCGACCGCTACGACCCGCACCGCTCGACGGCCCGCGCGGCCTCCGAGGTGCTCTTCATGGTGGCCGACACGCTGGTCAGCCTCGACTACGACATGCAGACCGTGAAGCCGGGCCTGGCCGAGCGCTGGGAGGTGTCCGACGACGGCAAGACCTACACCTTCCACCTCAAGGACGGCGTGAAGTTCTGCGACGGCAAGAAGATGACGGCCGCCGACGTCGTCTATTCGCTCAAGCGCTGGATCGATCCCGCCACCAAGTCGCCGGTCGCCTGGCGCGCGGGCGAGGTCGAGGACATCGTCGCCCTCGACGACAGCACCGTGGAATACCGTCTCAAGGCGCCGTTCAGCGAGCTGCTCTACCAGCTCACCCAGAGCTTCGCCGTGGTCATCGACCAGGCGACGGTGGAGAAGCTGGGCGGCGACTTCGGCGTCAAGGGCTTCAACGGCACCGGCCCCTACTGCTGGGTCGAGTGGCGCCCCAGGAACGATCTCAAGCTCGCGCGCAATCCCGACTACAACTGGGGCCCGCCGATCTACGAGAACACCGGCCCGGCCCAGGTCGAGGAGATCGTCTGGAAGATCGTGCCGGAGGAGAACACCCGGATGGCGGCGGTGGCCACCGGCCAGTCCGAGATCACCCAGTACGTCCCCTACAGCACGCTGAACACGCTGCGCGCCAACCCGCAGCTGCTCGTCAGCCAGTCGGACGCGGCCTTTTGGACCTACTTCGCCGGCTTCAAGATCGACCGCGAGATGGTGAGCGAGGAGGCCGTCCGCCAGGCCATGGTGCTGGCGGTCGACCAGGACGCCATCGCCCAGAACGTGCATTTCGGCGAGGTCGAGCCGGCCCACAGCTATATCAGCCAGGCCGCCCTCGACTGGAACAGGGAGCTCGACGACAAGCTCATCCGCACCGACGTCGAGAAGGCGGGCAAGCTGCTCGACGATGCCGGCTGGAAGATGGAATCCGACGGGTTCCGCTACAAGAACGGCAAGAAGCTGTCGCCAGTGGCCTACAGCTTCGCCGGCTCCACCTGGCAAAAGCTGATGGAGGCCATCCAGGGCGATCTCCGCAAGGTCGGTGTCGATCTGGACATCCAGGCCTTCGACGCCACCATCGCCTGGGGCAAGATGGCGACCCAGGAGTTCGACCTGTTCGGGATGAGCTATCCCTACATCTCGGCCGGCGACGCGCTCAATCTCTACTTCCGCTCGAGCAACACCCCCACCCCCAACCGCATGAACTGGAAGGATCCGGCGACCGACGAGCTGCTCGATCGCGGCAAGGCGGCGCTGGATCCCGAGACCCGGGCCGAGGCCTATGGCAAGGTGCTCGAGAAGGTGCACCAGGCGGCCGTGTGGATCCCGCTCTACCACGAGCCGATGAAGCTCGTGCAGACCAAGAAGCTGGCGCCCGTGAAGCCCCACAACATCTATGGCTGCGGGCTCTACAAGGGCTTGGACATCAAGTTCCAGTAGGACGAGCGGCGCCGCCGCCCCTGGCCGGGGCGGCGGCCGGGTTTGCTGTCTCTTTGGGAGCGGGAATTGAGCACCACCCTGATCAGGAAGGCCAGCTGGGTCGTCGCCTGGGACGAAGCGGCCGGCAAGCATGTCTATCTCAACGACGCCGACGTGGCGTTCGAGGGCAACCGCGTCACCCATGTGGGCCCGGCCTTCGCCGGGACCGCGGAGAAGGTGATCGACGGCAGCGGCCGGCTGGTGATGCCGGGCCTCGTCAACATCCACAGCCACCCCTTGAGCGAGCCCCTCAACAAGGGCTGGACCGACGAGCTGGGCAGCCCGGCTCTGGGCATGAGCTCGCTCTACGAGTTCATGCCGATCTACCGGCCCGACCTGGAGGGCACCCGGGCCTGCGCCCGGACCGCGGTGGCCGAGCTGCTGCTCTCCGGCGTCACCACCCTGGTCGATCTCTCGGTGGGCTACGAGGGCTGGTTCGAGATTCTGGACGAGAGCGGCATCCGTCCGGTGGTAGCGCCGATGTACCGCTCGGCCCGCTGGTTCACCCGCAACGGCAGCATCGTCGAGTATGAGTGGGACGACGAGGCCGGCCACAAGGCCATGGAAGAGGCGCTGGCGCTGGTCGACAAGGCGCTGGCCCATCCCTCGGGCCGGTTCGGCGGCATGGTCGCACCCTCGCAGATCGACACCTGCACGCCGGCGCTGATCAAGGCCAGTATGGCGGCGGCCCGCGAGCGCGGCGTCACCATGCAGATCCATGCAGCGCAAAGCATGGTCGAGTTCAACGAGCTGATGCGCCGCCATGGCATGACCGCGGTGCAGTGGCTCGATTCGTTGGAGGTCCTGGGCGAGGACACGATCCTCGGCCACGGCATCTTCCTCGACGATTACGGCGTGCCGCACGCGCCGCGCACCGACGACCTGGCTCGGCTCAAGGCGACCCGGACGGCAGTGGCGCACTGCCCCAACGTCTTCCAGCGGCGCGGCATCTCGATGCGGACCGTCGGCCGCTATCTGCGCGAGGGCGTGCGGGTCGGGCTCGGCACCGACACCTACCCGCACAACATGCTCGAGGAGATGCGCACCGCGCTCTATGTCTCGCGGCTGATGAGCGGCGATCCCTACGACCTGCGGACCTCCGACATCTTCGACGCCGCCACCGTGGGCGGGGCCTCGATCCTCAAGCGCGGCGACATCGGCCGGCTGAGCCCCGGCGCCAAGGCCGACATCGTCATGGTCGATCTCGAGCTGCCCTCGATGAAGCCGATGCGCGACCCGCTGAAAAGCCTGATCTACGCCGCTGCCGAGCGCGCCGTGCGCGACGTCTTCGTCGACGGCAACCAGGTGGTGAAGGACGGTCGCTGCCTGACCATCGACGTGGAGGAAGCGGCCGAAGGGGTCCATCAGGCGCATCTGCGGGCACGCGAGCAGGTCAAGAACCTCCACTGGGCCGGCAAGAGCCACTGGGAGCTGGTGCCGTCGGTGTACGAGATAAAGGGCCGGTCCACTTGACGCAGAGCGCTGTCAGCGCGGGCAGCGGGGCGGCGCAGGACGCGCCGCCTCTGCTCGAGGTCCGCGACCTCAAGACATGGTTCAAGACCGAGGACGGGCTCTACCGCGCCGTCGACGGGGTGAGCTTCGCCGTGCGGCGCGGCCGCACCCTGGCGGTGGTCGGCGAATCCGGCTGCGGCAAGAGCGTCACCTCGCTCTCGATCATGCGGCTGGTGCCCGAGCCGCCGGGCATCCGCGCCGGCGGCCAGATCCTCCTCGACGGCGAGGATCTCCTCGAAAAATCGCAGGTCGAGATGCAGGACATCCGCGGCCAGCGGGTCTCGATGATCTTCCAGGAGCCGATGACCTCGCTCAACCCGGTCTACCGGGTCGGCGAGCAGATCGTCGAGGGGCTGGTCAAGCATCGCGGCATGAGTACTGCCGCGGCGCGCGCCAAGGCCATCGAGATGCTGGGGCTGGTGCGCATCCCCTCGCCCGAGAGCCGGGTCGACAGCTTTCCGCACGAGATGTCGGGCGGCATGCGCCAGCGGGTGATGATCGCCATGGCCCTGGCCTGCGATCCGGCCCTGCTGATCGCCGACGAGCCGACCACCGCGCTCGACGTCACCATCCAGGCGCAGATCCTCGAGCTGATGCGCGAGATCCAGGCGCGCCTGGGCACCGCCATCATCCTGATCACCCACGATCTGGGCGTGGTCGCCGAGATGGCCGACGACGTGGTGGTGATGTATGCCGGCAAGGTCGTGGAGCGGGCCGGTGTGCGGGCCCTGTTCGACGATCCGCAACATCCCTACACCCTGGGCCTGATCGATTCGATCCCGCGTCTGGAGGAGAAGCGCGACCGCCTCTCGACCATCGAGGGCAGCGTCCCGCACCCGCAGCGTCTGCCCGAGGGCTGCAGGTTCAGCCCGCGCTGCCCGCTCGCCACCGACCGCTGCCGCAACGAGGAGCCGCCGCTGCGGCAGCTTCGCGACGGCCATGAGGTCGCCTGCTGGTACGCTCCCATCGACGAGGCCGCAGCATGACCGAGACTACCGGGCCGCTCCTCAGGGTCGAGGGACTGGTCAAGCATTTCCCCGTCAAGAAGGGCATGATCCTCCAGCGCACCGTCGGGGTGGTGCGCGCGGTGGACGGCGTCTCCTTCGAGCTGCGGCGCGGCGAGACCCTGGCGCTGGTAGGCGAGTCCGGCTGCGGCAAGTCCACCACCGGACGCCTCGTGCTGCGCCTGATCGAGGCCACCGAGGGGCGGGTCGAGCTGGCCGGCGAGGATGTCCGCGCCCTCGATACCGGCGCGCTGCGCCGGCTGCGCCGCAAGATGCAGATCATCTTCCAGGATCCGTTCGCCTCGCTCAACCCGCGCCTGACGGTGGGCGAGATCCTGGCCGAGCCGCTGCGCCTGCATCGTATCGTCGAGCCGGCCAGGCTCACCGAGCGGGTACACGAGCTTTTGCGGGTGGTGGGCCTCGCCCCCTACCACGCCCAGCGCTATCCTCACGAGTTCTCCGGCGGCCAGCGCCAGCGCATCGGCGTGGCCCGGGCGCTCTCGACCCAGCCCGACCTCATCGTCTGCGACGAGCCGGTCTCGGCTCTCGACGTCTCGATCCAGGCGCAGGTGGTGAACCTGCTCCAGGACCTCCAGGCACAGTTCGGCCTGAGCTACATCTTCATCGCCCACGACCTGGCGGTGGTGAAGCACATCTCCGACCGCGTGGCGGTGATGTATCTCGGGCGCATTGTCGAGCTGGCCGCCAAGGACCAGCTCTATGCCGACCCGCGCCACCCCTATACCCAGGCCCTGATGGCGGCGATCCCGCGGCCCGAGCCCGGTGCTGCCGGCACCAGGCAGGTGCTCGAGGGCGACGTGCCCAGTCCGCTCTCGCCGCCTTCGGGCTGCACCTTCCACCCGCGCTGCGCGTTCGCGAAAGACCGCTGCCGCAGCGAGGTGCCGTCCTACCGGCGCATGGCGGACGGGCGTTTCGTCGCCTGCCACTTCGCCGAGGACATCCCCAAGGCCGACGCGGCGGTCGACCCGGAGGGTGCGGACGAGCCGCGCTATCGCCGCCGGCTGGCAGTGCTGCACGCTGCGCGGCCCCAGGAGCCGCAGCCGGCCTGAGCAAGGCGGGGCGTGGCTGCCGCGCGGCACGGCCACCCCTCCTTCTTCCGTCGCGAGCTCGCCGGCCATGCGCCGCCCCCTTTCTCCAGCAAGCTTCCCTGCGACCGACTGTAGCCGCACCCGGTTAAGGCTTGGTTGACGGCGGCGGCTTTCGCTAGAAGCGGCCATGGTGCAGACTCGGCACCACCCGTTCCCCGCCGGTTGCCGCACGAGCGGCAGCGGCCGGCCCCCGCGCGCGGACGAGATGAGCAACGAGGACGTGACCCAAACCGCCCGCCTGAGCGTCGCTCCGATGCTCGACTGGACCGACCGGCACTGCCGTTATTTCCACCGGCAGATCGCGCCGCGCGCCCTCCTCTATACCGAGATGGTAACCACCGGGGCGCTGCTGCACGGCGACAGGGCCCGCTTTCTCGACTTCGATCCGGCCGAGCATCCGCTTGCCCTGCAGCTCGGCGGCAGCGAGCCCGGCGAGCTCGCCGCCTGCGCCCGCCTGGCCGGCGACTGGGGCTATGACGAGGTCAACCTCAATTGCGGCTGCCCGTCCGAACGCGTCCAGAAAGGCGCCTTTGGAGCCTGTCTCATGGCCGAGCCGAAGCTGGTGGCCGAGTGCGTGGCGGCGATGCGCGCGGCAGTCTCGATCCCGGTCACCGTCAAGTGCCGCATCGGCATCGACGACAGCGAGGAGTTCGAGTTTCTCGCGGCCTTCGTCGAGACGGTGGCCGCCGCCGGCTGCACGACCTTCGTCGTCCATGCCCGCAAGGCCTGGCTCAAGGGCCTGAGCCCCAAGGAGAACCGCGAGATCCCGCCGCTCCGCCACGAGCTGGTCCACCGCCTCAAGAGGGCCTTTCCGCATCTGGCCATCGTCCTCAATGGCGGGCTGCGCGACCCGCGCGAGGCGGCGCGCCACTTGCCGGCGCTCGACGGCGTCATGATCGGCCGTGAGGCCTACGAGAACCCCTGCAGCCTCGCCGCCTTCCAAAGCGCCGTCTTCGGCGCCGGCGACGCCGTCGACCGCGACCGGGTTCTCGAGGCGATGATCGCCTATGCGGGGCGCGCCATGGCGCGCGGCGTGCCGCTCAAGAGCATCACCCGCCACATGCTCGGCCTCTATAACGGCCTGCCCGGCGCCCGCGCGTGGCGCCGCACGCTCAGCGAGCGGGCCCGCCTGCCGGGGAGCGGCCCCGGGCTCCTGCGCGAGGCGGCAGCGCAGGTCCGGTCACCTGCCTCCCTCGCCGCCTGAGGCCTTCATCATTTCTTAGGATGCGCACGCCATGCTCCAGCCACACGGTTGGAGTGCCGCAGATGATCGCGAGGAGGCCGTTCCGCTACCGGCAGGACCGCAAGGGTGCCACCGCCATCGAATACGCTCTGCTGGCCTCCCTCTCCAGCATCCTGGCCCTGGCAGCCTTCATGGGCTTCGGCGACGGCCTCGCCGACATGTACACGGAGCTCACCGACGCGCTGAGCAGCGCCATGGGCGGCTGATGCCGGCCGGCCGAGCCGCCGAGGCCCGCGGCGCTCTCCCAGGGTCGCCAACGGACGGCGTGCCCTGCATCGACGGGCGCGACGCGTGGCGGTTCTTTGAGACCTCCCTCACCGCTTGCACTTCAGGAGACGCTGCTGCCAGTGGCGCCGCGCCGCTGCAGGACCGGCCGGCCCGGCAGGCAGCCCCGGCGGTCCTGACGCACGCCTGTTGCGGCGAACAGGCGCTTGTAGGACGGCAGCGAGGCCAGCGTGAGGAGCGACGCGATGGCCACGGCGCAGCCACCCAGAAGATCGACGAGATAGTGGCCGCCGTAGACCGGGGTGGCGACTATGGTCACGCCCGCGCACAAGGCGGCAGGCAAGAACAGTCTCGTGCGCCAGAAGGAGCAGGCGACGACCACGGAGCCGGCTGTGTGGAACGACGGGAAAGTGGTGAGACCCTGCAAATCCTGCAACCTCACCGTCAGCGGCCAGGCCGTCCGCACGCGATCCAGATAGTCGAGATAGTGAGTGCCCGGCAGCGTCGCGAAGACCTCCGGAGCCACCGCATCCTCGAGGTGAAAGGCGGTGGCTCCTTCGGCCGGTGTGAACATGCCAATCACCACGCAAAGGAGGGCGGACAGCCAGAACGCCTCGACGAGGAATCTCGACCTTGTGAAGTCGCCGCCCGCACAGAACAGCATGAACGAAAACAAGGCCGTGTACGCAAAGCTGTCATACGCAAGCCCGAACAACCAGCTCACGCCATCATCACTGACCATTGCAGTGTAGTATGAAATCCAATCAAAACGAAGAAAGGCATCTGCTTTGGCAAGATTGGCGTCCACATAGGGAAGCGCAGACGCCATGACAGCACTATTGAAAACCGACAGGACGTTCGATCCGATCAGGATGAAGATGTAACCGAACAGGGCAAGGCGCAACCGCTCCATGATGACCGAGCCGCCCGTCTTGAGCTGCACGATGGACGTGAGGCAGTAGAGGATCGCCAGCATGCCGAGGAGCACCAGCAGGGGCAGCACTTCCTCGAAGGGAAGAACGGCCCCGCCGGTGATGAACCATATCGAGCTGGCCGTGGCCGTCGCCGCGACGGCCAGCCAGGCCCGTCTGCCCGGGAAGGGATGCATGCGTCGTCCTCGTCGTGACGCGGGCATCGCCGGAGAGATGACCCCGCGCGGTGCTCGTCGGCTCGCTCCAGGGATCGGTCACCTGCCGGACCGGCATGCCGCCTCGACAACGAAGCGACGCGGGGGCATGGCATGAGCCCTGTAGGCGTACAAAACATGCAAATAGCAACTATCAGGCGTGAATGCTGCTGGCAGCATCGTTCTGCGCCCTGGGCGTGCGGCACGATGCCTGCCGCGGCAGAAGCTCCGCCTTGCGGCAGGGCTGCATCGCGCCGGGGATCGTGCAAGGCCGGGGTGGCGCCGGCCGGCGGGACCGCCGGACCGCGGCCCCGCCCGCCGGGCGCGCCGCGGCGGGTGGCTGTCCCGCCGCGCCCCTACCCCACGGGCAGCAGGAACAGCGCCACGAGCCCGGCCACCACCGCGAGCGGACGCAGCCAGGCCTTGCGCAGCGGGTCGATGGCGGCAAAGCTCAAGAGCCAGACGCCGAGCCCGACCTTGAGCATGGCGAGGAGCGCCAGGAAAGGCTCGGCCGCGAGCTGGAGCAGGGCCGGGTTGGCGACGAAGCCCAGGGGCACCAGGAAGAGCCCGATACCCAGCTGCATGGCGCGCCAGGCGACCGGCAACCAGGGCGTGCGGGCGATGCCGGCAGCGATGAAGACATTGCCGCAGACCGGCGGCGTGATGGTGCACAGCAGCGCGTACCAGAACACGAAGAAGTGGGCATAGAGCTCGGGCAGACCCAGCTCCACGAGCGCCGGCCCTGCCACCGCCACGCAGATGATGTAGGCCGCGGTGGTCGGCAGCTCCATGCCGAGGATCAGGCTGGCAAGCCCCGTGAGCAGCAGCGCTACCCAAAGATTGCCGCCGGCCGCCGAGATGATGATGGAGGTGATCTTCACCCCCAGCCCGGTCATGTGGAAGACGCCGACGATGAGGCTGGCGCAGATGATGATCGCCGCGATGGCGGCGATCTGCCGGCCCGCCTCGAGAGAGGCCGACCACAGCCGCATGATCCAGCGGCCGAGGCGCAGACGGCCCTTGGCGTCCATGAGCAGGAGGGCGGCGGTGAGCCAGGTGGCGAAGCCCGCGGCGTAGGGCGCGGTATAGCCGGTGAAGGCCAGGAACCAGACCAGCAGCCCGAAAGGCAGCAGGAAGAAGGGCAGCGTCCTGATCACCAGCGGCCAGCCCGGCAGCTCCTCGCGCGAGAGACCGCTGAGCCCGTGGCGGATGGCGAACTGGTGGACACCGAACCAGGCAGTGGCGAAGAACAGGAACGCCGGCAGGGCCGCTGCCACCATCAGGCTCTGGTAGCTGGTGCGCAGGAGCTCGGCCATCACGAACACGGCCGCCCCCATGATCGGCGGCATGATCTGCCCGCCGGTCGAGGCCACGGCCTCCACAGCAGCGGCCAGCGCCGGCGGATAGCCCAGCCGCTTCATGGCCGGGATGGTCACCATGCCGGTGGAGGCGGTGTTGGCGGCGGCGGTGCCGGAGATGGTGCCGTACATGGCGCTGGCGAGGACGGAGACCTTGGCGGCACCGGCCCGGTAGCGGCCGGCGAGCTGGACGGCGAGCGCCATGAAGCCGGTGCCCGCCGCCCCTGCCGAGATGAACGCGCCGAGAATGACGAAGGGCGCCACCACCTCGGCCGAAAGCCCGGTGAGGCTGCTCCACAGGCCGCCCTCGGCGATCACCAGCGTGCCCAGGAAATAGCCCAGCGGCAGGCCGGCATGGCCGAACTGGCCGGGGATGAGCCAGCCGAAATAGCCATAGAGAAGCACCAGCACGGCGATGGCCGGCAGCACCCACTTGATCGCCCGGCGCGCCATCTCGAGGACGGTGACGATCAGCAGCAGCGCCACCGCATATTGCAGCGGCCCGTCGAGCACGCCGTACTGGTCGGCCAGATCCTCGCGCGCCAGCACGATGTAGAGGGCGCTCGCGCCGCCCAGCACCGCCAGCGTCCAGCCGGTGACACGCGCCACGGCGGAGCCCGCCGGCGCGAAGACGAAGATCCACGGGATCGCCAGCAGCAGGTGGATCGGCCGGGTGATCAGGTTGGGGATCAGGCCCGAGAAGATCAGGTAGCTGTGGAAGGCGACAGTGGCGGCGGCGCAGGCGAGCATGAGCCACTCGCGCGGCGCCACGCCGGCGAGGCCACGCGCGAGAGGGGCGCCTTCCGGCGCCCCCTCCTCTTCACGAATGAGCATGGACGCGACAGGTCAGCGCATGCTCTCGGGGAGCTCGACGCCCTGCTCCCGGTAGTAGCGGGCGGCACCGGGATGGATCGTGGCGCCGAGCTGGGCCACCAGCGCCGGCTCCACGGCATCCCACCAGGGCTGCTCGGCGGCGAGCCGGTCCTTCCAGTCCCAAAAGCTCTTCGTCACCAGGTAGGCGGTGTCCTCGTCCATGCCGGTGGTACCGTAGGCGCCGACCGGCACGCCCACCGTCTCGACCGCCTCGTCCTGGCCCTTGTAGGTGCCGGCGGCGATGGTGATGGGCCCCGAGAGCGGGTCGAGGGAGACGATCTTCTGGCGCTCCTCGGCCGAGAGGCTCAGCACCTTCAGGGGCGTCGTGGTGGCAAGCTCGGTGAGCTGCGGCGTCGGGTGCGAGCTGCAGGTGGCGAAGCCGTCGACCTTGCCGTTGCGCATGGCGTTGCTGGCGGCATCCAGCTCGACATCGACGATCTCGACCTTGTCGGTCAGGCCCAGCACGTCGAGCAGCTTTTTGGTGCGGCCCTCGCAGAACGTGCCCTTGCCGCCGGCGATGAACTGGCTGCCGGCGAGCCCCTCGACACTGTCGATGCCGCTGTTCTCGGAGACCACCAGGTGGATGGTGATGAAGGGCATCGGAAAGAGGGTGCGCACGCCCTCGAAGCTCGCGCCCTCGAAAGGCTTCTCGCCTTTTGCGGCGGCGTCGATAAGGCTCGGCGGCGAGGTGAAGAGGAAATTGCCGGGGCGGACCGCCGCCTCCTTGACGTTCTGCACCGAGCCCTGGCTCTCCTCGACGGTCGGCAGGACCTCGCCGTCGCTCGCCTTCTTCAGGGCCTCGGCGAGCTGCACCATCATCACATAGTAGGAGGAGCCCGCCTTGGCGGACTTCAGGGTCATCCGGGTCTCGGCCATGGCCGGGCTCACGGCCATACCCAAAGCCGCCAGGGCGAACGCCGCCCGCAGCACGCCACGTCGCTTCATCATCTCGACACCCTCTCGCACTCGCCATGTCGTTGCCGCGGCGATCCTCGTGGCTTCGCGGCGTGCAGGCAAGTCACGAGGCACCGACCGCGGCGTTGTGGCGGCGTGGTGCAACGCGCCGCCCGGGGCTCCCTCATTCCCGGCAGAAACCGACGCGGAGGGAGACCGGGCCGCGCATAGCGGCTTGCGCGACCCGGTCCGTTCGCTAGAGCGACGGCCACGCCCGCATGGCCGGCCGCAGCTCCTCCCAGGCCCGGGCCATCTGCAGCACCCCGCGATCGTCGAAGCGGTGGCCGACGATCTGCAGGCCGATGGGCAGGCCGTCGCCGGTGAAGCCGCAGGGCACCGAGGCTGCCGGCTGCTCGGACTGGTTGAAGGGGGCGGTAAAGCAGATGTGCTCGAAGGGCCGGGAGGGATCACTGCCCGGGCACGGCGCCTCGGCCTCGTAGGCCGGGATCGGGCTGGTGGGGCTCAGGAGAAAGTCGTGCTGCACCGTGGCCTTCACCGCCCGCTCGCGCATCTCGAAGATGCAGTTGAGCGCCTCGAAGAAATCCACCGCGCTCCAGCGCACCGCCGGCAGGCACCACGCGCGGATGAAGGGCAGAACCTTGGCCTGGCGGGCCGGGTCCATCTTCAGGAGATCGCTGCACGAGCGCGTCTGGAAGAACCGGTTGAGCCCGTCCATGATCCGCGCGTCCATGATCGGGCCCACCGGCTCGACGATCGCCCCCGCCTGCTCGAAGGCACGCGCCGCCGCCTCCACGGCCACCCGCACCTCCTCGGTGGGCTTCGTGCCGGTGCCGACGTCGAGCATGAGGCCGATCCTCTTGCCCTTGAGTGCTGCCGCGGGATCGCCGGCATAGGGCTCGGGCTCCGGCGGCAGGTTCATGAAGTCGCGATCGTCGGGCTGCTTGAGGATGTCCATGAGCAGCGCCGTGTCTTCCACCGTGCGGGTCATGGGCCCGGTCACCCGGCCGAAATAGGGCGGGTGGATCGGCACGCGGCCGAGGCTGGGCTTCAGGGCCACGATACCGCAATAGGCAGCCGGCAGCCTGACCGAGCCGCCAATGTCGGTGCCCAGCGCCAGGGGCCCGTAGCCGCCGGCCACCGCCGCCGCCGCGCCGGAGCTCGAGCCGCCGGTGTTGCGCGAGAGATCCCATGGGTTGCGGGTGGTGCCGTGCAGGCTGGACATGCCCGAGCACAGCATGCCGAAGTCCGGCATGGTGGTCTTGCCGAGCATCACGCAGCCGGCCTCGCGTACCCGCGCCGCCGGCGGCGCGTCCTCGGCGGCAGCGCTCGTCGTGTCGCCCGCCGCGGTCCCTACCGGGGTCGGCGTGCCGCGGGTCGCGACATTGTCCTTGATGGTGATGGGCACGCCATCGAGGGCCGAGAGCGGCGCGCTTTGCTGCCAGCGCCGCTCGCTCGCCCGCGCCTGCTCGAGCGCCTGCTCCGCCTGCACCAGGTACATGGCGTTGAGCCTGGGCTCGCAGGCCTCGACGCGGGCGAGCACCGCCTTCGTCACCTCGACCGGCGACAGGCGCCTGTCGCGATAGGCGCTGCCCAGCTCCCCGGCGCTCAGTCCGCAGAGATCCTCGGCCATGCCGGCTGCCTCCCTTTGTTCTCGTGACGGCTCGCATGTCTCGAGAGGGAGTTAACAGGCCCTCGCCGCCCCTGTCAGCAGGGGCGCGCGCTGATCAGGTCACCAGCAGCAGCATCAGCGGCATGGTCAAGAGCGCCAGCAGCGTGGTGATGGTGATGATGGCCGCCATCAGCTCGGCATCGCCGCCCAGGATGCGCGCCAGGATGTAGGCGCTCGTGGCCGTCGGCACGGCGGTGGCCAGCACGATCACGCCCAGGGCCGCGCCGCCCAGGCCCAGCAGCGAGCCCAGCGCGAACGCCAGCAGCGGCTTGACCAGCAGCTTGAGCGCGCTCACCGCCGTCACCAGCCGCAGGCTCCCGGGCATGGCGACGGTGCGCAGACCGGCGCCCACGGTGAGCAGGCCCAGCGAGAGGGTGGCCTTGCCCAGCGTCTCGAGCGACACCGCGGCTATCTCGGGCAGCGGTGGCGCCAGCTGGTTCCAGGCGACCCCGGCGAGCGTGGCCACGACCAGCGGGTTGCTCGCCATGGCGCGCAGGAAGCCGCCGAAGCCGTGGACCCGGGCGCGGCCGTAGCGGGCCAGCGCCGCGACGCTCAGAAGGTTGGCGAGCGGCACCATCGCCGCGACGGCGACCGCTCCCAGCGGCACCGCCGCAGCGCCGAACAGGCCCGGCACGAGGGCGAAGAACACGTAGCTGTTCCAGCGCACGACGCCCTGCACCGCCGAGCTGTAGGACTCGCCCGACACCTGCCACTGGCGCCGTACGGCGGAAGCGGCCGCCGCCATCGAGAGCTGGGCGGCGATGAGCACGCCGCCCACCTCGAAGACCGGCAGGCCGGTGAAGTCGGCGCGCGCCAGCTCGAGGAACAGCAAGGCCGGGAACAGGACGAAATAGACCAGCCGCTCGATGGGCGGCCAGCTCTCGGCAGGCAGGAAGCCCAAGCGCCGCAGCGCCCATCCCAGCAGGATCAAAAGAGCGACGGAGGCGAGCGGCGTGACGAGCTGGAGCATGAAGGGCCGACGGCTGGCGTTGCGGGACCGGCGCCGTTCCTAGCCGCTCGCGGCCGCGTTGTCGCCCCTTGCGCGGCGGGAGGATTGACGCGGCCCGGGGCCGCCGCCGGCCCGTGGCGGCGGCGTGCGACCCGCGCCATGCCGCACCGGACCCGACTGACGGCAATCAGAAGAACAGCCGCGCGCAGCGCGCCGAAGGCTACCCGGCTCCAGCCTCGCCAACCGGGTTCACGTCGTCGACGAAGGCCAGAAGGTCGGCCATCGTGTAGACGTCGGCGGGCGGGTGCGCCGGGTCCTTGAACATGGTGGCCTGCCACAGCGGGCTCTGGGCGAGGAACGAGTTGGCGTCGCCCTCGAGCAGCCCGACAAAGACCTCGGCCAGGATGCGGCTTCCCACCTCGCCGAGCCGCAGGCCATCCTCCTGCACATGCGCCTCCTTGAGAATGTAGTACCAAAGGGGGGTCTGGCGATCGAGCCCGTGCGCGGCGGCGACCGCCTCGTCGGGCGTGCCCTTGGCGGAGACGATCTCCTTGGAGGTCAGCGGCACGATGCCCATCCGGCAGGCCACTGCCTGTCCCGATGGCAGGCCCATGCGCTGGCCGCGCTTGAGGTTCCTGACGGCGAGGCTGTCGTCGGCGGCGGGGTCGGTGGCCGGCACGGGCCGCGGCCTGAGATCGTGCAAGGCGGGGATCAGCAGCGGGTCGAAGCGGCGGGCGTGGTTCACGCCGGGCCCCTGGCCCAGCTCGAAGAAGCGCCGCCAGTCGATCGGCCAGTTGCTGGGGACCGGGATGTCGGTGTCGGCCGCCGCGCTCGACAGCTCGCTGAAGCGGAACAGCAGATCGAGGGAGGCGATCACCAGCCCGCCCTGGTCGGGCGAGCTGAAGACCCGGTTCCACTGATAGGCCTCGCGCACCATGCTGTGGCCGAGCCGGTAGGCCGCCACCGAGAACTCGATGGGGATGAAGGGCTCGGCATTGGCAAGATTGTAGAACTTCCGGCCGTTCTCCAGCACGTCCTGGAGTACTGCCGGGCGGATGAGCTTCGGCAGGAAGTCGGTCAGGACGATCTTCTGGTAGTGCCAGGTGGTGGCCTCGCGCGCCTTCTCGAACAGCCGGTCGTCGGGCACGCTGCCGGCGAGCCGCCCGACGATCTTGTTGTGGAACTTGAGGAACGCCAGGTGGGTCTGCGCCACGGCGAGATTCTCGTCGTTGCGTGGATCGCCGATGACGGCGACCTTGTTCAGACGCGGCAAATCGTTGGGCAGCGGCTCGGCGATCTGGAACTGCGGCGGCAGCTGGGTCGAGGTGGCCTGCGTGCTGCCGATCCGCAGGCTCGCGCGCACCGCGGTTCCGGCCGTGGCGTCATAGAGGTAGCGGCTCACCCCGGGGCCGGCCAGGTAGACGCTGTCGAGCTCCAGCTTGGGCGTACGGAAGTTGAAGACGGCCTGCGGATCGACCCGCATCTCCGGCACCGTCGTCGGATCGAAGGTGATGTCGTGGTCGACGAACTGGCCAAGATACGTATAGCCGGCCGCGACCCCGGGATTGTCGCGCGCGGGATCGGCCGGGTCCGGCTCCTTCATGGCCATGCCCAGCGCCTCGAGGGCGGCGTCGGCCACCTCCAGCGCCGGAAGCTCGGGGAACATCCGCCCGAACCGGCCCGCCTCGAACGTGGGGCCGAGGGGAACCGGCTGATACTCGCGCGGGCTGTAGCCGTGGCTGCTCACATGCGTGGGCATCGCTGCCTTCTCCCCGGGTCGCCAGGCGGCAGAAGGGCCGCCGCCGCCAGCTCCGGCGGCGCGGCCGCCTTGTTCTGCTTGATGGCGAACAGAGGACGACCGCCGCTCGGCGAAGGCAACGGCAAAATGGTGGTAGATCGGTGGCGCCGGGCTACCCGGTCGTCCTGCCGCGCGGCACCAGCTTGCGGTAGAGGTGCCAGGTGGCGTGGCCGAGGACCGGCATGACGAAGATCAGGCCCAAGAGCAGGGGCAGCGAGCCCAGCACCAGGCTGCCGGCGACGATCAGGCCCCAGGCGGCCATGACGCGCGGATTGGCCCGGACCGCGCGGGCCGAGGTCGACACCGCCGTCCACAGGCCCACCGGCCGGTCGAGCAGCATCGGGAACGAGACCACGCTGATCGTCAGCACCAGAACGGCGAACAGGAAGCCGATGCCGCAGCCGAGGATGATGAGCGCCCAGCCGGGGCCGGTGGTGAGGACGTCGCCGAGGAAGGCGGCAGCCGAGACCGGCGGCTCCGGCCCGAGCGTGCGCATGTAGATCCCGTAGGCGACCGTCAGCCAGACCAGGAAGATCCCGAACAGGACCAGGCCCAGCACCAGGATGGCGCCGAAGGCGGGGGCGCGCAGCACGCCGAACGCATCGGCCCAGCTGATCTCCTCGCCCTGCTCGCGCCGCCGGCTCATCTCGTAGAGGCCGATCGCGGCGATCGGGCCAATGAGCGCGAAGCCGGAGGCCAGCGGGAAGAGCAGCGGCAGCATGTCGTAGCCGAAGGCCAGCCGCGCCAGCACCAGGCCCGCCAGGGGATAGACCAGGGCGATGAAGATGACGTCGGTGCGGCAGGCCCCGAAGTCGCTGATTCCCTTGGTCAGCACGTCCTTGAGATCGGCCATCTCGATGCGGCGGACCTCCGGCACCGCCGGTCGCCCCGGCTCGTCGTGGCTGCGCAGGGCATGGCCTGTCTGCTCGACAGCCGTCTCGGCGGACTTGAGCTGGTCCAGGGTCCACTCGACGGGATTGCGGATGTGGTCCCGCTCGATCATCGCTCTTTCTCCCCAACCGTCGGCCCGGGGGCCGCTTGCGCCACGCTCCCCGCCCCTGTCCTCTCGCAGAGGATCTCTCGACAAGCCGCCCGGGCGACCCGGACCGCCATTGCGAACCCTGCGCCCGTGCCGATGGCGGGTCAATCGAACTCTCGGCCACATCTTCGTGTGACGGGCAACTATCCGGACATGCCCGTCTTGCGGGCTGTGCAGTAAGCCGGGGGCTCCTTGACAGTGCCGCCGGCAAAAGGCACGGTAATCTGTCGGCCGGAGTCCCCGGGATCCGGATGTCCCGGGGCGTTGCCGGCCGGTCGCGCGGCCTTCGGCGCCAGCTTTGTCTTTCGGGCGGGCGGGAACGTGCGGCCAGCGGACTGTGGCCCGCTCAAGGGCGCGTCCGCTCCAGGAGGGAGGCAACGGAGCAGACGATGGCAGCGGCGATCATCCTCGTTCTCCTCGTCCTTGGCTCCGTGGCCTTCCACTTCCTGAGCCCGTGGTGGTGGACCGAGCTGGCCTCCAACTGGAGCTATATCGACGACACGCTGATCGTCACCTTCTGGATCACCGGCGTCGTCTTCGTGGCGGTGGTCCTGTTCATGGCCTGGTGCGTCTTCCGCTTCCGCCACAAGGAAGGACGGCAGGCGCTCTACGAGCCGGAGAACAAGAAGCTCGAGCTGTGGCTCACCGGGATCACCGCGCTGGGCGTCGCGGCCATGCTGGCGCCGGGGCTGGTGGTCTGGCACCAGTTCGTGACGGTGCCCGAGGACGCCACCGAGGTCGAGATCGTCGGCCAGCAATGGCAGTGGAGCTACCGGCTGCCCGGCGCCGACGGCAAGCTCGGCACCTCCGACACCCGCAAGGTCAGCTACGACAATCCGCTGGGCCTCGAGCCCGGGGACGAGGCCGGGCAGGACGACCTGGTGATCGAGGGCGGCGAGCTGCATCTGCCGATCGGCAAGCCGGTCAAGGTCCTGCTGCGCTCCATCGACGTGCTGCACGATTTCTACGTGCCCGAGTTCCGCGCCAAGATGGACATGGTGCCGGGCATGGTCACCTATTTCTGGATCACGCCGACACGCACCGGAACGTTCGACGTGCTCTGCGCCGAGCTGTGCGGCGTGGGCCACGCCTATATGCGCGGCACGGTGGTGGTCGAGGAGGAGGTCGCCTACCAGGCCTGGCTGGAACAGCAGCAGACCTTCGAGCAGATGGCGGCGTCGGCGGACTAGGGGCGGCGAGAGCGGGGAGAGACACGCGATGGTGGAGCGGAGCCTTGGGCCAGCCGATATCGTCCCGCCCTTCGAGGTCGAGGACGTCGAGCTTTACCATCCGAAAAGCTGGCTGACGAAATACGTCTTCTCCCAGGACGCCAAGATCATCGCCATCCAGTACTCGCTGACCGCGGTCGCCATAGGGCTCGTTGCCCTGGTCCTGTCGTGGCTAGTGCGGCTGCAGCTCGGCTTTCCCGACTACTTCACCTTCATCGACGCCACGCTCTATTACCAGTTCATCACCATGCACGGCATGATCATGGTGATCTACCTCCTGACGGCCCTCTTCCTCGGCGGCTTCGGCAACTACCTGATCCCGCTGATGATCGGCGCCAGGGACATGGTGTTCCCCTACGTCAACATGCTGAGCTACTGGATCTATCTCCTGGCGGTGCTGGTCCTGGCCGCGAGCTTCTTCACGCCGGGCGGGCCCACCGGCGCCGGCTGGACCCTCTACCCGCCCCAGGCGATCCTCGCCGGCACGCCGGGCCAGGAGAGCGGCATCGTGCTGATGCTGGTCTCGCTGATCCTCTTCATCATCGGCTTCACCATGGGCGGCCTGAACTATGTGGTGACGGTGCTGCAGGCCCGGGCGCGCGGCATGACGCTGATGCGCATGCCGCTCACCATCTGGGGCATCTTCACCGCCACCGTCATGGCGCTGCTGGCCTTCCCGGCGCTCTTCGTGGGCGCAGTGATGATGCTGTTCGACAAGATTCTGGGCACCAGCTTCTTCATGCCGGCCATCATCCAGGGCGGCGAGGCCATGGCCTATGGCGGCGGCAGCCCGATCCTGTTCCAGCACCTCTTCTGGTTCTTCGGGCATCCCGAGGTCTACATCGTGGCCCTGCCCGCCTTCGGCATCGTCTCCGACCTCATCAGCACCCATGCGCGGCGCAACATCTTCGGCTACCGCATGATGGTCTGGGCGATCGTCTTCATCGGCGCCCTGAGCTTCGTCGTCTGGGCCCACCACATGTATGTGAGCGGCATGAACCCCTCCTTCGGGTTCTTCTTCGCCGTCACCACCCTGATCATCGCCGTGCCGACCGCCATCAAGGTCTACAACTGGGTCCTGACCCTGTGGCGCGGCGACATCCACCTCACCACGCCCATGCTCTTCGCCCTGGGCTTCATCGTGACCTTCGTGAGCGGCGGGCTCACCGGGCTCTTCCTCGGCAACGCGGTGGTCGACGTGCCGCTCTCCGACACCATGTTCGTGGTAGCCCACTTCCACATGGTCATGGGCGTGGCGCCGATCCTCGTCATCTTCGGGGCGATCTACCACTGGTACCCCAAGATCACCGGCCGGATGCTGAACGAGACGATGGGCAAGGTCCACTTCTGGACCACCTTCCTGGGGACCTACGCCATCTTTTTCCCCATGCACTATCTGGGGCTCCTTGGCGTCCCGCGGCGCTACCACGAGCTCGGCGTGACCTCCTTCATCCCCGACTCGGCCCACACGCTCAACGCCTTCATCAGCATCGCGGCGTTCATCGTCGGCGCAGCGCAGATCCTGTTCCTGTTCAACCTGGTGTGGAGCTGGCTCAAAGGCCGGGAAGCCGGCGGCAATCCCTGGCGGGCCACCACGCTCGAGTGGCAGACGCCCGAGACCCCGCCCGCCCACGGTAACTGGGGCAAGGAGCTGCCGGTGGTCTATCGCTGGGCCTACGACTACAGCGTGCCCGGCGCAAAGCTGGATTTCGTGCCGCAGAACCAGCCCACTCTGGCCGGAGGCTGAGACGATGGGCCTGTTCCAGCAGCTCGCCGAGAAGCCCTGGCTGCCCTCGCCGCTTCCCCTGGCGGACGCGCCGGCGACCCGCCTGCCCGCCGCGCGGCTCGGCCTGCGGGTGTTCTGCGGTGTCGTCACGGTCCTCTTCTTCCTGCTCCTCGTGGCCTACGCCGAGCGCATGGCATACGAGGAATGGCGTCCCTCCGCCCAGCCGTGGCTGATGTGGCTCAACACCGCCCTGCTGCTCACCGCCAGCGCCGGCATGCAATGGGCCGTCGCCGGGATCCGCGAGGAGCGGATCGAGGCGGTGCGCAGCGGGCTCGCCGGCGGCGGCCTGTTCGCCGTGGCGTTCCTCGCCGGCCAGCTCGTCGCCTGGCGGCAGCTGGCGCTGATGACGCCCTTCGACATCACTAACGCCTCGATCGCCTTCTTCTACCTCATCACGGCGCTGCACGGCCTGCATCTCCTGGGCGGGCTGGTGGCGCTGGGCTGGACGGCGACGCGCCTCAAGGGCGACCCGCCGCCCGCCGGGCTGCGGCTCAATGTCGAGCTGTGCGCCGTCTACTGGCACTTCCTCCTGGTCGTCTGGCTCGTCCTCTTCGGCCTGCTGTTCTCGGGCACCGATAATCTCGAGATCCTGCTCGCCCTGTGCGGCGTGAGGTAGAGAGCATGGCGCACGCATCACCGACGGCTCCCGGCCTCCCTCACGCGCGGCCCGGCGGCTGGCAGGGCATCGCCGCCGACTGGTCGTCCGACCAGCGCGCCTTCAAGCAGGTGTCCTGGGGGAAGGCCATGATGTGGATCTTCCTCCTGAGCGACACCTTCGTCTTCAGCTGCTTCCTGCTGGCCTACATGACGGTGCGCATGTCGACCACCGTGCCGTGGCCCAACGCCAGCGAGGTCTTCGCGCTGGAGATCGCCGGCACCCACATGCCGCTGATCCTCATCGCCATCATGACCTTCGTGCTGATCAGCAGCAGCGGCACCATGGCGATGGCGGTCAATTTCGGCTATCGCCGCGACCGCCGGAAGACCGCCATGCTGCTGGTGGTGACCGCCCTCTTCGGCGCCGCCTTCGTGGGCATGCAGGCCTTCGAGTGGACCAAGCTCATCATGGAAGGGGTCCGGCCCTGGGGCAATCCGTGGGGGGCGCCGCAGTTCGGCTCGACCTTCTTCATGATCACCGGCTTTCACGGCACCCACGTCACCATCGGCGTGATCTTCCTGCTGATCGTCGCCCGCAAGGTCTGGCGCGGCGACTATGACCGAGAGACGCGCGGCTTCTTCACCAGCCGCAAGGGAAACTACGAGATCGTCGAGATCACCGGCCTCTACTGGCACTTCGTCGATCTGGTGTGGGTGTTCATCTTCGCGTTCTTCTATCTGTGGTGAGAGGAGCGATGGCACAGGCAACGGCACGAGCCGGCATCGAGCATCCCCCGGCGGCCCACGAGGCGGCCCAGCAGCACCCGATCAAGCTCTACCTGGTGGTGTGGGGATGGCTCTTCATCCTCAGCGCCTGCTCCTACCTGGTCGACTACTACCAGCTCCAGGGCTATCTGCGCTGGTCGCTCATCCTGCTGTTCATGATCCTCAAGGCGGGCCTCATCGTCGCCATCTTCATGCACATGGCCTGGGAGCGGCTGGCCCTCACCTACGCCATCCTCCTCCCGCCGGTGGCGGTGCTGGTGTTCGTTGCGATCATGGTGGTCGAGGCGGACCACACGCTCTTGACCCGGCTCGTGTTCTTCGCCGGGGGGCAGTAGCGCGAGCGCTGCGCGCGGCTGTTCTTTCGTCCGCTTTTTCGGTCGGCTGGCGGGGAGCCTGGTCGCCGGATTAGGCAGAGGCCGGCCACAGGGAAAAGCCGGCCGCAGCCAGCGCCTTTGCACCGCCATCGCCTCCGCGCTAGTCTGGCTTATTTTCCTAATTCGATCTATCCTCGCGGTGCCCTTCCCCGCCTGCGAGATTCTTCGGTGCAGCACCTCCGGCTGACCCCTTCGCCAGTTGCGCGCCCGGCTGCTGGCGCGACCCGACCGGCACCACGGCCTGCCCGCCCCGTGCACGGCCGGCCCTTTTCCCTGGAGCACGAGCGAACCCGACAGCGGATGGCAGTATCCCGCCGCGGCAAAGACGAACCCGAGAGCGCCGCTTCAAGACGCCTGGAGGTGCCCCGAGCGGAGGCGGTGGGGGCGGCTCTCGTGGCGGCAAAGACGAACCCGAGAGCGCCACTGCAAAAGCCCGGACGCGGCCGCCGCGCTCGCCGCAGGCATCGGCTCGTTCCGGCAAAGACGAACCCGAGGCCGCTGCAGCCGCCTCGGCAGCGCCGGAGCGGACGGGTCCGACGCGACTACCGGCTCGCCGGTGGAGCGGGCCGGGGGCGGGAGCCTGCCGCTCGGGCTCCCGCCGGGCCGCTCAGCGCTGCTCGTTGAGGTCGACGGCGTAGGTGCTCACGGCCGGGGGCGCGCCGATCAGGCCGCGCTCGTGGAGAAAGGCCGCGACGCGCGCATAGCGGCCGCTGTCGAGGGCGGCCGGGCTGTGCGCGAAGCGCGGCAGCGTGTCCTTCCAGGCCATCTCGTTGAGCTCGTCGTCGAGCTCCTTGGCGTAGCCCTTGAAGCTGTCCCAGGACTTGCCGCGGTGGTTGAGGATCCACAAGGTGGCGCGCTCGACCGCCGCCAGGAAGCGGCGCAGCTCGGGCCGCTCGAGACCGTCCTTGTGGGCCACGTAGATCAGCTCGTCATAGGCCGGCACGCCCTCTTCCTCGGGATAGAAGGCCTTGCCCTTCTTGCCCTCGAGCTCGAGCTGGTTGAGCTCGAAATTGCGGAACGCGCCGATGACCGCGTCGACCTGGCCGCTGAGCAGCGCCGGCGACAAGGCGAAATTGACATTGACGAGCTCGACGTCGGAGAGGCTCAGCCCCTTGCTCTCCAGCATGGCGCCCAACAGCGCGTCCTCGAAGCCGGCCACCGAAAAGCCGACCTTCTTGCCCTCGAGCTGCTTGATGCTGTCGATCGGGCCGTCGCGCAGGGTCACCAGCGAGTTCAGCGGCGTGGCCACCAGGGTGCCGATGCGCACCAGCGGCAGACCCTCATTGACCTGCAGGTGGAGCTGCGGCTGGTAGGAGATCGCGATGTCCGCCTTGCCGGCGGCCACCAGCTTGGGCGGGTCGTTGGGATCGGCCGGGGCCACCAGCTCGACCTCGAGCCCCTCCTCCTCGAAAAAGCCCTGCTGCTTGGCGATCACCAGCGGCCCGTGGTCCGGGTTGACGAACCAGTCGAGCAGCACGGTGAGCTTCTCGGCGGCCGCGGCGGGCGCCGCCACGGCAACCGCCATTGCCAGTCCGAGCACGAGTCGACGCATCGCGGATCTCCCTTCGATCCCGTTGAGCAGGAACATGTCGCATCAGGCCTGCCAGCGCGTCAGGCGGCGCAGGCCGTGGTCAAGTGCGAAATAGAGCAGCAGCGCCATGGCGCAGAGCAGGAGGAGAGCGGCGAACATGAGGTCCACCTGCATACGGCCGTTGGCCTGGAGCATGAGGTAGCCGAGCCCCGCCGAGGAGCCGACCCACTCGCCGACCACGGCCCCGATCGGCGCCACCGCCGCCGCCACGCGGATGCCCGAGGCCAGGGCCGGCAGGGCCGCCGGCACGCGGATGTGCCAGAGCATGGCGCCCGGGCTGGCGTTCATGGTGCGGGCAAGCTCGAGCCAGCCCGGCGAGGTGCGCGCCAGCCCGTCGAGAAAGGCCGCGGTCACCGGGAAGAAGATGATGAGCACCGCCATCGCGACCTTGGAGGCGAGGCCGTAGCCCAGCCACAGGACGAGGATCGGCGCCAGCGCGAAGACCGGCAGGGCCTGGGTCATCACCAGCACCGGCAGGAGCCAGCGGCGCAGCGGCGCGAAGCTCGCCAGCAGCAGCGCCGAGGCGGTCCCCAGCAGCGTGCCGATGACGATCCCCAGGACGATCTCCAGCGCCGTCACCCAGGCGTTGGCGAGCAGCAGGTCGATGCGCGCCACGAACGCCGCGGCCACGCGGTCCGGGGCCGGCAGGATGTAGGGCGGCGCCTCGGTAGCCCAGACGATCAGCTGCCAGAGCGCCAGCAGCCCCCCTGCCGTCACCAGGGCGCGCACGAGCCTCATGCCGCCTCCGTGAGGGCCGCCGAAGCGACGAGCTGGTCGAGCAGCGCGCCTTGCAGGCGCAGCACGGCGGCATCGCCGGCCGGGCGCGGCGGCGCGCCCTCCGGGATCAGCGGCCCCTGCACCCGGGTGGGCCTGCCGCCAAGGACGAAGAGCTGATGACCCAGCCGCAGGGCCTCCAGCGGGTTGTGGGTCACCAGCAGCACGGTGCGGTCGGCCAGCAGCCTTGCGGCCAGCTCCTGCAGCCGGTGGCGGCTGACCGTGTCGAGAGCCGAGAAGGGCTCGTCCATCAGCACCACCGGCCGGTCCTCGACGAGGGTGCGGGCCAGCGCCGCGCGCTGGCGCATGCCGCCGGAAAGGGTCTGCGGCAGTGCCTCGGCATAGGCGGCGAGGCCCACCTGGCCGAGGAGCTCGGCCGCCCGCTCGCGCGCATCCCGCATCAAGGCGCGGCCGGCACCGCGCAGCCGCGGTCCGAGGACCAGGTTCTCGCGCACCGTCAGCCAGGGCAGCAGCAGGTCGGACTGCGCCATATAGGCGATCCGGCCATCCAGCGGGCGGCCGTCGGAGGCCCTTGCCTCGCCGCCTTCGAGCAGGCCCGCCACCAGCCGCAGGAGCGTGGTCTTGCCGCAGCCCGAGGGACCGAGGAGGCAGGACCAGCGGCCCGCCGGGAAGGAGAGATCGAGATCCTCGAACAGGATCCCCTCCTCCCAGGCGAGCCGGTCGATCCGCAGATGGATGGCGGGTGCCGGCTCAGGCAACGCCGCGCGCCTCGAGATAGGCCCGCGTCGAGGCGCGCGCCCAGAGCTGCGCGCGGCGGCGTGCCGCCACATAGGAATCGTGGATCCTGGCGTCGATGCCGCCGGCGGCCTCGAACGCCGCCAGCAGGTCCTCGGCGGCAAGGCGCGCCGCCGCGACGATGTCGCCGGGCCAGGGATGAAGCTGGACCCCGCCCCCGCCCACCAGCGCCTCCAGCGCCTCGGCGTTGCGCCAGTCGCTCTCGGTCAGGGTGAACTGGTTCTCGGCCGCACAGGCATTGGCGATCACCGCCCTGAGATCGGGCGGCAGCCCGTCCCAGGCCTCGCGCGAGACCAGGCACTCGGCGGTGCCGTTGGGCTTGGTGAAGGTCGGCCAGTAATAATGCGAGGCTACCTGCTGGAAGCCTTGCGCGCGGTCGCTGGAGGGGCCCAGGAACTCGACGCCGTCGACAGCGCCGGTCTGGAGCGCTGCGTAGATGTCGGGCACCCCCAGCACCACCGGCAGGGCCCCCAGCCGCCGGAACAGATCGGCGCTCAGGCCCACGGCGCGGATCTTGAGGCCGGCAAGGTCGGCCAGACCCTGCAACGGCTTGCGGAACCAGCCGCCCATCTGCATGCCGGAGCTGCCCGCCATGAAGGGCTTGATGCCGAACGGCTCGTAGAGCTCGTCCCACAGCTCCTGGCCGCCGCCATGCTCGATCCAGGCGATGTGCTCCTGCGGCGTCAGGCCGAAGGGGATGGTGGTGAAGAAGGCGGCGGCGCGGGCCTTGCCGGTCCAGTAGAGGGAGGCGCTGTGGGCCATCTCGGCGGTACCGCTATAGACCGCGTCGAAGACTTGGAGGGCAGGTACCAGCTCGCCGGCAGAATAGAGCTTCACCACCAGCCTGCCGCCGCTCATCTGGCCGATGCGCTCGGCGAGGCGCCGCGCGTTCATGCCCGGTCCCGGCAGGTCGCGCGGCCATGAGGTCACCATGCGCCAGGTGCGCGTCTCCTGGGCGCGCAGCACGGCCGGCGCCGCCAGCGTGGCGGCGCCGGCGAGGCCCAGGGCGGCGCGGCGGGTGGTAGTGCTCATCGCTATTCCTCCAGATGGGGCCAGAGGGCGTGGAAGTGATGGACCGGGCCGTGGCCATGGCCGATCCCCAGCCCGTCTGCGGCAGCGATGGCGCCCTCGAGCCAGCGCTTGGCGTCGTGCACCGCCGCCGGCAGCGGCAGGCCGCGGGCCAGCAGGGCGGCGATCGCCGAGGACAGGGTGCAACCGGTGCCGTGAGTGTTGCGGGTGACGATGCGCCTCCCGTCGAGCCAGATCTCCTCGCCCTCGTGCAGCAGGAGGTCCGGACTGTCGGCACCCTCGAGATGGCCGCCCTTGAGAAGTACGCTGCGGGCGCCCAGGGCCTGCAGCCGGGCGGCGGCCCCCGGCATGGCCGCCCGGTCCGTCACATCCTCCTCGCCCAGCAGCACAGCGGCCTCGGGCAGGTTGGGCGTGATCACCGTGGCCAGCGGCAGCAGCGCCTGCGTCAGCGCCGCCACCGCCTCCTCCTGGAGCAGCCGGTCGCCGCCTTTGGCGACCATCACCGGGTCGAGCACCACATGGCGCGGCGTCCAGCGCCGCAGCCCGGCAGCCACCGCACCGATGATCTCGGGCGTGCCCAGCATGCCGATCTTGACCGCGTGCACCTCGATATCCTCGAACACCGCGTCGATCTGCCGGGCCACGAATGCCGGGCTCACCGGGAAGATGTCCTGCACACCCCTCGTATTCTGGGCGGTCAGCGCGCAGATCGCCGAGCAGCCATAGACGCCCAGGGCGGAGAAGGTCTTGATGTCGGCCTGGATGCCTGCCCCGCCGCCGCTGTCGGAGCCGGCGATGGTGAGCGCGGTGGCAGTCACGGCGTGCTCCTCCCTGCAAGGGCCGGGCGCACGGCATCGCGCAGGCGCGCCGTCGCCGCCTCGACATCCTCTTCCATGAAGATGTCGGAGATGACCGCGACGCCGTCGGCGCCGGCCTCGATCACCGAGGCGGCGTTGGTGTGATCGACACCCGCAATGCCGCAGCAGGGCAGGCCCGGCAGCTGCTCGCGGACCCCGCCGATCAGCCGCGCCAGGCCGGACGGCCCCAGCGGCGGGTCGCCCGGGTCCTTGCTCTGGGTGACGAAGACCGGGCCCATGCCGGCATAGTCCGCAAGGCCCGGCTCGAGCCCTTCGGCCTCCCTCGCATGATGAAGGGTGACGCCCAGGATCGCATCCGGGCCCAGCAGGCGGCGCGCGTCGCGCGGGTCCATGTCGCTCTGCCCGACATGCGCGCCGGCTGCACCGGCGGCCAGCGCCACGTCGATCCGGTCGTTGATCAGGAGCGGCACACCGTGCGGATCGAGCGCCTCCTTGACGGCACGTGCCAGCGTCACCAGCGCGCGGGTGGAGCTGGTCTTGTCGCGCAGCTGGACGAGGGTGGCGCCGCCGCGCGCCGCGGCCGCCGCGAGGGCCACGGGATCGCGGCCGCGGCAGCGTGCCGGGTCGAGCACCGCGTAGACGGAAAGATCGAGACCCTTGCTCATCGAAACTCCACCTTCTCCATGATCTGCCCCGGCTCGAGGGCGAACAGCGCGTCCAAAAGCTCCGGCTCGAAGCTGCCCGGCCCGCGCGCCCGCCCCGCAGCGATCCCGCCGGCCGCGGCAAACGAGGCCAGTGCGGCCAACGCCGCGCCGAAGGCATCCCGCTCGACCGCCAGGAAGGCGCCGACCACCGCCGAGGCGGCACAGCCCATGGCGGTGACCCGGTCCATGAGCGGGCTGCCGCCGGCAAGCTGGACGGTCTGCTCGCCGTCGGTGACGATGTCGGTCGCGCCGGTGAGCGCCACGACGCAGTCGAACTCGCGGGCGAGGCGCTCGGCACCTTCCCGGCCCTTCAGCCCGGCCAGCGTCTCGACCTCGGCGGCGTTGGCGCGCAGCACCGCGGGCCGCATACGCAGCAGGCGCAGGGCAAGGTCGCGGCGCGGGCCGCTGCGCTCGACCTTCACCGGGTCGAGAACCCAGGGTAGGCCCAGTACCGAGGCGGCCGGCACCGCCTGGCCGATGGCGGCCTCGCGCTCCGGGTCGAGCATGCCGAGATTGACCACCAGTGCCCGGGCACTGCGCACGAAATCGGCCACCGTATCGGCGCGGAAGGTCATGCTCGGCACCGCCCCCAGCGCCAGGAGCACGTTGGCCGAGACGTTCATCGCAACGAAGTTGGTGAGGACATGGACGCGCGGCCGCTCGGCGCGCAGCCGCGTCAGCGGGGTGGCGACGGTCTCGAGCCAGTCGGGCCGGGAACAGGCGGACATGCATCCCTCGCAAGCGGGCCGTCGAGGGAAGTGCCATGCCGAGGGATGCTCTCGCGCATCTCAGTTCCCTTCGCCGGTATGAGCCGGATCAGGTTCTGCGGGTCGCGCCACTGGCGCCTCTCAGCCCGGACGCAAAAAGCCCGGACACCCCGATGAGACACAGCTTAGGTAGGCCCCCCGGACCCGCAGGGCAAGGGGCCGCGGGGCTGGCGGACCGACAGCAGCGGCACTAAACCGGGTGCTGCCTGCCGTCTCCCCTCCGGAAGGGCTCCCTTGAGCACCATCGACCCTCGCCGCTTCCTGCCGCTCTTGCCGCTGCTTGTGGCCTTCCAGGCGATCTCGACCGACCTCTATCTGCCAGCATTGCCCTCGCTGGTGGCCGATCTCGGCACCGACGTCGCTTCCGCCCAGCTCACCCTCTCGGTGTTCCTCGTGGGCTTCGCCATCAGCCAGCTCGTCTACGGCCCGCTCTCCGACCGGCTGGGGCGGCGGCCGCTGCTGCTCGCCGGCACCGCGCTCTACGCCGTTGCCAGCCTGCTGTGCGTGTTCGCCGCCACCATCGAGCAGCTCGTGGCGCTACGGCTCCTGCAGGCGGTGGGAGCCTGCGCCGGGCCGGTGCTGGGCCGGGCCGTGGTGCGCGACGTCTACGGGCCGCAGGACGCCGCCCGCGTGCTGGCCTATCTCGCCGCGGCCATGGCCCTGGCGCCGGCCGCCGGGCCCATCCTCGGCGGCTATCTTACCCTGTGGTTCGACTGGCGGGCGTGCTTTCTGGTGCTGTCCCTGCTCGGCATCCTCGCACTGCTCGGGACCTGGCGGCTTTTGCCGGAGACCAACGGCCGCAAGGATCCGCACGCCATGGCGCCGACGCGGCTGGCCGCCAACTATGCCGAGTTGCTCGGCCACCCGCTCTATCGCCGCTTCGTGATGGTGGGGGTCTTCGGCTATGGCGGGATCTTCGCCTTCATCTCGGGCTCCTCCTACCTGCTCATCGGCGTGGTCGGCCTGTCGCCGGAGCTCTACGGCATGTGCTTTGCCGCCGTGGTCCTGGGCTACATGGCCGGCTCACTGATTGCCGGGCGGATCACTGGCCGGGTGGGGATCGAGACCATGGTGCGGGCCGGCGGCCTGACCTGCGCTATGGGCGGGCTCGCCGGCCTGGCGCTTGCGCTGGCAATGCCCCCCTCGGTGCCGTCCATCGTGGCGCCCATGGCCGTCTTCATGGTGGGCGCCGGCTTCGCTTTGCCCGCTGCCACCGCCGGGGCGCTGGGCCCATTCCCCACCAAGGCGGGCCTCGCCTCGGCCCTGATGGGCTTTGCCCAGCTCACCCTGGCCTCGCTGCTCGGCATCGCCATCGGCGCCGTCTATGGCGGCACCGCCCTGCCGATGATGGGCGCACTGGCGCTGGTGGGCTGCGGCGCCCTCGTGGCCGGCCTCCGTCTCCCCCGCACTGCCGGAGCCACGGCATGACGAAGCTTGCCCCGCTCGCCGCCATCCTCGTGCTGCTCGCCGGCTGCGGCGGCGAGCCGCCGCTTCCCGCCACCGCCCTGGCGGTAACGCCCGCACCGCTGGTCGAGGCCGCCCCGCCTGCGCCCGATGTCCTGCCAGCGGTCCCGCTGCCGCCGCTGCCACGGGCCGGCGCGCAGACCTTCCAGGGCTTCCCCGCGGAGCAGGTGGCCTATCTGGTGCTGGACGCCGCCACCGGAGAGGTGCTGGAGGAGCACAATGCCGACGCCGGCCTGATTCCCGCCTCGACGGTCAAGATCGTGACGGCGGCGGGCGCGCTGGCCGCCCTGGGCCCCGCGCACCGCTTCACCACCGACCTCCTCGCCACCGCCGGCGCCGCCGGCGGTATCCTCGCGGGCGACCTCGTGCTGCGCGGCGGCGGCGACCCGCTGCTCGAGGAGCGCCACCTGCTGGCGCTGGCGGCGCGCTTGCGCGAGACCGGCGTGCGGCGGGTAACAGGTCGCTTCATCGTCGACGACAGCGCCCTGCCGCTGGTGCCGCAGCTCGCTTTGGAGCAGCCGGCCGACGAGCCCTACAATGCCGGGGTGAGCGCGCTCTCGGTCTCCTTCAACCGGCTCGAGCTGCGCCGGGAGGGCAATGGCGGACCCGTCTATGCCGTGCCGCCGCCTGGCGGCGGCGACCTGCCGCCGGTCCGCGCCAACGGCATCCGCAGCGCCGTGCCGGTGAGCGATCCGGCGCTGCACGCGGCAGGCCTGTTCCGCCGCCTCGCAGGCGGGCTCGGCGTCGCCCTGCCACCGGCGAGGCGCGGCACGGCGCCGGCCGGAGCGCAGCTCGTGGCCCGCCACGAGAGCCCGCCGGTGGCGGAGATCGTCTCGGGCATGCTGCGCTACAGCAACAACCAGGTGGCGACGCTGCTGGGCCTGTCCGCCGCACGCCACCTGGCCGGCCGGCCGCTGCCGTCCGCCGAGGCGGCCTCGCTGCTGCTCGCCGACCTGCGCCACCGGCTTCCCGGCCTCCCCTGGCACGAGGCCGTGCTGGTGGATCAGTCGGGCCTCGCCGAGGCAGACCGGCTGAGCCCGCGCCTGCTGGCGGGCCTGCTGGCGGAGTCGCGCCCGGGCGGCGCCCTGCCCCCGCTCCTGCCGCTCATGGCCGGCAGCGGCCTCGATGGTACGCTCTCGCGGCGTCTCGACCGGCCCGAGGAGGCGCTCCGGGTCTGGGGCAAGACCGGCACGCTGGCCTATGCGAGCGCCCTTGCCGGCTATCTCCTGCCCGCGGACGGCAGGCCGCGCGCCTTCGCCCTGCTGATCGCCGATCCGGCGCGCCGCGCCCTCTACCTCCAGCAAGAGGACATGCGCGCCGCCGACCGGGTGGCGGCACCCTGGCGCGAGAGGGCCCGGACCCTGGCCGATGCGCTGGTAGCGCGTTGGCTGCGCCCCGGGATCGGACTCGTGGCCGCCCTCAGTCGCTGAGGGTCACGACGATCGGCGTGTGATCGGAAGCCTTGGGCCGCCCGCGCGGCGCCTTGTGGATCTCACAGGCCTCGAGCCGGTCCGCCGCGGCCGGCGAGAGCAGCAGATGGTCGATGCGGATCCCGTCGTCGGTCTGGAAGGCGCCGCCCTGATAGTCCCAGAACGTGTAGGCGCCCGCCTGCTCGGGGTGGAGCGTGCGGAAGGCGTCGTAGTAGCCGAGATGGAGCAGGGCGCGAAAGGCGCGGCGCGATTCGGGCTGGAAGAGGGCATCACCCAGCCACTCGCCCGGGTTGCGGCAGTCGCGGTCTTCAGGGATCACGTTGTAGTCGCCGCCCAGCACCACCGGCACGTCGCCCTCGAGAAGCCGTGCCGCATGCGCCCGCAGGCGCTCCAGCCAGGCGAGCTTGTAGGGGAACTTGGGCGTGCCCAGGGGATTGCCGTTGGGCAGGTAGATCGACGCCACCTTGAGCCCGCAGGTGATGCCCTCGATGTAGCGGGCCTGCTCGTCGCTCTCGTCGCCGGGCAGGCCGCGGCAGGTCACCTCGACGGGCTGGCGCGAGAGGATGGCCACGCCGTTGTAGCTCTTCTGGCCGTGCGTCTCGACATGATACCCGACCTGCTCGACGGCGAGCCGCGGAAACGCCCCGTCGACGCACTTGATCTCCTGGAGGAGCACGATGTCCGGCGCCGCCTCGGCCAGCCACTCGACCATGTTGGCGAGCCGGGCATTGACCGAGTTGACGTTCCAGGTGGCGATCTTGACCATGAGTTCCTCTCTGCCGACCGCCGGCCGGCTCAGTCTGCCCCGCCGCGGCGCAGCGCCTCGACCTCGCGGCGCAGAGCCCGGAGCTCGCCCAGAATCTCCGCCTGGTCGGCATGCTGGGCCGCCGCCGCGTCGTCCTCGTGCACCTTCTGCATGGCATTGACGATGATGGCCACCACGAGGTTCAGGACGGCGAAGGTGGTGAGCAGGATGAAGGGCAGGAAATAGAGCCAGGCGAAGGGGTAGGCGTCCATCACCGGCCGCACGATGCCCATCGACCAGCTCTCCAGCGTCATCACCTGGAAGAGCGTGTAGAGCGAGCGTCCGAGCGTGCCGAACCAGTCGGGGAAGGCCGCCCCGAAGAGCTGGGTGGCCATCACCGCCGCCACGTAGAAGACCAGCGCCAGCAGCACCATCACCGAGCCCATGCCGGGAATGGCGGCGAGCAGCGCCTGCACCACCCGGCGCATCTCGGGCACCAGCGAGACGAGCCTGAGCGCCCGCAGGATGCGCAGCGAGCGCAGCACCTGGAGCCCCTGCCCCGCCGGGACCAGCGAGACCCCGACGATGGCGGTATCGAAGAGGTTCCAGCCGCCCAGGAAGAAACGCGGCCCGGCCGCGATGATACGGATCGCCAGCTCCGCCACGAAGAACAGCAGCGCTGCCTGGTCGAGGGCGACCAGCAGCGGGCCCGCCGCCGCCATGGCCGCCTCGGACGTCTCGAGGCCCAGGACCAGGGCGTTGAGGACGATCACCGCCACTACCGCGCGCTCGAAGGGGCGCGCCTCCACCAGCCGGCGAAGCCGGGCACGCAGGCCGCCCTGGGCCGCCAACGCGGTCGCCATTCGCTCCGTCTCCCAGTTCATGACGAGGGGCCGGCGGCAAATGCCGGCCGGCCCCGATATAAGGAGCGTTTTGCGCTGCGGAAAGATGACTCAGGCGAAGGTGATGAGCACCTGGTCGGCCGAGACCGCGTCGCGGGCCTTAACCTTGACCTCGGCGATCGTGCCGTCGCGCTCGGCGCGCAGCACGTTCTCCATCTTCATGGCCTCGAGGATGCACAGCTCCTGGCCGGCCTTCACGTCCTGGCCCGCCTCGACCTGGATCGCGACGATCAGGCCTGGCATGGGAGAGGTGACCAGCCGCGACGTGTCGGCCACCACCTTGGCCGGCATGCGCGCGGCGAAGTCGGCGGCGCGCCTGGTGCGCACCAGCGTCGCCAGCTCGGCGCCGCCGCGGCGCACCAGCCAGCCCTCGCTGATCGGATCAGCCTGCAAGGTCAGCGGCCTCCCGTCCACCAGGGCACGCACCACCGAGCGGCCCGGCTGCCAGTCGAGCAGCACCTCGTGTCGCCGGCCGTCTATCTCGAGCAGGGTCTGCCCCTCCTCGTCCTCGCCGGCCTCGAGTTCGACGTCGATCCGCTCCTGGCCCAGCTCCACCGTCCAGTGCGGCTCTGGTCGGTAGCGCCAGCCCGGCAGCCGGCCATCGACCTCGGTCGCCCGGCTGGCCTCGCGCAGCCGCATCGCGACCACGACGGCAGCCAGCGCCGCGCGCCCCGGGACGTCGGGCTCGAGCCCGGCGAAGCGCTCGCCATATTCCTCGGCGATGAAGCCGGTGGAAAGGCGTCCCTCCTGGAAGCGCGGGTTGGCGAGAACGGCGCCCAGAAAGCCGATATTGTGGGCCGGACCGCGGATCACATAGGAATCGAGCGCCTCGCGCAGATGCGCCACGGCGGTCGCCCTGTCCTGCCCCCAGGCGCACAGCTTGGCGATCATCGGATCGTAGAACATCGAGACCTCGCCGCCCTCGGCGACGCCGCTGTCGACCCGGATCTCCTTGCCCACCGGCTCCTCGTAGCGCACCAGCCGGCCGGTGGACGGCAGGAAGCCCCTGCCCGGATCCTCGGCGTAGACCCGCGCCTCGACCGCCCAGCCCTCGAGCCGGACGTCGTCTTGGCCGAACGGCAGCGCCTCGCCGGCCGCCACCTTGATCATCAGCTCGACCAGATCGACGCCCGTCACCAGCTCGGTCACCGGGTGCTCGACCTGGAGCCTCGTGTTCATCTCGAGGAAGTAGAAGTTGCGGTGCTTGTCGACGATGAACTCGACCGTGCCGGCCGAGTGGTAGCCGACGGCCTGGGACAGCGCCACGGCCTGCTCGCCCATAGCCTTGCGGGTGGCCTCGTCGAGAAACGGCGAGGGCGCCTCCTCGATGACCTTCTGGTGGCGGCGCTGGATCGAGCACTCGCGCTCGCCCAGATAGACGATGGTGCCGGCCTTGTCGCCCAGCACCTGGATCTCGATGTGGCGCGGCTCCTCGACGAACTTCTCGATGAACACGCGGTCGTCGCCGAACGAGGAGCGCGCCTCGGAGCGGGCGCGCTCCAGCCCGTCCACCAGCTCCTGCTCGCTCCAGGCGATCCGCATGCCCTTGCCGCCGCCGCCAGCCGAGGCCTTGACCATGACCGGGTAGCCGATCTCCGCAGCGACCCGCCGCGCCTCCTCGGGATCGGCGATGGCGTCGAGCGTGCCGGGCACCGTCGAGACGCCGGCCTCACGGGCCAGCCGCTTGCTCTCGATCTTGTCGCCCATCGCCTCGATGGCGCGCACCGGCGGACCGATGAAGACGATGCCGGCCTCATCGAGCGCCCGGGCAAACGCGGCGCGCTCGGAAAGAAAGCCGTAACCGGGGTGGACAGCCTCGGCACCGGTGGCCTTGCAGGCCGCCACGATCTTGTCGACCAGCAGGTAGCTCTCGGCAGCGGCCGGCGGCCCGAGCAGCACCTTCTCGTCGGCCATGCGCACATGCAGCGCGTCGGCGTCCGCCTCGGAATGGACAGCCACCGTAGCGATCCCGAGCTTCTTGCAGCTGCGGATGATCCGGCAGGCGATCTCGCCGCGGTTCGCGATAAGGATCTTCTTGAACATGAGCCGGGTCGCCTTCTTCCTCACCTGCATTGCCGCGGCTGGTGCCGCGGCGGGCTTCCAGTGCGCCGGAAGCCCGCGACCATCCCGCCTAGAGGGGGATGTTGTCGTGCTTCTTCCAGGGGTTCTCCAGCTCCTTGGTGCGGAGCCAGCGCAGCGCCTGGGCCACCCGCCTGCGGGTGCCGTGCGGCATGATCACATCGTCGATGAACCCGCGGCGCGCGGCGATGAAGGGATTGGCGAAGCGCTCGCGATATTCCTGGGTGCGGGCCTCGATCTTCTCGGGGTCGCCCATGTCGCCGCGGAAGATGATCTCGACTGCCCCCTTGGGTCCCATCACCGCGATCTCGGCGGTGGGCCAGGCGTAGTTCACATCGCCGCGCAGATGCTTGGAGGCCATCACGTCATAGGCGCCGCCATAGGCCTTCCTGGTGATGACCGTGACCTTGGGCACGGTGGCCTCGCCATAGGCGAAGAGCAGCTTGGCCCCATGCTTGATGATGCCGCCATATTCCTGCGTGGTGCCGGGCAGGAATCCGGGGACGTCCACGAAGGTCACGATGGGGATGTTGAAGCAGTCGCAAAAGCGCACGAAGCGGGCGGCCTTGCGCGAGCTGTCGATGTCGAGGCAGCCGGCCAGGACCAGCGGCTGGTTGGCCACGATGCCCACCGTGGCGCCGTCGATGCGCGCCATGCCGATGACGATGTTCTTCGCGAAATCTGGCTGGATCTCGAAGAAGTCGCCCTCGTCGACGACCTTCTCGATCAGCTCCTTGACGTCGTAGGGCTTGTTGGGGTTCGGCGGGACCAGCGTGTCGAGCGAGGGCTCGTCGCGGTCGGCCGGGTCGGCGGTGGGCCGCAGCGGCGGCTGCTCGCGGTTGGAGAGCGGCAGGAAGTCGATGAACCGCCGGAGCTCGTGGATCGCCTGGACGTCGTTGTCGAACGCCGCATCGGCCACGCCGGAGCGCTGGGTGTGGGTCGAGGCGCCGCCCAGCTCCTCGTGAGTGACGCTCTCGTTGGTGACCGTCCTCACCACGTCGGGGCCGGTCACGAACATGTAGGAGCTGTCGCGGACCATGAAGATGAAGTCGGTCATGGCCGGGCTGTAGACCGCCCCGCCGGCGCACGGCCCCATCACCATGGAAATCTGCGGCACGACGCCCGAGGCCAGCACGTTCTTCTGGAAGACCTCGGCATAGCCGGCCAGCGAGGCCACACCCTCCTGGATGCGCGCACCACCCGAATCGTTCATGCCGATCACCGGCGCGCCCACCTTCATGGCGCGGTCCATGATCTTGCAGATCTTCTCGGCATGGGCCTCGGAGAGCGAGCCGCCGAAGACGGTGAAGTCCTGGGAGAACACGAAGACCAGCCGGCCATTGACGGTGCCGTGGCCGGTCACCACGCCGTCGCCGGGCACCGTCTGCTCCGCCATGCCGAAATCGGTGCAGCGGTGCTCGACGAACATGTCGGCTTCCTCGAAGGAGCCGGCATCGAGCAGCAGGTCGATCCGCTCGCGCGCCGACAGCTTGCCGCGCGCATGCTGCGCCTCGACCCGCCGTTGCCCGCCGCCCTGCCGTGCCGCCTGCCGCTTGGCCTCGAGCCTGCCCAGGATCTCCTGCACCCTGTTTTCTCCCCTCTCACGCCGCGCGGCGAGCCGCGAAAAGTGAGGCCGTAGGTAGCATGGTGAAACGAGCCGGCAAAGGCGCACGCTCGCCTGCCGGGCGCCAGCCTCCGCAGCTCAGCCGCATGGACGAATTGCCCCCCGCCGGAACACGGGCGCAGCGTGGAAGGTGCCGAGCCTTGCGCATCGCAGACACGAGCCAAAGGGAGAAGCATGTGTTCGTCGACTGCCGGAGCCCCGCCAGCACCCCCGACCTCCGCTGCGAGATCTGCATCGCCGGCTCGGGCATGGCCGGCCTGGGCGTGGCGCTGGGCTTCGTCGGCCGCAAGGAGCGCGTGGTCGTTCTCGAAGCCGGTGGGCTGGAGGCGGAGGACGACGGGCAGGAGCTGTTTCGCGGCGAGGTCGTCGGGCTGAGCTACCATCCGCTCGACCGCAAGCGACAGCGCCGCTTCGGCGGCACCAGCGGCATCTGGGGTGGGACCTGCGCGCTGCTCACGCCGCAGGACCTGGCGCCGCGTCCGTGGATTCCGTGCGCGGGCTGGCCGCTGGACGAGGACGAGCTGGCGCGCCACTATCCGGCGGCGAACGCGATCCTCGGCATTCCCGCCCATGAGCCGCAGGAGCTGGAGACGGGGCTGCCGCCCGCGCTGAAGCTGACCTCGGACAGCTTTCGGCACCAGCTCTTCGCCTATTCGCGGCCCCCGACCGATCTGGCGGCGAGGCACTACCGGGCCCTCGAGAGCTCGCCGACGATCCTCGTCGCGCTGCATGCCACCGTGCTGGAGGTGGTGCGCGACGCCGGGCAACAACGCGTCTCCGCCCTGCGCGTCGACGTTGGCGAGGAGCGCAGCGCGCTGGTGCGGGCACGTGCGTTCGTCCTGGCCACCGGCGGCCTCGAGACCCCTCGCCTGCTCTTGAACTCCACCGCCATGGACGAGCGCGGCATCGGCAACGGGCATGATCGCGTCGGACGCTATTTCATGGACCACCTGTACTTCATCGGCGGCCGTATCGAGCGGCCGCGCGGCCGCTGGAAGAAAGGGTATGGGAGGCTTGCGGTGGCCGGCCTGCCGGTGCAGCGCGGCATCAGCCTCAGCGACGAGGCACAACGCCACGAAGGCATACCCAATGCCTGCATCCGCCTCGGCAAGGCGATCCCCGCCCGGTCGACCTCGAGAGGCTACAAGGCCCTGGGGCGGATCGCGCGCGCCGCTGCCCGCCTGAGACTGCCCGAGCAGCCCCGAGACAGGCTCCGGGAGCTGGTGTCGGATCCTGGCGGCCTGCGGCGCGCTCTCGTGGAGCTCCTGGATCGCCGCCTTTACCTGCGGATCACCAGCGAGCAGGCACCCAATCCCGAAAGCCGGGTCACCCTGGGGTCCGGGCGAGACCGCTTCGGGCTACACCGCCTGCGGCTCGACTGGCGGCTCAGCGAGATCGACAAACACACCGTGCGTCGCACGCTGGCGCTCCTGGCTACCGAGTTCGAGCGGCTGGACGCCGGGACACTCCGCACTTCCGACTGGCTGGCGGCGAACGACGACGAGATATGGGCGCACCATCATGTGGGCGGCTCGCACCATATGGGCACCACGAGGATGGCGCTGGACCCGCAGCAGGGCGTGGTCGACCGCCACTGCCGCGTGCACGGGCTGGACAATCTGCTCGTCATGGGTCCCGGCGTCTTTCCTACCGGGGGTTACTCCAACCCAACCTACGCGGTCATCGCGTTGGCCTCGCGCCTCACCGAGCATCTCCAGGCACGCTTGGCGGCGGGCGCCTGGCCGGCCAGGGAATAGGACCGGGAAGCGCCGGGGGAGCGGCCGGCCAAGCCGTGCCACTCCCCCGATCTCCGCTTGATAGCGCGGCCGAAGCCTGCATGCGTCACGCGTCAGCCGTTGCGCCGCCAGCGATTGCGCCGCTCCTCCCAGCGCTCACGCCACTCCTGCCAGCGATCCTGCTGCGCCGTGTCGCCGCCGGTGGTGCCGCCGCCGCTGGTGTCGCCGCCGGTCGTGTCGCCGCCGGTGGTGCCGCCGCCGGCCGTGTCGCCGCCGGTGGTGTCGCCGCCGGTCGTGCCGCCGCCGGTCGTGCCGCCGCCGGTCGTGTCGCCGCCGGTCGTGTCGCCGCCGGTCGTGTCGCCGCCGGTCGTGTCGCCGCCGGTGGTGCCGCTGCCATCCACCAGGCTCGCCAGATACTCCTCGAGGTTGGTGTAGCCATCGCCGTTGCGGTCGGCGTTACGGTCGTTGGCATTCCCCGGATTCAGGCCGTTGGCACTCTCCCAGAGATCGTCCATGCCGTCCTTGTCGACGTCGGCGGGCGCCTTGCCGCTGCCGAGCTCCGGCCACCCGCCGACATCGCTCGGGCTGTCGATCACGCTGCCGCTGCCCGCCTTGACGTGGCCGACGACCAGCTGGTCGAGGCTGTCGCGCGGCTGCGCGCCGGCCTTGGCGAGAACCTCCGACTTGGCGCTGCCGGCGTCGACCGGCAGGTCGTAGGGCAGCGCGAAGGCGCTCGCCGCCTTGCTGGCGCCGCTGCCGAACATGCCGACCGGGCTGTCGTTGCCCTCGGCATAGGCAGAGGCGCTGCGGGTGTTGATGACGTAGCTGAAGCCGGTGCCGGGCCGCGGGTCGAACGTGTTGCCCACCACGTTCACCTGGGCGCCGCCGTCCGCGGTGATCGGGTTGAACTGGGCGCCGTAGATGACGTTGCCGCGCACGTCGTTGAGGCCGGCCTGAAGCCGCGGATTGCGGTTCATGTTGAAGGCCAGCAGGTTCTTGTAGAGGGTGAAGCGGGTGCTGCTGCCGCTCACCAGGGTGCCCATCGAGTGGTGCTGCGCCGGATCCGAGACCGTGTCGTTGTCGGTGGCGTAGCGCAGCCCGTAAGCGATGATGCTGTTTTGGACGGTGACGTCCTGGGCGTTGTTGAGGTCCAGGTTCTCGTCGGTGGCGAAGCCCAGGCTCACATGGTCGAGGATGACCCGCGACGCATCCTGGATGGCCACCGTGTCACCGCAGCAGGTGCCGCTGGGATAGGCCGAGCGGGCGGTGGCGCCGCGGCGCAGCCGAAGGTGGCGGATCACGACGTCGCTGGCGCTGATCCGCAGCACGCGGCGCTTGTTCTGGTCGGACAGTCGCAACTGGATCCCGCCGCCGGGCGCAGTCTGGCCGGCGATGGTCAGATAGGGGCTGCTGACGGTGATCTCGTTCTGCAGCTCGATCGTGCCGCCGATGCGAAACACGCAAGTGCGCGGGCCGCTGGCCTCGGCACAGGCACGCAGGCTGCCGCTACCGGAATCGTTGAGGTTGGTGACCTGGTAGACGGCACCGCCACGGCCGCCCTTGGCGGCGGCGCCGAAACCTGCGGCGCCGGGAAAAGCCAGCGGTGCTGCGCTGGCCTCGCTCGCCATCAACGCCGCGACACCTGCCACGGCAAGGCTCAATCTCTTCACACAAACGCTCCTTGCTGCCCCTCGCGTCCCGGCGAGCAACCGCAGCCGGACGATCAACGCCGCCTGTTGCGCTACCTACCGGCACGAGTGTGGATGTTCGGGCCCACGCAATCCTTAACGGACTGGTTGCCGCGTTTTACTTGGTGAATTCCTGACGCAGATGGTCGCTACCAATTTCAATCCGTCGACGCGCGCCATTTATGAATATTCCACCATCATTGAAATTAAATTCAACACCCGCATGGAATAAGTCGATAGATGTTAATGTTCCCATGCTCCAACAATGACACCGGGTCATGCTGCATAATCACAGTCATACGATATTTCAACACGTAACTTTCATTCTCATTTGAATCATAGTCTTACAATTTATTATCGAATTTTATCGAGTTTTCCGGGGAATCTCAGTGTCGCCGCCCCATTGGCACCGACATCTGCCAAACAACCCAAAGACGACTGAAATTATCTCGAATCTTAATTAATACGCATGAAGGCGCAGATGTCGCAGCGGCGCTGGTGCCGGCCGCGCATAAAGGCAGGGAAGCGTGGGTGCGGGAGGCGGCTCGCGTACGGCGGCGGCGCCGTGCAAGGCGCCGCGCGCGGCGGCCATTTTACGATTGCCGACGCGCAAATGGCCTGGCCGCCGCCCCCGACGAGGACGCGGCGCTCGCGTTCGGGCAGCGCCCGGCCGGAGAATAGAAGAATCAGCGGCGCGCAGTGCTACCGCTGGCGCAGCACCGCCAGCGTGTGCCTGGCGATCATCAGCTCTTCGTCGGTGGGGACGACATAGCAGGCGATCGCGGCGTCGGCGCTGGAGATGCGGGGACCGTGGCGGGCGTTGGCGGCGGGGTCCAGACGGAGGCCCAGCCAGGCGAGACGATGCGCCACCGCCTCGCGGATGGCGGCGGCGTTCTCGCCGATCCCCGCGGTAAAGACGAAGCCGTCGATGCCACCCATCGAGGCGGCCAGCGCGCCAGTGAGCTGGGCGATGCGCCAGGCGAAGAAATCGAGCGCCATCTTCGCCCGCGGCTCCGGCGAGGCCAGAAGCTCCCGCACGTCGTTGCTGACGCCCGAGAGGGCGAGGAGCCCGCTCTCGTGATAGAGCACGCGCTCCAGCGCCGCCGCGTCCATGCCCTTCTGGGCCACGAGATAGAGCACCACGCCGGCGTCGAGCTGGCCGGGGCGGGTGCCCATGGGCAGGCCGTCCAGCGCGGTGAAGCCCATCGTGCTGTCGACGCTGCGCCCGTCGACCATCGCGCACATCGACGCGCCATTGCCCAGATGGGCCACGACCACGCGGCCGCCGGCAATCTCCGGCGCCAGCTCCGGCAGGCGGCTGGCGACATACTCGTAGGAAAGGCCGTGGAAGCCGTAGCGCCGCACCCCCTCCTCGTAGAGCCAGTCGGGCAGGGCGAAACGATCCGCCAGCTCGGGATGGCCGCGATGGAAGGCGGTGTCGAAGCAGGCGACCTGGAACTGATCGGGGCGGCGGCGCAGGATCGAGCGGATCGGCCCGAGATTGCCCGGCTGGTGGAGCGGGGCCAGCGGCACGAGGCGCTCCAGCTCCTCGACGAGACGCGCATCGACCCGTACCGGCTCGATATGCGCGCTGCCGCCATGCACCACGCGGTGCCCCACGGCCAGCGGCGCAACCCCCATATGGCCTACCAGCCAGGCGCCCAGCACGTCCTGGGCCTGGCTCGCATCGGCCATCGCCCGCGGATCATAGGTGCGGTCCGCCAGCACCGCGCCGGCCGCATCTTGCACCAGCAGCCTGGGACGTGTCCCGATACCGTCCATCTGGCCGCGCACCCGGCGCTCCAGCGCCTCGCCCGGGCCGACCGCGAAGAGCTGGAACTTGATGCTCGAGGATCCGGCGTTGAGGACGAGAATGGTGTCATCCATCGGCTATTCCGCCGCCACGGGCCGGTGCCCGCGCCGATGGTTGGCATAAAGGGCCGCCACCGCGCAGGACGCCAGGCGGGTGCGCAGATCATCGGCCCGGCTGGTCAGCACGATCGGCACCCTGGCGCCGAGCACCACGCCGGCAGCGTCAGCGCCGGCGAGGAACGAGAGATTCTTGGCCAGCATGTTGCCGGCCTCGAGATCCGGAACGACGAGGATCTGGGCGCGGCCGGCCACCTTGGATCTTATCTTCTTCATGCGCGCGGCCTCGAGGCTGATGGCGTTGTCGAGCGCCAGCGGCCCGTCCAGCAGGCCACCCTCGATCTGCCCGCGATCGGCCATTTTGCACAAGGCTGCAGCGTCGATGGTGCCGGGAATCTTGGGAGTGACGGTCTCGACCGCCGAGAGGATCGCCACGCGCGGCTCGCCCAGGCCCAGGCCGCGGTGCAGGTCGATGGCGTTTTGGACGATGTCGCGCTTGGCCTCGAGGTCCGGGAAGATGTTGACCGCGGCGTCGGTGATGAAGAGCGGCTCGGGATAGGTTGGCACATCCATGATGAAGATGTGGCTCAACCGCCGCTCGGTCCGAAGGCCGGTCTCGCGGGCAGTGACCGCGGACAGCAACTCGTCGCTGTGCAGGCTGCCCTTCATCAAGAGCTCGCCCCGCCCCGCCCGCACCAGCTCGACCGCCTTCTCGGCGGCGGCATGGCTGTGCGGTGCGTCGACCAGCTCGATTCCCTCCAGCGACAGGCCCGACGCCGCGGCAATCGCCCGGAGCTTGCCAAGAGGCGCTACCAGGACCGGCTCTATGATTCCGGCAGCAGCGGCCTCCACGGCGGCGCGCAGCGAGGTCTCGTCGCAGGGATGCGCCACCACCGTGGGCATCGCTGTGATCTCACGGGTGAGCGCTACCAGCCGCTCGTATTTCTCGTGACGGCGGGGTGCCGGGACCGGCTCGGGCAGCTCCGGCGCGCGGCGCCGCCGCTCGGGCGCCAGCACCTCGACCTCGCCTTCCAGCACGGTCAGGCCCAGCTGGTTGGTGCAGCGGCAGTCGAGCAGGACCACCCCGCCGCTCGCCCTGCTTCTCACGGTGGCGCTGATCGTCAGGCGGTCACCTGGGCGGACCGGCGCCTCGAAGCTGAAGGACTGGCGCCGCAACACGCTGCCGGCACCCGGTAGGCGACGGCCGATCAGTGCCGCCACCAGCGCCCCCGCCGCAAGGCCGGGCGCGGCACCGTCGGCTAGGGTGCTCCAGGCCTCGAGATCGACGGCCGTCACGACATGCTCGATCCGGTCCTCGAGGCCGGGCCGGAGCTCGTCGAAGGTGTGGTTGGCCAGGCCAGCGGCATCCGCCAAGAGCTTTCTCCCGTCTTGCAGCACAACGCGGTATCGTCCACAGACTTGCCGCGGCCGGAGACGGCTGCGCCATGAGGCATGTCAATCGGCCGTGCTGCAAGCGGCCGGCAGCGGAAGGGCGACGGAAGGAATGGAGCTCGTGGCAGGAGCGCCGCAGGGTGCCGCGCGTGGCGCGTGCCGGCTGGTCGTGTTCGACGTCGACGGCACGATGGTCGACAGCGCCGCCACCATCGTCGCCTGTGCCCAGGCGGCCTTCGAGGCGGAGCGGCTGGACATTCCCACCGACGAGGCCGTGCGACGCATCGTAGGCCTGTCCCTGCCGCAGGCAATGGCCGTTCTGCTGGGCCACGAGGACCTCCTCCTGGCAGAGCGCATCGCCGGCCACTACCGCACCGCCTTCTTCGCCCGGCGCACCGCTCCCGGCTTCGAGGAGCCGCTCTTTCCGGGCACGCTCGAGCTTTTGGAGGCGCTGGCCGGGCGCGGCCTGCTCATGGGCGTGGCCACTGGCAAGGCCATGCGCGGTCTGAAGGCGGTCCTCGAGCGTCACGGTATCGAGCGCCACTTCGTGACCCTCCAGACCGCCGACCTTCATCCCAGCAAGCCGCACCCCTCGATGGTAGAGGCGGCAATGCGCGAGACCGGCTGCGACCCGGCCGAGACCCTGCTGGTGGGCGACACCACCTACGACATCGAGATGGCGGCGGCGGCGGGCGCCCTGCCGGTGGGCGTGGCCTGGGGCAACCACCCGGCCGCCGAGCTCGAGGCCGCCGGCGCCGCCCGCATCCTGCGCCGCTTCGACGAGCTCCTGCACCTCCTGGACTGACCCGCGCCACTTGATCGAGCGCAAGGCGCCCCGCACCGCGGCATCCTAGCCTGCCAGCATGACCACGGTCCGGCAGGGGGCGTTTCGATGGATCAGGCCCGCTATGTGCGCTGGTTCGGCGAGCTGGGGATGGACGACGTCCCGCTCGTCGGCGGCAAGAATGCGTCGCTGGGCGAGCTCTACCGTGAGCTCTCTCCGCTGGGGGTTCGGGTTCCCAACGGCTTCGCCCTGACCGCCGAGGCGTTCCGCGAGGCGCTTGCGGCGGCCGGGGTGATCGAGCCGCTGCGCGAGGCGCTGGAGGGTCTGGACAAGAACGACGTGGCCGCGCTTGCGCGGGTGGGCGCGCGGGCCCGCGAGCTGGTGCTGCGGGCGGGCCTGCTGCCGCAGGCGGAGGAGGAGATCCGCGAGGCCTACGCCAGGCTGCTGGCCGAGTACGGGCCGGACTGCTCGGTGGCGGTGCGCAGCTCGGCCACCGCCGAGGACCTGCCCTCGGCCAGCTTCGCCGGCCAGCACGACACCTATCTCAACGTGCACGGCGTCGAGATGCTGCTGGACGCCGTGCGCCGCTGCCAGGCCTCGCTCTTCACCGACCGGGCGATCTCCTACCGGATCGACAAGGGCTTCGAGCACATGAAGGTGGCCCTCTCGGTGGGGGTCCAGAAGATGGTGCGCGCCGACCTCGCCTCGGCCGGCGTGATGTTCTCCATCGACACCGAGAGCGGCTTTGCCGACGCCGTCTTCATCACCGGCGCCTGGGGCTTGGGCGAGAACGTCGTGCAGGGGGCGGTCGACGTGGACGAGTTCCACGTCCACAAGCCCACGTTCCGCACAGGCCACCGCTGCGTGCTGCGCCGCCGGCTGGGCGCCAAGAAGGTCAAGATGATCTATGCTGGCGGGCGCACGCGCGAGGCGGTGGTCAACCGCCCCACCTCGCCCGAGGAGCGCCGCCGCTTCTGCCTGGCCGACGGGGAGGTGCTGGAGCTGGCCGGCGCTGCCATCGCCATCGAGGATCATTACAGCGCCCGCGCCGGCGGGCTGCAGCCCATGGACATGGAGTGGGCGAAGGACGGGCTCGACGGAAAGCTCTACATCGTCCAGGCGCGGCCCGAGACCGTGGTCTCGCAGCAGGCGGCCGGCCAGGTCGAGGAGTTCGTGCTCAAGGGCAAGGGCCCCGTGCTGGCCGAGGGGCGCGCGGTGGGGATGCGCATCGCCGGCGGCCCGGCGCGGCTTGTGGGCGACACACGCGGCCTCGAGGCTTTCAGGGACGGCGAGGTGCTGGTGGCCGACAGCACGACGCCGGACTGGGAGCCGGTGATGAAGCGGGCGGCGGCCATCGTCACCAACCGCGGCGGCCGCACCTGCCATGCCGCCATCGTCGCCCGCGAGCTCGGGATCCCCGCCGTGGTGGGCGCGGGCGATGCCACCGGCACCGTGCCGCAGGGGGCCATGGTCACCGTCTCCTGCGCCGAGGGCGAGACTGGCCGGGTCTACGAGGGCGCGGTGCCGTTCGAGCGGCAGCGGATCGACCTCTCGGGCCTCGAGCGCCCGCAAACCGACGTGATGATCAATCTCGGCAACCCGGATCTGGCCTTCGGTCTTTCGCGCCTGCCGGCGGACGGTGTGGGCCTCGCCCGCCTCGAGTTCATCATCAGCGAGGCGATCCGCGCCCATCCCATGGCCCTGCTTCATCCCGAGCGCGTCACCTCGGAAGAGGACCGCCGCCGGATCGGCGCCCTGGTCGAGGGCTGGCCGTCGGGACGCGAGTTCTTCGTGACGACGCTGGCCGAGGGTGTAGGCACCATTGCCGCCGCCTTCTGGCCCCGGCCGGTCATCGTCCGCCTTTCCGACTTCAAGACCAACGAGTATGCAGCACTCCTGGGCGGCGAGGCGTTCGAGCCCGAGGAGGAGAACCCGATGCTGGGCTTCCGCGGAGCCGCCCGCTACGCCCACCCCGCCTACCGCGAGGCCTTCGCCATGGAGTGCGCGGCGATGCGCCGGGTGCGCGAGACGATGGGGCTCGAGAATCTCAGGGTGATGATCCCCTTCTGCCGCCGCCTCGAGGAGGCCGACCGGGTGCTGGACGTCATGGCCGAGGAAGGGCTCCGGCGCGGCGAGCGCGGGCTCGAGATCTACGTGATGTGCGAGATCCCCAACAACGTGCTGCTGATCGACGCCTTCGCCGAGCGCTTCGACGGGTTCTCCATCGGCTCCAACGACCTCACCCAGCTAACCCTGGGCGTGGACCGCGACAGCGAGATGGTGGCCTTCGAGTTCGACGAGCGCGACCCTGGCGTCATGGCCTTCCTCGAGCAGGCGGTGAGCGGCGCGAAGCGCAACGGGCGCCACTCCGGCATCTGCGGCCAGGCTCCCTCCGACTACCCGGAGATGGCCGAGTTCCTGGTGCGGTGCGGCATCGATTCGCTGAGCGTCACGCCCGACGTGCTGCTGCGCACGCTGGGGACCGTGCGCGAGGCCGAGCGCAGGCTCGGGCGGGAGGCGCGCGAGGCCGGCTGAGGCTGCCGCCGCCGTCAGGGCTCCTCGTGCACGAGGATGTTCAGGAGCCGGCCCAACGGGTCGCGCACGAAGAACCGGCGCACGCCCCACGGCTCGCGCGCCGGCCCGTGCTCCAGCGGCAGTCCCATGGCCCGCGCCCGCTGCAGGACCGCATCGAGATCGTCCACCTCGATGGAGAGGTCGGGCACCGGCGTGCCGGAACCGCCCTCGCTCGCGAAGCTCACCTGCGGCCGCGCGACGCCGTCTCCCGCGAGGGTCATGATCCAGCCATGGTCCATCACCGGCTGCAGCCCGAGAAGCTCGCCGTAGAAGGCCCTCGCCTCGTCGATCCGGTCGGTCGCGATATTGGCCACGATGCGCCTGACGCCCATGCCGCTCCTCCCGGCTGCGGTGGCACGGGGATGCTGCCGCCGTGATGGCGATGATGTATCATGCCCGATCGCGATCCAATCCCGCGAGGCCGTCATGTCCTGCCGGGTGCTCGTCCTTGTCGGAACACGGCGCGGCGCTTTCGTCCTGGAGGCCGACGAGGGGCGCCGGGGCTGGGCGCTGCGCGGCCCGTTCTGCGAGACCTCGCCGGTCAACCACCTCGTGGCGGACCGGTCCACGGGCATGCTCCATGCCGGCAGCGGCGGATGGGGCGGTCCGGCGGTGTGGAGCTCGCCCGACCTCGGCGCCACGTGGACACCCTCATCCGAGGGTCTCGCGGATGTCGCAGGGACGCCGGTGAAGGCGGTGTGGAGCCTCGCGGTCGCGGGCGGCCGGCTACTTGCCGGCGTGGAGCCCGCGGCGCTGTTCGCGAGCGACGACGGCGGCCGCTCCTGGCGGCATCTTGCCGGCCTGCAGGAGCATCCTTCCCGCCCGCACTGGGAAGCGGGCGGCGGCGGGCTGATCCTTCATTCCATCGTGCCCCACGACGGCGACCCGCGCCGTCTCTGGGTGGGGATCTCGGCTGCCGGCGTGTTCCACACGGACGATGGCGGCCGGAGCTGGGAGCCCCGCAACCGGGGCACGCGCGCCGACTTCCTGCCCGAGGACCAGCGCTACCCGGAATTCGGCCAGTGCGTGCACTGTCTGGTCGCCGCCGCTTGCATGCCCGAACGGCTCTACCAGCAGAACCATTGCGGCATGTACCGCAGCGAGGACGCCGGGCGAAGCTGGACGAGCATCGAGGACGGCCTGCCCTCCTCCTTCGGCTTCGCCGCCGCGGCCCATCCGCGCGACCCCGACACGCTCTTCCTGCTGCCGCTCAATAGCGATATCGAGGGACGCTATGTCCCGGACGCGCGGGCGGCGGTCTGGCGCACCCGCGACGCCGGAAGCTCGTGGCAGGATCTCCGCCGGGGCCTGCCGCAGGAGAACGCCTTCTTCGGCGTGCTGCGCCAGGCCATGGCGACGGATAGCCTCGAGCCCGCCGGGGTCTATGTCGGCACCAATACCGGCGCCCTCTTCGCCAGCGCCGACGAGGGCGAGAGCTGGACCTGCCTCGCGGCTCACCTGCCGGCGATCTGCTCGGTGGAGACGTTCGTGGTGAAGGGATAGCGAGCCGCCCGCCCGGCCGCCGGGTGATGCGGCAAGGCCGGCCTTGGTGGAGCCGCCCTGCCTGTGGCATGACCGGCGCGCCATGGCTGGAGGGTGTCTCTTGAAGCGGTTCTACAAGGAAGTGGGCGTTGCCGGCGAGGCCGCGGGCTGGGCGGTCACGCTCGACGGCAAGCCGGTGAACACGCCTGCCAGGGCCAGGCTGGTGCTGCCGACGGAGGCGCTGGCGCAGGCGGTCGCAGGCGAATGGCGGGCGCAGGGCGAGAAGCTGGACACGGCGAGGATGCCCCTGACCCGCATGGCCACAACCGCGATCGATCTCATGCCGGAGAGGCGCGGCGACGCGGCGGCCGAGATGACCGGCTACGCCGGTACCGACCTGCTGTGCTACCGCACCGACAACCCCGAGGACCTTGCCGCCCGCCAGGATGCGGCCTGGCAGCCCTGGCTGGCCTGGGCCGAGAGCGAGCTCGCCGCCCCGCTCGAGGTGACCCGTGCGGTGGAGCCGCTCGAGCAGCCAGCGTCCTCGCTGGCCGCCCTCGCGGCGGCGGTGGAGGAACTGGATGACTGGCGGCTGGTGGGCACGCACGCTGCCACCACCCTCTCCGGCTCGCTCGTGCTGGGGCTCGCCATGGAGCGCGGCGCCCTGGCGCCCGAGACGGCGTTCGAGGCCGCCGCGCTGGACGAGCTCTACGAGATCGAGCGCTGGGGACTGGACGAGATCCAGGAAAAGCGCCACAGCCGCCTGCGCGGCGACCTCGAGGCGGCGGCGCGCTTCCTGGCGCTGCTGCGGTCCTGAGCAGGCTCAGGCCGGCGCCAGCTCCGCGAGGCGCCGGCGCGCGGCCGCCGCATCGTCGATGATGCGGTCGACGATGGTCTCGAGAGGCTCGATGGCATCGGCGAAGCAGGCCCCCTGGCCGTAGTCGATCATGCCCTTGGAGAGATCGCCGGTCTCGTAGGCCTCACGCACTCGCCGGCCGGCGACGTGCGGTTCATAGGCCGCGAAGTCGGTGACGCCCGCCAGCTCGAGCTTCCTCACCTCCTGGGCCGCCTCGTTGTCCAGGACCCGGTGGTGGCGACGGAAGATCTGCATCACGACGGTGCTGTCGGTGCCGTCACCGGCCACGATCCGCTCCTTGATGTCACGGTGCGCCCAGATCTCCTCGGCCACGAGGAAGCGGGTGCCCATGAGCACCGCATCCGCACCCATGGCCAGCGTCGCGGTGAGCTGCCGGCCCGTGCCGATGCCGCCGCCAATGGCCACCGGCTTGTCGATGCGCGCCGGTGCATCGGCCGCCTGGACCATGCTGCCGATCATGTAGACGCCGGGATGGCCGCCGCACTCGGCCCCCACCACGCAGACCGCGTCGATCATCGGGTTGCGGGCGGTGCTGACCGCGTAGCGCACCGCCGGCACCTTGTGCATCACCCTGACCCCGCCCTCCTTGAGCGCCGGCAGGATCTCCGACGGGCTGCCGCCGGAGGTCTCGACGAAGCGCACGCCCTCCTCGAGCAGCACCCGGAGATGGTCGAGGAGCCGCCTGCCGCCCTCGTCCTGCCGCGAGATGGCGAGGTTCACGCCGAACGGCCTGCCGCCGGTGAGCTCGCTGCAGCGCCTGAGCTCCTCGCGGAAGCGCTCCGGGTCGGGGAAGGTCGCTGCGGTGATGAAGCCCATGCAGCCGGCATTGACCGCCGCCGCCACGAAACGGGCGTCGGCGAGCTGGAACAGGCCGCCCATGAGGATGGGGTGGCGGATGCCGAAGAGCTCGGTCAGCCGCGTCGAGAAGAGCTGCTCACGCATCGATCAGATCACCTTGTCCGGCCATTCCGCGAGGCTGGCACCGGGCAGCTCGGGTGCTTCGAGCCCGAGCCAGTCGAGGGCCTTGCGAAAGGCCGGCGGCGGGTCGGCCTGGATGCGCAGCCGGCCCCGCACGGGATGCGGCAGGTCGAGCTCGCGGGCGTGCAGCATGAGCCCCTTGGGCGCCCCGTCGGGATGCGCCTCCCGACCGCCATACTTGCCGTCGCCCAGGATCGGCGCGCCGATCGCCGCACAATGGACGCGGAGCTGGTGGGTGCGTCCGGTGAGCGGCATCAGCGCGGTCCACGCCGCAACCTTGCCGGCCCGCGCGAGAACCCGGAAGATGCTGCGGGCGTTGCGCGAATCCTCGCCCTTGTGCGGCCGCATCTTCTCCTGCCCGGCCGGCCCCCCCTTGGCGAGGGCCAGGTTGATCATCCCGTCATTGCGCTCGGGCCCGCGGATCAGGACGGCCCAGTAGAGCTTGCGCACCTTGTGCTGCTGGAAGGCGAAGGCCAGCGCCGTGGCGGCGGCGGCGGTGCGCGCCACCACCAGAACCCCGCTCGTGTCGCGGTCCAGCCGGTGCACGAGGCGCGGCCGCTCGCCCTTGCGGGTGAAGGCGTCGAGCATGCCGTCGACATGGCGGGTCGTGCCGCTGCCCCCCTGGACGGCGAGGCCCGCGGGCTTGTCCAGGGCAATCAGGTACTCGTCCTGGTAGAGCACCAGCGAGCGGATGTAGGCCGCATCCTCCGCGGTCAGGCGCGGCGCGGATCTGGGCTCGGCGGGGCGCATGTCGGCAGCCGGTAGCGGCGGCACCCGCACAGTCTGGCCCTTCTCGAGCCGCATGTCGGCCTTGACCCGCTTGCCATCGATGCGGAACTGGCCGGTGCGCAGCAGCTTTTGCAGGGCGCCGTGGGGGAGCTGGGGGAAATGCTCGCGGCACCAGCGGTCGAAGCGCCAGCCGGCCTCCTCCGCCCGGATCACGCGTTGAGTGACGGCGCTCAATGGTCCTCCTCGCGCTCGGCGCGCAGGCGCTCGAGCTGGGCTAGCCGTTCCGCCAGACGCTGTTCCCGGCCCTGGTCGGTGGGCTGGTAATAGCGCTCGCGCGCCATCTCCTCGGGGAAGTAGTTCTGGCCGGAGAAGCGATCCGGCATGTCGTGGTCGTAGAGATAGCCCTTGCCGTAGCCGAGGCCCTTCATGAGCCCGGTAGGGGCGTTCACGATGTGCATGGGCGGCGCCAGCGAGCCGTGCTCCCTGGCCGAGCGTCGGGCTGCCTTGTACGCAAGATAGGCGGCGTTCGACTTGGGGGCGAGCGCCAGATAGATCGCCGCCTGGGCCAGCGCAAGCTCGCCCTCGGGCGTGCCGAGCTGCTCGTAGGCCCTGGCGGCCGACAGGCACAGGCCCAGCGCCGCGGGGTCGGCGAGGCCAATATCCTCGCTGGCCATGCGCACCAGCCGGCGGGCGATGTAGCGCGGATCCTCACCGCCGTCGAGCATGCGCGAGAGCCAGTAGAGGGTGGCGTCGGGGTCCGAGCCGCGGATCGACTTGTGGAGCGCGCTCACCAGATTGTAGTGGGCGTCCTCGGCCTTGTCGTAGAGCGGCAGGCGCCGCTGCAGGATCTCGGCGAGACCGGCCGTGTCGAGCACCGGCCCGGATGGCAGGTCGGCTACCGATTCGATCATGTTGAGCAGGTAGCGCCCGTCGCCGTCGGCAAGCTCCGCCAGGCGGCGGCGTGCCTCGCCGTCGAGCGGCAGAGCGCGGCCCAGATGCTCCTCGGCACGGGCCAGCAGCCGCTCCAGCGCCTCGACCGACAGCCGCTCGAGCACCACCACCTGGCAGCGCGAGAGCAGCGCCGCATTGAGCGCGAAGGACGGGTTTTCCGTGGTGGCGCCGACCAGCGTCACGGTCCCCTCCTCGACCTCTTTCAAAAGCGCATCCTGCTGGGCGCGGTTGAAGCGGTGGATCTCGTCGATGAAGAGGATGGGCTGCGTCCCGCGCGCCCGCAGGCGGCGCGCCTCCTCAAAGCACTTGCGGACGTCGGCCACCCCCGACATGACCGCCGAGAGCGCCAGCAACGGCTGGCCGGTGGCGCCGGCGAGCAGGCGCGCCAGGGTCGTCTTGCCGCAGCCCGGCGGCCCCCAGAGGAGCAGCGAGCCCAGCCGCCGGCGGGCCAGCATCCGCCCGAGCGGCGCCTCGGCGCGCAGCGCCTGCTCCTGGCCCACCAGGTCCTCGAGGCGGCGCGGCCGCAGCCGGTCGGCCAGCGGCCCGTCGGCCAGCGCTGCAGCCTTCGGCATCTCTGGCGAGGTCGCTCCCTCAGCACCGCCGCCATCGCCGAACAGATCGCCGCTCATCGGATCCTCAGCAGGCTCACCTGGCCGTTGCGCCGCACGCCGATCTCCCAGCGGCCGGGCCGCGCCTTCAGCGCCTGCTCCAGCTCCCTCGTGTCGTTGATGCGGCGGCCATTGACGGTGGCGATCCCGTCGCCCGGGCGCACGCCCAGGCGCCTCGCCGCAGCGCCTCGGGCAAGCTCGAGGACCACCACGCCGCGCTCGAAAAGATCCGCCTCGAGCTTCTCGTTCAGGGCCGGCGACCTGTTGGCGACGGTGACCCCGTCCAGCGGGTGTCGGCCGCGTAACAGGGTCGGTGCGGCTGCCGGCGTGTCCGGCGGGGGCTCCACCGCCACCGCGAGCGCCACCTCGCGCCCGCGGCGCCAGATCGCGAGCCCCGCCCGCTCGCCCAGCGGCCGCAGGCTCAGGCGGTAGGCGAGCGAGGACGGGTCGTCGATCGCGATGCCGTCTACCGCGAGGACCACGTCGCCGGGCGCCAGGCCGGCCTCATCGGCAGCACTGCCGGGATAGACCTCCTCCACGACCACCCCGCGCGGCCGCTCCAGGCCCAGCGCGTGGGCGACGTCGGGCAGCACCTCGGCGGTGGCCGCCCCCAGCCACGGGCGCCGCATCTCCACCTGGCCCGCCTGCACCGCCGCCAGCCGGGCACGCACGAGGTTGCCGGGAATGGCGAAGCCGATGCCGATCGAGCCGCCGCCCCGGGTGAAGATGGCGGTGTTCACGCCGATCAGGCGGCCGTCCAGGGTGATGAGCGCGCCGCCGGAATTGCCGGGATTGATGGCCGCATCGGTCTGGATGAAGGTGACGTCGCTCTGCAGCATCGGCGAGCTGCGGGCCTTGGCCGAGACGATGCCGCTGGTGACGGTCTGGCCGATCCCGAACGGGTTGCCGATGGCCAGCACCAGGTCGCCCACCTCGATGGAATCGGAGTTGCCGAGCGGGAGCGCCGGCAGGTCCCTGGCGCCCTCGAGGCGCAGGAACGCGAGATCGCTCGCCTGATCGCTGGAGATGAGCTCGGCCGCGAAGGCGCGGCGGTCGGCCAGCACCACCTCGATCTCCTCGGCCCCCTCGACCACATGGTGATTGGTCACCACCACGCCGTCGGCGCCGACGATGACGCCGGAGCCCAGCGACGTCTCGACCCGTCGCTGCGGCCGCGCCTGGCCGCCGAAGCGGCGGAAGAAGAAGTCGAAGAACGGGTCGTCGAAGCCCGCCTGTCGCTGTACACGGGACCGTCGCGAGGTGATGCTGACCACGGCGGGCGAGGCCTTCGCCACCACCGGCGCGAAGGACAGCCGTACTGCCTCGCGCGAGGCAGGCACCTCGCGCACCACCGGCCCTGCCCCCGGTGACTGGGCCTCCAGACGGGCGCAGCCGAGGACGAGCAGAGCGGAAAAGACGAGGGCCGCGAGACGCCTGACGCGCTCCCGCAGCCCTTGCCGCTCGATCATTGGCACGTCCGGCTCAGGCCGCGGCGGCCTCGCCCTCGAACTCGCCGGTCATCATCGGGCCGCTGTCCTGGCCCTTGGCGTCGACGTCGCGGTCGACGAGCTCGATGACCGCCATCGGGGCGTTGTCGCCATAGCGGAAGCCGGCCTTGAGAATCCGCACGTAGCCGCCCGGACGCTCCTTGTAGCGCTGTGCCAGCACGTCGATGATCTTGGCGGCCGCCTTCTCGCTGCGGGTCCGCGCAATGAGCAGCCGGCGGGCGTGCAGGTCGCCCTTCTTGCCCATGGTGATGAGCTTCTCGACCAGCGGCCGGAGCTCCTTGGCCTTGGGCAGCGTGGTGACGATCTGCTCGTGCTTGACCAGCGACTGCGCCATGTTGGCGAGCATCGACTTGCGGTGCTCCCAGGTCCTGTTCAGCTTGCGGCCGCGATTGCCGTGACGCATGACTTCCTTATCCCCTCGACGCGGCGGGCCCGGCGGGCCGCCGCCTCTCTCGACCTAGCTCAGAACGGCTCCTCGACCTTGCGGGCGAGCTCTTCGATATTCTCGGGCGGCCAGCCGGACACCTCCATACCGAGATGCAGGCCCATCTGCGAGAGGACCTCCTTGATCTCGTTGAGGGACTTGCGCCCGAAGTTCGGCGTGCGGAGCATCTCCGCGTCGGTCTTCTGAACGAGATCGCCGATATAGACGATATTGTCGTTCTTCAGGCAGTTCGCCGAACGCACCGAAAGCTCGAGCTCGTCGACCTTGCGGAGCAGGTTCGGATTGAACGGCAGCTCGGGACGCCGCTCCGCCGCCTGGGCGAGGCTCGGCTCCTCGAAGTTGATGAACAGCTGCAGCTGGTCCTGGAGGATGCGGGCGGCCAGCGCCAGCGCGTCCTCAGGGCTCACCGAGCCGTCGGTCTCGATCTGCAGGGTGACCTTGTCGTAGTCGGTCTGCTGGCCGACACGCGCATTCTCGACCTTGTAGGCGACCCGCCGCACCGGGCTGAAGATGGCGTCGACCGCCACCAGACCGATCGGCGCATCCTCGCTCTTGTTGAGCGCGGCGGGCACGTAGCCCTTGCCACTGTCGACGGTCAGCTCCATCGACAGCTTGCCGCCCTGATCGACGTGGCAGATCACATGATCGGGATCCATGATCTCGATGTCGTGCCCGGCCTCGATCATGCCGGCGGTCACGACCTTGGGACCCTCGACCTTCAGATAGGCCCGCTTGGGGCCCTCGCTGTGCAGGCGAATGCCCAGCGACTTCAGGTTCAAGACGATATCCGTGACATCCTCGCGGACGCCCGGGATCGTCGAGAACTCGTGCAGCACGCTGTCGATGTGAATGGCGGTGATCGCCGACCCCTGCAGCGAGGACAGCAGCACGCGACGCAGGGCATTGCCGAGCGTGATGCCGAAGCCACGCTCCAGCGGCTCGACGACGACGGTCGCCTCACGGTCGGGGCGACGCCCCGGCTGGATGTCGAGCTTCTGGGGCTTGATCAGCTCTTGCCAGTTCCTCTGGATCACGGAACAACCTCGCCACTACACGGGATGCCGAAACGCGGCGGAGGCCGTCGGGCGCCGAATGCGCCCGAGGCCTCCCCACCCGGCGGGATTCCCGCCTGAGATCAAACGCGCCGACGCTTGCGCGGCCGGCAGCCATTGTGCGGGATCGGCGTCACGTCGCGGATCGACGTGATGCTGAAGCCCACCGCCTGCAGCGCCCGAAGCGCCGACTCACGGCCCGAGCCCGGACCACGGACCATGACCTCGAGGGTCTTCATGCCGTGCTCCATGGCCTTGCGGCCGGCGGACTCGGCAGCCATCTGCGCCGCGAACGGCGTCGACTTCCGCGAGCCCTTAAAGCCCTGAGAACCGGCGCTCGACCAGGCGATCGCGTTGCCCTGGGCGTCGGTGATGGTGATCATGGTGTTGTTGAACGAGGCGCTGACATGCGCGACGCCCGCGGAGATGTTCTTGCGCTCGCGCCGACGGAGGCGCCCGGTATCCTGCTGAGCCATGATTACTTCTTCGTCGCCTTCTTCTTGCCGGCGATGGGACGCGCGGGGCCCTTACGGGTCCGGGCGTTGGTGTGGGTGCGCTGGCCGCGCACCGGGAGGCCCTTGCGGTGCCTGAGACCACGGTAGCAGCCCAGGTCCATGAGCCGCTTGATGCTCATTGCGACTTCGCGTCGCAGGTCGCCCTCGACCTTGTACTCACGGTCGATGACCTCGCGGATCCGCGCGATCTCGGCGTCGCTGAGCTCGTTCACCCGACGCTCGTGCGCGACACCGACCTTGTCGAGGATCTGCTTGGAAAAGGTCTGGCCGATTCCGTAGATGTAAGTCAGCGCGACCCAGGCAGGCTTCTGGCTGGGAATGTTGACACCGGCGATACGCGCCACGTCGCTCTCTCCTCGGTTCCGCCCGTCAGCCCGCCGCGCCAGCGGCCGCCCGCCGCCGGCGGTAAAAAAGCTGCGGGATTATAGGCAGTGGCCTTGTGCTGTCAATTGCGGCCTTGCGCGAGGATCGTCTCGATCGCCGCGGTGACCTGCTCGATGGGCTGCATGCCGTCGACTGCCCGCACCAGCCCGCGCGCCTCGTAGAACGGCAGCAGCGGTGCAGTCTGCCGCTCATAGGCCTCGAGACGGGCGCGGACCGTCTCGGCATTGTCGTCCTTGCGGCGGATGAACTCGGTGCCGCCGCACTGGTCGCACACGCCCGCAAGCCGCGTGGGCTTGAACGTGTCGTGATAGCCGGCCCCGCACTTCGCACAGGCGAACCGCCCGGCGATGCGCTCAACCAGCGCCTCCTTGTCGACGCGGATCTCGATCACCGCGTCCAGGCTCTGGCTGCGTGCCGACAGCATCCCGTCCAGGGCCTCGGCCTGCGCCACCGTTCGCGGAAAGCCGTCGAGGATGAAGCCGGCCGCACAGTCCGGCTCGTCGATACGCTCGGCCACGATGCGGTTGATGATGTCGTCGGAGACGAGCTCGCCCCGCTCCATCACCGCCTTGGCCTGACGGCCGACCTCGGTGCCCCTGGCGACCGCCGCGCGCAGCATGTCGCCGGTCGAGAGCTGCGGCACCCCGTAGCGCTCCGTCAGCCACTGCGCCTGGGTCCCCTTGCCGGCCCCCGGCGGTCCGAGAAGGACAAGCCTCATCCCCGCCTCCCGCGCAAGCGCGACTTCTTGATCAGCCCCTCATACTGGTGAGCGATCAGGTGGGACTGGATCTGCGCCACCGTGTCCATGGTGACCGAGACCACGATCAGCAGCGACGTGCCGCCGAAATAGAAGGGCACGGCGTATTGCGAGATCAGGATCTCGGGCAGCACGCACACCGCCGCCAGGTAGATGGCACCCACGGTCGTCAGCCGGGTCAGCACATAGTCGAAATACTCGGCCGTGCGCTGGCCCGGACGGATGCCCGGGATAAAGCCGCCATGCTTCCGCAGATTCTCGGCCGTCTCATGGGGATTGAAGACGATCGAGGTGTAGAAGAAGGCGAAGAAGATGATCAGCGCCACGAAGATCGCGACGTGGAGCGGCTGGCCGTAGCCCAGGGCCGCCGTCGCCGCGATCAGCCACTCCGGACCGCCCTGCCCCACGAAACCGCCGACGGTGGCCGGCAGGAGCAGCAGCGAGCTGGCGAAGATCGCCGGAATGACGCCCGAGGTGTTGAGCTTGAGCGGCATGTGCGAGCTCTCGCCGCCGAACATGCGGTTCCCGCCAACCATGCGCTTGGGGTACTGGACGATGACCCGGCGCTGGGCGCGCTCCATGAACACGATGAAGGTGATGACGACCACGGCCATCACCAGCAGGAACACGATGAACAGCGGCGACATCGCGCCGGTCCGGCCGAGCTCAAGCAGGGCCGCGAGCGCGCTCGGCAGCTGGGCGATGATGCCCACGAAAATGATGAGCGAGATCCCGTTGCCGATGCCGCGCGCGGTGATCTGCTCACCGAGCCACATCAAGAACATCGTGCCGCCGACTATGGTCACCAGCGTGGTGAGCCGGAAGAACATCCCCGGGTCGATCACCGCCGAGCCCGACGGCCCGCTCATCGCCTCGAGCCCGATCGCCATGCCCCAGGCCTGGAAGGCCGCGAGCACCACGGTCAGGTAGCGCGTGTACTGATTGATCTTCTTGCGGCCCGACTCGCCCTCCTTCTTCAGCGCCTCCAGCGTCGGCGAGACCGCCGTCATGAGCTGGAGGATGATGGAGGCCGAGATGTAGGGCAGGATGCCGAGCGCAAAGATCGACATGCGCTCCAGCGCACCCCCGGCGAACATGTTGAACATGCCGAGGATGCCGCCGGACTGCTGCTGAAAGATCTGCGCCATGACCCCGGGATCGATTCCCGGCAGCGGGATGTAGGTCCCGAAGCGATAGACGATCAGACAGCCGAGCGTGAACCAGATACGCTTCTTGAGCTCGGTCGCCTTGGAGAAGGCGCCGAGATTGATGTTCGCCGCGAGCTGCTCGGCTACCGAGGCCATGCGCGCCCTCTCTCTCAGCCCTCGGTCGCAGGCGCGCCGAGCACTACAACCTTGCCGCCCGCCTTCTCGACCGCCTCGGCGGCCGCCTTGGAGGCATGCACCACCTCGAGGATCACCTTGGCGGTGAGCTCGCCGCCGGCCAGCAGCCGCACGCCGTCATGGGTGCGGCGCAGGATGCCGGCCTCGACCAGCCGGGCCCCGTCGACCGTGTCGCCGGCCGCAATCCGTCCGGCGTCGACCGCCTTTTGGATGTCGCCCAGATTCACGATCGCGAACTGGCCGCGGCCGGGATTCTTGAAGCCGCGCTTGGGCAGACGCCGGTAGATCGGCATCTGACCGCCCTCGAAGCTCCGCGGCTTCGGGTTGCTGGTGCGGGCCTTCGCACCCTTGTGGCCCTTGCCCGACGTCTTGCCGAGGCCCGAGCCAATACCGCGCCCGAGGCGCTTGCGCGCCGTCCGTGCGCCGGGATTGTCCCTGAGTTCGTTCAGCCGCATGGCGTCGTCAGTTCCCTTCCGCCTGCTCGACCTTGAGCAGGTGCTGCACCTTGCGCACCCGGCCGCGATTGGCCGGGGTGTCCGCAACGACACGGCTGCGGTGCATCTTGTTCAGCCCGAGCGCCACAAGGGTCGCCCGCTGATCGGACTTGCGTCCGATCGGGCTGCCGGTCTGCGTGATCTTGAGCATGGCCTCGGCCATCGCCTCACTCCGCGGTCTTGGCGCCCTCGACGTGGTCGCGGCGGCCGACGATGTCGCTGACCTTCCTGCCACGCTTGGCGGCGACGCTGCGCGGCGAGTTCACGCCGGCGAGCGCCTGGAAGGTAGCCTTGATCATGTTGTGCGGGTTGTTGGTGCCCATGGACTTGGCGACCACGTCGCCGATCCCGAGCGCCTCGAACACCGCGCGCATCGGGCCGCCGGCGATGATGCCGGTGCCCGGAGGCGCCGAGCGCAGCAGCACCCGACCGGCACCGAAGTGCCCGAAGGTGTCGTGGTGCAGCGTGCGGCCCTGGCGGAGCGGGACGCGGATCATCGTCCGCTTGGCCTGCTCCGTGGCCTTGCGCACCGCCTCCGGCACCTCGCGCGCCTTGCCGCTGCCGTAGCCGACGCGGCCCTTGCCGTCACCGACGATGACGAGGGCGGAAAAGCCGAAGCGCCGGCCACCCTTCACCACCTTGGCGACACGATTGACGTTGACCAGGCGATCGATCAGCTCGCTTTCCTGGCGGTCCTCACTGGCGCGTGCGCGTGCCATCCGTTCCCCTCAGCCTCAGAACGAGAGCCCGCCCTCGCGGGCGCCGGTGGCCAGGGCTGCGACCCGACCATGATACTTGTAGCCGCCGCGGTCGAACACGACCTGCTCGACCCCCGCGGCCTTGGCACGCTCGGCGAGCAGCTGCCCGACCCGACGCGCGGCGTCCTTGTCCGCGCCGGTCTTGAGCTCCTCGCGCAGCTCCTTCTCCAGGGTCGACGCGGCGACGAGGGTCTGACCCCGCGCATCGTCGATGATCTGGCCGTAAATGTGCCGTCCCGAGCGGAACACCGACAGACGCGGACGATCGCTGCCCTTCTTGCGAAGTGCGTAGCGCGTCCGCCGCTGGCGCCGCGTGTAGCGTTCGGATGCCTTGACCATGGCGCCTTACTTCTTCTTGCCTTCCTTACGGAGAACGATCTCGTCGGCGTAGCGGATACCCTTGCCCTTGTAAGGCTCGGGGCTACGGAACGAGCGGATCTCCGCGGCGATCTGCCCAACCTGCTGCTTGTCGGCGCCGCTGACCGAGATCTGCGTCGGCGTCTCGCACGCGATCTTGATCCCCTCGGGGATCGCGACCTTGATGTCGTGGCTGTAGCCGAGCTGCAGGGTCAGGATCTTGCCGTCGGTCGCCGCACGGAAACCGACGCCGGAGATCTCGAGCTTCGTCGTGAAGCCCTCCGACACGCCCTTGACCAGGTTCGCGACGACGGTGCGCGACATGCCCCACATGGAGCGTGCCCGCTTTTCCTGGTCGCGCGGCTGGACGGTGATCTTACCCTCGCCGAAGGCCACGGTGACCTCGGGCGGCAGAACCGCCCGAAGCTCGCCGAGCTTGCCCTTGGCGCGGACCGCGTTGCCCTGGACGGCGACTTCGACGCCGCCCGGAACAACGATCGGATGCTTGCCAATTCGCGACATGATCAGAACACCGTGCACAGGATCTCGCCGCCCACGCGCGCTTCGCGCGCCTCGGCGTCGGACATCACGCCGCGCGGCGTCGACAGGATGGCGATGCCAAGGCCGTTATAGACCCTCGGCAGGTCCTTCACCCCGGCATAGACACGACGTCCCGGCTTGGAGACGCGACGCAGCTCGCGAATGACCGGCTCGCCATTGTGGTACTTGAGCTCGATCGACAGCTCGCGGCGGCCGCCCATCTCGGCGGACGCCTCGTAGCCGCGGATATAGCCCTCGCGCTCGAGCACGGCGAGCACGTTCTGCCGCAACTTCGAGGCCGGGCTGCTTACCGCGCCCTTCATTGCACGCTGACCGTTGCGGATGCGGGTCAGCATGTCGCCCAGCGGATCATTGAGCGCCATTAGAGCCCTCCATCCTCACCAGCTGCTCTTCACGCAGCCCGGAATCTGCCCCTGCGAGGCGAGATCCCGAAGCGCGATGCGCGAGAGGCCAAACTTCCGATAATAGGCCCGCGGCCGGCCCGTGAGGACGCAGCGGTTGCGGATGCGGGTCTTGGAGCTGTTACGCGGGAGTTGCGCCAGCTTCAAGGTCGCCTCGAAGCGCTCGCCGGGGTCGGCGGAACGGTCCATGACGACGTTCTTGAGCTGCTCGCGCTTCGCCTTGTAGCGGTCGACCATGCGACGGCGCTGCTCGTTCTTCTCGACGGAGCTCTTCTTGGCCATGCCCTATCGTCCCGTCACTTCCTGAACGGCATGTTGAAGCCGTCGAGAAGCGCCTTGGCCTCCTCGTCGGTCCGTGCCGTCGTGCAGATGATGATGTCCATCCCCCGGACCTCGTCGACCTCGTCGTAGTTGATCTCGGGGAAGACGATCTGCTCCTTCATGCCGAACGCGTAGTTGCCGCGGCCGTCGAAGCTGGTCGCCGACACGCCGCGGAAGTCACGCACCCGCGGCAGCGCCATGTTCACCAGGCGGTCGAGGAACTCGTACATCCGCTCCCGGCGCAGCGTGACCTTGCAGCCGATCGCCATGCCTTCGCGGAGCTTGAAGTTCGCCACCGACTTGCGGGCCCGGCAGGTCACCGGCTTCTGGCCGGCGATCTTGGTCATCTCGCCGATCGCGTTGGTCAGCTTCTTGCTGTCGCCGACCGCCTCGCCCACCGCCATGTTGATGACGATCTTGTCGAGCCGCGGCACCTGCATCGGGTTCGTGTAGCCGAACCGCTCCTGCAGCTGCTTGCGCACCGCCTGCTCGTAATGCTCTTTGAGCCGTGCCATCGCCCCCGCCCTCAGCGATCGAGCACTTCGCCGGAACGCTTCGCAACGCGAACCTTCCGGCCGTCCTCGAGAAACTTGAAGCCGACCCGGGTGGCCTTGCCATCCTGGGGGTCGACATGCGCGACGTTCGAGACGTGGATCGGCGCCTCGCGGGTCACGATGCCACCGGCACTCTGCGGACCAGGCCGCTCGTGCCGCTTGATCATCATGACGCCCTGCACGACGACGCGGTTCTCGCTGGGGAGAACCTTGAGCACCTCGCCCTGCTTGCCCTTGTCGCGTCCGGCCAGGACCACGACGCGGTCGCCCTTTTTGATGCGTGCCGCCATCAGAGCACCTCAGGCGCCAGGGAGATGATCTTCATGTACCTCTTCGCCCGCAGCTCGCGCGTGACCGGGCCGAAGATGCGCGTGCCGATCGGCTCGCCCTGCTTGTTGATGAGAACCGCCGCGTTCTTGTCGAAACGGATCGCGCTGCCGTCGGGCCGCTTGATTTCCTTGGCGGTGCGGACGATCACGGCATGCGCCACGTCGCCCTTCTTCACCTTGCCGCGGGGGATCGCTTCCTTGATGGCCACGACGATAACGTCGCCGACCGTGCCCCATCTGCGGTGCGCCCCACCGAGGACGCGGATGCACTGCACCCGCCGCGCCCCGGAATTGTCGGCGACCTCGAGGTCGGTTTCGGGCATGATCATGGGTTAATCCTCACGCCTCGCTCATCGGCGCCTGGGCGGCGTCGTCGAGCAACACCTCCCAGCTCTTGCGCCGGGAAAGGGGACGGCACTCGACGATGCGCACGCGGTCGCCAACCTTGAACTGGTTGCTCTCGTCGTGCGCCATGTACTTCTTCGAGCGCCGAATGATCTTCTTGTAGAGCGGGTGCATCATGCGACGCTCGACGCGGACCACGACGGTCTTGTCGGCCTTGTCGCTCACCACGGTCCCCTGCAGGACACGCCTCGGCATCAATCCTCTCCTCAGGCCCGCGCCGCGGTGCGGCGCTGCTCGCTGAGCACCGTCATGATGCGGGCGATGTCCCGTCGCACCTCACGGATGCGCCGGGTGTTCTCGAGCTGGCCGGTAGCCCGCTGGAAGCGCAGGTTGAACGCCTCCTTCTTGAGCTGGACCAGCCGGTCCTTGATCTGCTCCGCGGAATCGCCGCGGATCTCGTTTGCCTTCATCGTCAGGCCTCCGCCTGCACGCGCGCCACGAACTTCGTGCGGATCGGAAGCTTGGCCGCACCGCGACGGATCGCCTCGGCGGCCAGGTCTTCCGGCACGCCGTCGATCTCGAAGAGGATGCGTCCCGGCTTCACCACCGCGACCCAGAACTCCACCGAGCCCTTACCCTTGCCCATGCGCACCTCAGCAGGCTTGCTCGACACGGGCTTGTCCGGGAACACCCGGATCCAGACCCTGCCGGCCCGCTTGAGATGACGCGTGATGGCGCGCCGCGCGGCCTCGATCTGCCTCGCGGTCACCCGCTCGGGTTCGACGGCCTTCATTCCGAAGGCGCCGAAGTTCAGATCATAGCCGCCTTTGGCCAGGCCGTGAATGCGACCCTTGAACGCCTTGCGGAATTTTGTGCGTTTCGGCTGCAGCATGTGCGCTATTCCCTACGCTCAGCCCCGGGCCGAGCCCTGCTCGGCAAGGCGCTTGTCGTAGGCCATCGGGTCATGTTCCATGATCTCGCCGCGGAACACCCACACCTTGATGCCGCAAGTCCCGTAAGGGGTGCGGGCAGTGTGCCGACCGAAGTCGATGTGGGCACGCAGCGTGTGCAGCGGGACCCGGCCCTCGCGGTACCACTCGGTGCGGGCGATCTCCGCCCCGCCCAGACGGCCCGAGCAGGTGACCCGGATGCCCTGGGCGCCCAGACGCATGGCCGACTGCACCGCACGCTTCATGGCGCGGCGGAAGGTCACACGCTTGGCGAGCTGCTGGCCGATGTTCTCGGCCACCAGCTTGGCGTCGATCTCAGGCTTGCGCACCTCGACGATGTTGAGGTGCACCTCGCCCGAGGCGATCTCGGCCAGCGCCTTGCGGAGATTCTCGATCTCCTGGCCCTTCTTGCCGATCACCACGCCAGGACGGGCGGTGTGGATCGTGATCCGCGCCTTCCTGGCCTGCCGCTCGATGACGATCCGGCTGAGACCGGCCTGCGCCAGGCGCTTCTCGAGGAACTTGCGGATCCGCAGGTCCTCGGCCAGCAGCTTGGCGTAGTGGGCATCGGCGTACCAGCGCGAGTCCCAGGTCCGGTTCACGCCCAGCCGCAGGCCGATCGGATTGACTTTTTGACCCATCAGGCGGCCTCCTCGCGCTCGCGGACGACGATCCGCAACCGGCTGAAATGCTTGTGGACGCGGCCGGCGCGGCCACGAGCCCGGGGCTGCAGCCGCTTCATCAGCAGATGCTTGCCCACGCTGGCCTCGGCGACGAAGAGCCGATCGACGTCGAGACTGTGGTTGTTCTCGGCGTTGGCGATGGCGGATTCCAGGACCTTCTTGACGGTCCGGGCGATCCGCTTGGGCGAGAACTCCAGGGCCGTGACGGCCTTGCCGGCCGCCATGCCCTGGATGAGGCCGGCGACGAGGTCCAGCTTGCGCGGGCTCGTGCGAATGAGCGTCGCGACCGCCAGGGCCTCGTTCTCGGCCAGCCGCCGCTCCTGCTTCGGCTTGCCCATGACCTACTTCCTCTTCGCCTTCTTGTCCGCCCCGTGCCCGTAATAGGTACGGGTCGGCGAGAACTCGCCGAACTTGTGGCCGACCATGTTCTCCGTCACGTACACCGGCACGAACTTCTTGCCGTTGTAGACGGCGAAGGTCAGGCCGACGAAGTCCGGCATGATGGTCGACCGACGCGACCAGGTCTTGATGATGTCGTTCCGGCCCGAAGCGCGAACAGCCTCGGCCTTGTCGAACAGATAACCGTCGACGAACGGGCCTTTCCAAACCGAACGCGGCATGGCTTCAGCTACCCCGCTTCTTAGCCTGATGACGCGAGCGCAGAATCATTGCCTGCGTCCGCTTGTTACGGCGGGTCTTGTGACCCTTGGTCGGCTGGCCCCACGGCGTGACCGGATGACGGCCACCCGAGGTGCGGCCCTCGCCGCCGCCGTGCGGATGGTCGACCGGGTTCATCGTGACGCCTCGGTTGTGCGGCTTGAAGCCGAGCCAGCGGCTGCGGCCGGCCTTGCCGGACTTGACGTTTTGATGATCCGGGTTCGACACCGCGCCGATCGACGCCATGCACGAGCCGTGGATGCGCCGGATCTCGCCCGAATTCAGGCGGATCTGCGCGTAGTTGCCGTCGCGCCCGACCAGCTGCGCGTAGGCTCCCGCCGACCGGGCGATCTGGCCGCCCTTGCCCGGCTTGAGCTCGACATTGTGGATGATCGTGCCGATCGGGATGTTGCGCAGCGGGGCGGCATTGCCCGGCTTCACGTCGACCCGCTCGTCGGCGATCACCTGGTCGCCGGCCTTCAGGCGCTGCGGAGCCAGGATGTAGGCGAGCTCGCCGTCCTCGTACTTCACCAGCGCGATGAACGCCGTCCGGTTCGGATCGTACTCGAGCCGCTCCACAGTGCCGGGCATGCCGAGCTTGCCGACGCGCTTGAAATCGACGAGGCGGTAGGAGCGCTTGTGACCGCCGCCACGGAACCGGACGGTGATCCGGCCGTGATTATTGCGGCCGCCCGACGAGCTCTTGCCCTCGGTCAGCTTCTTGACCGGCTTGCCCTTCCACAGCTCGCTGCGGTCGACGAGCACGAGCTCGCGCCGCGAGGGGCTGGTCGGGTTGAAGGTCTTCAGGGCCATGGGTTCAGATCCCCGTCGTCACGTCGATCCGCGAACCCTCGGCGAGGGTCACGATGGCCTTCTTGACGTCGGCGCGCCGGCCGACCTGGCCGCGGAACCGCTTGGTCTTGCCCTTGGTGATCAGGGTATTGACCGCGGTCACCTTGACCCCGAAGAGGCCTTCGATGGCGGCCTTGATCTCGGGCTTGCTGGCGTCGCGGGCGACCTTGAAGACGACCTGGTTGTGCTCGGAGAGCAGCGTCGCCTTCTCGGTGATCACGGGCGCGACGATGATGTCGTAGTGGCGCAGCGTGGTCATGCGAGCCGCTCCTCGAGCTGACGCACCGCCTCGGCGGTGAGCACGAGGGTATCGCGGCGCAGGATGTCGTAGACGTTGGCGCCGGCAGACGGCAGCACGTCGATCTTCGGCAGGTTGCGCGAGGCCAGGGCGAAGTTCCGCTCCAGCTCGGCGCCGCCGATGATCACCGCCGACTCGATGCCCAGCTTCGCCAGACGGCCGACCAGCTCCTTGGTCTTCGGCGCATCGAGCTTGGCCTCGTCGAGAACGAGCAGCTTGCCCTCCTTGGCCTTGCTCGACAGCGCGCAGCGCAGACCCAGCGCACGGACCTTCTTGGGAAGGTCGGTGCCATGGTCGCGCAGCACCGGCCCGAAGACCACGCCACCGCCGCGGAACACGTTGGTCGTGCGCGAGGAGTGACGCGCCCGGCCAGTGCCCTTCTGCTTGTACATCTTGGCCTTCGTGCGGCTGATCTCCGCACGCGACTTCACCTTGTGGGTGCCGGCACGCCGCTTGGCGAGCTGCCAGAGCACCACACGCTGGAGAATGTCGGCCCGCACCTCGACGCCGAATACGGCCTCGTTGAGATCGACCGCGCCGACATCCTCGGCGGCCAGGTTCTTGATCTGGACCTGCATCATCAGGCCTCGCTCTCGTCAGCGACGACGGCCTCGATGGCCTCGCCCGCCTTAATGACCGCGGCCGGGAACGGCGCCTCCTTGGGCAGCGCCTTCTTGACCGCGTCGGTCACCCGCACCCAGGCGCCCTTGGCCCCGGGCACACCACCGCGAACCAGGATCAGGCCGTTGGCGGGATCCACGCCGAACACCTCGAGGCTCTGCACCGTGACGCGCTCGGCGCCCAGGTGACCGGCCATCTTCTTGCCCTTGAAGACACGGCCCGGGTCCTGCCGCTGACCGGTCGAGCCGTGGCTGCGGTGCGAGATCGACACGCCGTGGCTGGCGTGCAGGCCGCCGAAATTGTGCCGCTTCATGACACCGGCAAAGCCCTTGCCGATGCTGGTGGCGCACACGTCGACATACTGGCCGGCCACGAAATGGCCGACATGGATCTCGTCACCCACGTCCAGGAGTGCCCGGTCCTCGACCCGGAACTCCTCGACGCGCGCCTTCGGCTCCACCTTCGCCTTGGCAAAGTGGCCGCGCATCGGCTTGGAGACGTTCTTGGTCTTTGCCTGCCCGACGCCGAGCTGCAACGCGGTGTAGCCGTCCTTGTCCTTGGTCCGGACGGCAACCACCTCGCACTTCTCGACCTTGAGGACGGTAACCGGGATGTGGCTACCGTCGACACCGAACAGGCGTGTCATGCCCAGCTTCTGGGCGATCAGGCCGGTACGCATCGCCACGCCCTCAGAGCTTGATCTCGACGTCGACACCGGCGGCGAGGTCGAGCTTCATCAGCGCGTCCACGGTCTGCGGCGTCGGGTCGACAATGTCCAGGAGCCGCTTGTGCGTTCGAATCTCGAACTGCTCGCGGCTCTTCTTGTCAACGTGGGGCGAGCGATTGACGGTGAACCGCTCGATCCTGTTGGGCAGCGGGATCGGGCCGCGCACGCGCGCTCCGGTCCGCTTCGCCGTGCCCACGATCTCACGCACGGACTGATCCAGCACGCGGTGGTCGAAGGCCTTGAGGCGAATTCGAATGTTCTGCGTTTCCATGGCGAATGCGCGTTCCGAAACCCGATGCCTTATTCGATGACCTCAGCGACAACGCCGGCGCCGACGGTACGACCGCCCTCGCGGATGGCGAAGCGCAGGCCCTGCTCCATGGCGATGGGGGCAATCAGCTCCACCTCCATGGTGACGTTGTCGCCCGGCATGACCATCTCGGTGCCCTCGGGCAGCTTGATGGAGCCGGTCACGTCGGTGGTGCGGAAGTAGAACTGCGGCCGATAGTTGGAGAAGAACGGCGTGTGACGGCCACCCTCCTCCTTGTTCAGCACGTAGGTCTCCGCCTTGAACTTCTTGTGCGGGGTGATCGAGCCCGGCTTGCACAGCACCTGGCCGCGCTCGACGTCGTCGCGCTTGATACCGCGCAGCAGCAGGCCGACATTGTCGCCCGGCTGCCCGCTGTCCAGGAGCTTCCTGAACATCTCGACGCCCGTGCAGGTCGTCTTGTGGGTCGGCCGGATGCCGACGATCTCGACCTCCTCGCCCACCTTGACGATGCCGCGCTCGATGCGCCCGGTCACCACCGTGCCGCGGCCCGAGATCGAGAACACGTCCTCGACCGGCATCAAGAACGGCTTGTCGGTCTCCCGCTCCGGCTGCGGCACGTACTCGTCCACCGCCTTCATCAGCGCCAGGATCGCGTCCTTGCCGGTCGCGTCGTCCTTGCCCTCGAGCGCACCCAGCGCCGTCCCCTTGATGATCGGGATGTCGTCGCCGGGAAACCCGTAGGCCGAGAGCAGCTCGCGGACCTCGAGCTCGACCAGCTCCAAAAGCTCCTCGTCGTCGACCATGTCGACCTTGTTGAGGAACACCACGATCGCCGGCACACCGACCTGGCGCGCCAGAAGAATGTGCTCGCGGGTCTGCGGCATCGGCCCGTCGGCCGCCGAGACCACCAGAATGGCGCCGTCCATCTGCGCCGCACCGGTGATCATGTTCTTCACATAGTCCGCGTGACCCGGGCAGTCGACGTGCGCGTAGTGCCGGCTCGCCGTCTGGTACTCGACATGCGACGTGTTGATCGTGATGCCGCGCGCCTTCTCCTCAGGCGCCTTGTCGATCGAGTCGTACGCCGAGAACGTCGCCCCGCCCTGCTCCGCCAACACCTTGGTGATCGCTGCCGTCAACGTCGTCTTGCCGTGATCGACGTGACCGATCGTCCCGATGTTGCAGTGCGGCTTGGTCCGCTCAAACTTCTCCTTGGCCATCTCTTCAGTCTCCGTTCCTTCGGAGCCACGCCAGGCGGGCTCAGGCGTACTTCGCGCGGATTTCTTCAGCGACCATCTGCGGCACAGGCTCGTAGTGGTCGAAGTGCATGGTGAACTGGGCCCGACCCTGCGAGAGCGAGCGGAGCGTGTTCACATAACCGAACATGGTCGCCAGCGGCACCATGGAGTTGACCACCTGCGCGTTGCCGCGGGCCTCCATGCCACTGACCTGACCGCGGCGGCTGTTCAGGTCGCCGATAATGTCGCCCATATACTCGTCGGGGGTCACCACCTCGACGCGCATCACCGGCTCGAGCAGGATTGGCCCGGCCTTGGCGATACCTTCCTTGAACGCCGCGCGGGCAGCGATCTCGAAGGCCATCACCGAGCTGTCGACCTCGTGGTAGGCGCCGTCGATCAGCTGCGCCTTGATGTCGGTCATCGGGAAGCCGGCGATGACGCCGTTGCCCACCGCCGACTCGAGGCCCTTCTGGACGCCCGGAATGTACTCCTTGGGGACCGAGCCGCCAATGATCTTGCTCTCGAAGGCGAAACCCTTGCCCTTCTCCTCGGCCGGCTCGAAGACGAGCTTGATCCGCGCGAACTGGCCCGAGCCGCCGGTCTGCTTCTTGTGGGTGTAGTCGACCTCGGCACGGCGCGTGATGGTCTCGCGGTAGGCCACCTGGGGAGCGCCCACATTGGCCTCGACCTTGAACTCGCGCCGCATGCGGTCGACCAGGATGTCGAGATGGAGCTCGCCCATGCCCTTGATCACGGTCTGGCCCGACTCGGCGTCGGTACCAACCCGGAACGAGGGATCCTCGGCGGCGAGGCGCGCCAGCGCCATGCCCATCTTCTCCTGGTCGGCCTTGGACTTGGGCTCGACCGCCACCTCGATGACCGGCTCGGGGAACACCATCCGCTCGAGGATGATCGGCTTGGCAGCGTCCGCCAGCGTGTCGCCGGTGGTCGTGTGCTTGAGGCCGACCAGCGCCACGATGTCGCCCGCCTGGGCTTCCTTGATCTCCTCGCGGCTGTTGGCGTGCATCAGGAGGATGCGGCCGATGCGCTCGCGCTGCCCCTTGACCGTGTTGGTCAGGTAGGAGCCGCTCTCGAGCTTGCCCGAGTAGAGCCGCACGAAGGTCAGCGAGCCGACGAACGGATCGCTCATGATCTTGAACGCGAGGGCGGACAGCGGCTCGTCGTCCGACGGGTGCCGGACCATCTTCTCGTCGGTGTCGGGCTTGAGACCCTCCACCGGCGGCAGATCGAGCGGCGAGGGCAGCAGCTCGACGACCGCGTCGAGAAGCGGCTGCACGCCCTTGTTCTTGAAGGCCGAGCCGCTCAGCACCGGGACGAGCTTGTTGGCGATCGTGCCGGCCCGCAGGCAGCGCAGGATCGTCGCCTCGTCGGGCTCCTCGCCGCCCAGATAAGCCTCGAGCACGGCATCGTCGAGCTCGGCAGCAGCCTCGATGAGCTGCGTCCGGTAGACCGCCGCCTCGTCCTTGAGGTGATCGGGGATCTCGACGACGTTGAACTTCGCGCCGAGCTCCTCGTTCTCCCAGACAATCGCCTTGTTGCGGATCACGTCGACCACGCCGGCGAACTCGGCCTCGGCACCGATCGGGAAGTTCACGACCACGGCGTTGGCGCCCAGGCGGTCGCGGATCATCCCGACGCAGCGATCAAAGTTCGCGCCGATGCGGTCCATCTTGTTGACGAAGCACATGCGCGGCACGTGGTACTTGTCGGCCTGCCGCCAGACCGTCTCGGTCTGCGGCTCGACACCCGCGACACCGTCGAACACGGCGACCGCACCGTCGAGCACCCGCAGCGAGCGCTCCACCTCAATGGTGAAGTCGACGTGGCCCGGGGTGTCGATGATGTTCACCCGATGGTCACGCCAAAAGCAGGTCGTGGCCGCCGAAGTGATGGTGATGCCGCGCTCCTGCTCCTGCTCCATCCAGTCCATGGTGGCGGTACCCTCGTGGGTCTCGCCAATCTTGTAGGACCGTCCGGTGTAGTAGAGGACGCGCTCGGTGGTCGTCGTCTTACCGGCATCAATGTGGGCCATGATGCCGATATTGCGGTAGCGCTCGACGGGGATCTCGCGGGCCATGGCGTGCGCCTCGGGCTCCTGTTTACCAGCGGTAGTGCGAGAACGCGCGATTGGCCTCAGCCATCCGCAGCGTGTCTTCGCGCTTCTTGAAGGCCGCGCCACGCCCGTTGGCGGCGTCGAGCAGCTCTCCAGCGAGACGCTCCGTCATCGTCTTCTCCGACCGCGACGAGGCGGTGGAGATGAGCCAGCGGATCGCCAGCGCCTGACGGCGCTCCACCCGAACCTCGACAGGCACCTGGTAGGTGGCGCCGCCGACGCGCCGGGAGCGCACCTCGAGGGTCGGCTTCACGTTCTCGAGCGCCTCGTGGAACAGCTCGATCGGATCCCGGCCGGTGCGGCCCTGCATCCGGTCGAACGCTCCGTAGAGGATGCGCTCGGCAACGGACTTCTTGCCGTCTTCCATCAGGCAATTGACGAACTTGGTGACGACCAGGTCCCCGAACTTGGGATCCGGCAGAACCTCGCGCTTTTCGGCGGCACGGCGGCGCATGCTACGTCCTCTTCAGCTTACTTCGGGCGCTTCACGCCGTACTTCGAACGGCTCTGCTTGCGGCCGTTGACACCCTGGGTGTCGAGCGTGCCGCGGACGGTGTGGTAGCGAACACCCGGAAGGTCCTTCACACGACCGCCGCGGATGAGCACCACCGAGTGCTCCTGGAGATTGTGGCCCTCGCCAGGGATGTAGCTGGCCACCTCGAAGCCGTTGGTGAGCCGCACGCGGGCCACCTTACGGAGCGCCGAGTTCGGCTTCTTGGGGGTCGTCGTGTAAACGCGAGTGCACACGCCGCGCTTCTGGGGACAGGCCTCGAGGGCCGGCACCTTGTTGCGGCTGCGCTTCGTCACGCGCCCATCACGGACGAGCTGGTTGATGGTCGGCATGTGCGACGTTCCTAGACCTAGCCTCGGACGGTACGGCGTCGATCGGCCCACAGTGAACAACAGGACCGCAAGCCGTCGACCGGCCGCGGCCCGCCCGATGTGAGCAATGTAAGCGCCTAATCCGGTGCAGCGTCTGATCCGCGAGGGTCACCACCTGCACCAACGGTAACGCGGCCTGCCTTCTAGTCTGCCTGGGCCGGCCTCGTCAAGCCCTGGCAGCCCCGCCCCCGCCTGCGACCCCCGATTTAACCTTCGAGGGCCCGGCCAGGGGCGGAGGAATGGGACATTTAGCCGCTGAGCTCGGAGAGCAGCAGGGCCTCGTCGCGGGACGCCACGGCGGGCGCCTCGTCGGGCTTGAGCTTCTTGAGGCGCTGCACGACCCCGCCGGTGCCGGCAGGGATCAGGCGGCCGACGATGACGTTCTCCTTGAGGCCGGCGAGCTTGTCGACCTTGCCGGCGAAGGCAGCGTCGGTGAGCACGCGCGTGGTCTCCTGGAACGACGCCGCCGACACGAAGGAGAGCGTCTGCAAGCTGGCCTTGGTGATGCCCTGGAGCACCGGGTGGGCCGAGGCCGGCCGGCGGTCCTCGGCGACGATGCGCTCGTTGACCCGCGCGAACTCGTAGCGGTCCACCTGCTCGCCCACCAGGAAGGTGGTGTCACCGGGATCGATGACCTCCATCTTCTGCAGCATCTGGCGGACGATCACCTCGACATGCTTGTCGTTGATCTTCACGCCCTGCAGCTTGTAGACGTCCTGGATCTCGTTGACGAGGAACTGCGCCAAGGGCTCGACGCCCAGCACCCGCAGGATGTCGTGGGGCACCGGGCTGCCGTCGACGATCAGGTCGCCGGGTTTCACCTGGTCGCCCTCCTGGACCACCACGTGCTTGCCCTTGGGGATCAGGTACTCGACCGGCTCCCTGTCCTCCTCGACCGCGACGATCTTGAGACGGCGCTTGTTCTTGTAGTCCTTGCCGAACTCGATCCGCCCCTCGATCTCGGCGATGATCGCCGGATCCTTGGGCCGCCGCGCCTCGAACAGCTCCGCCACCCGCGGCAGACCGCCCGTGATGTCGCGGGTCTTGGACGCCTCCTTGGGCAGACGCGCGAGCACGTCGCCGGCCCGCACCGCGGTACCGTTGTCGACGTTCAGGATGGCCGCCACCGGCAGGTAGTACCGGGCCTCGGCACCAGACGGCAGCATGATCGGGTTGCCCTTCTCGTCCTGCAGCAGGAGCGAGGGCCGGAGGTTGCCCGCCCGCGCCGTCTGGCGCCAGTCGATCACCTCCTTGCTGGACTTGCCGGTGCTCTCGTCGACCACCTCGCGGAACGAGACGCCCTCTTGCATGTCCTGGTAGACGATGCTGCCCGTCACCTCGGTGATCACCGGGAGCGTGTGGGGGTCCCACTCGGCGATCACCTGGTCCTTCTCGACCTGCTGGTCGGGCTCGACCAGCAGGCGCGTGCCGTTGGGCAGCTTGTGGCGCAGCTTCTCGCGGCCGACCTCGTCGATCACCAGGATCTCGGTGTTGCGGCCGAGGATGACCAGCCGCTCGGCGCTGTCGCGCAGCACGCGCGGGTTGACCAGCCGCACCTGGCCGGCCACCGGAGCCTCGACCTGCGACTGCTCGACCGAGCCCTGGGCGGCACCGCCGATGTGGAAGGTCCGCATGGTGAGCTGGGTGCCCGGCTCGCCGATCGACTGGGCGGCGATGACGCCCACCGCCTCACCGATATTGACCGGCGTGCCGCGCGCCAGATCGCGGCCGTAGCAGGCGCTGCACACGCCGATCCGGCTGTCGCAGGTCAGGACCGAGCGGGCGCGCACGCTGTCGACATGCGCCTCGTCGATAACGAGGACATGCGGCTCCTCGAGCATCGTGCCGGCTGTGGCAAGCACCTCGCCCGTCTTGGGATGGTGCACGTCGGCCGCCAGCGTGCGGCCCAGGATCCGGTCGCCGAGCTCCTCGTCACCCTGGGTAGCGATGGTGATCCAGCGCTCGCTGCCGCAATCCTCCTCGATGATGATGCAGTCCTGCGCCACGTCGACGAGACGGCGGGTGAGGTAGCCCGAGTTCGCGGTCTTGAGCGCCGTGTCGGCCAGACCCTTGCGGGCGCCGTGCGTCGAGTTGAAGTACTCGAGAACGGTCAGGCCTTCCTTGAAGTTCGAGATGATCGGCGTCTCGATGATCTCGCCCGAGGGCTTGGCCATCAGGCCGCGCATCCCGGCCAGCTGCTTGATCTGGGCGGCCGAGCCACGCGCACCGGACTGCGCCATCATCCAGATGGCGTTGGGCTGGTGGAAGCGACCGTCGTCCTTCTTGCGCTGCTGGACCTCCTGGATGGCCGACATCATCTCCTCGGCGACCCGATCCGAGCAGGCCTGCCAGGCGTCCACCACCTTGTTGTACTTCTCACCCTTGGTGATCAGGCCGTCGGCGTACTGCTGCTCGTACTGCTTGACCAGCTCCTGGGTCTTGGTGACCAGCTCCTCCTTGCCGTCGGGGATGATCATGTCGTCCTTGCCGAACGAGATGCCGGCCCGGCAGGCATAGGAAAAGCCGAGGTTCATCATGCGGTCGGCGAAGATCACCGTCTCTTTCTGGCCGCAGTGACGATAGACCTCGTCGATGACCTGACCGATCTCCTTCTTGGTCAGAACCCGGTTGATGAGCCTGTCGAAGTCGATGCGCGCATGGCGCGGCAGGACCTCGAGCAGCAGCATGCGGCCGGGCGTCGTCTGGACCACGCGGGTGACCGGCTCGCCATCGGCGGCGACAGTCTGGATGCGGCAGCGGATCTTCGTGTGCAGGGTCACCGAGTGCGCCGCCAGGGCGTGCTGCACCTCGTTCAGATCGGCGAACACCAGCCCCTCGCCCGGCTCGTTCTCGAGCTCCAGCGAGAGATAGTAGAGGCCCAGCACGATGTCCTGGGTCGGCACGATGATCGGCTTGCCGTTGGCCGGGCTCAGGATGTTGTTGGTCGACATCATGAGCACGCGGGCCTCGAGCTGCGCTTCCAGCGACAGCGGCACGTGCACCGCCATCTGGTCGCCGTCGAAGTCCGCGTTGAAGGCCGTGCAGACCAGCGGATGGAGCTGGATCGCCTTGCCCTCGATGAGGACCGGCTCGAACGCCTGGATGCCCAGCCGGTGCAGCGTCGGCGCCCGGTTCAGCAGAACCGGATGCTCGCGGATCACCTGCTCGAGGATATCCCAGACCTCGGACCGCTCCTTCTCGACCATCCGCTTGGCGGCCTTGATGGTCTGTGCCTTGCCGTAGAGCTCGAGCTTGGCGTAGACGAACGGCTTGAAGAGCTCGAGCGCCATCTTCTTGGGCAGGCCGCACTGGTGCAGCTTGAGCTCCGGGCCCACCACGATGACCGAGCGGCCCGAGTAGTCGACGCGCTTGCCCAGGAGGTTCTGCCGGAAGCGGCCCTGCTTGCCCTTGAGCATGTCGGAGAGCGACTTCAGCGGACGCTTGTTGGCGCCGGTGATGACGCGGCCGCGCCGGCCATTGTCGAACAGCGCGTCGACGGCCTCCTGCAGCATCCGCTTCTCGTTGCGCACGATGATGTCGGGCGCGCGCAGCTCCATGAGCCGCTTGAGGCGGTTGTTGCGGTTGATGACGCGGCGGTAGAGGTCGTTGAGGTCGGAGGTCGCGAAGCGGCCGCCGTCGAGGGGCACCAGCGGGCGCAGCTCGGGCGGAATGACCGGCACTACCTCGAGCACCATCCACTCCGGCCGGTTGCCCGACTCGAGGAAGGTCTCGACCAGCTTCAGCCGCTTGACCAGCTTCTTGCGCTTGGCCTCGGAATTGGTTTCGAGCAGATCGGCCCGCATCTGGTCGCGCTCGCGCGGCAGATCCAGGCTCTTGAGCATGTCCCGGACCGCCTCGGCGCCGATGCCCACCGTGAAGGAGTCGTCGCCGAACTCCTCCTTGTAGCGCATCACCTGGTCCTCGGTCAGCAGCTCGTTCTGCTTGAGCGAGGTCAGACCCGGCTCGACCACCACGAAGTTCTCGAAATAGAGAACCCGCTCCAGCTCACGCAGCGTGATGTCGAGCAGCACGCCGATGCGCGAGGGCACCGACTTCAGGAACCAGATGTGGGCCACCGGGGCGGCCAGCTCGATATGGCCCATGCGCTCGCGCCGGACCTTCGACTGGATGACCTCGACGCCGCACTTCTCGCAGACAATGCCCTTGTACTTCATGCGCTTGTACTTGCCGCACAAGCACTCGTAGTCCTTGATCGGCCCGAAGATCTTGGCGCAGAAGAGGCCGTCCCGCTCCGGCTTGAAGGTGCGGTAGTTGATCGTCTCGGGCTTCTTGACCTCGCCGTACGACCATTCGCGAATCTGATCGGGGCTCGCGATGCTGATCTGGATCTGATCGAACTTCTGGGCGCCTGCGGGCTGCCCGAAGAGGTACATGAGGTCGTTCATGAGAAACTGTCCTCGTCTGCGATCGCCGGAGCCGGGTGATGCCGGCGGCGCGGGTCAGGGCCCGCGCCGCCTCGCCGATCACTCGCCGGCAATCTCCTGCTGGAGCTCGACGTTGAGGCTCAGAGCCTGAAGCTCCTTCACCAGAACGTTGAAGCTCTCCGGGATACCCGCCTCGAACGTGTCCTCGCCGCGCACGATGGCCTCGTAGATCTTCGTGCGGCCGGAGACGTCGTCCGACTTCACCGTCAACATCTCCTGCAGCGAGTAGGCGGCGCCATAGGCCTGCAGGGCCCAGCACTCCATCTCGCCGAAGCGCTGACCGCCGAACTGCGCCTTGCCGCCCAGCGGCTGCTGGGTGACCAGCGAGTACGGCCCCACCGACCGGGCGTGGATCTTGTCGTCGACGAGATGGCCGAGCTTGAGCATGTAGATGTAGCCCACGGTCACCTGCCGGTCGAACGGCTCGCCCGTGCGCCCGTCGAACAGGGTCACCTGCCCGCTGGTCACCGAGCCTGCCTCCTCCAGCATGGTCTCGATGTCGAGCGGATTGGCGCCGTCGAACACCGGGGTGGCGATGGGCACGCCCTTGCGCAGGTTCTCGCCCAGCTCCATGAGCTGCCGGTCGGCGTAATGCGCGACCTCGCCTCGGACCTCCTCGCCGTAGATCCGCCCGAGCTTGTCCTCGAGACCCGCGCGGTCCTGCTCGTCGGCGAAGCGGTTGAGAAGATCGCCTACCTGCCGGCCGAGATTGGCGCAGGCCCAGCCCAGATGCGTCTCGAGGATCTGCCCGACATTCATGCGCGAGGGCACGCCCAGCGGGTTGAGGACGATATCGACATGCGTGCCGTCCTCGAGATAGGGCATGTCCTCGATCGGCGCGATCCGCGAGATGACGCCCTTGTTGCCGTGACGGCCGGCCATCTTGTCGCCGGGCTGCAGCTTGCGCTTCACCGCGACGAACACCTTGACCATCTTGAGGACGCCCGGAGGCATCTCGTCACCGCGCTGGAGCTTCTCGACCTTGTTCTCGAAGCGGTCCTGCAGCGCCTTCAGCCCCTCGTCCAGCTGCCGCTTGAGCGCCTGGATCTCGGTCATCCGGTCGGCATCGTCGATGCCGAGCTCCCACCACTGGCGCCGCGAGAGGCCGTCGATCACGCCGCCCACGAGCTTCGTGCCGGCGCGCACACCGCGCGGCCCAGTGGTCGCCGTCTGGTCCTCGAGGATCTCCCTGAGGCGGCTGTAGATGTTGCGCTCGAGGATCGCGCGCTCGTCGTCGCGGTCCTTCGCGAGGCGCTCGATCTCGGCACGCTCGATGGCGATGGCGCGCTCGTCCTTGTCGACGCCGCGCCGGTTGAAGACGCGCACCTCGACCACCGTGCCCTGGACCCCGGGCGGGACCTTCAAGGAGGTGTCGCGGACGTCCGCCGCCTTCTCGCCGAAGATCGCGCGAAGGAGCTTCTCCTCCGGCGTCATCGGCGTCTCGCCCTTGGGCGTGACCTTGCCGACCAGGATGTCGGCGGCCTGCACCTCGGCACCGATATAGACGATGCCGGCCTCGTCGAGATTCCTGAGAGCCTCCTCGCTGACATTGGGGATGTCGCGGGTGATGCTCTCCGGCCCGAGCTTCGTGTCGCGCGCCATCACCTCGAATTCCTCGATGTGGATCGAGGTGAAGACGTCGTCGCGCACGATGCGCTCGGAGATGAGGATCGAGTCCTCGAAGTTGTAGCCGTTCCACGGCATGAACGCGACCAGCACGTTCCGGCCGAGCGCCAGCTCGCCGAGCTCGGTCGACGGGCCGTCGGCGATGATGTCGCCGACGTCGACCAGGTCACCCACCTTCACCAGCGGGCGCTGGTTGATGCAGGTATTCTGGTTCGAGCGCTGGAACTTCCTGAGCGAGTAGATGTCGACCACGCGGTCGGCACGCGCCGTCTCGTCGGTCACGCGGATGACGATGCGCGAGCCGTCGACCTGGTCGACGATGCCCGCCCGCTTGGCGACCACCGCGGCACCACTGTCGCGGGCCACCACATCCTCCATGCCGGTGCCCACATAAGGGGCCTCGGCGCGGAGCAGCGGCACGGCCTGGCGCTGCATGTTGGAGCCCATCAGCGCGCGGTTGGCGTCATCGTTCTCGAGGAACGGGATGAGCGCCGCCGCCACCGAGACGAGCTGCTTGGGCGAGACGTCGATGAAGTCGATGACGTCGGGCCGCGACAGCACGAACTCGCCGCTCTGCCGGCAGCTCACCAGCTCGCCCCTGAAACGCCGCTCCTCGTCGAGGTCGGAGTTGGCCTGGGCGATGGTGTAGCGCCCCTCCTCCATGGCGGAGAGGTAGACCACCTCGTCGCTCACCCGGCCATCCACCACGCGCCGGTACGGGCTCTCGATGAAGCCGTACTTGTTGATCCGCGCATAGGTGGCGAGGCTGTTGATCAGGCCGATGTTCGGGCCTTCCGGGGTCTCGATCGGGCAGATCCGGCCATAGTGGGTCGGGTGCACGTCGCGGACCTCGAAGCCCGCCCGCTCGCGGGTCAGGCCGCCGGGGCCGAGCGCGGAGAGGCGCCGCTTGTGGGTGATCTCGGAGAGCGGGTTGGTCTGGTCCATGAACTGCGAGAGCTGGGAGCTCCCGAAGAACTCACGGACCGCGGCCGCCACCGGCTTGGCGTTAATGAGGTCGTGCGGCATCGCCGCGTCGATCTCGACCGAGCTCATCCGCTCGCGGACCGCGCGCTCCATGCGCAGCAGGCCGACGCGGAACTGGTTCTCCATGAGCTCGCCCACCGAGCGCACGCGCCGGTTGCCGAGATGGTCGATGTCGTCGATCTCGCCGCGGCCGTCCTTGATCTCGACCAGCATCTTGACGACCGCGAGAATGTCCTCGTTGCGCAGCACGCGCACCGTGTCGTCGGTCTCCAGGCCGAGCCGCATGTTCATCTTGACGCGGCCGACCGGCGACAGGTCGTAGCGCTCGATCTCGAAGAACAGGCTGCGGAACAGCGCTTCGGCTGTCTCCGGGGTCGGCGGCTCGCCCGGGCGCAGGACCCGGTAGATGTCGAGCAGTGCCTCTTCCCGGCTCTGGCAGCGGTCGAGCGCCAGGGTGTTGCGGATGTAGGGGCCGATCGAGAGATGGTCGATATCGAGCACCGGCACCGTCTCGATGCCTGCCTCGAGAAGCTTGCCGATCAGATCGCCGGTCAGCTCCTCGCCGGCCTCGGCCAGCACCAGGCCGGTGCTCTCGTCGATCAGATCACGGCTGACGAAGCGGCCGACCAGCTCCTCGCTGGAGATGTAGAGCTCGCTGACACCCTGCTCCTCGAGCTTGCGCACGAGCCGGGGGGTCATCTTCGTGCCGGCCTCGGCCAGCGTCTCGCCGCTTGCCGCGTCCACGAGATCGCTCACCAGCTTCTGCCCGCGCAGCCGCTCGGGGCGGAACGGCAGCTTCCAGCCCTGACCGGAGCTCACATGCAGCACCTCGCCGTAGAAGGTGCTGAGGATCTCCTCCTGGCCCAGTCCGAGGGCGAGCAGCAAGGTCGTCACCGGCAGCTTGCGGCGACGGTCGATGCGCACATAGACCAGGTCCTTGGCGTCGAACTCGAAGTCGAGCCAGGAACCGCGATAGGGAATGATTCGCGCCGAGAAGAGATACTTGCCGGAGCTGTGGGTCTTGCCGCGGTCGTGATCGAAGAACACGCCGGGCGACCGGTGCATCTGGCTGACGATGACCCGCTCGGTGCCGTTCACGACGAAGGTGCCGTTGTCCGTCATCAAGGGCATGTCGCCCATGTAGACGTCCTGCTCCTTGATGTCGCGAACGCTCTTCGATTCGGTTTCCTCGTCGACGTCCCAGACGATCAGCCGCAGCGTCACACGTAGCGGCGCCGCGAAGGTCAGGCCGCGCTGGTGACACTCCTCGACGTCGTACTTGGGCTCCTCGAGCTCGTACTTGACGAAGTCGAGCGCCGCACGGTCGGCGAAGTCCCTGATCGGGAAGACCGAGCTGAAGACCTCCTGAAGGCCCATGTGGTCCCGGTCGACATGCGCCACGAGCCGCTGCAAGAACGCCTCGTAGGACTGCCGCTGGACCTCGATGAGGTTGGGCATCACCGTGACCTCGGGGATACGCCCGAAGCTCTTACGGATCCGCTTGCGGGCCTTGACCTGCTCACCCATCATTCAACCCCGCCGGTTGCGCCACCACTGCCGTGCACGCCTTCCACGGCTGTCATTTGACACGGCAAAGAAGGCGCTCCGCACGGGTATTCCCCCTGCGGACGCCTTCCCTGCACCACGAACTGCGTGACGCTCCCGCGCCGGACGGGAGCCAGCCCAACGGGCTGGCACGGCCGTCGCCGCGGGAGCGGAGAGCAGTGCTCGACGATCTTATTTGATCTCCACCGTCGCGCCGGCGCCCTCGAGCTGCGCCTTGAGCTTCGCGGCGTCGTCCTTGGAGACCGCCTCCTTGACCGCCTTCGGCGCAGCCTCGACCAGGTCCTTGGCCTCCTTGAGGCCGAGACCGGTGATCGCGCGGACCTCCTTGATCACGTTGATCTTGTTGGCACCGGCGCTGGCCAGGATCACGTCGAACTCGGTCTGCTCCTCGACCGGCGCGGCCGCGGCACCGCCGGCGGCAGCAGCGACCGCCACGGGGGCGGCAGCCGACACGCCCCACTTCTCCTCGAGCATCTTCGACAGCTCAGCCGCCTCGAGCACGGTCAGCTGCGACAGATCCTCGACAATCTTCTCCAGATTCGCCATCTCACCCTCTCCGAGAAACCCTGTTAACGAACGCCCGCCTCGCGGGACGCCACCCACGATGTCCGACTATTTCTCGCTCTCGGCGTAGGCCGCCAGGACCCTGGCGACCTGGCCGCCCGGCGCCTGGAGCACACCAACGATCCGCGACAGCGGGGCGTTGATGAGACCGATCAGCTTGCCGCGCAGCTCGTCGAGCGACGGCAGCTCGGCAAGCGCCTTGACCGCGTCGGCGTCCAGCATCGTCGTGCCGAGGCCGCCGCCCACGATCTTGAGCTTGTCGTTCTTGCGCGAGAAATCGACCAGCGCCTTGGGAACCCCGACGGGCTCCGGTGCATAGGCGATGGCCGTCGGACCCTTGAACATGTCGGCGATGCCCTCATAGGGCGTCCCCGCCAGCGCACGCTTGGTCAGACGGTTCTTGGTCACCTGGAACTTGCCGCCGGCGTCACGCACGGCGCTGCGCAAGGCGGTGATCTGGGGAACCGTAAGCCCCTGATAGTGCGCTACGACAACCACCTCGGTGCCACCAAACACCTCGGTGAGATCGTCGATGAGTTTAGCTTTATCGGCTCGCAGCACGATTGCCTCCGAACAGTCGCCGGCCGGCCCTGGCACGCTCGGCAGGAATGAGAATTCCGTTGCCAAGCATTCCTTGCGAACCGACCGCACCACATTGCGGCGAGCACACAAACGACCGCCGGCACCTCTCGGGCGCTGGCGGCGGGCATTGCGCTGGCAGATCAGGAGCCGGGAGAATAACGGCCTTCATCGCCAACGCAAGCCCTTTGTTCGTCGCACGTCGCCGCGGGTTCCTTCCCTCAGCTCACCAGGCTCGCGATCTCGAGCTTCACGCCCGGACCCATGGTGGAGCTCATGTTCGCACGCTTGAGGTAGGTCCCCTTCGCGCCGCTCGGCTTGGCCCGGTTCACCGCCTCGACCAGCGCCTTGATGTTCTCGACCAGCTTCTGCTCGTCGAAGCTCGCCTTGCCGACGCCGGCATGGATCAGACCCGCCTTCTCGACGCGGAACTGCACCTGACCGCCCTTCACTGCCTCGACCGCCTCGCGGACGTTGGGCGTGACGGTGCCGAGCTTGGGGTTCGGCATCAGGCCGCGGGGACCGAGAACCCGGCCCAGTCGGCCGACCAGCGGCATCATGTCCGGGGTCGCGATGACACGGTCGAAATTGATCTCGCCCGCCTGCACCTTCTCGGCCAGATCCTCGGCGCCGACGACCTCGGCCCCGGCGGCCGTAGCCTCCTCGGCCTTGTCGCCACGCGCGAAGACGGCGACACGCACCGTCTTGCCGGTGCCGTGCGGCAGATTGACCGTGCCGCGCACCATCTGGTCGGCATGGCGCGGGTCGACACCCAGCGCCAGCGACACCTCGATGGTTTCGTCGAACTTGGCCTTACAGGCCTGCCGGATCGTCTGGACGGCTTCCGCGACGGGATAGAGCCGCTCGCGATCGACGAGGCCCTGAGCGGCCTTGAGACGCTTGCCCACCTTCGCCATCGCCTTACTCCACCACCTCGATGCCGATCGACATCGCCGAGCCCTTGAGCATGCGCACGGCGCCGTCGACGTCGACCGCGTTGAGATCCTTCATCTTGATCTCGGCGATCTCGCGGAGCTGCTCCATCGTGACCTTGCCCACCGTCGTGCCCTTGCCGACGGTCTGGCTGCCCTTTTGGATACCAGCCGCCTTCTTGAGGAAGTAGGTGGCGGGCGGGGTCTTGGTGATGAAGGTGAAGGTGCGGTCACCGAAGGCGGTGATCACCACCGGGATCGGCATCCCGGGCTCCATGCCCTGGGTGGCCGCGTTGAACTGCTTGCAGAACTCCATGATGTTCAGCCCGCGCTGACCCAGCGCGGGTCCGATCGGCGGCGAGGGATTCGCCTTGCCGGCCGGCACCTGGAGCTTGATGTAGCCGATGACCTTCTTGGCCATGCGCCGCTTCCTCCGTTTTGCGGTACAAGCGCGCCCTCGCGGACGCTCCCGCACGAGCCACCCTCCGCTTCGCCGCCGCGCAGACCCTCGAGGTCGGCGCGGCCCACTGTCGGATGCAGGGCGGCCGCTTGCCAGTGGTTGCCCCGGCGATGCGCCGGGACCGGTCGAGAAGGGATCTAGGTCCGCTCCACCTGCGAATATTCGAGCTCGACGGGGGTGGCCCGGCCGAAGATCGTGACCAGAACCTTGAGACGCCCCTTGGCCTCGTCGATGTCCTCGACCGTTCCGTTGAACGAGGCGAACGGACCGTCGCTGACGCGCACCTCCTCGCCGATCAGGAAGGAGATCGAGGGCTTGGGGTGCTCGATACCCTCCTTCACCTGGCTGAGGATCCGCTCCGCCTCGGCGTCGGGAATCGCTGAAGGCTTGCCGCCCGGACCGAGGAAGCCGGTGACCTTGCCGGTATTGCGCACCAGCGACCAGGTCTCGTCGTTGAGGTCCATCTTCACCAGGACGTAGCCGGGGAAGAACTTGCGCTCGGCGGCGACCTTCTTGCCGCGGCGCACCTCGACGACCTCCTCCATCGGAATCAGGACCTCCTCGAAGTGGTCGGTGAGACCCTTCTGCTCGGCCTGCTCGAGAATCGACTCCCGGACCTTCTTCTCGAAGCCCGAATAGACGTGGATGATATACCAGCGCTTGGCCATCTAGCCCCCCAGACCCAGCACGAACTTCACCGCCAGGGCGAGCAGCTGGTCGACCGCGAAGAAGAACAGCGCGGCAAGCGCCGACATCACGATCACGCTGATGGTGGTCACGGTGAGCTCCTTGCGGCTCGGCCACGTGACCTTCGCCAGCTCCTGGCGCACCTCGCGAACATACTGCGCTGGCGACGTTTTCGCCATGTTTTGGGGAACCTCGGCCGTCGTGAAAAGGGGACTGGGTCAGGTGGCAGGAGTGGAGGGGCTCGAACCCCCAACCCCCGGTTTTGGAGACCGGTGCTCTACCAGTTGAGCTACACTCCTAGACCCGTCCGACGGCCGCGACCGCCTCAGAGGGGTCACGACCGGCGAAGTCCGCTCGCGGCGCAGTCGGCGCCGGGCCGGCGGTCACTCTTCAACCGCCGACGGTGCGGCCTGCATAAGCCAGATGGGGGGCCAGCGCAAGCCCCCCGAACCGGCGTCGTACAAGCCTTATTCGATGACCTCAGCGACAACGCCGGCGCCGACGGTACGACCGCCCTCGCGGATGGCGAAGCGCAGGCCCTGCTCCATGGCGATGGGGGCAATCAGCTCCACCTCCATGGTGACGTTGTCGCCCGGCATGACCATCTCGGTGCCCTCGGGCAGCTTGATGGAGCCGGTCACGTCGGTGGTGCGGAAATAGAACTGCGGCCGATAGTTGGAGAAGAACGGCGTGTGACGGCCACCCTCCTCCTTGTTCAGCACGTAGGTCTCCGCCTTGAACTTCTTGTGCGGGGTGATCGAGCCCGGCTTGCACAGCACCTGGCCGCGCTCGACGTCGTCGCGCTTGATACCGCGCAGCAGCAGGCCGACATTGTCGCCCGGCTGCCCGCTGTCCAGGAGCTTCCTGAACATCTCGACGCCCGTGCAGGTCGTCTTGTGGGTCGGCCGGATGCCGACGATCTCGACCTCCTCACCCACCTTGACGATGCCGCGCTCGATGCGCCCGGTCACCACCGTGCCGCGGCCCGAGATCGAGAACACGTCCTCGACCGGCATCAAGAACGGCTTGTCGGTCTCCCGCTCCGGCTGCGGAACGTACTCGTCCACCGCCTTCATCAGCGCCAGGATCGCGTCCTTGCCGGTCGCGTCGTCCTTGCCCTCGAGCGCGCCGAGCGCCGTCCCCTTGATGATCGGGATGTCGTCGCCGGGAAACCCGTAGGCCGAGAGCAGCTCGCGGACCTCGAGCTCGACCAGCTCCAAAAGCTCCTCGTCGTCGACCATGTCGACCTTGTTGAGGAACACCACGATCGCCGGCACACCGACCTGGCGCGCCAGAAGAATGTGCTCGCGGGTCTGCGGCATCGGGCCGTCGGCCGCCGAGACCACCAGAATGGCGCCGTCCATCTGCGCCGCGCCGGTGATCATGTTCTTCACGTAGTCCGCGTGACCCGGGCAGTCGACGTGCGCGTAGTGCCGGCTCGCCGTCTGGTACTCGACATGCGACGTGTTGATCGTGATGCCGCGCGCCTTCTCCTCAGGCGCCTTGTCGATCGAGTCGTACGCCGAGAACGTCGCCCCGCCCTGCTCCGCCAACACCTTGGTGATCGCTGCCGTCAACGTCGTCTTGCCGTGATCGACGTGACCGATCGTCCCGATGTTGCAGTGCGGCTTGGTCCGCTCAAACTTCTCCTTGGCCATACCAGAGTCCTTCGGCGATGACGCGTCGCTCGCGCGGTGTCGTGGATTTTAGGGGGTATGCGGGACAGGCTCGCCCGAATGGGCCGGGCCTTGGAGCGGGTGATGGGGATCGAACCCACACCGCCAGCTTGGAAGGCTGGAGCTCTACCATTGAGCTACACCCGCGCCTTCGCTCTTCGGCCGCCTGGAGAGTGGTGGAGGGGGTAGGATTCGAACCTACGTAGACGTTCGTCGGCAGATTTACAGTCTGCTGCCTTTAACCACTCGGCCACCCCTCCGATACCGGGCACCGCCGAAATCGCGGCCGGGAATATCGCCTTTCAAAGAGCCTTGTCAACAGCTAAGCGGAACCACGTCACGCCCAGCCCGAGCAGGTCCCCCATGTCGCGCCGAAACAGCTCCCCGCGGCCCGCCGCCGCTGCCCCCCCGCAAGACCTCCGTCTCTATGGCCACCACGCCGTGGCAGCCGCGCTCGCCAATCCGGATCGGCCCTGCCGCCGGCTGCTGGCGACCAGCAACGCGTTGGAGCGCCTGGGTCCGCTCGCCCGGCGGGAAGGTCTCGAGGTCCAGGCCGCCCAGCCGCGTGAGCTCGACCGGCTGGTGGCGCAGGATGCCGTGCACCAGGGCGTCGTGCTCGAGACGGAGGCACTGCCGCCGCGCCGGCTCGAGCAGGTGCTGGAGAGCCTGCCCGCGCAGGCCCTGCTGCTGGCCGTCGACCAGGTGGAGGATCCGCGCAATCTCGGCGCCCTGCTGCGCAGCGCCGCAGCCTTCGGCGTGGCGGCGGTGCTGCTGCCCGAGCGGCGCAGCGCCGTCATGGGCGCGGTCTGCGCCAAGGCCGCCTCGGGCGCCCTCGATATCGTGCCAATCGTCGAGGTCACCAACCTCGCCCGCACGCTCGAGGGACTGAAGAAGGAGGGCTTTTGGAGCCTCGGCCTCGATGCTGCCGCCGCAACCACGCTCGATGCGGCGCCGCGGCACGACCGCGCGGTGCTGGTGCTGGGTGCGGAGGGCAAAGGGCTGCGCCGCCTCGTGGCCGAATCCTGCGATCTCTCGGTGAGCCTGCCGATCTCCCCGCGCATGGAGAGCCTCAACGTCGCGGTGGCTGCAGGCATCGCCCTCTACGTTCTTGCCCCTGCCGGTAGCCGGGCATAAGGTTCGCGCGGCGCCGGCGTAGCTCAACTGGTAGAGCATCCGCCTTGTAAGCGGGAGGTTGGGGGTTCAAGTCCCTTCGCCGGCACCAGCTCAGCGATCCTTGCGCGCCGCTCCTAGAAGGGCGTGATCAGGCGCAGGACGACCTCCTCGACATCGAGGATGCCCAATACCCCATCGAGGCCACCCTCGCCCGCGCCGTCGCCGACCTCGGCCGACTCCTCGGCACGCCGCCGCTGCAGAAACGATGCGGCAAGGCGCACCGCGGGCGGCTCCTCGAAGGAGGAGCGGCTCGGGCGCCGCGGTCGCGCGGCGCGGCCGGGCTCGCTCTCCTCCTCTGCTGTAAGCTGCCGCTCGCCCAGCGCCAGATCGAGCCCGCTGACCGGCCGCTTCGGCGCGGGTGCAAGCGCCAGAACCGCTGGCCGCCGCGGCGGCGCTCCCCCCTGCCACACCACGGGCTTGCGCGGCGGCACCGCGAGCATCGTCTCGGCACCCGCCGATGCGGGTGCGCCCGGCCCCGCCACGGCGAGCCCCGCGAGTATCGGCAGAAGAAGGCGCAGGGAGCACAAACGTCGCCTGCGGAGGCCGACCGGAAGGAGGGTCTGCGATCGGAAGCGTGCCATGACCCTCCATATGCCTTGGCCACACCCCGGGCGCCAGCCCCGGGCGCGCGCTTGGCGCCGTCTCGTTACCGCTTCGCCACGTCCCCCGAGCCGACACCCTACCCTTGCATCGCCTGCGATGGCACGATGCGGAACCTCGGGTTGGGCATGAGCGTTGCGAACATCTGGCGCAGCCGCCGGCCGGCCGCTGACCACCGACCACCGACCACCGACAGTGAGCTACCCGTAGGAGGTGACACGTGCGAACGAGGGTCTGGCCTCGGCTGATTTCCCGACACGTTCTGCTGCTCTTGAGCGTGCTCCTAACGGCCGGCGCCGCAATGCCGCAGCAGGTCGCCGCCGAGCCCGCAGCGCAAGACGCTTTGCCGGCCGAAAATCTCGAGGCGCTCAAGGCCACTCTCGAGAACCCCGAGCAGCGCGAAAGCCTGATCCGCAGCATCGAGGCCCTTCTCGAGCTGCGCCGGGAGGCAGCGCCCGTTGCGCCGGCTGAGCCGCAGACGGTGAGCGCCATGCTCATCGACGCCGCCGCGCAGACGGCGCGCCAGACACGCGCGACGCTGGCAGCCGCGACCGCCTATGTGGGCGACCTGCCGAGGATCGGCGACTGGCTCTCGGGGCTGCTCGCCAATCCTGCGGCACGCGAGCGCGGGCTGGTGCTGCTGGCCTACCTGGGCGCCATCCTGGGCGCCGCGGCCATTGCCGAGGCGGTGGCCAGGCGGCTCATCCGCCGGCCGGCCTACGCGCTCGACACGCGGCCCGGCGACTCGGTGGCGCTGCGCCTGCCGCTCATCGTGCTGCGGGCCCTGCTCGATCTCGTGCCGGTGGTGGCTTTCTGGGCCGCCGGCTACGCCACCTTCGTCGGGCTCGAGCCGCCCTTCTACGAGATCCGCGTGATCGGGCTCAACCTGGTCAACGCCTACGTCACCTCGCGCGCCGTGCTGGTAGCGGCGCGCCGCCTGTTCGCGCCGCGCTCGCCGCGCCTGCGCATCCTGCCGCTCGCCGACGACACCGCACGGCAGCTGCAGCACGCCGCGAGCCTTTTCACCAATGTCGCCGTGGGCGGATACTTCCTGATCGAGGCCGGGCGCCTGTTCGGCCTGCCGGGCTCGGCCGCCGAGGCGCTGCTGCGGCTGCTCGGCCTCGCGCTCACGGCGATGGCGGTGATCTTCATCCTGCGGCGGCGCGCCCAGGTGGCGCAGTGGCTGCGCGAATCGCCCATGGCCCTGCTGCCCAATGGGCCACTCGGCCAGCGCCTGCGCCGCATCACGGCCGCTGTCTGGCATCTCGTGGCGATCATCTACGTCATCCTCGTCTATGTCGTGTTCGCCTGGCGGATCGAGAACGGCGGCGCCTATCTGCTGCGCAGCACGGTGGCCTCGCTGGCGGTCCTGGTGGCGGGCTCGCTGCTCTTCGGCCTGACCGAGCGGCTGTTGCGCCGCTCGCTGCAGCCCGAGCCCGGCGCCGTGCCGCAGCGCAACGGCATGCGCGCCAAGCTGCGGGGCTATCTGCGCGAGGCCCTGAACGCCGCGCGCCTCGTTCTGGCGGCGGCGATGGTCCTGGCGATCCTGTGGATCTGGGGCGTCGACGTCGGCGGGTGGCTGACCACGCCGGCGGTCCAGCAGCTCTTGCGGATCCTGCTCACCGCGGCCATCGCCATCGGCTTTGGCGTGGTCGTCTGGGAGGCGCTGAACGCCTGGATCGAGCGCTACCTGACCCGCCTCGGCGATGGTGGCGACCGGCGCTCGCGCGCTGCCCGGGCGCGCACCGTCCTGCCGCTGCTGCGCAAGGTGGTGCTCGGCGCGCTCAGCATCGTGGTCGGTCTCGTCATCCTCTCCGAGATCGGCATCGACATCGCCCCGGTGCTGGCCGGCGCCGGCGTGATCGGGCTCGCCGTCGGCTTCGGCTCGCAAAAGCTCGTCCAGGACGTCATCACCGGCGTCTTCCTCCTGCTCGAGGACGCGCTGGCTGTGGGCGACGTGGTGACGGTGGCCGGCATCGGCGGCGTGGTCGAGGACCTCTCGATCCGCACCATCCGCCTGCGTGACCTCTCGGGCGCCGTCCACACGATCCCGTTCAGCTCGGTCGACAGCGTCACCAACATGACCAAAGACTTCTCCTACTACGTGGCGAGCATCGGCGTGGCCTACCGGGAGGATACCGACGAGGTGGCGCGGGTGTGCAGCGGGATCGTCGAGGAGATGCGCGCCGAGGATGCCTACCGGCTCGACATGCTCGAGCCCCTCGAGGTGCTGGGCGTCGACGCGCTTGCCGACAGCGCGGTGGTCGTCAAGGCGCGCATCAAGACGCGGCCGGGCAAGCAGTGGGGCATCGGCCGCGAGTTCAACCGCCGGATGAAGAAGCGGTTCGACGAGCTGGGCATCGAGATCCCCTTCCCGCACCTCACTGTCTATTTCGGTGAGGCCAAGGACGGAAGCGCGCCGCCGGCCCACCTGGCGGTCGAGAAGCTGCCGGCGGGCATGGCGTTGCCGGCTCCCCGCGGGGGCGACTGAGCCCGGGCAAAGCCTGCGGGAGGACAGGCGGTGCCGGGTCCTCCCGTTCGGCGCTGCGCCCCCGGGCGCGCTCCCGAAACCATGCAGCGGCGAGAAATGCGCGCAGGTGAAAGTACAATGCGCGCATCCTTATCATCAAATTGTCATTCTCCTGTCACACTGGCATGGTGCTTCCGGTGCGCGCCGGGTTGCGGCGCAAGCAAGCCACAGGTGGAGGCAGGCAGAATGCGGGTCACGCGCAGCATCCTGGGCGGTGCAGCCGTTCTGGCGCTGGTTCTCGGCTCGAGCGCCGCGGACGCCAAGACGGAGATCCAGTGGTGGCACGCCATGGGCGGGGCCCTGGGCGAGAAGGTCAACAAGATCGCCGCCGACTTCAATGCGGCGCAGGACGAGTACGAGCTCAAGGCGGTCTACAAGGGTACCTATCCCGAGACCATGACGGCCGCGATCGCCGCCTTCCGCGCGCGCCAGCAGCCGCACATCGTGCAGGTCTTCGAGGTCGGCACGGCCACCATGATGGCGGCCAAGGGTGCGATCTACCCGGTGCAGCAGCTCATGGAGGAGGCCGGCGAGCCGTTCGATCCGGACGCCTATCTGGCGGCCGTCACCGGCTATTACAGCACCACCGACGGCAGGCTTCTGTCGATGCCGTTCAACAGCTCGACGCCGGTCCTCTATTACAACAAGACCGCCTTCGAGAAGGCCGGCCTCGACCCCGAGAAGGCGCCCGAGACCTGGCCCGAGATGGAGGCCGCCGCGAAGAAGCTGCAGGCGGCCGGCTATCCCTGCGGCTTCGGCACCGAGTGGCCCTCGTGGATCCAGATCGAGAACTTCTCGGCCTGGCACAACGAGCCGCTGGGCACGCTGGAGAACGGCTTCGGCGGCCTGGGCACCGAGCTGGTCTTCAACAAGACCGCCGCCGTCGACCACATCGCCAAGCTCGGCGAGTGGCAGCAGAGCAAGATCTTCGACTACGGCGGCCGTCGCAACGACGGCAATCCCAAGTTCTATAACCAGCAATGTGCGATGCAGTTCGCCTCGTCCGGCGCCTACGCCAGCATGACCGCGAACAGCAAGGACTTCGACTTCGGCATCGGCCGCCTGCCCTACTGGCCCGACGTCGACGGCGCGCCGCAGAACTCGATCATCGGCGGTGCCACGCTGTGGGTGCTGCAGGGCCACGAGTCCGAGGAATACAAGGGGGTGGCGAAGTTCTTCACCTATCTCTCCTCGGCCGACGTGCAGGCCTGGTGGCACCAGAACACCGGCTACCTGCCGATCACCAAGGCGGCCTACGAGAAGACCAAGGCCGACGGGTTCTACGAGAAGAACCCCGGCATGGACACCGCGGTGCTGCAGATCACCAACAAGGAGCCGACGGCCAACAGCAAGGGCCTGCGGTTCGGCAGCTTCGTGCAGATCCGCGACATCATCGAGGAAGAGCTGGAGGCGGTGTTCGCCGGCAAGAAGGGCGCCCAGGAGGCGCTCGATGCCGCCGTCGCGCGCGGTAACGAGCTGATCCGTCAGTTCGAGAAGGCCAACAGCTGATCGGGCCGGCGGGCGGCAAGGAGCCGCCCGCCCTCCCCGGGTCCGGACCGCCATGCACAAGAGAGTTGTCTTCCGCGAGCGCTGGCTCGCCTATCTCCTGCTCGCCCCGCAGCTGGCGATCACCCTGGTCTTTTTCATCTGGCCAGCCTCGCAGGCGCTCTGGCAGTCGATGCTGCAGCAGGACCCGTTCGGGCTGTCGGTCCAGTTCGTCGGCTTGGAGAACTTCGAGCGGCTGTTCGCCAACCCCGACTATCTGAATTCCCTCGAGGTCACCGCCCTGTTCAGCGCCGCGGTGGCATTCTCGGGTATCGCCATCGCCCTCCTGCTGGCGGTGATGGCCGATCGCGTGCTGCGCGCCGCGACCTTTTACAAGACCCTGCTGATCTGGCCCTATGCGGTGGCACCAGCCATCGCCGGCGTGCTGTGGCTGTTCATGTTCCACCCCACCATCGGGGTCGTCGCCTGGCTGCTGGGCAAGGTCGGCTACGCCTGGAACCACCACCTGAATGGTGGGCAGGCACTGGTGCTGGTGATCGTGGCGGCGACCTGGAAGCAGATCTCCTACAATTTCCTGTTCTTCCTCGCGGGCCTGCAGGCGATCCCCAAGTCGCTGATCGAGGCGGGCGCGATCGACGGCGCTGGGCCCGGCAAGCGTTTTTGGACCATCGTCTTCCCGCTGCTCTCGCCGACCACCTTCTTTCTTCTCGTGGTCAATGTCGTCTACGCGTTCTTCGACACGTTCGGCATCGTCCACGCGGTGACCGAGGGCGGCCCCGGGCAGGACACCACGATCCTCGTCTACAAGGTCTTCAAGGACGGCTTCATCGGCCTCGATCTCGGCGGCAGCGCCGCCCAGTCGGTGGTCCTCATGGCAATCGTCATCACGCTCACCGTGATCCAGTTCCGCTGGGTCGAGCGTCGTGTGCAGTACGGCTGAGGGTCCATGGTCGAGCATCGCCCCTTTTTGACCTTCCTCGCCCATTTCGTGCTGATCCTGGGCGTCGCGGTCACCGCCCTGCCCATCTGGATCGTGCTGGTAACCTCGACCCAGGAAGCCTCGGACGTGCTGCGTGCGCCGATCCCCATGTGGTTCGGCGATCGGGCGGTCGAGAACTACAAGGCGGTTCTGGGCGTCGGCATAACCGGCTCGAGCTCCGGTCCGGTCGGGCCGATGCTGCTGAACTCCCTGGTGATGGCGCTGGCGATCTCGATCGGCAAGATCGCCATCTCGCTGCTGTCCGCGTTCGCCATCGTCTATTTCCGCTTCCCCGGCCGCATGCTGGCGTTCTGGACGATCTTCGTCACGCTGATGCTGCCGGTCGAGGTGCGCATCCTGCCGACCTTCGAGGTGGTGGCCGGCCTGCACCTGCTCAATTCCTACGCCGGCCTCACCATCCCGCTGATCGCCTCGGCGACCGCCACCTTCCTCTTTCGGCAGTTCTTCCTCACGGTCCCCGACGAGCTCACCGAGGCCGCCCGAGTCGACGGCGCCGGCGCCCTGAAGTTCTTCAAGGATATCCTGCTGCCGCTCTCGCGCACCAACATCGCGGCACTCTTCGTAATTCTCTTCATCTATGGCTGGAACCAGTATCTCTGGCCGCTGCTCGTCACCACCGACGAGAGCTACTACACGGTCGTCATGTCCATTCAGCGGATGATCCAGGCCGCCGACGCCGCACCGGAATGGCATCACATCGCCGCCGTGGCGATGCTCGCCCTGATGCCGCCGGTCCTCGTGGTGGTGCTCATGCAGCGCTGGTTCGTGCGCGGCCTCATCGAAACGGAAAAGTGAGACCATGGCCGAGGTAAGCGTCGACAACGTCAAGAAGAGCTTCGGGCGGGTCGAGATCCTCAAGGGCGTCTCGGTCGATATCGCCGACGGCGAGATGATGGTGATTCTCGGGCCCTCGGGCTGCGGCAAATCCACCCTGCTGCGGCTGGTGGCCGGGCTCGAGCAGATCACCGAGGGCAGCATCCGCATCGGCGAGCGCGTGGTGAACGATCTGGAGCCCAAGGACCGCGACATTGCGATGGTCTTCCAGAACTACGCGCTCTACCCGCACATGAACGTGTTCGACAATATGGCCTACGGCCTGCGCAACCGCCGCGTGCCGAAGCCCGAGATCGACCGGCGGGTGCGCGAGGCGGCGCAGATCCTGGGCCTGGGCGAGCTGCTCGAGCGCAAGCCGCGCCAGCTCTCCGGCGGCCAGCGCCAGCGCGTTGCGATGGGCCGGGCCATCGTCCGCGAGCCGGCGGTGTTCCTGTTCGACGAGCCGCTCTCCAATCTGGACGCCAAGCTGCGCGTCCAGATGCGCCACGAGCTGCGCGAGCTCCAGGAGCGGCTGCGCACCACCGGGGTCTATGTCACCCACGACCAGGTCGAGGCGATGACCCTGGGTGACCGGCTCATGGTGCTCAATGCGGGGAACGTCGAGCAGCTCGGCGCCCCCCTCGAGGTCTACGCCCGGCCGGCCAGCATTTTCGTCGCCGGCTTCATCGGCTCGCCGGCAATGAACTTCCTCGATGCGCGCATCGCCGCCGATGGCGCCACGGTGACGGTCGGCGAGAGCCATCTGGCGCTGGCGGAGGCCCGGCCCGATCTCGCCGGCAGGCCCGTGACCCTGGGCTTGCGCCCCGAGCATCTGCGCACCGGCGGCGCCACCCAGCTCGAGCTCGCCGTGGAATGGGTGGAGCCGCTCGGCGCCGATACGGTGGTGCATGGCAGGCTCGACCATGGCGAGGCGCTCTCGGTCCGGCTCGAGGGCGAGCGTCAGCCCTCCGAAGGCGACCGACTGGCGCTGGAAATCGCGCCGCGCGATCTTCATCTGTTCGATCCCGCGTCCGGCCGCCGGATTCGCGGCCTGTGACCGATTGGGGGCCTTGCGTCGTGCCGCCTTCTCCATCACACAAGCGCTGAAGGAGGCCCCGCCCGTGCGGTGATGCCTCCCCGCCGCTTCGCAAGCCGAGGCCGGCGCAACGACAACGGGCGCGCAGCCAGCACTAACTGATTGACAGCGCCCGACGATGAGGAAACCATTGGTTGCATACGGAGCACCTGCTCCGGTGCATCGGCCTCAAGCGGAGAGGAGGCATGCCCGAAGCGGTGACGCTCCACGAGGAGCGTGACAGGGCGGAAGCATCCGCACGCCGCCACCGGCCCGGCGCGTCGCCGGGCGTGGCGCTCAAGCGGCGCATCATGGCGTTCGTTCCCCGGCGGCCTCTGGCCGTCGGTCTGGTCTCTGCAGTGGCCGCCGCCGCCATCCTCGCAACCTTCGCGGCGCAGCAGCGCCTGGCGGAGGATACGAGGCGGGCGCAGCTCTATGCTCGGGCTCTGGCCCAGTCGGAACGGGTGATCGCAGAGCTGCGCGCCGGCAAGGCCGCGCTGGCCGAGAACGGCAGGGTGCGGCTTGCGCAGCTCGAGCAGGAGCTCGAGAGCAAGGATGCGGCGCTCGCTCAGGTGGAGCGCGACCGCGAGGCGCTCGAGCGGCGGCTGGAGGCGTCGAGGCGCGAGCGCGACGAGGCGGTGGCTCTCGGCCGTACCCTCAATCAGCGTTTGGCGGCGCTCGAGCAGCGCGCCGAGCAGCTCGCCCAGGTCTTGGATCTCGCCTCCACCGGCATGCGGCGATGGGCTGGCGGCCCGCTCGAGGAATTCGAGGCGCTGCTGGCCGAGGCCGGCCTGGACCTGGCCGATCTGGTCGAGCGGGCCTCCGAGCTGTCGGAGCGCGAGGCTGGCCAGGGCGGCCCGCTGGAGCTGCTCGGCGAGGAGCCGTCGCTGGAGCTTGCCGCCCTCGAGCCGACCCATCGCGTGCTCGAGGATCTCAGACGCCTCGACACCACGCGCCGCCTGCTCGAGGCCATGCCCCTCGCCGCTCCGCTCGAGACCTACACCATCACGAGCGAGTTCGGCGTACGCAGCGACCCCCTGACCGGCAGCCGGGCGGTGCATCGTGGTCTCGATCTGGCCGGGCCGCGGGGTACGGAGATCCTCGCGCCCGCCGCAGGACGGGTAGTCTCGGCCGGCCGCTTCGGCGCCTACGGGATCAGGATCGAGATCGACCACGGTATGGGCATCGTCACGCGCTATGCCCATCTCAGGAAGGCGCTGGTGAAGGCCGGCGACGTGGTCGAGCCCGGGGCGGTCCTGGGCGTGATCGGCAGCACCGGACGGAGCACCGGCCGTCATCTGCACTACGAGGTGCTGATGGACGGCAAGGAGATCGATCCCGCAGCGCTGATCGAGGCCGGCCGCAAGCTCGGCACCACCTTGGGCGGCTGAGCCGTGGCCAGGCTTGGCGGATGCCGGCTCGGCCACCACATGGCAGCACGACGCCCATCTTTCGAGCCGGGGACATGGACGAGGTCATGGGGCTGGCGCTGGCGGGCGCGCTGATCGGCCTGCTCTACGGCGCCACCGTACAGCGCAGTCATTTCTGTATCATGGGAGCGATCAGCGACGTCGCCCTGTTCGGTAGCACGCGCCGGCTGCGCTCGTGGCTGTTGGCGATCGGCCTCGCCATGGCCGGAACCCAGGCGCTTGCCCTGGCGGGGCTCGCCGCCCCTTCGCGGAGTGTCCATCTGAGCAGCGGAGCGCCCTGGCTGGCGCTTCTGCTGGGCGGGCTCATGTTCGGCTTCGGGATGGTGCTGGCGGGCGGCTGCGCCAGCCGCAATCTGGTGCGGGTCGGCGGAGGCAGCCTCAAGGCGCTTCTCGTCGTCGTGGTGCTCGCGGTGGCGGCGCTCGCCACGGCAACCGGCCTGCTGTCCGTTCTCGGACCCGCTCTCGCAGCCGCTGATCTTCCCGGTGCCGGACTCGCTGTCTCCCCGGGCGGTCTGCTTGCCGAGGCTGGCAGCGCCGCAGCGATCCTCGTCGACGGACTCGCAGGCATCACCATCGGCGTGGCGCTGCTCGCCTGGTGCCTGGCGAGCAGCACCTTCCGGCGCTCGCCCCGGGAGCTCTGGGCGGGCGTCGCGATCGGGCTGCTGGCCTGCGCCGCGTGGCTCGCCGCCAGCCTCGCCCCTGCCGGGGGACCGCTCGTCGGGCTGACCTTCGTGGAGCCTGCCGGCGGCATCCTGGCCCTTCTCCTGAGCGGCGCGGGCACCGGCATCTTCGGCGTGGCGGCCCTGCTCGGCACCCTCGCCGGGGCGGCAGGGGCCGCACGCGCGGCGGGGCGCTTTCGGGTGGAACGCTTCGCCGATCGCGCCGATCTCGCGCGCCACGTCACCGGCGCCGTGCTCATGGGCGTGGGCGGGATCCTGGCGCTTGGCTGCACCATTGGCCAGGGAGTGACCGGTCTCGCCACCCTGGCGCTGGGCTCGGCGCTCGCTACGGCCGCCATCGTGGCGGGCGCCTTGTGGGCGTTGCGCTGGCTCGAGACGGGCCATCTCCTGCCGCTGCGTGCGGCAGCGCCGCAGGGCTGAACCGCCCAGCCCTGCGCCCGATGGCGTGCCAAGCTTGAATTGACCTGTGCGGAAGCATGGTGTTCTCCTGTCGGCAACGTCCGGGAGTATCGTTGGCCGTTCAGGCACCGCCCAGGGAGCGACGGCGTGGACCTCGAGAAGCTGCATGCGAACGCGGAGGCGGCGAGTCGGCTGCTCAAGGCGATGTGCAACGGCCATCGCCTGCTCATCCTATGCCAGCTCGGCCAAAAGGAGCTGTGCGTCACCGAGCTCGTCAACATCGTGGGCCTCAGCCAGTCTGCGCTCTCCCAGCATCTCGCCCGCCTGCGGCGCGACGGCCTCGTGGCGACCAGGCGCGACGCCCAGACGATCTACTACCGGCTGGCCTCGCGGGAGGCCGAGGCGCTGATCGCCACCCTGTACGAGCTCTATTGCGGGCCGGCGCAGGCGGAGTCGGGGGAGCCGGCCGCCCCGCGCAACGACACCCGCGCTGCCTGAGGTCTGGCGATGCAGTCTCCGTGGCGGCGGCTTCTCGGTACAGCCCTCCTCCTCGCGGCGCTGGCGGTGCCGGCCCGGCCGCAGGCGGCGAGCGGCTTCGTGGCCGACCTGTCGCATCACCTGATCGCCATCACGACGGCCTTCTCCGGCACCGAGGTGCTGCTGTTCGGCGCGCTGGAGAACCCCTCCAGCGACGTGGTGGTGATCGTCCGCGGCCCGCTGCGCGAGCAGACCGTGCGGCGGCGCAGCAGGCTTGCATTCATGTGGATCGGCAAGGCCGACCTGCGCTTCCGCAACGTTCCTGATTTCTACGCCGTGGCCGCGAGCAGGCCGCTGGACGAGATAGCCTCCGAGGGCGAGCTGGCGCGCCAGCAGATCGGCGCGCGCAATCTCGTGCTGGAGCCGATCGGCGCAGCGGGCCTCGCCAGGGAGGAGATCGACGAGTTCCGCGCCGCCCTGATCCGCAACAAGCGCCGCGCCGGCCTCTATTACGACCGGGTCGCCAAGATCTCATTCCTGGGCGGCAAGCTTTTCCGCACGACCCTCGAATTCCCCGGCAACGTGCCCCCCGGCAATTATCAGGTGCAGGTGCTCGAGCTGCGTGACGGGATCGTGCAGAGTGCCCAGACCAGCGGGCTGGTGATCTCCAAGATCGGGCTCGAGGCCGAGATCTACGATCTCGCCCACAAGGACGCGCCGATCTACGCGATGGCCTCCATCCTGCTCGCGGTGGCCGCCGGCTGGACCGCGAGCGCGGCATTCCGGAAGCGATAGCCATGAGCGAGAAGCCTCAGGCCCCCGAAAAGGACGGCGAGCCCGCGCCGGCACCGCGCACCGAGCGCGTGTTCCTCGTGGTCGTCGACGAGACCGAGGAAATGCGCCAGGCGCTGCGCTTCGCCTGCCGCCGGGCCCAGCATACCCAGGGCCGGGTGGCGCTGCTCTATGTCATCGAGCCGGTCGAGTTCCAGCACTGGCTGGGGGTCGGACGGGTGATGGAGGAGGAGGCCCGCGCAGCCGCCGAGCAGCGGCTGCACACGCTTTCGGCCGAGGTCTTCGCGCAGACCGGCACCATGCCGACGCTGCACATCCGCGAGGGCGACCGGGCCGAGCAACTGGCCCGGTTGATCCAGGAGGACACCAGCATCTCCCTGCTGGTGCTGGCGACAGCCAGCGGCTCGAGCAATCCCGGACCGCTGGTCACCTATCTCATCGGCAATCTGGGGCGCAAGATCCGCATCCCCGTCACGCTGGTGCCGGGCGAACTCTCCGCCGAGGAGATCGACTCGGTGAGCTGACCGGCGCCAGCCCCTTCACGGGTGCTGGTCGCCGCCGTCGAGGGTCAGGAGCGAGAGGTAGAGGTCCGGCCGCCGGTCACGGAACAGGCCCCAGCTCGCACGCTCGCCGGCGAGCTGGTCGAGGTCGAATTCGGCCGTCAGAACGGCCTCGCCCGAGCGTCCCGCCTCGGCCATCATCGCGCCCTTGCCGTCGGCGATGAAGGAGCTGCCGTAGAACGTGGTGGTGCAGCTGTCGCCCTCCTCCACGCCGAAGCGGTTGGCGGCGATGAGCGGCATCATGTTGGCGCCGGCATGACCCTGCATCACCCGCTGCCAGTGATCCTTGCTGTCGTAGGACGGGTCCTGCGGCTCCGAGCCGATGGCGGTCGGATAGAACAGCACCTCCGCGCCCATCAGCGCCATCGAGCGGGCCGTCTCGGGAAACCACTGGTCCCAGCAGATCCCCACCCCGATGCAGGCGTGGCGGGTCTGCCAGACCTGGAAGCCGGTATCGCCGGGGTTGAAGTAGAACTTCTCCTGGTAACCGGGTCCGTCCGGGATGTGGCTCTTGCGGTAGGTCCCCAGCACGCGGCCGTCGGCATCGATGATGGCGATCGAGTTGTAGTAGGCGTTGTTGGCGCGCTCGAAGAAGCTCACCGGCAGCACCACACCCAGCTCGGCCGCGAGCCGGCTCATGCGCGCCAGAAGCGGGTTGCCCTCGTAGGGATGCGCCAGGGAGAAATAGGAGGCCTTCTGGTCCTTGCAGAAATAGGGCGTCTCGAACAGTTCGGGCAGCAGCACGATCTGTGCCCCCTGCGCCGCGGCTTCCCGCACCAGACGCTCCGCGCAGGCGACGTTGCGATCACGGTCCCACTCACAAGCCATCTGCAACGAAGCGACCTTGAGCTGGCGCATGGTCTCCTTCCCCAAAGCTGTGACGGGCCTACTATGCACGGCGCGTCCCGGTTGTCCCGCTCAAAAGGCCCGCCGGCGGGCTCGGCCCCTCTATGGCCTTAGCCGCCCCCACCCGCCTTGCCAAGCTGGCGCAGGCAGCGGCACAGTGACCGCACGGACAGGAGAAGCCGGCCGGGAGGGGCGAGGATGATGGTGGATTGCGTGCTCGAGGCCCGTGCGGCTCTGGGCGAAGGACCGCTCTGGCACCCGGGCGAGCAGGCGCTCTACTGGATAGACATCAAGGCACCGGCGCTGCACCGCCTCGATACGGCGAGCGGCCGTCAGAAGCGCTGGCCGCTGCCCGAGGCAATCGGCAGCTTCTGCTTCCGGCAGGCCGGCGGCCTCGTCCTGGCGCTCCGCTCCGGCCTCGCCTTCCTCGACCCGGAGAGCGGCGGGATCACGCCTGTCGCCACGCCCGACGAGCCTCCCGGGAACCGCTTCAATGACGGCAAGTGCGACCGCGCCGGGCGCTTCTTCGCCGGCACCATGGACGATGCCGAGACGGCCTGCAGCGGCGCTCTCTACCGGCTAGACCCGGACCGCTCCCTGCACAGGATCCGCAGCGATGTCTATATCAGCAACGGCCTGGGCTGGAGCACCGGCGACAGGGTAATGTACTTCACCGACAGCCCGCGACGGGTGATCTGGGCCTACGACTACGATATCGCCACCGGAAGGACCGCGAACGAGCGGGTGTTCGCTCGGATTGCCGAGGATGCCGGCTACCCGGACGGATTGTGCGTCGACGCCGAGGACCATGTCTGGAGCGCCCACTGGGATGGCGCCCGACTGACCCGCTGGCGCCCCGACGGCAGCATCGAGCGCGTCGTGCCGCTGCCGGTGCCGCGCCCTACCTCCTGCTGTTTCGGGGGGCCCGACCTCGCCACCCTCTACGTCACCTCGGCGCGCACCGGGCTCGACGAGGCGGCGCTGGCCGCCTCCCCGCTCTCGGGCGGCATTCTCGCCCTCGAGCCGGGAGTGCGCGGCCAGCCGACCAGCTTCTACGCGGGCTGACGCCTCAGGTGATGTGCGCGCCGCGGGTCTCGACATAAACCGCATAGAGCGACTGGCTGGCGGTCATGAACAGACGGTTGCGCTTGGTGCCGCCGAAGCAGACGTTGGCGCATATCTCCGGCAGGCGGATCTGGCCGATCCTGGTGCCGTCGGGGGCGAAGACGTGAACCCCGTCATAGCCCTCGCCGACCCAGCCGGCGCTCGACCATACATTGCCCTCCTCGTCGCAGCGGATTCCGTCGGCGAAGCCCGACTTGCCGTCCAGCTCCATGCTGGCGAAGGTCCGGGGGTTTTTCAGCGTCTCGCCTTCGATGTCGTACTGCCAGATGATGTTCTTGGCCTCGGGATAGTGCGAGGCGCCGGTGTCGGCGACGTACATCTTCTTGTAGTCGGGGCTGAAGCAGATTCCGTTGGGCTTGAAGGGGTCGTCGGCCACCTTCGTGACCTTCCCCGTCTTGCCGTCGATCCGGTAGACCGCCTCCTTCATGAAGGGCTGCGGCGAGCCCGCGGCCTCGTCCCAGCGTTTGCCCTCGTAGTTCATCAGCGCGCCATAGCCCGGGTCCGTGAACCACAGCGAGCCGTCCTCGGGATGGACCACGCCATCATTGGGGGCATTGAAAGGCTTGCCCTCGTGATTGCGGTCGGCCAGCACAGTGACGGTACCGTCATACTCGTAGCGGACCACGCGGCGGGTCAGGTGCTCGAACGAGATCTGCCGCCCCTGGAAGTCGAACGTGTTGCCGTTGCTGTTGTTGGAGGGGTAGCGGAACTGCTCGGAGACGTGACCGTCCTCCTCGGCGAGCCGCAGCTGCCGGTTGTTGGGGATGTCGGACCAGACGAGATAGCGCCCCACGCCGTTCCAGGCCGGTCCTTCCGCCCACAGCGTTCCCGTGTGCAGGCGCATGATCGGCGTGTTGCCGAGCTTGGACTTGAAGCGCTTGTCGAGAACCACGATGTCCGGATCGGGATAGCGCGACGGCGGGGCGCCGGGCCCGTACTCGCGGGCATCCGCGCCCTTCGCAAGGCCAGCCGCCGCCGCGGCGGCCGCGGCGGTCGAGAGGAAGCCGCGTCTCGTGGCGCCTGTCCCGTCCCGGGGCCGCGCGAGATCGATGAAGCGGTGCAGTTGCACGCGTGCCATTGAACCTCCCCGAAAGCCGGCCTTGTCCTTGCTGCTGATCGCGTGCACCGGCCGGCAGCGCTCGCAACCACGGCACCCAGCATGAGAAAGTGCCTGAGTATGAAGTGTGCGGTTGTCCGCGCCCGGGGGCAAGGCGGCTGCGTGCATGGCGGAGCCGCGCTGCCGGCGGGATGATCCAGCGGGAGAATGCCGGCGTACCTATCAGACCGATGCGCAAGAGGTCGCAGCGGTGGTGCTCGCCGGTCGCGACTCCCCCACGGGCCGGCGGGCGCCTCCCCTATGACAGCAGGGAGCGGAACTCTTGCGCATCGCCATCGTCGGAGCGGGCATCTCGGGGCTCGGCGCTGCTCGCCTGCTCCATCGCCGTCACCAGGTGACGATCTTCGAGGCGGAGCCGCGAGCCGGCGGCCACAGCCACACCGTGACCGTAACCGCCAACAACCGTCAGGTGCCCGTCGACACCGGTTTCATCGTCTACAACGAGATCAACTATCCGAGCCTCACCCGCCTCTTTCGCGAGCTGGACGTGCCGACCCGGGAGAGCGACATGTCGCTCGCGGTCAGCGTCGGCGATGGGGCCTTCGAGTATGCCGGAAGCTCCGCCGGCGCCCTTTTCGGGCAGCGCCGCAATCTGGTGCGCCCCCGCTTCCTGCGCATGCTCCTTGACATCCCGCGCTTCAATCGCGACGCCCGCCGCTTCCTGGCCTCGGGCCGGGACGACGGCCGCACCATCGGCCATTTCGTGCAGCCCTACGGCCGACTGTTTCGCGAGGGCTATCTGGTGCCCATGGCAGCGGCCATCTGGTCGGCCCCCTGCAGCACGATCCTGGACTTCCCGGCCCGCCGGTTCCTCACCTTCTTCGACAATCACGGCCTGCTGAGTGTCGCCGGCCAGCATCGCTGGCGCACTGTAAGCGGCGGCTCCAGGGCCTATGTCGAGCGCCTCGTGACGCCGATGGCGGGCAGCCTGCGGCTGGCCACTCCGGTCCGGGCAGTTCGCCGGACGGGTGCCGGCGTCGAGATCGTGACGCAGGGAGGCGCGCATGTCTCCTTCGACCAGGTGCTGCTCGCCACCCACGCCGACCAGAGCCTCCGTCTGCTGAGCAATGCCACCCCGAGCGAGCGGGCCATTTTGGGAGCGATCTCCTACCGACCGAACCGCGTGGTGCTTCACAGCGATCCTTCCTTGATGCCGCGGCGACGCCGCCTGTGGTCGAGCTGGAACTACATGGCGCGCAGCCGGGCGCTCGGCACCGAGGCAGTCTCCGTCACCTACTGGATGAACCGCCTCCAGAGCATCGACCCGGACATCCCGCTCTTCGTGTCGGTCAACCCGCTGCGCGAGCCCGACCCGGCGCTCGTGCACCGCGAGCTGAGCTACGCCCACCCCATGTTGGACGAGGCGGCTGTCGCGGCACAAACGCGGGTCGGCTCGATCCAGGGCGCCGGCGGCGTCTGGCTCGCCGGTGCCTGGCTGGGCAACGGGTTCCACGAGGACGGCCTCGCCTCGGGCATCGCAGCGGCGGAGGCTATCGAGGCTGCCGCCGTCACCACCGGCGCCGGGGGCGGCCTCCCCGACCGCGCCGCAGCCCTGCCCGCCTGAGATGACGCTGCGCTCCTGCCTTTATCGCGGCACCGTCATGCACCACCGGCTGCGGCCGGTGCCGCACCGCTTCACCTACCGTGTGTTCTCGCTGTTCCTCGACCTCGACGAAGTCGCCGAGCTGGACCGACGGCTGCGGCTGCTCTCCTTCGAACGCTTCAATGTCGCGAGCTTCATGGCGCGCGACCACGGGCCCCGCGACGGCAGCCCGCTGCGCCCCTGGGTTCTGGAGCGGCTGGCCGAGCATGGAATCCGCGTTACTGCCCCGCGGATCCAGCTGCTCTGCTTCCCGCGTCTGCTGGGCTATGTCTTCAACCCGCTCAGCATCTACTTCGTCCACGAGGGCGAGCGGCTGGCGGCACTCGTCTACGAGGTCAAGAACACGTTCGGCGGCCAGCACGTCTACGTAGCCGTCACCGACGGGTCGAGCATCGATGGGCGGATCACCGTCCATGAGGTCGACAAGGCCTTCCACGTCTCGCCGTTCGTGCCGATGCGGGCGCGCTACCGCTTCTTCCTCGCCGTGCCCGGCGAGCGGCTCTCGATGGTGATCCGCGAGAGCGACCAGGAGGGGCCGCTACTCGTCGCCGGCCACACTGCCGACAGGCTCTCGCTCACGGACGGAAATCTGCTGACCTGCCTCGCCGGCAATTTTTTCATGACGCTCAAGATCATCGCCGGCATTCATGTGGAAGCCCTGCGGCTGTGGCGCAAAGGCGTGCCGGTGCAGACACGCGAGACAAGGGAGGCGCCTGCTGCGGGTCCGGTGAGTTCAGCAGGATCGGACAGCCGATGACCCAGCCACCATCGTTCCACGACACCCCCGTGCCAGGCAGCGCCGTGCGCGGCCGCCTCTCGCCCTCGCTGGCATTGATCGCGCGGCTGACCGGCCGCCTGCGCCGTGGCACGCTTCACCTGAGCCTGCCGGGCCGCCCGACGATCACCTGCCGGGGCAGCGAGGATGGACCGGAGGCCGATCTCACTATCCACAGCGGCAGGCTGGCGCGTCGCTACTTCCTGCACGGCAGCGTGGGCGTCGCCGACGCCTATGTCGCCGGCGAGTGGGAGACCAGCGACCTGCCGGCGCTCCTCGAGCTTCTCGACCGCAATCACGAGGCCTGGGAGAGCGGCTATTACGGCAGCATCGCCAGCCGCGCCCTGCGCCGCCTCGGCCACCGTCTGCGCGACAACACCAAGGAAGGCAGCCGCCGCAACATCCACGCCCACTACGACCTGGGGAACGAGTTCTTCCGGGCCTGGCTCGACCGCGAGATGCTCTACTCGGCGGCGCTGTTCGAGGACGACGCCCAGGATCTCGACACCGCCCAGGCGGCCAAGTGCCGCCGGCTGGCGCGGATGATCGGCCTCGAGCCCGGCCATCGGCTCCTCGAGATCGGCAGCGGCTGGGGCGGCTTTGCCTGCATGGCGGCCCGGGAGTTCGGCGCCAGGGTCACCAGCATCACGATCTCCCGCGCCCAGGCCGATCTCGCTCGCGAGCGGGTGCGCGAGGCCGGGCTCGAGGGGCAGGTCGAGATCCGCCTCCAGGACTATCGCGACATCGAGGAGAGCTTCGACCGGATCGCCTCCATCGAGATGTTCGAGGCGGTGGGCGAACGCCACTGGCCCGACTTTTTCGGCAAGCTGCGAGGCTGCCTTGCACCCGGCGGGCGCATCGGCCTCCAGCTCATCACCATCGCCGACCCGTATTTCCAGGCCTATCGGCGCAGCCCCGACTTCATCCAGCGCTACATCTTTCCCGGCGGCATGCTGCCCTCGCCGTCGGTTCTGGCACATCACTACGCCCGCGCCGGCCTCAAGGAGACGGCGCTCCATGCCTTCGCCCAAGATTATGCCCGCACGCTCGCCATCTGGCGGGACCGTTTCGAGCGGGCCTGGCCGCACATCACCGGCCAGGGCTTCGACGAGCGTTTCCGGCGGCTGTGGCGCTATTACCTCGCCTATTGCGAGGCGGGCTTTCGCAGCGGCTCGATCGATGTCCGCCAGACCGTCCTCGAACGTGCCTGAGAGCGGTCGCCTGCCGGCAGCCCGGCTCGCCGCCTATGGCGCGCTGGGGCTGCCGCTGGCGGCCCTCAATCTTCCTCTCTACGTCTACCTCCCCACCTTCTACGCCACCGAGGTCGGCCTCGGCATGGGGACCGTCGGCACCGTCCTGCTGGCCGCCCGGCTGCTCGACGTCGTCTCCGACCCGCTTTTGGGCGAGCTGTGCGACCGGACCCGCTCGCGCTTCGGTCAGCGGCGGCCGTGGCTGGTGGCGGCGGCTCCGATCGTCGCCCTGACCACCTGGATGCTGTTCCTCCCGGACGACGGTGCCGGCTCGCTGCACCTCTTGGCGTGGAGCGGACTCGCCTATCTCGCCTGGACGATGATGCTGCTCGCCTACACCGCCTGGGGCGCCGAGCTGTCGGCCGACTATCACGAACGCACCCGCATTGCGGTTGCCCGCGAGGCCTGTGTCATCCTGGGCATTCTCGTGGCGGCGGCGCTGCCGGTGGCGGCCGGACTCGAGCCCGCCTCGCGAGCGTCGCTGTCCCTGCTGTTCTGGAGCACGGCGGGGCTTCTCGCCGTTACCGTGGCGGTGGCCGTCCTCTTCGTCGGCGAGCCCGACCGGATCCGCCAGGAGCCGCTCCGGGCGCGCGAGGCGCTGGCACTGCTGGCCGCCAACCGCCCGTTCCGCCGCCTGCTCCTGGCCTATCTGCTCAACGGGCTGGCGGGCGGCCTGCCGGCCACCCTGTTCTTGCTGTTCACCATCCATGTGCTCCTGGCACCGGAGGCCGGCGGCCCGCTGCTGCTGGCCTATTTTGCCAGCGGCGTGGCGGCGGCTCCGCTCTGGCTGCTGCTCAGCCGGCGGATCGGTAAGCATCGCGCCTGGGCGGCCTCAATGGGCTGGGCCTGCGCGATCTTCATCTGGGTGCCGCTGCTGGGTCCCGGCGATGTCACGGCGTTCGCAGCGATCTGCCTGCTCTCGGGCGCCAGCCTCGGCGCCGACCTGGCGCTGCCGGCGGCGATGCAGGCCGACGTGGTCGACCTCGACCGGGCGCGGAGCGGCCGGCGGCGCACCGGCCTGTTCTTCGCCATCTGGAGCATGGCCACCAAGCTGGCGCTGGCCGGCGCCGTGGGCATCGCCTTCCCGGTTCTGGCCGTCCTGGGCTTCAACCCCGAGGCGGTGCCGGGCGAGGCGCAAGGACTGCTCGGCCTCTCGGCCCTCTATGGTTTGGCGCCGGTGCTCTTCAAGCTGACGGCAGTCCCGCTGGTCTGGCGCTTCGAGCTCGACGCCGGCCACCAGGCGGCACTGCGCCTGCATATCGAGCAGACGACACGGAAAGGCTGAGACGATGCGGCGCCTGGCTCTTCTCCTCCTGCTTCTCAGCGGATGCTCGACCATGGATCTGGCCGACTATGCCGGCACACAGCCCGCCTTCGCGCCCGAGCGCTACTTCCTCGGAGAGACGCGGGCCTGGGGCTTTTTTGCGGACCGCTTCGGGAAGGTACGCCGCGAGTTCACGGTGGACATCACCGGCAGCCTCGAGGACGGCCTGCTGACCCTCGACGAGCGTTTTCTCTACGCCGACGGCGAGCGCGAGCGGCGCATCTGGAAGATCCGCCGGCAGGAAGACGGCACCTACGAGGGCCGTGCCGACGACATTGTCGGCATCGCGGAGGGGCGCACGGCCGGTCGCGCCATGAACTGGGTCTACGATTTCGAGCTGCCGGTCGGCGGCTCCCTCTGGCAGGTCCGCTTCGACGACTGGATGATCCTCCAGGACGAGCGCGTCATGCTCAACCGCACCAGCATCTCGAAGTTCGGCATCGAGCTGGGCACGGTGGTGATCTTCTTCCTTCGGGAATCAGCCCTCGAAGGCGAACCGGCCGCGGATGCGGCGCAGCAGCCCGCCCACTAGCGGCAGGCGCTCGTAAACCTGGCCGGCGGCATCCCAGTGGTCGCGGTGCTCCGCCACCAGCCCGTCGGGCGCCAGGATGATCTCGCTCATCCCCTCGATGCGCAGGGGCCCGACCCGCCGCACCGTGCAGGAGAAGCGCCAGCGCGCGAGAACGGTATCGCCCGTGCGGGCATGGCACAGGACCGTGAAGGCCGAATCCGGCGCCTTCTCGAACATGTGGTCGAGCATCGCCACGACCCGCTCCACGCCCCGGACGTCGTTGAACGGGTCGCGAAAGCGCATGTCGGGGCGCGCGAGCGCGTGCAGGCGGCCGGTGGTCTCCGGCCGCAGCTCCTCCCAGAAGCCGAAATAGCGCGCAGCCTCGCCGCTCACCCGCCGATGCTCCGCGCCGCCAACGGGAAATAGAGCCGGTAGGGCATGACCCGCATCAGCTTCATGATGGCGACGAAGGTCCTGGGGAACGCTACCTCGAAGGAGCTGCGGCCGAGCCCCCGCATGATCGCCGCCGCCGCCTCCTCCGGCTCGACCAGGAAAGGCATGGCGAACTCGTTGCGGTCGGTGAGCGGCGTGCGCACGAAGCCCGGCTGCACGAGCTGCAGCCGCACCCCGTGGCGGTCGAGGTCGAACTTGAGGGCCTCGGTCATGTTGGTGAGCGCCGCCTTGCTGGCGCCGTAATAGGCGGCGGTCGGCAGGCCGCGATAGGCGGCGAGCGAGCCCACCACGGCGATGTGGCCCGCCTTGCGCGCCGTCATCCGCGGTATCAGCGCCTCGAGGCAGTGCGCCGTGCCGAAGAGGTTGAGCTCGACCAGCGCGCGCAGCTCGTCGGTCCGGAAGTCCTCCGCACCAACCGGGCGATGCGTCCCCGCATTGAGGATGGCCAGGTCGATGGGGCCGATCTCCTCCTCGATCCCCGCCACGCTCGCCCCCGCCGCCTCCTGGTCGGTGACGTCGAGCTGCCAGGGGATCATGCCGGTGGCATCCGCCAGCTCCTCGAGGCGATCAGCCGTGCGGGCGCTGCCGATGACCTGGTCGCCCCGCTCGCGCATGCGCCGCACCAGTGCCGCACCGATCCCCTGGCTCGCACCGGTGATCCAGACGCGCCGCGTCATGGCCGGCTCCAGGGCTCGAGCCCCTCGAGAAACGCCCTGCTGTCGGCCCGGATCGCCTTCACCCGCTCCGTCGGCAGCCGGTCGAGCGTGGCGTAGGCGTTGCGCAGGCGCGGGTTGCCGCCGAGTGCCTTGCGGTTCTCCACGAGGAAGTTCCAGTAGAGATAGTTGAAGGGGCAGGCCCGGGGCCCGTTCTTCCTGCGCACGTCGAAGCGGCAGGAGGCGCAGAAATCCGACATCCGGTGGATGTAGGCGCCGCTCGCGGCATAGGGCTTGGAGCCCAGGACGCCGCCGTCGGCGTGGAGCGCCATGCCCAGCGTGTTGGGCAGCTCCACCCACTCGAACGCGTCGGCATAGACCGCGAGATACCATTCACACACCTCCGCAGGATCAACGCCGGCGAGGAGCGCGAAGTTTCCGGTCACCATCAGCCGCTGGATGTGATGGGAGAGCGCCTCGCGGCGGGTCTGGTCCACGACCTCGCGCAGACAGGCCATCTCGGTCCTGCCGGTCCAGTAGAAATCCGGGAGGCTGCGCCTGGCGCCGAGCGTGTTGAGGCGCGCGTAGCCCGGCATCTCCTGCCAGTAGATCCCGCGGACATATTCCCGCCAGCCCAGGACCTGGCGGACGAACCCCTCGGCGCTGTTGATCGGCACGCGGCCCTCCCGCCACGCCCGCTCGGCGCGGGCGCAGACCTCGCGGGGCAGCAGGAGCCCGGCGTTCAGATATTGCGAGATGGCGGCATGGCAGAGGAAGGATTCTCCCGCCAGCATGGCGTCCTGCCAGTCGCCGAAGCGCGGCAGTGCCGTCTCGATGAAATGCTCCAGCGCCCGCCCGGCATCGGCAGAGCTCACCGCGAACCAGAAAGGCTCGAGATCGCCGAAGCGCTTGCCGTAGCATCGCTCCACGAGCGCCATCACCTCGCTGGTGACGCGGTCGGGCTCGATGCGCAGGGGACTTGTGAACTCCACGTCCCGGGGCGGCGGCTTGCGGTTCTCCTTGTCGAAGTTCCAGCGCCCGCCGGCAGGCTCGCCCTGCCCTTCCATGAGCAGGCCGGTGCGCTCCCGCATGAGCCGGTAGAAGTTCTCCATGCGCGGCTGGCGGCGCTCCTGCCACCACCGGGCGAACTCGCCGGTGGTGCAGAAGAAGCGATCGTCCTCGCAGATTTCGACGGCGATCCCGTGTCGCTCCCGCCATGCGCGCACCTCCTGCAGCACGCGCCACTCCCCGGGCTCCGCCACCACCACGCGCTGCGCCTCGTGGCGGCGCATGGCGCGGCGGAGCTCGCCGGTGAAGCTCTGCGTGTTGGCGGGATCGTCGAGCGTCACATAGTCGATGCGCATCCCCTCCCCGGCGAGCTCCGCCGCGAAGTGCCGCATCGCCGAGAACAGGAAGGCCACCTTCTTGGGGTGGTGCGGCACCGCCTCCGCCTCGCCGGCCACCTCGGTGAGCAGCACCACGTCACGGGCCGGATCGAGGTCCGCGAGGCTGGCGATGCTGCGGCTCAGGTGATCGGCGAAGAGATAGCGGATCGTGGTCATGCGCGGCCGGCTCCAGGCTCCTGGAGCTGGTAGTCCAGCGCGGACCCGTCCGGCCCCTCGAAGGCGAGCCCGACCCAGCTTCCCTCCCGGTACCAGAGGTCGAGGGCGAGATCCCCCTCGACGCGCCAGCGCTCGGCCTCGATTAGGCGCCCGGCGGCGTCCAGCCTCTCGCGGCCGATCCGGCTTGCGCGGCCCGCGAGAACGTTGCCGGTCTGGGTGTCGATCCAGCGGTCGGTCTCGACGAAGCGGCTGCACCAGTAGGTGGACGGGAGGGCGTGGGACGGCGCGCGGCTGCGGCCCCGGCCGTTCTCCACGAGGATATCGCCGCGCTCGCGCCGCGCCCGCACCTCGTGCCGCGTGCCGTCATCGTCGGTGCGGCTGGAAAAGCCGTGGAACGCGCCGTCGCGCCACTCCTCGCGATTGCTGTGCCGGTAGCGGTAGAGGGTCACCGGGCCCCAGCGAACGTCGACGGCGATATCGATGGCGAGCAGCAGGCGCGCCCCTTGCTCGACCACCCTCACCTCGTGCCAGCCGACCCGGCTGCCCTCGCGCCTCACGGCGAAGAGCAGACCCTTCTCTGGCGGCACGAGGGCGGCCGTCGCCGGCCAGCCGACGAGTGCCGCGGCGCCAGCCACGAAAGCGCGTCGTTGCACGTGTTGTGTCCCTTGCAGCCTCTCTCTGGGCTACGGCAGGGACACCGGAACGGATCAGCCGGGAGGAGGATCAGCCGGAGGGGAGCGACACGCAGGGGCCGAGCGCGGGAAGCCGGGCCTGGATCGCGGCGGAATCGGGCTGGGCGGTCTGGGCGCCGAGGCCCTCGCAGGTGATGCCGGCGGCCACCGCGGAGTGGCGCAGCGCCTCCTCCATGGGAAGACCCATGTCCAGCGCCCCGGCCAGCACACCCGCGAAGGCGTCGCCGGCGCCGGTGGTGTCCACCACCTCCACCTTCAGGCACGGCACCCGCAGGCCGCCGCCCGGCGCAACGGCGAGTGCTCCGGCGGCCCCCAGCGTCACCACGCAGGTCAGGCCGTGGCGGCGGGCCAGCGCCCGGGCGAGCGCCTCCGCCTCGCCCTCGCCGGCCAGCACCGCTGCCTCGTGCTCGTTCACCACCAGGACGTCGAGGCAGTCCAGCACCTCCGCCGGCACGGCTGCGGCGGGCGCGAGGTTGAGGATGGTGCGCGCACCCTCGGCCCTGCCGCGCGCGAGGGCGGCGAAGGTCTCCTCGCTGCGGATCTCGTTCTGGCAGAGCAGCGTGACGCCGGGGCCCAGCAGGCCGGGCTCGATCTGGCCGGCATTGGTGTCGAGATTGGCGCCGCTGGCGACGATGATGGAGTTCTCGCCCGCCTCGTCGATCCCGATCACGGCGAGACCCGTGGCCCGGCGCGAGACGGCGACGCGGGCGCAGCCCACGCCGGCCTCCTCGAGGCAGCGGCGCATCACCGGCCCGTAGGCGTCCTCGCCCACCTGCCCCACGAACTCCACCGTCGCACCGGCCCTGGCGGCGGCGGCCGCCTGGTTGGCACCCTTGCCGCCGGGCGCGAACTCGTGGCCAGGGCACAGCACCGTCTCGCCCGGGCGCGGCAGGCGCCGCACGCGAAAGAGCAGGTCGGCGTTGATCGAGCCGGGAACAAGCAGCATCGGGGCCTCTCCACCGCGAATGGCCGCAGGCTGCGGCGGCACCTGCCCGCGGTCAAGGGTCCCGCAACGCAAAACGGCCGGGCAGAGGCCCGGCCGTCGTGCGGAAGCGTCGATGCGTCCTGCGCGTCAGCGCTTGGAGAACTGGAAGCTCCGGCGGGCCTTGGCGCGGCCGTACTTCTTGCGCTCCACGGTACGGTCGTCGCGGGTGAGGAAGCCCGCATGCTTGATGACCGGCCGCAGGCTCGGGTTGAAGTTGACCAGCGCGCGGCTCAGGCCGTGACGGACCGCACCGGCCTGGCCGGAGAGGCCGCCGCCGACGACGGTGCACATCACGTCGTACTGGCCCATCTGGTTGATCATCGCGAAGGGCTGGTTGATGATCATCTGCAGCGTCGGGCGCGCGAAGTAGCGGGGCATCTCACGGCCGTTCACGACGAACTTGCCGCTGCCCGGCTTCACCCACACCCGGGCCACCGCGTCCTTGCGGCGGCCGGTGCCATAGGCACGGCCCTGGGCGTCGAGCTTCGGACCCTGGCTCTCGAGCTCGGCCGCAGCCGGCTGGCCCGGCTTCAGCTTGGCGAGATCGGCAAAGGAGGTTGCGGTCTCAGCCATTGGCGCGCTCCTTGACCGAGTTCTTCTGGTTCATCGCCGCGATATCGACGGGCGCCGGCTTCTGCGCCTGGTGGGGATGCTCGCCGCCCTTGTAGACGTGCAGCTTGCGCATCACCTCGCGCTGGAGCGGACCCTTGTTGATCATGCGGCTCACCGCCGCCTCGATCACCCGCTCGGGGAAACGACCGTCGAGAACCTTCTCGGCGCTCGTCTCCTTCATCCCGCCGGGATAGCCCGTGTGGCGGTAGTAGATCTTCTGGCTGCGCTTCTTGCCAGTCAGCACGACCTTCTCGGCGTTCACGACGACAACGTGATCGCCACAGTCCATGTGAGGGGTCCACATGGCCTTGTGCTTGCCGCGGAGGCGATTGGCGATGATGGTCGCGAGACGACCAAGCACCAGCCCGTCCGCGTCGATGAGACACCAGCCGTGCTCAATGTCGGCGGGCGTCGCCGAGAATGTCCGCATGACGTTCCAGCCCAATTCAGATCGCTCCCGTCGATACCGGCTGCGTCCGCTAGACGGGCGGAGTCCGGGAGCACGACAAGACGCACCGCGGGCACCAGTTGTGCCCGCTCGAGTGGCGTTTCTCTAAGGGGTCGGCCTTGGCATGTCAACGTCCTCGACTCGAGCAGAGGGCGCCACACGGAGCGCTGCGGCGATCTGCGCCCGCCGTCGCCAGGCGAGCAGCCAGGCGGCGACGAAGGTCAGCGCCCCTACAGCCAGCGCCACGCGCAGGCCGAGGAGATCGCCCAGCCCGCCCAGCACCAGCGCCCCCAGCGCCGGCCCCGCACGGAACATCACGCCATAAAGGCTCATGACACGTCCGCGCAGCAGCGGCGGCGCGGCGAGCTGCATGATCGTCTGTGCGCTGACCCCCGCTGTCGTCAAGGCGGCGCCGAGCAGCGCCACCGCGGCGATCGCCGCCGGCAGGACCGGGGCCGCCGCCAGCGCCAGAACGAGGACCGCCACCCACAAGAGCGCCAGCAGCATCAGCCGCGCCTGATCGTCGCGCGCTTCGCGGGCGAGCCACAGCGCCCCCAGCACCGCTCCCATGCCCAGCGCCGAGCTGAGCCCGGCGAGCGCCTCGACCCCGCCCTCGAACACCTGCCCGGCGAGCGCTGGCAACAACTCGCCGACCGGCCGCACGAGGAGCGAGGCGCCCGCCAGCAGCAAGAACAGCGGCCCCAGCGCGACGTGCCCGGCAATGAAGCGGATTCCCTCGACGAGCTCGCCCAGCACCGCCCCTCCCCGCCGGCGCGGCTGGGCCTCGAGCGGCCGGACCACCAGGAGCGCGGCGATGAAGGCGAGATAGCTCAGCGCGTTGGCGAGGAAGGCTGCGGGCAGGCCGAGCCCGGCGATCAGCAGCCCGGCCGCCGCCGGTCCGACGAAGCGCGCACCGTTGAACACGATGCTGTTGACCGCCACCGCGGTCGGCAGGAGATGCTGGGGCACCAGCGAAGGAACGAGGGCGAGGCGGGCCGGCTGGTTGAGGCCGGTGAGGACGCCCTGGACGGTGACCAGCGCCAGCAGGGCCGGAAGGCCCAGTGTGTCGAGCGCCGCCATGAGCCACATGAGCAGCGCCGTTGCGGTCAGCAGGGTCTGGGTTATCAGCATGATGCGGCGCCGCTCGCGACGGTCGGCCAGCACCCCGCCGAACGGGCCGATCAGCAGGGCCGGCGCGAGATCGGCCAGCGCCACCGCTCCAACCCAGGTGGCGGAGCCGGTGAGCTCCCAGGCAAGCCAGCCGACCGCCGTGCGCTGCAGCCAGTTGCCGACCAGCGAGACCGCGTTGCCTGCCACATAGATGCCGAAGGAAGGCTCGCGCAGGGCAGCCCCGATGGCGCCGAGCCCGGCGACCCCGCTCAAGCGGCGTCTCCCTGCGCGCCGCTCCCGGGAATGGCGTAGGTGCCCGTGGCATGCGCCACCGGTGCCTCGATCCCGTCGCTGCGGATCAGCACGTCGCCGACCGCCAGCCGCGTCCCCAGCTTGAGGAGACGCCCCTCGGCCAGGAGATCGCCGGGGCCGGGCTTACGCAGGAAGTGGATGGTGAGGTCGGTGGTCACCGCAAGCTCGACCCGGCCGATCATCGAGAGCACGGCGCCATACAGCACGATGTCGGCCAGCGCCATCATCGCCGGCCCGCAGATCGTGCCACCGGGACGCAGCAGGAACTCGCGGTAGGGCAGCCGCACCACGATCCGGCCGGCCTCGAAGCTCTCCACGCGACAGCCGAGCTGCCCCACATAGGGCACGCCCTCGGCCGCCAGCACCTCGAACTCCTTCGCCGTCATCTTCAGCCGCGCCATGGTCCTGCCCTTCTCGCTTCGCGGTGGCCGAGCAGGCGCCAGGCACCCGCCCCCGTCAAGACGAAGTCCGGCATGGCAGGGCCCGGCATGGCAGGGGAATGACCGTTGCCCTATAAGAAAGCGTCGGCCTGCCGGAGAGAGCGATGCTGGAAGATAACGAGGCGCTGCTGCTACGCGACGACGCCGAGGGTGTCGTGCGGCTGACCCTCAACCGCCCGCAGGCGCGCAACGCGCTCAGCCGCGAGCTGATGAGCGCGCTTCAAGCGGAGCTCGAGCGAATCGGCGAGGACGCGAGCGCGCGGGTGGTGGTGCTGGCGGCGGCAGGCCCTGCCTTTTGCGCCGGCCACGATCTGCGCGAGATACGCGAGAACACAAGCCGCGACTTCTACGAAGCGCTCTTTGCCCAGTGCTCGGCGCTGATGCAGAGCATCGTGCGGCTGCCGCAGCCGGTGATCGCCGAGGTGGGCGGAATCGCCACCGCCGCCGGCTGCCAGCTCGTCGCCAGCTGCGATCTCGCGGTGGCGGCGGAGGGCGCGCGCTTCGCCACGCCCGGCGTCAATATCGGCCTCTTCTGCTCGACCCCGATGGTGGCGCTGTCGCGCAATGTCGGCCGCAAGCAGGCCATGGAGATGCTGCTCCTGGGCGAGCTGATGGACGCCGCCACCGCCCTGCGCTTCGGGCTGGTCAACCGGGTGGTGCCGGCGGACCGCCTGGGCCGGGAGGTCGCGTCGATGGCCGGCACGATCGCCGCCAAGTCGCCGCTCACCCTCAAGATCGGCAAGGAGGCGTTCTATCGCCAGCTCGAGCAGCCGCTCGACGAGGCCTATGCCTACGCCTCCCGGGTGATGACCGAGAACATGCTGGCGCGCGACGCCGCCGAGGGCATAGAGGCTTTCTTGGAGAAGCGCCGGCCGGTCTGGAGCGGTGCCTGAGGGATGCTGCACCGCACTGGTCTCGCGGCGGTGCCGAACCTATAGTCGCGCCCGCACCCGACCGCGCGCAGGAATGCCATGAGCACCGAGCCGCTCGTCTATGACGACGCCAAAATCCGCAAGGTCCTCGAGCAGGTAAAGACCATCGCCATGGTCGGCGCCAGCATGAGCCAGATCCGGCCCAGCTACTTCGCGATGCTCTACCTGCAGAGCAAGGGCTATCGCGTGGTCCCCGTCAACCCGCGCCATGCCGGCCAGACGCTGCTGGGCGAGGAGGTCCGCCCGGATCTCGCCTCGCTGCCCGAGCCGCCCGACATGGTGCAGGTGTTCCGGCGCTCGGAGGAGGCAGGCGCCGTCGCCGACGAGGCGGTGCGGATCGGCGCCAAGGTGGTCTGGATGCAGCTCGGCGTGCGCGACGACGCGGCCGCCGCGCGGGCCGAGGCAGCCGGCCTCGAGGTCGTCATGGACCGCTGTCCCAAGATCGAATACGGCCGGCTCTTCGGCGAGATCGGCTGGCTGGGCGTGAACCGGCGGGTGATTTCCTCGAAGCGTGGCCAGGCCATGCAGCTGACCCGCAAGAAGGGCCAGCTCTGAGATTTCTCTTCCACCTAGAGGCAATGGGGGGCATCGCCCGATGAGCGAGCGCACGTACGGTTTCGAGACCCTGGCGGTGCATGCCGGAGCAGCACCCGACCCCACCACGGGCGCCAGGGCGACGCCGATCTACCAGACCACCTCCTACGTGTTCGACGATGTCGACCACGCGGCGGCACTCTTCAACCTCCAGAAGTTCGGCAACATCTACAGCCGGCTCACCAACCCGACCGTCTCGGTGCTGGAGGAGCGCGTGGCGGCGCTGGAGGGCGGCACCGCCGCCTGCGCCACCGCCTCGGGCCATTCCGCCCAGTTCCTCACCTTCCTCAACCTGATGAGCCCCGGCGACCACATCGTGGCGTCGAGCAAGCTCTATGGCGGCTCGATCAGCCAGATGCGGCAGAGCTTCCCGCAGTTCGACTGGAAGGTGAGCTTCGTCGACCCGACCGAGCCCGAGAACTTCGCCAAGGCCGTCACCCCCAGCACCAAGGCGTTCTTCATCGAGAGCGCCAGCAACCCCGACGGCATCATCGCCGACATCGAGGCCATCGCCACGATCGCCCACGCGAACGGCGTGCCGCTGGTCGTCGACAACACGATCCCCAGCCCCTATCTGTGCCAGCCGCTCAAGTGGGGTGCCGACATCGTCGTCCACTCCATGACCAAATATCTGGGCGGTCAGGGCAACTCGGTCGGCGGCATCATCGTCGAGGGCGGAAATTTCGACTGGAACAACGGCAAGTTCCCGCACATGAGCGAGCCGTGCGCCGCCTATCACGGGCTGCGCTTTTACGAGACCTTCGGCAATCTCGCCTTCACCGTGCGCAGCAAGGCCATCGGCCTGCGCGACATCGGCCCGGCCCTGGCACCCCTCAACGCCTTCCTGATCCTCCAGGGCATCGAGACGCTGCCGCTCAGGATGGACCGTCACGTCGCCAATGCCGACAAGGTCGCGGCGTGGCTCACCAAGCAGCCGCAGGTGGCGTGGGTGTCCTATGCCCGCCTGCCGCAGAACCGCTCGCCGCTGCTCGACAAATACTGCCCCAACGGCCTGGGCTCGCTCTTCACCTTCGGCGTCAAGGGCGGCTACGAGGCGGGCGTCAAGGTCGTCGACAGCTGCGAGCTCTTGAGCCACGTCGCCAATATCGGCGACACCCGCTCGCTGATCATCCACCCGGCCTCCACCACCCACCGCCAGCTCGATCCCGAGCAGCAGGTGGCGGCCGGCGCCGGCCCCGACACGATCCGCCTCTCGGTGGGCATCGAATCGGCCGACGATATCATCGCCGATCTCCAGCAGGCGCTGAGCCGCATCGGCTGAGCCGCAAGGCGCGGCCCGGGAAATCCGCCGGGCCGCGCCGTCGCTCAGCCGCGTGCGATCTCGACCAGCCGGGCCAGCGGCCGCTCGGCGCGGGCGCCGTACTGACTGATGATTTCCGCCGCGCAGAGCGAGCCCAGCCGGCCGCAGGCCGCCAGGTCGAGCCCTGCGGTCAGGCCATGCAGGAACCCCGCTGCATAGAGGTCGCCGGCGCCGGTGCTATCGAGCACCTGCGAGGGCGCCACAGCGTCGATGACGTGCACCTCGTCACCGCGGACCACCACCGAGCCCCGGGGTCCGCGGGTGAGCGCCGCGAAATGGACATGACGGCGCACCTCCTGGAGAGCCGAGTCGAAGTCGTCCACCTCGTAAAGCGAGGTAATCTCCGCCTCGTTGGCGAAGAGAATGTCGACCTCCTTCTCGACCAGCTCGCGGAACTCGCCGCGCCAGCGGTCGACGCAGAACGGGTCGGAGAGGGTGAGCGCCAGCTTGCCGCCGCTCGCGTGGCAGATGTCGGCGGCCTTGCGGCAGGCGGCCTTGGCCTCGGGGCGGTCCCACAGATAGCCCTCGAGATAGGTCACCGCCGACTGGCTCACCAGCTCCTCGTCGACATCCTCGGGACCCAGCTCGACGCAAGCGCCGAGATAGGTCTGCATGGTGCGCTGCGCGTCCGAGGTCACGAACACGAGGCACCGCGCGGTAGCAGGCCCCTCGCGTCCCGGGGCGCTGCGGAACGTGACACCGGTGGCGCGGATGTCGTGGGCGAAGACCTCGCCCAGCTGGTCGTCGCGGACCCGCCCGACATAGGCGGCGCGGCTGCCCAGTGCCGCGAGGGCCGCCATGGTGTTGGCGCAGGAGCCGCCCGACACCTCGCGTCCCGGCCCCATGCGGCGGTAGAGCTCCTCGACCCGCGCCTCGTCGACCAGCGTCATCGCCCCCTTGGTGAGGCCCAGATCGGCGAGAAGGGCGTCCTCGGCATGGGAAAGGACATCGACGATGGCATTGCCAATGCCCAGGACATCGTGACGCTTATCGGACGACTGCTTGAAATCCATGACGTTCTGCTTGTCCGTTAGTTGTTCCAGCGCGAGTATAGTCTCAGGAATGATCACCACAAGCGGAAGCCCCCGTGCGGCTGCCCCGGAACGCTGGGAACATCGTCTCTCCGCGTTGGCTGCGGCGCCGTTTGACTTGCCGGGTCCGGCTGACTAATGCTGACCCCTACCTGGCAGCGCCGGATGCGCTGGCTTTTCGACCGCTCCCAGCGTCCACGACAGCAAACGGGGTCCAAACCCAATGTTCCGCAGGAAGGATAACGACCCGGCTCGCCCGGGCACGACGGCGGCGGAGACGATGCCTGAGCAGGGATACGGGCAGGCCACCTCCGAGCCCAGGGCCCCCGCGGCCCCCCAGCCGGAGCTGCCGCGCCGCCAGATCGACGTTCCTGCGGCTCCCGGTGCCGGCAGCAGCAGCCTGCGGCCCCAGGCGGCCCCGCCTGGCCAGGGCATGAAGACCGATGCCGGCGGCAAGCAGCTCATGGTCGGCGAAGGCATCAGCCTCGCCGGCGAGATCACCGCCTGTGATCTTCTGGTCGTCCAGGGCAGCGTCCAGGTGACGCTGAACCAGACCCGGGCCATCGAGATCGCCGAGAGCGGCCGCTTCACCAACGGCAAGGCCGAGGTCGAGGAGGCGGTGATCAGCGGCGTCTACGAGGGCGATCTCACCGTCCGCAAGCGCCTGATGATCCGCAGCACCGGCCGTGTCCAGGGCACGGTGCGTTACGGCGAGCTGGAGATCGAGCGCGGCGGCCGGCTCACCGGCAACGTGTCGATGCTCGAGGACAGCGCTCCCGCCGCCGCGGCAGCCGAGTAGCAAACAAGCGCGCGGCCGTGCGGCGTCGGCAGGACGGGGGGATGATGACGTCGTTCGGAAAGGCCATGCGCCGGCACGGCGTGTGGCTCATGGCTTTGGGCGCCATGGCGCTTGCCGGCTGCGCGGTTCCCGCACCCCCTGCCCCGCCGGCTTCCGGCATCGCACCGACGCCCGCGGCGCCAGCGGTCCGCGCCGAGCTGCCGGCCGGGGTGCAGCTGGCGGGGCTCGAGGAGAGCCGCCTCACCGAGCTTTTGGGCCAGCCCGATCTGCGTCGCCGCGAGGAGTCGCTGCAGTTCTGGCGCTACACCTACCAAGGCTGCGCGCTCGACTTCTTCCTGCAGGGCGAGGCTGACGGGACCGCCGGCAAAGTCGTCCACTTCGACGTACGCCCGGTCCAGGAGTCGGTCATGGCGGTCTATGATCGGTGCGCCCGTCTGGGCGCCCGGCTCGCGGGCCTGCCCCAGCCCGCCAACGATGACCTGCCGCAGGTGCGCAGCCACTGACGCGGCCGCCATCCGCCGCCACCGACCGGCGGGACTCGGAGAGCGACTGCCGCGGGCAGCGCCTCGCACGGCTCCGCCGTCGCCAGCCCGAGCGGCGGCAGCCTCACTCCGGCTTCGGGTCCGTGGGCCCGCCCCCCCCGAGAAACTGACCCAGATCGACCTTGCCGCTGCCGCGCGGTAGCGGACGGGGCTGGCTGTCGTGCGGCTTCCAGCCGGTGAGAAAGACGATGTCGAAGGTCGCGGGCACGGTGCCCTCGGCGTCGCCGAAGCGTTCGCGGTAGAGCCCCAGCGCCCGGGCCAGCACCTCGGGGCGCAGCGGCCGCCGGTCGCGGTCGGCTAGCGCATTGCCCTCGCCCATCGCCCGGAGATCGGCGATCAGCCGCCACGGCTCGCGATAGTGCACGGTGATCCGGTCCTGGTCGGCCATCGGCAGGGCGAAGCCGGCGCGTTGCAGGAGCATGCCGGCATCGCGCAGGTCGATGAACGGCGAGACGCGTGCCGCCGCACCGCCGGCGATCTCGAGCTCGGCCTGCATCAGCGCCCAGCGCAGCTCGACCAGCGTGTCACCGCCGGGAAATGCCGCCAGCAGCAGCCCATCCGGCTTGAGGCAGTAGCGCAGCTGCGCCAGCGTGCCCGGAAGGTCGTTGACCCAGTGCAGCGCCATGACGCTCAAGGCGGCGTCGAAACGGTCGGGAGCGAAGGGCAGCAATTCCTCGTCGGCCACCACGCCGTCACCGGCGCCCGCCGCGGCAAGGGCCGGCAGACCGTCGCAGCGTACCAGGCGCCCGGGCCGGCGGCCCTCCTTGGCCATCAGCGCCTCGAACAGCGGGCCGCTCGCGACATCGAGCACCAGCGGGAACGGGCGCTTGATGTCGGCCAGCCGCTCGAGTAGGCGCAGGCTCACCTCGCGGCGCAGGAAGTCGCTGTCGTCCCGGGAGCGCAGCAGCCGTTGGCGGCGCAGCCGCACCGTCCGCCGGTCGAAGATCTGGGGGGCCGTCGTCATGGACCCGATATGGCAGCCCCCCGACGCTCTGCCAAGGCGCCGGCTCAGCCGGCCGCCACCAGCCTTCCCGAGCGGGCCACGAGGTGGAGGCGCGTGCCCAGCAGGAGGCTCGCCACGGTGCAGCCGGCGAGGATCCCTAGAAGCAGCCCCGGCACCCCGAGATCGAGCCTGAAGGCGCACAGCCAGGCCACCGGCACCTGGACCAGCCAGAAGCCGGTCACATAAAGCGTCGTCGGGACCCAGACGTCGGAGCCGCCGCGCAACGCGCCCGCCAGCACGCCTTGGGTGCAGTCGACGATGATGACCGGCGCGAGAAGCGCCATGGCCGGCGCCATCAGCAGCAGAACGTCAGGATCGTTGGTATAGCCCTGGGCGATGGTCTCGCGGAACAGCAGCAGGACGGGCGCCAGCAGCAGCATGATACCGGCGCCGGCCACCACCCCGACCCAGGCGGCGCGCCTGGCATCGATGGGCGCATTGCGCCCGACAGCGCCGCCGACCCGTACCGCGGTAGCGGTCGAGAGCCCCAAGGTCAGCATGTAGACCAGGGCCGTGAGATTGTTGAGCGCCTGGTAGGCGGCGAGCTGGGTGGTACCGAGCCAGCCGCCGAAGATCGTGAGCATCTGGAAGGCGGCGGTCTCCAGCCCCTGCGCCGCCGCCACCGGCAGGCCAAGCGCCAGGAGGCGGCGCTGAAGGGCGAGGCCGCCGCCCGAGCCGCTGCGCACCCCGAAGCCCTCGGCCCCCTGCATCCGCCACGCATAGAGGAGGAGGGCCAGGAACATGAACCAGCGCGCGATCGAGGTTGCCAGCGCAGCGCCGGCCCCGCCCATCGCGGGCAGGCCGAGCTCGCCGTAGATGAGCCCGTAGTTCAGGAGGGCGTTGACGAGATTGGCCAGCACCATCACCGCGATGTTGACGTGCGGCCGGCGGATGCCCTCGAGGAAGAAGGCGGTGGCGGTATGCATCAGCACGGCGGGCAGGCCGATCGCGAACATGCGGGTGACCTCGCCGCCATGCACCGCCAGCGCCTCGCTTTGACCCAGCGCCCGGAGCATGCCCTCGGCCGGCAGCAGCAGGAGGGCGCCCAGCCCGCCCAGGATGAGGCCGTCCAGCACGCCCATGCGCCAGATCGCGCCGCACTCGGCCGACCGGCCCGCCCCGGCGGCCTGCGCCACCAGCACGACCACCCCGGTCATCAGGCCGATCCCCAACAGCATGAGCAGCGTGAAGGGGGCGGTGGCGATGGCGTAGAAAGCCAGCTCGTCGGAGGCGGCAAGGCCGGTCATGACGGTGTCGACCACCACCATCACCAGCACGCCGGCGCGCGCCACCATCACCGGCGCGGCGAGCGACAGGGTCTCGCCCAGATGCCGGCGCAGCGGCGCCGGCGCCACCCCGGCCGGCGCGCTCATCGGCACCGGCTGCACGGCAGCCTCTGGGGAGAGCAGGCGAACCGCTCGAGATCAGCCATCAGCAGCACCAGTAAGGACAGGAGACAGCGCGCAGGCAGGCGCAGGCGCGCCAAGCTAGGCCGGACGCGGGCCCGGGGTCAACGCGACCGGCGCCACCCGGCCCGCTGCCGTTCGAGCCAGGCCCGAGGCCCCTGCCGCCGCTCCTCGGCGAGCAGCCGCTCATAGGGATCGTCGAGCATCAGGGCCGCCGCCGCCAGCCGCTCCTCCTCGATCCCGCGGGCGATCACCACGGCGCGCCCGATGGCGAGCCGGTCGCCGCGCCGCGGCCCGTCCTCGAAGCGCTCGGCGAACAGGCGCTCGAGGGTCCAGTCGCGCTCCTCGGGCGGTACCTCGAGCCCGTAGAGATCGGCCAGCGCTCCCAGCGTGACGTCGGCATGCAGGGCGAACTCGCTGGGGCGGCGCTGCCCTTCCTGCTCCTCGTCCTCCAGCGCGAACAGCCGGTCGAGACGATGCGCCCGCTCCGGCGGCGCCAGGAAATAGCCATAGTCACCCGGCCGCAGCTCACCCGCCTCGGCCGCGTCGAGGATCGCCCCCTCGCGCACCACGAGAACCAGCCGGGCCCAGCGCGGCAGCGAGGCGCGCCGCCACCAGTTGCGCTCGCCGCGGATCGGATAGCCCACCAGCTCCTGGGCGAGCTGGCCGGGCAGGTCGAGCTCGACACGCTGCACCGACGCCGCAGTCCGCGGGAGCGCCACCTTCAGCCGGCGCGCCGCCGCGTTGAGGGTCCAGCCCTGCGCCAGGAGCGAGGTCAGCACCACGAAGAACGCCACGTCGAAGAACAGCCGCGCCTCCGGCAACCCGGCCAGCAGCGGCAGGATCGCAAGGAAGATGCTGACCGCCCCGCGCAGCCCGACCCAGCTCACGAAAGCCAGCTCCTTGAGCGCGAAGCGGAACGGCAGGAGGCACAGGAAGGTCGCCGCCGGACGGGCCAGGAACATGAGGGCCGCGGCCACGCCCAGCGCCGGCAGGGCGCTGTCGAGCAGGCGCGTCGGCGTCACGAGGAGACCCAGCAGCACGAACATGAGGATCTGGCACAGCCATGTGGCGGTGTCGTGGAAGTCGATGATGCTGGCATAGGCGCGCACCGGCCGGTTGCCGACGACGAGGCCCGCCAGATAGGTCGCGAGGAAGCCGCTGCCGCCCAGCAGGTTGGCGGCGCCGAAGACCAGCAGAGCAGCCACCAGCACGAGCAGCGGATGAAGCCCGCCCGGCAGCTCGACGCGGTTGAGCAGCCAGCACACCGCCGCCCCGCCGGCGAGTCCGGCAGCGGCGCCTACCGCGGCCTGCTGCAGCAGCATCAGGCCAGCGCGGCCCAGATCGTCGGCGCCCGGCGCCACCACCAGCTCGATGAGCACCAGGGTGAGGAACATCGCCATGGGATCGTTGGTGCTGGATTCGACCTCGAGGGTCGAGCCCACCCGCCGGCGCAGCTCGAGACCGCCGGAGCGCAGCAGGAAGAACACCGCGGCTGCATCGGTCGAGCCGACGATGGCACCCAGCAGCATGCCATGGAGGAAACTGACCTCGAAGATCAGCATCACGGCGAGCCCGGTCAGCGCCGCCGTCAGCAGCACGCCCAGCGTCGCCATCACCACGGCCGGTGCGAGGATTCCGCGAAACGTCGCGATCCTCGTACGCAGGCCGCCGTCGAAGAGGATGATGGCAAGCGCGATCGAGCCCACCAGATAGGTCGTCTCGACATTGTCGAAGCGGATGCCGCCGGGGCCGTCCTCACCCGCCAGCATGCCGATGACCAGGAACACGAGCAGCAGCGGCGCGCCGAAGCGGGTGGCGATCAGGCTCGAGAGGATACCGAGGAGGACGAGCAGCGCCCCGACGAAAAGAAAAACGTTGATCGCGCCCAGACTCGCCATCACCCGGCCCGGCTCCCCAGCTCTGCATTTTCGCGAAAGGAGCCGGCTGCACAGGCCCCCTCCTTTGGATGCCGGGGCGGTCCGCGGAAGGCAAGGGCGTAGCGCCGATTGTTTTTGGCGCCGCGGCGGTCGTTCAGCGCGGACGTCAGGCGTGCAGGCCGCCGCGGCGACGCCATGCAAGGCACTGCGCGCGGCCGGCATGTTTCTTCCCGTCGGCAAAGGCCGAGAGCGCGGATCGGAGTCCGCGATCAGAGGCGGCGGCTGCCGCCGTTACGTCTCGAGGCGGGCCAGCCGGTCGCGCGCCGCCGCGCGGTGCTCCTCGGTCACGTGCGTGCCCAGCGCACCCAGTACCGCGGCGATCACCGCAGCGTCATCGGTGAAGCCCAGCACCGCCACGATGTCCGGCACCGCGTCAATCGGCATGATGAAGTAGGCGACCGCACCCAGCAGGACGGCACGCACATAGCCGGGCGTGGCCGGGTCGCGCGCGCAGTACCAGGCGGCAACCAGATCGTGGGCGAAGGGCAGCCGGGCCGCGAGGCGACCCAGCTTGCGCCAGAGCTGCGCCTCCTTCGGCTCGGCGCCGATCAGGCGGTAGCGGTGCAGAAGCTCGACCATGCGAGCAAATGTCGGTGATGCGGGCTCAGGCTTCAAGACCCGTCGCGAGCGCCGCCCGCCCGGCGAAGCGGGCACCGCCGCCCAGCGCCTCCTCGATCCTGAGCCCCTCGTTCCACTTGGCCATCCGCTCCGAGCGGGTGAACGAGCCCACCTTGAACTGCGCCACGCCCCAGCCCACTGCGAGATGGATGATGGTGACGTCCTCGCTCTCGCCCGAGCGCGCCGAGACGATGCCGCCCATGCCGTGCGCCTTCGCCGCCTCCCAGGCCGCCTTGGTCTCGCTCAGCGTGCCGCACTGGTTGGGCTTGAGCAGGACGGTGCTGCACGCGCCGGTGGCAGCCGCCCGCTCGACGCGCCCGGCGTCGGTTACCAGGAAGTCGTCACCGACCACCTGCACGTTCTTGCCGAAACGCTGCCGGAAGGCGATGAAGCCGGCCTCGTCGTCCTCGGCCACCGGATCCTCGACGGAAACGATGGGGTAGCGCGCGAGCCACCCGCCCAGCAGCTCGACCATGCCGGCGCTGTCGAGCGCGCGGCCCTCGCGGCCGAGCCGGTAATGCCCGTTCGCGCCGAAGGAGGAAGCGGCCACGTCGAGCGCGATGGCGACCTCCTCGCCCGGGCGGTAGCCGGCCCGCTCGATCGCCCGGGTCAGCATCGCCAGCGCCTGCTCGTTGTCGTCGAACTCGGGCCAAAAGCCGCCCTCGTCGGCCACACCCTTGAGCCGGCCGGCCTGGTCCATCAGGCGCCCCGCCGCCATGTAGACCTCGGCGGTCCACTCCAGCGCCTGGGCGAAGCTTTCCGCTCCCGGGCACACGACGAGGAAGTCCTGGATGTCGAGGCGGCCGGCGGCGTGCTTGCCGCCGCCGAAGATCTGGATTTCCGGCAGCGGCATGGTGACCGCCCCCTCGCCCCCCAGATGCCGCCACAAGGGCAGCCCGGCGGCGGCGGCGGCGGCGTGGGCCACGGCCATGGAGGTGGCGATGGTGGCGTTGCCGCCGAGGCGTGTCTTGCCCGGCGTGCCGTCGAGCTCGATCAGGAGCCGGTCCGCCCCGTTCTGGTCGAACGCGTCCTGGCCCAGCAGCGCCGGGGCGATCAACCGCTCGACATTGCCCAGCGCGCGGCCGACATCGTGGCCGCCCAGCCGCTCGCCGCCGTCGCGCAGGTCGAGCGCCTCGCCGCTGCCGGTGGAGGCACCGGCCGGGGCTATGGCGCGCCCGGTCATGCCGCCTTGGAGAGTTACCTCGACCTCGACGGTCGGCCGGCCGCGGCTGTCCCAGACCCGGCGGCCGTGAACGCTTGCGATCCTCGCCCCGCTCACGACGCCAGCGCCCCGGTCCAGGCATCGCGCACGGCGACGAGCCCCACCACCGGGTCGAGCAACAGTCCGCGTGCCACCTTGCGTACCATGTCCCTTTGCCACTCCTCGGTCAGATATTCCACCGGCGACTTGCCGTCGACGCGGGCCAGCAGCAGGCCGGGCAGCAGCGCCGCAGTACGCGCCTCCAGCGCCCGCCGCGGCTCCCACGTCACCCCGTCCAGATAGCGCTCGACCAGCGCGTCGAAGCAGGCGACGAGCGCCGCTGCCGCCTGGGGCGCCAGAAGGCACTTGAGGAGCAGGTGGTTGAGGCAGAAAGCGAGGTCGAATGCCGGATCGCCGTACCAGGCGCATTCCGCGTCGAGCAGCACCGGACCCGACGGCCCCACGAGGATGTTCTTCGGGCTCACATCGCCATGCACGAGGGCGAGCTTGGTCATGGCGGTGCGCCGCGAGAGGCGCACGAGGGCCCGCTCGAGATCGGGGTGCCGGGCGGCCGTGGCGAGCAGATAGGGCTCGAGCCGGAGCGCGTGGAAGAGCACGTCGGTGGGGAAGCGCGCGGCGAGCTCGCGGTCGAGCGCGGTCGCGCGGTGGATGCGCGCCAGCACCTCGCCCAGCGCCGCGGCCACCGCCGGCTCGGCCTCGCCTTGTGCCAGCCGGGCCTTCCACAAGGAATAGCGCGCCGGGTCGAGGAACGGCATGACCAGCGAGTCGGACGCCTCGTCGCGATGGAGCAGCGGCGGCACCGCCTCGGGCGCCACCCGTCCGGCAACCTCCATCCACGCCGCCTCGTAGCGATTGCGGTCGACCGGCGCCTGCCAGTCGGCCGCGACCTTGAGACGGGCCAGCGCCCGCTTCACGCACACAGGGCCGCCCGGCAGGTCGACCCGCCAGATGTCGGAGGAGACGCCGCCGGAGAGAGGCTCGCCGGCCGGACGGTCGCCCAGCGCTGCCAGGCCTCCGCGGCACAAAGCCGCCACGATGTCGCCCGGCACCGGAGCCATTCCCGTCATTTCCGCCGCACCTGCCGCCTTTACCCGCGATCTTCGGCCGGTCTAGTCTCCGACCGGCACGAAGGTGCGTCAGGCGAGGCGCGAATGCAACGCGTGGTCTTCCATTACGATGCGAGCCCTGCCCTGCGCAGGCGGCTGGAGCTTCTGGCCAGAGACGGGCTCGAGCTGCGCGTCGTCCCCTCCGGTGACAAGGCCGCATGGCAGGCGGCGATGGGCGATGCCGAGATCCTCTGGCATGTGCTGGAGCCTGTGACCGCCGCCATCATCGACGGAGCGCCGCGGCTGCGGCTGATCCAGAAGATCGGCGTCGGCGTCAACACCATCGATCTCGCCCATGCCGCCGCACGGGGCATCGCCGTCTGCAACATGCCCGGCACCAACAGCCGGGCGGTAGCCGAGATGACCCTGGCCCTGATGCTGGCGGCCCTGCGCCGCCTGCCGCAGCTCGACCGGGCGACCCGCGAGGGGCGCGGCTGGAAGCTGCCGCCGGGCAGCATGGACCAGTATGGCGAGATCGGCGGCCGGACCGTGGGGCTGCTGGGCCACGGCGCGGTGCCGCGCCTCCTCGTGCCGCCGCTCCAAGCGCTGGGGGCGCGGGTCATCTACTGGAGCCGGACGCCGAAGGCTGACGCACAGGCGGCGTGGCGCCCGTTCGATGATGTTCTGGCCGAGGCCGACATTCTCTCGCTGCATCTGCCACTCACCCCCGAGACCGAAGGGCTGCTCGACGCGGCCGCGCTGGAGCGGCTGAAGCCCGGCGCGGTGCTCGTCAACACCGCGCGCGGCGGGCTAGTCGACCAGCAGGCCCTGACGCGGGCTCTGGCGAGCGGCAGGCTCCGCGCCGCGGGGCTCGACGTCATGGAGGAGGAGCCGGTGCCGCCGGACGACCCGCTCCTGGGGATGGAGAGCACTGTGCTCGCCCCGCATCTGGCGTGGCTGACCCCGGAAACGCTCGAGCGCTCGCTCGCCGTGGCGCTGGAGAACTGCCGCCGCCTTCGCGAGGGCGAGCTCCTTTTGCACAAGGTTGTGTAAAGGGAAGGCAGCGGCCGCCATGCCGACCCGGAACTAACGGCGGCCGCAGCATTTGCCTCCATGTCGGTCACAACGAGGAAGCATCAGCCATGCGTGTTTCAGCACTTCTCGGCGCCGCTGCGGTGGCGCTCACTGCCAGCGGCGCCCTCGCCGACGAGATGACCGTGACCATGCACCGTCTCACCGCCGAGGGCGTCGGCGAGCCCGTGGGCACCGTCACGATCACCGGCGGCGAGAGAGGCGCTGTCTTCAAGGCGGACCTCAAGGGCCTCGAGCCCGGCCAGCACGGCTTCCACGTCCACGCCAACGGCTCGTGCGAGCCAGCGAAGGACAAGGACGGCAACATGGTGCCGGGTCTCGCCGCCGGCGGTCACTGGGATCCTGACAACACGAACCGGCATGCCGGCCCCGAGGGCGACGGCCATCTGGGCGACCTGCCCGCCCTCGAGGTGGCGCAGGACGGCACCGCCACGGGCGAGGTGACAGCCCCCCGGATCGACGACGTGGCGCGGCTCTCGGGTCATGCCCTGATGATCCATGCGGGGGGCGACAATTACAGCGACGAGCCCAAGCCGCTGGGCGGTGGCGGCGCGCGCATGGTCTGCGGCGTCATCGACTGAGCCAAACGCGTTCTTTGCGGCCCGGATACTGGAAGGGGCGCGGCCGGCCCGCGCCCCTTTACGTCGAGACCCGGCCGTGGACCGGGCTCAGCCCTTGGTCATCCAGCGGCCGTCCTTCTCCTCGTAGTCCGGCAGCGCCTTGAGCTCCTCCTTATCCATGTTCACGATGAAGCGGTTCTCCTCGCCCGGCGTCGCGTGGAGCTGGCCCAGCTGGAGCGTGGTGGTCTTGCCGCCGAAGCCTAGAATGTCGCCGAACTGGATCACGACCTGCTCGATCTGGGCATCGGCGCCCAGCACATAATCCCTGATTTCGGCGATCTCCTCGCCTTCCGCGTTGACGATGGTGGCGTTCATGAGACGGGCGAGGCCTGCGCCGGGCGGCAGCGGGGAGCGCATGGTCGCGGCGGGGGCCGGGGTGCCCAGCGCCGGCTCCAGCTTCGAGGGCTCGACGGCGGTCGCCGGCGGCGAGGTCGCCTCGGCGGTAGCGGCACCATCGTCGAGAGGCTTGCCCGGGGTCACCGACCCAGCCTCTCCGGCGGACGCCGCGCCGCTGTGGCTCGGTATCGACTTGTCGGCCTCGGCACTCTCCTCGGGAACCTCTTTGTCCGCCTCGGCCTGGGTCGAGGCGCCGGCGTTCGGCAGGGTCACCGTCTTCGAGCCGGTGTCGACGGTAGTGCCTGCCGCCTTGTCGGCCGGCTGCTGCGTCTTCGTCTCCGGCTTTTGGGCATCCTCGGCCATCGCCGCGGCGCCCACCGCCATGGCGAGCGCCGAGACCAACGTGATCAACAGCTTGCGCATGCGAGCTACTCCTTCCTGGTGCCTGCCCGCCCGCTGCTGCCGACGAGCGATCCGGCTGCTCGTCAAACGGGGCAGCCATGCCAAGGTTGCCGGCGTCGCAGAGCCTGCCTCCGCCCGTCCGCCGTGCTAGCCTGCAGCCGTCCCGCCAGCCCGAAAGGAGGATGCGTTGCCTGCGCATGGCTCTCCCGGCAGCTCCATCGCAGCGGTCCGCGACGCGCGGCCGCTGGTCCACAACATCACCAACCATGTCGTGATGAACAGCACGGCCAATGCGCTCCTGGCGCTGGGCGCCTCGCCGGTCATGGCGCACGCTCCCGACGAGGTCGAGGAGCTGGCCGCCATGGCCGGCGCCCTGGTGATCAATATCGGGACCCTCGACCAGCCGTGGATTGCCGCCATGCGGCTGGCGGCGCTGGCGGCGGGACGAGCGGGACGCCCCTGGGTGCTGGATCCGGTGGGAGCCGGCGCCACCGGCCTGCGCACTCGTGCAGCGCTGGGCCTGCTGGCGCTCGGTCCGAGCCTCCTGCGCGGCAATGCCAGCGAGATCCTGGCGCTGGCCGGTGAAGCCGGAGACCTGACCCGCGGCGTCGACAGCACCGTCGGCAGCGAGGCCGCCGCCCAGGCGGCAACGGCGCTGGCGCAGCGCGCCGGCTGCGTGGTCGCGGTGACCGGCGCGGTCGATCTGGTGACCGACGGCAGCCGCATGCTGCGGATCGCCAACGGCCACCCGATGATGACCCGGGTCACCGGCACCGGCTGCACCGCAAGCGCTCTCGCTGGCGCCTTTCTTGCAGCACTGCCCGATCCGCTCGTGGCCACCGCCCACGGGCTGGCGATGCTGGGCCTCGCCGGCGAGCGCGCCGCCCGGGGCGATGTCGGGCCGGGCCTTTTCCAGACGCGGCTGCTGGACGAGCTCTACCGGCTCAGCCCCGCGGAGCTCGACGAAGGAGCGCGGATCTCGTGAGCACCCGCCCTCCCCTCGACCCGCGCCTCTACCTCGTGACCGACCCGGGCCTGACCGCCAGCGCCGCTCTGGAGCGGATCGTGGGCCAGGCAGTGGCCGGCGGCGTCACCCTGGTCCAGCTCCGCGACCCGCTCGCCAAGGGTGCAGCACTTCTCGGGGCGGCCCGCCGCCTCAAGGCGCTGCTGGCCGGCACCGGCGTCCGGCTGATCGTCAACGACCGGCTCGACATAGCGCTGGCCGCCGACGCCGACGGCGCCCATGTGGGACAAGATGACATGCCGCCCGCCGAGGCGCGGGCCCTTCTGGGCGAGCATCGGCTGCTCGGGCTCTCGGTGACCCACCAGGACCAGATCGCCGCGATCGACCCGCGCGGAATCGACTATGTCGGGCTCGGCCCGGTCTTCGCCACCATGAGCAAGGCCGACGCCGCCTTGCCGCTGGGCCTCGACGGCCTCGCCGCGGCGGCGGCGCGCCTGGCCCTGCCCGCAGTGGCGATCGGCGGCATCGGCGCTGGCAACGCAGGCGCCGTGATGCAGGCCGGTGCCGCCGGAATAGCGGTGGTCTCGGCGATCTGCGGGGCAGCCGATCCGGCCGCCGCGGCGCGAGCGCTGCGCCGCACGGTCGATAGGGCGATCGCGGTCGGCTAGGCGCCGCTCGCGGCCGCCATAAAATCACGGTGGCGTGACAGGGCCATCTGGAGCATCGTTGCCCGCAGCCAGCCGGCAAGCCGCCCGGAGCCTTCCTCCCATGACCGACACGTTCCATCCCTCCGTCTGTCCCCACGACTGCCCGAGCGTCTGCGCGCTCGAGGTCGAGAAGCGGCCCGACGGACGGCTCGGCAAGGTCCGGGGCTCGCAGCGCAACCCGTTCACCGCAGGGGTGATCTGCGCCAAGGTCGCCCGCTACCACGAGCGCTTCCACCACCCCGAGCGGCTGATGCACCCGCTGCGCCGCAAGGGTGCGAAGGGCTCCGGCGCGTTCGAGCGGATCTCCTGGGATGACGCGCTGGACGAGGTGGCCGCGGGGTTGGAGCGGGCGGCACGGCGTCACGGGCGCGAGGCCGTCTGGCCCTACTGGTATGCCGGCACGATGGGCCTCGTGCAGCGCGACGGGATCAACCGGCTGACCCACGCGCTCGGCTACTCGCGCTTCAAGAGCACGATCTGCGTGATGCTGTCCGACACCGGCTTCAAGGCCGGTCACGGCAAGCGCTGGGGCGTGCCGGCACTGGAGATCGCCCAGCACAGCGATCTCGTGGTGGTGTGGGGCTGCAACCCGGTCCACACCCACGTCAACATGATGACCCACATCGCCCGGGCCCGTAAGGAGCGCGGCGCCAGGCTCGTGGTGGTGGATCCCTACCGCTCGGCCACCGCCGAGCAGGCGGACCTGCACCTGGCGCTCCGGCCCGGCACCGACGGCGCGCTGGCCTGCGCGGTCATGCATGTGCTCTTCAGGGAAGGCTTCGCCGACCGCGAGTACCTGGCGCGGATGAGCGACGCGCCCGAGGAGCTCGAGCGCCATCTGGAGAGCCGCACGCCCGAATGGGCCTCGGCGATCACCGGCCTTGGCGTCGAGACCATCGAGAGCTTCGCCCGGCTCTATGGCGGCACGAAGCGCGCCTTCCTGCGGCTGGGCTACGGCTTCACCCGGCAGCGCAACGGGGCGGCCGCCATGCACGCGGCGTCGTGCCTGCCGGTGGTCACCGGCGCCTGGCAGCATGCGGGTGGCGGCGCCCTCTACAATTTCGGCGAGCTCTATCGCTGGGACAAGACGCTGATCGAGGGGCTCGACGCCGTCGATCCGGCGGTGCGTGTTCTCGATCAGTCGCGGATCGGCCCGATCCTCGCCGGCGACGCCGACGCGCTGGAAGGCGGCGGGCCGGTCCATGCGCTCTTCATCCAGAACACCAACCCGATGTGCGTGGCGCCCGATCTGGGCAAGGTGCACGAGGGTTTCGCCCGCGAGGACCTGTTCGTCGCGGTGCACGAGCAGTTCATGACCGACACGGCGCGGATGGCCGACATCGTGCTGCCGGCCACCATGTTCCTCGAGCATGACGACATCTACCAGGCGGCCGCCCACTCGCGCATCCAGATCGCCAGGAAGATCTTCGAGCCGCAGGGTGAATGCCGCTCCAACCACGAGGTCATCGCCGGCCTCGCCCGTCGCCTGGGCGCGGCGCATCCGGGCTTCGCGATGAGCGCGTGGGAGCTGATCGACGACCTGTGCCGGCGCTCGGGCTGGCCCGATGCCTCGACCATCTTCGAGGCCGGCGGCTGGGACGTGGTGCCGGACTTCGCGACGGCGCATCATCTGGAAGGCTTCCCCACCCCCGACGGCCGCTTCCGTTTCAGGCCCGACTGGGCCTCGCTCGGCCCCTGGCATGCGAAGATGCCGGTATTGCCGGACCATCTGGCGCTGATCGACGAGGTGAGCCCGCAAAAGCCGTTCCGGCTGGTGGCAGCCCCTGCCCGGCAGTTTCTCAACTCCACCTTCACCGAGATGCCGACCTCGCGAAAGCGCGAGGGGCGGCCGACCGCCTTTCTCCATCCCGACGTCATGGCCCAGTTCGGGCTTGCCGAGGGCGCTGCCGTCCGGTTGGGCAACGAGCGTGGCTCGGTGACGCTCCATGCAGCGCCGCGCGAGGGGCAGCATCGCGACACGATCGTGGTGGAAAGCATCTGGCCGAACCGCCACTGGCAGGACGGTGTGGGCATCAACCTGTTGCTCGGCGCGGATCCGGCACCGCCCAATGGCGGCGCGGCCGTGCACGACACCGCCGTGTGGCTGGAGGCCGTGCAGGACCGCGACGCGGCGACGCAGGCCGTCCCGGCGCTCGAGCGCGCCCCGGCTTGACGGCGGCGTCGCGGCGAACCAGTTCCGTGCGATGCAGCGACTTTTGGACCTGATCTTCCCGCAGCGGCGCCAGGAAAGCCCGCCCGTCGCTCCCGAGCAGCTCGCCGCCGCGGCGCTGATGGTCGAGGCTGCCCGTCTCGACGGCCGATTCGAGCCGCACGAGCGGGAGCGGATCGCCATGCTCCTCGAGCAGCGCTTCGGCCTTGCGCCGGATCTGGCGGCGAGCCTGCTGGACGAGGCCGAGCGCGCCGCCGACGAGAGCGTCGACTGGCACGGTTTCACCAGCGCGCTCAAGGAAAGGCTCGATCATGACGGCAGGATCGCCGTCATGGAGATGCTCTGGGAGATCGCCTATGCCGACGGCGAGCTGGCCGCTTTGGAGGACAGCCTGTTGCGGCGCGTGGCCGGTCTGCTCTATGTGAGCGGCAAGGAGAGCGCGCAGGCCCGTTACCGGGCCCTGGAACGTCTCGGCCTTGCCGCAGGCTGAGCGCGCCTTGCGGCAGTTGACTCGTGCGGCTTCGTCTCTATAGTCCGCGCTCGCGTCTGAGGGCAGCTCGACAGACGGCGTGCTGCTCGCGTCCTCATTCCAGCCTGTCTGGCGAAAACTCATGTACGCAGTGATCAAGACCGGCGGCAAACAGTACCGCGTCGCCACCAACGACGTGATCAAGGTCGAGCGCCTCGAGGCCGAGGCAGGCAGCATCGTCGAGCTCGACCAGGTGCTGATGCTGGGCGGCGAGGGCCAGGAGCTGGCGATCGGTGCGCCGCTCGTTGCCGGTGCCAAGGTGTCGGCGACCGTGCTGGAGCAGACCCGTGGGCCCAAGCTCATCGTCTTCAAGAAGCGCCGCCGCAAGAATTCCCGTCGTCGGACCGGCCATCGGCAGGACCTGACGGTGCTCCGCATCACCGACATCGCCTCGGCGTAAGTCTCAAAAAGGAGAGTTGAGCCATGGCACATAAGAAAGCCGGCGGCAGCTCGCGCAACGGCCGCGATACCGAGGGCAAGCGCCTCGGCGTCAAGAAGTTCGGCGGCGAGCAGGTTGTCCCGGGCAACATCATCATCCGGCAGCGTGGCACCAAGTGGCATCCCGGCACCAATGTGGGCCTGGGTCGCGACTACACCATCTTCGCGATGTCCGAGGGCCGCGTCGCCTTCAAGCGGGCGCGCGACGGCCGCTCCTATGTGAGCGTCGTCTCGGAGGCCCAGGCGGCCGAGTAATCGGGCCCTGCAGCACACCTTTTTTGGAGGAAGGGGAAAGGTCGACGCCTTTCCCCTTTTTTCGTCATGAGATTTCTCGATTCAGCGAAGATCTGGCTCAAGAGCGGGGATGGCGGTGCCGGCAGCATCAGCTTCCGCCGTGAGAAGTACATCGAGTTCGGTGGCCCGGACGGTGGTGACGGCGGCCGTGGCGGCCATGTCATCGCCCGCTGTGTCGACGATCTGAATACCCTGATCGACTTCCGCTACAAGCAGCACTTCAAGGCCCAGCGGGGCATGCACGGCATGGGCCGGCAGCGCACGGGCAAGACCGGTGACGACGTGCTGCTCAAGCTGCCGGTCGGCACCCAGATACTGGCCGAGGACGGCGAGACCCTGATCGCCGACATGACCGAGCCGGGCCAGGAGATCGTGCTGGCCCGCGGCGGCGACGGCGGACGCGGCAACATCCACTTCAAGTCCTCGACCAACCGCGCGCCAAGGCGGGCCGAGCCGGGCTGGCCCGGCGAGGAGCGCTGGGTGTGGCTCAAGCTCAAGCTCCTGGCCGATGCCGGGCTCGTCGGCCTGCCCAATGCCGGCAAGTCGACCTTCCTCTCGGCGGTGAGCCGGGCGCGCCCCAAGATCGGCGACTACCCGTTCACCACCCTGGAGCCCAAGCTCGGCACCATCGAGTTCGACGATGACGGCTTCGTCATGGCCGACATCCCCGGGCTGATCGAGGGGGCCCACGAGGGCAAGGGGCTGGGCGACCGCTTCCTCGGCCATGTCGAGCGCTGCAGCGTGCTCGTCCACCTGGTGGATGCCACCCAGGAAGACGTCGCCGACGCCTACCGCACGGTGCGGGCGGAGCTGCTCGCCTATGGCCACGACCTCGGCGACAAGCCGGAGATCGTGTGCCTGAGCAAGTGCGACGCCCTCGACGAGGACAGCCTGGAAGAGCAGGCCCAGCTTCTCGCCGAAGCCGCCCGCCGGCCCGTCCACCGCGTCTCGGCAGCGAGCGGCAAGGGGACGCGACCGGTGCTCGGCGAGGCGCTCGAGCTGGTGCGCGAGCGGCGCCGTGCGGAGCGGGAGCAGCTCGCGGAGCGCCGCGAGGTATGAGCGCCGGCGAAGCCCTGCGGGCCTCCCGGCTGACCGTCAAGATCGGCTCCTCGCTGCTGGTCCGCGAGGATGGCAGCCTGCGCCGCCTCTGGCTCGACGCCCTGGCCCAGGACATCGCCCGGCTGCGCGGCCGCGGCCAGGAGGTCATGGTCGTGACCTCCGGCGCCATCGCGCTCGGCTGGCGGGCGCTGGGCCTGGCGCGCCGGCCCGTCAAGCTCGAGGAGAAGCAGGCAGCCGCCGCCGCCGGGCAGATCCTGCTGGCCCGCGGCTGGCAGGAGAGCCTGGCCGGGGTCGGGCTCACCACCGCGCAGATCCTGATCACCCTGGAGGATACCGAGAGCCGGCGCCGCTATCTCAACGGCCGCGCCACGCTCGCCACCCTGCTGCGTCTGGGGGCGGTGCCGGTGGTCAACGAGAACGACACGGTGGGCACCGCCGAGATCCGCTTCGGCGACAATGACCGCCTCTCGGCCCGCGTCGCCGTCATGGCCAGCGCCGAGACCCTGGTCCTGCTCTCCGACGTCGACGGGCTCTATACGGCCAACCCGGCCAGCGACCCCGCGGCCCGGCATCTGCCGGTGGTCGCGACGGTGACGCCGGAGATCGAGGCCATGGCCGGCGGCTCGGTGAGCGCGGTCGGCACCGGCGGCATGGTGAGCAAGCTCGAGGCCGCCCGGATCGCGACCCGCTCGGGCTGCACCGTGGTGCTGGGCAAGGGCACGCTCGAGCGCCCCCTCTCGGCCCTCGAGAACGGCGGACGCTGCACCCTCTTCCCGGCCCAGACCAGCCTCATGGGCGCCCGCAAGGACTGGATCAGCGGCTCGCTCGGGGTGATGGGATCGGTCCACGTCGATGCCGGGGCGGTCGCCGCCCTGCGGCGCGGCTCGAGCCTGCTGCCGGCCGGCGTCACCCGGGTCGAGGGCGCCTTCGAGCGCGGCGACGCGGTGCTCGTGCGCACACCCGAGGGACGGGCGCTGGCCAAGGGCCTGTGCGCCTACGACGCGCCCGAGGCCTGCCGCATCGCCGGCCGCCGGACCGCCGAGATCGAGGCCCTGCTGGGCTATCGCGGCCGCGAGGTGATGATCCACCGCGACGATCTGGTGCTGCTCTAGGGCGCACCGCCAGGAGCTCGTGATGCGCAACCCGTGGCTGGTCCTCATCGTCGTGGCCACGGCGCTGTTCCTGATCGTGGTGGACGCCACCGTGCTGTTCACCGCCCTGCCGGTGCTGACCCGCGAGCTCGCGGCGAGCGCCTCGGCACGGCTGTGGATCGTCAACATCTACCCGCTCGTGGTGGCCGGGCTGCTGCCCGGCCTGGGGACGCTGGGCGACCGGCTCGGCCACCGGCGGCTCTTCATCGCCGGTCTCCTGGTCTTCGGCGGCGCGTCGCTGGCCAGCGCCTTCGCCCCCTCCCCCGCCCTCCTGATCGCCGCCCGGGCACTCCTGGGCGTCGGCGGGGCGATGATGATGCCGGCTACCCTGGCGATCATCCGCCAGAGCTTCGAGGATCCCGGCCAGCGCGCCGTGGCGATCGGCATATGGGCCTCGATCGCCTCGGGCGGCGCTGCCATCGGCCCGGTTCTGGGCGGGGCGCTGCTCGAGCACTTCTGGTGGGGCTCGGTCTTTCTCATCAACGTGTCGGTCGTGGCCCTCGTGCTGCCGCTGGCCCTGATCCTCGTCCCGCGCCCGGCGAGCCTCTCCCCCCGCCCATGGGATCTCGTGGCCTCGCTCCAGGTGATGCTCGGCCTCTTCGGCCTGGTCTACGCCATCAAGGAGCTGGCGAAGCGCGACATCGCGCTGCCGGCCCTGCTCGTCTCGGCCGGCGGCGGTCTCTTCTTCCTCACCCTCTTCGTCCGCCGCCAGAACCGCGCGGCGCATCCCTTGATCGACTTCGGCCTGTTCCGCAACCGGCCCTTCTCCGCCGCCGTGGGAGCGGCCCTGCTGGCCTCCATGGTGCTGATGGGCTTCGAGCTGGTGCTGGGCCAGCATCTCCAGCTGGTGCTGGGGCTCTCGCCGCTCGAGGCGGGGCTCGCCATCGCGCCCACCCCCATCGGTGCCTTCCTGGCTGGGCCGCTGGCCGGTCTCCTCCTGCACCGGGCCGGCGCACGGCCGGTGACCTCGGCATGCCTCCTGCTGGCGGGTCTCGGGCTCGGCGGGCTTCTGCTCGCCCCGCCCGGCGCCGGCGCCACGGTCTCCTGGCCGCAGCTCGCCTGGCTGGCGCTCTTCGGGATCGGCATCGGCGGCGCCATGACCGCCGCCTCCTCCTCGATCATGACGGAGAGCCCGCCCGGCCGCGCCGGCATGGCGGCGTCGATCGAGGAGGTCGCCTTCGAGCTGGGCAGCACGTTCGGCATCGCGATGTTCGGGAGCCTGATGACCGCCGTCTACACGACCTGGCTCGTGCTGCCCAAGGAGATCGCCATCAGTGTTCCGGCTGCGGTCCGCCTGTCGCTCGACGAGGCGCTGGGCGCCGCGGCCGAACTGCCGGCACCGGCGGCCGAGCGCCTGGCCGGTGCCGGCCGCGAAGCCTTCGAGGCGGCCTTCGACGCCACCACCGCGGGCGCGGCGCTGCTGCTCCTGGCTGGCGCCGCCGTTTATCGCCTGGTCACCCGCGAGCGGCGGCCCGGGCCCGTTTTCCGCGCAGAAGGGACTGGCTCCGCGGCCCGGCGCTCCTAGTCTCTTGGCCTGGGGCAACGGCACGAGGAGCAGCGGATGGCCCAGCGGATCGAGGATTACGCCGTCATCGGCGACACGCTCACCTGCGCGCTGGTGGGTCGCGACGGCTCCATCGACTGGCTCTGCCTGCCCCGCATCGACAGCCCCGCCTGCTTTGCCGCCCTGCTCGGCACCAGCGACAACGGCCGCTGGCTGATGGCCCCGCAGGCCCCCGTGAAGGCCTGCCGGCGGCGCTATCGCGGCGACACGCTGATCCTCGAGACCGAGTTCGAGACCGACGATGGGGTGGTGGCCGTCATCGACTTCATGCCGGTGGCCCATGGCAGCGAGATCGCCGACATCGTGCGCATCGTCGAGGGTCGTGAAGGGTCCGTCGACATGGGCATGGAGCTCATCATGCGCATGGATTACGGCGCCACCGTGCCCTGGGTGCGGCGCACGCCGGAGGGCATCCGCGCGGTGGCCGGCCCCGAGGCCCTGGAGCTTATCGCGCCGGTGCCGCTGGAGGGGCGCAACTTTCGCACCGAGGCGCGGTTCACCGTCCGCAAGGGCGACCGCCTGCCCTTCCGCCTCATCGCCTGCACCTCCTACCGCGAGCGCCCCGAGAAGGCCGACGAGGAGGCCATGCTCGCCACCACCGAGCGCTACTGGCAGGACTGGTCGGCCAGATGCACGGTCGACGGCCGCTGGCGCGAGCCGGTCTTGCGCTCGCTCCTGACCCTCAAGGCGCTGACCTACTCGCCCTCGGGCGGCATCGCCGCAGCGGCCACCACCTCGCTGCCCGAGCAGCTGGGCGGCGTGCGCAACTGGGATTACCGGTTCTGCTGGATCCGGGATGCCACCTTCACCCTCTATGCCCTGATGCTCTCGGGCTACCGGGAGGAAGCCGAGGCATGGCGCTGCTGGCTGCTGCGCACCGCCGCCGGCCGACCCGAGCAACTGCAGATCCTCTATGGCGTGCGCGGCGAGCGTTGGCTTGCCGAGTGCGAGCTTCCCTGGCTCGATGGCTACGAGGGCAGCCGGCCGGTACGAATCGGCAATGCCGCCCACAGCCAGCTCCAGCTCGACGTCTATGGCGAGATCCTCGACATCGGCCACCAGGGCCGGCGCCTGGAGCTCCAGCACGACGGCGATGCATGGGAGTTCCAGAAAGTCCTCCTGCGGGCGCTCGAGGAACGCTGGCAGGAGCCTGACGAGGGAATCTGGGAGGTGCGCGGCGGAAGGCGCCACTTCACGCATTCCAAAGCGATGGCCTGGGTCGCCTTCGACCGCGCCGTCAAGGCGGTCGAGCGCTTCGGCCTCGAGGGCGACGCCGGGCGCTGGCGGGTCCTGCGCGACCGCATCCACGCCGACGTCTGCGAGAAGGGCTTCAGCCGGAAGCGCAACGCCTTCGTCCAGGCCTATGACGACGACGAGGTACTGGACGCCTCGGCCCTCATGCTGCCGCTCGTGGGTTTCCTGCCCCCCGAGGACCCGCGCATCGCCGGCACACTCGAGGCGATCCGCCAGGACCTCGAGCATGACGGGCTGCTGCTGCGCTACCGCACCTCGACCGGCGTCGACGGCTTGCCCGCGGGCGAGGGCTATTTCCTGATTTGCTCCTTCTGGCTGGCCGACAATCTGGCGCTCATGGGCCGGCACGAGGAGGCGGAGGCGGTCTTCGAGCGGCTGCTCGCCCTGCGCAACGACGTGGGGCTGCTGGCCGAGGAGTACGACCCGCGGCTCGGCCGCCAGCTCGGCAACTTTCCCCAGGCGCTCTCGCATGTGGGCCTCATCAATACCGCCCACAATCTCTCGCTGATCGCCGGCCCGGCACGGCGCCGCGCCACCCCCTGACCCGCGCCGCCTCGATGCGGCGGGCCGTCTTGGTGACCGTCCGCCCCTGCTCTGGTAGGAAGGCGCCATGGTATCGGAGGCGGCATGACGACGGTCATCGAGGACGATCTGGAACAGGGCATGCGGGCGCTGGGCGCTGCCGCCCGCGAGGCGGCGCGAAGGCTCGGGCAGGTGCCCGGCGAGGCCAAGGACCGGGCGCTGCGGGCGGCCGCGGCGGCCATGCGCGCCCGGGCGGACGCCATCATCGAGGCCAACGGGCGCGACATGAAGGCGGCGCGCGAGCGCTGCCTTGGCGACGCCATGCTCGACCGTCTGCTGCTCGACGAGAGGCGCGTCGAGGCCATGGCCGCAGGGCTCGAGGCCATCGCCGCCCTGCCCGATCCGGTCGGTGCCGAGCTCGCCCGTTGGCAGCGCCCCAACGGGCTCGACATCGCCCGGGTGCGGGTGCCGCTGGGGGTTATCGGGATCATCTACGAGAGCCGCCCCAACGTCACGGCCGACGCCGGCGCGCTGTGCCTCAAGGCCGGCAATGCCGCCATCCTGCGCGGCGGCTCGGAGAGCTTCTTCTCCTCGCGCGCCATCCTCGCCTGCCTGCAGCAGGGGCTCGAGGAGGCCGGTCTGCCGGTCGCTGCCGTCCAGATGCCGCCCACCACCGAGCGCGCGGCGGTCGGGATGATGCTGCGCATGAGCGAGAGCATCGACGTCATCATCCCGCGCGGCGGGCGCTCGCTGATCGAGAGAGTCTACGAGGAAAGCCGGATCCCGGTGCTGGCCCATCTCGAAGGCAACTGCCACACCTATCTCCACGAGAGCGCCGATCGGGAAAAGGCCGTCGAGGTGGTCCTCAACGCCAAGATGCGCCGCACCGGCATCTGCGGGGCCACCGAGACCCTGCTGTGCGACAGCAGCGTCGCCGCTGCCCTGCTGCCGCCGGTGCTGGACGCGCTGATCGCGGCCGGCTGCGAGATCCGCGGCGACGAGGGCGTCTGCCGGATCGAGCCGCGCGCCCGGCCGGCCGCCGCGAGCGACTGGGACACCGAATATCTCGATGCCATCCTCGCGGTGAAGCTGGTGGAGGGAATCGAGGAGGCCATCGCCCACATCGCCCGCCACGGCTCGCAGCACACCGAGAGCATTCTCGCCGAGAACGCTGCGGCGGCCGCCCGCTTCCTGGGCGCGGTCGACAGCGCCATCGTCATGCACAACGCCTCGACCCAGTTCGCCGACGGCGGCGAGTTCGGCATGGGGGCGGAGATCGGCATCGCCACAGGCCGGTTGCACGCCCGCGGCCCGGTCGGCGTCGAGCAGCTCACCAGCTTCAAATATCTGGTGCATGGCAGCGGTCAGTGCCGGCCGGGCTGAAGCGCGAGGCGGCCGACCCCACCGGCGGCCTGCGCCGTCGGGTGCGCCTGCTGTCGCCGAGGGCGGAGCCAGCCCCGCCTCCCGGCCGCGAGCCGCTGCGGGTGGGCCTTTTGGGCGGCTCCTTCAACCCGGCCCATGACGGTCACCTCTATGTGAGCCTGGAAGCGCTGCGCCGCCTGCAGCTCGACCAGGTCTGGTGGCTGGTCTCGCCGCAAAATCCGCTGAAGCCGCGCGCCGGCATGGCGCCGTTGGAAGAGCGGCTGGCATCCGCGCGCGCCGTGGCGCGCCACCCGGCAGTGCGTGTGACCTCGCTGGAGAGCAGGCTGGGCACACGCTACACCGCCGACACGCTCAAGCGGCTGGCAAGCTGGAAGGAACATCGCTTCGTCTGGCTGATCGGCGCGGACAATTTGGCGCAGCTGCCGCGCTGGCGGCACTGGGAGCAGGTAATGCGTGCCTGTCCCATTGCGGTCTTCGAGCGCGATCCCTATTCTTATGGTGCCCTGGCCGGCGCCGCAGCGACGCGTTTCGCCGGGGCGAGGTTGAGCGACGCGCGTGCCGCAGAGCTCGCCGCCTGCGCGCCGCCGGCCTGGGTGTTCCTTCGCTTGCGCCCGCATCCCGCCTCGAGCACGGAAATCCGGCGCGCGGCGGCCCAACCCTGAAGGCGGACGAAGCGCCTGCCTGGAGTTCGAGAGATAAGTACGTCCGCCCCTGATACCTCCGCCGCCCCCGCCTCTGCCCCAGCCCTCCTGGACATCGTCACCAGCTCGCTCGAAGCCGACAAGGCCATCGACGCGGTGGTGGTCGACCTCGCGGGCAAGACGACTATCGCCGATGCCATGGTGGTCGCCACCGGCACCTCGCAGCGCCACCTCGACACCATGGCCGAGAAGCTCGTCGAGCGCCTCAAGGCGGCGGGCTACAAGGGCGTCGTCGCCGAAGGCGTGGGCGAGAGCAGCTGGGTGCTGATCGACGCCTTCGACGTCATCGTGCACCTGTTCCGCGCCGAGACGCGGGAGCTCTATGCCATCGAGAAGCTGTGGTCGGTCGCCCCGCCGGCCCGCGAGCAGCGGGTCGCCCTCGGCGCCGACTAGGTGCGGGTCCTGCTGATCGCGGTCGGCAGGTCGCGCGACAAGGCCATCGCCGAGCTGGTCGAGCGCTATGCTCGGCGCTGCCCTTGGCCGTTCGAGACCATCGAGGTACAGCCGCGCGGTCGTGTCGATCCGCACAAGCTGGCCGCCGAGGAGGCCCGGCTGCTGCTTGCTGCAGTGCCCGATGGAGCGGCTATTATCGCCCTCGACGAGCATGGCGAGCTGCAGGACAGCGAGACCTTCGCCCACCGCCTGGGGGTAATGCGCGACCAGGGCCGCCGCTGTATCGCCTTCCTGATCGGCGGCGCCGACGGCCACGCCCCGGAGCTTCTCGCCCGGGCCGACCTCAAGCTCGCCTTCGGCCGCATGACCTGGCCTCACGAGATGGTCCGCGTGCTGCTGGCCGAGCAGGTCTACCGCGCCTCCACCATCCTCTCCGGCCACCCTTACCACCGCGGCTGAGACGATAGTGCCACCCGTTTCCTGCCCGGGGCACGAATGCTCCCGCAAGGCCGCCTCCTTCGTCCAGCACCGGCAATGCGCCCGGCCCCGGCAGAATGGCCGAGAAGTGTGAAGACGCAGTAAACAAACGGCGGCCGCGGCCCGCCCGCCGCAGCGATGCCCGGCAAGGCGCTGCGCGCGGCTCCATTTCCTCTCCTGGTCGTTCGCGAGCCGGCGGCGATGCCGGCGCTCCGGTACGCAGCGTGGCGATCGACCGGTGGGTCTTCGGCGCTCTGCTCGAGGGCGAGAGCCGTCCTCCGCGGCCATCAAGCAGGCTGCAGCCGCCTGGCCACCAGGCAGGCTCCGGCCACGGCTCGGTATTTATTCCTCCGTCATGCCACCCTCGCCTCACCCTTTCTCCTTTCCTCAGCGAGGCGGCCATGCCCAATGCCCCCATACCCGCCCGATCCGACGCCTCCCGCCGCAACAGCGCCCTCTTTCGGGAACCGGTGACGCAGGAGGGCAAGGCGGCGAGTGCCCCCAAATGCCGCGAGGCACGGGCCGTTCGCGGCACGGACGAACCCGAGCTTCCCGGAGGAAGCGCATCTGCGGGGTCTGCTCGATGCGCTCACGGCGCGCCATCGCCCGGCCGATGCCGCGGAGATGCATTGGGTGCGGCAGATGGCGATGGGGATGGTGCGCGCGGAGCGGCTGGATGCGCTGGAGTTTCGCGTGATGGACGTGGCGCTCGAGGGGGCGGCGGCGCTGCGCGAGGCGGGGCTGCCCTCGCCGGCCACGGTCCTGCGCTACCGGGCGCGGCTGGAGCGGGATCACGAGCGTGCGGTGCGCGAGCTGGAAGCGCTCAGGGAGGAGCGGCCAGGGCCTGCCGCCAGGGAGCCGACGCCGGGGCCGATGCGGGAGCCGGGATCGGCCGCCCGGCAGCCAACGCCGGGGCCGGACATGAGCGCGCAGATCGCGCGGATGGAGGCGGAAGCGGCCGCCGACACGGCGCGGGTCATGGGCTGGCTCCTGGAGCAGCGCGCAGGGCGGGACGCGATGCCCGGCATGAACGAACCCGGGCCTGTCGCCGCCCCGGCCGTCGACCGCACGGGGCGGCCGCGGACGGAGGTGCGGCCGCGGCAGACCCAGCGGGCCTGACCTGCGTCCTGGAGCCCATGGATCGCCCGCCGGCATGGTGGCGCGGTGGTGAAGCGGCCGGTGCTCGGCGGGCCACGCGCGCGCCTCGACCGCGTCACCCGAAAGCCGCGCGGCTGCCACGCGCCGCGCCTGCTTGGCGGAACGTGCGCGCTCGCCTAGAACCTCCGTGCTCCGGGAGGTAAAGCATGCGCGATTTCCATATTCCCGGCCGCTCCGCGGCCTATGGCACCAACGGCATGGCGGCGACGTCGCATCCGCTGGCGACGACCACAGCGCTCGAGGTGCTGCGTCAGGGCGGCAATGCCGTCGACGCGGCAGTAGCGGCGGTGGCGGCGTTGTGCGTGGTCGAGCCGGCGATGACCGGCATCGGCGGCGACTGTTTCGTGCTCTACGCCCCCGCCTCCGGCGGCGTCGTGGCGCTGAACGGCTCCGGTCGGGCGCCGGCTGCGGCCACGCCCGAGCGTCTCGCGGAGCTGGGCGTCACCGAGCTCGGCAGCGGCAGCCCGCACAGCGTCACCATTCCCGGTGCCATCGCCGCCTGGGAGAAGCTGGTCGAGGCTCATGGCAGCCGCAGCCTCGGCGAGCTGCTGCAGCCCGCCATCCGCTACGCGGAAGAGGGTTTCCCGGTAAGCCCGCGGGTGGCCTTCGACTGGAAGCGCTGCACCCCCACCCTGGAGCGCAGCGCCGGCGGCCGCTCGATCTACCTGCCGGGCGGCAAGGCGCCGGGAGTGGGCCGCATCGTCCGCCTGCCGACGCTCGCCCGCACCCTTCGCAGGGTCGCCGAGGGCGGAGCGAAGGCCTTCTACACGGGCGAGATCGCCGAGGCGATGGCCACCACCCTGCAGAGCATGGGTGGCCTGCAGGGCTACGAGGACTTCGCCGCCGCCGAGGCGGAGTTCGTCGAGCCGATCCATACCGCCTACCGTGACGTCCGGGTCTATCAGTGCCCGCCCAACGGGCAGGGCGTGATCACCCTCCTGATGCTCAACATTCTCGAGGGCTACGACATGGCCTCGCTCGACCCGAACGGGGCGGAGCGGCACCATCTTCTGGCCGAGGCGGCCAAGCTCGCCTACCGCGACCGCGATCTCTTCCTGGCCGACCCGGCGCACGCCGCCTCGCCGATGGAGACGCTGATCGAGAAGAGCTATGCCGGCCGGCTGCGCGAGCAGATCGACCGCGAGCGGGCCATGACCGACCTGCCGCCGCCGCTGCTCGAGGCCCATCCCGACACGACCTATCTGAGCGTGGTCGACCGCGACCTCAATGCCGTCTCCTTCATCAACTCGATCTATGACGGCTTCGGCTCCGGTCTGGTGTGCGAGCGCACCGGCGTGATCTTCCACAATCGCGGCCGCGCCTTCCGTCTCGACCCCAACCATCCCAACTGCATCGCCCCGGGCAAGCGGCCGATGCACACCATCATTCCGGGCCTGGCCTTCAAGGGCGGCGAGGTCTGGGCGGCCTACGGCGTCATGGGCGGCAACTACCAGCCGGTGGGCCAGTCCACGGTGCTCAGCGCCATGATCGACCATGGGATGGATCCGCAGGAGGCGATCGACGCGCCGCGCTCGATGGCCTTCCCGGTGGACATGGAGGTCGAGCGCGGCATGCCGGCGGCGACCCGGGCCGGCCTGCACGAACTGGGCCACCAGATCGTCGAGCCGGCAGGCCCGCTCGGCGGCGGCCAGGCGATCGTCATCGACCGCAAGCGCGGGGTGCTGATCGGCGGCGCCGATCCCAGGAAGGACAGCGTCGCCCTGGGGCTCTGAGAGAAGGCCGCGCCGGCGCCCCCGGACGGAGCCGGACAAGGCGCCGCGCGCGGCTCTCCTTTCTCCTCTATTTCGGCTGAATTGCGTCCAGCCGCCGGCGTGGTTCCGGCGCCGGACGTCGCAGCACCAGCAGGACCGGGAGAGGGCTGATGGCAGTGGATCCCGCGGGTCTTCTGGCCCTCCAGGTCGCGCCCTTCGCGCTCTCGGCGTCGATCACGCCGGGCCCCAACAATCTTCTCGTCATGGCCTCGGCCTCGCGCTTCGGCCTGCGCCCGACCCTGCCGCACATGTTGGGCATCCTCGCCGGATTCCCGGCCATGCTGGTCGCGGTCGGGCTCGGCATCGCCCCGGCCTTCGAGCGGATGCCGCAGCTCCACCTGGCCCTGCAGATCGCCGGCATCCTCTATCTCGTCTATCTCGCCTGGCGGATCGGCCTGGCCGCCGGCCCCGCCGAGGCGCGCGGCAGCGGCCGGCCGCTCTCCTTCGTCCAGGCAGCACTCTTCCAGTGGATCAACCCCAAGGCCTGGGCCATGGCGCTGGGCTCGCTCGCCACCTACACCAGCGTCGGCGGCGAGCTGCTGGGCGAGGTCACCAGCATCGCCGGCGTCTTCGCGCTGGCGGCAGCCCCTTCGATCGCCTGCTGGGCCCTCCTGGGTGACCGCATCCGCCGCCTGCTGCAGACGCCGGCCACGCGCCGGCTCTTCAACTGGGCAATGGCGCTGCTCATCCTGGCCTCGCTCCTTCCCGCGTTCCGCTCCATCCTGGCGGCGTTCTGACGCGTCCTTCGACCACGACCGCCGCCGACGCTCGAGCCGAGCCGCGGGAGCACCAGCCGCGGCTTCTGCTTCATGTTCATGGGATGGCCCGCCCCTCCCCGAGCACCTTCGGTGGAATGCGGCGTTTGTGGAGCGAAGGAGCGGGACCATGACCATCGCGATACTCGCGGTCACTCCCGGTAGGACCGTCTGCAGCGCCGTGGGTCGGGGCGAGAACGGGCGGCGGGCGATGCGGTGCGTGATGGAGGCATGCTGCGGGGCGGCACCGGGCGCGCTCACGTGCTTCCGCAAGAGCCACGCAAGCCCGGGCAGGCGGTGGGCGTCATTGGCGGCGGCATCGATGCCGGGGCTGGCCCCGCGCCAGCACGCCACCGGGGGAAGGCCCCGGCTGCCCGGCATCGCCAGGCGCGGCAACCGCTACTTGAGGATGCTGCTGATCCACCGGCGCCCGGGCGGCGGTGCCGACGCCGACGGCCAGCGCCACCCCGCCCGGGGCGTGGCTGCGCGGGCTGCTGACGAGGGCGCACCGTAACGTCGCCGAGACAGCGCTCGCCGACAGGCTGGCGCGGATCGCCCGGGCGGTGCTGTAGCGCCAGACCACCTCGGCACCCGGCCGCACTGCCCCCCGCCGGCTGACCGGACGGCTGCCCGGCGCCCGCGCGCGCCGGCGGCCCAGGATGGTTGCGGGAAGGAGCTGAAGATGGCGCGGAGGTCGATCGCCGCTCTGGAAACCCGGGCCAAAGAACGGCGCTGCGACGCCGGTTTGTCGATGGGGACCAGGGTGCCTGGATCTCCGTCTCGGCCACGAGGAGAGCTCGCGAGACCGGATAGGTCGGCGCAGACCGGACAGGACCAGCCTTCAAGACCCTCCTGCAAACGGGCCGGGCCAGACGTTTTTGTCGGCTGGCCCGGCTCAGCGCCCACCGGAGCGTAGCCGTCCCGTGGACGATTCGCCGCCGGCAACCGGCCAAGGAGAAGAGAGCAGACGCGCACAGCGCCTGGCACGGCCGCGCCGCCACGAGCCTGTCCCGGGCCTTGCCGCGTCGCATCGTCACCCTCGCAGCGCTCGTTCCCGCGACCGCGCCGATCAGCCGGTCATGCCGCGGCCCTGACGGACGCAAGGTCGGCCGCGATAGTGCGCCAGATGGTGCCGAAGACGTGCTCCCAGCCATGCTCTTCGAGGATCTGCCGGCGCAGGCCCTGGGCGCGCTCGCGATACTCGGCTTCCGGCATGGCCAGCGCCCGGGCGATGATCTCGCGGTTGTGGGCGGGGTCCTCGCAGAGATGGATCGCGAAGGGGCTGCGAAAGCCGCTTTCGGGTGTGACCATCGGCACCACACCGCGGGCCGCTGCCTCCAGTACCGCCGTCGCCTGGGCGTCGAGATCGCTGGTGTGAATATAGAAGTCGACCTCCTCGGCCACGAAGCGGTTGAAGCCAGGATCGGCATTGTCGATGACGCCCAGGCAGTGGATCTGCACGCGGCCGACCCCCTGGGCATCGAGGTTCAAGAGCCCCCGGGGCAGGCTGCGGGTGGCGACGCACAGCCGCACGTCGAGACCGTGGATGCTGGCGAGCAGGCGGTCGAAGCGCTTGTAGCTGCCGAGATGGCTGACATGGAGCAGGGTCGGTCTGGCCCCGACGCGCCGTCGTTCCCGGAACGGCAGGAGCTCCGCGGTGCAGCCCATGTTGACCGCGACGAGCTTGCCCGAGACCTCGTGCTGCAGCGAGCCATCGTCGAGCGCCCGGGTCTCCTCGGCCCAGTGGGCGCCGCACAGGCCGAAGATGCGGCGCGCGGCGCGCAGCTGGCGGTCGATGAAAGGCATATGCCATTCGCGCGGGAAGCGCGGCACCCACGGCATGATCACGTAGGCGTTGGGGTGGCCGGCCGCATCTTCCGCCAGAGCGTTGTCGCGCATCCAGTCGCAGGCGAGATCGGGCGGCCCCCAGGTGGGATGGCCGAGCAGGGCATCCTCGGGGCGGTCGGTGATACGTCCGGCGTGAAAGCTGGAGACATGGACCGGCCCCAGCCCTCCCAGAACCCTGGCGCCATGCTTGACGATCTCGGCGTTAGCGTCCTCGTAGCGGCCGTAGGAGCCCTTGGTGAAGGTATAGGGGGTATAGAGGAAGTGGAGCATCAGCCTGCCTCTGCCAGCCGCCAGCGGCGGGCGGCATGGTGACGGGGGCGCAGGCGGACCAGGTGCAGCAGGAGATAGTCGCTGCTCTGGTCGATGGTGGCGGTGCGGGCGAAACCGCCGAACATGTCGAGCAGGTCCTGGGCCGAGAGGTCCCAGCGGTGGAAGCCGTTATAGTGTGTGGTCTTCTTTTGCGGGAAGGAGACCACCACCTCCTCGGCAGCGCAGCGCCCGGCAAGCTCGGCCAGCGCCTCGGGATGCTCGAGATGCTCGACGGTCTCAAGCGACAGCAGCACGTCGATCTTGCGCGCCGGGAAGTCCTCGATCCGGCAGCACTCGAAGCGGGTCTTCTGGGTGGTGAAGTGCTGGCGGGCCCAGGCGATCGCCGCAGGATCGGCGTCGATGCCGAGCATGAGGTCGACGTCCGGATTCTTCTGGCAGAGCCAACTGCCGTAGCCGACGCCGCAGGACGCATCCAGCACGGTGCCGAACAGGAACTGCCGTGCCGCGGCATAGCGCTCGACGTGACGGCGCAGGTTGATGTCGCGCTCCAGCGCCTCCGTCTCGGCGCGTGTCAGCTCGATTCGCTCCACCACCATCGGCCCAGGCCCTCCGCTTCGGCGGCGACGGCCGCCGCTTCGAGGAGCAGCCTAACCCCGTGAGGGTTAACGGGCGGTGAAGCGTCGCGTCAGCCGCCGCGCGCCTGCTGGCGCAGCAGCCACAGGCCGCCGCTCACCACGATGGCCGCGCCGGCCAGCGTCCAGGCGTCCGGCAGGTCGCCAAAGACGCTCCAGCCGATCGCCACCGCCCAGAGGATCTGGGTGTAGACGAAAGGAGCGATCAGCGAGGCGTCGCCGAAGGCGAAGGCGCGGATCATGGCGAGCTGGCCGGCGAGCCCGAGCAGCCCCATGACGCCCATGAGGACCCAGTCGCCGGGCGCCGGCATGACGAACAGGGACGGCAGCAGCAGGCTGGTGAGCGCGGTGCCGATGCCGGCGGAGAAGAACATGGTGGTATAGGGGTGGTCGAAGGCGGCGAGCCGGCGGGTGGCCAGCTGGTAGACGGCGAAGAAGAAGGCCATGGCGACCGGCGCCAGCGCCGCCGGACCGAGAACCCCCGTCCCCGGCCGGGCCACCACCAGCACGCCGAGAAAGCCCAGGGCGATGGCGGCCCAACGCCGCGGGGTCACCTTCTCGCCCAGCGCCGGCACGGCGAGGCCGGCGACGAAGAGCGGGGCGAGGAAGGAAATGGCATAGGTCTCGGCCAGCGGCAGCAGGCTCACCGAGAGGAACATCAGGCCCGTGGCAGTGATCATCGCCACGCCGCGGAGCATCTGCAGGCCCAGCCGCGCCGAGCGCCAGGGCGCGCGGTGCCCGGCGATGGCGAGAAGTGGCAGGAGGAAGATCAGGTTGAAGGCGTAGCGCGCCCACACCACCTCGCCCAGCGGATAGCTCAAGGCCAGATGTTTGGCGGTCGAATCCTGAACGGTCAGGCAGAGGACGGCCAGGCACATCAGGCCGATGCCGAGGAGCGGACGGTCGCGCCCGGCGGGTGCAGCGGCGACGGCCATGGATCCTCCCGGCAAGAGGGCAGCTGCGCCTGGTGGGCCCGGCAGGATTCGAACCTGCGACCAGACCGTTATGAGCGGTCAGCTCTAACCGCTGAGCTACGGGCCCGGCGCGGCCGCATATAGGCACGCTCCACGAGACTTGCCAACCCGGCCGTCAGCCGACGCCGAGCTCGGCGAGGCTGCGCAGCAACTCCTCGTTGCGGTAGGGCTTGGCCAGCACCCTGACCGGCGTGCCGGCCTGGCGCTGGAGCAGCTCCGCGGTATCCCCGCCGGTGGCGAAGATCACCGGCAGGGCCGGCATCCGGCGACGAGCCTCCGCCGCCAGCTCCTCGCCGCAGCCGTCGGGGAGACGCAGGTCGGTCACCAGGGCGGCCACCGGCAGGCGCTCGAGAGCCTCGATGGCCTGCGCGGCAGTGGCTGCCTCCTCGACCTCGAAGCCGGCCGCCTCCAGGCTTTGGGCAAGATCGAGAAGGATCAGCACATCGTCCTCGACCACGAGGAGCCGCGGCCGGGCGGGGGAAGGACCGCCGCCGGACATGGCCAGCGCCTCGCGGATCTTGAGATCGAGCTCGGCGGCGCCGTAGGGCTTGTTCAGCAGCGTCACGCCAGGCTCGAGCCGGCCGTCGCGCAGCAGCCCGGCGCCGGCATGGCCGGAGCTGAAGAGGACCGCCAGCCCCGGGCGCAGCAGGCGCGCGCGACGGGCCAGCTCGCCGCCGTCCAGCAGGCCGGGCATCATCACGTCGGTGAACAGCAGATCGACGTCGAGCCCGGCTTCCAGCATGGCCAGCGCCTGCTCGCCGCCGGCCGCCTGCTCGAGGCCGTAGCCCAGCATGCGCAGCAGCTCTGCTACCGCCGCGCGCACCGCCTCGTTGTCCTCGACCAGAAGGATGCGCTCGCGTCCGCCGGCGGCATTCGCCAGAAAGGGCGCTGCGGGCTCGGCAAGCCTGCTGCCACGCGGCAGCGCCAGCCGCACCGTGGTGCCCCGGCCCGGGCTGCTGTCGATCCACACCTGGCCCTTGGACTGCCTGACGAACCCATAGACCATGCTGAGGCCGAGGCCCGTACCCTGCCCCTCCCCCTTGGTGGTGAAGAACGGCTCGAACACCCGGGCAAGGACCTCCGGCGGCATGCCGCAGCCGCTGTCCTCGACGGCGAGCTCGACATAAGAGCCGGGTTCCAGCTCGCCGCCGGCAGCGCTCACGGTGCGGTTGGCAGCGGTGATCCGCAGCAGACCCTCCCCGCCCATCGCGTCGCGGGCATTGACCGCCAGGTTCAACAGAGCGTTCTCGAGTTGGGTGCGATCGACCAGCACCGGCCAGAGATCGTCCGCCAGCGCCGTCTCGATGCGGATCCTCTCGCCCAGGGTCCGGCTCAGCAGCTCGACGATGGCCTCGAGCACCTCCGCGAGGGCGACGCCGGTAGGGGCCAGCGGCTGGCGGCGCGCGAAGGCCAGGAGCTGGGTGTTCAGCCGCTTGCCCCGCTCGACCGCGTCCATGGCGCTGGCAAGCTGCCGGCGGCCGGCACTCCCCTCCGCGAGCTCGCGATCGAGCAGCTCGAGGCTGCTCCAGATCACCTGCAGAAGATTGTTGAAGTCGTGGGCGACGCCACCGGTGAGCTGGCCGACCGCCTCCATCTTCTGGGCCTGGCGCAGCGTCGCCTCGGCCCGGCGCTGCTCGGTGACATCGCGGGCGCTTCCGAGAACGCGGGTACCCTGCATGCCCTGCTCGGGCACCGGCACAAGAATCGTCTCGAGCTCGCGCCGACCGGCCGGTAGCTCCATCACCTGCTCGAACCGCAGCGGCCGGCCAGCCGCCACACAGGCCCGGACCCGGGCCACAAGCTCCTCGGCCGCCGCCACAGGCCAAAGGTCGCGCGGATCCCGGCCCGTGGCCATGTCGGCGGGCAGACCGGTAATGCGCGCGTGGGCCGGGTTGGTGGCGCCTACCACGATCCGTCCGTCGGGCAGCGCGTCGAGCAGGAACAGCGCCTCGTCGCTGTTCTCGAAGAACGCGCGGTAGCGCGCCTCGCTCGCCCGCAGCTCGCGCTCGCGCGCCTCCAGCGTCTCCTGGATCCGGCGGCGCTGCTCGACCTCGCGCTCGAGGAAGCGGTTGCTGGCAGCGAGCTGCTCGGTCCGCTTGCGCACGAGAAGCTCGAGCTCGTGGCGGCCGCGCGCCAGGGTCTCGCGGGCAGCGGCGATCTCGCTGATGTCGGTGAGCGAGCCCAGCCAGCGCCCGACCGTGCCTGCCGGAGCGCCCGTCGGCACCGCCCGGGCGAGGAACCAGTGGTAGTGGCCGTCCGCGCCCCGCAGCCGCAGCTCCGTCTCGAGCACGGAGCCGCTTTCCACCGCCTGTCGCCAACGCGCCAGCGCCGCCTTGCGATCATGCGGATGAAGCAGGCTGATCCACTGTCTTTCGGAAGCCCCGCCATCCAGGCCGGCAAAGGCGTACCAGCGGCGGTTGCGGTAGTCGATTGTTCCGTCCGCAGACGCGGTCCAGACCAGCTGCGGCAGCGCTTCGGCCAGATGGCGGAAACGCTCCTCGCTGGCTCGCAGGTCGGCCTCCACCGCATGGCGTCGGCGGATCTCGCGGTTCAGCGTCTCGATCTGCCGACGCAGCACCGGCAAGGGCGAACGCTCGTCGGCGCTGGGCCGCAGGCGCAGCAGCAGCTGCTCCGGCCGATGGTCGGCGTCGAGCACCGCCACGCCGCCCTCGACCTTGAAGCGCAGCTTCGTGCCATCCTCATGCAGCAGCGTCAGGCTGCCGACCGCACTGGTGGCGCCGGCCATGCGCGCAAGAAGAGGATCCACCGTTCCGGCCTCGACGGCGAGCATGTGCAGGCGGGAGGGCGGCGGGTCGCTGCGGCCCAGCATCGCGCGTACCGCGCTGTTCCACGCCAGGACCCGCCCCGACGGCGTCACCATCAACGCCGGCTCGCTCAGCAGGCTCAGCAGCCGGGCTGTCAGGGGATCGCGGGCCATGGCCTCAGGACGCGCGGAAGTACTCACGGCCGCCGCCAGCATCGGGAGCCGTCGACGGATCCAGATGGATCACCACCCGACAGCTCGGATCGCCGCGCGCGATCGCCGCCTCGATGTCCACCCGGGCATAGCCCACGGTGTCGGCGGCGATACGGCCGAACACGTTGGAGGTCATCATGCACATGGATGGCCGGCCGAGCACCTTCTCGGCGAACGGGCAAGCCCGGTTGCCCAGCACGATCCGCTCGGAGGTCTCCTCGATAATGTAGAAATCGCCCTCGATGCGCCGCTTGAGGTCGACCAGCACGGCGCCCAGCTGCTCGCGCCCGAGCCGCTCCACCCTGAGCGCCCGGCGATAGCTGGCGCCGATCTGCTCGCCCATGGCGGCGCCGACCAGGCTGATATAGCCCGAGGCCTCCTCCAGCCCGACCACGTCTTCCAAGGCGCCCGAGAGCTCGCGTACGAGCTGGCGCAGGAACAGGTCACGATCCAGCGGCACGTCTTGCGCGGCCATATCCTCTGTGGTCACGGCCATCTCTCCCGACGGTGCGATCGGCCGGCGCCGGAGCCCGTCCGCAGCCTCGCCAACCTACCAGCCGCGCCGGCCGCTGCCACGCGGAAAAAGCAAGCGGGCGCCTCCGTCGAAGGCGCCCGCTGCAGGTAGGCGGCAAGCCCGGCGAGCGGGCCTGCATCAGGTCTGGAGATCCGGATCAGGTCTCGAGGAAGGACCGCAGCTTGCGCGAGCGGCTGGGGTGCTTCAGCTTTCTCAGGGCCTTGGCCTCGATCTGGCGGATGCGCTCGCGGGTCACGCTGAACTGCTGGCCGACCTCCTCGAGCGTGTGGTCGGTGTTCATTCCGATGCCGAAGCGCATCCGCAACACGCGCTCCTCGCGGGCCGTCAGCGTCGCCAGCACCCGGGTCGTGGCCTCGCGCAGGTTGGCGAGCGTCGCCGCCTCGAGCGGCTGGACCGCGTTCTTGTCCTCGATGAAGTCGCCCAGATGCGAATCCTCCTCGTCGCCGATGGGCGTCTCGAGGGAGATCGGCTCCTTGGCGATCTTGAGGACCTTGCGCACCTTGTCGAGGGGCATGTTCAGCTTGTGAGCCAGCTCCTCGGGCGTGGGCTCGCGGCCGTACTCGTGCAGCATCTGCCGCGAGGCGCGCACCAGCTTGTTGATCGTCTCGATCATGTGCACGGGAATGCGGATGGTGCGCGCCTGGTCGGCGATCGAGCGGGTGATCGCCTGCCGGATCCACCAGGTGGCGTAGGTCGAGAACTTGTAGCCGCGCCGGTACTCGAACTTGTCCACCGCCTTCATCAGGCCGATATTGCCTTCCTGGATCAGGTCCAGGAACTGCAGGCCGCGGTTCGTGTACTTCTTGGCAATGGAGATCACGAGGCGCAGATTGGCCTCGACCATCTCCTTCTTGGCGACACTCGCCTCCTTCTCGCCCTTCTGTACCTTCGAGACGATGCGGCGGAACTCGCCGATCTGCAGGCCGGTCTCCTCGGCGATACCGGCAATGTCGGCGCGCAGGCCCTCGATGTCGTCGCGATAACGCGTGACGAAGTCGGCCCAGCCGCGCTCCTTGAGGCGTCCGACCCGGTCGAGCCACTCGGGGTCGAGCTCCTTGCCCATGTAGTTGGGGATGAAGCTCTCGCGCGACACGCGGCACGAGGTCGCCAGCCGCAGCAGCTTGCCCTCGAGGCTCAAGAGCATCTTGTTCATGTCGAACAGCTGCTCGACCAGGGCCTCGACGCGGCTCTGGTTGAGATGCACCTGGGCCATCAGCTCGACGACGTGGCTGCGCGCCGCCTCGTAGCGGCCGTCGAGGCCGGCCGGCGCCGCCTCGCTGGCCTGGATCAGCTCGAGCCGTTGCTCCTGCATCTCGCGCAGGTCGGCATAGGCCTCGGCGATGGTGTCGAAGGTGGCGAGAACGTCGTCCTTGAGCTTGTTCTCGAGCGCGGCGAGCGAGAGGGTGTCCTCGTCGAACTCCTCCTCCTCGGTCTCGCCCTCCTCGGTCTGTGTCGCGGCATCGGCCTCGGCGGGAGCCTCGCCGACTACCGGACCTGCCTCCTGGGTGGCGTCGAGATCGATGATGTCGCGCAGGAGGACGCGCCCCTCGCGGATCGCGTCGCGCCAGCCGATCACCGCGCGCATGGTGAGCGGGCTCTCGCACAGCGCCTCGAGCACCATATTGCGGCCGGCCTCGATGCGCTTGGCGATCTCGATCTCGCCCTCGCGGGAGAGGAGCTCGATGGTGCCCATCTCGCGCAGATACATGCGCACCGGATCGTCGGTGCGACCCAGCTCCTCCTCGAGACCGTTGCCCGATTCCTCGGCCTCGGCCTCGGCCTCCGCCTCGTTCTCGCCCTCCTCGGCCTGCTGCTCGGCACCCTCCTCGGCACCGGCTTCGCCCGGGGCGCTCTCGCTGTCGGCGCGCGCCAGCGCGTCGTCGCGGACGACGCCGATGCCACGGGCCTCGAGGCCCGCGATCAGCTCGTCGAAATGCTCCGGGGGAAATTCGGCCGGCAGCGCCTGGTTGAGCTGGTCGATCGTGACCGAGCCCTTCTCCTTGGCCTGCACGAGCAGGCGGCGCAGCGGCGAAGAGGCAGCTGCGAGCGCCTCGAAGGCGGCCTCCGCCTTTTTGGGCGGAGCCTTGGTCTTGCTACCCTGCGTGGCGGCCCTGGCAAGCTGGCTTTTCGCCATGCAAGCTTCCTCCTGGATCTCGAAACCTGGTCGCGTCCTCGATGCCCGCCGCGTGGCGCGCGGGAAAGGTGTGCCCGCCGTCAGGCGGTCTCACCCGGTAGCCCTGCCAGTGTGGGGAAGACCCATCCCGGTGTCCTCGTCCCGCGCATTGAGCAGCCTGTCGAGGCCGCCGAGAGTGGCCCCGACTCGATCACGGCCCTGGCCGTCGCCGGCCGCCAGCGCCTCCAGCTCACGCCGTTGCGCCGAGCGCCGGAGAACAGGAACAGCCATGCGCCGCCACACATCGTGCGCCGCCGCACCGCCCTGCTCGTTTCCGTCGTCCAGCGCGACCGGGCCGCCAGCGAGCACGCGTTCGGCCAGTTCCGCGAAGCCGTAACGGCTCAGATGGTCGTGCAGACCCCGCGCGTCAAGCCCGGGTTGCTCGCTCCACGCGGCGAGGATCTCTTGCCGCAGCTTCTCGAGACGCGGCTCGCGGCACTCGATCGCCGCCAGGTCCTCCTCGATCTCGTGCAGCAGCGCCGGCTCTCGCAGGAGCGGCTCCAGCAGGCGCCGCTCCGCGGTGAATACGGGATCCGGGGGGCGCGCCGCGAGCACGCCGGCCATCGGCGGCGGCGTCCCGCGCCGGTCGCCTTTCTCGCGCCGTGGCCAAAGTGCAACGGTACGCTCGCGAAAGGCCGCAAGGTAATGCCCCCGCACCTCGCGGTCGGCGACCTGCATGGCGAGCTCGCGCAGACGGCCCTGCAGCGCGGCGCGGCGCTCCGGCGTGTCGAGGGGCTGGGCCTGCGCATATTCCCGCCGCCACAGGAACTCGACCAGCGGCAGCGGACGGCCGACCGCCTCGGCAAGAGCCGCCGCGCCGCCTCCGCGCATCAGGCTGTCGGGATCCTCGCCGGGCGGCAGCAGGGCGAAGCGCAAGGATCGCCCGGCGCGCAGCAGCGGTAGCGCCCGCTCGGCCGCCCGGTGGGCGGCGCGCAGACCGGCAGCGTCGCCGTCGAGGCACAAGACCGGCTCGTCGGCCAGTCGCCACAAGATCTCGAACTGTTCCTCGGTGATGGCGGTGCCGAGCGGTGCCACGGCGTGCGCGAGGCCCGCCCGCACCAGCGCGATGACGTCCATGTAGCCCTCGGCCACGAGGAGGTTGCCGGCCTCGCGGGCCGGCCGCGCCGCCTGGGCGAGGTTGTAGAGCAGTCGGCCCTTGTGGAAGAGAGGCGTCTCCGGGCTGTTGAGATACTTGGCCCGGGCGTCGCCCAGGGCCCTGCCGCCGAAGCCGACGATGCGCCCGCGCGCGTCGTGGATCGGGAACATCAGCCGGTGGCGGAACCGGTCGAAACTGTCGCCGCCGTCCTCCGGGCGCACCAGCAGACCCACCTCGACGAGGATCTGCTCGGAAAAGCCCCGGGCCAGCAGGGCCGCCTTGAGCGCGCTGCGGCCGGCTGGCGCGCAACCCAGACCGAAGCGCCGCGCTGCCTCGGCATCGAGGCCGCGGCTCGCCAGATAGGCGCGCGCCTCCCGCCCTCCCTCGCCCGACAGGGTGGCGGCGAACCAGGCCGCCGCCGCCTCGTTGGCCTCGTGCAGCCCGGGTGCGGGGGGCGGCGTGGCGCTGCTGCGCCGGCGCGGTGCCTCGAGCCCGGTGATCTCGGCCAGCCGCTCGATCGCCTCGGGAAACTCGAGACGCTCGACGGCCATCACGAAGTCGATGGCGGTGCCGTGCGCACCGCAACCGAAGCAGTGATAAAAGCCCTTCTCCTCGACCACGTTGAAGGACGGGCTCTTCTCCTTGTGGAACGGGCACAGGCCGACGAACTCGCGGCCGCGGCGCACGAGCCTCACATAGCGCCCGACGATGTCGGCGAGCGGCAGCCTTGCCTTGAAGTCCTCGAGGGATGGTCCCGTGTCCAACGCCAAACCCCGTTCCCTGCCGGCCCCGCCGTCCCTTCCGGACGGCCGGGGCGTCAATGCCACGCCGCGGTCAGTGCAGCTTCCTGCATACGATCCGCTTGGCGCAAGCGAGGTCGAGCTGGTCGCTGAACTGCTCCTTGAGGGTTGCGATCACCCGGCCACAGTCCTTGAGCCGGGTCGCCCCCAGCGTGCGGATGGCCTCCTCGACGGCCGCGTCGATCTCCGCCTCGGACAGGCGGGGCGGCAGGAAGCTCTCGAGAATGCCGATCTCCTCGGCCTCCTTCTCGGCCAGGTCGACCCTGGCGCAACTCTCGCAGCGGCCGATCTCCTGGCGTCGCTGCTCCACCATGTCGCGGAGCATGGCGAGAATCTCCTCGTCCTCGACCCGCTCCTGCGCGCCACTGTCGCGGGCGCTATGATCGCGCTCCTTGAGGGCCGCCATCACCAGGCGAAGGGTCGCCGCCGCCCGCTCGTCGCCAGACGCGCTGGCTGTCTTGAGGGCGGCCTGAAGTCGTTCACGTAGCAAAGCTCGAAACTCCACCACGCCTTTGATGCCGCGGCACCATCAGGGTACCGCGAATCGGCCGGCGCTGCCGAAACTGTCTTGAGAGGGAAGCCTTGCTTGACGGCAAGGCCGCTGGTGTTACAACCGCCGCAATCGCGAGCCCTGCTCCGGTGGCACTCGCCCTTCCCACGTCCGAACATTCGGAATCAGATCCGCTATGCATGCTCTGGAACGGCGCTCACCGACCGCAGCGCTGGCCCTGCAGGACGGCACGGTCTTTCTCGGCCAGGGTCTCGGCGCTCCTGGAATTCATGTCGGGGAGCTGGTGTTCAATACCGCCATCACCGGCTACCAGGAGATCTTAACGGATCCCTCCTACGCTGGCCAGATCGTCACCTTCACGTTCCCCCATGTCGGGAATGTGGGCACCAACCTCGAGGACTTCGAGGCCGCCACCCCGGCGGCGCGCGCCATGGTCGTGCGCGCGACGGTGACCGAGCCGTCGAACTGGCGCGCCGGCCAGCCGCTGGCACGCTGGCTCGAGGCCCACGGAATAGCCGCTATCTGCGGCGTCGACACGCGGCGCATCACCCGCATCCTGCGTGAAAAGGGCGCACAGAACGCGGCGCTGGCTTTCGACCCGCAGGGCGCCATCGACATCGAGGCGCTCAAGGCGCGTGCCGCCGCGCATCCCAGCATGGTCGGCGTCGACCTGGTGCCGGAAGTAAGCTGCACCCAGCGCTACGACTGGCACGAGGGCCCCTGGCTTCACGGCGAGGGTTACCCGCGGGCCGGCGACAGCGGGCCCCACATCGTGGCCCTCGACTACGGCATCAAGCGCAACATCCTGCGCTCGCTGGCGGCTACCGGCTGCCGGGTGACGGTGATGCCGGCGAGCACGAGTGCCGAGGAGGTCCTGGCGCTGCGACCCGACGGCGTGTTCCTGTCCAACGGACCGGGCGACCCGGCGGCGACTGGCGCCCACGCGGTGCCACAGATCCGCAAGCTCGTGGACAGCGGCCTGCCGCTCTTCGGCATCTGCCTCGGCCACCAGATGCTCGGCCTGGCGCTGGGTGCGACGACCGAGAAGATGCCCTTTGGCCATCACGGGGCCAATCACCCGGTCAAGGACCTGACCACCGGCAAGGTCGAGATCACCAGCCAGAATCACGGCTTTGCCGTGAGCGAGGCGAACCTCCCCGAAGGTCTCGAGGTCACCCACCGCTCGCTGTTCGACGGCACGATCCAGGGGATCCGCCTCAAGGACCGGCCGGTCTTCTCGGTGCAGTACCACCCCGAGGCGTCGCCCGGCCCCGCGGACAGCCACTATCTGTTCGAGCGGTTCATGAATCTCGTTGGCAAGGCGAAGGCCTGATCTCCCATGCCCAAGCGCACAGACATCAAGTCCATCCTCGTCATCGGCGCGGGCCCGATCATCATCGGCCAGGCCTGCGAGTTCGACTATTCCGGGACGCAGGCCTGCCGGGCGCTGCGCGCCGAGGGCTACCGGGTCATCCTGGTGAACTCGAACCCCGCCACCATCATGACCGACCCCGAGACGGCCGACGCCACCTATGTCGAGCCGATCACGCCCGAGGTCGTCGCCAAGATCATCGAGCGCGAGCGTCCCGACGCGCTGCTGCCGACGATGGGCGGGCAGACCGCGCTCAACACGGCCATGAAGCTGGCCGAGAACGGCACCCTCGAGCGGTTCGGCTGCGAGCTGATCGGCGCCAACCAGCAGGCCATCGACAAGGCCGAGGATCGCCAGCTGTTCCGCGTGGCGATGCAGAAGATCGGCCTCGATCTGCCCAAGAGCGTGGTCGTCAATACGATGGAGGACGCCCGCGAGGCGCTGGGCGAGATCGGCCTGCCGGCGATCATCCGCCCCTCCTTCACGCTGGGCGGCACCGGCGGCGGCATCGCCTACAACCGCGAGGAGTTCGAGGAGATCGTGCGGGGCGGCCTCGAGGCCTCGCCGATCACCGAGGTGCTGGTCGAGGAGTCGGTCCTTGGCTGGAAGGAGTACGAGATGGAGGTGGTCCGCGACAGTGCGGACAACTGCATCATCATCTGCTCCATCGAGAACATCGACCCGATGGGCGTGCACACTGGTGACAGCATCACCGTGGCGCCGGCGCTGACGCTGACCGACAAGGAATATCAGCGGATGCGCAACGCCTCGATCGCGGTGCTGCGCGAGATCGGGGTCGACACCGGCGGCTCGAACGTCCAGTTCGCGATCAACCCGGACGACGGCCGGATGGTCGTCATCGAGATGAACCCGCGCGTCTCGCGCTCCTCGGCGCTGGCCTCCAAGGCCACCGGCTTCCCGATCGCCAAGGTGGCGGCCCGACTGGCCGTGGGCTACACGCTCGACGAGATCCAAAACGACATCACCGGGGTGACGCCGGCCTCCTTCGAGCCGAGCATCGACTACGTCGTCACCAAGATCCCCCGCTTCACCTTCGAGAAGTTCCCCGAGACCGAGCCCCTGCTCACCACCTCGATGAAGTCGGTGGGCGAGGCCATGGCGATCGGCCGGACCTTCAAGGAGTCGCTGCAAAAGGCGCTGCGCTCGCTGGAGACCGGCCTGGTCGGCCTCGACGACATCGCCATTCCCGGCCTCGAGGGCTCCGACCGTCCTCGCGAGGTGGTGCTCGCCGCCCTGGCGCGGCCCACGCCGGACCGGCTCAGGGTGATCGCCCAGGCGTTCCGCGAGGGACTGAGCCTCGAGGAGGTGCACCGCGCCTGCCGCTACGACCCCTGGTTCCTCACGCAGATCCAGGAGCTGGTGGCGACCGAGGCGGACCTGCGCGCAACCGGTCTCCCCGAGGACGCCGAGGCGCTGCGCGCCCTCAAGGCCGACGGCTTTTCCGACCGGCGCCTGGCGCAGCTCACGGGCCTTGCCGAGACCGCGGTGCGGCAGCGCCGCCACGCGCTCGAGGTGCGCCCGGTCTTCAAGCGCATCGACACCTGCGCCGCCGAGTTCGAGGCGCGCACGCCCTACATGTACAGCTGCTACGAGGCAGGCCTGTGGGACGGCGCCGCGGCCGAGTGCGAGGCCCGGCCCAGCGACCGCCGCAAGGTGATGATCCTGGGCGGCGGGCCCAACCGCATCGGCCAGGGCATCGAGTTCGACTATTGCTGCGTCCACGCCGCCTTCGGTCTCAAGGAGGCCGGGCTCGAGACGATCATGGTCAACTGTAACCCGGAGACGGTCTCGACCGATCCGGAGACCTCCGATCGCCTCTATTTCGAGCCGCTGACGGCCGAGGACGTCCTCGAGATCGCCCGCGTCGAGATGAGCCGCGGCACGCTCTTGGGCGTGATCGTCCAGCTCGGCGGGCAGACGCCGCTCAAGCTCGCCCACGCGCTCGAGCAGGCCGGCGTGCCGATCCTCGGCACCTCGCCCGACGCCATCGACCTCGCCGAGGACCGCGACCGCTTCAAGGGCCTGCTCAACAAGCTGAACCTCAAGCAGCCCGCCAACGACATCTGTACCAGCGAGGCCGAGGCGCTGGCCAAGGCCGAGCGGATCGGCCTGCCGCTGGTAATGCGCCCCTCCTACGTTCTGGGCGGCCGGGCGATGCGCATCGTCCACACCATGGACGAGCTCAAGAGCTTCTATGCCGAGGCGGCGGCCGCTTCCGAGCAGGGCCCGGTCCTGCTCGACAGCTACCTGCAGGACGCCATCGAGGTCGACGTCGACGTCGTGGCTGATGCCACCGACTGCTTCGTCGCCGGCATCATGGAGCATATCGAGGAGGCCGGCATCCACTCGGGCGACAGCGCCTGCTCGCTGCCGCCCTACTCGCTGGGCGAGCCGGTGCTGGCCGAGATCGAGCGCCAGGCGGTGGCGCTGGCCCGGGCGCTGGACGTGCGCGGCCTGATGAACCTCCAGCTCGCGGTCAAGAACGGCGACATCTTCGTGCTGGAGGTCAACCCGCGCGCCAGCCGCACGGTGCCGTTCGTCGCCAAGGCCATCGGCAAGCCGATCGCCCGGATCGCCGCGCGCATCATGGCGGGCGAGCCGCTCGCCAGCTTCGACCTGCGAACTGGCAAGCTGGATCATGTGGCGGTCAAGGAGGCGGTCTTCCCCTTCGCCCGCTTCCCCGGCGTCGACCTGATCCTCGGGCCGGAGATGAAGTCGACCGGCGAGGTCATGGGCCTCGACCGCGACTTCGGCACCGCGTTCGCCAAGTCGCAGCTCGGCGCCGGCGTTGCACTTCCGGCCGGGGGCACGGTCTTCCTCTCGGTCAAGGATCGCGACAAGCCCGGCACCGTGGCCGTGGCCGGCACGCTGGTCGAGCTCGGCTTCAAGCTGATCGCCTCGCGCGGCACGGCGGCGGCACTGAGCGCCGCCGGCCTGCCGGTCGAGGAGGTCAACAAGGTCCACGAGGGCCGGCCGCACATCGTCGACCTCATCAAGGACGGCGCCGTGGCGATCGTCATCAACACGGCCGAGGGCCAGCAGGCGATCAGGGACAGCTACAGTCTCCGTCGTGCCGCGCTCATGGCCAAACTGCCCTATTACACCACGCTCGCAGGTGCTCGTGCGGTGGTGGAGGCGCTCCGCCGGCTCGCCCGGGGCGACCTTGAAGTTGCGGCCCTGCAGTCTTATGTTGGCAATGCTTGAGATCCCGCGCCGGCGGCTGTAATGGCCGCCGGCTCGGTATTTTTTTGTCGCCAACCGTGAAATTGGCAGGGCCATGTCCAACAAGATCCCGATGACTCCCGAAGGGCATGCACGCCTCAGTGCCGAGCTGAAGCGTCTCAAGAGCGAAGAGCGGCCTGCCGTGATCGTGGCGATCGCCGAGGCGCGCGCTCATGGGGACCTTTCCGAGAACGCCGAGTATCACGCGGCACGGGAACGCCAGGGTTTCATCGAGGGCCGGGTCATCGAGCTCGAGGACAAGCTCGGCCGCGCCGAGATCATCGATATCAAGCAGCTCTCGGGCTCCAAGGTGCTCTTCGGCGCCCGGGTCCGGCTGGTCGATGAGGAGACCGACGAGGAGGTCGCCTACCAGATCGTCGGTCCCGAGGAGTCGGAGATCGCCAAGGGTCTGCTGTCGATCGCCTCGCCGGTCGCCCAGGCGATGCTCGGCAAGGAAGCCGGCGACACTATCGAGGTGACCACGCCGCGCGGCGTCCGCTACTTCGAGATCCTCGAGGTCAAGTATGGGTGAGGCCGGTCGGCCCACCCCCGCCCATCCCGGTTCGTGAGCCGGCCCACCCCGGCCCCCGCCCACCCCGGTCTTTGAGAGAGCGTTCTCGATGTCGGCTGCCCGTCACGTCCGCCTGCTGATCGTCGGCTCCGGCCCGGCAGGCTACACCGCCGCCGTCTACGCGGCGCGCGCCAGCCTCGCACCGGTGCTCGTACAGGGCCTGCAGAGCGGCGGTCAGCTGTCGATCACCACCGACGTCGAGAACTATCCGGGCTTCGCCGAGCCGATCATGGGCCCCTGGCTCATGGAGCAGATGGCCAAACAGGCGGAGCGCTGCGGCACCGAGCTGCTGTTCGACGTGGTGACCAGCGTCGAGCTCGATGTCAGACCGTTCCGCTGCCACCTCGACAGTGGTGCGGTCCTCACCTGCGACGCGCTGGTCATCGCCACCGGCGCCCAGGCGCGCTGGCTGGGCCTGCCCAGCGAGCAGCGCTTCCAGGGCTTCGGCGTCTCGGCCTGCGCCACCTGCGACGGCTTCTTCTTCCGCGACAAGCCCGTGGCGGTGGTCGGCGGCGGTAACACCGCGGTCGAGGAGGCGCTCTATCTGGCGCAGATGTGCAGCAAGGTGACGCTGATCCATCGCCGTGACTCGCTGCGTGCCGAGAAAATCCTCCAAGAGCGCCTGCTCAGGAACCCGAAGATCGAGGTCTTGTGGGATCATGTCGTGGAGGAGGTGCTGGGCACCGAGGCGCCGCTCGGCGTGACCGGGCTGCGTCTGCGCCACGTTCCTTCGGGCGAGCTGCGCGAGCAGGCGGTCGAGGGGCTGTTCGTGGCGATTGGCCACGACCCGGCGACCGCACTGTTCAAGGGGCAGCTTGCCATGGACGGCGAGGGGTATATCGTTACAGCCGCTGATAGTACAAGAACGAGCGTCGATGGCGTCTTCGCGGCGGGCGACGTCCAGGACAAGGTTTTCCGTCAGGCGGTCACCGCAGCCGGCACAGGGTGCATGGCCGCGCTGGAGGCGGAGAAGTACCTGGCGGAGCTGGAGCTCGCGTCCGGCGGCTGAGACGGCCTCTCAACGACAAGACGACAAGGCAGGTGGCTGAATGATCGACTGGGACCGGGTCCGCATCTTCCACGTGGTTGCGGAAGCCGGGAGCTTCACGCGCGCGGCGGATCGGCTGGGGCTGAGCCAGTCCGCGATCAGCCGCCAGATAGGTGCTCTCGAGGAAGATCTGGGCTCGCCGCTGTTCCATCGGCACGCTCGCGGTCTGGTGCTCACCGAGCAGGGCGAGATCCTGCTGGAGACGGCCCGCGAGGTCGCCAAACGCATGGCGGCAGCACAGACCGCGCTGCGCGAGAGCCGGGACGTGCCGGCTGGCCATCTGCGGATCAGCACGACGGTGGGCGTCGGCACGGTGTGGCTGACCTCGCATCTGGCCGAGTTCCTCGACCGCTATCCCGAGATCACAGTGTCGCTGCTGGTGACCGACGGCGAGGTCGACCTCAGCATGCGGCAGGCCGATGTGGCGGTGCGGATGCAGCGGCCGACCCAGGCCGACCTGATCCAGCGCCGTCTGATGACCGTCCATACCCACATCTACGGCTCGCCCGCCTATGTCGAGCGGCACGGCATGCCCGAGACGACGGCCGATCTCGACGACCACCGGCTCATCGCTTACAGCGAGGAAAGCCCGGGCGTGATCGCTCCTCTCAACTGGATCCTCTTCGCGGGACGCGAGGAACTGGAGAACGTGAAGCCGCGCGAGGCCTCGCTGCTCATCAACAATGTCTACGGCATGCTGCGCGCCGCCGAGAGCGGTCTGGGCCTCGCCTCGCTACCCGACTATCTGGCAACCTCCAGCGGCCGGCTCCAGTGCCTCCTGCCGTCGGTCGACGGCCCCAGCTTCAGCGCGTATTTCGTCTATCCCGAGGAGCTGCGCAGCTCCAAGCGCGTCGCCGTGTTCCGCGACTTCCTTCTCGAGAAGGTCGCCGCGCAGCCGGTCTGGTAGCACCGCGCCAGCATGGGCATTCCGGAGAAAATCCTTCCGGAATGTCCCTGCCCGGGGTGGCAAAACGCCGGTAGCACACTATCTTTAGGGTAAGGCAAGGGTGCGGTTCTGGACGCCCTCGCCGCGGTGCCGGTTTACCGGCGCTGGTTCGGGCCGATGGCCTGGACCTGCAGAAGCCCCGAGCTTCTGCGTTTCCAGACGTCTAGCCTCCCTGATCTACTTGGCCGGGTTTCTGACCCGGCTTTTTTTTTCGGCTGGGCCGAAGCAAATTGTCGCACCTTTATAGGCAACCGATGGTTGCCGGTCAAGCGCGGGCCGCCGGGCCCCTCGCAGAGAGCGCCGTCGGCACGCCCGGCGGCTTTCTCACATATAGAGAGGCTCGTCGGCGAGACCCTCGTACAGGTGGGCCACCTGCTCGCCATAGCCGTTGAAGAGCTGCGTCGGCCGGCGCTCGCCGGTGCCCAGCATCTCCTCCTCGGCCTGGGACCAGCGTGGATGCGGCACGGCCGGATTGACGTTGGCCCAAAACCCGTACTCGCTGCCCTGCACGATCTCCCAAAAGCCCTTCGGCCGCTCTTCGGTGAAGCTGAAGCGCACCAGCGACTTGACGGACTTGAAGCCGTACTTCCAGGGCGTGACCAGCCGCAGCGGCGCGCCGTTCTGCTTGGGCATCGGCTTGCCGTAGAGCCCCGTACCGATGAAGGCGAGCTCGTTGGCCGCCTCGGCCATGGTGAGCCCCTCCACGTAGGGCCACGGATAGTCGAAGAGAAAGCCCAGAACGCTGCGCTGACCGGGCGCCACGTCGGGGTCGTGGAAGGTCTCCATACGCAGATATTTCGCGCTGCCGAGCGGCCGCGCGAGGTCGAGCAGGGCCTTGAGGGGAAAGCCCGTCCACGGCACAGCCATGGCCCACGCCTCGACGCAGCGGTGCCGGTAGAGCCGCTCTTCCAGCGGCATCTTGCGGATAAGATCCTCGACGTCGAGGGTGACCGGCTTTTCCACCAGTCCGTCGATAGTGACCGCCCAGGGCTCTAGCTTCAGCGCCTGGGCGGCACCAGCGATCCGCTTCGAGCCGCCGAATTCGTAGAAATTGTTGAAGCTGGTTACGGGCCCCTCCGCCGTCAGCGGACGATCGAGGGTCCAGGCGGTGTTCCGGGCGGCCGGATAAAGCTCGCCGGCTACTCCCTCGGGCGATGCTGCCAGCAGCGCGCGGCCGGCTGCGGAGAGGACCAGCGGCGCTGCCGCCACGCCGGTCATGAAGGCTCTGCGGCGGAGATAGACCGCCTCGTCGGTGGCGACCCCCTCCCTCATCTCCCAGCTCCGGCGCACGCGCGTCAGCATGACGATCTCCCCTGGCTCTGCTGCCAGCTAGAGCTGCTGCCACACCACGGCAAGTCACACCGGCGCGAGCCATGCCGACGTCGTGATCGGCTGCCACGAAGGAGCCGGAGGCCCGGGCGGCCGGCGAGACAGTATCGCGGCGCGGCGCGAGGCTTTTTGCCATCGTTAGCGATCAGTTGGCCGTAGTGAGCGCCAACCATAGGCTCCTCCCTCCCGGCGGTCCTGCCGGGGCGGCATTCTGTTGCCCCGCTGGACCCAGGCAGTAGAGCGCAGGGCGACGGCTGCCGCCTCGACACGAGGCAGGGAAGTTGTCCCGATCACCGCCCATCGACCGAAGGCGCAGGAGGGCGGCCGCGCGTAGCGGCCCGAGCGGCTCCGCGGCAACGGCGTCGCGCTGCTCCCTGTCATCCTCAGCCGCCGCCGCACGGCAGCTTGCGATGCTCGTCTGGTGGAGGCACTCCAGACGATCGGGAACCGCTCTAGCTGAAGCGGTCGGTCTTGGGGAAGCCGCGCGGCGCCAGGCGCCCGGTGCCGCCCCGCTTGCCCATATACCCCCCCAGCTCGCGATACTGCCGCTGTTGGCCGTTGGCCTGCCACACCAGACCGCTCTGCTCGGTCAGGGTGACGAGGTCGGTGAGCTCGGCGTCCTTGAAGCGCTGGAGGATGACCCCGCGGCCACGCGCCATCTCCGGCAGCTCGTCCAGCCTGAAGATGAGAATCTTGTGATTGTTGCCGACGGTCGCCACCAGGTCGCCCTCGACCGGCGCCAGCGCCACCAGCCGGTCACCCTCGGCGACGTTGACTACCTGCCGCCCGGCGCGGGTCTGGGCGGCGATGTCCTTCTCAACCGCGACGAAGCCCCTGCCCTGCGCAGTGCCGACCACGAGGCGCCCGTCCGGCCGGTAGACGCGCAGCGCCAACACCTCGGCGCCCTTGGGAAGGTCCACCAGCAGGGCCAGCGGCTCGCCGTGGCCGCGGCCGCTCGGTAGCTTGTCGGCGGCGAGCTGGAAGCAGCGCCCGTCACTGGTGAGCAGGAGCAGCTTGTCGCTGCTCTGGGCGCGCAGCACGAAGCGCTCGGCGTCACCGTCCTTGTACTTGATCTCGCCCGGCTTCTCGATATGGCCGCGCTGCGCGCGGATCCAGCCCTTCTCGGAGAGCACCACGGTCACCGGAAAGCGCTCGACCGGCGCCTCGAGCAGCTCGACGTCGACGCTTGGCGCCTCCCCCAGCTCCGTGCGACGCCGCCCGAGCGGCCCGCCGCCGAACCGGCGCACGCCCTCGAGCATCTCGGCACGCAGCGTCTTGCGGCGCTTGGGCTCGCTGGCAAGAAGGCCCTGCAGCTCGCCCTGCTCGGCCAGCAGCGCATCGTGCTCCTTCCTGAGCGCCATCTCCTCGAGCTTTCGAAGGTTGCGCAGACGGAGATTGAGGATCGCCTCGGCCTGCCGCTCGGTGAGCTCGAAGGCAGCGATCAGCTCGGGCTTGGGCTCGTCGGAGTCGCGGATGATGCGGATCACCCGGTCGATGTCGAGGAAAGCCTTGAGGTAGCCCTCGAGGAGCTCCAGCCGGTCGGCGATCTTGCCCAGCCGGAAATTGGTGCGGCGAACCAGCACCTCCATCCGGTGGTCGATGAAGGCCTGGAGCATCTCGGCCAGGCTCATCACCCGCGGCGTGCCGGTGCCGTCCAGAACGTTCATGTTGACCGCCAGCCGCACCTCGAGGTCACTGGCGCGGAACAGCTGCTCCATCAGCAGCTCGGGCTGCACGCCGCGGCTCCTGGGCTGCAGCACGATCCGCACGGTCTCCGCCGATTCGTCGCGCAGATCGCCCAGGAGCGGCACCTTCTTGGCGGCCAGCAGCTCGGCCAGCCGTTCCACCAGCCGCGACTTCTGCACCTGGTAGGGAATTTCCGTCACCACCAGCTGATACTGGCCGTAGGCCAGCTGCTCGACCTCCCAGCGCGCCCGCAAGCGCAGGCTGCCGCGTCCGGTGCGGTACATCTCGGCCAGCACCGCCGGCGTCTCGACGAGGATGCCGCCCGTGGGCAGATCGGGCCCCCTGACATGCTCCAGCAGCCTGTCGACCGGCGGCAGCGGCGCCTCGGCCGGGTGCTCCAGCATCCATGCCACGGCGCGCAGCAGCTCGCCGGCATTGTGCGGCGGAATGCTCGTCGCCATGCCCACGGCGATTCCGGCCGAGCCGTTGGCCAGCAGGTTCGGGAAGGCCGCCGGCAGGACGACCGGCTCGTTCTCGCTGTCGTCATAGGTCGGACGGAAATCGACGCTGTCCTCGTCGATGCCCTGCAGCAGCGCCATCGCCACCTCGGTGAGGCGGCTCTCGGTGTACCGCATGGCAGCAGCGGAATCGCCGTCCACATTGCCGAAATTGCCCTGTCCATCGACCAGCGGGTAGCGCTGCGCGAACTCCTGGGCGAGCCGCACGAGGGCGTCGTAGACCGCGACGTCGCCATGCGGGTGGAACTTGCCGATCACGTCGCCCACCACGCGGGCACACTTCTTGTAGCCGCTGGCGGGGTCGAGGCGGAGCTGCAGCATGGCGTAGAGCAGCCGCCGCTGGACCGGCTTCAGGCCGTCGCGGACGTCGGGCAGCGAGCGCGAGGTGATGGTCGAGAGGGCATAGGCCAGGTAGCGCTCGCTGAGCGCCTCGTTGAAGCTGACCGGGCGGATGTTCTCGGGCCGGGCGGCAGCCTGGCTCATGCCGACGTCTCCTGGGAGCGCTCTTGGAGAAGGGAGGAAAGCCGATCGCGGGCGACGGGCATCGGCCGGTCGGCGGGCTCGAGGATATGCCGCCGAAGAAAGTGGCCGGCAAGCCTGAGCCCGTCGACGATCTGCGCGTCGTCCGCGTCGACCGCTTCTATCAGAAAGGGTGGCAAAGGCAGAAGCCTCGAGACCCAGGGCTCGGCCGCCCCGCTGCTCACGGCCCGCCCGCTGCGCGGCGAGACGAAGGCGAGACCCTCGCTGCTGCCGGTGACCGCACAGCTCGTCAGATCGAGGGCGTAGCCCAGCTCGACCAGCAGGAGGAGCTCGAAGCGGACATAGTCGGCCGGCCAGTCATCGGCCTCGCCCATGCGACCCAGCAGGGTCAGCAGCGCGGCATAGAGCGGCGGGTGCGGGTCGCGCTCAGGCAGCACCGCTTCCAGCAGCGCGCAGGCCGAGGCGACGGCGGCGAGGCGCAGCGGATCCTCGAGAAAGCCGGCCACGTGCAGGCGCACCGGCTCGACGGTGAAGCCGCCCAGATGCTCGCTCAGCCGCGCCCGCCACGCGCATTCCAGGCGGTTGCCCGGCTGCAGCAGCGGCCACAGGCGCCGTCCGGCGCCGCCCCGCACCAGACCGGCGTGGCGGCCATGCTCGAAGGTCAGCAGGCTCGCCACGGCGTCGCGCTCGCCATGGCGGCGGGCGGCCAGCACGATCCCCTCGTCACGCCACTCCATGAGCTTTTGCCATGGCACTAGTCAGGGTAGTCGAGACCCATCTCGCGGTAGCGCTCGCGGTCCTCCAGCCAGCGCTCGCGGACCTTCACATGCAGGAACAGGTGGACGCGGGCGCCCAGCGTCTCCTCGAGCTCGAGCCGGGCCGCCTCGCCGATCGCCCGGATCTGCCGCCCGCCCTTGCCGAGCACGATGGCCTTCTGCCCGTCGCGCATGACATAGACGGTCTGATCGATGCGGATCTCCTCGCCGTCGGGGCTCTCGAGCCACTGATCGGTCTCGACGGTGATGCTGTAGGGCAGCTCCTCCTCGAGCTGCAGGAAGACCTTCTCGCGGGTGAGCTCGGCCGCCATGGCACGGTTGGAAAGGTCCGAGAGCTGATCCTCGGGAAACAGGAACGGTCCTTCCGGCAGCCGGTCGGCCACTTCCCTCAAGATCTCCCCGCAGCCGTCGCCCGTGCGCGCCGAGACCAGCCAGGTGCCCTCGAACCGGTGCGCCTCGTTGAGCGCGGCGATGAGCGGCAGCAGGGTCGTCCGCTTCACGAGGTCGATCTTGTTCAAGACCAGCATGATCGGCCGGTTGACGTCGCGCAGGCCTTCCAGCACGTGGCGGGTCTGACCGTCGAGCCCCCGCTTGGCGTCGACCACCAGCAGCACCAGATCGGCGTCGCCGGCGCCGGTCCAGGCAGCGCTCACCATGGCCCGCTCGAGCCGCTTGGTCTTGGAAGGCGCGAAGATGCCGGGGGTGTCGACGAACATCACCTGGCTGCCCTCGACCATGGTGATGCCGATGATCCGCCGGCGGGTCGTCTGCACCTTGGGCGACACGATCGACACCTTGGCACCGACCAGCCGGTTCAAGAGGCTCGACTTGCCTGCGTTGGGGGCGCCCACCAGGGCGACGAAACCGGCGCGCGTCGGCGCCTGGTGCCCGGTCATGCCCTGTTGTTCAGTCATTCTGGGTGTCCGTAAGACGGGTAAGAAGAGAACGGGCGGCGGACTGTTCCGCTGCCCGCTTGGAAGCGCCTTCGGCCTCGACGGCCGCATGGCCGGTGATCTCGACGCTGACCTTGAAGAGCGGCGCATGCGCCGGCCCGTCGGTGCCCAGCACCTCGTAGCGCGGCAGCGGCAGGCCGCGCGCCTGCACCCATTCCTGCAGGGTCATCTTGGGATCCCTCGGCGGCGCGGCCATCGCCCGCACCCGCCCGGTCCAGTGGCGGCGCACCATATCCTCGGCGGCGGCGAGCCCGCCGTCCAGATAGACGGCGCCAATCAGCGCCTCGCAGGCATCGGCCAGCATATTGCGGCTCGGCGGCTCGGCGGCCTGCCGCTCGCCGGCAGCGACCTTGAGCCAGCGTGCAAGGCCAAGCTCGTCGGCGAGGCCGGCCAGGGTCTCGCCACTGACCAGGACGGCAAGACGCTTGGAGAGCGCCCCTTCCGGCTCGCCCGGATAATGCTCGATGAGCATGGTAGCGACGATCAGCGCCAGCACCCGGTCGCCCAGGAACTCGAGGCGCTCGTTGTTCAGAGCACTGCTGCCCGCCACCCGGCCCGACCGTCCGCGGCCCCGCGCCCGGCGCGAGCCGGTGGTGCTGGCGTGCGTCAGCGCCTCCTGGAAAAGGTCGCGGTCGCTGAACCGGTAGCCCAGCATCGTCTCTAGTTGCCGCGCTCCGTCACGCGGCCCGCCGTCCGAAACCATGGATCCGTTCACGTCAGTGGATGAGCGTCAGCAGCCGGTCGAAGCGGATGCCCCACGGCCACGTCCAGGGCTCGAGCAGGCTTGCCTGGCCATTGACCGAGAAGAAAATGATCTCGGCGCGGCCGATCAGGTTGTCGAGCGGGACGAAGCCCACATGGTCGGCGCGGGAGTCGAGCGAGTTGTCGCGGTTGTCGCCCATCACGAAGAGATGGCCGGCGGGCACGGTATAGACCTTGGTATTGTCGAACGCGCCGTTGCTCTGGAGGTCCAGCACGAGATGGGTACGGCCCTCCGGCAGTGTCTCCTCGAACAAAGGCGCCTTGAAGCGCCGTCCCTCCATGTCGTCGTCGAACCCGCCCAGCGCCGCCAGCTCGACGGGCTGGTCGTTGATGTGGAGAACGCCGCCACGGACCTGGATGCGATCGCCGGGCAGGCCGATGACCCGCTTGATGTAGTCGGTCTGGTTGTCGGCGGGCAGCTTGAAGACGGCGACGTCGCCGCGCTCGGGCAGCGAGCCCAGGATCCGCCCCTCGAACAGCGGGAGCCCGAAGGGCAGCGAGTAGCGGCTATAGCCGTAGGCGAACTTGGAGACGAACAGATAGTCGCCGACGAGAAGCGTGGGCTTCATCGAGCCGGACGGGATATTGAACGGCTCGTAGGCCAGCGTGCGCACGCCGAGCGCAATGAGGACCGCATAGACCAGAGTCTTCACGGTTTCCCAGAGGCCGCCGCTCTTTCGTTCTGCCATTACGACCGGCTCGTGCATGGTTCTGCTTGGCCCGCTAATCAGGCGTTCGGACCGTCACCTGGACCAGGATCGGGGCTGACATCGGCCGGCCTGCCGCGGCTTGCCGGAATGCTCCAAACGAATCGCCGGGAAAGTAGCGGAGGGGGGGCCGCTGGACAAGCGACCCCGCGGTCACGGCGTATCGAGGGCAGTCAGGATGACGATGGCCTGGGCCATCGGCGGCTCGTCGGTAAGGGAGACGTCGATCCGCACCGTCTTGCCGGGCGGGGTGATCTCGGCGAGGCGCCTCGCGGCGCCACCGGTGAGCGCGATGGTGGGCTGTCCGCCCGGCCGGTTCACCACACCGATGTCGCGCCAGAACACACCGTCGCGAAAGCCGGTGCCGAGCGCCTTGGCGCAGGCTTCCTTGGCGGCGTAACGCCGCGCATAGGATTCGGCGCGCGCGTAGCGGCGATCCGACTTGGCCCGCTCCAGCTCGGTGAAGACCCGGTGGGTGAAGCGGTCGCCGAACCGGGCGAGCGTTTTTTCGACGCGGCGGATGTCGATGAGGTCGCTCCCGAGCCCGATGATCATGCGCCCCTCGCCGCCTCGCTCCGGGCCGCGTCCATGAGCTCGCGCATCCGGCGCACCGCCGGAACGAAGCCCACATAGACCGCCTCGCCGATCAGGAAGTGGCCGATATTGAGCTCGACCACCTCCGGCAAGGCGGCGACCGGCGCCACCGTGTCGTAGGTCAGGCCGTGGCCGGCGTGACACTCGAGGCCCAGCTCGGCGCAGAGAGCCGCCGCTCGGCGCAGGCGCTCGAGCTCGGCCTCGCGCCGCCCGGGGCCGGCCTCGCAATAGGTCCCGGTGTGCAACTCGACCACCGGGGCCCCCAGCGCCCGCGCCGCCTCGAGCTGCCGCTCGCTGGCATCCACGAACAGCGAGACGCGAATGCCGGCAGCACTGAGCTCGTCAACGTAGCGGCGCAGACTGTCGCTGTGGCGCAGCACGTCGAGCCCGCTCTCGGTGGTCCGCTCCTCGCGCCGCTCGGGCACCAGGCAGCAGGCGTGCGGGCGGGTCGCGAGCGCGATGTCGAGCATCTCCTCGGTGGCCGCCATCTCGAAGTTGAGCGGCAGGTCGCACTCGGCACGGATGCGGGCGATGTCGTCGTCGGTGATGTGGCGGCGATCCTCGCGCAGATGGGCCGTGACCCCCTCGCCGCCGGCCTCGCGCACCAGGAGCGCCGCGCGCACCGGGTCGGGGTGGCTGCCGCCGCGCGCGTTGCGCAGCGTCGCCACATGGTCGATGTTCACACCCAGCCTGAGCCGCTGCATCCGCCTTCCCCTCTTGCCAGGAGCCTCGTCGGCCCCCCTTGCCAAGCAGCCCCGCCGGCGCAGCCGGCGACGCTCAGGCGCGGCCGGGCGGGCGCCGACGCAGGCCTATGGCCTCCGCCACGTGCGGCTTGCCCAGCGTATCCCGTCCGTCGAGGTCGGCGATCGTCCGGGCGACGCGGATCACGCGATGATAGCCGCGAGCCGAGAGATGCAGCACCTCGGCGGCGCGTGCAAGCAATGCGCGCGCGGGCTGGTCCAAAGGGGCACTCGCCTCCAGCGCCTCGCCGTCCGCCTCGGCGCTGGTCTTGAGGTCCGGCCGGCCCAGCGCCGCCAGCCGGTCGGCCTGGGCGGAGCGTACCGCGGCGACCCGGCCGGCGACCGCCGCGCTGTCCTCGCGCGCGGCCGCCAGGTCGAGATCGGCAGCGCTCACCGCCGGCACCTCGACCTGCAGATCGAGCCGGTCGAGCAGCGGGCCGGAGATCCTCGCCTGGTAGTCCATGGCGCAGCGCGGCGCCTTGGGGCAGGCCAGCGCTGGATTGTCCAGATGCCCGCAACGACACGGATTCATCGCTGCCACCAGCTGGAAGCGCGCCGGGTAGGTAGCATGCACGTTGGCGCGCGCCACAGTGACCTCGCCGGTCTCGAGGGGCTGTCGCAGGGCTTCGAGCACCGCCCGCTGGAATTCCGGCAGCTCGTCGAGGAAGAGCACGCCCTTGTGGGCCAGCGACACCTCGCCCGGCCGCGCATGGCTGCCGCCGCCGACCATGGCGGCCATGGAGGCCCCGTGATGCGGCGCCCGGTAGGGCCGGCGGCGCGACAGCCGCCCCTCCCGCAGCCGCCCGCCGACGCTCTGGATCATGCCGACCTCGAGCACCTCGCCGGCGTCCAGCGGCGGCAGGAGACCCGGCAGGCGGGCCGCCAGCATCGACTTGCCCGCACCGGGCGGACCCAGCATCAGGAGATGATGCGCGCCAGCCGCGGCGATCTCGAGGACCCGCTTTGCCGTCTCCTGCCCCTTCACCTCGCGCAGGTCGGGATAGATCCCGCCCTCCTCGGCGAGGCCCGGCTCCGGCTGCGGAAGAACCTGCTGGCCGCGGACATGGTTGATCAGGGCGATGAGGCTGGCCGGAGCGAGGATGCGGATCTCGCCGGCGAGCCAGGCGGCCTCGCCGCCGCAGGCGGCAGGACAGACCAGGCCGCGGCCCTGCGCGGCGGCACTCGCGGCTGCGGCCAGCACGCCGCTCACCGGCAGAATGGCGCCGTCGAGCGCCAGCTCGCCCAGCACCGTCCAGTCCTCGGTGACATCGGCCGGGAGGATGCCCATCACCACGAGGAGCCCCAGCGCCACGGGCAGATCATAGTGGCTGCCTTCCTTGGCGAGGTCGGCGGGGGCGAGATTGACGGTCACCCGCCTGGGTGGCAGGGCGAGCCCCATGGCCGCCAGCGTGGCGCGCACCCGCTCGCGGCTTTCCGCCACCGACTTGTCCGGCAGGCCCACGATGGTGAAGGACGGCAGGCCGGCGCCGAGCTGCACCTGGACGTCGACATCGGCGGTCTCGAGCCCGCGAAAAGCCACGGTCCGTACTCGCGCGATCGCCGGTGCCGGCGCCGGCGCGGCCCTGCGCGCGTCCCTTGCCATGGGCGAGACCTCCGGGTCAATTGCATCGGAGGTTTACCACAACTAAGACGAATCAACTATAACTTGCCATCCGGACACTCACACCGTGCCGGCGGCGCTCCGCCGGGTGGCCAGACGGCGACGCCGCGCCTCCTGCAGGACCCCGAACAGCCGCACCAACGGCAGATAGAGGATCAGCGCCACCACCAGGGCCACCGGCAGGGAGCCCACGGTCATGGGGATCAGCAGCGTCTCGAGGCGCGAGAAGAAGGCGCCTGCGGCGAGCAGATCGTGCGGCGACGCCTCGGCACCGGCGCCGCCGCCCAGCATCAGCGAGCCGAGCTTGAAGGTCCCGGCCCAGATGAACGGGAAGGTCCAGGGATTGCCCAAAACGGTGCCGAAGGCGGCCGCCAGATAGCTGCCGCGCACGAGGAACGCCAGGGCGAAGGACAGCAGGAAATGGAACCCGATGAATGGCGTGCACGATGCTGCGGCGCCGCAGGCAAGCCCGGCGGCGATACTGTGCGGGGTACCCTGCAGGCGCTGGATGCGCGCATAGAAATAGCGGCCGACGCGCGTCCAGCCGGCGCGCGGCCAGATCCACTCGCGCAGTTTTTCCGGCCACGAAGGCTGGCGTCGTCGCCGGAGAATCATCGAGATGCCCGCGTCCTGATCGTGGCCCGGGCGCCGGAAGCTCCGGCGCCAGCCGCTAGGTGACGCGCCCCCGCCTCTCCGTCAACCCGCGATGCGCTCGACCGACGCCACCACGGATGTCGCACGCAGGCCGGCCTTGATCCGGTGCAGCTGCTCCAGATCGGCCACCTCGACATCGAGCAGCATCTCCAGATGGTCGTGGGCGCGCCGCAGGAACCTGACGTCGACAATGTTGCCCTCGAGCTTGCCGATCAGGGTCGAGATGTTGCCCAGCGCCCCGGGCCGGTTGAGCGTCATCAGGCCGAGCCGGGCGACCGCGCGCGGCGCCGCCTTGCGGCTGTTCCAGCCGACATCGAGGCTGCGGCCGTCCTCTTCTTGGAGGCGCTCCAGGTTCGCACAGCCGGCGCGGTGGATGGTCACCGCCCGGCCGGTGCGCACCACGCCGACGATCGGGTCGCCAGGTACCGGGTGGCAGCAGCCGGCATACTGGAAGGCAACACCGGCCGGCAGACCGAGGATCGGCGTCTCGCCGCTCTCGATCAACGGCCCGGGCTTGCCGCGGCGTGCAGGCAGCGTGCGCAGAGGATCGCTCGGCGGCTGCGGACGCTTGAGTTCGGGGAAGACGGTGTCGAGAACGGTCCTGGGACCGAGCGTGCCCTCGCCGACGGCCGCCAGCAGGTCCTCGACCGACCTCTGGTGGAGGCCCTCCAGGACCTTCTCGAGTTGCTTCTCGCTCAGCTGCACGTTCTCGGCCCGCGCCTGGCGCTGGAGAAGATCGCGCCCCTGCTCGACGAAATCGCCACGCTGGCGGGTCCGCACATGGCGGCGGATCCGCGCCCGCGCCTTGCCGGTGACCGCGAACCGCTCCCACTCCGCCGAGGGGGCGGCGTTCTTGCTGGTGATGATGTCGACCTGGTCGCCGTTGGAGAGCTGCGTGCGCAGCTGCACCATGCGGCCGTCCACCTTGGCGCCGACGCAGTGGTCGCCGACCTCGGAGTGAACCGCATAGGCGAAGTCGATCGGCGTGGCGCCGCGCGGCAGGGCGATCAGGTCGCCCTTTGGGGAAAAGCAGAACACCTGGTCCTGGTACATCTCGAGCTTGGTGTTCTCGAGAAACTCCTCGGGCTCCGCGGCGTGCTCGAGAATGTCCAAGAGCTCGCGGATCCAGCGGTAGCGTTTGCCCTCGGTGACGTGGCTGTTCTGCTTGTAGGCCCAGTGCGCGGCCACGCCCAGCTCGGCCACGGAATGCATCTCGGCGGTGCGGATCTGCACCTCGATCTTGCGCCGGTCGGGACCGATGATGGTGGTGTGCAGCGAGCGGTAGCCGTTGGGCTTGGGGGTGCTGATGAAGTCCTTGAAGCGGCCCGGCAGCATCTGGTAGCGGCCGTGGATCACGCCCAGCGCGGCGTAGCAGTTCTGCACCGAATCCACCTCGACCCGAAAGGCCATGATGTCGGCCAGCTGCTCGAAGCTGATGTTCTTGCGCTCCATCTTGCGCCAGATGGAGATCGGCGTCTTCTCGCGGCCGGTGATCTGCGCCTCGATGCCCGCGCCGGCCAGCGTGTCGTGCAGCTCGCCGACGATCCGCTCGATCAGCCCGGTATCGTCGCGGCGCAGCTGGTGGAGGCGGTGGACGATGCTCTCGCGGGCATCGGCGAAGAGCTCGCCGAAGGCCAGATCCTCGAGCTCGGCCTTCATCGACTCCATGCCGATGCGCTCGGCCAGCGGCGCGTAGATCTCCATGGTCTCGGCGGCGATCCGCCGGCGCTTCTCGACCTTCTTGATGAAGTGGAGCGTGCGCATGTTGTGCAGGCGGTCCGCAAGCTTGACCAGCAGCACGCGGATGTCCTCGGACATGGCGAGCAGCAGCTTGCGGAAATTCTCGGCCTGCGCGGTGTGCGCCGACTGGATCTCGAGCTTGTTGAGCTTGGTGACGCCGTCGACCAGCTTGGCGATGGTGGCGCCGAACAGCCGGCGGATCTCCTCGAGGGTGGCGCCGGTGTCCTCGACCGTGTCGTGCAGCAGGGCCGTGGCGATGGTGGCGCTGTCGAGCCGAAGACCCGTGAGGATGCCGGCGACCTCGACCGGATGGTGAAAGTACGGGTCGCCGGAGGCGCGAAGCTGGGCGCCATGCGCCTTCATCGCGAAGACATAGGCGCGGTTCAGCAGATCCTCGTCGGCGTCCGGGTCGTAGGAGCGGACCCGCTCGACGAGCTCGTACTGCCGCATGACCGGTCGGCGTGGCGGCCGGGCGCTCTCCGCCGCAAGGCCCCGCGCGGCGGCGGGGGAGGCGTCGATGGGGGCAGTAGCGCCGGCCGCTTCCATCATGCCCCCGCCATCAGCTGCGCCACGCCCCCGGGAAGATCAGTCCTGATCGGCGACGTCGAACTCCTGGTAGCTCACCCCGGCCGGCATCGGCGCCACCGCGCCGACGTCCTGCGGCGGCATGAGGGCCTCGAGCTCCTTTTGCAGGTCGACCGGCTCCTCGCTCTCGAGATCGACGTGACGGCGCAGGCCATGCACCAGCTCGTAGCGAAGATGATCGAGCTCGACCGTCTGGTCGGCGATCTCGCGCAGGGCGACGACAGGATTCTTGTCGTTGTCGCGATCGACCGTCAGGCCGCTGCCGGCCGAGATATCGCGCGCCCGCTGTGCCGCCAGCATGACCAGCTCGAACCGCGAGGGAACGCGCTCGATGCAGTCTTCGACCGTGATACGGGCCATGGATGCCGCCTCTTCATGGATTCCGGATGCTCGCTACCCTGTTACCTAGCTCACGCACCCGCCAGCTGCAAAGGGCCGGCGCGCAAACCGCCGACGCTGCGCCATCGCGCCGCAGCCCGCCGCGGACCGTACCCGGCCGAGCCGTGGCGGCACCCGCGCTGGCGTCTGTTCAGGCCTGCTGCACCGTGTTATCGACCTCGTTACACGAAACTCGCAAACAAAACGGGACGGCGCAATGCTCATTGGCGCCGCCTAGCATATACAGGCTGCTGGAGCGAGACACATGGGCACCAACGCCCTGCCGAAGATCTGCAATCCCACGGACCGCATCGCGCTGTTCATCGACGGTGCGAACCTCTACCAGGCGGCGCGCGCCATCGGGTTCGACATCGACTATCGCCGGCTCCTCGAGGTGTTCTCCTCGGACTGCCGGTTTGTCCGGGCCTACTACTACACCGCGCTGCTCGACGAGCAGGAATACTCGCCGATCCGGCCGCTGGTCGACTGGCTCGACTATAACGGCTACACGATGGTGACCAAGCCGCTCAAGGAGTTCACCCAGGCCACCGGGCGGCGCAAGTACAAGGGCAACATGGACGTCGAGATCGCCGTCGACGTCATGGAGGTGGCCGAGCACGTCGATCACGTGGTGTTGATCTCGGGCGACGGCGACTTCCGCCGCCTCGTCGAGGCGGTCCAGCGGCGCGGCGTGAGGGTCACCGTCATCAGCACGATCCGCACCTCGCCGCCGATGATCGCCGACGAGCTGCGGCGCCAAGCCGACACGTTCCTCGACCTCGCCGAGCTCCAGCCGCTGATTGCCCGCCAGCACAGCGCCCGCGCGCCCGAGCCGGCCCATGAGGACGACTATTTCGACGAGGACGAGTTCGACAGCGGCGAGCCCGTCTGAGCCGGTGCGCCGCGTTCCCGACCGCGACTGCCGGCGCTGCCCGCGCCTCGCCTCGTTCCGCGAGGAGCAGCGCGCCGCGCATCCGGACTGGCACAACGCCCCCGTGCCCTCCTTCGGAGCCTCGGACGGCGGCCTTCTGGTAGTCGGCTTGGCGCCCGGCCTGCGCGGCGCCAACCGGACCGGCCGCCCGTTCACCGGCGACTTCGCCGGCGCCGTGCTTTACCCGGCGTTGGGCGCTGAAGGCCTGAGCCGCGGCGATTTCGAGGCGCGCCCCGACGATGGGCTGGAGCTCCTCGACTGCCGGGTCACCAACGCGGTGCGCTGCGTGCCGCCGGCCAACAAGCCGGTCGGCGCCGAGGTGGCGGCCTGCCGCCCGTTCCTCGAGGACGAGCTGCGCGCGGGAACGCCGCCGCAGGTCGTCCTGGCGCTGGGCCGCATAGCGCACGACGCAGTGCTGCGCACCCTGGGCCTGCGACTCGCCGCCTTTCCCTTCGGGCACGGCGCACGGCACGAACTGCCCGACGGCCCGGTCCTCTTCGACACCTACCATTCCTCCCGCTACAATGTGAACACCGGCCGCCTCACCCCGGAGATGTTCGCGGCAGCGCTCGGCGCCGCTGCAGCCGAGCTGAGGCGCCGCGCAGCCGCGGCCTGAGCGGGCCGCCATGGCCCATCTGCGGCGGCGCCGGCTCCTCGGAGCGCGGGCGATGCGAAGACGATGGACGAACCCGACCGGCTGAAGCCGGGTCCTGTTCCGCTAGGACACGCGTTGAGGTCTTGCGGCGGGTGCCGGGCACGGATGCCGGCGGCGGCCTCGACACCGGGCCAGGCCTTCAGCGACGGAGCGGCGCAAGGCGCTGCGCGCGGCAGCTTTTTCTGCTCTTTGTCGTTTGCCGTGGTGGCAATCGGTTCACCTCGCCCGGTCCCGGCGCGGTGGCCGCCGCCGCTCATCCACCTTCGGCCTGCCGTGTGGCGTCCATCGCGAATGGTGGAGAAGGACCGCCTGATGAGCGCGGATGCCGCAGCCCTGGCCCTGCATGACCGCCCGGGCAGCTGAAAGGTCCGCTGCCCGCTCATCGCCGCCAGCTGACAGACAACAGAAGGAGAAGGCCGCGCGCAGCGCCTTGCACGGCTCCGCCATAACGGGGTCGACGGCTGCCCGATGCCCCTTCGGCTGCCTCTTCCAGGCAATCGGCAAGCGCTCCCACGAAGCCGCCTGTGCTCGCCGGCTCAGCCGGAGCGAATCGCCGGGTCGGCGGGACGGGCCGGCGCGGCGAGCCGGCGGGGTGCTGCCAGCGCCTCCTCGAAGAAGCCCGTAATGCTCTCGAGCACAGCCTCGCGGACCGGCTTGCGCTCCCAAAGAAGATCGTGACGTGCATCGGGAAAGCGCTCGAGGCGGGCGGCGGGCAGGCGGCGGACGAACTCCTCCTGGGCGAGGTTGCAGACCAGGCGGTCCTGTCCGGCCTGCAGCACGAGGATCGGGGTCGCGATGCGCTCCAGCATGTCCGGCGCACGGGAAAGACGGATCGAGCGCAGGCCGGCCGCCAGCCAGCCATAGGTGACGCCACCCAGTGTCAGATGCCGGTGCCGGGCGAGCAACTCGCGCCATATTGCCCAGCTCTCGGGACAGGAGGTCAGGCGGTTGCCCTCGAAGCGGCCGCGCGCGAGGTCCGGGTCGCGCTGGCCCGGCAGATAGCTGCCGGCGGCACCGAGCCCGGTCCCCACCCGGGTGATCACCTCCACCACCCAGCGCGGCAGCGACAGGCGGATGTCGAACATAGGCGCGATCATTGCAGCGGCCAGGAAGGGCTCGGGGGTCGTAGCCAGGCGGCGTAGCGCTACATGGCCGCCCATCGAATGGGCGAGGATCAGGCATCGCCCGGGAAGCTCCTGCCTGCGGATCCACGCGACGACCTCCTCGAGATCCTCCAGATAATCCGCGAAGTCGGCGATGTGGCCGCGGTGACGCTGGGGCAGTAGCCGGCGCGAGCCACCTTGCCCGCGCCAGTCGAACTTGACGACTGCCAGCCCGCGCCCGAGCAGGCGGGAGGTGGTCTCTCGGTACTTCTCGATGAACTCGCCGCGCCCCGGCAGCACGAGGACCGTCGCCCGCGCTCCTCCGGGCGGGACCAGGGCCACGCAGCGGATCCCGCTCGGCAGAAGCTCCGTCGCCAGTGCTCTTGGTTCCCGCATGCTCCGTCCGTGGCCAGCCCGCTTGCCGTCAGGTGCACCGGCCGCGCCGGCCCTGCCCCGCAGCAGCTTGACGCACGGACCCGCACCGTCAAGGGGCCGCTGCCGGCGGTGGCCGCTCGTGCAGCAGGACGAGCGAGATCCGCCGGTTCCTCGGATCCTGCGGGGCTTCGGCAAAGAGCGGGTCGGCGTCGGCCCTGCCGACCACCTCGACCACCCTCGGGCTGGCGAGGCCTGCGGCGAGCATCGCGCTGCGGGTGGCGTTGGCGCGGTCGGTGGAGAGCCGCCAGTTGTCGTACTCGGCGCCGGGAGCGAAAGGCAACGCGTCCGTGTGGCCGCGGATCGACAGCCGGTTTGGCAGATTCGCGATCGATCGCACGACCAGCTCGAGCAGCTCGCGCGTGTGCGGGTACATCTCGTCGCTGCCGACCGGGAACATCGCATACTGGTCGCGGTCGAGGATCTGGATGCGCAGGCCCTCCGGCGTCTGGTCGACCAGCAGGCTGTCGCGGAACCGCCCCAGATCGGGCGAGCGCTCCAGAGCATCGAACAGCGCGGCGCGCGCCGCCTCGAAGCTCTCGCGCTCGCGCCGCTCGCGCTCCCGCTCGAAGGACTCATCGTCCATCGCCTCGTCATGCGCGGTCAGGGGCACCCCCGCCAGCCCCAGCGTCGCCTCGGGCTGGCGCTCGGTGCGCAACCGCAAGCGCTGCTCGGGACCGGCGGGCATCGAGCTCGGCGCGAACGGCGAAGGCCGCACGCTCATGCCCGCGAGGATGCCGTCCACGCCGCCGGGCGGGCCGTTTTGGATGACCGCCTCGCTGAAATATTCGGCGAGGCCCTTGAGGGTGTCCTCGCTCGAGGTGCTGAGCAGCCAGAGAAGCAGAAAGAAGGCCATCATCGCCGTCACGAAGTCGGCATAGGCGACCTTCCACGCGCCACCGTGCCTGGCATGGCCGGCGGCGGGCGGCACGCGCTTGATGACCAGCGGGCGGTCGCGGTTCATCTCAGGCCGCCAGCGGGTCGGAGGGCAGGCCGGCCAGCACCCCGTCCATCTCGTGGAAGGTCGGCTGGACCATGCTGGGCACGTTGCCGCGCGCCAGCTCGACCGCGACGGGTGCCGAATGGCCCTGGAGATAGCCCACAAGGCAGTCGCGGATGATGGCGTAGAACTGCGCGTCGTCGTCGTAGGTCTGCAGCATCCGGGCGGCTATCGGCCCGACGAAGCCGTAGGCCAGATAGACGCCCAGGAAGGTGCCTACCAGCGCCCCGCCGATCATCGCCCCCAGCACCTCCACCGGCTCGTTGATAGAGGCCATCGTCTTCACCACGCCCAAGACCGCCGCCACGATGCCCAGCGCCGGCATGGCGTCGGCGACGTTCTGCAGGGCGATGCCGCGGGCGTGAAGCTCGGCGTGGTGCTTGCGCAGCTGACGCTGCATGCACTCCTCGACCTGGAACGGGTCGTCCATGCTCATGGTCATCATGCGGACCGTGTCGGCGATGAAGTCGAGCGCGAAATGGTCGCCGGCGATCCGGGGATAGCGGGCGAACAGGCTGCTCTCGCCGGGCCGCTCGACATGGCTCTCGAGGACCAGCACCCCGCGGGTCTTGAGCAGCTTGACGATCATGAACATGAGCGAGAGCAGGTCGCGATAATCGTCGCGCGACCATTGCGGGCCGCTCACCACCCGCTTCATGTCGACCAGCGCACCCTTGACGACATGGGCGCCGTTGGCGGTCATGAAGGAGCCGACCGCGGCCCCACCGATCATCATCATCTCGAAGGGCAGCGCGTGCAGGATGATGGCGAACTTGCCGCCGGCCAGAAGATAGCCGCCGAACACCATCACCACCACCAGTGCAAGTCCGACGAGAGCCAGCATGCCGCCCCGTGAGCCGATGTTGCCGGCCCGCAGGATGCGACAGATGCCTTAAGGAAGAGTGACTCCGGCGGCCGTCACTCGCCCTTGTGGCCCTCGCGCATGACCCGCTCCTTCTCGCGCTTCCAGTCACGGTCCTTGATAGCGGCGCGTTTGTCGTGGGTCTGCTTGCCCTTGGCGAGGCCGAGCTCGACCTTGGCCCAGCCGCGCGGCGTGAAATAGACGCTCAGCGGCACCAGCGTCATGCCCTTGCGCTGGACCTGGCCCAACAGGCGGCTGATCTCGCGGCGCCGCATGAGCAGCTTCCGCGGCCGCCGCACCTCGTGGTTGAACTGATTGGCGCCGCCATATTCAGGGATGTAGGCGTTGAACAACCAGAGATCGCCGCTCATCTCGCCCGCATGCGCCTCGGTGATGGTGGCCCGCCCCTCGCGCAGCGACTTGACCTCGCTGCCCTCGAGGATCAGCCCGGCCTCGAAGCGCTCCTCGATCGCATAGTCGTAGAACGCCTTGCGATTCTGGGCGACGAGCTTGCGTCCCCCGCTGTTCTTCGCCATGCGTCCTCAGTCGATCAGGCCGGCCGCGACCAGTGCGGCGTCCACCTGGGCGCGCCCGGCCGGCGTCAGCTCGACCATCGGCAGCCGCAGGCTGTTCTCGCAGCGGCCGAGGCGTGAGAGAGCGTACTTCACCGGGGCCGGGCTGGTCTCGCAGAACAGCGCACGGTGCAGCGGCGCCAGCCGGCGGTGGATCTCCAGCGCCTCGCCGGGTCGGCCGGCAGCCCAGGCATCCTGCATCCGTGCGCACAGGCCCGGGGCGACATTGGCGGTAACCGAGATGCTGCCATGCCCGCCGTGCGCCAGGAACGCCAGGTTGGTGGCGTCCTCGCCGGTGAGCTGGCAGAAATCCGGCCCGCAGCGCTCGGCGGTCCACAACGGCCGCATCATGTCGCCGGTCGCATCCTTCACGCCAGCGATCCGCGGCAGCTCGGCCAGGCGGGCCATCGTGTCCACCGTCATGTCGATGACGCTGCGGCCGGGAATGTTGTAGATGATGAGCGGGATGTCGACCGCGTCGTGGATGGCCTGGAAATGCCGGAACAGCCCTTCCTGGGTCGGCTTGTTGTAATAGGGTGTGACGACCAGCGCCGCGTCGGCACCGCACTCCTTTGCATGACGGGTAAGGCTGATGGCCTCGTCGGTCGAGTTCGAGCCGGTGCCGGCGATGACCGGCGCGCGGCCCGCCACCCTGGCGATGCACAGCTCGATCACCCGCTCGTGCTCGGCGTGGCTGAGGGTCGGGCTCTCCCCGGTGGTCCCGACGGGCACGAAGCCATCGGTCCCTTCCGCCAGATGCCATTCGATGAGATCCTCGAAGGCGTCCTCATCGAACGCCCCGTTGCGAAACGGGGTCACCAACGCCACAATCGAGCCACGGAACATGTCGTTCCACCTTTACGCTTACACGGTCTTGAACGGTTGAGCACGGACCATAAAGCCCCACCAGGGGAGCGGCAAGCAGCCGGCGGCTGCGCCCGCACCGCCACCGCCCTGCGTTTGCGCGCCCCCGCCCTGGCGTGCCTGGCCTTCGCGCTGGGCCTGCTCCATGGCGGCCCGGCCGGCGCCGACCCGGTGGCCGGCCTGCTGCGCGCCGTCGAGGCGGGCGACTGGGCCACGGCCGCCGCCGACTCGCGGCGCAACGGCGGGGACGAGCTGGCAAGCTGGGTCACATGGCGGCGGCTGCGCAGCGGCGAGCGGCTGCCCTTCGAGGCCTATCGCGACTTTCTGGCGCAGCATCCTGACTGGCCGGCGCTGGCCTCGCTGCGGACTGCCGCCGAAGGCTCGATCGACGCCAGCGTGCCGCACAGCGAGCGGCTCGCCTTTTTCGCCGACACGCCGCCGCGCACCCGCCAGGGCCGGCTTCGCCACGCCGAATCACTGCTCGCCGCCGGCCGCGAGGGCGAGGCCGCGGCCGCGGTGCGGCTGAGCTGGGTCGAGGACGATTACGGCGTCGACGAGGAGCAGTACGCGCTGCGCCTGTTCGGCCGGCTGTTGCGGCCGCAGGACCATGCCGCCCGCCTCGAGCGGCTGCTCTGGGACGGTCGGCATGACCAGGCGGAGCGCATGTTCCCACGGGTCGATGCCGGCCGCCAGGCCGTCGCCCGGGCGAGAATCCGGCTGCAGCAGCGCCTGCCGGGCGTCGACGCGGCGGTGCGCGCCGTGCCCGGAGCCCTTCAGGACGATCCGGGCCTCGCCTTCGACAGGCTGCGCTGGCGCCGCCTCGGCGGCCACATGGAAGGTGCTCGCGAGCTGCTGCTGGCGACGAAAGGCGCGCCGGTACGGCCGGCCGCGTGGTGGTACGAGCGCGCCTACCAGACCCGCGAGGCGCTCGACGCCCGCGACTACCGCCTCGCCTATCGCCTGGCCAGCGGCCACGGCCAGGAAAGCGGCGTGGCGTTCGCCGAGGCGGAGTGGCTGGCGGGCTGGCTGGCGCTGCGCTTCCTCGACCGGCCGGAGACGGCTCTCAAGCATTTTTGGACCCTCTATGACGGGGTCTCGACACCGATCAGCCGCAGCCGCGCCGCCTACTGGGCCGGGCGCGCCCGCGCGGCCATGGGCCGGCCCGGGGATGCGCGGATCTGGTACGAGCGCGCCGCCCGCCACGGCACCACCTTCTATGGCCAACAGGCGGCCGTCGAGCTGGGCCAGGCGCCCGACATGCGCCTCGCCTCGGCCCCGGTCCCCGCCGCGCGCCGCGATGCCTTTGCAAAGCTGCCGCTGGTGCGGCTGACGACGCGCCTGTGCGTGACGGGCATCGCCGGCGACGCCGCCCTCTTCCTGCGCAAGCTGGCGGCCGACGCCGGCCAGGACACGGTGGCGCTCGAGCTGGTGGCCGATCTCGCCGCCGCCTGCGGGCGGCCCGAGCTGGTGGTGAGCATCGGCAAGGCGGCGAGCCGCGAGGGCGCCCTCGATCCGGCGGCGGCGTTCCCGGTGCCAGAGCTGCCGCCGCTCGACGAGGCCGGCCTCCCCGAGACGGCGCTTATCCTCGCGGTGGCGCGCCAGGAGAGCCAGTTCGACTCCCAAGCAGTGAGCCGGGCCGGAGCGCGGGGCCTCATGCAGCTCATGCCGGGCACCGCCAAGCTCACCGCGGCGGCCCTGGGCATGCCCTACGACGCCGCCGGGCTCACCGGCGACCCGCACTACAATGTGAGGCTCGGCGGCGCCTACCTGGCGAGCCAGCTCGCGCGCTTCGAGGGCTCGGTGCCTCTGGCCCTGGCCGCCTACAATGCCGGGCCGAATCGGGTGGACCAGTGGATCGCGAGCTTCGGCGACCCCCGCCGCCTGGACCGCCACGACCTCATCGACTGGCTCGAGAGCATTCCCTACCGGGAGACCCGCAACTATGTGCAGCGGGTGATCGAATCCAGCGAGGTCTACCGGGTTCTGCTGCGCTCGGGCGGCATGCGCCGGGTGCGCTTCGCCAGCGGCACGAGCGGCGCTTCGGCCGAGCTTCGCGACTTTCTGGGAGAGGCCTCGTGAGGCTGACGGCGGGCGCCTGCGTGTTCGACGCCTACGGCACGCTGCTGGACCTTGCCTCGGCCATCGCCCCCTGCCAGGACGTGCTCGGCGAGAAGGCGCAGGCGGTGGGCGAGCTGTGGCGCCGACGGCAGCTCGAATATAGCTGGCTGCGCTCGCTGATGGGACGGCACCGTGACTTCGAGGGCCTGACCGCGGACGCGCTCGACTATGCGCTCGAGGCGCACGGCGTGGCCGACCGGGCGATCCGCGACCGGCTGCTGGGCGCCTATCGCGAATTGCGCCCCTATCCCGAGGTGGTGGCCGTGCTGCGGACGCTGCGCAAGGGCGGGCTGCGCTGCCTGGTGCTCTCCAACGGTACACCGGACATGCTGGCGGCGGGCTTTGAGAGCGCGGGGCTCGAGGAGCTGCTCGACGGCGTCCTGTCCGTCGAGCAGGCGGGCCTCTTCAAGCCGTCGCCGGAGGTCTACCGATTGGCGGTGGGCCAGCTGGGCCTGCCGCCCGGCGAGATCGTCTTCGTGTCCTCGAACGGCTGGGACGCCCACGGCGCTGCCTGCTTCGGGTTCCAGACCATCTGGGTCAATCGCGGCGGCGTGCCGCCGGAGCGCCTGCCGGGCCAGCTCGCCGTCACGCTCGAGGATCTGTCCGGCCTTCCGGCCCTGCTGGGCCTCGCCTCCCCCTCTCCTTAGGAGCCTCGAACGACGATGACATCCGCAACCGCGCAGGCGGGCCGCCCGCTGCTGACGATCGAGGATGTGCGCCGCGCCGCCGCGTGCCTGAAGGGTATCGCGGTGCGCACGCCGCTTCTGGAGAGCGAGGTGCTCAACGCCCGGGTAGGCGGCCGGCTGCTGGTGAAGGCGGAGCCCCTGCAGCGGACAGGCTCCTTCAAGTTCCGGGGCGCCTACAACACGATCAGCCAGATCGAGGCGCCGGCGGTGGTGGCCTATTCCTCGGGCAACCACGCCCAGGGCGTGGCGCTGGCGGCGCGCCTGCTCGGCAAGAAGGCCACCATCGTGATGCCGGCCGACGCGCCGCGCATCAAGCTCGAGAACACAAAGGCGCTGGGTGCCGAAGTGGTCACCTACGACCGGTTCGGCGAATCCCGCGAGGCCATCGGCGAGCAGATCGTGGCGCGCACCGGGGCAGCACTGGTGAAGCCCTATGACGACCCGCGGATCATGGCGGGCCAGGGCACGGCGGGGCTCGAGATCGCCGAGCAGGCCCGCGAGCTGGGCGTCACCATCGATGCCGCCGCCGCCAACAGCAGCGGCGGCGGCCTCATCGCCGGCTGCGGCGTGGCGCTGCGCGCCTCCTTCCCGGCGATCGAGCTGCACTGTGCCGAGCCTGCAGGGTTCGACGACCATGCCCGCTCGCTGGCGGCCGGCGAGCGGCTCACCAACGAGCCCGGCAAGAGCTCGATCTGCGACGCCCTGCTCTCGCCCAATCCCGGCGAACTCACCTTCGAGGTCAACCGCCACCAGCTCAAGAGCGGGCTGGTGGTGGAGGAGGCGCTGGTCCGCGAGGCCATGCGCATCGCCTTCCGTGAGCTCAAGCTGGTGATCGAGCCCGGCGGTGCGGTGGCGCTGGCGGCCGCCCTCTCCGGCATCCTCGACTGCCGTGGCCGCACCGTGGCGGTGGTGGCCTCCGGCGGCAACGTCGACCCCGCGCTCTACGCCGGGATCCTGTCCGAGGCCTGAACGGCCGGACCTCGAGGGCGGGACCGGCGGCCCCGCCCTCGCCTCCTCAGTCCAGGATGCCCGGCAGGTCGAGCCCGTGCTCGCGGGCGCACGCGATGGCCGTGTCATAACCGGCATCGGCATGGCGCATGACGCCGGTGGCGGGATCGTTCCACAGCACGCGCTCGACGCGCTTCGCCGCGGCCTCGCTGCCGTCGCAGACGATCACCATGCCGGCGTGCTGGGAAAAGCCCATGCCGACACCGCCGCCATGGTGCAGCGACACCCAGGTGGCACCCGAGGCGGTATTGAGGAGCGCGTTGAGCAGCGGCCAGTCGGAAACCGCGTCAGAGCCGTCGCGCATGGCCTCGGTCTCGCGGTTCGGGCTTGCCACCGAGCCGCTGTCGAGATGGTCGCGGCCGATGACCACCGGCGCCTTGAGCTCGCCCTTGGCCACCATCTCGTTGAAGGCCAGGCCGAGGCGGTGGCGGTCGCCCAGTCCCACCCAGCAGATGCGCGCCGGCAGGCCCTGGAAGTGGATGCGCTCGCGCGCCATGTCGAGCCAGTTGTGCAGGTGCCGGTTGTCCGGCAGCAGCTCTTTCACCTTCTCGTCGGTGCGGTGGATGTCCTCGGGATCGCCCGAGAGCGCCGCCCAGCGGAACGGGCCGATGCCGCGGCAGAAGAGCGGGCGGATATAGGCCGGCACGAAGCCCGGGAAGTCGAAGGCGTCGGCGACCCCCTCCTCCAGCGCCATCTGGCGGATGTTGTTGCCGTAGTCGACGGTGGGCACGCCCATCCGGTGGAAATCGAGCATGGCGCGGACATGCTCCGCCATCGAGGCGCGCGCGGCCTTCTCCACGGCTTTGGGGTCGCGCTCGCGCTTCTCCTCCCACTGCGCCACGCTCCAGCCTTTCGGCAGATAGCCGTTGACCGGATCGTGTGCCGAGGTCTGGTCGGTGACCGCATCCGGCTTCACGCCGCGGCGCACCAGCTCGGGGAAGATCTCGGCGGCGTTGCCCAGCAGGGCCACCGAGCGCGGCTTCCCCTCGCGGCAGGAGCGCTCGATGATGGCGAGCGCGTCGTCGAGGTCCTTTGCCTCCTCGTCCACATAGCCGGTGCGCAGCCGCATCTCGATGCGGCTCTGCTGACACTCGACGGCAAGGCACGAGGCGCCGGCCATCACCGCCGCCAGCGGCTGGGCACCCCCCATGCCGCCCAGGCCCGCCGTGAGGATCCAGCGGCCCCTGAGATCGCCGCCATAGTGCCGGCGGCCCATCTCCACGAAGGTCTCGTAGGTGCCCTGCACGATGCCCTGCGAGCCGATATAGATCCACGAGCCGGCCGTCATCTGGCCGTACATCATCAGGCCCTTGCGATCGAGCTCGCTGAAATGCTCCCAGCTCGCCCAGTGCGGCACGAGATTGGAGTTGGCGATGAGCACGCGCGGCGCGTCCTGGTGGGTGCGGAACACCCCCACCGGCTTGCCCGACTGGACCAGCAGGGTCTGGTCGTCCTCGAGCCGCCGCAGTGCTGCCACCAGGCGGTCGAAGCTCTCCCAGTCGCGGGCCGCCCGGCCGATTCCGCCATAGACCACCAGCTCGCCCGGCCGCTCGGCCACGTCCGGGTCGAGATTGTTCATGAGCATGCGCAGCGGCGCCTCGGTGAGCCAGCTCCTGGCTGAAAGCTCGGTGCCGCGGGCGGCGCGGATGGTGCGCGTGTTGTCGAGACGGGAAGCGGTCATTCCGGTCACTCCGGTCGGAACATGGGGCCTGCGGCGGGGCGTGCGGGCACCCTCACTGGCGCGGCCCGGCGAGTGCCGGGAGGTCGAGGCCGGCGGCGAGCCTGCCGGCCCGCACCATCGCCTTCGCCCGCTCGATGTCGGGGTGGAAGTGGCGGTCGTCCTTCAGATGCGGCACCTCGCGGCGCAGCATCGCCCGCACCTCCTCCAGCACCGCGCTGGAGGTGAGCGGCGCATGGAAGTCGCAGCCCTGCGCCGCCGCCAGGAGCTCGATGGCGATCACCGCGTCGGCGTTCTCCACCATGGGCAGGAGCCGCCGCGCACCATGCGCCGCCATCGAGACGTGATCCTCCTGGTTGGCCGAGGTGGGAATCGAGTCGACGCTGGCCGGATAGGCCCGCTGCTTGTTCTCCGAGACCAGCGCTGCTGCCGTGACCTGCGGGATCATGAACCCGGAGTTGAGGCCCGGGCGAGGCGTCAGGAAAGCCGGCAGGCAGGAGAGCGCCGGGTCCACCAGCATCGCCACCCGCCGCTCGGAGAGCGAGCCGATCTCGCAGACCGCAAGGGCGATCATGTCGGCGGCGAAGGCCACCGGCTCGGCATGGAAGTTGCCCCCGGAGAGCGCGGTGTCGTCCTCGGGGAAGATCAGCGGGTTGTCGGAGACGCCGTTGGCCTCGGTGGCGAGCGTCTGCGCCGCCTGGCGCAGCAGGTCGAGGGCTGCCCCCATCACCTGCGGCTGGCAGCGCAGGCAGTAGGGATCCTGCACCCGCTCGTCGTTCACCAGATGCGAGGCGCGGATGGCGCTGCCCGCCATCAGCCCGCGCAGGGCCGCCGCCACCTCGATCTGGCCCCTGTGCCGGCGCAGCTCGTGGATGCGCGGGTCGAACGGCGCATCCGAGCCACGCGCCGCGTCGGTAGAGAGCGCACCGGTCACCAGTGCCGCCTGGAACAGCCGCTCCGTCTCGAAGAGGGCGGCAAGCGCATAGGCGGTGGAGAACTGGGTGCCGTTGAGGAGCGCCAGCCCCTCCTTGGGGCCCAGCGCAACGGGTTCGAGCCCCGCCGCCGCCAGCGCCTCGGCAGCGGGCATCCGGCCGGCCTCGGTGAGGGCCTCCCCCACTCCAAGCATCGCCGCGGTCATGTGGGCGAGCGGGGCGAGGTCGCCCGAGGCACCCACCGAGCCCTGCGCCGGCACCACCGGCACGACACCCCGCGCCAGCATCGCCTCGAGCAGGTCGAGGGTGGCGGGCTGCACGCCCGAGGCCCCTTGGGCGAGGCTCGCGAGCTTGAGCGCCATCATGAGCCGGGCCACCGGCACCGGCATGGGCTCGCCCGTGCCCGCCGCGTGCGAGAGGACGATGTTGCGCTGGAGCGTCTCGAGCTCGCCGGCCTCGATGCGCACCGAGGCCAGCTTCCCGAAGCCGGTGTTGATCCCGTAGATCGGCTCGCCTTTGGCGAGGATCCGCGCCACGGCGGCGGCACTCTCGGCCACCACCGCACGGCAGGAGGGATCGAGCGCGGGAACGGCCCCGCGATAGATGGCGCGCCACTCGGCAAGGGTGGCAGCACCGGGCTTGAGCACGAGATCCGTCACTGGCCCCTCCAGATGCGGGCGAAGAGCGGGTTGAATCCGATACGGTAGACCAGCTCGGCCGGCCGCTCGATGTCCCAGATGGCGAGATCCGCCTGCTTGCCGGGCTCGAGCGTGCCGGTCTCCCCGAGCAGGCCCAGGGCGCGCGCCGCCTCGCGGGTGATACCCTTGAGGCACTCCTCGACGGTCATGCCGAAGAGCGTCGCCGCCATGTTCATGGCGAGCAGCGGCGAGGTGAGCGGCGAGGTGCCGGGATTGGCGTCGGTGGCCACTGCCATGGGCACGCCATGGCGGCGGAACAGCTCGACCGGCGGCTTCCTCGTCTCGCGGATGAAGTAGAAGGCGCCGGGCAGGATCACCGCCACCGTGCCGGCAGCGGCCATGGCCTGCGCGCCCTCCTCGTCGGTGTGCTCGAGATGGTCCGCCGAGAGCGCGTGATAACGGGCGGCAAGCGCGGCGCCATGGAGGTTGGAGAGCTGGTCGGCGTGCAGCTTGACCGGCAGGCCGTGCCGCCTCGCCGCCTCGAACACGCGCTCGATCTGGGCCGGCGAGAAGGCGATGCCCTCGCAGAACCCGTCCACCGCATCGGCCAGCCCCTCGGCGGCGATGGCCGGCAGCATGGTGTCGGCGACCTCGGCGATGTAGGCGTCCTTGTCGCCGTTCGCCTCGGGGGGCAAAGCATGGGCGCCGAGGAAGGTGGTCCTGACGGTGACCGCCCGCTCCTGCCCCAGCCGCCGCGCCGCCCGCAGGCAGCGCGCCTCGGCCTCCAGCGCCAGGCCGTAGCCCGACTTCACCTCGACGGTGGTGACGCCCTCGGCCAGCAGCGCGTCGAGGCGCGGCAGGCTCTGGCGCACCAGCTCGTCCTCCCCCGCCTCGCGCACCGCGCGGACGGAGGAGACGATGCCGCCGCCGGCGCGGGCGATCTCCTCGTAGGTGGCGCCGGCCAGCCGCTGCTCGAACTCGGCGGCGCGATCGCCGGCATAGACGAGGTGGGTGTGGCAGTCGACGAGGCCAGGCGTGATCCAGCGGCCCTCACAGTCGATCACCTCCGCACCTTGCAGCAGTGCGGCCGGCAGCTCGCTCTCGGGCCCGGCATGAACGATGCGCCCGTCCCGCGCCGCCACGGCACCCCGCTCGACGATGCCGAGCCCCGGCAGGTCCGGCGCCATGGTGGCGAGCCGGGCATTCCGCCAGACCCGCGTGCCCGCGGCCGCACCCTTCCCGCTCGTCGCCATCCTCGTCCTCCCTTGTTCACTCCGAGCTTTATGTATAGACATAAAAATCTGCAAGCAGGAAATTGCGGGCAGCAGGGACAAACGCGAGAGGCGCCATGACCGTCCTTCATGCCAGAGAGGCTCTCACCCCTTCGGGCTGGCAGCGCGACGTGCGCATCGGTATCGAGGACGGCCGCATCGCCTTCATCGAGGCGGGCGGCGAGGCACGGGCCGGCGACGAGCGCCACGCGGTGGCCCTCCCGGCGGTCCCCAACCTGCACAGCCACGCCTTCCAGCGGGGCATGGCGGGGCTCGCCGAGCGGCGCGGCGAGACCGCCGACACGTTCTGGACCTGGCGCGAGGTGATGTACCGCTTCGCCCTGACGATGACGCCCGGCCAGCTCGAGGCGGTGGCGGGCCAGCTCTACATGGAGATGCTGGAGGCGGGCTTCTCGCGGGTCGGCGAGTTCCACTATCTCCACAACGACCGTGACGGCCGGCCTTATGGCGACATCGCCGAGCTGGCCCGGCGCATCGCCGCCGCCGCCGGCACCACCGGCATCGGCCTGACCCTCCTGCCGGTGTTCTACGCCCATGCGAGCTTCGGCGGCCTCCCGCCGACCGAAGGCCAGCGCCGCTTCATCACCGACCTCGACGGCTTCGCCCGCCTCCTCGAGGAGTCGCGCTCGGCAATCGCCGGGCTGGAGACTGCGGTGCTGGGCGTGGCCCCCCACAGCCTCAGGGCGGTGACACCCGAGGAGTTGGCGGCGGTCACCGCGATGTGCCCGGCCGGCCCCGTCCACATCCACGCCGCCGAGCAGGTCCGCGAGGTGGAGGAGTGCCTCGCCTGGAGCGGTGCGCGGCCCGTGCAGTGGCTGCTCGACAATGCCGGCATCGACGGGCGCTGGTGCCTCATCCATGCCACCCACATGACCGGGGACGAAACCCGCCGCATGGCGCGTGCGGGAGCGGTGGCCGGCCTTTGCCCGCTCACCGAGGCCAGCCTCGGCGACGGGATCTTCAACGGCCCCGAGTTTACCGCCGCTGGCGGGCGCTGGGGGGTCGGCTCCGACTCCAACATCCAGATCGGCGCCGGCGACGAGCTGCGCCAGCTCGAGTACGCCCAGCGGCTCAGGCTGCGCGAGCGCAACGTCATGGCGCGGGCGGGCGGCTCCACCGGCCGGGCCCTGCTCGAGGCGGCGCTGGAGGGCGGCGGCATCGCCATGGGCAGGCCGTCGCGCGGACTGGCCAGGGGCGAGGCGGCAGACCTCTTCACCCTCGACACCGAGAACCCGGCCTTGTGCGAGCGCACCGGCGACGCGCTGCTCGACGCCTGGATCTTCACCGGCGCCAGGGCGGTGGATTGCGTCTGGGTTGCGGGGCTAAAACGGGTCGCCGGCGGCCGTCACGTCCGCCGCGAGGAGATCACGGCGCGCTTCCGCCAGGCGATGCGGGAGCTTTGCAGCGAACAGGGCTGAGCGGCGCCCGCACCGTCACACCAAGGGGAAAAGACGCCATCGGCACCGGGGCGGAGACGACAGCGGCCGGAGACGAGCAGGCCGGGCGGAAGCCCGCCTCCTCGCTCCACCAGCGCATCCTGGGCGACATAAGGGAGCGCATCCTCTCCGGCGAGTGGCCGCCCGGCCACCGGATCCCGTTCGAGCACGAGCTGGCGGCGAGCTACGCCTGCTCGCGCATGACCGTGAACAAGGCGCTCTCGCAGCTCGCCGCCAGCGGGCTCATCGAGCGCCGCCGCAAGTCCGGCAGCTTCGTGCGCCGCCCTGCCTCGCAATCGGCGGTGCTGGAGATCCGCGACATCGGCGAGGAGGTCCGGGATCTGGGCCTCGCCTACCGGTTCGAAATTACCGCCCGGGCGCGCCGCAAGGCCGCCATTGCCGACCGGGAGCGCCTCGACCTGGCCGCCCCCGGCCCGGTCCTCGTGCTCACCTGCCAGCACTTCGCCGGCGCCCGGCCCTTCTGCCTGGAAGAGCGGCTCATCAACCTCGCCGCGGTGCCCGAGGCTGCCGAGGCGGATTTCCTGGAGGAGGCGCCCGGCCCCTGGCTCCTGCACCGCGTGCCCTGGAGCTCGGCCGAGCACCGCATCACCGCCGCCGCCGCCGAAGGCCCCGCGGCCCAGGCCCTGCGCCTCGCCCCCGGCACCCCCTGCATCGTCGTCGAGCGCCGCACCTGGAGTGCCGAGCAGACCGTCACCCACGTCCGCCTCACCTACCCCGGCGACACCCACGCCCTGGTCGCGAGGTTCGGCCCGGGCGGGGGCGGGTAGCGGCGGACGGCAGGCGCGGCCCCCGCCACGCGGTGCGGGAGCCGGCCATTACCCGCTGGTGTCGCGCCCTGCCTCAGCCGCGGCGGAGCAGCGCCAGCGCCTCGCCGGCGATGCCGTCGCTGTCGAGGCGGTAGTGGGCGTAGAGGGCGGCGGGGGGGCCGACGGGAGCGAACTCGTCGGGGATGCCGTGGCGCCTGAAGGGGACGCGCTCGCACTCGACCAGCACCTCGGCTACCGCACTGCCAAGGCCGCCCGTGACGTTGTGCTCCTCCACGGTGAGGATGGCGCCGGTCTCTGCGGCAGCGGCGCGGATCTCCTCGCGGTCGAGGGGGCTGATCGTGTGCATGTCCACGACCCTCGCCGAGATGCCCTGGCCCGCCAGCTTCTCCGCCGCACCCAGGGCCGGGTAGACCTCGGCCCCCGTGGCGATGATGGTGAGGTCATTGCCCTCGCGCAGGCGGATCGCCCGGCCGAAGGCGAAGTCGGCGGGCGGAGCCTTGTAGACCTCGGGATCGCGGCCGCGCCCAAGGCGGATGTACATCGCACCCGGCCGGTCCAGCGACGCCCGCAGGATGGCGCGCAGCATCGCGGCATCGGTGGCGCAGACCACGGTGAGGCCGGCGATGGTGCGCATCATCGCGAGATCCTCCACCGCGTGGTGGCTGGTCCCGTAGAAGCCCATCGAGATGCCCGAGTGATGCGCGACGAGGCGCACGGGCAGGTTCGGATAGGCGCAGTCGGTGCGGATCTGCTCGGCGCACAGGATGCCGAGGAACGAGGCGAACGTCGCCGCGAAAGGGACGTGGCCGCAGGCTGCCATGCCGGCGGCGGCCGTCACCATGTTCTTCTCGGCGATGCCGAAGTCGAAGAAGCGCTCCGGATGGCGCGCCTTGAACTCGACCGTGCGGTTGGCGGAGGCGAGATCGGCGGTCAGCACGACGATGCGCTCGTCCCGCTCGGCCAGATCGCCCAGCTCCTCGCCCAGCACGAAGGCCGGCATCTGCCGCGCCGGCGTGCCCTTGACGGTGGCCTTGCTGCGGGCGCCGGCAGCGCCGTCGCCGGTGAAGAGATCGCTCTGGTCCTGGCTGGCGGCGTCCGCGGTCCTCTCGCTCATTTGCGGTGCTCCCCGCTCGCATTGTCCCAGGTGGCCGGCCTCAGCCCGGCGTCCAGCTCGGCCATGACCGCGTCGTAGTCCTCGTCGGCGAGGTTGCCGACATGCCAGTTCAGGGCACCTTCCATCATCGCCACGCCGCGGCCCTTGACCGTGTCGGCGATGATCACCCGCGGCCTGCCCTCGCCCGGCGGCGGCAGGTTCTCGAGAGCGCCCAGGATCTGCTCGAAGTCGTGGCCGTCGATGCGCACCGGGTCCCAGCCGAAGCCGGCGAAGCGGTCGGCGAGCGGCTCCACCGACATGACCTCCTCGGTATGGCCGTCGATGCAAAGGCCGTTGCGGTCGACGATGGCCACCAGCGAGCCCAGGCGGAAATGGGCGGCGGCCATGGCGGCCTCCCAGACCTGTCCCTCGGCCAGCTCGCCGTCGCCGAGCATGCAGAAGACCCGGTTGCTGCGTTTCTGCACGCGCGCCGCCAGCGCCATGCCCACCGCCACCGAGAGCCCGTGGCCCAGCGAGCCCGAGCTGAAATCGACGCCCTTCACCTTCTTCATGTCGGGGTGGTCGCCGAACGGGCTGCCCAGCCGCGTGTAACCGTCGAGCAGGGCCGGATCGAAGAAGCCCAGGTCGGCCAGCACCGGGTAGAGGCCGATGGCGGCATGCCCCTTGGAGAGCACGAAACGGTCGCGGTCGGGCCAGTCGGGCCGCGCCGGGTCGATCCGCAGATGCGCGTAGTAGAGGGCGGCGAACAGCTCCGCCGCCGAGAAGGTGCTCGAGTAATGCCCGGCGCCGGCGATGCGCGAGAGGCGCACCGTCTCCTTGCGCACGAACTTCGCCCTGTCGGCCAGGAAAGCGGGCGACACGTTGTGCCCGCGCCCGGCTGCGCGCCCATCGGGCCCGCGATCGTCGGCCATGCCGGCCTCCCTTCTCTCTCGTTCGGTCATGTCGTGCCGGGCGCCCGGGGGAACGCCCGCGCCACCGCTTCCAGCGCCCGGCCGGTCGCCTCGAGAGCCGTCGCGATGTCCTCCTCGGTGTGGGCCGCCGAGAGGAACATGTCGTGCCACGGGTGGAGGTAGACGCCGTGCTGGAGGGCGGTGACGGTGAAGAGGTTGCCCTTCTCGAAGACGGGATCGTCGTCGAAGAGGATGAGCGGGAGCTGGGCCGGGCCGCTCTGGCGCAGCCCCACGCCCAGCGCCTCGGCCTGGGCCTGGATGCCCTCGCGCAGCATCACGCCGAGCCGCTCCATGTGGGTCACCGCGTCGATCCGGTGAAGCTTGCGCAGGGTCGCGAGTGCTGCGGCCATCGGCACGGCGCTGCACCAGAACGAGCCGGTGACGAAGATCTTCCGGGCAGCCTCGCGCATCGTGTCAGCCCCGGTAACGGCGGCGATCGGGTAGCCGTTACCTAGCGCCTTGCTCCAGGCGGAGAGATCGGGGCGCACGCCCAGACGCTCCCAGCTTCCGCGCAGGTCGATGCGAAAGCCGGCACGCACCTCGTCGATGATCAGCGCCGCGCCGTGCCGGTCGGCCAGCGCGCGGGCTGCCCGGGCGAACTCGGGGGTGGGCGTTTCCTGGTCGATGCGCGCGTCATGGCGGAAGGCCGATGCCAGGATGCCGGCCAGGTCGTCGCCCGCCTCGGCCACGGCGGCCTCAAGGGACGCCACGTCGTTGTAGCGGTAGTGGATCAGGTGCGCGCGGTCCTCCGCCGTGGTGCCGCCGGGCCAGGGCGTGCACCACGGAGCGGCGCCGTGATAGGCGCCCTTCGCCACCAGGATCTTGCGGCGGCTGGCATGGGCCCGGGCGATCATCACGCAGGCGGTGGTGGCGTCGGTGCCGTTCTTGGCGAACATCGCCCAGTCGGCCGCCGGGATGGTGGCGACCATCGTCTCGGCAAGCTCCACCATCACCTCGGCCGGGCCGTTGGCGATGTCCATCCGGGCGCGCTGTGCCCGGGCGGCCTCGTCGACCTCAAGATCGCCGTAGCCCAGGATCATCGGTCCGTAGCCGCACATGAAGTCGAGATATTCGTTGCCGTCGGCGTCGCGCAGCCGGGCGCCGCTGGCCGCCGTGAAGAACTGGGGGTATCCGGCGGGGAGGTTGCGGGCGTTCATGTGGCCCCACATGCCACCCGGCACCACCTTGAAGGCGCGCTCGCGCAGTGCCGTGTCGAGAGGCAGCCCCCTTGGAGCCTCCATCGATGCAAGCATTGTGGTTGGTGCCTCCGCTGGCCTTGTTCCGGGGCGCCGCGCCCCGGCCGGCCCTGCCGGGGCCGCGATCGGGACACGGACCTTCCGCCCGCACGGTCATTGTGCGCAGCCGGCGCTTGACAGGCTTTGCGGATTACGAAGTCTTTTTTCTTTCAGACGAACATGTCCGGAGGCGGCAGAGGCGCGCGATGCAAGCGATGATGGACAAGTCTTCCCTGCTGCCCCCCGACCAGCGCGTGGCGCCGCGGCTGCGCCGGATCGGCGTCTGCGTCTCGCCCAGCATGTCGCTTTCCTCAGCCCTGCTGGCCTGCGAGCCGCTGCGCTCGGTCAACAGGTTCTATCAGCAGCCGGCCTACCGGATCGACTTCGTGGCCGCCTCGCGCGAGCCCGTGACGAGCGGCATCGGCATCGCCGTGGAGCCGACCGCCACCTTCGACGACGACATCGCCTACGACCTTGTGGTGGTGGTCTCGGCCTATGACCAGCCCGATGCTTTCAAGAAGCCGCTGTCGCGCTTCCTGCGCCGCCAGGCGCGGCGCGGCGTCGATCTGTGCGGCGTGGATTTCGGCGTGGTGTTCATGGCCGAGGCGGGCCTACTCAACGGCTACCGGGTGACGCTGCACTGGGAGGTGATGCCGGCGGTGGTCGACCGGTTTCCCGACGTCGAGGTCTGCGACGATGTCTATGTCATTGACCGTAATAGAATGAGTTGCGGTGGGCATCTCGCCTGCAACGATCTTTTCCTCGCGGTGGTGGAGCGCGACCAGGGCCCCCGGATCGCCCGGTTCGTGGCCGCCGACATCATCTACGGCCCCTCCCGCCCGGCCGACACCCGGCAAAGCAACCCGCTGAGCTGGGATCCCACGATTCGCAACCCGCACCTGCGCCACGCCATCGACCTGATGGAGGAGAACATCGAGAGCCCTCTCTCGATTCCCCAGATCGCAGCCGAGCTGGGGCTGTCGGTGCGCCAGCTGCAGCTCCTGAGCCAGCAGCATTTCGGCGAGACCCTCTCCAACCGCTATCTCGACATCCGCCTCAACGCCGCCCGCCACATGCTGATGTACGGCGACATGTCGATCACCGACATCGTGGCGGCCACCGGCTTCAGCTCGGCCTCGACCTTCGCGCGCGCCTTCCGGAAGCGCTTCAGGACGACCGCCCGGGCCTACCGCAAGGCGTTCACCAGCCGCCAGGCGCGCCCCTACTTCATTCACGGCGGCTAGCACGGCCCGGCGCGGCTTCCGTTTCGGTCAAAAACGTCGCGTCTGTTGCACAATTCGCCCCGAACGAGCCATGCATACTCCACCCATCACCACCGCCCGCGCCGGCGCCGGCGCCGGCGATCAGGCGGCGGGCCGGGGGTGGGCAAGGAGAAGCGGGCGGCGGACCGCCCGGCCCAGCAGAAGGGGAGGCGCCCGAATGGAAACGAGCAATCGCGCACCGGCGACCGGCACGCGCAGGTCACGGCTTCTGGCCGCCGTAGCGGCCACGGCGCTCGCCGTACCCCTGGCACTGCCGTCGGCGGCGCAGGCCCAGGAGGACACCATCGTCATCGCCCGCGACATGGACCTCAACAGCCTCGATCCCAGCCGGGCCTGGTGCGACACCTGCCAGATCTACCTGACGGCGGCCTATGACCAGCTCGTCCGGGTGGGCCCCGACAACAAGAGTCTCGTGCCGCGGCTGGCGGCTTCCTGGGAGGTCAGCGAGGACGGGCTGAGCTACACGTTCCGGCTGGATCCCGCGGCCACGTTCAGCGACGGCTCGCCGGTGGAAGCCAAGGACGTCAAGTTCAGCCTCGAGCGGCTCAAGAACCTCAAGGCCGGCGCCTCGTTCATGGTCGAGGGCATCTCGTCCATCGAGACGCCTGACGCGAAGACGGTGGTGGTGAAGCTCTCCGCCCCCGATCCGGAGTTCCTGGGCAAGGTGAGCTCGCCCTACGGCGCCATCATGAACGCCGACGTCGTGAGCGAGCATGGCGGCTCCGCCGCCGCGGACGCCGACAGCGCCGACCAGGCCGAGGGCTGGCTCCTGGAGAACTCGGCCGGCAGCGGCGCCTTCGTGCTGGAGAGCTACCGGCCCGACGACGAGCTGCGCCTCGCCGCCAACCCCAACTACTGGCGCGAGGCCCCCGACGCCGCGACGATCGTGATGCGCGAGTCGCAGGACGCCGTGGCGCAGATGCAGATGCTGCAGAGCGGCGGTGCCGACATCGCGATGCAGGTCGATCCGGACACCGCCGAGATCGCCGCCGCCCAGGGCGTCACCACCGAGCTCGTGCCCTCGTACAACTTCCTCTACGTGGCCCTGTCGCCGGGTGCCGCGGGCCTCGAGGTGCCGCTCTCGCCCAAGGTGCGCGAGGCGATCGGTCTCGCCATCGACTATGAGGGCGTTCTCGAGTTCACCACGGGCGGTGCGGCGGACCTGATCGCGGCGCCGGTACCCAACGGCTTTCCGGGCACCGACGGTCTGCCGATGCCGGAGCAGGATATCGAGAAGGCCAAGGCGCTGCTCGAGGAGGAAGGCGTCGGCGACGGGTTCTCGATGGTGGCGGCCTATCCCGAGATGAACATCTATGGGGTCGACCTCACCACCATGATGCAGAAGATCCAGCAGGATCTCTCCAAGGTGAACATCGAGCTGGAGCTCCAGCCGGTGACGTTCGCGGTGTGGCGCGACCGGGTCGGCGGCGAGCACATCCCCATGACGGCGGTGTTCTTCGCGCCGGACTATTACGGCAGCGGCCAGTACGCGAACTACTTCTCCATGGTGCCGGGCTCGCCCTGGTACGCGCGGGCCGGCGGCGAGGAGGCCGAGGGCCTGCTCAACACCCGCTCGCAGGAGCTGATGGAGCAGGTCCGCACCGCCGCTCCCGAGGAGGCCCCCGCCCTCTACCGCGAGATGGCGCTGGAGATGATCCGCGACCGGGTGATCATCCCGCTGGTCAATCCGAAGCTGGTGCTGGCCTATCGCGACAATGTCGAGGGCGTGCGCTACGCGGTGTGCTGCAACCTGCCCCTCGAAGAGCTGAGCAAGAACTGACCCTCCTCCCCCCGCGGCGCGCCTCTCCCCTCGGGACGCGCCGCCTCTTCTTCAAGCCGCCGGGTTCCCGATGACGCATTACCTGCTGCGCCGTCTGCTCGCGATGCCGCTCCTGCTCCTGGGCGTGGCGACGATGGCGTTCCTCCTGGGCAACTTCGTCAAGGGTGACCCGCTCGCCTCGATCCTCAACGACCGGCAGATGGCGAACCCGGAGGCGGTCGCCGCCGCCAAGGCCCGCTGGGGCCTCGAGCGGTCGATCCCCGAGCGCTACGTGATCTATGTGGGCAACCTCCTCGAGGGCGATCTGGGCGTCTCGTTCCGCACCAAGCGCCCGGTGATGCGCGACCTGCTCGACCGCCTGCCGGCGACCCTCGAGCTGGTCATCAGCGCCATGCTGTTCGGCAGCCTCGCAGGAATCGCCATCGGTGTGGTCGCCGCGCACTGGCGCAACGGGCCGGTGGACCACGGGGCCAGGATCGTGGCGCTCATCGGCTCCTCGGTCCCCGTCTTCTGGTCGGGCCTCATCGCCCTCTACGTCTTCTCGGTGCAGCTCTCATGGCTGCCCGGCCCCGGGCGGCTCGATCCCGCCCTCAAACCGCCCGAGACCGTCACCGGATTCTACACGGTGGATGCCCTGCTGGCCGGCGAATGGGCCACCTTCGCCAATGCCCTCTCCCACCTCGTCCTGCCGGCCGTGATGCTGGGCTGGGCGGTGCTCGGCATCATCTCGCGGATGATCCGCGCCAGCATGCTCGACGTGATGCAGCAGGACTTCATCACCACCGCCCGCGCCAAGGGGGCCGGCACGCTGCGGCTCCTGCTGCGCCACGCGCTGCGCAATGCCATGGTGCCGGCGCTGACCATCATCGGCTTCTCCTTCGCCTATCTCATCACCGGCGCCATCCTGACCGAGACCGTCTTCAGCTGGCCGGGCGTCGGCTCCTACGCGGTCGACGCCGCCCGCTCCCTCGACCACCCGGCAATCATCGGCGTCACCATCGTGGGGGCGCTGGCCTTCCTCCTGGCGAACCTGCTCACCGACATCGCCTATGTCTTCGCCAACCCGCGCATCAGGCTGGAGTGACGGCCATGATCGCCTCGCCGCGCCTGCGGATTCCCACCTTCGGCCTCACCGGCGGCACCCTGCCGGTGGCGCTCGGCCTGCTGGTCATCACGTTCTGGGTGGTCGCCGCCGCCACCGTCCAGCTCTGGCCGCTGGACCCGCCCCTCGAGATGGTGGCGCGCCGGCTCCAGCCGCCCAGCGCCGAGCACTGGCTGGGCACCGACGCGCTCGGCCGCGACGTGCTCTCGCGCACCCTGCACGGCGCCCGGTTCTCCATCCCCATCGCCGTGCTCGTGGTGGTCGCGGCGGCGCTGATCGGCAGCCTTCTTGGCGCCCTCTCCGGCTTCTTCGGGGGGATCCTCGGTGCTGCCGTCATGCGGCTGGTGGACGTCACCCTGGCTTTCCCGCCGATCCTGCTGGCGATGGCAGTGGCGGCCTCGCTGGGCCCCGGTCTCGAGAACGCGGCCATCGCCATGGTCGTGGTTTGGTGGCCGCTCTATGCCCGGCTGATGCGCGCCCAGGTGCTGGAAGTGCGCGAGCGCGAGCATGTGGAGGCGGCGGTCGCCGCCGGGGCGGGGCCGATCCGCACCCTCTTCGTCCACGTCCTGCCGCTCTGCTGGACGCCGGTGATGGTCAACGCCACCATGGATTTCGGCCAGGTGGTGCTGCTCGCCGCCAGCCTGAGCTTCATCGGCCTGGGCGCCACCCCGCCGACGCCGGAGTGGGGTGCGATGATCTCCGACGGCGCCCGCAGCTTCTATCACTGGTGGATCGCCTTCGGCCCGGGTTTCGCCATCTTCGTGGTGGTGCTGGGCTTCAATTTCGTGGGCGACGGGCTGCGCGACCTGCTCGACCCCCGCACCGACTGAGGAACCATGAGCGAGCCAGCCCTGCTCGAGGTGCGCGACCTGCGCGTGAGCTTCAAGACCGCCGCGGGCGAGCTCGAGGCGGTCTGCGGCGTCGATCTGGACCTCGCCGCGGGCGAGGTGCTGGGCGTGGTGGGCGAGAGCGGCTCGGGCAAGAGCGTGGCGCTGAAGGCCATCATGGGCCTGCTGCCGCCACGCGCCCGGGTCACGGGCTCGATCCGCTTTCGCGGCAGGGAGCTGCTGGGGGCCAGCGAGCGGGAGATGCGCCGGCTGCGCGGCGGGCGGATCGCGCTGATCTTCCAGGACCCCCTCACCGCCTTCAACCCCATGCTCACGATCGGCGACCAGATCGCCGAGATGCTGATGCTTCACGACCGCTCGCTCTCCAGGGCGCAGCTCCGGGCGCGCACGGTAGAGCTGCTCGAGCTCGTCTCGATCCCCGAGCCCTCGAGCCGCATCGACCAGTACCCGCACGAGTTCTCCGGCGGCATGCGGCAGCGGGCGATGATCGCCATGGCGGTGGCCAACAGGCCCGAGCTGCTGATCGCCGACGAGCCCACCACGGCCCTCGACGTTACCGTCCAGGCGCAGATCCTGGACGTGCTGCGCGACCTGCAGCGCGAGCTCGACATCGGCCTTGCCCTGGTCACCCACGATCTCGGCGTGGTGGCCGGCATGGCCCACCGGGTCTCGGTGATGTACTCGGGACGGATCGTCGAGCACGCCGCCGTGGACGATCTCTTCGCCGCCCCGCGCCATCCCTACACGCGCGCCCTTCTGGCCTCGATCCCGCGGCTGGACGGCGCCCGCGCCCGGCTGGCCTCCATCGACGGCTCGCCGCCCTCGCTGGCGGGTCGCCCGCCCGGCTGCGCGTTCGCCCCTCGCTGCTTGATGAGCGCCGCCGTCTGCAGGTCCGAGCGTCCGGCCCTTCGGCCGGTCGGCGGCAGCCGCTCCGCCTGCCATTTCGCCGAGCAGCTCGGCGCCCGCACCGAGGAGGCCGAGGCCCTGCGATGAGCGAGCCGGTTCTTTCCCTTCGCGGCGTCGTCAAGGACTTCCCCGTCGGCAAGACCTTGATCACCAACCGCCCGCGCGGGCATGTGCGCGCCGTGGCCGGCGTGTCCTTCGACGTGGCCCGGGGCGAGACTTTCGGGCTGGTGGGCGAATCCGGCTGCGGGAAATCCACCCTGGGGCGCTGCATCCTCCAGCTCATCCGCCCGAACGCGGGCGAGGTGCTGTTCCACGGGCGCAACATCGCGCAGGCCGGCGGCGCCGAGCTGCGCGCCCTGCGCCGCAAGCTGCAGATCGTGTTCCAGGACCCTTACGCCTCCCTGCATCCGCGGATGCGGGTGGCGCGGATCCTGAGCGAGCCGCTGCTTCTGGCGGGCATGCCGTCCGCCGACCGGCGCCGCCGCGTGTTCGCGCTGCTCGATCTGGTACGGCTCGACGCCGAACATGCCGACCGCTACCCGCACGAGCTTTCCGGCGGCCAGCGCCAGCGGGTGGGCATCGCCCGGGCGCTAGCGCTCGACCCGGAGGTCGTCGTCCTGGACGAGCCGGTCTCGGCCCTCGACGTCTCGATCCAGGCGGGCGTGCTCAACCTCCTCGAGGACCTCAAGGCCCGCCTCGGCCTCACCTACGTCTTCGTGGCGCACGATCTCTCGGTGGTCCGCCACATCTCCGACCGCGTGGCGGTGATGTATCTGGGCCGTATCGTGGAGATCGCCGACGTCGACACGCTCTACTCCCGACCACTCCATCCCTACACCCAGGCGCTGCTCTCGGCGGCCCCGGTCCCCGACCCCGAGCGCGAGCGCGCCCGCCGCCGCATCGTGCTCAAGGGCGACCTGCCGAGCCCGCTCAACCCGCCCTCCGGCTGCCGCTTTCGCACCCGCTGCTGGAAGGCCCAGGCGATCTGCGCGGAGCAGGAGCCGGAGCTCGCCGAGCACGGACACGGCCAGCGCGCCGCCTGCCACTTCCCCGGCCCGGCCACGACGCCCGCCCCGGCATAGGGCCCCGGCGGCACGACCCTTCCGCGGGAGGGCGCGGCGCTGCCGCAAGCGCGCGCGAGCCCGCTGTCCTTCGAGGTGGCGGCCGGCTGCGGGGAGCAGTGTGCGGGCGGCAGCTCGCATCCGCCGCCGCTCCCGTCTCTCGAGCGCCATCTCGGCTACGGGATCCGAGCTCTCGCGCCTCAGCCATGCGCGACCTGCCGCTGCCGCGCCTCCATCCGCCGCCGCTGGGCGCGGTTGAGCACGAGGGGCGCGGTGGCGTCGGGTTCGTCTTTGCCGTCCTCGTCGGGCATCGCAAGGTGCCAGCTCCGTGTCGGCCGCGGCCCCGAGCTGCGCGAGCCGGCCGGCCATGGCGAGGCTCGGGTTCGTCTGTTCCGCCAGGTGGCAGCCGCGCAGCGCCCGCACCGGGTCCGGCTCCCCCGCTGCTCGCCCGCGGGCGGAAGCCTCGGGTTCGTTCTTGCCGACCCCGCAGCGCATCACGAGGAGGCAGGCCGTGGCACGCTCCCGGTCGGCGGCGGCCGCAGCCTCGGGCTGCGCGAGCCGGCCGGCCATGGCGAGGCTCGGGTTCGTCTGTTCCGCCGGTGACCACCCGCCCAGCGCCCGCGCCGGGTCCGGCTCCCCCGCTGCTCGCCCGCGGGCGGAAGCCTCGGGTTCGTCTTTTCCGCGATCGCCATGCATGGCGAGGCGCCGGGCGCGATCGTCGAGCAGCGCCGTGAGCCGCGCCTCCTCGGCGGCTGCCGGACAGAGTTCCACGACGAGCAGGCCGTGACGGGTGCCGCTGCCGGCGCTGGCCGCCTGGCCCGCCGCCGTGACCGGGCCGCGCGAGAGCGCGCCGTTGCGGCGGGACGCGGCGGACCG
>JAWZSN010000010.1:0-164621 GCA_033875255.1 Geminicoccaceae bacterium 1502E | reverse complement strand
GGTAGAAGCGCGTTTTCTCACCGAGCCCCAGCAGGCGGATCGCCTCGAGCAGCCTGAGCGTGCCCAGGGCATCGGCGTTGCCGGTATATTCCGGCGTCTCGAAGCTCACCTTGACGTGGCTCTGTGCGGCCAGATTGTAGATCTCGTCGGGCTGCACCTCCTGGACCACGCGGATCAGGTTGGTGGCGTCGGTCATGTCGCCGTGATGCAGGAACAGCCGTGCATCTCTCTCGTGCGGATCCTCGTAGAGATGGTCGATCCGCCCGGTGTTGAACGACGAGCTGCGCCGCTTGAGCCCATGCACCTCGTAGCCCTTGCCTAGCAGCAGCTCCGCCAGATACGCCCCGTCCTGGCCGGTGATCCCGGTGATCAAGGCACGCCTTGCCATCAAGCCCTCCCTCGCCTTCCATGGAGAGCATCGGCCAGAGAGGTTAAGAAGCACTTAGCGCCACCTCCGGCCCCATGATGGAGGCACGTCATGAGCGTCCTGCCCGAGGCGCGCTCCTACGAAGAGCTAGTGGGCGCCTTTCGCTGGGACATTCCCCGCGAGCTCAACATCGCGACCGTCTGCTGCGACCGGCACGCCGCAGGCAAAAGCACGGCGCTGATCGTGGAGGAGCCGGACGGCGGCGTGCGGGCATGGCGCTTCGACGAGCTGTCGCGGCTCTCCAGCCGCCTCGGCAACGCCCTGCGGGCAAAGGGAATCAGCCGCGGCGACCGGGTCGCCATCCTGATGGGCCAGCGGGTTGAGACGCTGATCGCCCACCTCGCCATCTACAGGCTGGGGGCGATAGCCCTGCCCCTCTTCAGCCTGTTCGGCCCCGATGCCATCGCCTACCGACTGGCCGACAGTGGTGCCGCAGCGCTGGTGACCGATCCGGCAGGTGCCGCGAGGATCGAGCCGCTGCGCGACGCGCTGCCGGGGCTGCGCCTGCTCGTGGTCACCGACGAGGGCGCGCCGGGCGCCGAGCCCTTCTGGCCGCTGCTCGAGGCGGCCGCCGACCGGCTCGCCGCGGTGCCGACGCTGGCCGACGACCCCGCGGTCCTCATCTATACCTCGGGCACCACCGGCAATCCCAAGGGCGCCCTGCACGCCCATCGCGTGCTGCTGGGCCACCTGCCCGGCGTGCAGATGCCCCAAGAGCTCTTTCCGCAGCCCGGGGACCGGTTCTGGACTCCGGCCGACTGGGCGTGGATCGGCGGCCTCTTCGACGTGCTGATGCCCTCGCTGTTCTTCGGCGTGCCGGTGGTGGCGGGCCGCGCCGCGAAGTTCGATCCCGAGGCGGCCGCCTCGTTCATGGCGCGCCACGAGATCCGCAACCTCTTCCTGCCGCCCACGGCGCTCAGGCTCATGCAGCGGGAAGAGGTGAACCCCCTGCGCGCCGGCGCGCGGCTGCGCTCGATCGGCAGCGGCGGCGAGCGGCTCGGCGAGGGGCAGATCGCCTGGGTCGACGAGGTGTTCGGCTGCCCGATCAACGAGTTCTATGGCCAGACCGAGGCCAACCTGCTGGTCTCGAGCTGCCGCCGCCTGTTCGCGCGCCGGCCGGGCAGCATGGGCCGCGCCGTGCCGGGTCACGTCGTGGCGATCCTCGACGAGGACGGGCAGCCGGCGCCCGCCGGGACGGCAGGGGCCATTGCCGTCCGCGCGCCCGATCCGGTGATCTTCCTGGGCTACTGGAACAATCCGGCGGCGACGGCCGACAAATTCAGGGGCGACTGGCTCGTCACCGGCGACATGGGGCGCGTCGACGAGGAGGGCTATCTCGCCTATCTCGGCCGCGAGGACGATCTCATCAACAGCGCCGGCTACCGGATCGGGCCGGGCGAGATCGAGGAATGCCTGATGCGCCATCCGGCGGTGAGCCTGTGCGCGGTGGTGGGCGTTCCCGACCCGCTGCGCGGCGAGCGGGTCAAGGCCTATGTGGTGACGAAGCCCGGAATTCCGGCCGGCGAGCCGCTGGCGGCAGCGATCCAGGACTTTGTCAGGCAGCGGCTGGCCGCCCACGAATATCCCCGCGAGGTCGCTTTCGTCGAGGCCCTGCCACTCACCGCGACCGGCAAGGTACGGCGCAGCGAGCTCAGGGCGCGAGATACTGGACAGGCGGCGGCAAATGATCGTAAAAATTGAGGTATTATAGGATTAGGGACGCTTGGGCAGGATATCGCCCCGAACCGAAAGAACGGCCATGTATGACGCCGTCACCCTCGGCATACGCGTTACGGTCGAGCCATTCTTCATTGAGGAGCAGTCACAGCCTCCGGACACGCGCTGGATGTTCGGCTACCGCATCACCATCAGCAACGGCCGGCGCGAGCCGGTGCAGTTGCTGAGCCGGCACTGGCGGATCACCGACGCGCGCGGCCACTCCACCGAGGTGCGCGGGCAGGGCGTCGTGGGCAAGCAGCCGCGCATCGAGCCGGGCGCCAGTTTCGAGTATACCAGCGGCGCGCCCCTCGCCACGTCGAGCGGCATCATGGCGGGCAGCTACCGCATGGTGACGGACAAGGGCGCGGTGCTCGACGTCGACATCCCGACTTTCTCCCTGGACACGCCCGGCCACCGATCGCGCCCCAACTGACCGTCACGCCGGCTCAAAGAAGCCGGGCCTCGCCGATCGCCAGCCGCCATGCCGTCTCCGGGGCATAGCCTGCGCGCGCCGCGCCGGCGGCGAACCGTGCCGGCGGCTCGAAAAGAGGCTCGTCGGTGAGGCGGATCGTGCCCCAGTGCATGGCGCACAGCCGCCGGGCCCCCAGCTCCCGGCCGATCAGGGCCGCCTCCTCGGGCGTGCAGTGCGAGCCCTGCATCAGCTCGAGCGGCTCGTAGGCGCCGATGGGCACGAGGGCCAGGTCGGGCGGCGGGTAATGCGCGCCGATCTCGCGGAAGACCGGGCCATGCGCGGTATCGCCGGCGAAATAGACGCAGCGGTCGCGGCTCTGCAGCAAGAACCCGCACCACAGCGAGGCGTTCCGGTCGAATGGCGTGCGCTTGGAGAAATGGATCGCCGGCAAAGCGGTGACCGCCAGCGGCCCGTGATCCAGCCGCTCATGCCAGTCCAGCTCGTGGACGCTCGCGAATCCATCCTTGCGCAGATAGTCGGACACCTTGAGGGTGGTTACGAGAGTGGGCCCCTGGCGGCCTCCCAGCTCCTCCAGGCTCGCAAGGTCGAGATGGTCGTAGTGATTGTGCGAGAGCAGCACGAGATCGACCGGCGGCAGGCCCGCGATGGGCAGCGGCGGCGGCGTCAGGCGCTTCGGGCCGAAGCTCTCGAACGGCGAGGCGCGCTCGCCCAGAAACGGGTCCGTCAGCACCGTGAGCCCGCCCAGACGCAGAAGGAAGCAGGAATGCCCCAGCCAGAGCACTGCCTCCTCGCGCGCCAGCAGCGTCACGCCGGCATGCACCGCCGCCGGCCCGAGAACATGGCCGGGCGGCAGCTCCGCATCCGGCTCGGAGGTGCCCAGCCGGCGCCAGAAGAACGAGGTCCAGTCGCCAAGACCGCCGCCGCCCTCGGGGCTGCCAGGCGGGTTGCGAAAGCCGTCCGGTCCATGGTGCCAGGGAGCATCGGGCGGCCGCGCGACGCCGCCCTTCAGGCAGCCGCCCAGCGCCGCCGGCAGCGTGGCGGCTGCCTGAAGGAACTTGCGCCGGCTTGTTCCGCTACCCGTCATCCCCCGGCCTTCCCTGCTCAGGCTCACCGCGCCGCCGCCGGACGCAGCATCTATCCGCAAGGTGGGGCGGGATACCGGGGACGGCCAGAGGGAGAAGCCCGACCACGATGAGCGTCCGGCATCTCGAGCATTTTCTCAAGCCGCGCTCGATCGCCTTCATCGGCGGCGAGCCGGGCTTCGACAGGCTGGGTGCCCAAGTCGCGCGCAGGCTGCTGCGCGCCGGCTTCGACGGTCCGATCATGCCGGTCCACGACAGCCGGCTGGCTATCGAGAGCGCGCTGACCTTCAAAAGCGTCGACGCGCTGCCGCTGGCGCCGGACCTGGCGGTGCTCGCCGGCGCGCCCGAGCGTCTGCCCGAGCTCATCGCACAGCTCGACCGGCGCGGCACGCGGGCGACCGTCTCGGTGGGCGCCACGCCGGTGGGCGATGCCGGGCTGCTGCGGCGCATCGCGGCTGCCCTGCGCGAGCACGACGTGCGGCTGGTGGGCCCGCAGGCCTTCGGCCTGGTGGTGCCCGGCCGCGGCATCGACGCGAGCCTCGCCACCGCCAGCGTGCCACCCGGCGATCTCGCCTTCGTCGCCCAGTCGGCAGGCATCGCCGCCTACATGATGGAATGGGCGGCGCTGCGCCAGGTGGGTTTCTCGGTGGTAGCCGGGCTCGGGCCGATGCTCGACGTCGATATCGGCGACCTGCTCGACCATCTGGCGCTCGACTCCGGCACCCGAGCCATCCTTCTGCATCTCGATCATGTGAGCGATGCGCGCGAGTTCATGTCGGCGGCGCGGGTGGCGGCGCGTATCAAGCCGGTGATCGTGGTCCGCAGCAGCCCGCCGGGCACCGCGGGCGGCACCAGCGACGCCGTGTGGGCCGCCGCGTTCCGCCGCTCCGGCCTTCTGGCGGTGCCACGGCTGGCCGATCTGGTGGGCGCCGCCCGGACCCTTGCCGCCGGCTTCAGGGTCGGCGGCGACCGGCTGGCGATCCTCACCAACGGCGCCGGACCGGCGCTGCTCGGCGCCGACGTCCTGCTCGAGGGCGGCGGCCGCCTGGCGCAGCTCTCCGAACAGACCGTGGCACGGCTGGCGCGCCTCATGCCGGACCACCGGGGCGCCGCCAATCCCCTCGACCTGGGCGGCGACGCGGATGGCGCGCGCTACGCCGCCGCACTCGAGATCCTGCTCGAGGAGAAGGCGGCCGATGCGGTCTTGGTGGTGTTCACGCCGCTCGCGGTCAACGACGCCGCCGGTGCCGGGCAGGCGGTGGCCGAGATCGCCGCGCGGAGCAGGAAGCCGGTCATGACCGCATGGCTCGGGGAGGAATCGGTGATCGAGGCACGCCGGCTGTTCCGCCGGCGGCAGATCGCCAGCTACGACTCGCCCGAAGCCGCGGTCACTGCCTTCCTGCGGCTCGGCGCCTGGCAGCGCAACCGGCGACAGCTCATGGAGACGCCGCCCTCGGCACCTACCTTGTTCGAGCGCGACCGCGAGGCCGCGACGCGGCTGGCGCAGGCGGCGCTGGCCGCCGGGCGGGCGCATATCGAGGGGTCCGCGGCGGCGGCGTTGCTCGCGACCTACGGCATTGCCCTGCGCCCGGACGGCGCCGCCGACGCCGGCCTGCCGCAGCTTCGCGTGGCGGTGCGGCGCGACCCGTTGTTCGGGCCGGTCCTCGGAATCGACACGCTCGCCCCGCCGCAGGCGCGCCGCGGCATGCCGACGGCAAGCCTGCCGCCGCTCAATCTCAGCCTGGCGCGCCGACTGCTCGAGGATGCCGGCGTCGACCGGCTGCTGGGGCTCGCCCCGGGCGAGGACTCACCGTCGATGGCGGGGCTGGAGCTGATGCTGTGCAAGGTGGCCCAGCTCGCCGCCGAGCTCGCCGAGCTGGTGACGCTGGAGATGGCGCCGGTCGTTGTGGGAAGCGACGGCCCGGCGACGCGCGGCGCCGTGCTCGTGGTCGAGCGGGCAACGCGGCCCGCAGGCGACCGGCTGGCCATCCGGCCCTATCCCGCCGAGCTCGAGCAGTCGCTGGTGCTCGAGGATGGCACCGCGCTATTTCTGCGGCCGATCCGCCCCGAGGACGTGCCTATGCTGCAGGCGACGTTCCACCGGCTGACGCCAAGCGACGTGGCGCACCGCTTCTTCACCTCGCTCAAGGAGCTGAGCGAGCCCATGGCGGCACGGCTGACCCAGATCGACTACGACCGGGAGATGGCGCTTCTGGCCTTCGACACGAAAAGCCGCGAAGAGCTGATGGGCGTGGTGCGGATCTCGGCCGATGCCGACCGCGAGCAGGCCGAGTTCGCCATTCTCGTGCGCTCCGACCTCAAGGGCCGCGGTCTCGGCCGGCGGCTGATGGAGCGGATCGTCGCCTATGCCGGCGAGCGCGGCATCGGCCGGATCTGGGGCCATGTCATGGCCGACAACACGCCGATGCTGAGCCTGGCCCGGATGCTGGGTTTCGAGCTGGCCCGCGATCCGGAGGATCTGGGGGTGGTGCACGCGACCCTCGACCTGCGCCGCCGGCGGGCTCAGGGCTCCAGCTCGACGTCCCAGTAGAGATAATCGCGCCAGCTCTTGTGCAGGTAATTGGGCGGAAACGCCCTGCCATTGTGCTGGAGCTGGCGGCTCGACGGCGCGAACGGGCGGCTGACCGGCTGCATGCCGCATTCGTGCGGCAGCCGGTCGGCCTTGCGCAGGTTGCAGCGGGTGCAGGCAGTGATGATGTTGTACCAGGACGTCCGGCCGCCGCGCGAGCGCGGGATCAGGTGGTCGAATGTCAGCTCGTGGGTCGGGAAGCCGCCCCGGCAGTACTGGCAGGTGAAGCGGTCGCGCAGGAACACGTTGAACCGGGTGAACGGCGGCCGCCGGTTCTGCGGCACGTACTCCTTGAGCGCCACCACGCTGGGCAACGGCATCTCGAAGCCCGGCGAGCGGATCACCCGGTCATAGCTGGAGACCACCGCCACGCGATCGAGAAAGATCGCCTTTACCGTCTCCTGCCAGCTCCACACCGAGAGCGGATAGTAGCTGAGAGGCTGGTAATCGGCGTTCAGGACGAGGGCCGGACAGGCGGACAGGGAGGGCATGGTCTGGTCCGGCCCGCTCATCAGGGCCGACTACTGCTGGTGTGGAGAGTGATCGCCGCGCACGCCATTTCCAAGCCCTCTGCCGATGCCTTCCCCGGCACCTCCTGGATGCACTTCGGAGTGTAAGCTAGTACCGTGAAAGCTTGGAGACAATGGCCTATAGAGTGCGTGCCGGCGCGGCTGCCGCCCCTGCCGGCGGGCTTGCGGCCCGGGGGATGGCCCCAGCAGGAGGACCGACGCGGATGCGCATCGACGGCCGGCACTACCGGACCATCTGGACGGAGGACGACGGCAGGACCGTCATGACCTTCGATCAGAGGCTGCTGCCCCACGAGCTGCGGCTGGTGGCGCTCGAGAGCCTCGAGGATGCGGCGCAGGCGATCGAGACCATGCTGGTGCGCGGCGCCCCGCTGATCGGCGCCACCGCGGCCTACGGTGTCTGCCTGGCGCTTCTCGACGACCCCAGCGACGAGGGAATCGAGCGGGCCTGCGAGCGGCTGATCCGCACCCGCCCCACCGCCGTCAACCTGCGCTGGGCGCTCGAGCGGATGCGCAGCGCCCTGCGCAACCAGCCGCACGGTGGCCGCCTCGAGCGGGCCTACGCCGAGGCGGCGCGGATCTGCGACGAGGACGTGGCGATCTGCAAGGCCATCGGCGATCATGGGCTGGCGCTGATCCGTGCCGCCGCCCAGCGCAAGGGCAGCGGGCCGGTCAACGTCCTCACCCACTGCAATGCCGGCTGGCTCGCCACCATCGACTGGGGTACGGCGACCGCCCCGATCTACCGTGCCCAGGAAGAAGGCATAGACGTCCATGTGTGGGTCGACGAGACCCGCCCGCGCAACCAGGGCGCGGCACTGACCGCCTTCGAGCTGGGCCAGCAGGGCGTTCCCCACACCGTGATCGCCGACAATGTCGGCGGCCACCTGATGCAGCACGGCATGGTCGATCTGTGCATCGTCGGCACCGACCGGACCACGCGGCGCGGCGACGTGTGCAACAAGATCGGCACCTACCTGAAGGCGCTCGCCGCTGCCGACAACGGCGTGCCGTTCTACGTGGCGCTGCCTTCCACCACCATCGACTGGACCATCGAGGACGGCCTGCGCGAGGTCCCCATCGAGCAGCGCGACGGCAGCGAGCTCACCCGGGTGAGCGGACGCACCGCCGACGGGCGGATCGAGACGGTCGAGATCACACCGGCCGGCAGCCCGGCCGGCAACTGGGCGTTCGACGTGACCCCGGCCCGCTACGTCACCGGCCTCGTGACCGAACGCGGCGTGTGCCCCGCCACCGCCGAGGGGCTGGCAGCGGTCTTTACCGAGCAGGCGGGAGGCTAGCTCAGCACCGAATAGCCGCGCCCGCGCAGGCAGTTGCTGACCAGCCTGTTCTGTCCCGCCCAGCCCTGCCAGGCCCCGTAGCCGAGGCCGCCGAGGCCACCCACCGCCGCGCCCCGCCAGAGGCCGTGCGCCGGCCGGCCGCCGAACACGCCTAGGAGCGTGCCGGTGGCGGCACCCGCCGCGGCACCCACCGCCGTGCTCGTCGCAGCCACCTGCGCGGTGTTCTGCTGGGCCGCCAGCGCTTGGCACTGGTCGAGGTCGGCCCGGTACTCGCCCTGAGTCCTGCCGGAGGCCGCCACATCGACCACCGGCTCGTAGCCGCGCTGCTGCGCTGTGCAGGCCGCCAGCATCAGAACCGCACCGCAGATCGCCAGACGTCTCATCGCGCAACCCTCCCGGTCCGCAACAACAGACCGGAGAGCATAGCCTGCCCGCAGCACCGCGCCTATCACGAGGAACGGCGCGAGGCCCCTCCTGGGCGATCCTGCCTGTTGACGACCGCCGCCGCGGGCTTGCTAGAGATTCCGCGCACCGCCCGGCGGCAAGAACGAGCAGGAGGCGCCGTCCTTTGACGCGTACCATTCGCATCGGGAGCGAAGGCACCTGCCTGACGCTCCGCGCGCTGACGCGGCGGGCAGCCGGTCAGGTGACCGGGCTCGACGTCAGCTACTCGGCCCCGGACATCGCAGCCGCCGCCGATCTCGAATTTCAGGCAGAGCTGCTCGACGCGGAGAATCTCGCCTGGTTCTTCGAGGAGATGGCGAGGAGATGGCGCGGGTGGAACGAGCCGATCGAGTTCCGGACCTCGAAGGGCGATCTCACCCTCAGCGCGGATTGCGACCGGATCGGGCACGTCACGATCCGGTCGCGGATCGTCACCCGGCGCTGGAGCCTGGAGGGACGCCTCGACCTCGAGGCTGGCATGCTAGAGGCACTGGCGACGACGGCTCGCCGCCTCCTGCTGCCAGCGGACGACGAGGCGCGCTGATCGGGTCTTCTTCTCCGTCCGCGCGCCGCCCGTTCCGCTCAGGCCGCCTTCTGGAGCGCGAGCCTGCCCCACACCTCGAGCAGCGCCTCGACCAGCCGATCCATCGCCCTGTCGTCGTGCAGCGGCCCCGGGGTGATGCGAAGGCGCTCTGTGCCCCGCGGCACGGTCGGGAAGTTGATCGGCTGGATGTAGATCGCGAACTCGTCGAGCAGCAGGTCGGAGGCCTGCTTGCAGCGCACCGGGTCGCCCACGAGGACCGGCACGATGTGCGAGCTCGACGGCATCACCGGCAGGCCCGCCGCGTGCAGCCTCGCCTTCAGGGTCGCCGCCCGCTCCTGCTGACGGTCGCGCTCGGCCTGGCTGGCGCGGAGATGGCGCACCGAGGCCAGCGCGCCGCCGGCCACCGCGGGCGCCAGCGAGGTGGTGAAGATGAAGCCCGGCGCGTGCGAGCGCACCGCGTCGATCAGGGCGTCGGAGGCGGCGATATAGCCGCCCATGCAGCCGAACGCCTTGGCCAGCGTGCCCTGGATCACCGTGACGCGGTCCATCACCCCGTCGCGCTCGGCCACGCCGGCCCCGTGCGGGCCGTACATGCCCACCGCGTGGACCTCATCGAGATAGGTGATCGCTCCGTAACGGTCGGCGAGGTCGCAGATTTCGCGGATGGGGCCGAAATCGCCATCCATCGAGTAGACGCTCTCGAAGGCGATGAGCTTGGGCCGCTCCGGCGCGACCGAGCGCAGCAGCTCTTCCAGATGGGCCAGATCGTTGTGGCGGAAGATCTTCTTCTCGCAGCCGGAATTGCGCACGCCGGCGATCATCGAGGCGTGGTTGAGCTCGTCGGAGAAGATCACGCAGCCCGGCAGGATCTTCGCGATGGTGCTGATCGCCGCCTCATTGGCGACGAAGCCCGAGGTGAACAGCAGCGCCGCATCCTTGCCGTGGAGGCTGGCCAGCTCCTGCTCGAGCAGCACGTGCAGATGGGTGGTGCCGGAGATGTTGCGGGTGCCGCCGGCGCCGGCGCCGTAGGTACGCACAGCCTCGGTGGCACCGTCGACTACCGCCGGGTGGTGTCCCATGCCGAGATAGTCGTTGGAGCACCAGATGGTGATCTCGCGGGTACCTGACGGCGTATGGTGCACGGCCATGGGGAACGTGCCGACGCGGCGGGCGAGATCGGCGAAGACGCGATAGCGGCCTTCGGCCTTCACCCTCGTCACGGCGGCGGCGAAACAGGATTGGTAATCGATCACAGGCCCGGCCCTCGATCCGTTGCAGCACATTTGCCGGCTGCGACGGACCTTAGGACGGCAAGAAGCGGCGACAACCGGCGGATCGCCGCACCGTGATGGATTTTGCGACGCCCCGGAGGCCCGTCCGTCAGTCGGCCGCGACGGGCTGCCCGCCCTCGCCGATCCCCGCCAGCTCGTAGGGCGTCGTGCGGTACATCTCGTTGATCCAGTTGCCGAACAGCAGGTGGGCATAGGCCCGCCAGCAATTGCGCGGCGGCTTGGCCGGATCGTCGTCGGGATAATAGTTCATCGGCAGCGAGACGTCCGCGAGCTTCGCCTGGTCGCGCAGGAACTCGTCGTGCAGCGTGTAGGTATCGTATTCGAGATGGTTGAACATGTAGACGGTGCGGTGGCGCGGCTCCTGCAGCAGGCAGAGCCCTGCGGCATTCGACACGGCCAGCACCTCGAGGCCGGAATCCTTGGGGATGTCGCGCTCGCGGACCTCGGTGTGGCGCGACACCGGCACCAGGAAATAGTCGTCGAAGCCGCGCAGCAGCGGCGGCCGGCGGGTATCGCGGCGCTCGATCACGAAATGGTTGTAGATGCCGAAGCGCTTGGTCGGCAGGGTGTGCTTGGGAACCCCGTGGAAATGGTAGAGGGCCGCCTGGGCACCCCAGCATATGAAGAAATGCGAGTGCACGTTGCGCCGCGACCAGTCGAAGATGGCGCGCAGCTCGTCCCAGTACTTGACATCCTCGAAGGGCATCAGCTCGACCGGCGAGCCGGTGACGATCAGCCCGTCGAACTTGCGGTCCTTCACCTCCTCCCAGGTCTGGTAGAAGGACTGGAGGTGCGAGAGCGGCACGGTGTTGGGCCGGTAGGTCGAGGTGGTGAGCAGGGTGAGCTCGACCTGCAGCGGCGTGGCGCCCAGCAGGCGCGCCAGCTGGGTCTCGGTCTTCGGCTTGTCGGGCATGAGGTTCAGCAGTGCCACCTGCATCGGACGGATGTCCTGACGCAGCGCCTCGTCCTCGCCGATGAGCTGGACGCCTTCGACCTTCAGCTTCTGGAACGCCGGCAGGTCGTTGGGGATCTTGATGGGCATTGCAGCACTCTCCGTGCACCACGACCGGCAAAAGATCGGGACACGGATGCCTCGACCTTTTAGCTGCTTGTTTAGCGTGGCCGCAAGCCGGTCGGCGCAAATCACCACGTGGCCGCATAACTGCGGCGGCGGACCCGGCCTGTCAAGAATCCGCACGGGGCCGCGCCCTCCCGAATCACCCCGCCCTTTACGAAAGATGCCGGGCCCGCCTAGTCTCGCAGCCGTTCCTCATTCCAGCCGCATGAAGCCAATGTCCGCACGCGACCTGAGCGAGCTCCGCAACGAGGTCGACCGCCTCGACGATGCCATGCTCGATTTGCTGATCGAACGCATGGCGGTGGTCCAGCACATCGCCTCCCTCAAGGGTGACCGCGATCTGGGCCGCCTCGCCCTGCGGCCGGCTCGCGAGGCGATGATCCTCCGGCGGCTGACCGCGCGCGCCCGCGGCCGCTTCCCGGCGGCCTCGCTGCTGCAGATGTGGCGCGAGCTCCTCGGCGCCACCACCAGCGCCCAGGCACCGCTGCGGATCTGCGTCTGGGAGCCCGAGGGGCGCGGCGCCATCCGCGACCTCGCCCGCAACCATTTCGGCACGCTGGCGCCCGTCCGCAGCGCCGAGACCGCCGAGGAGGCGCTGCGCAGCCTGGGCGACGGCAGCGCGCAGATCGCCGTCCTGCCGCTGCCCGAGGAAGCGGACCGATGGTGGCGAAGCCTGCTCGGCGACGGGTCCAGGCCGCTGCATGTGGTGAGCCGCCTGCCCTTCCTCGATGGCTCCGGCCACAGCCACCCCCAGGCCTTCGCCGTGGCAGCGCTCGATCCCGAGCCCTCCGGCGAAGATCTCTCCCTTCTGGTCTTCGAGACCGCCCCCGACATCAGCTGCGCCCGCCTCTGCGAGGCCCTGCACGCCGCCGGCCTGGCGCCCCGCCCCCTGGCCACCCTGCACGACGGTGCGGAATCCTCCGTTCTCCACCTGATCGAGCTCAACGGGTTCCTGACGCCCGGCGAGGCTCCTCTCGCCGCCTGCCTCGAGCCGCTGGGGAGGCGGATCTTGCGCGTCACTCCGATCGGCGGCTATCCGCGTCCCTTGAGCGAGGCCGAGCTGGGCTGACGGCCTGATCTGCCCCATCTTCCACAGCAAAAGCCCAAAAGAGCAGCAGCGATGACCATGGCTGGACCCCGGCCGCGACCGGGCATTCTCGAGATCGAGCCCTATGTCGGCGGCAAGGCGGCAGTGGGTGGCGGCGCGCCGGCGATCAAGCTGTCGTCCAACGAGAGCGCGATCGGCCCGAGCGCGAAGGCCCGGGCCGCCTATGAGGCGCTTGCCGGTACGCTGCACCGCTACCCCGACGGCGGCTGCACCAGCCTGCGCCAGGGTCTCGCCCGCCGCTTCAACCTCGACCCGCGGCAGATCGTCTGCGGCGCCGGCTCCGACGAGCTGATCGGCCTTCTGGTGAAGGCCTATGCCGGCCCCGGCGACGAGGTGCTCTACAGCCAGCATGGCTTCCTCATGTACCGGCTCTCGGCGCTCGCCGCCGGCGCCCACCCCGTGGCCGCCCCCGAGCGCGACCTGACGGCCGATGTCGACGCGCTGCTGGCACGGGTCACCAGCCGCACCCGTATCGTCTTCATCGCCAACCCCAACAACCCGACGGGCAGCTACCTCCCCGCCGGGGAGCTCGAGCGCCTGCATGCCGGACTGCCGCCCGAGGTGCTGCTGGTGATCGACGCGGCCTATGCCGAGTTCGTCGACGCTCCCGACTATGCCAGCGGCGCGGAGCTGGCGGCGGCCCATCCCAACGTCGTCATGACCCGCACCTTCAGCAAGCTCTTCGGCCTCGCGGCGCTCAGGGTCGGCTGGCTCTATGGCGGCGTCGGCGTCGTCGACGTGCTCAACCGGGTGCGCGGCCCCTTCAATGTCAGCGATGCGGCCCAGGCCGCGGCGGTGGCCGCCCTCGAGGATGTCGAGCACCAGGCGGCGGCTCGGGCCCACAACGATCGCTGGCTGCCCTGGCTGGCCCGGGAGATCGCCGGGCTCGGCTTCAAGGTCTGGCCCAGCGTCGGCAATTTCCTGCTGGTCGACTTCCCCCGCGAGGCCGGACGCGACGCCGACGCCGCCAACGCCTTCCTCGAGAAGCACGGCGTGATCCCCCGCCAGATGCACGCCTACGGGCTGCCCGGCTCGCTGCGCATCTCGGTGGGCCTCGAGCAGGAGAACCGGCGCCTGATCGAGGTGCTCCAGGACTTCGCCGGCAGGAAGGGCAGCGCATGAAGCCCTTCGAGAGGGTCGCCATGATGGGCATCGGGCTCATCAACGGCTCCCTCGCCCTCAGCCTGAAGAAGGAAGGCCTCGCCGGGGAGATCGTCGCCTGCGCGCGGAGCGAGGGCACCCGCGCCCGCGCCCTCGAGCTGGGCCTGTGCGATCGCGCGGTCGAGCATCCCGCCGAGGCGGTCGAGGGTGCCGATCTCGTGGTGCTCGGAACGCCGCCTGCCGTCATGGGCGAGATCGCGGCGGCGATGCGGCCCGGCCTCTCGGGCGAGGCCATTGTCACCGACGTGGCCTCGATCAAGGGGCGGATCGTCAACGACGTGATCCCGCATTTGCCCGAGCCCCGGATGTTCGTGCCGGGCCACCCGGTGGCCGGCACCGAGCACTCCGGCCCCGATGCCGCGTTCGAGGGCCTCTTTCGGCGCCGCCGCTGCATCCTCACGCCCATCGAGGACACCGATCCCGCCGCCGTGCAGCGGGTCCGGGCGATGTGGGAGAAGGCCGAGAGCTCGGTCGACGTCATGACGCCGGAGCATCACGACCGGGTGCTGGCGATCACCTCGCATCTGCCGCATTTGATCGCCTACACCATCGTCGGCACGGTGGCCGATCTCGAGGAGGAGGCCAAGACCGAGGTCTTCAAATACGCGGCGGGCGGCTTCACCGACTTCACCCGCATCGCCGCCTCGGACCCCACCATGTGGCGCGACGTGTTCTTGAGCAATCGCGAGGCGGTGCTCGAGATGCTCGGCCGCTTCATGGAGGACCTGATCGGCATGCAGCGGGCAATCCGCTGGAGCCAGGGCGATCCGCTGTTCGAGCTGTTCACCCGCACGCGAGCGATCCGCCGCGGGGTCATCGAGGCGGGCCAGGCCTATGTCCGCAAGCCCGCCGATGGCGAGAACGGCGGCAACGCCGACTGAGCCATGACCAGCGCCAGGGAACGCGCCGAGGCCACCCCCCGCTCCGCCGACCAGGGCGGCCTCGCCTGGTTCTTCGGCTACGGCTCCTTGATGTGGCATCCGGGCTTCGTCCACGAGGCGTTCGAGCCGGCCCGGCTCGACGGCTTCCACCGGGCGCTGTGCATCTACTCGCACCACTATCGCGGCACGCCGGCACGTCCCGGCCTGGTGCTGGGCCTCGCACCCGGCGGCGCCTGCACCGGCCGGGCGATCGGCGTCGCGGCCGCCCGCGAGCCCGAGGTGCTGGCCTATCTCGACGCCCGCGAGCTCCTGACCAGCTATGTCTACGAGCGCCGCCTGCTGCCGCTCGAGCTGCTCGGCGGCGGGCGTCAGGTGCGCGCCTGGTGCTATGTCGCGCGCAGCGACCACGAGCAGTTCGCCGGCGGGCTCGACCAAGCGGCGATGCTGGGCCACGTGCTGCACGGCCACGGCGCCGGCGGCTCGAACATCGCCTATGTCCGCAACACCGTGGCGCATCTGCGCGAGATCGGGATCCGCGAGCCGGAGCTCGAGCGCCTTGCCGAGCAGCTGCCGCCGGAGCCCGACTGAGGCGACATCACCGCGCGCAGCGGCCCCGCTCGTCGCCGCTCCCGGTGACAAAAGGCACAGCCTCGGCGCCCCCACCTGAGGCAGACTGGCGAACGGCCCGCTCTGCCGGACCGCTTGGGGGTATCCATCATGTTCGCTGCCTTTTCTCGCGCCGGCCGTGGCAGCAGCCGGCGATTCGCTCCTGCCGCAGACGGCACGGAGAGGCCTCTGCGGGTCCTCGCTGCGGCGCTGGCGGTCGAGCGCCGGTTGCGCCGGGACCGGCGCGCGCTGCTTGCCATGGACGAGCGCCATCTGGCCGACATCGGGCTCAGCCGGGGCGAGATCCTGCGGTCACGGACGTCCGGGGATTGAGCTTGCGGCGCCGGGTGCTGCGAACGGGCAGTTGGGCGGCGGGCCAAGCCATGATATGCCGCGCCCTGCCATGCTCCACCTGAACGATCTCACCTTGCGAATCGCCGGCCGCCCTCTGCTCGAGGACGCCACGTTCCACTTGCCCGCCGGCACCCGCATGGCGCTCGTGGGGCGCAACGGCACCGGCAAGTCGACGCTGCTGCGCCTGGTGGCCGGCGAGCTGCAGCCCGATGCCGGCGGCATGCGCCTGCAGACCGGCGTGCGGATCGGCATGGTGGCCCAGGAGGCGCCGGGCGGGCGGACCACGCCGCTGGAAGCGGTGCTGGCGGCCGACACCGAGCGGGCCAGCCTGCTGGCCGAGGCGGAGACGGCGACGGACCCGCATCGCATCGCCGAGGTTCACACGCGCCTTGCCGAGATCGGCGCGGATGCCGCTCCGGCGCGGGCGGCCCGGATCCTCAAGGGGCTGGGCTTCGACGAGGCGGCGCAGAACCGGCCGCTCTCGGCCTTCTCGGGCGGCTGGCGGATGCGCGTGGCGCTGGGCGCGGTGCTGTTCCTCGAGCCCGACCTGCTGCTCCTCGACGAGCCCACCAACCATCTCGACCTCGAGGCGGCGCTATGGCTCGAGGAGCATCTGCGGCGCTACCCGCGGACCCTCATGCTGGTGAGCCACGACCGAGACTTCTTGAACACGGTGCCCGAGAAGATCTGCCATCTCGAGGGACGCAAGCTCACCGTCTATGCCGGCGGCTACGACAGTTTCGAGCGGCAGCGCCGCGAGAAGCTGGTGCTGCAGGAAAAGGCGCGCGAGCGTCAGGAGGCCGAGCGGGCGCGCATCCAAAGCTTCGTCGACCGGTTCCGCTACAAGGCCAGCAAGGCCCGCCAGGCGCAGAGCCGGCTCAAGATGCTCGAGCGGATGCAGCCCCTTGCTGCGTTCATGCGCGAGCCGGAGATCGCCTTCAGCTTTCCGGCCAGCTCCCTGCCCGCGCCGCCGCTGGTGACCATGGAGAAGGCGCGCGCCGGCTATGCCGGCAAGGTGGTGCTGGAAGGGCTCGACCTGCGGATCGACCCCGACGACCGCATCGCGCTCCTGGGCGCCAACGGCAACGGCAAGTCGACCCTGGCCAAGCTGATCGCCGGACGCATCGAGGCGCTGGACGGGATCTTGACCCGGGCGCGCAGCCTCAAGGTCGGCTTCTTCGCCCAGCACCAGATCGAGGACCTGATGCCCGACGAGACGCCGATCCGCCATGTGGCGGCGCGCCGGCCGGGCGACACCGAGCAGCAGATCCGCTCCCGGCTGGCCCGCTTCGGCCTCGGCCAGCAGCGCGCCGAGACGCTCGCCGGCAATCTCTCGGGCGGCGAGAAGACGCGCCTGTGCTTCTGCCTGATGTGCCTCGACGAGCCGCACATCCTGCTGCTCGACGAGCCCACCAACCATCTCGACATCGACAGCCGCGAGGCCCTGGTCGAGGCCATCAACGACTATCCGGGTGCGGTCATCCTGATCAGCCACGACCGCCATCTGGTCGAGCTGACCGCCGACCGGCTGTGGCTGGTGGCCGATGGCAGGGTGCGCTCCTTCGAGGGCGATCTCGGCGACTATCGCCGGCTCCTGCTCGAGACCTCGGCCGCGGCCGCCTCGCCGGCCGAGCCCAAGGGCCGGCCCGAGCGTCTGTCCGGCGCCGAGCGCCGCTCGCTGCTGGCCCCCTTGCGCAAGCGGGCACGCGAGGCCGAGCTGCGGGTCGAGAAGCTGGCGGCCGAGCTGCGGCGGATCGAGGGGCAGCTCGCCGATCCGGCGACCTATGGCGATGGCACCGACGTCGCCGCCCTGCAGCGGCGCGCCGCGGCGCTGGGCCGCGAGATGGCCGAGGCCGAGACGCTGTGGCTCGCCGCCGAGGCCGAGATCGAGGAGGTCGAGGCGGCCTGAGGGCAGCCGCCTGCGACCATGCGCCCCCGACAGGTTTACGTGCCGCCACGGTCCTGTTAGAAGGCGCGCGGCCCTCCCCCTGTCGACATCGCGGAATTCTGCCCATGAAGCTGCTCGCGGGCAACAGCAACAGGCCGCTCGCCGAGGCGATCGCGGCCAGCTTGCGTGTGGATCTGACCAAGGCGACGGTGCATCGCTTCGCAGACCAGGAGGTCTTCGTCGAGATCCACGAGAATGTTCGTGGCGAGGATGTCTTCATCCTCCAGTCGACGTCCTACCCGGCCAACGACAACGTGATGGAGCTCTTGGTCATGATCGACGCGCTGCGGCGCGCGTCGGCCAGGCGCATCACGGCGGTCATCCCCTATTTCGGCTATGCGCGCCAGGACCGGAAGCCCGGCCCGCGCACGCCCATCTCGGCGAAGCTGGTCGCCAACCTGCTGACCACCGCCGGCGCCTCGCGCGTGCTGACGATGGAGCTGCACGCCGGGCAGATCCAGGGTTTCTTCGACATACCGGTCGACAACCTGTTCTCGACCCCGCTGATGGTGCCTGACATCGTCAACAATCTGGGCACCGAGAAGCTGATGATCGTGAGCCCGGACGTGGGCGGCGTCACCCGCGCCCGCGGCTTTGCCAAGCGGCTCGACGTAGGCCTCGCCATCATCGACAAGCGCCGCGAGCGCGCCGGCGTCTCCGAGGTCATGAACGTCATCGGCGACGTGAGCGGCAAGCGCTGCATCCTCGTCGACGACATCGTCGACAGCGGCGGCACGCTGTGCAATGCCGCCGACGCGCTCTTGAAGGCCGGCGCCATCTCGGTGCAGGCCTACGTGACCCACGGGGTGCTCTCGGCGGGCGCGGTCGCGCGCGTGGCGGCAAGCTCGCTCGAGCGGCTCGTCATCACCGACAGCATCCGGCCTACCGAGGCGGTCCGGGTCACGGACAAGGTCCGCGTCCTGTCGGTGGCCCAGTTCATGGGCGAGGCGATCAGCCGGATCAGCAGCGAGAGCTCAGTCTCCAGCCTGTTCGACTGAGCCCAGAGGTTTCACTCGTCTGTCCGGGCGGAATCAACCGCGAACCGGAGGGGCAAAGGAGGTAGTGATGTCCCAGAGCCATGTCTTGAATGCCGAGCAGCGCGAGCTGAGCGGCAAGGGTCCGGCGCGTCGCCTGCGCGCCGTCGGCCGGCTGCCCGCCATTCTCTATGGCGGCGGCGACGAGGTCGTGAAGCTCTCCTTGGAGCTCAAGCAGGTCAAGCGCGAGCTGACCCACAACAGCCGCTTCTTCTCGACCGTGTTCGACCTCGAGATCGACGGCAAGGTGCTGCACGCGCTGCCGCGCGAGGCGCAGTTCCACCCCGTCACCGAGGAGCCGCTGCACATCGACTTCCTGCGCGCCGAGCGCGGTGCGATGCTGACGGTCTCGGTGCCGGTCCGGTTCGCCAACGAGGAGGCTTCCCCCGGCCTCAAGCGCGGCGGCGTGCTGAACATCGTCCGGCGCGAGGTCGAGCTGGTCTGCCCGGCCGACGCGATCCCCGACGAGCTGGTGGCCGATCTCACCGGCTTCGATGTCGGCGACACGGTGCATGTCAGCCACGTGGCGATGCCCGACCGGGTGCACCCGACGATCACCGACCGCGACTTCACCATCGCCTCGATCGTCCCGCCGACCGTGACCCCGGCGGCCGAGGCCGAGAGCGCCGAGGAAGGCGCCGAGGGCTGACGCGAGGCCGCTCGAGCACGCCATGAAGCTTTTCGTCGGGCTCGGCAATCCGGGCGAGAGATACGCCCGCAACCGGCACAATGTCGGCTTCATGGCGGCCGAGCGGATCGCCGCGCGCCACGGTCTCGGGCCGTGGCGCAGCAAGTTCCGCGGCCGGCTCGCGGAAGGTGTTCTGGACGGCGGGCGGGTGCTCCTGCTCCTGCCCCAGACCTTCATGAACGAGTCCGGCCGCTCGGTCGCCGAGGCGGTGCGCTTCCACAAGATCGCGCCCGCCGACGTGATCGTCCTGCACGACGAGCTCGACCTCGCGCCCTCCAAGGTGCGGGTCAAGCTCGGCGGCGGCGTCGCCGGCCACAACGGTCTGCGCAGCATCGCCGCCTGCATCGGCACGCGCGATTTCAGCCGGATCCGCATCGGCATCGGCCATCCCGGCCACAAGGACAGGGTCACCGGCCATGTGCTGGGCGACTTCGCCAAGGTCGAGCAGGACTGGCTCGAGACCATGCTGGACGCCATCGCCGAGGCCGCCCCGCTGCTGGCCCGGGGCGACGATTCCGGCTTCATGAACAAGGTCGCCCTCAAGACGCAGCCGCCAAAGCCGCCGCGCGCCCGGGCGGCCCCTGACGGAGTGGCCTGATGGGCTTCAATTGCGGCATCGTCGGCCTGCCCAATGTCGGCAAGTCGACCCTCTTCAACGCGCTCACCGAGACCGCCGCGGCGGCGGCCGCCAACTACCCGTTCTGCACCATCGAGCCCAATGTCGGGCGCGTGCCGGTGCCCGATCCGCGCGTCGATCTCCTGGCCGGGCTCGCCAAGTCGCAAAAGACCGTGCCCACCCAGCTCGAGATCCGCGACATCGCCGGGCTGGTGCGCGGCGCCTCCAAGGGCGAGGGGCTCGGCAACAAGTTCCTGGGGGCGATCCGCGAGGTCGACGCGGTCCTCCACGTCCTGCGCTGCTTCGAGGACGACGACATCACCCATGTCGAGGGCGGGGTCGATCCGCTGCGCGACGCCGAGCTGATCGAGACCGAGCTGCTGCTCTCCGACATCGAGAGCCTGGAGCGCCAGAAGGACGGCCTGGTCAAGCGGGTGCGCGGCCAGGACAAGGAGGCCAAGGCTCGGCTCGAGCTGCTCGAGCGCGTCCTGCCGCCGATGGAGCAGGGCACGCAGGCCCGCGCGCTGACGCTTTCCGAGGACGACCTGGCGCTGCTCCGGGGCTTCCATCTGCTCACCGCCAAGCCCGTCCTCTATGTGTGCAATGTCGAGGAGGGCTCGGCCGCCCAAGGCAACGCCCTGACCCAGAAGGTGGCCGCCATGGCCGAGGCGCAGGGTGCCCGGCACGTGGTGATCTCGGCGGCGATCGAGGCCGAGCTCTCGACCCTGGAGCCCGCCGAGCGCACGGAATATCTGGAGAGCCTCGGGCTCGACGAGCCGGGCCTCAACCGGGTCATCCGCGAGGGCCACAATCTTCTGGGCCTGCTGACCTTCTTCACCATCGGGCCCAAGGAAGCGCGGGCCTGGACGGTGGAGCGCGGCGCCACCGCGCCCGAGGCCGCCGGCGTCATCCACACCGACTTCCAGCGTGGCTTCATCTGCGCCGAGGTCATCTCCTACGACGACTATGTGCGGCTGGGCGGCGAGCAGGGGGCCAAGGAGGCCGGCCGGATGCGGCTCGAGGGCCGTGACTATGTGGTGCAGGACGGCGACGTCTGCCACTTCCGCTTCAACGTCTGATCCGGCGCTTCAACGTCTGATCCGGCGCTTCAACGTCTGATCCGGCGCTTCAACGTCTGATCCGGCGCTTCAACGTCTGATCCGGCTGCGGTGCGCCGGCCCGCCTCAGCGCCAGCGCACCAGCACCACGCCTGCCGCGAGCAGCAGCACGCCCAGCAGGCGCGGCAGGTCGACCGGGCGGACCGGCACGCCGAACCAGCCGAAATGGTCGACCAGCAGCGAGAAGACGAGCTGGCCGGCGATGAACAGCACGACCGTGGTGACCGCTCCAAGGCGCGGCGCGGCCAAGAGCGCCGAGAGCACCACGCCCGCGCCTATGATGCCGCCGGTCCAGCCCCAGACCGGGGCCTGCTGCAGCCCGCGCAGGTCGGGGAGCGGCAGGCGCATCGCCACGGCGATGACGAGGAAGGCCAGCGTGCTCACCGCCGTCGAGGCCATGGCGCCGTAGACCGGATGCCCCGCCTCCATGCCCATCCGGGCATTGACGAGCGGCTGGACGGCGAGCGCCATGCCCACCGCCGCCACGCTCGCCCCCAGTATCCAGAGCATCATGGGCCGCGGCCCGGTCTCAGCGCTGCGCCTCGGCCATGCGCAGCAGCATCGCCGCATGGGTGCGGATGCCCTTGCGGTAGCAGGCCAGCTCGAACTTCTCGTTGGGGCTGTGCACCCTGTCATCGTCGAGGCCGAAGCCCACCAGCAGCGTGTCGAGGCCCAAGACCCGCTGCATGGCGGCAGCGACCGGGATCGAGCCGCCGCAGCCGATCATCGCCGGCGGCTTGCCGAAGGCATCCTCGATGCCGCGCCGCGCACCCGCGAGCCAGGGCGAATCGGTCGGCACGCGGATCGCCGCACCCGCGCCCATCTCGGTGATCTCGATGCGGCAGCCCGGCGGCGTGCGCTCCTCGAAGAAGCGGCGCAGGCCGGCGCGGATCTTCTGCGGGTCCTGGTTCGGCACGAGCCGGCAGGAGAGCTTGGCCGAGGCCCTGGCGGCGATCACCGTCTTGGAGCCCTCGCCCTGGTAGCCGCCCCAGATGCCGTTGACGTCGCAGGTCGGCCGCGACCACACGCGCTCGAGCACGGTGCGCCCCTCCTCGCCCACCGAGCGGTCGAGGCCCACCGAGGCGAGGAACGCCTTTTCGTCGAAGGGGATCTGCTGCCAGGCCCTGGCCTCCTCCTCGGCGATCTCCTGGACATCGTCGTAGAAGCCCGGCACCTGCACCCGGCCCTTCTCGTCGTGCAGCTGGCCCAGGATTCGACAGAGCTCGTTGATGGGGTTGGGCACGGCACCGCCATACATGCCCGAGTGCAGGTCCACCGAGGGGCCGTGCAGCGTCACCTCGTTATAGACCATGCCGCGCAGCATGTAGGTGATGGCCGGCTCGTCCACGCCCAGCATGTTGGTGTCGGAGATCACGCAGATATCGGCCTTGAGCTCGTCGCGGTTGGCCTCGAGGAACGGCACGAGATTCTTGCTCGAGCTCTCCTCCTCGCCCTCGACGAACACCGTGACGCGGCAGGGCAGGCTGCCGTGCACCGTCTTCCAGGCGCGCAGCGCCTCGACGATGGTCATCACCTGGCCCTTGTCGTCCACGGCGCCACGCGCGACCACGCGCTTTCCGCGCGGTCCCTCGACGATGGACGGCTCGAAGGGCGGGGTTTCCCACAGCTCGAGCGGGTCGGCCGGCTGAACGTCGTAGTGGCCGTAATAAAGCAGATGCGGCGCGCCCTCGGGCGCGGACATGTCGTGCGCCACCACCACCGGCTGGCCCGGGGTCGGGCGCACGCTGGCCTCCATGCCGAGGTCGCGGAGCTGGGCTGCCAGCCACTCGGCGCAACGCTTCGTCTCGCCATCGTAGGCCGGATCGGTGCCGACGCTGGGGATCCGCAGGAAGTCGCAAAGGCGCGAGACCGCACCGTCGAAGTCCCCTTCGACGCGCGAGAGCACCGGAGCCAGATCGAGTGCCATGACGAACCTCGTCGAGAGCAGCCAGGAAAGCGGGAGAAACCGGTCTAGCAGATGCTGCCGGGGCAGGCGACCCGCCGCCCGCGCGGTGGCACGGGCGGCGGCGGAGCCTCAGCCGGCAGGCCGGAGCACCCGGCCTGGCCGCTGGCCGGTGGGCTTGCCGTCGTCCCAGACCATCCGGCCGTTGACGATCACCTTCCGCACACCCTCGGCCGGCCGGATGGGCTCGTCGAAGGTGGCGCTGTCGATCACCGTGGCGGGGTCGAACAGAACGAGGTCGGCCATCATGCCCTCGCGCAGCACGCCGCGGTCGCGCAGCGAGAACTGCTCGGCCGGCAGCGAGGTCATACGGCGCACCGCGTCCTCGATGCCGAACAGGCCGAGATCGCGCGAATAATGGCCGAGCACGCGGGGGAACGTGCCCCACAGGCGCGGATGCGGCCGCTCGTCGTGGGGAAGGCCGTCCGAGCCGATCATGCTCTGCGGGAACTTCAGCACCCGCTGCACGTCGTCCTCGCTCATGGTGAAGTAGACGGCACCGGCCGGCGCCAGGCGCCGCGCCGCCTCCTCGCGGCTGACGCCGAGCTCGCTGGCGATCTCAGAGAGATCGCGGCCGGCGAGGTCCGGGCGTGCCTTCGACCAGGTCACGAGGATGCGGTCGACCAGCCCCACCCGGCGCTCCTCGAGAATCGTGGAGGAGGCGCAGTAGGGATAGACGTCGAGACCCACCGGCTGCTCGCGGCTGCGCTTCTCGATGAGGGGCAGGGTCTCGCGGGTACGCCCGTGGTTCTTGGGGTTGGTCACCTTGTGGTGCGAGATGATGACCCGGCAGTCGCACGAGCGGCCAATCTGGAAGGCCTCCTCGAGCGCTTCCATGACGTGCTCGGCCTCGTCGCGCATATGGGTGGTGTAGACCCGTCCGTAGCGGCCCAGAGGCTCGCCCACTCCCTCGACCTCGGCCGTCGAGGCGGCCGCCGCCGGGGCATAATAGAGGCCGGTGCTCATGCCGATGGCGCCGTCCTCGAGGGAGCGCTCGACCATCGAGCGCATGGCCTTGATCTCCTCCCCGGTGGCCGCCCGGTCGAGCCGGTCCATCACCGCCATGCGCAGGGTCGAATGGCCGACCAGGGCCGCCGCGTTGATCGCCGGCGGGCGCGCCGCCAGCGCCTCGAAATAGTCGGAGAAGCGCGGAAAGAGCTGCTCGGGATTCTGGGCGATCAGATCCATTGGCGGGACCACCCCCTTCTCGCGGGGGAAGGGTGCGAGGCTGATGCCGCAATTGCCGGTGATGACCGTGGTGACGCCCTGGCTGACCTTGGCCGCCATGTCGGGGTTGGAGAGCAGGGCGCGATCGTCATGCGTGTGGACATCGACGAAACCCGGCGCCAGCGCCAGCCCGTCGCCGTCGAGATCGGTCTGGCCATAAAAGCCGTTGATGTCGCCGAGCGCGACGATGCGGTCACCGTCGACCGCGATATCGCCCTGGCGGGCAGGAGCCCCGGTGCCGTCGATGATCGAGACGTTGCGGATGACCAGGGAGCAGGATTTTCTCATCGTGTCCTCAACAAAACCGGGGCGCCGCGTTGGCCGGGCGCCGGTGCAAGGTGATCAGGGGATGCCGGAGCCGCCGGACGGGGACTGCATGCTGTCGGGGAAGATCCGCCGGCAGACATGCTCGAGCGCGTTCTCGTAGCGCTGCCAGCCCGCCTCGTCCTGCAGGGGCACGCCGAGGAAGTGATCCTCGGTGCGGGAGCGCAGCACGAGATAGAGCACGCCGGCCAGGAGGAGGCCGGTGACCGCCGGCACGTCGACGTCGGCGCCGGCCCCCTCGCTCGCCCGCTCGATGAAGGACCGTGCCAGGCGCTCGCGGCGCTTGGCGAGCTTCTCGCGGGTGCCGTCGGCCTCCACCAGCTCCCAGCGGCGGATCTCCTGGACCAGCTCGTCGCTGCGCAGGGTCGCCAGCTGGCCCTTGAGCATGTCGAGGATGGCAGCGGCCGGCGGCTGGCCACCATCGAGCGCGCGCAACGGGATGTCGCCCGAGCGGGTCCAGTAGTCGACGCCCGCCATGAGAGCCAGAAACACGCCATCGAGGCCGCCGAAATAGCGATAGATCAGCTCCTTGCCGCAGCCGGCGCGCTGCGCCAGGCGGTTGACGCCGACCTTGTGCACGCCTTCCTCGCGGATCATCGCCTCGAGCGCCGCCACGATCTCGGCCTCGGTGCGCGCGCGGTCGCGGACGCCGCGCCGCGGGCTCCCGGCCGTCACGGCAGCAGCTCGAAGGAGATGCGCCCATGGCCGGCGTCGCGCAGCGCGCGCACTCGCCCGCCGCCCACCAGCGCCCACGCCTCGCCGATGGTCCGGCCGATGCACTTGCCGTCGAGAAGCACCAGCGAGCCCGGATAGACCGCCGCCCCCGTCCATCGCTCGGCCAGCGGCAGCGCCGGGTTGGCGCTGAGAATGCGCCGGATGCGGCGCTGCGCGTCGATCTCGACGGCGTCCTCGGCGGCGGCCTCGATGGCAGTGCCGGCCACCAGGTCGAGCATCGGCCGGGCCTGGGCGGCAGTCTCCATCGCCTCGAGCGCGACCGCGGCGGCGAGGCCGGCCAGGCACTCGGCAGGCCTGATCGCGTTGTGCAGCACGGCCACCTCGGCATCGAGCAGCAACGAGGCGCGTTGCGCCAGCCGGGCATCGGGACGCCGCCTCACCCGGCAAGTATTGCCCGCGACCAGCCGCGCCGGTGTCACGACGATGAAGCCGGCGTCGCTCTCGGGCTCGACGCGCAGCAGCTCGTCGAGGGCGGTCGCCGGCTCGATGCCGGCGTCGACCCGCTCGAGCAGCCGCTGGTTCATCGGGCGGCCGTCGGCGCCGGCCGTGTTGGGCAGACGGTGGCCGGTGACCAGCGCACGGCTCGAGCCCGGCAGGAACTGCGCGAGCGGGACGGGCCGGTCGGGGCCGCTGGTGATCAGCGCCGCTACGGAGGCCGCCTCGAAGCGTCGGCGGGTTTCGGGATAGGCGTTGGCGAGCGCGCCGGCGAGACCCATCCGCTGGGTCTCGAGGCGCACCACCTCCTCGCCGCCGGCGAGCGCTGCCAGGACCGCAAAACCGCCGATCTCGCCGCTCGCGACCCGCTCGACGGCAGCCAGCGCGGCACAGATCGCAGCGCCGGCGCGTGGCCCGCGAGCACCTATTCCCATCGTCATGGATCTACCTCATGCGAAAGGCCGACCCGGTGCGGAGGCGCGCCTCCCCGTCGAGCGCGTATTGTGACCGTTTGGTCACGAGTATTGAGCGCCGACCCGCTGCCGTCAACGCTTCTCCCGGCCCTGTCCCCGTCGCAGGATAGCCTTCGGACCGGCTCGCAATGACGAGGCCGGTTGACAAGCCGCCACCGCGGCCGATGCTGAGAAAAACGATAAACTCGAACGTGGGAGGCTACAACGTGCCGCAGGTGCGCAGCGTCGAGGCGATCGCCCTCGGCTACGGTTTCGACGAGTCCCTCGCCTACGGCATGGCGCGCGGCGTGACCTCACGGCGCGAGACCACGCTCATCAGGCTCACCACCTCCGATGGCGTGGTCGGCTGGGGCGAGGCCTGGGGACCGTCCGGGGTGACCCGCGCCTATCTCGACCTGATCCGCGGCTATGTGGAGGGCAGCGATCTCTTCGCCTTCCAGCACGTGGTGAGCCGGGTCCTCTCCACCCACTACCATTTCGGCATCCAGAACCAGATGATGTCTGCGATCTCGGGCCTCGACATCGCGATCATGGACGCGCAGGGGCGCACGCTGGGCCTGCCGGTCTGCCAGCTCATCGGTGGCAAGGCACGCGACCGGGTACCGGTCTATGCCTCGGGCGGGTACATCACGCGCGATCCGCGCGCCGACTTTCCCGGCATGCTGGCGCGGCTCGAGGGGGCCGGTTGCGGCGCCGTGAAGATCAAGATCGGCATCTCGCCCTCCTCCGACGAGGAGCGCGTGCGGCTGGCCCGCGAGACACTGGGCCGCGACGTCCTGCTGCTGGTCGATTCCAACGGCAACTACACGCTCGATCTCGCGCTCGAGAGCATGGCACGCATCGCGCCCTACAATGTGCACTGGTACGAGGAGCCGCTGGCCCCGCAGGATTTCGAGGGCTATCGCGCCCTGCGCCGGCGCGGCCCCATCCCGGTGGCCACCGGCGAGGCGCTCTATACCGCCTTCGAGTTCAAGCGTCTGCTGGACTGCGGCGGCGCCGACATCGTCCAGCCCGACCTCTCGCTGTGCGGCGGGCTCAGCCAGGGTCGGCTGATCGCGCAGCTCGCAGCGCTCCACCATGTGCGCCTGTCGCCGCATGTCTGGGGCGGCGCCATCGGGCTCGCCGCCGCCTGCCACTATGTGGCCTCGCTGCCGACCTACCCGCACAGCCTCAACGTCCCCCGCCCCACCCTGGTCGAGTACGATGTCGGCGACAACGCGTTGCGTGACGAGCTGCTCCTGGAGCCCGTGCGGTTGGAGGACGGCGATCTGGTCCTGCCCGAGGGACCCGGTCTCGGCGTCGAGCCCGATCCCTTGGCGATCGAGCGCTTCAGGATCTGAGCGGATGCGGGAAGCGGGCGCCGACCTGCTGCGCATCGAGGATCTGAAGGTATGGTTCGAGACGCCGCGCGGCACAGTACGCGCGGTCGACGGCGTCACCTTGAGCGTGCGGCGCGGCGAGACCCTGGCGGTGGTCGGCGAATCCGGCTCCGGCAAGTCGGTCACCGGCCTTGCCGTGATGCGGCTGCTGGCACGCACGCCGGCGCGCATCAAAAGCGGCCGGGTACTCTTTCGCGGCAAGGACGGCGAGCACGATCTGCTGACGCTTTCCGAGGCCCGCATGACCAAGCTGCGCGGGCGGGAGATCGCCATGATCTTCCAGGATCCCTCCTCGAGCCTCAACCCGGTCTTCACCGTGGGCGAGCAGATCGCCGAGGCGATCGTGCTGCACCGGAGCCTGCCCCAGGCGCAGGCGCTGGAACAGGCCGGCGAGCTGCTCGAGCTGGTCGGCATCGCCGCTCCCCGCGAGCGGCTTCACGACTACCCGCACCAGCTCTCGGGCGGCATGCGCCAGAGGGTCATGATCGCCATGGCGCTGGCCTGCGATCCCCTGCTGCTGCTCGCCGACGAGCCCACCACCGCGCTGGATGTCACCATCCAGGCGCAGATCGTGGCGCTCCTGCGCCGCCTGCAGACCGAACGGCGCATGGGGATGATCTTCGTCACCCACGATCTGGGCCTGGTGGCCGAGATCGCCGACCGGGTGGCGGTGATGTATGCGGGCCAGGTCGTCGAGGAGGGGCCGGTCGGCCAGATCCTCGACGCCCCTCGCCACCCCTACACGCTGGCGCTGATCGATTGCAGTCCGCACGCAGCCCTCGCCGCGGCGCGGGGGGCCGGGCGGACGGCGCTGCGCACCATACCCGGCGCTCCCGCCGACCCGCTCGACCCGCCGCGCGGCTGCCGCTTCCACCCGCGCTGCCGCTTCGCCATCGACGCCTGCCGCAGCGAGGAGGTCGCCCTGCGCAGGATCGGCGAGGAGCGGGTGAGTCGCTGCCTGCGGGCGGAGGATCTCGCATGACCGGGCCGCTGGTGGCAGGCCACGGCCTGCGCATGCACTTTCCCATCCGCCGCGGCCTGCTCAGCCGCGAGGTCGGGCGGGTGCGCGCGGTCGAGGACGTCGATCTCGCGATCGCACCGGGCGAGGTCCTGGGCGTGGTCGGCGAATCGGGCTCGGGCAAGTCGACGCTCGGGCGCATGGTGCTGCGCCTGCTCGAGCCCACCGCCGGGCGGGTGGTCTTCGACGGCACCGACATCACCGGCCTCAAGGCCGGCGAGCTGCGCGCGTTCCGCCGGCACATGCAGATGATCTTCCAGGACCCGTTCTCCTCGTTGAACCCGCGGATGACCATCCGCTCCACCCTCGGCGAGGCAGTGCGCCTGCACGGGCTCGCGCGCGGCGGCGAGGTCGACGACCGCGTGGCCGAGGCGCTGACGGCCGTCGGCCTCGCGCGCAGCCACATGCACCGCTACCCCAAGGCCTTCTCGGGCGGGCAGCGCCAGCGCCTCGCGATCGCCCGGGCGCTGGCGGTACAGCCCCGCTTCATCGTTGCCGACGAGCCGGTCTCGGCCCTCGACGTCTCGATCCAGGCCGAGATCGTCAACCTGCTCGACCAGCTCCGCCGCGAGCTGCAGCTCACCATGATGTTCATCAGCCACGACCTGGCCGTGGTCGAGCTGATCTCCGACCGGGTGCTCGTCCTCTATCTCGGGCGGATCATGGAGATCGGCCCGGCACGCGGGCTCTTTGCAGCACCCCTCCACCCTTATGCCCGCGCCCTCATCGACGCGGTGCCCGGCCGGCATGGCCGTGGCGGCACGCGCCGGCTGCTCGGCGGCGAGATCCCGAGCCCCGCGAGCCCGCCCAGCGGCTGCGTTTTCCGCACCCGCTGCCCGTACGCTCTACCGGCCTGCGCCGACGCGGTCCCGGCGCTGCGCGAGATGGCGCCGGGCCGCTTCAAGGCCTGCATCCGCGACGATCTCGACCTTGCGGAGGAGAAAGCGGCATGAGCGCCGGCACCGTCCTTATCCCCGGCGCCCGCGGCTATGTCGGCGCCCATGCGGTGCGCGCCTTTCTCGGGGCGGGCTGGAAGGTGGCGGTCTTCGGTCCGGCGATGCGGGAGGATCTGCTGGCCGACGTGGCCGACAGGATCACCGACATCGAGGGATCGATCGAGGACGAGGCGGCGCTCGCGGCGGCGCTCGCCGAGGTGCGTCCCGATCGCATCGTCTCCTTCGCCGCCTTCAGCCAGGGGGTCATCGGCCTTGCCCGCTCGGGCGAGGCCGATGCCGGGCGCGCCTTCGCCATCAACGCCATGGGCCTGCACAAGCTGCTGGAGCAATGCCGGCAGGCGGGCGTGCGCCGCGTGGTGTGGGCGAGCTCGACCGTCGTCCTGGGCCCGGCAGCACGCCATCCGCGCCAGCCCGTTGACGAGCAGGCGGAGCGCCGGCCCAATACCGTCTACGGGCTCACCAAGACTGCCGCCGAGCAGGTGGCACAGTATCATCGCGACCGGTTCGGCATGGACGTGGCCGGGGTGCGCCTTCCGCTGATCTTCGGCCCCGGCTGCTGGTATGCTGGCGTGGCGGGACAGCTCGTGAGCCTCTTTCGCGGCGCCGTCGAGGGCACGGGCGGCAGCCTCCAGGGCGGCACCGCGCCCTTCGATCTGATGTATGTCGAGGACGCTGCCCGCGCCTTCCTGGAGATCGCCCGCCATCCCGGCGCGCTCTCGGCGCTCTACCACGTCAACGGCTTCACCACGACGTGGCGCGGCATCCTGGACGAGCTCGGCCGGCGCCGGCCGGGTCTGCCGCTGAGCTTTGCGGAGCAGGAGGGCGGCACCGATTATCCCCTGATCGACACCGGGCTTGTCGCGCGGGAGGTGGGTTTCGAGCCCGCCTTCGCGCTGACCGCCGCCATCGACGCCTATCTGAACTTTCTTGCCGGAGAGCCACGATGATCGAGCAGCGCCTGAAGGAGCTGGGCCTCGAGCTGCCACGGGCGGCGACGCCGCAGTTCGAGTATGTGCCGGTGGTGGTCCATGGCGGCCTCGCCTGGGTGAGCGGCCAGCTTCCCAAGATCGGCGAGGACATCGAGACCCGTGGCAAGGTCGGGGGCGGGGTGAGCCTCGAGACGGCGCAGGACTGTGCCAGAATCTGCATCCTGCAGGGACTGGCCTGCCTCAAGGACGCGCTGGGCGGCGATCTCGGCCGCATCGAGCGGATGGTGAAGGTGACCGGTTTCGTGGCCTCGGCACCGGGCTTCAACGCCCAGCCCAAGGTAATCGACGCCGCCTCGAAGCTCTTGGGCGCGCTCATGGGCGAGCAGGGACGGCACGCCCGCTCGGCGGTGGGGGTGGCCGAGCTGCCGCGCGACGCGCCGGTGGAGATCGAGCTGGTGGTGGCGGTGCGGGGTTGAGGCGGGGAGACGGGCGATGAGCCAGTGGCACGAGATGGGCTCGATGACCTCGGTGGAGTTCCGCGAGGCGCTGCCCGGGATCGAGATCGCCCTCATGCCGGTGGGTGCCACCGAGCAGCACGGACCCAACCTGGCGCTGGCGACCGACTATGTGGTGGCCCACCGCTACGCCCAGAAGCTGGCTTCACGCCTCCATCCGAGGGCGGTGGTGGTGCCGCCGATCCCCTTCGGCGTGTCGCAGCATCACACCGGCTTTGCCGGCACCATCACCCTCTCGCCCGAGACCTTCGCCGCGGTTTGCATGGATACCGCCCGCTCGCTCGCCCGCGACGGCATCCGCCATGTGCTGCTGGTCAACGGCCATAACGGCAACATGGGGGCGCTGAACGTCATCGCCACGCGCATGCGCTACGAGCTCGACGTCAAGGCGGCCGTGAGCTTCTATTTCGCGCAGGCCGCCGACCGGGTGAAGGCCCACGGCAGGACAAAGCGCTACGGCCATGCCTGCGAGATCGAGACCAGCGTCCTGCTGCATCTCGCACCCGAGCTGGTGCGGCGCGACGCGCTGGAGCCCGGTGACATGATCGGCCAGGAGCGCGCACTGCACTTCAACAACCAGCCCTTCGCGCTGACCGTGCCGATCCCCTTCCACGAGCAGACCCGCAACGGGGTCTTCGGCGATGCGCGGCTGGCCAGCGAGGAGATCGGCCAGGACGTGGTCGAGACGGCGCTGGAGCGCACGGTGAGCTTCGTCGAAAGCTTTCTTGCGAGCGAGGACGGCTGAACCGTCCTGCTGCCAACCACAAGAAGATCAGGGGGCAGAGATGACGCGAAAGATCGACAGGCGGACCTTCGGCAAGGGCACGGCCGGCCTGCTGCTGGGCAGCACGTTCCTGGGCGGCGCGCGCAGCCTGCGAGCCCAGTACGCGGCACCGGCAGAAGGCGGCAGGCGCGGCGGCAAGCTGACGGTCGGCTCGATCGTCGAGCCGCCGGCGCTCGACCCGTTCCACCAGGGAGCCGATGCACGCATCCAGGTGACGGTGCTGATGTACCAGGGCCTGATGTTCGAGGACGCCTCGGGCACGGCGCAGCCGCTCCTGGCCGAGAGCCACGAGCTGTCGCAAGACGGGCTCACCTACACCTTCAAGCTCCGGCGCAACGCGGTCTTCCACGGCGGCCGGCCGATGACGGCGGCCGATGTGAAATACAGCTACGACTATGTCCGCAACCCGGAGAACGGCTCGCCCGGCGCCGGCGACTACGCGACCATCGAGGAAATCACCGTCCTCGACGATCACACAGTGCAGATGCGGCTCTCCGAGCCCAACGCCGCCTTGTTGATGACACTCACCAACAAGTATGGCGGCGTGGTCCCGGAAGGCTATTTCGCCGACCAGGCCGCTCGCGCCCGGATGAACCAGCAGAGCGTGGGCACCGGTCCCTACATGCTGGCGCAGTTCCAGCCCAACAGCTTCCTCACGCTCAGGCGCAACCCCGACTACTGGGACGAGAACAGCGGGCTCCTCGACGAGATCACCTTCGTCTACCTGCCCAACGCCGCCAGCATGCTGGTGGCGCTGCGCAGCGGGCGGGTCGACATGGCGGTGCTCAGCCGCCCTCAGGACGCGGCGCAGATCGAGGACGCCGCCAATCTCGAGATCCGGCGCTTCCCCTCGTTCAACCAGAAGAGCATCGATCTCGACCTGGCCTACGAGCCGCTGGCCCCGCTCGAGGTGCGCCAGGCCATCGCCCTGGCGGTCGACAAGACAAAGATCATGCAGGCTGCCATCGGTGGCTTCGGCACGGTGATCGGCACCATGCCCGCGGGGATGCAGGAGGGCTGGGGCGCGCCTGTGGACGAGCTGCCCAACCAGGGCCCCGACCTCGCCCGCGCCAAGGATCTCATGGACAAAGCCGGCCATGCAGGCGGCCTCGAGGTCACGCTCACCACCATCATCGGCTATGACTGGATGGACCCGGCGGCGGTGACGCTGGCGGAGCAGCTCAAGCCGATCGGCATCGACCTGCAGATCAACAAGGTCGATCTGGGCGTGTGGATCAACAACTTCCGCTCGCGCAAGATGGGCTTCACCTTCAATGACTGGGGCACCCAGCCCGACCCCAGCCTGCTGTTCTACCGGCATTTCCACAAGCAGCCCGAGGGCGCCGACTTCCGCAACTGGAATGACGGGCCAGGCAGCGAGCTGCTCGACAAGGGGCGGCAGGAGTCCGATCCGGCGAAGCGGCGCGCGATCTATGTCGAGTTCCAAAAGCGGCTGGCCGAGCAGGTGCCGACCATCATGATGTTCAGCTCCGACCATGTCGTGGTGAGCAGCAAGAAGGTGAAGAACTACAGGCACCACCCCACCGGCTGGTATTTCGGCCTCGCCGACGCCTGGGTCGAGGAGACATGACCTCCGGTCGGACCCGCTCCTGATGGCGGGCTATCTCGTCAGGCGCCTGCTGGCAGCCCTCGTGACGGCTCTGCTCTCGAGCCTCGCCGTCTTCCTGCTGGTGCGCGCGGTGCCGGGCGACATCGTGGCGCAAATGCTCGGCCAGGCGGGCGGCGATCCCGCCACCGAGCAGGCGCTGCGCGGCTTTTTCGGGCTCGACCGGCCGGTCTGGCAGCAATATCTGGCCTGGCTCGGCCAGGTGTTGCAGGGCGATCTCGGCACCAGCTGGACCCAGGGCCTGCCGGTGGCCGGAATCGTCGGCCAGGCCTTCGCGGTGACCCTCGAGCTGGGTCTGTTGACCCTGATCGTCGCCACCGCGATAGGCGTGCCGATGGGTCTCGTGGCCGGCATCCATGAGGGCCGGCTGCTCGACAACGTGATCCAGGGCATCAACATCCTGGGCCTCGCCGCCCCGGTCTTCTGGATCGGCCTGATGCTGCTGATCGGCGCTTCGGCGCTGATCGGCTGGTCGCCGCCCTTCATGTACAGCCCGCCCGGCCAGGATCTCTGGCAGAACCTGCAGATCCTTCTCCTGCCGATCCTCAGTCTGGGCCTCCTGCAGGCGGTGGCCTACAGCCAGTTCGTGCGCCAGTCGGTGGTCTCGGCGCTCCAGCAGGACTATGTCCGAACCGCCATCGCCAAGGGGCTCCCCCAGCGCAAGGTCTTCTTCAAGCACATCCTGCGCAACATCCTGATCCCGCTGGTGACGTTCATGGGCCTGATCCTGGTGCAGATCCTGGGCGGGGTCGTGGTCATCGAATCGCTCTTCGCCCTGCCGGGGCTCGGCCGCCTGCTCTTGACCTCGATCCAGAACCGCGACCTGCCGGTGGTCCAGGGGGGCCTTCTTCTGGTGGTGGGTGTGGCGCTGTCCCTGAACATCCTGATCGACACGCTCTACCAGTATCTCGACCCGAGGATGCGCCGATGAGCATGGCCCTGCCCGGCATGGCCCATCGCGACCGCCGCGATGGCGCGATCCGGCTGCTGCGCGAGTTGCGCCGCCGCCCGGAGCTGGTCCTGGCGCTGGCGATCGTGGGCTTCCTGCTGTTCACCGCCCTCTTTCCCTGGGCGCTCACCGATCTCTCGCCCACCGAGGTCGACGTGGCCGGCGCCCTGCAGCCGCCCTCCGCGACGCACTGGTTCGGCACCGACGATGTCGGCCGGGACGTCTTCGCCCGGGTCATCTATGGGACCCGCGTCACCCTCTCGATCGTCGCCGGCTCGCTTGCGATCTCGGCGGTGCTGGGCGGCCTCGCCGGCCTCGTGGCCGGCTATTTCGGCCGCTGGCCCGACATGGTGGCGGCGCGCGGCGTCGACGTGATCCTGAGCTTTCCGCCGATCATCCTGGGCGTGGTCATCACCGGCGTGCTCGGCACCGGCGTCACCAACCTCGTGATGGCACTGGCGATCGTCTATCTGCCGCTGTTCTTTCGCATCGCCCGGGCCGGCGCCATCGCCGAGGCCGGCCGCACCTATGTCGAGGCGGCCCGCTCGCTGGGCGTGCCGGAGTGGCAGATCCTGGTGCGCCACGTCCTGCGCAACGTCCTGCCGCTGATCCTCGTCCAGTACATGATCCTCTTTCCGCTGGCCCTGCAGATCGAGGCGGCGCTGGGCTTTCTGGGCCTGGGCATCCAGCCGCCCATGCCCGACTGGGGAGCGATCCTCGAGCAGTCCAAGAACTACCTTCTCTTCGCGCCGTGGATGTCGGTCTTCCCCGGCCTCTTCATCGTGCTGGCCGCCTCGGGCGTGATCCTGCTCGGCCGAAGCGTGCAGAAGATCGTCGATGCCGCGTGAGGTCCTGATCGAGGCACGGCGGCTGCAGCTGGAGACGGGCACTGCACCCGAGCTGCCGGGCGACGTCCTGCACGCTCTCTACGTGGCCGAGGGCCGGCTCGCGACGCTCGGCGCAGGCGAGGCTGCGCTCGTGGACGCGGCGTCGTGCCTGCAGGCTCTGGAGCCGTCGCTAGCCTGGCTCTTCTCGGTCTCGCGCGGAAGGCTGGCCGCCCGCGCCGATACCGGCGCCCTTGCCGCCATGGTCGAGCTGCCCGAGGGGGCCGAGACGCTGGTGCGCCTCGACCGGATCGAGCTGCCGCCGGGTACCGTGACCCCGCGCCACCGGCATCGCGGCCCCGGCATCCGGGCGGTGCTGTCGGGCTCGGTCGACGCGATGGTGGGCCCGCGACGGTTCCCCGTGAGTGCCGGCGCTGCCTGGCTGGAGACGCCCGGGGACGACATTATCGGCCGCGCCGACGCCACGCTGGGCACCGGCTTCGTGCGGCTGATGCTGCTGCCTGCCGACCTTGCCGGCGGCGCAACCTCGTTCGTGGCGGTGCCGCCCCGCCCGGATGATCCGCCCTCGCCCGTCTTCGAGCGGCGACAGACCATCCTTCTCGAGCGGCTTTCCCGCCTTTGAGCCTCAAAAGCGGACGGCGCCCCAGAATTTCTCGGGCATGTCCAGGAGGTGGTGCAGCCCCGTCCGCTCGAGCAGCGTCTCGCTGGCAAGCTGCGCCTCGTCGAGAACCTTGTTCTCGTCGACCGTCAGCACCCGGCCCTCCTCCATGCAGATCCGGCCGTCGACGATCACCGTGGCGACGTCATTGCCGTTGGCGAAGCAGACGGCGCGGAACAGCGGCATGTTCAGCGGATAGAGATGTGGCCGGGCGAGGTCGAGCAGCACCACGTCGGCCTTCTTGCCGCGCTCGAGCGAGCCGATCTCCTGCTCCATGCCCAGCGCCCGCGCGCCGTCGATCGTGCACATCTCGAGCACCTTGCCGGGCGAGAGGACGTGCGGGTCCTTGTAGTAGGTGCGGTGGTAATGCATGCACTGCTGCATGTGGCGGAACATGTCGCCGGAGCGGTCAGGGGCGGTGGCGTCGGAGCCGATGGCGACCGTGACGCCAGCCTCCAAGAGCTCGGGCACCGGGCAGCGGCCGAGGATCGAGGCCACCGCCGAGGGGTTGTGGGCGATCTTCGTGTCAGTCTCGGCGCAGATCGCCACCTCCTCGGCCGTGAGGTCGGTGGAGTGCGAGAGGAGCGCCTCCGGACCGAGAATGCCGATGCGCTCGTGGGCGAACTTGACGCTGCCCTTCCTGTGGCCGTCCTGGGTGAAGACGGTGCCGTAGGTCCGCCCCAGCGCCCGCACCTTGCGAGCCTGGTCGATCGCGTCCTCGAGCAGGGCCTCGCCAAGCGAGGCCACATGCTCGGCGCGCAGGGTCGGCGTGAGCAGGGCGATGTTGATGCGCAGCCCGTGGCTGCGATGCCACTCCTTCAAGATGGCCTCGCAGCTCGCATACTGGTCCTCGAAGCCGATCATCAGGTCGCGCTTGCCCTGGCCGTGCCAGCGTGCGTAGCGGCGCGGATGCGGCGGCCGGGTCGGGCCTACCGCCACGACGCTGCGCGTGCCGACATCGAGCACGCCCTGGCAGTGCGCCGCGGCATAGTCCGGCTCGTCGGTCCGCATGATGGTATCGCCGCCACCCAGCAGCGAGATCCCGGTGGTGACGCCGAAGCGCAGCCGCTCGAGCGCCGCGAGCCGCGCCTCGGCTGCCCAGAACTGCTCGTCGGAGCCCACCGTGTAGGCCAGCTCGCAGGCCTTGAACCAGGCGTCGCCGTCGAAGCCGCCCATGGTCTTGATGATGCCGTGGCCGGCATGGGCGTGAGCGTCGACCAGGCCCGGCATCACCAGCTTGCGGCGCGCGTCGATCACCTTGGGCGCCTCGTGCGCCGCGGTGATCTCGGCGGTCGTGCCGACGGCGGTGATGCGGTCGCCGGTGATCGCCACCGCACCGTCCTCGATGACCCGCCGGTTGGGGTCCATCGTCGCCACGGTGCCGTGGATGATCAGGATGTCAGCCATGAACGTTCGCCTCCGATGAGCCATCGAGCGCCCCTGCGGGCGCCGGTGCAAGTCCGTCGAGCCTCGGCATCAGCGCCAGGAGCTCGCTTGTGTAGGGATGCTGCGGGTTCTCGAAGAGCTCTTCGGTCGACGCCAGCTCGCACAGGCGGCCCTGCTTGAGCACCGCCACGCGGTCGCACATCTGGCGGACCACCGGCAGGTCGTGGCTGATGAAGAGCATGCCCAGACCCAGCGTCTCCTGCAGGTCTTTCAGCAGGTTCAGGATCTGCGCCTGGATCGAGACGTCGAGCGCCGAGGTGGGCTCGTCGCAAACCAGAAAGCGCGGGCGCGTTGCCAGCGCCCGGGCGATCGAGATGCGTTGGCGCTGGCCGCCGGAGAACTCGTGCGGGTAACGGCGCGCCGCCTCAGGGCCGAGCCCCACCTGCGCCAGCAGCTCCAGCACCAGTGCCTGGATCTCGCGCTCGCCCGACGCCAGGCGATGGAAGCGGATCGGCTCGGCCACGATCTCGCGCACCCGCAGGCGCGGGTTGAGCGAGCTGTAGGGATCCTGGAAGATCATCTGCAGCTCGCGGCGCACCGGCAGGAGGTCGCGCTCGCGACGGGTCGCGGTGATGTCGGCGCCGGCAAAGCGGATGCGACCGGCATCTGCCCTGAGCAGGCCCACCACCATCTGCGCGATGGTCGACTTGCCGCTGCCGCTCTCGCCGACCAGCCCGACCACCTCGCCCTCGGACACGGCGAAGGCCACATCGTCGACGGCGCGAAAGCGCTTCTCGCCGATACCCAGGATGCCGCGGCGCACTACGAAGTCCCTCGTCAGGCCCTCGACCTCCAGCACCGGGACGTCGCTGCGCTCCCGGCGGGTGCCGGCGCCTAGCCAGTGCGAGCCCAGATCGATGGCCTTCGGTGCGGCGTCCGCCTGGCCGGGCGGCTGGGGGAAGCGGTGCAGCCGGCGGTCGGCGCGCGGCACCGAGGCGATCAGGCCCTTGGTGTAGGGCTCGCGCGGCCGGCCCAGCACGCGGGCGGTGGGTCCCTCCTCGACCAGGCGCCCGCGATACATCACCGCCACCCGGTCGGTGACCTCGGCGATCACGCCCATGTCGTGGGTGACGAGGATGACGCCCATGCCGCGCGCCTTGGTGAGGCTGCGGATGAGCTCGAGAATCTGCGCCTGCACCGACACGTCGAGCGCGGTCGTGGGCTCGTCGGCGATCACCAGGTCCGGCTCGCAGGCGAGCGCCAGCGCTATCACCACCCGCTGGCGCATGCCGCCGGAGAACTGGTGCGGGTAGCTGGCGATACGCGCCTCGGGATCGGGAATGCCGACGCTCGCCAGCAGCTCCACCGCACGCGCCCACGCGGCCTTCTCGTCGACGCGCAGATGCAGACGGATGGTCTCGACGAGCTGGTCGCCCACGGTGAAGAGCGGGTCGAGGCTGGTGAGCGGGTCCTGGAAGATCATGCCGATGCGCCGCCCGCGCAGCCGCATCATCGCGGCCTCGTCGGCAAGCTCCAGGGGCTCGCCCTTGAAGCGGAGCGAGCGCGCCTCGACCCGGCCGGGCGGGTCGATCAGCCCCATCACGGCGTTGCCCACGGTGGACTTGCCGGCGCCGGATTCACCGACGAGACCCAGGATCTCGCCCGGCTCCAGGTCGAGGTCGAGATCCTCGACGGCGGCAACGCGGCCGCGCTTGCCCTCGAAAAGGACGGAAAGGCCACGGATTTCGAGCAGCGATGCCATGGCGCTCACCGCAGATGGGGATTGAGGGCATCGCGCAGCCAGTCGCCGACGATGTTGACGGAGAGGACCAGCACCACCAGCGTCAGCGCCGGGAACACGACGACCCACCAGATCCCCGAGAACAGGAACTCGTTGCCGGTGTTGATGAGGGTGCCGAGCGAGGGCTGGGTGGGCGGCATGCCGACGCCGAGGAAGGAGAGCGTGGCCTCGGTGAGAATCGCCAGGGCCAGGTTGATGGTGGCCAGCACCAGCACCGGCGAGAGAATGTTGGGCAGGACGTGACGGCGCAGGATGGTGCGCGGCGGCAGGCCGGTGAGCCGGGCCGCCTTCACGTATTCCTTGCCTTTCTCGACCATGGTCGAGCCGCGCACGGTGCGCGCGTACTGCACCCACTCGTTGACGGCGATCGAGAGCACGAGCACCAGCACGGCGGTCGCGGTCGCCTGGGTGCTGGGGAGCACGCCGCGCAGGATGCCGTTGACAAGCAGGGCGATGAGGATCGTGGGAAAGCTCAGGATGACGTCGGCCAGGCGCATCAGGACGGAATCGACGAAGCCCCCGAAATAGCCCGACACCAGCCCCACGGTGACGCCCAGCGCCATGGAGAGCAGGACCGCCACCACGCCCACCATGAGCGAGATGCGCAGGCCGTGGAGAATCGCGGAGAAGACGTCGCGGCCCTGGCTGTCGGTGCCGAGCAGGAAGCGTGCATCGCCGCCCTCGAGGAAGGCCGGCGGCAACTCGCTGTCGAGCAGCGAGATCGCGGCCATGTCGAACGGGTCGTGCGGGGCGATCAGCGGTGCCAGCACCGCGGTCAGGATCATCAGCAAAGCCACCGCCGCGGCGATCACCACGCGCGGAGTGGAAAGAAAGCTGTCGAGCACGTCGTTGCCGGCACGCAGCCGGGCGATGCGCCCCGGGCTTCGGGCTTCAGCGTCCTGCACCGGCGCCTCCCGTTCGCAGGCGCGGGTCGATCAGCGTGTAGAGCACGTCGACCGCGATGTTGAGGACCACGAAGATGAAGCCGATGAAGACCAGGTAGGCGGCCATCACCGGGATGTCGACGAACTGCACCGCCTGCAGGAACAAAAAGCCCATGCCCGGCCACTGGAAGACGGTCTCGGTGACGATGGCGAAGGCGATCAGCGAGCCCACCTGCATGCCGGCGATGGTCACCAGCGGCATCAGCGCGTTCCTGAGGGCGTGGCGGAAGCGCACGAGACGCGTGGGCAGGCCGCGGGCGCGGGCGAAGCGCACGAAGTCCTGGCGCATCACGTCGAGCATCTCCGCGCGCACCAGCCGCATGAAGAGGGCCAGCTGGTAGAGCGCCAGGGTGCAGGCCGGCAGGATCAGGGCCTTCCAGCCGCTGGCGGTGAGATAGCCGGTGCGCCAGAAGCCGATCTCCACGGTCTCGCCGCGCCCGAAGGAGGGCAGCCAGCCGAGGATCACCGCGAAGACCAGGATCAGGAGGATGCCGGTGACGAAGGTCGGCGTGGAGATGCCGATCAGCGAGACCGTCTGCAGGAGGCTCGCCTGCGGCCTGTGGCGGTTGAGGGCGCTCCACACGCCCAGCGGGACCCCCAGGAGCAGCGCGATGATCATCGCCACGACGACCAGCTCGATGGTGGCCGGCAGGCGGTCGAGAATCAGCTCCATGACCGGCTGCTGGTTGCGCCAGGAGACGCCGAACTCGCCCTGCAGCGCGCCGCCCACGAACTTCGCGAACTGCACGACGAGAGGCCGGTCGAGGCCGAGCCGGTCGCGCAGCTCCTGCTGCTCCTGGAGCGTGGCGTCCTCGCGCAGCATGCCGCGCACCGGATCGCCCATGAAGCGGAACATCAAGAAGGCCACCAGCGCCACGACGAGCATGACGAGCGCGCCCTGGGCCAGGCGTCGAAGAAGGAAGATCATCGGCGCAGCGCGGGACCGCCGGCACCGGCCGGCCTGCCCCGCTTCTCCTGTCAGTTGATCCGGGCGAACCGCAGCCGGACATACTCGTCGGCGAACTGCGGCAGCTCGACATTGCTGCGCATCGCCCAGGCGATCGGCTGCTGGTGCAGCGGGATATAGGCGACCTCGTCGCGCGCGATCTTGAGGGCCTCGGTCATCATGGCGAGGCGCTTGGTCTCGTCGAGCTCGGTTGCCGCCTCGATGGCGATCTCGTCGATCCGCGCGTTGCTGTAGCCGCCCGCATTGTTGCCGCCGAGCGGGCCGTCCGGGGTGGCGAGCAGGCTGGAGACGATGCTGTAGGTGTCCATCTGCGGCAGGGTCGCCCAGCCCAGGAGATAGATGTCGGCCTCGCCGCGATCGACCTTGGGGAAGAAGGTGGTCTTGCTCTCGGCGACGAGGTTGGCCTTGACGCCGATCCGCGCCCACATGGCGGCCACCGCGACGCACAGCTCCTCGTCCTTGACGTAGCGGTCGTTGGGGCAGGAGAGGTTGGTGCTGAAGCCGTCGGGATATCCGGCCTCCGCGAGCAGCGCCTTGGCCCCGTCGACATCATGGGGCGGGCGAGCATCGATGGCGTCGTCATGGCCCCGGATGGCGGGCGCAGCGAGCAGGCCGGCGACGCGGGCCGTGCCGCGCATCACCTTCCTGTTCAGAAGATCGGTATCGATCCCCATCCACAGCGCCTTGCGCACCCGGACGTCCTTGAGCGGGTTCTTGCCCTTGACGTTGCTGTCGTGCAGCTCCTCGTCCTGCTGGTTCATCCCGAAGAAGATGGTGCGCAGGCTGGGGCTCTCGGCCACCTCGAGGCCCGGCGCTGCCTGGATCCGCGCAATGTCCTGCAGGGGTGCCGGCACCATCATGTCGATCTCGCCCGAAAGGAGGGCCGCAACGCGCGTGGCGTCGGACTTGATCGGCATGAACTCGATGCGGGTCAGGTTGTGCTCGGGCTCGTCCCACCACGCCTCGTTCACCGTGAGCACGGTCTTCTGGTCGGGCCGGTAGCTCTCGAGCTTGAAGGGGCCGGTGCCATTGGTGTGGGTCGAGGCGTAGGTGGTAACGCCGGTGGTGGTGTTGCCCGGCTGCTCGGCGTCATTCGCCTTCAGCCACTCGGCGTCCATGATGTGGATGCCGTTGAGGTCGTTGAGCAGCAGCGGGTAGGGACCGTCGGTCACCATCTCGACGGTCAGATCGTCGATCTTGCGGGCTTCTTTTACCGACAGGAGGCGCCCCCGGGCCCTGGCGTCGGGGTTCAACACGCGGGTGATCGATGCCACCACGTCGTCGGCGGTGAAAGGTGCGCCGTCGTGGAAGGTGACACCCTCGCGCAGCTTGAAGCGCCAGACGTCGGGCTGGACGATCTCCCAGGAGGTCGCCAGCGCCGGCTCGATGCCGAGATCGCGGTCGCGGCGCACCAGCGGCTCATAGATATGCTCGAGGAAGGCCGAGGTGAAGCTCTCGGTATGGGCGAACGGGTCGAGCGTCACCACGTCGCCACTGAACGCCCATCTAAGAGTGTTGGCGTGGGCGGCGCCCGCGGTCAGCGCCATCGCCAGGGCGGATGCGCCCAGCACTGCATTTCTGATCATCCAGCCTTTCCCTGCTTGCCCTGTCATTGTTGCCGTCACGGCGCCTCGACGAGCGCTCGTCCGTCGCGGGCGACGATCTTGCCGCCCTTGATGACCAGCCGGCGCGGTGCGCGACTCACCACCGCCTCGGCCACGGTCTCGCCCTCGAGCAGCACCAGATCGGCGCGGCAGCCGGGCTCCAGCCCGTAATCTTCCAGCGCCATCACCCTGGCACCGCCCGCCGTGCAGACCTCGAGCGCCAGCTCGAGCTCGTCGTCGCGCCGCAGATTGTTGCGAAGGCCCAGCAGCATGGCGCGCTCGAGCATGTCGCCGTTGCCGTAAGGCCCCCAGGTGTCGCGCACGCCATCCGAGCCTGCGGCCATGACGATGCCCGCCCTGGCGAGCTGGCGGACCGCCGGCACCGGCCGCGAGGGCGGTGCCGTGGTGACGATGGCGATCTCCGCCTCGGCGACCAGCTCGACCAGACCTGCCACCCGCTCAAGATCCGCCATGCCGAGGCAGAAAGCGTGGCTGACGGCGACCTTGCCCTGCATGCCCAGCGCCAGCGTACGCTCGACGATCAGCTCCAGCGAGAAGGCGCCGAGCTCACCCGGCTCGTGCAGATGGATATCGACCGGCCGGCCGAACCGCTGGGCGAGACCGAAGACGGCATCCAGATGGCCCTTCGGGTCGCGGTCGATGCCGCAAGGATCGAGCCCTCCCACCACCTGCGAGCCCATCCGCATCGCCTCCTCGAGCAGCTCGAGCGTGCCCGGCCGGACCAGCAGCCCGCTTTGCGGGAACGCCACGATCTCGATGTCGACCACGCCCGCCAGCCGCTCGCGGGTCGCCATGACCCCCTCGATGGCGGCAAGGCCAAGCTCGGTGTCGACGTCGACATGGCTGCGGATGTGGGTGGAGCCCAAGGCCAGCGCCTGCAGCGCCAGCCGCGCCGACTGGCGCTCCGGGTCGATTCCGAGCAGGCGGCGCTGGCGACGCTCGTTGTCGATCTTGTCGACGAGAAGCGGCCCCACCTCGTTGCGGTACCAGGGCATGCCCACCAGCGTCTTGTCGAGATGGGTGTGCGCCTCGACCAGGCCCGGCGCGAGGATCGCCCCGCTGCACTCGACCGGCTCGGCGGCGCCACCCGGCGCGCCCGCGGGGGCGATCCTGCCCTCGCGCAGCAGGACGTCGATGGGCTCGCCGCCCAACGGGCGGACATTTCTTAGGAGGAGATCGCCAGCCACGCCGATATTCCTTCCCTGATCGCTGGATGCGACGTCTTCTGACCGTGCCACGTACCATAGCGCCTGCAAGGTGTATACACTTTGCAGGCGCAGCAAAGTTGTAAAGGAATTCCGGGGTCATGGGTCGAGCGCGGGCGGGGAAACCCTCGCGAAGCGATAAGATATACGCGGCGTTGCGCCAGGCGATCGTCGAGCAGGCGCTGCGGCCGGGCGACAGGCTGCCGGAGGATGCGATCGGCGACTGTTTCGGGGTCAGCCGAACCAGCGTGCGAGCCGCCCTCGCCCGCCTGCATGCAGAGAGACTGGTCGAGGCGCGGCGCAACCGGGTCGCCATCGTGGCAAGCCCCGATCCCACGGAAGCGCAGGAGATCTTCGACATGCGCCGCTGCCTCGAGCAGGAGGTGGCGCGGCGCCTGGCCGGCCGGCTCACCGCGGCACAGGTCGAGACGCTGGAGCAGCACGTGCGCCTGGAGGAGCAGACCAGCATGCCCGACAGCCAGGCAGCCAGCCAGCTCGCCGGCGATTTCCACCGCCTCCTTGCCGGAATGGTCAACAACCGGATTCTTACGCGCTACGTGAGCGAGCTGCTCTCACGCTCGTCGCTGATCCTCGCGCTCTATGGCCAGGCGCACTCCACCGACTGCGCGGTAAGCGAGCACCGTGCCATCGTCGCGGCGCTCAGCCGGGGCGACGCCGCGGCCGCTGTCCAGGCCATGCAGCACCATCTGGGCACGGTCGAGAAGCGCTCCTCCATCAAGGAAGACGACGCCCGCAACTACGATGTCGGAGCCATCTTGAAGCGCTACGCCGTCAAGGAGACGTGACCCGCTTCATGCCCGTTGCCGGCCGGTGCTACTCTATCGATCCGCGAAGGGTCCTGCCCCAGCGCCGTCCACGACCGGAACGGAAAGCAGAACATGACACACCAGGCCCCGCGCCCGCTGGCCGACTGGGCGGCCGGAGAGCGCCGCGCGATCACCACCGTGTTCACCGACATCGACGACACGCTGAGCCTCGATGGCCGGCTGCCGGCGATTGCCTATGCGGCGATGGAGCGGCTGCGCGAGGCAGGCTTGCGCGTCGTGCCGATCACCGGACGGCCGGCCGGCTGGTGCGATCACATCGCCCGGATGTGGCCGGTCGACGGCGTCGTCGGCGAGAACGGCGCCTTCTGGTTCCGCCACGACGCGGCGCGCGGCCGGCTGCTGCGCCGGTTCTTGATGGACGAGCCGACCCGCGCCGCCAACCGCGCCCGGCTGGCCGAGCTGGGCCGCCGGATCCTGCGCGAGGTGCCGGGCACCGCCCTGGCCTCCGACCAGCTCTACCGCGAGGCCGACCTGGCGATCGACTTCTGCGAGGACGTGCCGGCTTTGCCCGAGGAGGCAGTGACGCGCATCGTCGAGCTGTTCGAGGAGGCGGGGTGCACCGCCAAGGTGAGCTCGATCCACGTCAATGGCTGGTTCGGCAGTTACGACAAGCTCACCATGACGCGGATCTTCATGGAGGAGGCCTTCGGCGCCGACGTCGACGCCGGGCGCGAGCGCTGCGCGTTTGCAGGCGATTCGCCCAACGACCAGCCGATGTTCGCCCATTTCGCGCGCACCGCAGTGGGCGTCGCCAACCTGCGCCGCTTCTTGCCGCGTCTCGAGGCGGCTCCCGCGTGGATCACCTCGGCCGAAGGCGGTCACGGCTTTGCCGAGCTGGCCGAGGCCCTGCTCGCGGTCCGTTGACCGTCCTGCCCGATCAGCCGCAGGCTTGGAGCAGCAGCACCGGCACGGCCTGCAGGACGACCGCCAGCTCGAGGATCGCAACGGCGCCGAGGCAGGGTGTGCGCAGCAGTGCCGAGGCGCCCTGATGGCACGTCCGCACGAGAACGGTGCCGGCGATCGCTGCGAGCGCCACGCTCGCCATTGCGGTCGCCGCCGCAGCCAGGATCGGTGCCACCACCCCGCCGGCCAGATGGGCCGGGAACGTCATGGTGCTGCACGCCGCCGCAGCGGCTGCCTGGACGGCTACCAGGTGCAGCGCCCACACCACGAAGGCGGCCGCCACATGCATCATCGCCGCGGCAGGACGCGCCTGGACGACGGTTGCCATCTGCTTCCTCCCCCCACGGACCGTTGCCGATCCGCAACATCCTTCACAATAGACGCCTCATGATCCCTTTTCTTCCGTTTTCATCGGACGGGGGCCTTTCGTCTCATCCTCGTCGGCCAAGGCGTCGTGCAGACGGGCGCTCAGCACGCCCAGCACCGTCATGATGCAGACGGCCAGGGCCGTGAAGACGATCGCGTGCATGTAGAGACCGAAGCCGGCGGCCATGCCGATGGCGCCGACCACCCAGATCCCGGCCCCGGTGGTGGCGCCGCGGATCCGGCCGCGGCCCTGGATGATCGCACCGGCTCCCAGAAAGCCGATACCGCCGATCACGCCCTCGATGACCCGGGTGGGGTCCAGCGCCATCTTCTCCTCGGCGCCGAGCACATCGACGAGGCGCAGCGTCAGGATCGAGAAAGCCCCCGCGCCGAGGCTCACCAGCATGTAGGTGCGCAGGCCCAGCGGCTTGTCACGCAACTCCCGGTCGAGACCCAACGCCGCGCCGCACAGTGCGGCCACGCCGAGGCGCCCCGCCACATCGAGCGCGGAGGAGAGGCTGGCCCACCACACAAGCAGGCTGTCGGGGAGGGCGTCCATGGAGAGGCACCTGCGGCTGATCCGTTCGTAAAACCACACGCCCCTCGTACGGTTCCCGATCCTGACCATCGATGGTTGCCCGGCTGCCGGCGGCCCATTAGGCTTGCGACATCGTCTAAAAAATTACTCCCAAGGATCACCGGTGAGCATCGATTACCAGCAGATAGGCTCCCGCCTGCGCGCCTACCGGCTGGCCAGAGGACTGACCGCCGAGCAGGTGGCGCAGCAGCTCGGCCTGTCGCGCGCGGCGGTATTCCGCCTGGAGAAGGGCTCGATCGTGAAGCTCGAGACCTTCGAGCGTATCGCCGGGCTGCTGGGGGTGTCGATCGAGTCGCTGCTTGGGGTCGGCGTCGAGTATCATGCCAGCGCCATCAGCTTCTTCGAGCGCATGCGGCAGCTTGAGGAAGGCGCCGAGCAGATCATGACCCACTTCGAGCCGGTCTCCTACCTGCTCACCTCGCCGGACTACGGCGCGCATCTCCGCCACATGCTCGCCGAGGCCGGCAACGGCGCCTGTCTGGAGGCGGCGCAGGAGGCAGTGCTGGCGATCCTCGACGAGCGCCGCCGCACCTGGCAGCGGCGCCGCCCGGCGGTGGCGAGCCTCGTGGGCAGCATCGAGATCGAGCGGTTCCTGCGGCTGGGCCTGATAGGCACCTTCGACCTCCCGCCTGAGGAGGCCGCCCGTCGGCGCCACCTGGCAGCGCTCGAGATCGAGACTCTATGCCAGGTGATGGAGCAGGAGCCGGTAGGCATCCAGATCGGCCTTGTGGAAGGGGCGATGCCCAGCCTCACCTTCCAGATCTTCCGGCGCCCGGAGGGCCCCGTGGTGGCGATCAGCCCGTTCCGCCTGGGCGAGCTCGCCAACATCGACAGCGGCGTGGCGATGATCACCTCCACCCGCGAGGCGGTCGAGCTGTGGACCGCCACCTTCGAGCAGCTCTGGTCCCGCGCCCTCAAGGGCGCCCAGGCGGCCGCCGCCCTGCGCTCCCTTCTCCGCCGCGTCCGCGAGGAAGAGGCTGCGGCCGGACGGGCCGCCTGCCCGGCCTCTTGACGCTGACGCTGCCTAGCTTCAAAAAAGCGACGACGTCGCGAAATTGCAACATACCGTTCGCCCCTCGGTCAGCCACGGAGATGCCTCCATGCAAGCCTGTCGCCGCCTCTTCCTGCTCGCAGCGGGCGCCCTGACGGCAACGCTGGCAGCCGGCCTCCCAGAGGCTGCCGCCGAGGCGACCTACGTCGCTCGCATCGGCCATCTCGAGGCACCCAGCCAGCCCCGCCACCAGGCTTTGGAGAAGCTCGCTGCTCTGGTCCTCGAGCGCACCGGCGGCGAGGTCGAGCTGCAGCTCTTCCCCTCCTCGCAGCTCGGCAACGCCCGGCAGATGGTCGAGGGCACCCAGTTCGGCGCCATGGAAGGCACCGTGATGCCGGCGGCCTTCCTCGGCGGCTTCAATCCCGTGGTCTCGGTGCTCGACCTGCCCTTCCTGTTCCCCGCCGATCGCGAGAAGGCCCAGGAGCTGCGCCAGGGTCCGCTGGGCGACTACATCCTCGAAAGCTTCGAGAGCCGCGGCCTCGCGGCGGTCGCGCTGTGGCCCAACGGCCGCAAGAACGTGACCTCGGCCCAGCCCATGGACGAGATCGCCGCGTTCGCCGGCCAGAAGTTCCGGGTGATGGACTCGCGAATTCTCATCGAGCAGTTCTCGGCGCTGGGCGCCTCGGCCGTGGTGATCCCGTTCGGCGAGCTCTACACCGCGCTCCAGACCGGCGTGGTCGACGGGCAGGAGAACCCGCTCGATACCATCGCCACCATGAAGTATTTCGAGGTCCAAAAGCACCTGGTGCTCTCCGAGCATGGCGCGATGGAGGACGTCTTCCTGTTCAGCCCGGCCTGGTGGGGCAGCCTGCCCGAGGGCCATCGCGAGGTCATCACGGCGGCCATCGAGGAGGTCCGCCCGGAGGTCGAGCAGATGAAGGAGGCGGCCCAGGAGAAGGCGCTGGAGACGATCCGCGCTGCCGGCGTCGAGGTCCGCGAGCTCGGTGCCGACGAGCGCCGGGCGTGGCGCGAGCTGATGTTCCCCAAGGCCGAGGCCGCCTATCTGGAGCGGGCCGGCGAGGAAGGCCGCAAGGCGCTCGAGATCTACCGCGACGAGGTCGAGCGTCTCGGCCTCGCGAACTGACCAGACAGCGGCGAGCGCAGCGGGAATGGATCACGCCACACGGCCGGCTGCCCGGGGCGCGCACAGGGCGCTCGACGTCCTGCGCGCCTTCGAGCGCATCGCCGTCGCCCTGATCCTCGTGGCGATGTCGGTGGCCTATGCCGGCAACATCATCGTCCGCGAGGTCTTCCCGCTCGCCGCCGCGCGCTTCGCGTGGATCGAGGAGGCGACCCTCTTCGGCCTCGCCTGGCTGGTGTTCCTGGGCCAGGGACTGGCGCTGGAGCGCGGCCGCCAGATCGCCATGACCGCCCTCTTCGACCGGCTGCCGGCCAAGCTGCGCTGGCTCGTCGGCACGCTCATCAACCTCGCGGGCGTGGTCTTCTGCGCCTACCTCACCAAGCTCGGGATCGTGCTCGCTGCCTTCGTGCTGAAGAGCGGCCAGCTCAGCCCCACCCTCGATGTCTCCATGGCATGGCTCTATGGCGCGGTGCCGGTGGGCTTCGCCCTGCTCACCCTGCGCTACGCGCTGGAGCTGGCCGGCATCAACGACCGCTACGGGCGTCCCGCCCGCGGCCACGAGCACTAGGAGCGCCCATGGCCGCCATCGCCTTGTGCCTGCTGGCCGTCCTCGCCCTCGTTCTCGGCTTCGAGATGCTGATGGTGATGGGCCTGCCCAGCGTGCTGGCCCGCTTTTTCTACTATCCCGCCATGCCCGACATGGTGGTGGCGCAAAAGCTCCTGGGCGGCGTCAACGTCTCGACCCTGCTGGCCATCCCCTTCTTCATCTTCGCCGCCGAGATCATGGCCCAGGGCAGCATCGCCGCCCGGCTCATGGCGCTGGTCAAACGCTCGATCGGCCACGTCACCGGCGGGCTCGGCCACACCACGGTGGCCTCGTGCATGGCCTTCGGCGCGGTGTGCGGCTCGGCTCCGGCCACCGTGGCGGCGCTGGGCCGGCTGCTCCATCCCGAAATGGTGCGCGCCGGCTACCGCGAGAAGTTCTCGCTGGGCCTGATCGCCTCCAGCGCCGAGTGCGCGCTGCTGATCCCGCCCAGCATCACGCTGATCGTCTATGGCTGGCTCACCGGCACGTCGGTCGCGGCCCTCTTTGCCGGCGGGCTCGCGGTCGGCATCGTGCTGGGCCTGGCCTTCTCGGCCTATGTGGTTTTCGAGACGCGCCGCTCGGGCGCCGCCGCGGCTCCCCCCTCGAGCCGCGGCGAGCGCCTGGAAGCACTGCGCGCCGGCCTTCTGGCGCTGGGCATGCCGGTCCTGATCCTGGGCGGCATCTACAGCGGCACCTTCACCCCCACCGAGGCCGCTGCGGTGAGCGTCCTCTATGCGCTTTCCATCGAGATGCTGGTCTACCGCTCGATGGGCCTGCGCAAGCTGGTGTCGGTGGCCGAGAGCAGTGCGGTCACCATTGCCGCCGTCTTCATCCTGCTGGCGGTGGGCGCGCTGCTCTCCTACTTCATCACGCTGGCCCGGGTGCCCGACATGCTGGGCGCCTTCATCGCCGGCCAGGACATCGGCTGGATCGGGTTTCTGCTGATCGTGAACGTCGTCCTGCTGGTGGCCGGCATGTTCATCGACCCCAACTCGATCCTGCTGGTGATGGTGCCGACCCTCTACCCCGTGGCGCTGAGCCTCGGCATCGATCCCGTCCATTTCGGCCTCGTGGTCTGCCTCAACATCTGCATCGGCATGATCACCCCGCCCTTCGGGCTCGATCTCTTCGTGGCCTCCTCCACGCTCGAGCGGCCGGTCGAGACGGTGATCGCCGGCATCTGGCCGTTCGTCGCGGCGAACATCGTGGTGCTGGCCATCATCAGCTATGTGCCGGCGATCAGCCTCGCCCTGCCGCGCCTCCTCTCCTTCTGAAGGCACGAGACATGTCCATGCCCGCCCTCGCAGCCGCGGCCGAGCCGGCAGCGGCGGTCGACCTGTTGGCGCCGGTGATCGCCAACGACTGGGTCAACGACGAGTACAAGCATCTGGTGCTGGAGGCCGGAGCGCCCGCGTGCCTTGCCGGAGCCGGCCAGTTCTTTCACCTCCTGTGCCCCGCCACCGGCGCCGACCAGCCCTTCTTCCGCCGGCCGATGAGCACCTACCGGGCCGATGAGGCCGCAGGACGGGTCGAGTTCCTCTACAAGGTCACCGGCCGCGGCACGCGCGGCCTTGCCACCCTGCGCCCTGGCGACCGGCTGCGCATGCTGGGCCCGCTGGGCATCGGCTTCAGCCTCGATGCCACCTGGCGCAACATCGTCGTGCTGGGCCGTGGCGTGGGCCTCGCCACCCTGGCGCCGCTGGCCGCCATGGCCGCGCGACAGGGTGTCGGCGTCACCGCCATCCTGAGCGCGCGCAGCCTCGCCCACGTGATGTCGGTGAGCGCCTTCAACGAGATGGGTGCCCGCACCATCGTGGTGACCGATACCGACGGCTCGAGCGCGCCCTGCCGGGTCGAGACCCTGCTGCGCGGTCTGATCGCCGCCGGCCGCGCCGACGCCTTCTTCACCTGCGGCTCGAACCGGCTGCTCGAGCTCATGCAGCGGCTCGGCGCCGAGCACGGCATCCCCGGCCAGGTGGCGCTGGAGCAGCAGATGGCCTGCGGGCTGGGCATGTGCTTTTGCTGCGTGCGGCCGTTCCGCGAGGGCGGCCGGGAGGTCCACAAGCGCGTGTGCTGGGACGGGCCGGTCTTCCCGCTCGAGGAGGCGATGGGATGGTAGATCTCGCGGTCCGCGTCGGCGGCCTCGCCCTCGCCAACCCGGTGATGCCGGCCTCGGGCACCTTCGCCGAGGGGCTCGAGCGGGTGGTGCGCCTGGAGCGCCTGGGCGCCTTCGTCACCAAGACCATCACCAGCGAGCTGCGCGCCGGCAATCCCACGCCGCGAGTGGCCGAGACCGCCGGCGGCATGCTCAACTCCATCGGCATCCCGAGCAAGGGCGTGCCGGCCTTCCTCGAGCACACCTTGCCCTTCTGGCGCCGCTGGAAGGTGCCGCTGGTGGTGAGCATCTCGGCCCCCACCGCCCAGGGCTTCGCCGAGCTCGCGGCCGCGCTCGACCTGCCCGGCGTGGCGGCCATCGAGGCCAACATCTCCTGCCCCAACATCGAGGCCGACGGCCACGCCTTCGCCATGGATCCGGCGGCGACGCTGGACGTGGTCCGGCGCCTGCGGGACGCCACCCGCCTGCCGCTTTGGGCCAAGCTCACCCCCAACACCGGCGCCATCGCCGCTATCGCCCGGGCCGCCGAGGAAGGCGGTGCGGATGCCGTGGTGGTTGCCAACACCATTCTCGGTATGGCGGTCGACACCGAGACCTTCCGCCCGCGCCTGGGCAACGTCATGGGCGGGCTCTCGGGGCCCGCCATCAAGCCCATCGTCCTGCGCATGGTCCACCAGTGCCACAAGGCGGTGTCGGTCCCGGTGATCGGCTGCGGCGGCATCGCCTCTGCCGAGGACGCCATCGAATACATGCTGGCCGGGGCCAGCGCGGTGCAGGTCGGCACCGCCACCTTCCTCCAGCCGACCGCCATGACCGACATCATCGACGGGCTCGATGCCTGGTGCCGCCGCCGCGGCATCGCCTGCATCGCCGACCTCACCGGCGCCATGCGCGGCGACGACGACGTTCTGCTCGCTGGAGCCGCCTCGTGAGCACGACCGCTACTGTTGCGCGCCACCACCGCAACAGCGAGCGGGCCTTCCTGGCCGACGCCTTCGACGGCCTGCGCGCGCTCTCCGTCGACGGCCCCGGCGTCACGCGCGAGAGCTACGGCCCGGGCGAGGACCGCGCGCTCGACTTCGTGGCCGACCTCGCTCATCGCGAAGGCCTCACCACGAGCCTCGATGCGCTCAAAAACCTCGTGATCGGCCTGCCCGGCGAACAGCCCGGCCCCTGCATCCTCCTGGGCTCGCACCTCGATTCGGTGCCCCAGGGCGGCAATTTCGACGGGGCGGCCGGCGTGCTGGCGGGGCTCGTGACCCTGATGCGCCTGAAGGAGGCCGGCATCACGCCGCCCCTGCCGGTGCGGGTCCTCGGCCTGCGCGGCGAGGAGAGCCCCTGGTTCGGCAAGGCCTATATCGGCTCGAGCGCGCTCCTGGGCGCCCTCTCGGCGGAGGATCTGGAGAGCCCGCACCGCGACACCGGCCTGAGCCTCGCCGCCTGCATGGAACGGCTCGGCATCGAGGTGGAGCGGGTGCGGGCCGGCGAGCGCTTCCTCGACCCGGCCGGCGTCGCCGCCTGGCTGGAGATCCACATCGAGCAGGGCCCGGTGATGGTGGCGCGCGGCTTTCCCACCGCGGTGGTCACCGGCCTGCGCGGCAATGTCCGCCACCGGCGCATCCTGTGCCGCGGCGAGGCCGGCCATTCCGGCACCGTGCCGCGCTGGCTGCGCCGCGATGCCGTGTTCGCCACCGCCGAGCTGATCGGCCGGCTCGACGAACACTGGCGGGCGATGCTCGAGGCCGGCGAGGATCTCGTGCTCACCTGCGGGGTCATCGGCACCAACCCGGCCGAGCACGCCATCACCCGCATTCCCGACGAGGTTGGCTTCAGCTTCGAGGCGCGCAGCCAGAACCGGGCCACCCTCGACAGGCTGCACCAATTGCTGCAGGAGGAGTGCCGGACGATCGCCGCCGAGCGCGGGGTCGAGTTCGTGCTCGACCGCCGGGTCGACACCGCCCCCGCCGCCATGGACGAGGCCTGGGTCCGGCACCTGCTGGAGCTTTCCGCGAGGCTGGGCCTGCCCGAGGAAACCCTGCCGAGCGGTGCGGGCCACGACGCGGCGGTGTTCGCCAATGCCGGGATACCCTCGGCGATGATCTTCGTGCGCAACGCCAACGGGTCGCACAACCCGCACGAGGCCATGGAGATCGAGGACCTGCTGGCGGCCATCGACCTGATGCACGCGGCCGTCCTGGAGCCCCTTCGAGCCCCCTAGCCCCTTCCCGCCGAGGAGCGATGATGAGCGAGCCCGCCCGCCTGAGACTGCGCCGCCCCGACGACTGGCACCTGCACCTGCGCGACGGCGCCATGCTGCGCGCCGTACTGCCGTTCAGCGCCGCGCAGATGGGCCGGGCCATCATCATGCCCAACCTGGTTCCGCCGGTGCGCCGCACCCACGAGGCGGTGGCCTACCGCGAGCGCATCATGGCGGCCCTGCCCGAGGGCTCGCGCTTCAAGCCGCTCATGGTCTGCTATCTCTCCGACGACACGGAGGCTGCCGACCTGCTGGCCGGCCACGCGGACGGCGTCTTCACCGCCGTGAAGCTCTACCCGGCGCACGCCACCACCAACTCCCAATTTGGCGTCACCGATCTCGGCGCCCTGGCACCGGTGCTGGAAGCCATGGAGAAGGCGGGCATTCCGCTGCTCGTCCACGGCGAGGTGACCGACCACGAGGTCGACATCTTCGACCGCGAGGCGGTGTTCATCGAGCGGGTGCTGGCGCCGCTGGTGGCCCGCCACCAGGGCCTGAAGGTGGTGATGGAGCACATCACCACCGAAGAGGGTGTGGCCTTCGTGCGGGCCAACGCGCCGCGGGTAGGCGCCACCATTACCCCGCACCACCTGATCTTCAACCGCAACGCCATCTTCGCCGGCGGCATCAGGCCCCACAACTACTGCCTGCCGGTGGCCAAGCGCGAGCGCCACCGGCTCGCCCTGCGCGAGGCCGCCACCTCGGGCGAGGCCGCCTTCTTCCTTGGCACCGACAGCGCGCCGCACCTGCGGTCCGCCAAGGAATCCTCCTGCGGCTGCGCCGGCGTGTTCAACGCGCCCGCCGCCATCGAGGCCTACGCGCAGGTCTTCGCCGAGGAGGGGGCGCTGGACCGGCTGGAGGCGTTCGCCTCCCTCAACGGCCCCGCCTTCTACCGCCTCGAGCCCAACGAGGAGCGGATCACGCTGGTGGCCGCCCCCACCGAGGTCCCGGCCGAGATCCCGGTGCCCGGCGAGGGCGCCGTGTTCCCCTTCCTGGGCGGCGAGCGCACCGCCTGGTCCCTCGCCCCGGACGCCTGAGCATGGAAGCCCGCCCTTTCGCCGCCCGCACCGCCGAGATCCTGCTGGAGACCGGCGCCGTCCGGGTCAGCATGAAGCGCCCCTTCATGCTGACCTCGGGCTGGGCGAGCCCGGTCTATGTCGATTGCCGCCGGCTGATCTCCTTTCCCGACCTGCGCTCCGAGATCGTCGACATGGCGCTGGTGGCGATCCGCCAGGCCGTGGACCCGCGGGAGCTGGACGGGCTCGCCGGCGGCGAGACGGCCGGCATCCCCTTCGCCTCCTGGCTCGCCGACCGGCTGCGGCTCTCGATGAGCTACATCCGCAAGAAGCCCAAGGGCTTCGGCGAGAACGCGCAGATCGAGGGGGTGCTCCAGCCCGGCGCCCGCACGTTGCTGGTGGACGATCTCACCACCGATGCCCGCAGCAAGCTGCTCTTCTGCGCCGCCCTGCGCCGCGCCGGCGTGCAGGTGGAGCACGGCTTCGTGATCTTCTTCTACGACGTCTTTCCCGGCGCGCGCGAGGCCATGGAGGATCTGGGCCTCAGGCTCCACAGCCTCGCCACCTGGCGCGAGCTCATCGAGGTGGCGCGGGAGCGCCGCGCGCTCGAGCCGCCGGCGCTGGCCGAGGTCGACGCTTTCCTCGCCGACCCGCCCGCCTGGTCCGCCGCGCATGGCGGACGCAGCGAGCCCCTGCGCTGGGGCTGAGGCGCCCGGGAGCGGGCCGACTGCCCGCCTGCCGCTTCTCACGCAGGACCTTCACCATCACGATCTTCCCGGCCACGGGCGATGAGCCGGACCCGCTGGGCCCGCAGGTGACCGGGCGCGCCCTTGTCATGCCGGCGGCGACGACTCTCTTGAGGCAGCCGGCCATCCAAGGCACGCACCGACGGGAAAGAGACTCCAAGGTGCGTTAAGCCCCTTGAACACCCGCATGAGTTCGGGCATGGGCCTACCTGAAGATGTATAAAAGGTATTTTTGTTTGCCTTAAAGATGCAGCGCTATCCCGCCTTCGCGTCTGCGGCGGCACGGGTCGCTGGTCTGTCGGGGCATCAGCGTGATCCATCGAAGGGAGGTGCCGGCAAGCTCCTCCCGAGAGTCTCGGAAGGACGGACGGATGACCGTGTTGAAAAAGCGGTTGAAAAAGCGGCTGCTGCTGTCGCTGTCGGCGGCGGCGCTGGCAGCACCCATGGCGGCCGGCAGCGTGCATGCCATCGAGGTGGTGGTGCTCGAGCAGGTGAACAAGGCAGCTCAGAACGCGGAGCTGAGCTTCGACGACCTGTGGGGCGAGAGCCTGGCTGCGACCGCCGCGGCCATCGGCAACAGCGCCGCCTTCAACGTCGAGGGCGAGGGCGACGCCGCGGCACTCGATCTCGAGCAGTTCAGCCAGCTGAGCTCGGGCAGCCAGCAGCTGGCCCAGATCGTCGTGAGCGACGTCGACCTAGCCGCCGGCACCACCGAGGGCCTGGACCTTACCGCGGCAGCCATCGGCAACACCCTTTCGGGCACCGGCGAGGGGCAGATCACCGACCTCGCGATCAACCATTTCGCCTCAGGCTTCCCGGTCGCCCAGAGCTCGGTGATCACGCTGGACGAGGTCGTCGTCGGCGGGCTGGAGAGCAGCCTCTCGGCCGCCGCCATCGGCAACTCGGCCTCGCTGACCGCGGGCGCCATCGGCACCGGCGACGGGCTCGACAAGGTCACGCAGAGCACCATTGGCGGGCAGACGGCGACGATCGACATCGCGGACCTGGCGATCCTGCCGGACGCGGCCGATGCGCGTTTCGACGCGACCGCCGCGGCGCTCAACAACTCGCTGACCCTGAGCGCGACCACCGGCGATCTCTACCTCGACAGTCTCTTCCAGATGACCAGCAGCGCCCAGACGGCCTCGGTCGGGCTCGGGCAGATCAACGTGCCGGGCAGCTCCTCCACGCCTGTCGGCGTCGCCGCCCCGTCCTACGAATCCTTCGACAGCACCCTGGTGGCGGCCGCGATCGGCAACTCCGCGAGCCTCGGTGCCGAGGGCACCGTGCTGCTCGCGGCCGTCACCCAGAACAACATGTCCACGCAGCTCGCCACCATCGAGCTCGACCAGGTCTACGGCCTGGGCGATCTGGACGTCACCTCGGTAGCGATCGGCAACTCGCTGTCGATCGACGCCGGCGGCATGGTGGCGATCGACCCGGGCAGCCAGACCTTCGGGCAGACCACCTCGGGTGCGCAGACGGCCATTGTCGAGCTGGTCGATCTCGGCATGGAGGGTGCGGTCGCGGTGACAGCGGCAGCGCTCGGCAACTCCCTGTCGATCGAGGCCGGCGGGGACGCGGCGCTGAGCCGGGGCTCCATCATCAACCAGATGAACATCACCCATCAGAGCGCCAGCGTCGTGCTCGACGGGGTCGAGGGCCTCGATGGCCTGAGGGCGACCGTGGTCGCGATCGGCAACTCCCTCTCGCTCGCCTCCGGCGGCGACCTGGCACTCTATGAGGGCGACGCGGCGCCCCGGCCCGACGCGATCTTCCAGATGGGCGGCTTCTCGCAGACCGCCACCCTCGACCTCACCGAGCTCAACGGCACGGGAGCCGGCGAGGTGACGCTGGCGGCGATCGACAACTCCCTGTCCATCGAGGCCGAAGGCACGCTCTCCGGCGTGACGCCCAGCATCAACCAGACCAGCTTCGCGCCGCAGATCGCCGAGCTGAGCCTTGCCGGCTCGGGCGGCTTCGCCAGCCTCGACGCCACGGCCGTGGCGATCGGCAACTCGCTGAGCCTCTCGGCGGGCGCCTTCGAGGGTACCGGCACGCTTACCGCCATCCAGCAGAATGGCGGCCTGCAGACGGTCTCGCTGACCATGACGGATTCCGGCATGGGCGCGCTGTCCGCCACCACCGCGGCGATCGGCAACTCGGCGTCGGTGAGCATCCGCTAGGACGGCGCCGCAGGAGCGCAGGCGTCCGTCACCATGCGGACGCGCGCTCCTGCGGCCACAGCGGCACGACATTATTCTCTTACCTCGTGTTGATCGTCACATATTTGCCCCTTTAAGGTGACACAGAGTGACGTCGAACGCGGATCGATGCGGTAATAATTCCTAATATACTGCGACATGCAGTGCCGTCCGGGTGTTCCGGTTGGGAGGGGGCCGATGCGCCGCGTTACCGAGGCGCTCGGACAACCGGCTGGAGAACGGACGAATGACTGGCTTGAAGAGACGGCTGCTGCTGTCGCTCCCGGCGGCGGCGCTGGCAGCGCCGATGGCGGCCGGGAGCGCGCAGGCGATCGAGATCGTGGTGCTCGAGCAGTCCACCAGCGCGGGTCAGGGCGCCGCCCTCGATCTCGACGGGCTCTGGGGCGAGGGCCTGGCTGCCACGGCCGCCGCCATCGGCAACAGCGCCGCCTTCAACGTCGAGGGCGAGGGCGACGCCGCGGCGCTCGATCTCGACCAGTCCAGCATGCTGTTCCCGGGCAACCAGCAGCTGGCCGAGATCGCCCTGAGCACCGTCGACCTTTCCGGCGGCACCACAGAGGGTCTGGACCTGACGGCGGCTGCCATCGGCAACACCCTATCGGGTACCGGCGAGGGGCAAATCGCCGACCTCGCGATCAACCAGATCGTCGGGGCGATGGGAGTAGGCCAGGAGTCGGTCATCACGCTGGACGAGGTCGTCGTCGGCGGGCTGGAGAGCAGCCTGTCGGCCGCCGCCATCGGCAACTCGGCCTCGCTCACCGCGGGTTCCATTGGCACCGGCGACGGGCTCGATACGGTCACGCAGAGCGGGCTCGGCAACCAGACAGCGACGATTGCCATCGCGGATCTGGCCGTCCTGCCGGGCGCGTCCGGCGCCACCTTCGACGCGACCGCCGTGGCGCTCAACCACTCTTTGACCCTGACCGCCACCACCGGCGATCTCTACCTCGACAATCTCACCCAGACGAACAACTGGAAGCAGGAGGCGTCGGTCGGACTAGGGCAGATCAACGCGCCGGGCAGCTCCTCCACGCCGGTGGGTGTCGCCGCCCCGTCCCTCGAGTCCTTCGACAGCACCCTCGTGGCGGCGGCGATCGGCAGCTCCGCGAGCCTCCGCGCCGACGGCACCGTGCTGCTCGGAACCCTCGTCCAGCAGGCGGCGTCTCCCTCGCAGCTCGCCACCGCCAGGCTCGACCAGGTCTACGGCCTGGGTGATCTGGACGTCACTTCGGTGGCGATCGGCAACTCGTTGTCGGTCTCTGCCGGTGACGTGCTGGCGATCGAGCCGGGCGGCAACAGCCTCGTGCAGGCAGCCTCGCGTACGCAGACGGCCGTTGTCGAGCTGGTCGATCTCGGCATGGAGGGTGCCGTCGCGGTGACGGCTGCAGCGCTCGGCAACTCCCTGTCGATCGAGGCCGGCGGGGATGTGGCGCTGAGCCTGGGCAGCATCGTCGATCAGAGGAACCAGGCCTCGCAGAGCTCCAGCGTCCTGCTCGACGGCCTCGACGGCCTCACCTCGACCGTGGTCGCGATCGGCAACTCCCTCTCGCTCGACTCCGGCGGCGATCTCGCGCTCTCTGCGGGCGAGGATGCGGCGTCAGAGGCCACCGGGATCTCCCAGTGGGGCGGCTACGCGCAGACCGCCACGCTCGACATCGCCGAACTCAACGGTACGGGAGCCGGCGAGATCACGCTGGCGGCAATCGACAACTCCCTGTCCATCGAGGCCGAAGGCGCGCTCTCGGGCGTGGCGCCCGCGATCAGCCAGCGAAAGCACGCGCCGCAGAGCGCCGAGCTGAGCCTCGAGGGAATCGGCGAGCTCGCCAGCCTCGACGCCACGGCCGTTGCCATCGGCAACTCGCTGAGCCTCTCGGCAGGTGCCTTCGAGGGCACCGGGACGCTCTCCGTCTTGCAGGACAATAGCGGCCTGCAGACGGTCTCGCTGACGGCCAGCGCCTCCGGCCTGGGCGCCTTCTCCGCCACCACCGCGGCGATCGGCAACACGGCGTCGGTCACCATCCGCTAGGACGGGCCGCGGGGGCGTACGGCCATCACCTTCCGGACGTGCGTTCCCCGGCCATCGGGGAAAAAATATCGCCTTATGCGTGGCAATCGTCATTCCACTGCACGTTTCAGGTGATATAGAAACAACGTCTAACGCGTACATTTTGGGCGAGATTCTCCCACAAGTTGCGAAACGGCATCGTTCGGGCACGCCAGGACGAACGCCAGGCAGTGGGCAGATTTTGCCGGCGCGTTGGCGCAACCTTTGGGAGGACGGACGCATGTCCAGTTTGAAGAAGCGCCTGCTGCTGTCGCTGTCTGCGGCGGCGCTGGCAGCACCCATGGCAGCCGGCAGCGCACAGGCCATCGAGGTCGTGGTGCTCGACCAGGTCAATCTTGCGGCGCAGAGCGCCGAGCTGAGCTTCGAAGGCCTGTGGGGCGAGAGCCTCGCGGCCACCGCCGCCGCGATCGGCAACAGCGCCGCGTTCAACGTCGAGGGCGTGGACGACGTCGCCGCGCTCGAGCTGGACCAGGTCAACCCGACCAGCACGCAGCTCGCCGACATCGATCTGCATGACATCGATCTCGGCGCCGGCGGCGCTGACGGCATCGCCCTGACCGCCGCGGCGATCGGCAACACGCTCTCGGGCACCGGAGAGGGGCAGATCGCCGGGCTGGCTATCGCGCAGAGCGTCCATAGAGGGCAAAGTGCGGCCATCGTGCTGGACCAGGTCGTCGTCAGCGGCCTCGAGAGCAGCCTCTCGGCGGCTGCCATCGGCAACTCGGCCTCGCTCACCGCCGGTGCCATCGGCACCGCCGACGGCTTCGACACGCTCCTGCAGACCAATACCACCGGCCAGGACGCGGGCATCGACATCGCGGATCTGGCCGTCCTGCCGACCGAGACCGGGGCCGTGCTCGACGCGACCGCGGCGGCGATCGGCAACTCTCTGACCCTGACCGCGACGACCGGCGATCTCTTCCTCGACGGGCTCGACCAGAACAATGTGGGCTCCGGCCAGTCGGCCGAGCTCGTCCTCGACGGTGTCAACGATCTCGTCGTTCCGCCCACGCCGGTCGGCGTCACGGCACCGTCCTTTGAAACCTTCGACAGCACGCTGGTAGCGGCGGCGATCGGCAACTCGGCGACGCTCGAGGCCGCCGGCGACATCCTGCTCGACGAGGTCGAGCAGCTCAGTGTCGTCGCGCAGAACGCAAGCCTCGACCTCGACCATGTCTACGGCCTGGGCACGCTGGACGGCACGGCGGTGGCGATCGGCAACTCCCTGTCGATCTCGGCGGACGGCGCCCTGGTGTTCGACAAGATCGAAAGCGGCATCGAGCAGGAGAACCACGGCACCCAGTCGGTCGCCATCGGGCTGGACGATCTCGGCCTCGACGGCGCCGTCGACCTGACCGCGGCGGCGATCGCCAACTCGCTCTCGCTCACGTCCGGCGGCGACTTCGCGCTGAACGATGAGAGCCTCATCACGCAGACGACCACCAGCCCCCAGCTTGCCGGCGTCACGCTCGACGGCATCGACGGCATCGACGGGCTTTCCGCCACGGTGGTGGCGATCGGCAACTCGCTTTCGGTCTCGTCCGGCGGCGACCTGTCGTTTGGCGGGTACGGCGCCATCGACCAGGTCAACAACGCGCCCCAGACCGCCACGCTGGGCCTTGTCGAGCTCAACGGTATGGGGGCCGGCGAGGTCACTTTGGCGGCGATCGGCAACTCGCTGTCGCTCGACGCCGAGGGCACGCTCTCGGGCGTTGCTCCGGCGATCACCCAGCTCAGCAGCTCGCCGCAGAACGTCGAGCTGAGCCTGAACAACGTGGGCGACCTCGCCAGCCTCGACGTCACCGGCGTGGCGATCGGCAACTCGCTCAGCCTCGGCGCCGGCGCGTTCGACGGCACCGGCAGCCTTTCCCTCAGCCAGACCAACAACGCCATGCAGACGGTCTCGCTGTCGCTGAACGACGCCGGCCTGGGCGCGCTCTCCGCCACCACGGCGGCGATCGGCAACTCGACGTCGGTCACCATCCGCTGACGCCACGCGCGCGGACGCCTGGCCCCGCCCGGGCGTCCGCACTCGTTCGGCGGCAGGAAGGGGAGCGCTGCGCCCGCTCCCTTTCCCTCATCTCCCGCCATCCGCCCCGGGCCGCGCCGGCCACGCAGCGCCGCAAGCGTCCCTCCGCCGGGACCGGAAGGACGGACAGGAGAAAGCAGTCCTCGCGTGTCCTTCCGGCTCGACGGGGCCTCGTCATGCTCGTCGCGACGGTCCTCCCGATGCGGCCGGGTACCCGAGGCACGCATGGGCGGCAAAAGCAATCCGGGGTCGTGGTGTCCTCCTTGAGCACCCGCCGGGCTCCCGCTACGGCTCCAAGACACGATTCACAGACGTCATTGGAATCGTCCATGACGGCACGGCGCCACGCATCGAAGGGAGGCGCCGCCAAGGTCCTCCCGGAACGTCTGGGAGGGCGGACGAATGAGCGGAATGAAGAAGCGCCTGCTGCTGTCGCTGTCGGCGGCAGCGCTGGCGGCGCCGATGGCGGCCAGCCGCGCACAGGCCATCGAGGTCGTGGTGCTGGACCAGGTGAGCCAGGCGGCGCAGCGCGCCGAGCTGGGCTTCGAGGATCTGTGGGGCCTGAGCCTGGCGGCCACTGCCGCCGCGATCGGCAACAGCGCCGCGTTCAACGTCGAGCGCGTGGACGACGGCGCCGCGCTCGATCTGAGCCAGAACAGCCCAGGGGGGTTGCAGTTTGCCGCGATCGATCTGCTGGGTGTCGATCTCGGCGCCGGCGCCACCGACGGCGTCGCCCTGACCGCAGCGGCGATCGGCAACACCCTCTCCGGCACCGGTGAGGGGCAGATCACCGACCTCGCGGTCGAGCAGCTCCTCTTTGCCGGGCAGGACGCCTCCATCACGCTGGACCGGGTGGTCGTGAGCGGGCTCGAGAGCAGCCTCTCGGCCGCTGCGATCGGCAACTCGGCTTCGCTGACCGCCGGCGCCATCGGCACCGCCGACGGCTTCGACACGGTCTACCAGAACAACAGGGGCGAGCAGGACGCCTTCATCGAGGCCGAGGATCCAGCCGTGCTGCCGACCGAGGCCGGGGCCGTTCTCGATGCGACCGCGGCGGCGATCGGCAACTCCCTGACCCTGACCGCGACGACCGGCGACCTCTTTCTCGACGGGCTCTCCCAGGACAGTTCCCGCTACGGCCAGATAGCGGCGATCAGCCTCGACGGCGTCGGCGATCTGGCGGACTCGCCCACGCCGGTCGGCGTCGCGTCGCGGTCCTTCCTGACCGCTAACGGCACCCTCGTGGCGGCGGCGATCGGCAACTCGGCGACGCTGGACGCCGGCGGCGACGTCCAGCTCGACGAGGTCAGCCAGCTCAACGCCGCCCACCAAGGCTCGCTCGTCGAGCTCGTACGGGTCCACGGGCTGGGCGACCTGGCCACCACGACGGTCGCGATCGCCAATTCGCTGTCGATCTCGGGCGACGGCGCGCTGGCCTTCGACACGGCCGATGGCGGTATCGAGCAGGTCAACCTTCACTTTCAGTCCGTCGGCCTGGAGCTGACCGAGCTTGGCCTCGACGGTAGGGTCGACCTCACGGCGGCGGCGATCGGCAATTCCCTGTCGCTTTCCTCCGGCGGCGCTGTCGCGCTGAGCGACCGCAGCCTTCTCGGGCAGCAGAACAGCAACCGGCACGCTGCCACCATGGCGCTCGACCGGATCGACGGCGTCGACGGGCTTTCCGCCACCGTGGTGGCGATCGGTAACTCCTTCTCGCTCGCCGCCGGCGGCGATCTTGCCTTCGGCGAGCTCGGAGCCATCGAGCAGGGCAGCTACGGCCCTCAGACCGCCACCCTCGACATCGCCGAGCTCAACGGGATGGGTGCCGGCGAGCTCACGCTGGCGGCGATCGGCAACTCGCTGTCGCTCGACGCCGAGGGCACGCTCTCGGGCGTTGCCCCGGAGATCACCCAGCTCAGCACCTCGCCGCAGAACGTCGAGCTGAGCCTGGGCGGCGTCGCCGACCTCGCCAGCCTCGACGTCACCGGCGTGGCGATCGGCAATTCGCTCAGCCTCGGCGCCGGCGCGTTCGAGGGCACCGGCGGCCTTGCGCTCGGCCAGAACAACAGCGCCATGCAAACGGTCTCGCTGTCGCTGAACGACGCCGGCCTGGGGGCGCTCTCCGCCACCACGGCGGCGATCGGCAACTCGGCGTCGGTCACGATCAGGTAGGGCCAGCGCGGCTCCGCCCGAGGGGTGGGGGTGCTCGCGCGATTGCGCCGAATCCCCCCGCTTCCCCACCTGCCGCCGCAATCATCCGGTGGCTGCACGCGAGTCACGACGGGTTGCCGTGCCGCTCGCAGGAGTTCCGTACAGAGCAGCCCCGCCTGCCACGGGCTCGGCAGCCCCGGCGGCCGTGCCGCGAGCCGGCCCCCGAAGCGGGAAGGGCGCGCGCCCTGCCCGGACACGCGCCCCCCGACGAGAAAGGAGAAAACCGGCCGCGCGCAGCGCCTTGCGCGGCTCCGCCGCCGCGGCCTCCGCGTCTTCGCGGCCGATGGTGCCCCGCCGTCAGACGGTGATGCCGCCGTCCACCACGAGGGTGTGGCCGGTGATCATGGCGCCGCCGGCGCACAGGAAGAAGAGCGCCTCGGCGATGTCGTCGGCGGTGCAGTGGCGCTTGAGCAGCGCGCGCTCGGCGGAGGCCTTGCGGCGCTCCTCGGGCCAGGTGCTGGTCCAGGGCGTGGCGACGTGACCGGGCGCCACGGCGTTGACCCGCGCCTCGGGTGCCAGCGCACGGGCGAGGCTCTTGGTGAGGCTGATGAGGCCGGCCTTGCTGGCGCCGTAGGCGAGGCTGCTGCCCGGCTGGCCGAGCCCCGCGATCGAGGCGACGTTGGCCACCGCCCCCTTGGAGGCGCGCAGCGCCTCGGCGGCGGCGTGGGTGCAGCGGAACGGGCCGATGAGGTTGGTGCTCAGGATGAGCGACCAGAACTCCTCGGTCATCTTGTCCATGTCGGCCGGTGCTATCGGCTCCTTCGTGCCCGAGGTGCCGGCATTGTTGACCAGGTAGTCGAGGCCGCCCAGGCGCTCGATGGCACCCTTGACCATGGCCTCGGCCTCACCGGCAACCGAGACGTTGCCGGCCACGGCGATCACGTCGAGGCCCTCGGCGCGCAGCCGCTCGGCCTGCTCGGGCCCGGCCGGATCGTCGGGCAGGTGGTTCAGCGCAACGCTCGCGCCGGCCTTGGCGAACCGGGTGGCGGTGGCGAGACCGATGCCCGAGGCGGCCCCGGTGACGAGCGCCCGGCGGCCCTTGAGATCTGCAGTGATCACGACGCGTTGTCCTCCCCCTTGCCCTCTTCGATCGTCTCGATGGCGTCTTTCAGCGCCAGGAGCTTGCGGTCGCGCTCGGCCATAAGCTCCACGGGCGACCGGCCGCCATAGTCGTAGAAGCCCGCGCCGTCCATGACGCCGCCGCGGCCCTGGGCGATCAGCGCCTCGAGGGCCGGGCTCTGGCCGCGCGGGACGGGCGGCTTGTAGGTGCCGTTGGCCATGGCCCGGCGCACCATGTCGAGGCCGGTGAAGTCGGCCTTGCCGAAGTGGCCCATGAGCGCCATGCGGGCGGCGAGCCCGTACTTGATCGAATGGTCGATGGCCTCGGGGCTGGCATAGCCCTCGTCGAGCAGCTTGTAGACCTCGAGGCTCATGGCCGACTGCAGCCGGTTGGCGATGAACCCCTCGATGAAGCGCTCGAGCAGGATCGGCTTCTTGCCGAGCCCCGCCAGGAAGTCGCGCATCTGCTCGAGATGCGCCCGCTCCGTCTTCTCGCTGCCGACCACGTCGACCAGGTCGATGATGTAGGGCGGCGTGTACCAGTGGACGATCATGGTGTGGGCGGCGCGCCGCTCCGGCACCAGCGGGAAGATGTCGAGATAGGAGGTGTTGCTGGCGATGATCGCATGATCGGGCGCCGCCGCGTCCACCGCGGCGAAGACCTCGCGCTTGACCCCGGCATTCTCGACCACCGCCTCCACCACGAGGTCGGCGTCCTGCACCGCCTCGGCGATGCTCGTGGTGCAGGTGATGCGCGCCTGCGCCGTCTCCGCCTCGGTGGCGGTGCAGCCGCCCGCCGCCTGGAGCGTCTCCAGCGCTCCCCCGATCAGGGCGCGCGCCTTGTCCAGCGCCTCCCCCGTCAGGTCCTGCAGCCGCACCTCGCAGCCACCCAGCGCGTGAACGAGGGCCAGCGCGTGGCCCATGGTGCCCGCGCCCAGCACCGCGACATTGCGATAGGTCGTCATCCTCAGAGCGTCCAGGGCTCGGGAGCGCGCGGCTCCGCGTCGGTCACCACGTCGATCACCACCGGCCGGCCGAGCGACAGGGCGTGGCTCAGCGCGCCGGCGATCTCGGCGGGATCCTCCACCCGGATCCCCTCGACGCCGAACGAGCGCGCCACGGCGGCGAAATCGGTGGGCCCGAAGCGGATGATCTCGTCCTGGTTGCCGGGGCGCCCGCCGTAGATGTTGCGGATGTTCACCAGGCCCTGGCCGAAGGCGGAGTTGTTGTTGACCACCGTCACCAGCGGGATGTTGCGGCGCCGCGCCGTCTCGAGCTCGCTCATGTGGTAGTAGAATGCGCCGTCGCCGGTGAAGCACACCACCGGCCGCTCGGGCGCGCCGCACTTTGCGCCGAGCGCCGCCGGGAACGACCAGCCAAGCGAGCCCGCGGCCCGCATGAAGGTCTGGCCGGGATGCGGCAGATCGATCAGCGTGGCGGCCCAGATGGTCGAGTAGCCGGTGTCGGCCACCAGCACGCCGTTCTCCGGCAGCGCCCGGGTGATCTCGGCGCACAGCCGCTCGACGCGAATCGGCGCGGCATCGGAGGCCATCGCCTCGGCCATGCTGTCGCGCCATGCGGCCACCCGCTCCCGGACCTCGCCGGCCCATGCCGCGCGCGGCTCCTGGCTGCCGCAGGCCGCCAGCAGCGCCTCCATGGCCAGCGCCGGATCGCCCAGCACGCCCACGGCGGCCGGATAGTTCCGGCCGATCTCGCTGCCGTCCACGTCGATCTGCACGATGGGCGTGGCCTGGCCGGGAATGGTCCAGTTGCAGGTGACCTGGTCGCCGGTGTGGCAGCCCAGGAAGATCACGAGGTCGGCCTCGTGGAGGATCCGGTTGGCGTGCGGCGCCGAGTAGAGGCCGACGCAGCCGACGTGCAGCTCGTGGGTGGTGGGCAGGGTGCCGCGGCCGCCGGTCGAGGTAGCCACCGGGATCCGCAGCGCCTCGGCGAAGCGCCGGACCGCGTCCTGCGCGCCGCTCACCATGGCGCCGGCACCAGCCACGATCACCGGCTGCCGCGCCTTGGCGAGCGCTGCCGCCGCCGCCTCGATCTCGGCACCGGCCGGCGGGGAGCGGCGGGCGGGAAGGTGCGTGTGGTGCGGCTCGAGCGGGCCCTGCTCCACCGTGCCGGTCTCGATGATCTCCGCCTGCAGGCCGGCAAGATCGAGGTGGACCGGCCGCGGCGTGCCCTCGGTGGCCTCGCGGAACGCCTGGGGCAGCAGGAACGGCAGCTGCTCGGCGGTCTCCACCTCGGCATGGTACTTGGTCACCGACGCATAGAGCGGCGCGTGGTCCAGCTCCTGATAGGCGTTGCGGTGACGGAACATCGGCGGCTTGCGGCCGGTGAGCGCGATCAGCGGGGTGCGGTGCAGGTAGGCGTCCTGCAGGCCGGCCGCGAGATTGGCGGCACCCACCGACTGCGCCATGCACACGCCGGGCCGGCCGGTCACACGGGCGTAGCCGTCGGCCATGTAGACGGCCGACTTCTCGCTGTGCGCCAGGACCCGCTCGATGCCCAGCGCCTCGAGCTCGACGAGCGTGCGCCGCATGATCGCATCGATGAAGAAGACGTGGCTCACGCCTTGCCGGTGCAGCGTCTCGGCCATGTAGCGCGCACCATCGATCCTATCGCCCATTCATCGCACTCCCTGATCGCAATACCGGTCGTCAGCCGCTCGCGCGGGCCACCAGCTCGAAGCCGAGATCGATGATCTCGCCCCCGGCCTCCGGGTCCTCGAAGCGGCGCAGCAGGTGGTCGGCCACCGCGGTGCCGATCGCCCTGTGCGGCGGCCGTACCGTGGTGAGGGTGGGTGTCGAGTTGGCGGCGAACTCGAGGTCGCCGTAGCCTGCGAGGGCCACATCCTCGGGTATCCGCACGCCGCGGCGCTGCGCCTCGAACAGGGCGCCCAGCGCCAGAAAATCGTTGGAGAAAGCGATCGCCTCGGGTGGCTCGCCCGAATCCATCAGCCGGGCGAAGGCGGCGATGCCGCCGGCCGTCGAGGAGCGCTCCTCCAGCGCCTCGACACGCGGCTCCGGCAGGCCCGCCTCGCGCGCCGCCTCGACGAAGCCCTGGCCGCGCGCCGCGGCGCGCAGGTCGCGGCCCATGGCGCCGCCGACGAACGCCAGCCGGCGTCGCCCGCCGGCGATCAGGTGATGGGCCACCGCCCGCCCCGCCTCGCGGCTCGAGAAACCCACGGCGGTGTCGATGGGGCGTTCGGAGAGCTCCCACATCTCGACCACCGGACATTCCGCCCGGGCCAGCGCCGAGAGCGTGGCGCGGCTGTGGGTCGCGCCGGTGACGACAATGGCCGCAGGCGACCAGTCGAGACTGGCGGCGACCAACGCCTCCTCCCGCTCGAGATCGTACTCGTGGTGACCAACCATCATCTGGTAGCCGGCCGGGCCCAGCCGCCCCGCCAGCGCCTCCAGGGTCATCCCGAAGAACGAGGTCAGCAGCGAAGGCACCACCACGCCGACGATCCGCGCCCGCGCACTAGCGAGGCTGCCGGCCAGCACGCTGGGCCGGAAGCCCAGCCGCTCGGCCGATTCGAGGACGCGGCGGCGCAGCTCGGGCGAGACCGAGTCGGGCTTGCCGAAGGCGCGCGAGACGGTGGCGACGGACACGCCGGCGACCGCCGCGACGTCCTCCATCCGCACCCTGCCGCCTCCCGGTGCCCGCGGCTCGGGCAGTCCGGACCCTTTCGCCCGCGCCATCAGCGCTCCTCGATCGAGCTACCAGCTGCTGTGCAACCGCTTGCTGAAACATTCATTGACATGGCGATATCTCTTTCGGTTAGGTGTTGCAAGCGCTATCAAGGCCCCAACATGGCCCATCAGGTTCCAAGGGAGGCACGAATGCCCAGACACACGCGCCGCGCCACGCTGCTCGCCGGAGCCGCACTCACCGCAGTCATGACTGCGTCGGCGATGCCCGCACAGGCGGCGTGGCCCGAGAAGCCCATCACCATCGTGATCTCCTGGCCCGCCGGCGGCGCCACCGACATCGTCGGCCGCGCGCTGCAGCCGCACCTGGCCGATCGGCTCGACACCGAGATCATCATCAAGAACGTCGCCGGTGCCGGCGGCACCATCGGTGCTGCCGAGGCGGCCCGCGCCAAGCCCGACGGCTACACCTACTATCTCTCGACCCCGAGCGTGCTCACCAGCATGCCGCACATGCGGCCGCTGCCCTACGACCCCAAGGGCTTCGAGCCGGTGGGGCGGATCAACGACACGCCCATGGTGGTGATGGTCACCCAGGATTCGCCCTTCCACAGCATCGAGGACGTGGTGGAGGCCGCGCGCGCCAAGCCCGGCGAGCTGACCTACGCCTCCACCGGCGCCGGCACCCTGCCGCACATCACCACGATCGCGCTGCAGAGCGATGCCGAGGTCGAGCTCAAGCACGTGCCCTTCAAGGGCTCGGCCGAGGTAATGAAGGCCCTGATGGGCGGCGTGGTCGACGTCTTCAGCGACCAGGCGCAGCTCGTGCCCCGCTACGACCTGCGGCCGCTGGGCGTGTGGGCCTCCGAGCGCCTGCCCGAGTTCCCCGACCTGCCGACCATGAAGGAGCAGGGCTACGACCGGGAGTTCTCGATCTGGCTGGGGCTGTTCGCCCCCGAGGGCACGCCCGACGAGATCATCAAGAAGATGTCCGGCGTTCTCGAGGACACGCTTGAGGACTCCAAGGTCCAGGCGGAGTTCGAGAAGCTGCAGCTCTCGCCGAGCTACCTCAACCCCGAGGAGCTCGAGGCGTTCGTCGAGACCGAGTACGAGCGCAACAAGGAGCTCATGGACATCGCCGGCATCAAGAAGAAGTAGGATAGCGGGCTCCGCTGCGGCGGAGCCCCTCCTCCCGCCGCGCCCGCGCGGCCCCTCTCGGAGCCATTCATGCGACGCGATCGGCTCGACCTGATCTTCGGCGCCGCGATGCTGGTCATCGCGGGCCTGCTTTGGCGGGAGGCCGGCAAGCTCGAGGCCGGAGACACCGGTTTCTTCGGCTTCGGCTTCGACCCGGGCTTCTTCCCGCGCATCCTGCTGGGCTTCTGGGTGGCCCTCTCGGGCATCGTCCTGGCGCGCGGCCTGCTGCGCCACGGCATGCCCGCCGTGCAGGCCCCGAACTGGGGCAGGCTCGCCACCCTCATGGCGCTGACCGCCCTCTACGTGCTGGGCATCACGGTGATCGGCTTCGCCTTCGCCTCCATCGCCTTCCTGCTCGTGCTGCTGCCCGTGCTGGGCTACCGGCGGCCGGCGGTGGTCGTGCCTCTAGCGGTGATCTTCCCGCTGCTCACCTGGTACGTCTTCGTCTTCTTCCTGCAGATCATCCTTCCGGTCTCCCCCTGGTTCGACCGGATCTAGGGACGGCGCCATGGAACATCTCCTTCCGGCCCTCGAGCTGGTGCTGAACCTCCATGTCGGCCTCGCCGTCCTGGTCGGCACCGCTTTCGGCATCGTCATGGGCGCCCTGCCCGGCCTGGGCACGGTGCTGGCGATCACCATCGCCCTGCCCTTCACCTTCTCGATGCCGCCCGCACCGTCCATCGCGCTGGTGCTCGCCATCTACTGCTCGTCGGTCTATGGCGGCTCGCTCTCGGCGATCCTCATCAACACGCCGGGCACGCCGCAGTCAGCCGCCACCGTGCTGGACGGCTACCCGATGGCGGTGCGCGGCGAGGCCGACAAGGCGCTGGGTTGGGCCACCATCGCCTCGCTCATCGGCGGCCTGTTCTCCACGGTCGTGCTGGTGCTGGCGGCGCCGCGGCTCGCCCAGTTCGCCCTGAGCTTCGGGCCCATCGAGACCTTCGCGCTGATCGCGCTCGCCCTCACCTGCATCGCTGGCGTCTCGCGCGGCAGCATGATCAACGGCCTGCTGGCCGGCGTCATCGGCCTGTTCCTGGCCACCGTCGGCACCGACGCCATGACCGGCTTCGTGCGCTTCGACTTCGGCGTCTTCGATCTTTCCGCCGGCCTCGAGCTGGTGCCGCTGCTCATCGGCCTCTTCGCGCTCACCGAGGTCTTCATGCGGCTCGCCATGCCGCAGGACCAGGACGGCGACGTCAACCAGCGCATCGGCTTCTCGGTGGCTCCCCTCAAGGAGTGGCTGGCGCGCTGGAAGACGCTCATCAAGAGCTGCGTGATCGGCACCGCGGTGGGCATCCTGCCGGGCACCGGAGCCTCCACCGCCGCCTTCATCTCCTACTCGGAGGCCAAGCGCAGCGGCCGCTACCGCGACAAGCTGGGCACCGGCGAGCCGGAGGGGCTGGTCGCCTCGGAAGCCTCCAACAACGCCGTCACCGGCGGGGCGCTGGTGCCGACGCTGGCGCTGGGCATCCCGGGCGATCCCTCCACCGCCGTGATGATGTCGGCGCTCATCATCCAGGGCATCCAGCCCGGCGTGCGGCTGTTCGCCGACAACCCGGAGCTGATGTACGGCTCGTTCATCGTGCTGGCGGTCTGCAACGTGGTGATGGCGGTCATGGGTGCTGCCGCGGCGCCGATGCTCACCCGCGTCCTGCGCCTGCCCGAGCCGGTGCTCCTGCCCATGGTGCTGGTGCTCTCGATCGTCGGCGCCTACGGCGTGCGCGGCAATCCCTTCGACCTGCTCACCGCGCTGGGCGCGGGCATCATCGGCTTCTTCCTGCGGCTGGCCGGCGTGCCGATGGCGCCCATCGTGATCGGCATGGTGCTGGGGCCGACCTTCGAGGAGAACCTGCGCCAGGGCCTGATCCTCACCGACGGCAGCTTCCTGGCGTTCTTCTCCGGCCACCCCATCGCGGTGGTGCTGATCGCGGTCACGGTGCTGGTGATGGTGCTCGCCCTTCTGGGCGAGATCCGCGGCCGCGCCGGCGCCAGCCCCACGCCGGCCAGCGAGGCCGGCTGAACGTTCGGTGACTCAGCCGTGCCTGGCGGCAGGTCTCGCCACCGCCAGGCGCGCCAGTGTCAGCATGAGGCCGCTGGCCGCGAGCGAGGCCAGCAGCGCCAGAGACCAGGCCGCCGCTGCCCCCAGGGGCACGGCGGCCGCCGCGGTCGTGGCCGCGAAGGCGGCGAGGCTCATCATGCCGGGCTGTGCCGCCGCTACCGTCGCCCGCGCCAGCGCAGCGCCATGAAGCTGGTAGAGCGTGAGGCTGACGATGGTGATCCCCACCGGGTAGCCGATCAGCAGCCCCGAGGCGGTGGGGCCGAGCGAGGCGCCCGCGGTGGTGGCCAGCGCCACCAGCAGCCCTGCGGCGAGCCCGCGCAGCGCCAGCGCGCCAGGCCCCGGCCGCGACGCCGCCACGGCCGGCGGCAGGCGCAGGACGCGCGCCAACGCAAGGGCGGCGGCGAGCGCCAGCCCGTAGACGAGCAGGGCGGGGGCCAGCGCCCGCGGCGCCTGGGCGAGCGCGAGCCCGACGCCGAGCCAGGTCGCCGCCGCCACGCCCAGGCTCGCGAACGGCCCGAGCCGGGCTGCCGCGAGAAGGTAGGCTGCGGTGAAGGCTAGGCTCGCCGCCAGCGTGTAGAGGACGGCGATGGCGGCCTCGGCCACGAACGCCGGCGGCTGCTCGATCCCGAGAAAGAAGAACCCGGGCGCCAGCACGATGGGCAGGCCCACCGCAATTCCGCCGATGCGCGGGCCGGAGCGTGCCACCACCAGCGCCACGAGGATCACCACGCCCGCAGTCGCGGCGGTACGGACCAGCAGGCCGAAGACGAAGAGGGCGCTCACGCCCCGCCGCGCAGCAGGTCCTCGATGGCAGCCGCCATCGCCAACAGGCGCTCGTCCTGCCCCTCGCCCGCCATGACCGTGAGCCCCACCGGCAGCGCGCCCTCCGCCTGGCAGGGCAAGCTCGCGGCGCACAGGCCCAGCATGTTGGCAACGGTGGAGTTGCGCAGCACGAGGAGGTTCAGGCGGGTGAAGTCGGCATCGTCATCGAGCTCGTCGAAGCGGGGTGCCACGATCGGCACGGTGGGAATCAGCAGGGCATCCCAGGGCCGCATGCGGCGGCGCATCTCGGCGATGGCGGCAGCCCGTCCGTCCTGAAGCGCCATGTAGTCGCTGGCCGGCATGGCGGCGCCGCGCTCGATCCGCCCCCGCACCCGTGGATCGTAGAGCTCCCGCTTCTCGGCCAGCAGCCGGCGGTGCCAGTGGAAGCTCTCGGCCGCGGTGAAGCCGCCGCCCTCGAACAGCGCGCCCAGCTCGAGCAGATTCTCGAAGCCGGCCTCCTCGATACGGGCGCCCGCCTCGGAAAGCCGTGTCAGCGCCTCCGCGAAGGCCTCGGAGACGGCCTCGTCCATGTCGTCGAGGACATAGCTTTGCGGCACCGCAAGACGCAGGCCGGCCAGCGGCAGCGCTGCCGGCGCGCCATGCTCGGGCGCCCCGGCGAGGATTGCGTCGGCCACGGCGCAGCAGCGGATGGTACGGGCGATCGGCCCGATCGAATCGAGCGTCGAGGAGAGCGGTACGCTGCCGTCCAGCGGCACCCGCCACTGGGTCGGCTTGAAGCCGGCCAGACCACACAGGGCCGCCGGGATGCGCACCGAGCCGCCGGTGTCGGTGCCGAGGCCCATGGCGGCCATGCCGCCCGCCACCGACACGGCCGCCCCCGACGACGAGCCGCCGGGGATCCGCGCCGGGTCGTGCGGGTTGCCGGGCGTGCCGTAATGGGGGTTCAAGCCGATGCCGGAGTAGGCGAACTCGGTCATGTTGGTGTGACCGACGAGGACAGCCCCGGCCGCCCGCAGGCGCGCCACCACGACGGCGTCGCGCGCTGCCGGCCCGCTGCCGGCAAGGGCGCGCGAGCCGGCCCGGGTCTCGTGGCCCTGGACGTCGAAGAGATCCTTGATGGAGACCGGCAGGCCGGCCAGCGGCGAGGGCACCACGCCTTGGGCGCGCAGCCGGTCGGCGGCGTCGGCCTGGGCGAGGGCCGCCTCGTCGAAGGTCCGCGTGAAGACGTGGCGGCCGCCCGCCTCCCCGGCTCGCGCCAGCGCCTGCTCGGTGAGCTCGCGGCTTGAAGTCCGGCCCTCGCGCAGGGCGCGGGCAAGTTCGTCGATGGTCGCGTCGGGCAGCATCGCCAGAAATCTCCCGGGCTTGCGCGTCAGCTCACGATCGGCAGGGTCTCGATGTCGTAGGCGTGCGTCAGGCTGCGGCCGCGCACCGGATCGACCAGCTCCACCTCGAAGCGTGCCGCGGGGCGGATTCCGCCGATGGCAGGCAGCGTCCCGCACAGCATCGCCTGGCCGTCTGCGAGGCGGGTGCCGGAGCGGCCGGCATAGCTCTCCATGAGGCTGGTGACCGGCAGCAGACCGGCCACCGCGCCCTCCTGGTAGAGGACCCGCTCGCCGTCGATCACCGCATGGGCGCGCAGCACGAGCCGGTCCCAGTGATCGGCCACCTCGGCGAAGCGCCACACCATGGCGCCCATGGGCTTGGCACAGAGCTGCTTGGAGAGGGCGACCGAATGGGCCTCGGCCTCGCGGTCGGTATGGTCCGAGGCTACGCCCACGAAGAGCTCGCCGCCGGCCGCCACCAGCACTGCCTCGACCTCACCCGAGCTCTGCGTGCCCACCACCTGGATGCGCGCGGCGGTGGTCAGCAGGCTGGCGGAGACGCGGTAGAAGAGGGGAACGCTGGAAGGTCGCGCCACGCCCAGCGCCTCGAGCTCGACGATGTGATGCTCGACCTGGTCCCGGTCGCGCCCCGCGAACCCGGCGACCACGAGCTCCTCGGGCCGAACCTCGACGGACTGTCCTTCAGCCGTGCGCAACTGCAGCATCTTCGGCTTCCCCCTCGTCATGAGCAGCTTTGCAAGCGATTACTGCATCGCTTGCGGCACCGCCATAGGCTGCCGGGCTCACCGGCCGCAAGGGAGGCAAGCCATGCCGGAGGGACTGCTGGAAATGGCGAAGCGGCCGCCCGTCCGCGGGCAGACCGTCGGGTGTAGCCCCATATCACCCATCAGGCGTATAGGAGTGCTCCCCTGACCATCATCAGGGGAAAAGAACGAATTTTACCAAAATTGGCGATTGATCGTCGGGCGCCCTGCGTCTACCACGAAGCTGCCTCACAGTTTGAGGCTGCCTATCCGAAATTTTTTCCGCCGTGGAAGGAGACCATCCTTCCCGGCGTTCTTTTTTTGAGCGACTCCCACCGGCCCTGTCCTGCCGGCTGCCTCCAGCCATCCTACCAACAGGAACCGATGCATCGCGCTCGTTGCCGCGCTCCGGAGATAGCCCGGACCGCAAGCGGCCGCCACAAGTAATATTTCTTAATCGTTTTCCGCCCCCCGAACGCATATCATCCTATAGCATTGTTCCCCCAAGCCGGGAACCGGGCGCTTAGAGCAGGGCTGCGACGGGCTCTGCAACCGCTTCTGCCGGATGCTGCGGCGCGTTGGCCTGCGCGAGTTGCGCCGGCGCCACCGCCGTCGCCCGCCGCCGCTCGGCGCTGGGCGAGCAGCCGAAATGCTCGAAATAGCTCTTGGAGAAATGCGACGCGGTAGGAAAGCCGCAGGACAGCGCCACTGCCAGGATCGGCATGCTGGTCTGGCGCAGGAGCTGGCGGGCGCGCTGCAGCCGAAGGCCGATATAGTGCTTCATCGGCGACTTGCCGAGATAGCGGCAGAACAGCCGCTCGAGCTGGCGCGTCGAGGAACCCACCGCGGCTGCCAGCTCGGCGCAGCTCAGCGGCTCCTCGATGCGGCTCTCCATCAGCTCGACCACCTCGAGCAGCCTCGGGTGGGCGACGCCCAGGCGGGTGCGCAGATTGATGCGCTGGCGCTCGCCGGGCTCGCGGATGCGATGATGGATGAGCTGGTCGGTCACCTGGGCCGCCAGCTCGCCGCCGTGATCGCGGGCGATGATCGACAGCATCATGTCGGTTGCCGCCTCGCCCCCTGCGCAGGTGAAGCGGCCGCGGTCGATCTCGAAGAGCTCCTGGCTCACCTCGAGATGCGGAAACTCGGCCACGAGGCCGGCATGGTTCTCCCAGTGCACGGTGGCACGGTAGCCGTCGAGCAGCCCGGCCTTGGCCAGGACGTGGGTCCCGGTGCAGACGGCACCGACCGACGCGCCGTGGGAGGAAAGCCGGCGCAGTGCCGCCAGGAGCTCGCGGTGGCTGTATGCCTGCACTTCGAGGCCGGAGCAGACGACCGCCGCATCGAGGCGACGGGCGTCGGCAAAGCTGCCGTCGACCCGAAGCTCGACGCTGCTGGAGGCGACCACCGCCTCGCCGGTCCGCGAGAAGAGCTGCCACGCGTAGAGCGGCCGGCCGGCGGCCCGGTTGGCCAGACGCAGAGGCTCGACCGCCGCGGTGAACGCGGCGAGCGAGAATTGCGGCACGAGAAAGAACCCGAAACTGCGAGTCCTTGCCGCTCCCGCGCCTTGAGGTACCACTCCCTGCATGGCCAACGCGTCCCGCACGCCGGTTGGACGACCCGTGTGCGCAAGACGCGCCCCGAGGGTGTCAATCTCGCACTCTCGGCCGGCCCCAGGCAGAGCGTCAATCGGTATGAATGCAGGGCCTTGCGACAAATTCCGCAACCGCTCGCGGGAGACGGCATGACGGAGAAACGACAGTCCCGGTCGGCTTGCCGCTAGACGCGGCAGCGCCCGCTCGCGACCGTGGATGCGGGGCGGAAAGACCGCCCGGTGCCGGGATTTGATCGAAAGCGGGGACGGCATGGCAACGCAGGCTCGGGTGGTCGTCATCGGCGGTGGCGTGGTGGGGGTCGGCACGCTCTACCACCTGGCCAGGAAGGGCTGGCGCGACGTGGTGCTGGTGGAGCGCAGGGAGCTGACCTCCGGCTCCACCTGGCACGCGGCCGGCCTGCTGCCGCTCTTCAACATGAGCTACTCGGTGGGGCAGATCCACAAATACTCGGTGAAGCTCTACGCCTCGCTCGAGGAGGAGACCGGCCAGCCGGTGGGCTTCAAGCGGGTCTCCAACATCCGCCTCGCCCGCACCCGCGACCGCTGGGACGAGTTCATGACCTACAAGGGCATCGCCGAGACCATCGGCATCGATGTCCGGGTGCTGAGCCCTGCCCAGGTGAAGGAGGTCTGGCCGCTCTGCGAGACCGAGGGCCTGATCGGCGCCATCCAGCACCCCGATGACGGCTACATCCAGCCCGCCGATCTCACCCAGGCCATGGCCAAGGGAGCGCGCGCCCGCGGCGCCACGATCCTGCGCCACACCACCGTCACCGCCATCGAGCAGCAGCGCGACGGTGCGTGGCTGGTGCGCACCGACAAGGGCGACATCCTGGCCGAGCACGTGGTCTCCGCCACCGGCAACTTCGCCCGCCAGACCGGCGCCATGGTGGGGCTCGACCTGCCGGTGATCCCGGTGGAGCACCAGTACATCGTCACCGAGCCGCACCCCGCGGTCCTCGAGCGCCACCGCCAGGGCCTGCCCGAGATGGGCGTGCTGCGCGAGGCCGACTCGTCCTGGTATCTGCGCGAGGAGAACGGCGGGTTCATCCTCGGCCCCTACGAGACGGGCGCTCCCGTCTGCTACGTGGACGGGCCGGACCCGCAATCCGAGTACGAGCTCTTCCAGGAGGATCTCGAGCGGCTGGGCCCGCATATCGAGACCGCCATGGAGCGGGTTCCCGCCTTCGGCGAGGTCGGCGTCAAGCAGGTCTATAACGGCGCCATCGCCTACACGCCGGACGGCAGCCCGATCATCGGCCCGGCCTGGGGGCTCAGGAACTTCTGGCTCAACGAGGGCCATTCCTTCGGGGTCACCGCGGCGGGCGGGGCCGGCTGGCAGCTCGCCGAGTGGATCACCGAGGGCGAGCCCTCCATCGACATGACCGGCGTGGACCCGCGCCGCTTCGGCGCCCATGCCACGCGCGGCTTCCTGCGCGCCAAGAACGAGGAGGCCTACGCCAACGTCTTCACCGTCCACTATCCCGACGAGGAGCGGGCGGCGGCGCGGCCGCTGCGGCGGACCCCGTGCTACGAGCGGATGAAGGCGCTGGGGGCGGTCTTCGGCGCCTCCTACGGCTGGGAGCGGCCCAACTGGTTCGCGCCGGAGGGCTACGGGCTGGACGAGGCGGATCTCCACAAGACCGAGGTTCTCCTCAACGAGAACCACCCGCCCGCCGCACCGGGCGAGCGTCCGCGCGAGCGCTGGAGCTTCCGCCGCTCCAACTATTTCGGCTTCGTCGGCGAGGAGGTGCGCCACGTCCACGAGGCGGTGGGCCTGCAGGACATGAGCCCGTTCGCCAAGTACGAGATCAGCGGCCCGGGTGCGGAGGCCTTCCTCGACCGGCTCACCACCAACCGCCTGCCGAAGAAGGTCGGGCGCATCGCCCTCACCTACATGTTGGCCGCCAATGGCGGGGTGCGCTCCGAGTTCACCATCCTGCGCGAGGGCCCGGAGCGCTTCTACATGGTGGGCATGGGCTCGGCCGAGCGCCACGACTGGGACTATCTGGAGAAGGCCCGGCCGCGCGACGGCTCGGTGGAGATGCAGAAGGTCACCACGCAACATGGTGTCCTGGTGCTGGCGGGCCCGCACGCCCGCGACGTGCTGCAGAAGCTCACCGACGCGGACCTCTCCAACGAGGCCTTCCCCTGGCTCACCGGCAAGGCGATCGACGTGGGCCATGCCTGGAGCCGGGCGCTGCGCGTCAACTATGTGGGCGAGCTGGGCTGGGAGCTGCATCACCCCATCGAGATGCAGGCCACCATCTTCGACCTGCTCATGGAGGCGGGGCGGCCCTTCGGGATCCGCCCCTACGGGATGCGCGCCATGGACTCCATGCGCATCGAGAAGTCGTATCGCGGCCTGCCCCGCGAGCTCTCCATCGAGTACTCGGCCGACGAGTCGGCGCTCGAGCGCTTCGTCCGCCCCGAGAAGGGCGACTTCCTCGGCCGCGAGGCGCTGCTGGCCTGGCGGGAGCGCGGTGTGGCGAACCGGCTGGTGACCCTGGAGCTCCTGGACGTCACCGATGCCGACGCGCGCGGCTCCGAGCCCATCCACAAGGACGGCAGGCTCGTTGGCCGCTGCACCTCGGGCGGCTATGGCTGGCGGGTGGACAAGTCGCTGGCGCTGGGCATGGTGCGCCCCGATCTGGACGAGCCCGGCACCGAGCTCGAGGTCACGATCCTGGGCGAGAAGCGGCGCGCCGTGGTGATCCCGGAATCGCCCTTCGACCCGGACAATCTGCGCCTGCGCGCCTGAGAGGCTTCCGCCGATGCGCCGTTTTTCCTTCCGCACGCTGATCTCGGAAGCCTTCAAGGGCCACAAGGGCTGGGAGCGCCAGTGGCGCGCCCCCGAGCCGAAGTCGTCCTACGAGGTGGTGATCGTGGGCGGCGGCGGGCACGGGCTCGCCACCGCCTACTACCTGGCCAAGGAGTTCGGCATCCGCGACGTGGCGGTGCTGGAGAAGGGCTGGATCGGCGGCGGCAACACCGGCCGCAACACCACCATCATCCGCTCCAACTATCTCTACGACGAGAGTGCTGCCCTCTACAACCACGCGGTGAAGCTCTGGGAGGGGCTGTCCCAGGATCTCAACTACAACGTCATGTTCTCGCAGCGCGGCGTGATGATGCTGGCGCACAATCTCCACGACGTGCGCAGCTTCAGGCAGCACGTCTACGCCAACCGGCTCAACGGCGTGGACAATGAGTGGCTGACGCCGGAGCAGGCGAAGGAGTTCTGCCCGCCGCTCAACATCTCGAGGGAGGCCCGCTACCCGGTGATGGGGGCGGCCCTGCAGCGGCGGGGCGGCACCGCCCGGCACGACGCCGTGGCCTGGGGCTATGCGCGCGCCGCCGACGCCATGGGCGTCGACATCATCCAGAACTGCGAGGTGACGGGCATCCGCCGCGGCGCAGACGGTGCGGTGGAAGGTGTCGAGACCTCGCGCGGCTTCATCGCCACCAGGCGGGTGGGCGTGGTGGCAGCGGGCCATACCAGCGTCATCATGGAGCGCGCCGGCGTGCGCATGCCGCTGGAGAGCTTTCCCCTGCAGGCGCTGGTCTCCGAGCCGGTGAAGCCGGTGTTCCCCTGCGTGGTGATGTCCAACGCGGTGCACGCCTACATCTCGCAGTCGGACAAGGGCGAGCTGGTGATCGGTGCGGGCACCGACCAGTACGTCTCCTACAGCCAGCAGGGCGGGCTGCACATCGCCACCCACACGCTCGAGGCGATCTGCGAGATCTTCCCGCAATTCTCGCGCATGCGGATGCTGCGCAACTGGGGCGGGATCGTCGACGTCACCCCCGACCGCTCGCCGATCATCGGCAGGACGCCGGTGCCGGGGCTCTACGTCAACTGCGGCTGGGGCACAGGCGGGTTCAAGGCCACGCCCGGCTCGGGCCACGTCTTCGCCCACACCCTGGCGAAGGGCGAGCCCCACCCGATCAACGCCCCCTTCATCCTCGACCGGTTCCGCACCGGCCGGCTCATCGACGAGGCGGCGGCCGCCGCCGTCGCGCACTGAGGCCCCGCGCATGCTGCTCGTGACCTGCCCCTATTGCGGCCCGCGCCCCGAGATCGAGTTCCATTGCGGCGGCGAGGCGCACATCGCGCGCCCGGCCGAGCCCGCCGGCCTCGACGACCAGGCCTGGTCGGAGTTCCTGTTCGTGCGCACCAACCGCAAGGGCGTGCAGGCCGAGCGCTGGCTGCACCAGCACGGCTGCCGCCGCTGGTTCAACGCGCTGCGCGATACCGCCAGCGACCGCTTCCTCGCCACCTACGAGATGGGAGCGCCGCGGCCGTCCGCGGGCGGGGGGGAGCCGCGATGAGCCAGCCCTTCCGCCTCGCCACCGGCGGCCGCATCGACCGCGCCCGCAGGCTCTCGATCCGCTTCAACGGCACGGCGCTGGAAGGCTTCGCCGGCGACACGGCGGCATCGCTGCTGCTCGCCAACGGCCGGCATCTGGTGGGCCGCTCGTTCAAGTACCACCGTCCGCGCGGCATCCTGAGCCATGGCTCGGAGGAGCCCAACGCGCTGCTCTCGGTGGACCGCGGCCCGGGCCGGCACGATCCGAACAACCGCGCCACGATGGTGGAGGCGGTGGACGGGCTGGTGACCGGCTCGCAGAACCACTGGCCCTCCCTCGAGCTCGACGCGGGCGAGGTCAACGACCTGCTCTCGCCGGTCTTAGTGGCGGGCTTCTACTACAAGACCTTCATGTGGCCGCGCTCCTTCTGGGAGAAGCTCTACGAGCCGCGCATCCGCGCCGCGGCGGGGCTCGGCAGGGCCCCCGAGACGGCGGACCCCGACCGCTACGCGCACCTTCACGCGCATTGCGAGGTGCTGGTGGTGGGGGCCGGCCCGGCGGGGCTGGCCGCGGCACTGGCCGCCTCGGAGCAAGGCGGCCACGTGATTCTGGCCGACGAGCAGGCCGAGCCCGGCGGCTTGCTGCTGCACGAGACCACGGCGCTGATCGACGGCATGAGTGCGGATGCCTGGCGCGCCCGTGCGCTGGAGACGCTGGCGGCCCGCGAGAACGTCGAGATCCTGCCGCGCACCACCGCCTTCGGCTACTACAACCACAACCATGTGGCGCTGCTCGAGCGGGTCACCGACCACATGGGCGAGCCGCCGGCCCATCTTCCCCGCGAGCGGCTCTGGCAGGTGCGGGCGAGGCAGGTGGTGCTGGCCACCGGCGCCCACGAGCGGCCGCTGGTGTTCGCCGACAACGACCGGCCGGGGATCATGCTCGCCGAGAGCGTGCGCGTGTACCTCAACCGATACGGGGTGGCGCCGGGCAGACGCATCGTCTTCGCCACCACCGGAGCCTCGGCCTACCGCGCCGCCGCCGACGCGAAGGCTGCCGGGCTCGAGGTGACGCTGGTGGACCTGCGGCCCGAGGAGGAATGCGGCGCGGGTCCGGAGATGCTGCGCGCGCTGGGCTGCGAGGTGCTCACCGGCCATACCGTGGTGGGCTCGGCAGGCAGGAAGCGGGTGAGCGGCCTCGTCGTGGCGCCGCTCGGGGCGAACGGGCGCGCAGGCTCGCGGCGTGTGCTTTCTTGTGACTGCGTCGGCATGTCGGGGGGCTGGACGCCGGCGGTGCATCTCTTCTCGCAGTCGCGCGGCAGGCTCCGCTTCGAGCCCGCCATCGACGCCTTCGTGCCCGGCACGTCGGTGCAGGCGGAGCGCTCGGCCGGGGCGGCGCGCGGTGTCTACGAGCTGGCCGACGTGCTGGCGGACGGCCACGCGGCGGGCGCGGATGCGGCCGGCACACCCGGCGAGCGCGCCTTCGCCGCCTCGCCCACGCCGGCGGGCTTCACCGGCATCCCGCTCCTTCCCACCGACGCCGACCCGGCAAAGCTGCGCGCCTTCGTGGACTTCCAGAACGACGTCACCGCCAAGGATATCGGGCTCGCCGTGCGCGAGGGGTTCGAGTCCATCGAGCACGTCAAGCGCTACACCACCACCGGCATGGCCACCGACCAGGGCAAGTCGTCCAACATGAACGCCCTGAGCCTCGTCGCCTCGATCCTGGACAGGCCGGTGCCGGGGGTGGGCACCACCACCTTCCGCCCGCCCTACACGCCGGTGAGCTTCGGGGCGCTGGCCGGCCAGAGCAAAGGCGCGCTCTTCGACCCGGTGCGCACCGCCCCGCTCGACGCCTGGGCCGAGGAGTACGGGGCCATCTTCGAGAATGTCTCGCTGTGGCGCCGCGCCTGGTACTTCCCGCGGCCGGGCGAGGACATGCGGGCGGCGGTGGCCCGCGAGTGCCGGGCGGTGCGCGAGAGCGTGGGCATCTTCGACGCCTCCACGCTCGGCAAGATCGAGGTGGTGGGGCCGGACGCCGCCGAGCTCATGAACCGGCTCTACGTCAACGGCTGGAGCAAGCTGGCGCCGGGGCGCTGCCGCTACGGGCTGATGCTCAAGGAGGACGGCTTCGTCATGGACGACGGCGTGGTGGCGCGCCTCGCCGACGACCGCTTCCATGTCACCACCACCACCGGCGGGGCTGCGCGGGTGCTCTCGCACATGGAGGACTATCTCCAGACCGAGTGGCCGGATCTCGACGTGTTCCTCACCTCCACCACCGAGCAGTGGGCGGCCATCGCCGTGCAGGGGCCGAAGGCCCGCGAGGTGATCGCGCCGCTGGTAGACGGCATCGACATGGACGCGGCGAGCTTCCCGCACATGGCAGTGCGGCTGGGGCGCGTGTGCGGCGTGCCCTGCCGGCTCTTCCGCGTCTCCTTCACCGGCGAGCTGGGCTTCGAGATCAATGTGCCCGCCGCTCATGCGCGCGAGGTCTGGGAGGCGGTGTTCGAGCAGGGGCAGCGTTTCGGCATCACCCCCTACGGCACCGAGACCATGCACGTGCTGCGCGCCGAGAAGGGTTTCGTCATCGTCGGGCAGGAGACGGACGGGACGGTGACCCCCGACGATCTGGGCCTGGGCGGCATGGTCTCGAAGATCAAACCCGACTTCGTGGGCAAGCGCTCGCTTTCCCGCCCCGACATCGTGGCGGAGGGCCGGCGCCAGCTCGTCGGGCTGCTGACGGAAGATCCCGGTCTCGTGCTCGAGGAAGGTGCCCAGATCGTGGAGGATCCAGGCCAGCCCGTGCCCATGCGCATGCTGGGCCACGTCACGTCGAGCTACTGGAGCGAGGCCAGCGGCAGGTCCATAGCCCTGGCGCTGGTGGCCGGCGGCAGAGGGCGCAGGGGCCACGAGCTTCACGTGACCACGCCCGCGGGCTTCACCACCGTGCGGGTGGTCGAACCGGTCTTCGTCGATCCTGAAGGAGAGCGCGTCCGTGCTTGAGGCAAAGGAGGTCCGGGAGCGCCAGGCAGCTCCCCGCGCCATGAGCGAGGCGGCCGCTGTCCGCCGCCTGCCCCGCGGCACGCGCTTCTCGCTGCGGCTCCGCCCGGCGGCGGCGAGCCGGCTCGGCAGCGTGGCCGGGTTCCGGCTCGACCAGGACATCAACCGCATGACCACGACGGGCGAGCGCCGGAGCCTGAGGCTCGGCCCCGACGAATGGCTGCTGCTGGCGCCGGAGGAGGAGGGCGAGGACCTCGCCGCCGCCATCGCCGGCGAGCTCGGGGAGACGTTCCACGCGCTGGTGGATGTCGGGCACCGCGAGGTGGCCTTCGAGGTCGAGGGGCCTTCGGCTGCGGAGGTGATCAACTCCGGCTGCCCGCTCGACCTCCGCGAGGCCGCCTTCGCAGCCGGCAGCGCCACCCGCACGCTGCTCGCCAAGGCCGACATCGTGCTGGCACGCCCGGGCGAGGCGCCGGTGTGGCGGGTCGAGTGCGGCCGCTCCTTCGCCGCCTATGTCGAGGGCTGGCTGAAGGAGGCGGCCGCCTCGGTCAGCGGTCGACGGTAACCTCGCCGCGTGGCTTCGAGCAGCACAAGAGCACCATGCCGCGGTCGATCTCGCGCTGGCGGATGCCGCCCGCATGGGCCATCTCCACCTCGCCCGAGATCTTGAGCGTCTTGCAGGTGCCGCACAGGCCCTTGGTGCAGGAGGAGGGCAGGCGCAGCCCGGCCATGCGGGCGGCGGCCAGGATGGTGGTGTTCTCGTCGCACTCGATGGTCTGGCCGGACTTCTTGAAGGTCACGCTGTGGACCTTCACGCCCGCGTCCGGAGGCGGCGGGGCCGCGGCCTGCTCGGCCGGCGCCAAGTCGGCGAAGTCGAAGCTTTCCTCGTGGTAGCGGCTCATGTCGTAGCCGCCCTGCCGCAGGATCGCCCGCACCGCCGCCATGAAGGGCGGGGGACCGCAGCAGAAGATCTCGCGCTCGCGATAGTCGGGGGCGATCATCTCGACCAGCTCGCGCGAGATCCGTCCGCGATAGCCGGCCCAGCCCTGCTCGCCGTCCACGCTCTCCACCAGATGCGCGATCTGGAGATGCTGGCGGCGGTGCGCCATGAGGTCGAGCTCGTGGCGGAAGAGGATGTCGCGGGGCGTGCGGGCACAGTGCACGACGATGGTGTCGAGATCCTCGCCCATGTCGAAGTCGCGGCGCAGATGCGACATGAGCGGCGTGGCGCCGACCCCGCCCGATAAGAAAAGCCGCTTGGAGCAGGGATGCGCCCAGGTCGAGAACTCGCCCATCGGCCCTATCGCCCGCACCACGTCGCCCACCTTGATATTGTCGTGCAGCCAGTTGGAGACCGAGCCGCCACTGGTGCGCTTGACGGTGATCGCCACGGTATGCGGACGCGTCGGCGAGGAGGCGATGGTGTAGCAGCGGTTGACCGAGCCCTCGCCCTGCCCGCCCTCCCCCACCGGAAAGTCGAAAGTCAGGAACTGCCCGGGCGCGAAGATGAACTGGCGCGGCTCGGGCGAGGCGAAGAGGAAAGTCTTGACGTCGTGGGTCTCGTCATAGACCGCCCGGCAGATCAGCCGGTCGTCCTCCTCGCAGTCCCAGGCCGGCCACAGCGCGTCGAGAAGCAGCCGGTGCCGCATGCTCATGCCGGCGTCTCCCCTAGCGCCCTGAGGCGTCGAGATGCGCGCCCAGCCGCTCGATGTACCAGGCGACGAACTTCTCCACGAGTCCCTCGGTGTAGGGCGAGTAGGGTCCCGGCTCGTAGGCCTGGCTCTGCACGCCAGAGTGGGCCAGGCCGACCAGCGCGCCGTCCTGCTCGTTGGTGCGCCGCCAGACCTCGGTGAGATTGTCGGGGTCGTAGTCGACCCCCTCGACCGCATCCTGGTGGACCAGCCAGGTGGTGCGCAGCAGCGTGCGGTCGGCCGAGAGCGGCAGCACCGAGAAGGTCACCACGTGATCGCTCATCAGATGGACCCAGGAGTTGGGCTGGGTCCACACCGAGAGTCCGCCGAGCTTTGCCCGTTTCAGCGAGCCCATGAGCTTTCTCGAGGCCGCCCTGCCGTCGAGGGTCTGCGATTCACCGGCGCGGTCGAGGGGCAGGCGCTGGGCGCGGAACGCGGTGGGGCGGCCGTGCAGCTCGTCGCGCTCCTGCCAGGCCAGACCATGCGCTTCCCAGGCGGTCTCGAACTCGGCCTCGGTGCGGGCATACTGCGCCATGGCCTCGCAACGGCTCTCGTCCGCGCTCTCCGGCGCGAAGCCGTAGCCGTACTCGAAGAGCGAGATGGTGAGCTCGGGATGGTTGGTGGCGCAGTGATAGCACTCACGATTGTTCTCCATCGTGAGCTTCCAGTTGCCCTCCTCGACGAGGTCGACCCGCGCCGCCACCTTGGCGTCGGCGATGCCGTGCGGCGCGATGTAGGGCTCGAGCGTCCGGGCCATCTCGTCGAAGTCGGCAGGCGGCTCGTCGGCGAGGCACACGAAGAGCAGACCCGCGAGGCTGCGCAGGTGCACCTTTTTCAGGCCATGGCAGGACAGGTCAAAGTCCGGCGCCATGTGCTCGGCGTGGATGAGGCTGCCGTCGAGCTCGTAGGTCCACTGGTGGTAGGGGCAGACGAGCTTGCCCACGGTGCCCTGCGGCTCGGTCACCAGGCGCGCGCCGCGATGCCGGCAGACATTGTGGAAAGCCCGCACCTGCATGTCGTCGTCGCGGACGATCACCACCGGATTGCGGCCGATCTGCACCGAGGCATAGTCGCCCGGCTCCGGCACGTCCGGCTCGACGCCGACAAAGATCCAGTGCCGCCCGAAGATCACCTCGAGGTCGAGCTCGAGGATCTCCCGGCTCAGATAGAACGGGGCTTCGAGCGGACGGCCGGGCTGCCGGCTTTGCACGAGCGATCGGATTGCGGGCATGTCGAGCTTGGGCATCTGCGCACCCACACGGCAAGGTGGACCCTCCCGTCGATCTTGCCCACCAGCCCCCCGCCGCCTTTCGCTGTCGCGACGGATTCTAGCGGTTTCGCGCCAGAGCGTCGGGCGGCGTGCGCGCGGCGAGCACCGGGCCTGGGAGCGCTTCCTCCACGGCCGGCAGGAGTGCTACCGGGCGGGCTGGCCGCGAGGTCCATCGGCAGGGTCAGGCTGGACGAGAATGGTTGGGGCGGCAGGATTCGAACCTGCGAATGGCGGATCCAAAATCCGCTGCCTTACCGCTTGGCGACGCCCCAGCAAGGGTGCGTTCTCTAGATAAAGGGCTCGGGCGGGCGAGGCAACTCAGGCGGTGAGATGAATCGACGTGCCGGGGGCGAGCTTCAGCAGCGCAGCGGCGCTGGTGCCGTTGGCGGCGATCTCGACGAGGCCCAGGCTGTTCTCGTACCAGAAGGGCTCACCGGGCGCGGCTTCGCCAAAGGTGCGGACGCGCGCCAGGCGGCGGCCACCGGCCTCGACCACTGCTGCGGGCGGCAGGCGCGCGGCCACGAGGCCGGTCATGGCGTTGCCATAGCCATCCACGTAGGCGACCAGCGGCGGCTCGTCCGGCCAGTCGGGAAAGCGCAGCGGTGCGGCGGGCTCCAGCGTGTCGGTGCGCCCGCGGGCGAGGCCGGCGGCGACCGGCGCGAAGAGATCGCGGCCGTGGAAGCTTGCCGAGAGAGTGTCCGGGCGCCAGGCGATGCGAAAGGAGCGGGCCTCGCGGGCGCGCCGGAGCACCAGCTCGAAGAGCCCGTTGTCGGGACCCACGAACCAGCGTCCATCGACTTCCAGCGCCAGCGGCGCGCGCTCGGTGCCGACGCCGGGATCGACCACCGCCAGGACCACGTCGCCCGTCAGCGCCGTGCCTTCCAGTGCCGCCAGCAACACGGCGGCAAGGCGTGGCTCGAAGGCCGGGACGTCGCTCATCAGGTCGATCACCGGGATCTCCGGCGCGGCCCGCAGCAGCACCGCGCGCATCTGGCCGAGATAGGGACCGGCCACGCCGAAATCGGTGAAGGTGAGGATCATGGGCATCCCCGGGCGGTGGTGGCGATGCTCCACCAGTCGGGCCGGGCGGCCGCGAGTGCCGCAGCCGCCGCGTCGGCTGCGTCCTTGGCGGTGAAGAGGCCGAAGCAGGTGGCGCCGCTGCCCGACATGCGGGCCAGCAGGCAGCCCTCCAGCCGGCGCAGCGCCGCCAGCACCTCGCCGATGACGGGCTCGATCGCCAGGGCGGGCGCCTCCAGATCGTTGACGCTCGCCCCAAGCCAGGCCGCCAGGTCCGGCAGCGTGGCGCTCGCGGGCAAGGCCGGGCGGGGCCGCGGCCCCCTGGGCGTGCCCATCCGGGCGAACACCGCCTTGGTCGGCACCGGACGGCGGGGATTGACCAGCACCAGCGGCATCCCCGGCAGGTCCGCAAGCGGCTCGAGCCGCTCGCCGATCCCCCGCATGCGCATCGGCCGGGCGGCGAGGCAGACGGGAACGTCGGCGCCCAGCTTCAGCGCCAGCGCGGCCAGGAGCGGCGCCGGCACGTCCAGCCGGTGCAGCCGGGCGAGGCCGCGCAGCATGGCCGCGGCATCCGAGGAGCCGCCGCCGATGCCGGAAGCGGCCGGCAGACGCTTGGAGAGAACGACCGAGCCGGGCAGGTCGCGCCCCAGATGATGCTCCAGCGCCCGCGCCGCGCGCAGCACGAGATTGCCCTCGCCGGCCGGCACATCGGCAGCGAACGGACCCTCAAGGGCAAGGTGCAGCCCCGGCCCCTCCTCCAGGCGCAGCATGTCGCCGGCCTCGGCGAACACCACGAGACTGTCGAGCTCGTGGTAGCCGTCGGGGCGGCGCGCCGTCACGAGCAGATCGAGATTGATCTTGGCCGGCGCCCGCTCGCGAAGCGGCTCAGCCACGATCGGCGTCATCCTTCGAAAGACCGTCGCGAAGCTTCTGCTCGATGGCGGCGATCTCGCCTTGCTCGGGCTCCAGTGTCAGCACCCGCTGCCACTGGAAGCGCGCCTCGCGGGTCCGCCCGACGCGCCAGTAGGCATCGCCCAGATGATCGTTGATGACCGGGTCGCCCGGCTGCAGCTCGACGGCGCGCTCCAGATGCTCGACCGCCAGCTCGTACTCGCCGAGGCGAAAATAGGCCCAGCCCAGGCTGTCGACGATGTAGCCGTCCTGGGGACGCAGATCGACCGCCAGGTGCAGCATCTCCTTCGCACGGTCGAGATGACGGCCCTGGTCGACCCAGCTATAGCCCAGATAGTTGAGGACCAGCGGCTGGTCGGGCTCCAGCTCGAGCGCCGTCAGGAACGCCTTCTCCGCCTCGTCCCAGCGGCCGCTTCGCTCCAGCGTGATGCCGTGGACATAGAGGATGCGCCAGTCGAGCCGCTGCGGGGCACCACGCCGGGCAAGCGCCTCGGCATAGGCCTTCTCGGCATCGGCATACTGCTCGTCGGCCCGCTTCATGTCGCCCAGCGCCACCAGCGCGTCGACCCTCTCCGGCCGCTCCTTGGACATGCGCTGGAGCAGGCGGGTCGCCTCCTCCTTGCGCCCCAGCTCGCGCAGCGCCTCGGCCCGCAGCAGGCGCGCCTGCCACGAGAAGGGGGAGGTGTCGGCCACGCGCTCGAGCGCCTCGACGGCACGCTCCGGGCTAGCCTGGGTGAGGGCGATGCGCCCCAGCAGCACCTGGAGATCGCCCGCATCGGGTGTGAGGAAGGTGGCGAGGCGGGCATAGATCAGCCCTTGGCCACCGATGCGCTGATCGTAGAGGGCGGCGGCGAGGCCGAGCAGCGCGTCGGCCATGCCCTCCTGCGGCGTGGTCACCGGCAAGGGTGGCGGCGCACCCGCTTCCAGCCCGGCACGGGCCTGCTCCAGAGCGAAACTGTCGCCGGTCAGGTCGCGCTGGCGCTCGAGCAGGACCCGGGCCGCCGCCTCGTTGCCGGCCGCCTGCTCGAGGGCAGCAAGGCTCAGCACCACCCGCAGCGGCGCCGGCTCCTCCTCCTGCGCCAGCAGCTCGCCGATGGTTGTCCGCGCCGCCTCGCCCCGCCCCGCCATCGCCTGCATCAGGCCGCGGTGAAAGACGCGCAGCCGGCGAAAGCCGTCCTGCCGGTCGGCCTCCTCGAGCCGCGTCAAGGCCTGGTCGGCGGCGCCGGTGGCGAACCGCAGCCACGCCTCGAGCACCGGCGCGATCACGCCGGCCAGGCTGCGGCTGCGCACGCGCCCGAGCTGGGCGAACGCCTCGTCGAACGCGTTCCGCCGGGCAGCGTCCAGGGTCAGCAGCACATAGGCCTCGTCGGCCTCCACCTCGCCCTCCGCCAGCAGGCGGGCATTGGCAAGCGCCTCCTCGAAACCGCCGCTGGCGATCTGCAGGGCGAGGAGCTGGAGGCGCAGGTCGAGATTGCCCGGGTCGGCCTCGAGGGCACGGCCGAACTGCTCGGCGGCAATGGTCACCTCGCCGCGGTCGAGAGCGTAGCGTCCCACCAGGAGCTGGGCTGCCATGCTGTCGCCGAGATCGGCGTCGGGCCGCACGACCATGGAGGAGCCCTGCCACGGCCCGGCGGCGAGCGGCCCTGCCTGCGGCGCGCCGCAGCCAACGAGCATCAGGCCTGCCAGCAGGGATGCGAGAAAGGGACGCAGGCGCCGCCTGGGGGCGGGCGCCGCCATTCCCGTGAGGTCAGTGGACATGCGCATGGCCATATTGTGCGACGGCAAAACCGGCGGTCGCAAGCGTTCCGGCCGAGATGCTTGACGAAGCACGATGATCCCGCCAAAGAGGCGCCAGACTGGCGGGGCCCATGGCGGCCGCCATGCCGGCCCATCCCCGAGGAGCAGCAAGATGCTGAAGACGTCGAAGAGCAAGAACGATCCGACGGCCCGCGGTCCCTCTGCCCAGGCCAAGACCTACGACGGCAAGAAGGTCAAGCCCGCTCTCTACGTCGGCACGGCCGTTGGCCACGGTCGCTACATAGCGGCGCAGGACGAGAGCGGCAAGCTGGTCATCGACCGCGACGGCAAGCCGTTCGCCTACCGCGACCTCTAAGCCGCTCCGAAACCGGCTCGCCGGGAAACCGGCGGAATAGAACTGCGGGTGTGATCGTCCGTTACTACGTGTGGCCGGAAGATGCGCGCGCCCTCTAGCGCGGGTTGTGTCTGCCGGCCCTGCGCAAGCGGGTGCCACGAGGTCGCCACGGGGCGGAGCGATCGGCTCCGGGGCGGACCGGATCAGGCGTCTAGAGCGCGCTGCGGCGGGCGATGCCGCGGCTGCGCCGGGCGCCGGCCGGGGCAGCCGAGAGAGACGGACACGGATCGACCGGTGGGAATGAGCCGAAGTTCATCCGAGAGCATGCCGCAGGGTCCGCAGCAGGCGCGCGACCATCTGCTGGCCCTGCTCGAATGGCACGAGCTCATGGGCGTCACCGCCTGTCTGGGCGAGGCACCGGGACCGAGCTACGGTCTCGAGCCTGCGCCCCTCGCGGCGGCGCCCGCGGGTCCGCAGCCGGGCGCGCCGGCACCCCGGCCTCCGGACCTCGTCCCGCAGCCGGCAACGGCGCGGCGGCCGTTGCGCGCCGAGCCTGAGAGCGTCGCCACGGCACGCGGGCTTGCGGCTTCCTGCGACACGCTCGACTCCCTGCGCCAGGCCCTCGAGACGTTCGAGGGCTGCGCGTTGCGGGCGACCGCGACCCGCCTTTGCTTCGCCGACGGCAACCCCGAGGCCGCCGTCATGGTGATCGGCGAGGCGCCGGGCGCCGAGGAGGACCGGCAGGGCCGGCCCTTCGTCGGACAGAGCGGCCAGCTCCTCGACCGGATGCTGGCGATGATCGGCCTCGACCGCCGGACGGCCTACATCACCAACCTGATCCCCTGGCGGCCCCCCGGCAACCGCTCTCCCTCCGCCGCCGAGATCGCCGTCTGCCAGCCCTTTCTCGAACGCCAGATCGAGCTGGTGCAGCCGCGACAGATCCTTTTCGTGGGCGGGATCTCGGCACGCGCGCTGCTCGACCGCGACGAGGGGGTCACCAAGCTGCGCGGCCGCCCGTTCACCTACACGCCGGCGCAAGGCGCGCCGATCCCGGCGCTGGTGACCTTCCATCCCGCCTACCTGCTGCGCCAGCCGGTCCAAAAGCGCTATGTGTGGCGCGATCTCCTGCGCCTGCGGCGCACCCTCGGCCGGCGCCCCCCTCCAGAGAGCGATCCCGCCTCCCACTAGACCGATCCTCCGGCAAGAGGACCCTCAGCGTCCCCTGGGCGGGCGCTTCCGCGGCAACGACAACAAAAGCAAGGGCGCAGCCCGACATGACCGTCCCATTCCTCCCTCGACCGATCGCGCGCCTGTTGCTTGCGGCTCTTCCGCTTCTCGTCGTCGCCGGTCTCGTGCAGCCCGCCCCCGCGGCGGCCGAGGAGAGGGCGCTGCGGATGGCGCGGCTGAGCCAGGAGCCGGCGTCCGTGCCGACGCCGGCGAGCCTCGGGCGTCCGTTGAGCAGCGAGGACGTCGCCCGCTACAAGCTGATCTTCAGGCTGCAGGAGGACGGCGACTGGGAAGCGGCAAACCGGCTCATGGCCCGGCTCGACAGCCGCCTGCTGCTCGGGCACGTGCTCGCCCAGCGCTACCTTCACCCCACGAAATACCGCTCCAGCTATCGGGAGCTGGCAGCCTGGCTCGACGACTATGCCGACCATCCCCAGGCCGTTCGTATCCACCGCCTCGCGACGAAGCGGCGGCCGGCCGGCGCGAGTGCCCCGGCATCCCCTGTCGAGGGCTATCTGCGCGGCCACGGCCAAGAGCTGCGCACCGCCCGCAGCGGCCGCGCGGAGCTGCGCGAGGCGCTGCAACAGGGCCTGAGCGCGTGGCGCGGCCGCCGCTATGCGAAGGCCGCCGAGATCTTCATGGCGCTGGCCCAGGCCGAGAATGTCGGCGAGGAGGACGTGGCGGCCGGCGCCTTTTGGGCCGCCCGGGCGCTCATGGCAGGCCAGCGCCCGCAGCTGGTGACGCACTTCCTGCGGGTCGCCGCGCGCGCCAGCGACGGATTCTACGGCCTCCTGGCGCAGCGCCTGCTCGGACACTCGATCGCGTTCGAGTGGCACGACGAGGAGCGGCTCCGGCTGCGCGCCCGCGAGCTGCTGGTGCGCTACCCGGCGGCACGGCGGGCGCTGGCACTGGGCCAGGTCGGGCGCAGCGAGCTGGCCGAGGACGAGGTCCGCAAGCTCGGCGCCCGTGCCCGCCCCGAGATGGCCTACGCGCTGGCGGCACTGGCCGAAGCGGCGAGCCTGCCCGGCGCCCAGATGCGGGTGGCGCAGCGCGTCCGGATGCAGGACGGCAGACGCCATGACGGCGCGCTCTTTCCGGTGCCCGACTGGCAGCCGGCCGGCGGCTTCAAGGTCGACCGGGCCCTTGTCTATGCGGTGATCCGGGCAGAGAGCGCGTTCGACGTGGAGGCGCGCAGCCCCGCCGGCGCGATGGGCCTGATGCAGCTCCTGCCAGGCACGGCTGCCTACGTGGCGAGCCTCGAGGACACGATCGAGTATGACGGCGCCCACACGCTGCTCGACCCCGAGCGCAACATCGAGCTGGGCCAGGCCTTCCTCCTGCGCCTCACCCGCAGCGAGACGGTCAGCCGCAGCCTGATCCACCTCATGGCCGCCTACAATGCCGGCGAGGGCCGGCTCCAAGGCTGGCTCGAGAAGGATCTCAAGGGTGTAGGCAACGACCCGTTGCTGTTCGTCGAGAGCATCCCGATTGCCGAAACGCGCCGCTACGTTAAGAAGGTGCTGACCAATCTCTGGGCATACCGGGCCCGGCTGGGTCAGGAGATCCCGGAGCTGCAGGCTCTGGCCGAGAACCGCTGGCCCGAGCTCGTGGCCCTCGACGGAGGCCGCCGCCATGCCAGGGCGAATTGACGAGACCATTCCCTTCCAGCCGCTGCGCATTGCCGTGCTCACCGTCTCGGACAGCCGCGACGCGTCGAGCGACAGATCGGGCGATCTTCTGGCAGAGCGGCTGACCGGCGCCGGCCACGAGCTTGCCGCGCGGACCATCGTGCGCGACGACCTCGATTCCATCACGGCCCAGCTCGCGAGGTGGATCGAGGATCCGGGCGTGGAGGTGGTGATCACCACCGGCGGCACCGGCGTCACCGGCCGCGACGTGACGCCCGAAGCCCTGGCGCGGGTGGCCGAGAAGCATGTGGCGGGCTTCGGCGAGCTCTTCCGCATGCTCAGCTACCAGAAGATCGGCACCTCCTCGCTGCAGTCCCGGGCCGATGCCGGCGTGGCGCGCGGCACCTACATCTTCTGCCTGCCGGGCTCGCCCGGCGCCTGCCGCGACGGCTGGGACGAGATCCTCCGCTTCCAGCTCGACATCCGCCACAAGCCCTGCAATTTCGCCGAGCTGCTGCCGCGCCTGCGCGAGCACGAGCCGGGCGCCTGACACCGGGGCTCGGGCAGAGGCTTGCGGGTATTCTTCACGAGCGACACGCATTTTGGCCATGGCGGGGCGCTGGGCCTCTTCCGGCGGCCGTTCGCGAGCGTCGCGGCGATGGACGAGGCGCTGGTCTGCCGCTGGAACGCGGTGGTCCGGCCGGAGGACGAGGTGTGGCATCTGGGCGACTTCGCCCTGCGCCGCACGCCGGCCGCCATGGAAGCCCTGCTCGCCCGCCTCGCCGGCCGCAAGCACCTCGTCGCCGGCAACAATGACGGCCCGGCCACGCTGGCGCTGGAGGGCTGGGCGAGCGTGCAGGCCTATGCCGAGATCGAGCTGCAGGAGCGGTCTCTGGTGCTCTGCCACTACCCGTTCCGCTCGTGGAACGGGATGCGCCGGGGAGCCCTGAACCTGCACGGCCATAGCCATGGCCGCCTCGCCCCGCTGCTGCCGCGGCAGATCGACGTGGGCGTGGACGTCCGGGACTTCCGCCCGGTGACGCTCGACGAGCTGCTCGAGGCCCTCGCCGCGCGCCGCCGGAGACGAGCGCCTAGAACCTGATGCGCGCCGAGACGGCGACCAGGTCGATGTGGGTCTCGTAGTTTGCGTCGAGATTGCCGCGAAACGTGTTGCCCTCGCCGTTCGTGTCCTGGCTGACCTTCGTGTCGTCCATGAAGACGTGGGCCCAGGAGGCATCGAGGCTCAGCCACTCCTTGACCTGCCAGCTGCCGCCAACCGACAGCCAGTAGCGGTCGCCGTCGGCGATACGCGGCGAGCGGTGGCGGTCCGTGGTGGGGCTCTGGTCGTAGGCCACGCCGGCGCGCAGCGCGAGGTTCGGGTCGGGCCGCCAGGTGGCGCCGAGGGCCGCGAACCACACGTCGTTCCACCGCTCCTCGGTGACGCTCGGGCTCTCGGCATCGTTGTCGAAGCGGATCACCAGCTGGTCGAAGCTGCTCCACTGGGTCCAGGCCAGCTCGCCCTGCACCGACCAGCGCTCGTTGAGGGTCTGCTGGAAGCCGAAGGACAGCATGGCGGGGGTGGTCAGGTCGGCGCTGACGCCGCTGTCGCGGAACCGGCCCGTCGCATTGGCCAGGGCGCTGCCGATGCCGGCATCGTCGGTGGTGAAGTCGGCGTCGCCGGTGAGGCGGTGCTCGACCTTGGAGCGGTAGGCGACGCCGAGCCGCAGGCCCTCCACGGGCGTCTCGACGATGGCGCCCGCGTTCCAGCCATAGGCGAGGTCGTCGCCACGCACCTGCACCCGTCCGTCCTGCTGGCCCGGCACCGATCCCGGCACGCCCGCCACGGCGCCGATGGTGCCGAAGTCGATGGCGCTGGATAGCTCGGCATCCAGGTACTGCACCTGCACGCCGCCGCCGATCGACAGCCACGGCAGCGGCCGCCACGCCACCGCCGGATTGATGTTGATGGTCTTCACTGCCGAGTAGAGCGCGTGGTAGCGGCCGGTCCAGCCGTCGGAATAGTCGGTCGCCAGGCCGAAGGGCACGGTGACCGCCAGTCCCAGATGCCAGGCCGGGTCGACCTCCCAGGAGCCGTAGAAGGCAGGGATGAGGGCATCCTTGCCGACATCGTCGTCGTCGGGCCTGCCGGGAATGTTGTCGCCGGTCACGGTGCTGCCCTGCGAGTCCTTCAGCCGGATCGTCGGCAGCACGACATTCTGCAGCACCACCGCCTGGGTGCCCTCCTGGTAGGCCAGGGCCGCCGGGTTGAAGAACATGTAGCTCGGGTCTTCGGCCCCCGCCGTGGCGCCGGCGAAGGCGTTGCCCTGGGCGGTCGCCGACTGCTCGCGGATGGCGAAGCCGGCGGCCTGCGCCTCTCCGGCGAGAAGGGCCACGGCGCTGGCGAAGGGAAGCAGGCGGAGGAGATGGCGGGGCATGGGCAGGTTCCGTGGACGGTGCCGTCACGCGGCATGAGCGATTGTCGCCAGCTGGGACAAGTGCCGTTAAGCGAATTGGGCGACCGATGGAACACTTAGCGATTGCAAAGCAGGCGATGAAAGCTCGGGTGTGGCCCTGCGGCCGCGACGGAGAATGCGCCAGGCGTCGGGACCGGCAGCCATTCCCATGTGCCCGGCATCGCCAGCGGCAGGCAAAAGCCCCGATCTGTAACCGCTTTCTCCTTGAAGTTGATAGACGGTTATCAGCACGACGGAAGACCAGTTTAAATCCACAACCTTTAACAAGTATCAATCAAGCAATTACAATTAATTCCATTCTACGCCTTGAATGAAAATCTCTCGATATAAAGCAGTAAAATGTATCATGTTACGTTATTTTTGGCTCTTCGTTAAAGTTTTTGAACATCAATTATATTTATCCGTAAAACTTTAGACATCTTTAAACGAAATTCTCTCTCGTGACAGATCCAAGACGACTGTCGGGAGATGCGACAGCTTGGTCCATACAACGGGCGGCAGGAGCTATTTACAACCGAGGCGCGAAATCGTAATCCAACCACAGCGAGACGAGATAGGCTCAACAAGACTGAACCGGTCGCCGCCGCCGTCCCGCCTTGTCAGTCGCCCCATCTCAGGAACAAGACCATGTTCAGCTACCTCAATCTGCTCGCCACCCATCTCGGCCTCCGCTCGGTCGCCAAGGATCGCCGCGGCGCCACCGCGCTCGAGTACGGCCTGATCGCGGCGCTGATCGCCGTCGTGATCATCGGCGCCCTGACGACGCTGGGCACCGATCTCGGCGCCCTGTTCACTGGTATCTCCGGCAAGATCACGGGCAATACGCCCAGCTGAGCGCCAGACCTCCCTTGATTGCCCCTTCCGGCGGCCGCGCCCTGGCTGGCTGCCGGAACGGGCCTGCGCCCTCTCATGCGAGCGGCGGCTCATCTCATGATCATTCGCCTCCTTCTTTTCCTCGTGATGGTCGCGGCTACGGGCGCGTTCGCGTTCGTCGCCTATACCAGCCTCGCCCCGCGTGACGCGGCGGTCGCCTCGGCGCCCGTCGAGCTGCCCCCCGAGCCGGTCACCACGACGATCCTGACGGCCGCCGGTCCCGTCCCTGCGGGCACCCTGCTGCGCGCCGAGGACATCCAGGGCAAGGAGGTGCCGGCCGACGAGAAGCCGGCAGAGGCGCTGCAGGACACGCCCGACATGCGTGCGCGCCTGCTGGGCGGCATGGTCCGCCAGCCCCTGACGCCTGGCCAGACGCTGACCGAGCAGATGGTGTTGCAGGCCAACGACCGCGGCTTCCTCGCCGCCATCCTCGCCCCCGGCTACCGGGCGATCGCCGTGGGGGTCGATCCGGCCACCGGCAATGCGGGCCTCATCTGGCCGGGTGACCGCGTCGACCTGGTGCTCACCCAGATCCTCGAGGACCAGGCCGGCGCACCTTCCCGGCGGGTGGTCGGCGAGACCGTCCTCCAGGACGTGCGCGTCGTCGCAGTCGACCAGAAACTCACCCAGGGGGCGCAGGGCGACACCGCCGAGGGCGACAGGATCGCCCGCACGGTGACCCTCGAGGTCTCGCCCGAGGACGCGCCGCGCGTCGCCGTCGCCGAGCGGCTGGGACGCCTCGCCCTGGTCGTCCGCGCCGCCCACGAGCCGATGGCGAGCCGAGAGCCCGGGGAGCCGCGCCCCCGCATGGGCGGCCTGCTTCTGGCTAACCTGCCGGCCGTTCCCGCCAACCAGCCGGCACCGGCCCCGGCATCTGCGAAGCCGGTATGGGCCGGCGACGTCTCGCCGGCCCTCAAGAGCCCCGAGATCCCTGCCGCGCCTCGCGCCGGCGGCGGCAGCGGTGGCCGCAGGATCACCGTGATCAACGGCGCCACCACCTCGGAGACGAGCTTCTGATGCGCCCGTTCCGCGCGCTGCTGGGCATCATGGCCGCCTTCTGCCTGCTCCAGGTCACCCCGTCGGCCGCCCCCCGGGCAGCGACGGCGCTGGTGACCTCGCCGGCTGCGAGCGCGCCGCAGCTCGCCATCGAGACCGGCGAGGGCCACGTCCTGCAGGTGCCCGGCGCGGTCGCCACCGTCTTCAGCGCCGATCCCCGGGTGGCGGAGGTCCGACCGCTCTCTGCCAACCGGTTCCTGGTCATGGGCATGGGGGCCGGCAAGACGAGCGTCGCCGCGCTCTCCGAGAGCGGCAGGACGCTGGGCGGCTGGTCGGTGACGGTGCGCCCCTCGCGCTTCCGCAGCGAGGAAGCCCAGAGCATGCTCGGCCAGCTGCTGCCCGACAGCCGGGTGCGCCTGACGCAGACCGCCGAGATGCTGGTGCTCGACGGCGAGGTCGCCACCGCCGCCGATGCCGAGATGGCGGAGTCCACGGTGCGGGCGGTGGCCGGCGACGGCTACCGGATCGTCAACCGCCTGGGCATCCGCTCGCCCATCCAGGTCAATCTCAAGGTCCGCTTCGCGGAGGTCTCCCGCGACGTGTCGCGCCGCTTCGGCTTCAACTGGCAGGCCCTCTATTCCGGCAACGGGATCCAGATGGGGCTGCGCACGGGCGCCGCCGCCCTGGGCGCGCTGAATCCGCTGGGTGCCGGCCTTCCCTCCCCGAACCCCGCCGACCGGCTGGGCTTCGGCTTCAGCGGCGGCAATTTCGACGTCAACGGCGTGGTCGACGCCCTGGCGCAGAACGGCCTCGTGACCATCCTGGCCGAGCCCAACCTCACCGCCCGCTCCGGCGAGCCCGCGAGCTTCCTGGCCGGCGGCGAGTTCCCCATCCCGGTGGCCCAGGACAACGACCGGATCACCATCGAGTTCAAGGAGTTCGGCGTCAGCCTCTCCTTCGTGCCCACCATCGTCTCGCCGGAGCGGATCTCGCTGCGGGTCAGGCCGGAGGTCTCCGAGCTCTCCGAGCAAGGTGCGATCACCATCAACTCGCTGCGCATCCCGGCCCTGGTGGTGCGGCGCGCCGAGACCACGGTCGAGCTCGGCAGCGGCGAGAGCTTCGCCATCGCCGGCCTGCTCTCCAACACCACCACCCTCGACGCCAGCGGCCTGCCGTGGCTGTCCGAGGTGCCGGTGCTGGGCGCCCTCTTCAAGTCCGACAGCTTCCGTCGCAGCGAGACCGAGCTGGTGATCATCATCACCCCCTATCTCGTCCGGCCGGTGGCCGACCCCGGCAAGCTCAAGAGCCCTCTCGACGACTACGCGCCGCCCTCCGATTTCGAGCGCATCTTGATGCACCGCATCGCCGCCCGCACCGGCAAGACCGACGCCCGGCCGCCGCGCGTGCCGCTCGATGCCGGCTTTATCCTGGAATGAGGCCGATGACGCTCCGCCCCGCCCTCCGCCTTGCCCGCGGCCCGACCGTCGCCGGCCTTCTCATCCTGCTGGCCGGCTGCGCCGTCCCCGACGACGAGCGCGGCTGGGTCCCGACCGGCGCCAACGATGCCAATCTCCGCGCCATGATCGCCGACCCGCAGGATCTCCGGCGCGGGCGCGGCAGCGAGGTGGCCGACGGAGCCGTGGACGCCAGGGCGATCGATCGCTGGCGCCGCGGCGAGGTCCGGCTGCCGGACGGCAGCACAGGGTCGCCCACGGCCGGAGGCGGCGATGGCAGCGACTGAGGCCAAGGGGACCAACGCGCTCCCCGCAACCGGCCGGACCGGCGTTCTGGGCTTCCTTGCCGACGCGACCAGCGAGGAGACCACGCGGACGGCGCTGGCGACGGTGCTCGGCGGCGACTTCGAGCTCAGGCGCGGCAGCGTCCGCGACGCCGTCAGGCATCTCGAGCGCGGCCCCTCGCCGCTCCTCCTCATCGTCGACATCACCGGCATCGACCATTACGCCGCGGCCCTGGAGGCGCTGGCCCTGGTGTGCGCGCCGGACGTCAAGGTGCTGGTGGTCGGCGACCGCAACGATGCCGGAATCTACCGGACGCTGGTCCGCGACCTGGGCGTCGACGAGTATCTCTACAAGCCGCTCAACCTCGAGACCGTGGTCCGCGTCCTGCGTCCGATGCTCGGCAAGGACAGGCCCGAGACGCGCGGGCCGCGCGGCGGCAAGGTGGTGGCGGTGGTCGGCGCCCGCGGCGGCGTCGGCGCCTCCACCATCGTCGCCGAGCTGGGCCGGCACCTCGCGGGCAAGGCGCACCACCACACGGTGATGCTCGACCTCAACCTCCAGAGCAGCGAGATCGCGCTGATGCTGGGCCTGCAGGCCGATGCCGGCCTGCGCGCGGCGTTCGAGAAGCCGGACCGGCTCGACACGCTCTTCCTCGAGCGCACCGCCCTGCGCGTCGCCGACCGGCTGGACCTGCTGGCGGCCGAGGAGACGGTGGACGCCGAGCTGCGCGCCGACCCCGACGCACCCGACGACCTGATCGACCTGCTGCGCCAGCGCTACAATCTCGTGATCGTCGACGTTCCTGCCTTCCCGACGCCGCTGCACATGCGCTTCCTGGCGCTCGCCAACGTGCGGATCCTGGTGCTGGAGCCGACCTTGAGCGGCTGTCGGGGGCTGCTGCGCTACCGGGCGCTGGCAGCCGGCAAGGCCGAGACGCGACCGCCGATCTACGTCCTCAACAAGCAGGGCCTGCCCGGCGGCCTGTCGAGCCGGGACCTGCAGAAAGCGCTCGATCTCGAGCCCGAGTGCGTGCTGCCCTATCTGCCCAAGACGGTCGTGCAGGCGGCCAATGCCGGCCGCCCGGTGGCCGAGCGCAGCGCCCCGTTCCGGCGGGGCATCGAGCGGCTCGCGCACGAGATCGCGGCGGGCACGGGCGCGGTGCGCCCGGGCAGGCTGATCGGCGGACTGTTCGGACGCCTGCGGCTGGCACGCGTGGGCGGGGGCTGAGGACATGGCCTTCGGACGACGCCTCGACACGCTGACCGACGACGAGATCCAGCATCCCTCGGCCGAGGCGCCCCCGCTGCCCGAGCCCGCAGCGCCGGTTGCCAAGGCCGCGACCCCGGCGGCACCGGCGGCCGGAATAACGCTGGAGGAGCTGCGGCGGCTCTGCCTCACGCGCATCGATCCCGCCGCCATGCACAAGGCGGCGCCCGAGGCGCTGCAGGCCGACATCGACCAGCTCGTGGCGCAGATCGCCGACGAGCGGCGGCTGCAGCTCAACACCCGCGAGCAGCGCTCGCTCGCCCTCGACCTGGTGCGCGACCTCACCGGCCTCGGCCCCCTCGAGCCCTTGCTGGCCGACGAGACCATCACCGACATCTTCGTCAACGGCCCCCACTGCATCTATGTCGAGCAGAACGGCAAGCTGCAGCAGATCGAGGCCCGTTTCCGCGACAACGCCCACGCCGCCAACGTCTCGCAGCGCATCGCCTCGGCCATCGGCCGGCGGATCGACGAGGCGAGCCCGATGGTCGACGCCCGTCTCGCCGACGGCAGCCGCGTCAACATCGTCTTTCCGCCGCTGTCGCTGCAGGGCCCCTGCCTGTCGATCCGCAAGTTCGCCAAGAGGCGCATCGACTTCGAGCGGCTCATCGCCTTCGGGAGCATGAGCCGCGGCCTCGCCAAGGCCCTCGAGATCGCCTCGCGTTGCCGGCTCAACATCGTGGTCTCGGGCGGCACAGGCTCGGGCAAGACCACACTCTTGAACGCCATGTCGCGGCTGATCGACCCGGGCGAGCGGATCATCACGGTGGAGGACGCAGCCGAGCTGCAGCTCCAGCAGCCGCATGTGGTGCGGCTCGAGACGCGTGCCCCCAACATCGAGGGCAAGGGCGAGATATCCCAGCGCGATCTGGTGAGGAACGCGCTGCGCATGCGGCCCGACCGGATCATCATCGGCGAGGTGCGCGGCCCCGAGGCGTTCGACATGCTGCAGGCCATGAACACCGGCCATGACGGGTCGATGTCCTCGGTCCACGCCAACAACGCCCGCGACGCCGTCTCGCGTATCGAGAACATGGTGCTGATGGGCGTCGCCAACCTGCCGGCGCGGGCCATCCGCACCCAGATCGTCAGCGCCGTCGACCTGATCGTGCAGGTCCAGCGCATGCGCGACGGCGGACGGCGGATCAGCCAGGTCGCCGAGGTCGTCGGCATGGACGGCGACGTGGCGATCTTGAACGACCTCTTCAATTTCGTCTTCCAGGGCGAGGGAAGCGGCGGGCGGCTCATCGGCGAATGGCGCAGCACCGGCACCAAGCCGCGCTTCCAGGACCGGCTCGAATATTTCGGGCTGGAGAAGGCCTGGGCGGCCGCGGCGGCGGAGGAGTAGCCGGTGCCGGGCCTGCAGCCGGGGATGGGACTGATCCTGCTCGCCGTCATGACGATGGCGGCCATGGTCGCGAGCTTCGTGTGGGTGCTCTCCGGCCATCGCGAGCTCGAGCGCCGACGCCAGCGCCTCGGCACGCTGGTGCAGCGCTACCGCCCGGAGGCGGCGCCGGCGGCCCGCAAATCGCTGCTCTTGGACCAGCGCCATGTGCCACGCGCCGGCAATCTCCTCGCGCGGCTGACCGGCATCGACACGGCGCGCACCGACATCTACCCGGTGCCGTGGCAGTGGGTGCTCGCCGCCGGCCTCATCCTCGGCATGATCCTGGGTCTCTACCTGACGCTCGGCCTCGGCATGTCCGTGCTCGTGGGCCTGACGGTCGCCGGCGCCGTCGGCGTGCTCGGCCCGCGGACGGTCCTGGGCAGCTTCGTGCGGCGCTACGAGCAGAAGCTCCTGGTCCAGCTGCCCGACGCGCTGGGCATGATCGTCCGTGGCGTGCGCTCCGGCATCCCCCTCGGCGCGTCCATCGGCAGCGTGGCCCAGCAGGGCCCCCAGCCGACCGCTGCCGAGTTCACGAGGCTCGGCGACGATCTCCATATGGGCATCGACTTCGACCGCGCTTTGTTCCAGATGGCGGAGCGCTGCGGCCTCGCCGAATATTCCTTCTTCGCGGTGGCGGTCGGCCTGCAGAGCCAGACCGGCGGCAGCCTGACCGACACGCTCGAGAATCTCTCCGACGTGATCCGCAAGCGGGTGGCGCTGCAGATGCGCGCCGTGGCCCTTGCCTCGGAGGCCCGGACATCCGCGGCCATCCTCGTGGCGGTGCCGTTCGTCGCGGCCGGCGCCATCACCCTTCTCAATCCCGACTATATCGGCACGCTGTTCGCCGACCCGCGCGGTCATTACATCTTGGGCGGCGCCGTGCTGATGCTGGGCATGGGCGTCCTGTCCATGCGGATGCTCCTGGCGAGGATGCTGCGATGACCCCGCCGCTCGTCGGTCTCATGGCGGCCGCAGCGCTCACCATCCTCGTCTGCGCGTTTCTCTTGTGGCGCGGCAAGGGCGAGGAGGAGCGCATGGCGGCGCGCATCGCCAGCATCAAGCCCAAAGGCGTCGCGCGCTCCCGCCGCAAGGGCGCAGCGCAGGCCGCCGGCGGCGGGAAGGCCAGGCTGAAGGCGATCGCCGCGCAGATCGGCGGCGCCCTGACCCGTACAGGCGCCATCGACGCCAAGACCCAGGCGCAGCTCGAGGTGACCCTGACCGCTGCGGGCTATCGCGGCGAGGACGCGGTGCGCATCTTCATCGGCGCCAAGCTGTTGCTGCTGGTCTGCGCCCCCGCGGTCATGCTGCTGCTGGTCGCAGGCGGCGCCATGGCGCCGTTCACCAAGACCCTCCTGGTGGTGGGCAGCGCCATCGGCGGCCTGCTGCTGCCCGACCAGGTCCTGGGCGTCATCCGCCGGCGGCACGCCGCCGGCGTTGCGCGCGGCCTGCCCGACGCCGTCGACCTCATGGTGATCTGCACCGAGGCCGGGCTCGGCTTCGAGAGCGGGCTCGACCGGGTGGCCGCCGAGATAGCGCCGAGCAATGCCGACGTGGCGCGCGAGTTCGCCCTGGTCGCCTCGGAGATGCGCATCCTTCCCGACCGCCGCCAGGCGCTGATGAATCTGGGCGATCGCACCGGCGTCGTCTCGGCGCGCCGGGTCGCCGCCACGCTGGCCCAGAGCCTGCAATACGGCACCCCCCTGGCACAGGCGTTCAAGGTGCTGGCGGCGGAGATGCGGCAGGAGCGCCTCACCGAGTTCGAGGCGAGGGCAGCCAAGCTGCCCGTGATCCTGACCCTGCCCATGGTGGTCTTCATCCTGCCGTGCGTGTTCCTTGTGGTGGCGGGTCCCGCCATCCTCCAGCTCCTCGATACCGTAGGGAACTGACCATGCGCCGTACCCTGGCCGCTCTTTCCCTCGTCCTGGCGCTGGGCGCCTGCGCCAGCGGCGGCTCGCTCGGACCGAGCGGCATGCCGTCCTCGCCCGAAGCGGCGCTGAACCTGCAGCTGGCCAACGCGGCCCTGGCCGGCGGCAGCGCCGAGGATGCCATCCAGCTCTACCAGACCGTCCAGGCGGAGGAGCCGGGCAGCATCCCCGCCATGCTCGGCCTCGCCGCCGCACAGACGGCCTCGGGCGATCCGGTTGCTGCCCTCGCCTCCTACCAGGAGGCCCAACGCCTGGCGCCCAACGACCGGATCGTCTCGCTCGGTCTCGCCCGCAAGCTCCTCGATCTCGACCGGGCAGGCGAGGCCGAGACCCTGCTGCGCTCGCTGGCCGGCACCGCCGGCACGGGGCCGCGCGACGTGACGGCCTGGAACATGCTGGGCGTCGCGCTCGACCGCCAGGGCCGCCACGGCGAGGCGCAGACCGTCTACCGCAGCGGCCTCGCCCTTGCCCCCGCGTCGATCCCGCTGCGCAACAACCTGGCGCTCTCGATGGCGCTGAGCGGCGATCCGCGCGAGGCGATCGAGATCCTCCAGCTGCTGCCGCCTTCGCCGGCCATCGCCAAGCGGGTCCGCCACAACCTGGCGGTGGCGCTGCTGGCCGACGGCGACGAGCCGGCCGCCCGCGAGCTGCTGGCGCAGGACCTCCCGGCAGCGCAGCTCGATGCGGTCATGGAGCAGCTGCGCGTGCTGCAGCCGGTGCAGACGGCGCAGATCGCGCCATGACACGACGGGCTCCGGCGTGGCGCGACCGGCGCGGCACGGTGGCCCTCGAGTTCGCCATCGTCGGCTCGGCCCTGCTGCTGGTCATCCTCGGGGTCATCGAGTTCGCCCTGCAGGCGGCCGTGGGCGCGCTCATCGAGAGCGCGGGGCGGGAGGCGAGCCGTTTCGGCATCACCGGAGCGCTGGTGCCCCAAAAAATTGGCGGCAGCCCGCCCGAGAGCCGCGAGGAAGCCATCCGGCGCATCGTCCTCGAGCGCGGAGCGGGGTTTCTCAAGGCCGACCGGCTGACGATCCGTCTGGAAGCCTTCGACAGCATGGCAGCCGCCGCCGAGCCCGGGACCGGCACGCAGGGGGCGGGCGAAGCGGGGCAGGTCGTGATCTACGAGCTGGACTACAAGCAGCCCTTGCTGGTCGACGCGTTCATTCCGATCCTGAAGATCGGCGAGCTGCTCCACCACACGACCGTGATCGTGAAGAATGAGCCCTCGCCCACTCTCTAGGCGCCTCGGGCGACGCGGCGTGGCAGCGCTCGAGTTTGCGCTCACGCTGCCGGTCCTGCTGATGCTCCTGCTGGGCGCCGTGGACGCGGTGATCCTCCTGCGCTCGAGCATGCGCATCGACCGCAGTGCCGCGGAGGTCGCCAATCTCGTCTCCCAGTATACCGCCCTGCGGGAGGCGGACTTTCCCGGGATCTTCGACGCCGCCCGGCGCATCGCCGAGCCGCTTGTGGTGAGCGGCGCCGAGGGCGCGATGATCATCACGGTCATCGCCAATGACGGCAGGCAGACCACGATCGCCTGGCAAAGGCGGGCCGGTGCCCCGGAGATCCGCAGCGAGATCGGCGCCAGCGGCAAGCCGAGGCTGCCGGCCGGGCTCGAGCTCGACGACGGCCAGACGGCGGTTCTCGTCGAGGCCTTCTCGACCATCGTCCCGTTCGCCCTCTCGGGCCGCCTCCTGTTCGGTGACATCTCGCCCGTCACGCTGCGCGGCTTTGCCGTCTTCCGGCCGCGCGTCGCCACTCTCGCCACGGTAGGGACATGAAACCGGCTGCCGCATCCGCTCCTCCCCGACGGCCGCTCCGCACGGATCGGCGCGGCGCCGTCGCGCTGCTGGTGGGGCTCTTGCTGCTGCCCCTGGTCATGACCGTGGGGCTCGCCGTCGACCTGTCGCGGGCCTATCTGGTCCAGTCGCGGCTGATCACCGCCACCGACTCGGCAGCCCTCGCGGCGGCGCGAACCTTCTACGAGCCTTCCCGCGACCAGCGTGCTGCGGGATTCTTTTGGGCCAACTTCTCGCGCAAGGCCCCCGGAAGCGCCCTCGGCTTCCTCGACTCCAGGGTGAGCGGGCCGCACTTCAAGCAGGTGAGCAGCACCGAGATCGAGGTATCGGCCACCGCCAGCATGCCCACCCTCTTTCTCAGGGCCGCGGGTTACGAGACCATCGACGTCACCGCCACCAACGTCTCGCAGCGCGCCGAGCGGGGCATGGAGCTGGCGCTGGTCCTCGACGTGACCGGGTCGATGGCGGGGAGCAAGATCCGGGCGCTGCGCGATGCCGCGACCACGCTGATCGACATGATCTACGGGACCAGGGAAACCACCAACAATCTCTGGATGGCGGTAGTCCCCTACTCGGCCTCGGTCAATCTGGGACCGTCGCGCACCAGCTGGCTGCGTTCCGGCTCTCTCGACACGAACGCCTACTACCCGCGCAGCTGGGCCGGCTGTGTCGAGGCGCGATGGGAGCACGGCAACGACAGGAACGACCTCAACCCGTTCCAGGCACCGTTCGAGCCCTACCTCTACGAGTCGACCCTCGGGAAATACACGAAGCACGGAGACGACGACGACACGGGGAAAGGAGAAGACAAGGACAAGGGCGGTGGCAAGGCGCATCAGCCCGTCAAGGGCGACAATGACTGGTCGGTGAGCAACGTCACCGAGGAGCGACAGGCCAGCCTCGGCAACAATACGGTCGGCCCCAATCTCGCCTGCCCGCCACCGGTGATGTCGCTACGGCAGTCCAAGGCCCAGATACGCAGTTTCGTGCAGTCGCTGGAGCCGCACTATCGCGGCGGCACGATGGCCAATCTCGGCCTGCAGGCCGGCTGGTTCGTCCTCTCGCCCCGCTGGCGGGGCCTGTGGGGCGATCCCGCCCTGCCGCGCGACTATGACGCTCCGAACATGGACAAGGTCGTCATCTTGATGACCGATGGCGAGAACAACTGGTACGACTGGCCCGAGGGGGCGCCGGGCAAGGGTCCGCCGGGCTGGGGCAACGACGGCGACGCCGACTACACCGCCTATGGCCGGCTCAAGGAAAACCGGCTCGAGATCACGACAGGCCTCAACGACGAGGCGCAGGCGGGGAAGGAGATCGACCGCCGCATGAGCGCCCTTTGCACGGAGATGCAGTCGAAGGGCATCATCATGTATACGATCACCTTTGCCGTGAACAGCAACGCTGTGAAAAAGCTTTACCAGGGATGTGCCAGCAAGCCGGAATACTATTTCAACTCGCCCGACGACGCGTCGCTCAAGGCGGCCTTTAAAGAGATCGCCGACCAGCTGATGAACGTCCGCCTCAACCGCTGAGCGGCCGGTCACCGGGCGGCACGAAAAACGGCCAGTGCGCGCCCGCACCGGCCGTTTTCGATTGGCGACAGTCGAGGATCGTCCGGCCCGAACGGCGAGCCGGACGATCGTCCAGCCTTACGCGACGTCCTTCTGCCGCGCCGCGCGCTTGCGCTCGTGCGGATCGAGATAGCGCTTCCTGAGCCGGATCGAGGCGGGCGTCACCTCGACCAGCTCGTCGTCGGCGATGTAGGAGATCGCCTTCTCCAGCGTCATGCGGATCGGCGGGGTCAGCGCCACCGCGTCGTCCTTGCCGGAAGCCCGCATGTTGGTGAGCTTCTTGGCCTTGAGCGGGTTCACCTCGAGGTCGTTGCCGCGAGTGTGCTCGCCGATGATCATGCCCGAATAGATCTTCTCGCCGGCGCCGATGAACATCGGGCCGCGATCCTCGAGGTTCCACAGCGCAAAGGCCACCGACTCGCCCTGCTCGGCGGAGATCAGCACGCCGGTGTGACGCTGCTGGATCGCGCCCTTGTAGGGCTCCCAGGCGTGGAACACGCGGTTGAGCACGCCGGTGCCGCGGGTGTCGGTCAAGAACTCGCCATAGTAGCCGATCAGCGCGCGGGAGGGCGCGTTGAACACCAGGCGCTGCTTGCCGGCACCGGCCGGGCGCATGTCCTTGAGCTCGCCGCGGCGCTGGGTCAGCTTCTCGACGACGACACCGGAATATTCCTCGTCGACGTCGATCACCACCTCCTCGATGGGCTCGAGCCGCTGGCCGCTCTCCTCATCGGTGCGGAACAGCACGCGCGGGCGGCCGACGCAAAGCTCGTAGCCCTCGCGACGCATGGTCTCGATCAGCACGGCCAGCTGCAGCTCGCCGCGCCCGGCGACCTCGAAAGCGTCGCTCTCGTCGGCCAGCTTCACGCGGATCGCCACGTTGCCCTCGGCCTCGCGCTGCAGCCGGTCCCAGATCTGCCGCGAGGTGACCTTGGTGCCTTCCTGGCCGGCATAAGGCCCGTCATTGACCGAGAAGGTCATGACGATGGTCGAGGGATCGATCGGCTGGGCCGGCAGCGGCTCCTCGACCGAGACGTCGCACAGCGTGTCGGAGACGGTGGCCTTGCCGAACCCGGCAATGGTCACGATGTCGCCGGCCACGACCTCCTCGACCGGCTGCCGCTCGAGGCCGCGGAACGCCAGCAGCTTGCTGACACGGCCCTGCTCGGCCAGCTCGCCGTTGCGGGTCAGCGCCTTGAGCGGAGCGTTGGGCTTGAGGCGGCCGGAGAACACCCGGCCGGTCAAGAGGCGGCCCAGATAGGGGTTGGCCTCGACGGTGGTGGCCAGCATCCGGAACGGACCGTCGGGATCGGCGGTGGGCGCCGGAACATGCTTGAGGATGAGGTCGAACAGCGGGGCCAGGCTCTCGCGCGGGTCGTCGAGCTCGACCACCGCCCAGCCCTGCTTGGCGCTGGCGTAGACGTGGGGAAAGTCGAGCTGCTCGTCTTCCGCCTCGAGGGCCGCGAAGAGGTCGAAAATCTCGTTGAGGACCTCGTCGGCGCGCTGGTCGGGCTTGTCGATCTTGTTGATGACCACGATCGGCCGCAAGCCCTGCTTCAGGGCCTTGCCCAGCACGAACTTGGTCTGCGGCATCGGCCCCTCGGCGGCGTCGACCAGCAGCAGGCAGCTATCGACCATCGAGAGGATGCGCTCGACCTCGCCACCGAAATCGGCGTGACCCGGCGTGTCGACGATGTTGATGCGGACGTCCTTCCAGACCACCGAGGTGGATTTGGCGAGGATCGTGATGCCCCGTTCGCGCTCGATGTCGTTGCTGTCCATCGCCCGCTCCTGCACCTGCTGGTGTTCTCGGAACGTGCCGGCCTGCTGGAGCAGCTTGTCGACCATGGTCGTCTTGCCGTGGTCGACGTGGGCAATGATCGCAATGTTGCGAAGTTCCATGAGACACTCGGGTGGGAGAGGAAAGACAGCCGGCATCGGAGCCGACAATGGGCGGACACCATATAGAGCCATAAGGGCGGGCACGCCAGTGCAAGCGCGCCACGGGGCCTGCGGCACGTTGGGCATCCACAACCGTGCCTTCCCCGGTCTAGGCTGCGCCAGCCGCAGCGCCGGGGACATGGCGGCGGCCAGGAGTCACCGATGAACCTCACCGATTCCCTCGCCGGCAACGCCGCGCGGCAGCCGCACGCGCCGGCGGTGGTCCACCCCGACGTGATGCTGGATCACGCCCGGCTCGAGCTCCTCGCGCGGCGCCTTGCGGCGGCGCTGCGGGCCCGCGGCCTCGGGCCGGGCGACCGCGTGGCGCTCACCGTGCAGCGGCCTGTGCTCCACGTTATCGCCATGCTGGCGCTGGCACGGCTGGGCGTCGCCCAGCTCCCGCTCGGGCAGGACGAGTCCGCGAGCCGGGCCGCCGAGCTGGGCCGGCGGCTCAAGCTCGCGGCCCTGGTGTCGGACATGGAGCCTGCCGCGCAGGTCCTGCCGCTGCTCCGGCTCGATCCCGTGTGGCTCGAGGAGGAGCGGCCGGAGGGCGAGCTCGCGGCGGCGCGCGGGGGCGGCGGCACCGCCCCCTGGCTGTTCGCAAGCTCCTCCGGCACCACCGGCGCGCCCAAGCTCTATGCCGCCTCGCATCACGACGAGGCGGTCCGGGCGCGGCGCGACCTCACCGTCTTCGACTTCCGCCAGGGCGAGCCCTATCTGAACCTCGTGGACCTGCACTTCGCGGTGGGGCGGCGCCGCGTGCTGCACTGCCTCATGGCGGGCGGCTGCGTGTTCCTGCCCCGCCCCAGGACTCCGCCGGGCGAGATCCTGACGCTCATCGAGCGGCACAAGATCGGCCACGTCTCGGGCACGCCATCCCATGCGCACGCGATGCTGGCGGCCGTCGAGGGAGGCGCCCCCCCGCCGCGCGCCCTGCGCATTCTCAGGATCGGGGCGGCTGCCGTGCCGCAGGCGCTGCGCGAGGAGGTCCGCCGGCGGCTGACCCCGAACCTCTACATCAACTACGGCAGCAACGAGGGCGGCACCATCGCCGCCGCCGATCCCGAGATCCAGCGCCGTCTGCCGGGGACGGTCGGGCGTCCCATGCCCGGCCTCGAGGTGGAGATCGTGGACGGCGAGGATCGCCCCGTTCCGACTGGCGCCTGCGGTCGGGTGCGCCTGCGCGGCGAGGGCGTGATCCGCGGCTATATCGACGATCCCGCAGCCACCGCGGAGGCCTTCCGGGGCGGATGGTTCTATCCCGGCGACCTCGCCTGCTTCACCCCGGAAGGAGCACTCATGCACCACGGCCGGGCGGACGACGTGATCGTGTTCGACGGGATCAACATCCATCCTGGCGAGATCGAGCAGGTGCTGCTGACCCACCCTGCGGTCGCGGAAGCGGTGGCCTTCGCGCTTGCCAACCAGCGCTACCAGCATGTGCCCGCAGCCGTCGTGGTGCTGCACGGCGACGCCAAGCCCGCGGACCTGCTGCGCTTTTGCGGCGAGAGGCTGGGCCGGCGCATGCCGCAGCGGCTGACCGTGCTCCCGGCGCTCCCGCGCGGCCCCACCGGCAAGGTCAGCCGCAGGGCGCTGGCGGAGGAAATGGCGGCCGCAGTCGCCGCTCAGGGGGCACGAGCGCGCCCGACCTAGCGGGCCGCCGCCTGCGGCGGGCGTGCCGGCGCCCGCCCCGCAGGCGGAGAGCTTCCCGTGCCACGGCACGTCCGGCGTTGACGCGATGCCGCCTATCGCGATAGTTCCAGCCATACCATCTCAACCTTAAGGCGTTCCAAGCTGGAGCCGGCCGGCACTGGCGGCGCTACGACCGCGACAACCGGAAGCGATCAGGGGCCCCGCCGTGAACCTCGCCGATCCGCTCCTCCGTCATGCCCGTGAGCGGGCCCATGCTGTCGCGCTGATCTACCGCGACAGGCTGATCCGCTACGGCCAGCTCAAGGTCTTGGTCTGGCGCATGGCGTCGGCATTGCGGGCGCAGGGACTGGGCCCCGGAGACCGGGTGGGGATCACCGTCCAGCGGCCCGTTCTGCACGTCGTGACGATGCTGGCGCTGGCGCGGCTGGGCGCGGTCCAGATCGCGATGGCGCCGACCCAGACGGCGGCCATGCGCCGAAGCATTGCCGGGCGCCTGGGACTGGCGGCGGTAGTGCGGGATATCGCCAGCGATGACGATGCCGCCCCGGTGCTGGTGATCGATCCGGCCTGGCTGGAGCAGCGCATCCCTGCGGGTGCCGCCACGGCCCCGGGGGGCGAGGCCCCCTTCATGGCGGGAACCTCGTCGGGCACCACCGGGGAGCCCAAGCTCTTCCTGGTCTCGCACCGCATGGAGCTGGAGCGCGCCGTCCGCGACGCCGCGCTCTTCGAGTACCTGCCGGGCGAGCGCTATGCGAGCCTGGTCGACCTCCACTTCACCGTGAGCCGGCGGCGCGTCCTCTACTGCCTCGCCGCAGGCGGCTGCGTCTTCCTGCCACGCGCGGGGCTGGCTCCTCCGCAGCTTCTCGAGGAGATCGACCGCCACGACGTGCGGCACATCTCCGGCACCCCCTACCACGCGGAGCGGATCCTCGAGCATCTCCGGGGAGAGCAGCCGCGCCTCCCAGGCCTGCGGATCTTCAGGCTCGGGGCCAGCGCCACGTCGGTGGCCCTGCAGGCGGCGGTGACCCGCCGGCTCACGCCGGCGATCCATGTGGTCTACGGCTGCAACGAGGCCAGCACGATCAGCGGCGCCGGGCCGGACCTGCTCGAGCGCGTGCCGGGCACGGTCGGACGGCCCATGGCGCCGCTCGAGGTCCAGGTGGTGGACGACGCCGGACGCCCGCTGCCGGCAGGCGAGACGGGGCTGGTGCGGGTGCGCGGGCCGGGCGTGATCGGCGGCTACCTGGACGACCCGGAGGCCACCGCCCGCTCGTTCCGCGACGGGTGGTTCCGCCCCGGTGACCTCGCCTCCTTCACGCCTGACGGCCTCCTGATGCACCACGGCCGCGCCGACGACATGATGATCTTCGACGGCATCAACATCCATCCGCAGGAGATCGAGCAGGTGCTGCTGGCGCACGAGGCCGTGGCCGCGGCGGTGGCGTTCGGGCTCGACTCGCAGCGCCACAACCAGATCCCGGCGGCAGCGGTGGTGCTGCGCCAGCAGGTGGACCAGAGGAGCCTCACCGCCTTCTGCCGGGACCGGCTGGGAGCGCGCATGCCCCACCGGCTCTTCGTCCTGGACGAGCTGCCGCGCAACGGCCAGGGCAAGGTCTCGAGGAAGCGGCTGGCGGCGAGCCTCGGCAGGGCGGCTCCGGCCTGAGGGCCGCGATGGCCCCGGGAGCCTGCCCCGCCCGGGGCCTCACATCGTCATGCCGCCATCGATGACACTGATCGTGCCGGTGGTGTAGGCGCTCTCGTCGGACGCGAGGTAGAGCGCCAGTGCCGCGATCTCGGCGGCGGTGCCAAGCCGCCCCATGGGCTGGCGGGCGATGAACGCGGCGCGCGCCTTCTCGTAGTCGGGCTGCGCCTTCATGCGGTCATCGAGGGAGGGCGTCTCGACGGTGCCCGGGCAGATCGCGTTGCAGCGCACACCGCGGGTCACGAAGTCCGCCGCCACGGCCTTGGTGAGCCCGACCACCGCCGCCTTGGTGGTGCCGTAGACGAAGCGGTTGGGCACGCCCTTGACGCTCGAGGCAACCGACGCCACGTTGACGATCGAGCCGCCGCCGGCCTCCAGCATGGCCGGCAGGAACGCCTTGATGATGCGGTACATGGAGCGGACGTTGAGATCGAAGGAGAAGTCCCAGTCCTTCTCCTCGCATTCGAGGATCGAGCCGTTGTGGACGAAGCCCGCGCAATTGAAGAGCGCGTCGACCGCACCGTGACGCGCCGCGAAGGCCTCGATCGCAGCGGCGTCGGTAACGTCGAGACGCTCGGTGGTGCAGCCTTCGAGGCCTCCCAGCTTTTCCTCGTTGATGTCGGTGGCAATCACCGTGGCGCCCTCGGCCGCGAACAGCTCTGCAGCCGCCCTGCCGATCCCCTGCGCCGCAGCGGTCACCACGACCTTCTTGCCCTGAAGCCTCCCAGCCACGATCTTTCTCCCGAGCGCTGCGGCCGTCGGGGCCGCGTCCGGCGCGAGTAAGGAGGACCCGGTGACGGGCGTCAACCCGGCAGGAAGCAGGGGTCTCGCACTCCATGCGCGTGTGGCGGCTGCGTTTCTTGCGGCTGGTGCTGCCGTGTTCGCGCTGACCCTGCTGCTCATGGTCCAGGCTGCCCGCGACCCCGGTTGGCGGGGCCCCGTCACGGCGCTGTTCCCGCCTTCATGGACGCAGGAGCGGATGCTGCTGGCGGTGGCGCGGGCGGATGCCGTCGCGATGCGCGGAAGCTGGCTGCCGGGCGGGCTCCAGGTGGTCGCCGAGGCTCCCGGCCTCGCGGTGCGGCTGGAGGCGGTCGGCGCCGTGCTGGTCCTGCCGGAAGCGCACGGCGTCTTCGCCCTTGGCGGCTGCAGCGGCACCACGGTGGCGCGGACGGACCCGGCCCGGGACCGTGTGTTGCCGATGTGAGCGATCAGCCGATGCTGGCGTCGACCAGCGCCGCGCGCAGGCCGTTGAGCGCCCAGAGGAGAAACACCAGCCCCGGGAGCAGCAGAACGGCCGGCGCGCCGTGGCTCGCGAGCGCGGCCCATAAAGCCGCCAGCAGGCACAGCGAGAGAGCGGCCACGCGGCGGCTGCGACGGTGCATGAAGGGTCCGATCATCGCGGCGACGCTGGCCGCGGCGAGCCACAGCCAGACCTCCGCCAGCGAGGGCAGCCCGCCCTCGACCTCCTCGATCAACAGGGCAAGCAGGTTGGCGAGGCTGACCACGAAGAGCGCGATCCACGGCGCCGCGGCCAGCCGCAGGGCGCAGGCGACCTCCCAGCCGCGGACGAAAGGCGGCCAGACGAGCTGACGCGGCCCGCCCCTGAGCCAGGCGCTCGCTCCCTCGGAGAGGATGACCGCCAGCGCGCCCAGGGCCGCCAGCCAGGGCAGATCGAGCATCCCCTATCTCTTGTGGAGGGTGATGCGGAAGATCCCCTCGACCTCGCGGGTCTCGGCCAGCCTGTGACCGCTCTCCTCGCAATAGTCCTCGAAATCCCGCGGCGCCGCCGGGTCGGTGGCCAGGACGCAGATCACCGCGCCACTGGGCAGCACCATGAGCGCCTGGCGGGCCTTGACCAGCGGCAGCGGGCAGGAGAGCCCGCGAGCATCGACCAGCGCATCGAATCGCTGCTCGCCGGTCATGCCGGGTCCGCCATTACCGGCCTGCCGCCGCGCGTCGCCAGAACTTCCATCATCCGCCCAACCATCCGATAACCGCCCTGCCCCGGCCGGAGCCGGGGAAGCTGCCGCGCTTTGGTGCGTCTCCAGCAACGGGCATCCCGCGCATCCGGGAGCCGGCCGCTCCCCGCCATGATCCCAAGCGGTCCTCGCCGCCGCAAGGGGGCGGAGGCGGGAACTGGGGCCGGTGGGTGCGGTTTGCCCCGGGACAGCCGCGGTATCGAGGACGAGGAAGGATGGGAATGCGCGCTTGCTGCTGCCGCCCGCAGGACGGGAAGGGAGGCCTGGCCCGTCGCGAGGCGCTGATGCTGCTGGTGGGCACCACCGGCACGATGATGATCGGCTGCTCGCCGCAACAGGGCGGCGGGGCGCTTGCGAGCTTCGTCTCGCCCGAGGAGGAGCGCCAGCTCGGGGAGCAGGCCTTCGAGAAGATCAAGCAGGAGGAGCGGGTCTCCGGCGATGCTGCCCTGCAGCAGCGGCTGCGCTCCGTCGGGCGGCAGATCGTCGAGGCCAGCCGGTCGTCGATCCCCACGGGCCAGTGGGAGTTCGTGGTCTTTGCCGGTGACGAGCTCAACGCCTTCGCCCTGCCGGGCGGGCATGTGGGGTTTTATGAGGGCATTTTCCGGGTGATGCGCAACGACGCGCAGGTAGCAGCGGTGCTAGGGCACGAGGTGGGCCACGTGATCGCCCGCCACTCGGCGCAGCGGATCGGCGCCAGCCAGGCCTCGCAGCTGGGCATGAGCGCGCTGCAGATCGCCCTGGGCGCCGGCAATGTCGGCTACGCCAACGAGCTCGCCGCGCTGCTCGGCGCCGGCGTGCAGTACGGCGTGATCCTGCCCTACTCCCGCGCCCAGGAGCTGGAGGCCGACCGGCTCGGCCTCGAGTACATGGCGCGCGCCGGCTACGACCCTGCCGAGGCGCTCGACTTCTGGCAGCGCATGGCCGCCTCCGGCGGCGGCAAGCCCCCCGCCTTCCTCTCCACCCACCCCTCCGACGCCCAGCGCATCGAGCAGCTCCGCGAGGCGCTGCCCCGGGCGCAGGCGATCTACCGGCGCGGGTAAGAGGCGGCTGCGGACCGGGAGACCGCCTCCGCCCACCATCTGCAATCGAAGGAAGCACCGATGGAGAACCGCTACGGCCGGCTGGCTGCGTGGGTCTACGATCTCGACAAGCCGGTCGGCCGGTCGTTCGGCGACATCGCCTATTATGCCGGCCGCCTCGAAGGCTGCCGCGGGCCGGTGCTGGAGCCGGCCGTGGGGAATGGCCGGCTGTTCATCCCGCTGCTCGAGCTTGGCCTCGATCTGACCGGCTTCGACGCTTCCGGGGAGATGCTCGACCGCTGTCGGGCCCATTGCCGGGACCGCGGACTGGCACCCGCGCTGAGCTGCCAGCGCTTCGAGAGCTTCGATTGCGCGCGGCGCTTCGAGGCGATCATCCTGCCGGCGGGCTCGTTCCAGCTGATCGCCGACTTCGCCCGGGCCCGGGCCACGCTGCAGCGCTTTCTGGCGCACCTTGCTCCCGGTGGACGCCTGATCATGGATATCGACGCGGCAGGGGCGCTGATCGCCGCAAAAGGCGGCGTGCGCAGCTGGGCGGTCGCCGAGGACGAGCTGATCACCCTGACCGAGCAGCCGCTCGCCACCGACTTCGTCGCCCAGACCACCCATGCCTTCCTCCGCTATGAGCACTGGCGGGATGGGCGGCTGGCCGGGGCGGAGCTCGAGCGCTTCAGCCTGCGCTGGTGGGGCGTCGAGGAGCTGGTCATGCTGTTGCGCGAAACGGGCTTCGTCGACGTGACGGTGTCGGCCGACTACCGGCACCGTGCGGTGCCGGAGGGGACCGCCAGCACGATCACCTTCGAGGCTCACCGCCCCGCAGAGCGGTGAGCCTCGGCGGCCGCGGCCTCCTCCCCGGCCGTCAGTCGGTGCGCAGCAGGTCGTGGAGGGTGAGCGCCACGACCTCGGTCGCCTTGTAGAGATCCTCCAAAGGCAGCCGCTCGTCGGCGCGGTGGGCGTTGGCCTCCTGGATGGTGCGCGGCCCGGCGCCGTAGAGCACCACCGGCACGCCCGCCTCCGAATAGTGGCGGGCATCGGTATAGAGGGGCACGCCTTTGGCCTCGATGGTCTCGCCCATCACCCGGCTGGCGTGGCGGCACAGCAGCTCGGCCATGCGCTCGCCGCCGGGCAGCGGAGTGAGCGGCCGCGCCAGCATGATCCGGCGCACCTCCACGCCGGCATCGGGGAACGCTTTGGCGGCCTCGCCGATCACCTGGCGCAGCTCGGCCTCGACGGCCTCGGCCTGCTCCTCGGGGATCATCCGCCGGTCGAGGCGGAAGGTGATGCGGTCGGGCACCACATTGGTGTTGATGCCGCCCCTGATGAGCCCCACGGTGAGCTGCGGGCTGCCGATGCCGGGGATCGTCGACTCGCGCGCCACGAGCCCTTTGCGCCATGCATAGAGCGCGCCCAGGATGTGGTTGGCGGCCTCCAGCGCGTCGATCCCGGTGAACGGCATGGCGGCGTGCGCCGAGCGGCCGTTCACCTCCACCTCGAGATGCAGGCAGCCATTGTGGGCGGTCATCACGCCGTAGCTGAAGCCGGCGCCGATGGAGAGGTCGGGCTTGCTGATGCCCTGCTCGATGAGGTAGCGCGGGCCGATATCGCCGCCGGCCTCCTCGTCATAGGTGAAGTGCAGCTCGACGGCACCCCTGAGCGGTGCGGCCGAGGCCTCCAGCGCCAGCAAGGCGAAGGCGTAGGTGGCGAAGTCGGATTTCGAGACGGCGACGCCGCGGCCGTACATCCAGCCGTCGACGATCTCCGCCCCGTAGGGGTCGCGGGTCCAGCCCTCGCCCGGCGGGACCACGTCGCCATGGGCATTGAGCGCGATCACCGGGCCCTCGCCGAAGCGGCGGCGCACCACGAGATTGGTGGCCCGCACCATGCCGTTGGCGCGCACGAGATCCTCGGGCACGGGATGGCGCTCGACGGTGAAGCCGAGCCCGGCCAGCAGCTCGGCGGCCCGCTCGGCATGAGGCAGGCAGTCGCCCGGCGGGTTGTCGGACGGCACCTTGACCAGCTCCGCCAGGAAGCGGGTCTGCGCCTCGCGGTGCTCCTCGAGATAGCGGCTTATGTTCTGGGCCAGCTCTTCCATCATGCTCGTCCGTCTGCGGATTGACTGGGGGGTGCGGCCAGGGCGCGAACCGCATGAAGGAGCACGGCCACCGCCCTGTCCATGTCCGCGGGCTCGGCCCACTCCGCCGGGTTGTGGCTGATCCCGCCGCGGCAGCGCACGAACAGCATGCCCACGGGGCATGTGGCCGCCATCGCCATGGCGTCGTGGCCGGCCCCGCTGGGCAGCAGGCGCGGGGTGGTGCCCGAGGCGGCGCAGGCCCGGGACAGCGCGTCGACGAGGAAGGCATCGCAGCGCACCGCCGGCGTCTCGTGAAAGAGCTCGAGCGCCACGCCGGCGCCGCGGCGCGCCGCGATCTCGCGCAGCGAGGTGTCGAGCTGCGCCAACGCCGCGCGCCGCACCGCGTCCTCGGGGCTGCGCAGGTCGATGGTGAAGCGCGCCCCGCCGGGAATGACGTTGACCGCCCCGGGCAGCGCCTCGAGCCGGCCCACCGTGGCCACCATGTCCGGGGTCTCCCGGGCCAGCGCCTCGACCGCCAGCACCATCTCGGCGGCCGCCGCCAGCGCGTCGCGGCGCAGGCCCATGGGCACCGTGCCGGCATGGCCGGCCTCGCCGGTCACTTCCACCCGCAGGCGTGCCGCCCCGTTGATGGCGGTGACCACGCCCACCGGCAGATCCTCGGCCTCGAGCACCGGTCCCTGCTCGATATGCGCCTCGAGATAGGCCGCCACCTCGCCCCGTCCCCGGGCACAGGCGGCGAGCGCCTCGGGCTCGGCGCCGACAGCCAAAAGCGCGTCGCGCACGCTGGTGCCGTCGCCGTCGCGCACGTCGAGCACACCGGGGTCGAGCGTGCCGGCCACGGCCCGCGAGCCGGTGAGCGTGGTGGGAAAGCGCACGCCCTCCTCGTCGCCGAAGGCGATCACCTCGACGGCCACCGGCAAAAGCTCGCCGGCGCGGCGGAGCGCGTCGACCACCTCGATCCCCGCCAACACGCCGAGCGTCCCGTCGAACCGGCCGGCATCCACTACCGTGTCGATATGCGAGCCCAGCATGATGCAGGGGGCGCCAAGAGCGCTGCCCTCGTAGCGGCCGACGACGTTGCCGACCGCGTCGACGCGCGTCTTCATGCCGGCCTCCTCCATCCACGCCCGGACCTGGCGCATCGCCAGAGCGTGCGCGGGCGAGAGATAGAGGCGGGTAAGCCTGCCGGGCTCGTCGCTGATCGCCGCCAGCGCCTCGAGCCGGCGGGAAATCCGCCCCTCGCGGACGGCCGCGGTCACGGCAGCAGATCCTTCAGGCGCAAAAGGGCGATCTTCTCGATCTCCTCGAGGGCGGTAGCCTCCTCCTCTTCCCGATCATGCTGCAGCCGCCGCTCGAACGCCGCCAGGATCATCTCCTTGCTGCTGCCCTTGATCGCCATGATGAAGGGAAAGCCGAAGCGCGCCTTGTAGGCCTCGTTGAGCGCTGTGAAGCGGGCATGTTCCTCCTCGCTCAGCCGGTCGAGGCCGGCCGAGGCCTGCTCCTTCGAGCTGTCGCTGGTGAGTCTGCCGGCCCGCGCCAGGCGTCCGGCGAGATCCGGATGGGCGTCGATCAGCGCCTGGTGCCGCTCGCGCGGCGCTGCCCGCAGCGCATTGCAGAGCGCCGCGTGCAGGCCCTGGGCGGTATCGGCGCCAGGCGGCAGACCCTTGTCGAACGCGGCCTCGGCGATCCAGGGCGAGTGCTCGAAGACATGGCCGAAGCGCGCGACGAAGTCGTCGCGGCGCATCAATGTCGGGCGCGCGGCCCCGCTCATCGCCCGTCCCCGTGATGCTCGTGCCAGTGCCGCGCGATGTCGAGGCGGCGGCACACCCAGACCTTCTCGTGCGAGCGCACATAGTCGAGGAAGCGGGCCAGCGAGGCCGCGCGACCGGGGCGGCCGACCAGCCGGCAGTGCAGCCCCACCGACAGCATCTTGGGCGCCCCCGCCGCCCCCTCGGCATAGAGCGTGTCGAAACTGTCCTTGAGGTAGGCGAAGAACTGGTCGCCCGAGTTGAAGCCCTGGGCGCTGGCGAAGCGCATGTCGTTGGCATCGAGGGTGTAGGGCACGATGAGCTGTCTTTTACCCTCGACCTCGGCCCAGTAGGGCAGGTCGTCGGCATAGGAGTCGGCGCAGTAGAGAAAGCCACCCTCCTCGGCCACCAGCTTCAGCGTGTTGGGACTGGCGCGGCCGGTGTACCAGCCAAGCGGCCGCTCGCCCGTCACCTCCTCGTGGATGCGCAGCGCCTCGCGCATATGGGCGCGCTCGGCCTCGATTCCGACATACTGGTAGTCGATCCAGCGCAGCCCGTGACTGGCGATCTCCCAGCCCGCCTCCTTCATGGCGGCGGCGGCCTCCGGGTTGCGCGCCAGCGCCATCGCCACCGCATAGACGGTGAGCGGCATGGAGCGCTCGGTGAACATGCGAAAGAGCCGCCAAAAGCCGGCGCGCGAGCCGTACTCGTAGACGGATTCCATATTGACGTGGCGCACGCCTGGCAGCGCCTGGGCGCCGACGATCTCGGAGAGGAAGGCCTCGGAGGCGACGTCGCCGTGGAGGATGCAGTTCTCGCCGCCTTCCTCGTAGTTCAGCACGAACTGCACGGCGATCCTTGCACCCTCCGGCCAGCGCGGGTCCGGGGTGTGTCGGCCATAGCCGATCATGTCGCGGGGATAGGCGTCCGTCATCGAATCCTCCACAAGGCGCTCCCCGCCATCCGGGCAGCTCCCGAGGCGACCCGGGGGCGGGTGCAAGCGGAACATTCTTCGGATCTTTTCGAGACTGTTTCCAGCCCCCCGGAGGCTGCCCCCGCCATCCGCGGCATCCGGCAGCGAGGCCCGGGACGCGCTCAGGCGGCGAGCCTGGCGTGCGCCTGCCGGTCGAGACCCGCCATCTCCGGCGCCAAGGCCGCCGCCAGCGCCTCGCAGGCAAAGTCGCAGAACGCCCGAAGGCGCGCCGGGAGAAGCCGGCGGTGCGGCTAGACGATCACCAGCGTCGCCGGCCCGGGCGGAAAGTCCGGAAGGAGCGGCTGCAGCTCGCCCGACCGCAGATGGCCCGCGACCTCGAAGACTGGCTTCATGACCGATGCCGTGCCCTGCCAGCTCCCAGCCGGTGAAAACGTCGCCGTCGTCGGCGTTGAAGGGGCCTGTCACAGGCAGCGCCACCGGCCCCTGCGGGCGACATGCGGAGCTGCCGACCGGCTGCCGGCCTCGACGATGCGCACGAACACGCGGATGTTCTCGAGCAGAGCCGTGGCCACGCCCGATGCCCCAGTCCTGCGCCTCAGTCCGGCGCCACGTTGCCCTCGACCGGAAACTCGATGACCACCTCCAGCCCCTCGCGGTGATAGTCGGTTCGGGCGCTGCCCTCGAGCTCGCGGCGGATCGAGTAGTTCAGCACCATCGAGCCGAACCCGCGCCGGGAAGGCTGCAGCTCGACCTGCGGGCCGCCGCGCTCGAGCCAGCGCAGCACCACGACGGCACCCTGCGCCCGCCGCTCGATCGACCAGTCGAGCGAGACACGGCCGCCGTGGCACGACAGCGCGCCGTACTTGGCGGCGTTGGTGGCCAGCTCGTGGAGCGTCAGATTGAGCGCCAGCGCCGCCCTCGGCTGGAGCCGCACGACCGGACCGGCCACCCGGACATTGTCGCCGGCCTCGTTGCGCAACGGGCGCAGCGACAGCAGCACCACCTCCTCCAGCTCGCCGCCATCCCAGCCGCCGGAGCTCACCAGGCCGTGGGCGCGCGCCAGGGAGGCCAGCCGCCCCTCGAACTTCTCGATGAACTCGTCCATCGATGCGCTCGACCGGGCCGTCTGGCCGGCGATGGCCTGGACGGTAGCCAGCGTGTTCTTCACCCGGTGGCCGAGCTCCGACATCAGCACCAGCTGCTGCTCCTGGATGCGCCGGCGCTCCTCGATCTCGACATTCTTCTGGGCGATGGCGTCGCGGGCCGACAGCCGCAGCTCCAGCTCGTCCATCACCACCGCCGCAAGGTCCGCCAGCATCGCGACCTCGTCCTCGCTCACCGCGCGGGGCTGCCGGTCGATGACGCAGAGCGTGCCGAGATTGTGGCCGTCGTGGGTGTGGAGCGGCACGCCCGCATAGAAGCGCAGCCCGAACCCGCCGGCCACCAGCGGATTGGCCAGTGTCCGCGCGTCGGCCGCCGCGTTCTCGACGATCCATGGATCGGCGCCGAGAATGGCCGAGGCGCACAGGCCCGGGGCCCGGTCGATCTGCGGGACGTCGAGCCCGTGGTGCGACTTGAACCAGATGCGGTCGTGATCGACGATGCTGACGATCGCGATCGGCACGTCGAAGAGCCTCGCAGCGATGCGGGTGATGCGATCGAAGGCGCCGTCGGGCGGCGTGTCGAGAATGTCGTAGCGCCGCACCGCCTCCAGCCGACGCGCCTCGACGGCGGGAATCACCGGCGGCTGGTCCATGGTGGCGGGATGGCGGCTCATCGGCAGGGATATTCCTCGTCACAAGGTCGAGCATCAAGAATCGTCCGCGAGGCGCCAGCTTATGGCACATGCGGCGACCGCACCACTGGCTCAAGTAGGCAGGCGCCGCGGGCGGGCAAGCGTCGGGCAGCCTTCGGGGTGCCTTGAAGCTGCTACTGCATTCTGCATGCTTCCAGCGACCCCTCCAGCCTCCTAGAAGGTGGATGCAGGACGATGGCCCTGCAACGGCAGATGATTGCCGGCGACCGGGCAGGAGCCGATGACAGGGCAGGAGACGGCATGAGTGCGATTCTCTGGGAATGGATCGACATGGCGGTCCGCTGGCTCCACGTGATCGCCGGGATCGCGTGGATCGGCAGCTCCTTCTATTTCGTCCACCTGGATTCGAGCCTGAGAAAGCGCGAGGGTCTTCCCGCCGGCGCCGGCGGCGAGGCCTGGCAGGTGCATGGCGGCGGCTTCTACAACATGGTGAAGTATCTGGTGGCGCCGGCGCGGATGCCCGACGAGCTCACCTGGTTCAAGTGGGAGGCCTACGCCACCTGGCTCTCGGGCTTCGCGCTGCTGGTGGTGATCTACTATTTCGGCGCCGAGCTCTACCTGATCGACCGCAACGTCATGGACCTGCCGGTCTGGGGCGCGGTGGCGCTGAGCATGGCCGGGCTGGCGGTCGGCTGGCTCGCCTATGACGGGCTCTGCCGCTCGCCGCTCGGCCGCAGCGACAACGCGCTGGCGGCCGTGGGCTTCGTCTTCCTCGTGGCGCTCGCCTGGCTCTTCACCCTGCTCTTCAGCGGGCGCGGCGCCTACATGCAGATGGGGGCGCTCATCGGCACCATGATGGTCGCCAACGTCTTTTTCGTGATCATCCCCAACCAGCGCAAGGTGGTGGCCGATCTCGTGGCCGGCAGGCAGCCCGCCGCCATTCTCGGCCAGCAGGCCAAGCAGCGCTCGATGCACAACAACTACCTGACGCTGCCGGTGCTGTTCCTGATGATCTCCAACCACTACCCGCTCGCCTTCGCGAGCCGGTGGAACTGGCTGATCCTGGCGGTGGTGCTGGTGGTGGGTGCGGTCATCCGCCACTTCTACAACACCCGTCACAAGGGCCTGCCCTCGCCCTGGTGGACCTGGGCGGTAGCTGCCGCCGGGGCGGTGGCCATCGTGCTTCTGAGCATGGCGCCGCCGGCCGAGGAGGAGCAGGCCGCGGCCCCGGCCGGACCCGTCACCTTCGCCCAGGCCGAGGAGGTGGTTCTCTCCCGTTGCAGCATGTGCCACATGGCGGAGCCGGTCTGGGAGGGCGTGCGCGTGCCGCCCAAGGGTGTCATGCTCGACACGCCCGAGCGGATCCGCCTGCACGCCGGGGACATAAGGCTCCAGGCGGTCCTGACCCACGCCATGCCGCCCGGCAACATCACCGAGATCCCGCCCGGGGAGCGGGCGATCCTCGCCGCCTGGATCGAGAACGGCGCGCGGGTCGAATGAGGAGACTGCAATGACACGACGCGCCCTTCGCGGCCGGCTGCTCAGCTTTGTGGGCGATCCTGCCGACGCCGGGGCCGCGGCCAGTCATCGCCACATCGAGGACGGGCTCGTGGTGATCGAGGACGGCCTGATCCGGACGGTCGGCGAGGCGCACGACCTGCTGGGCGGGCTGCTTCCCGGCACCCCGGTCGAGCACTGGCCGGACTGCCTGATCCTGCCGGGCCTGATCGACACCCACATCCACTACCCGCAGACCCGGGTGATCGCCTCCTACGGCACGCAGCTCCTGGACTGGCTGCAGAGATACACCTTCCCCGAGGAGCAGCGCTTCGCCGATCCGGCCCACGCGGCGGGCACGGCGGAGTTCTTCCTGGACGAGCTGCTGCGCAACGGCACCACCACCGCCGCGGTCTACTGCACCGTGCGCCCGGAATCGGTGGACGCCTTCTTCGCGGCGAGCGAGCGGCGCAACATGCGCATGATCGCCGGCAAGGTGATGATGGACCGGGGGGCTCCCGCCGGCCTGCTGGACACCGCCGAGCAGGGCTACCGCGAGAGCCGCGAGCTGGCCTCGCGCTGGCACGGGCGCGGCCGCCAGCTCTATGCGGTGACACCGCGCTTCGCCGTGACCTCCACGCAGGCGCAGCTCGAGGCGGCGGGCGCGCTTTTGCGCGAGATCGAGGGGCTGTGGATGCAGACCCACCTCTCCGAGAACGAGCGCGAGATCGCCACCGTCCGCGAGCTCTTCCCCGAGGCGTCGAGCTATACCGACGTCTATGACCGCGCCGGCCTGCTTGGCCCCCGCTCGCTCTTCGGGCACTGCATCCATCTCGCCCCGGAGGAGCTGCACCGTCTCTCGGCGACGCGCTCGGTGGCCTGCTTCTGCCCCACCTCCAACCTCTTCATCGGCTCCGGCCTGTTCGATCTCGCCGCGATGCGCGATCCGGCCCGGCCGGTGCGGGTGGGGCTCGCCACCGATGTCGGCGGCGGCACCAGCTACTCGATGCTGCAGACCGCCGCCGAGGCCTACAAGGTGCTCCAGCTCAAAGGCCAGAACCTGCCCGCTCTCGAGGCCTTCTACATGATGACCCTGGGCAATGCCCGGGCGCTGGGGCTCGAGGACCGGATCGGCGCGCTCGAGCCGGGTCGGGAGGCCGACATCACGGTGCTCGACGCCCGCGCCACGCCTGCCATGGCGCACCGCATGGAAAGCGTGGAGGGTGACCTCGCCGAGGAGCTGTTCGTCCTCATGACCATGGGCGACGACCGCGCGGTGCGCGCCACCTACGTGGCCGGCGAGCGGCGTCACGTCAGCCCGCGAGCCGGCTGAGCACGAAGGCGCAGAGAAAGCCCGCCACCGTCACCAGCCCGGTGAAGTCGTGGGTGACCTCGAACGCCTCGGGGATCATGGTGTCGGCGATCATCGCCAGGATGGCCCCCGCCGCCACTGCCATGGTGGCGGCCACGGCCGCTGGCGGCAGACCCTCGAAGAGGGTGAAGCCGGCCATCGCCGCGGCACCGGTCAGCAGGGTGATCCCGCCCCACAGGCCGAAGACATAGGCTGCACCGCGGCCGGCCTTGCGCATGCCGGCGGCACTCGACATGCCCTCGGGCAGGTTCGAGAGCCACACCGCGGCGACGGTGACCACGCTTACCGCACCGCCCTCCAGCAGCCCGACGCCGATCACCACGGATTCGGGAATGCCGTCCAGCACGGCGCCGAGCGCTATGGCGAGCGCGGCGCCCTCGCCGGCAGCCGGCTGCTGGGTGCCGGAGCGTTTGCGGTGTCTCGCGCCCCAGGCACAGAGCTGCCGGTTGGCAAGGGTGAAGGCGAGCCCGCCGGCCAGAAAGCCGATACTGGTCGACCACAGCCCGTCGTGCCGGACCGCCTCGTCCATCAGCTCGAAGGCCAGGGCCGAGACCAGCACGCCGCTGCCGAAGGCCATGACTCCCGCCACCACCCGCTGGGGGATCGGCAGCAGATAGCCCAGGGCAGCGCCGACCAGCAGCGCCGAGCCCGCCGCCAGCCCCCAAAGGGCGGCCACGAGCGGCATGGCGATGGCGACATCGCTCACCGCACGCATCGCCGGGTGTGCGGGTCACGAGGCCGTTCGGCCGGGTGGCGTTGACTTGTCATCGTTTTGTCACTTTGCTGCCTTGATGACGCGGCCGCCGAGACGGCCGCCAGGGAGGCACGAAATGAAGAACACGCTCCGCCTGGGTGCCGCCGCCATCGCCATTCTCGTGGCGGGCCCGGCCTTCGCCGCCGGCAAGATGACGCTCTACTGCAGCCCGCAGGAGGAGTGGTGCCAGCTCATGGTGACCGAGTTCGAGAAGGAGACCGGCATCAAGGTCGCCATGACGCGCAAGAGCTCGGGCGAGACCTTCGCGCAGATCAAGGCGGAGGCAAGCAACCCCAAGGGCGACGTGTGGTGGGGTGGCACCGGCGATCCGCACCTCCAGGCGGCCGAGGAGGGCCTCACCGAGGCCTATACCTCGCCGCGTCTCGACGAGCTCCACGACTGGGCGCAGCGCCAGCACGCCGCTGCCGACAAGAAGAGCGTCGGCATCTACGCCGGCGCCCTGGGCTTCGGCTACAACGAGGAGCTCTTGAAGAAGCACGGACTGCCCCAGCCCAAATGCTGGGCCGATCTGATCAAGCCCGAGTTCAGGGGCGAGGTCCAGATGGCCAATCCCAACAGCTCCGGCACCGCCTACACCATGCTGGCGACGATGGTGCAGCTCATGGGCGAGGAGGAGGCCTTCGACTATCTCAAGGCCCTCCACCAGAACATCAACCAGTACACCAAGTCCGGCTCGGCCCCCATCAAGGCCGCCGCCCAGGGCGAGACCACGGTGGGCATCGTCTTCCAGCACGACGCGGTGACGATGCGCGTGACCGGCGCTCCCATCAAGGTGGTGAGCCCCTGCGAGGGCACCGGCTACGAGATCGGCTCCATGAGCATCATCAAGGGGGCGCGCAATCTCGAGGAGGCGAAGAAGTTCTACGACTTCGCCCTGCGCCCCGAGATCCAGACCATGGCCGCCCAGGCCAGGGCCTACCAGGTGCCCTCGAACAAGCAGGCCACCCCGCCCCCCGAGGCGCCGGACTTCGACGACATCAAGCTCATCGACTACGACTTCAAGAAGTACGGCTCGTCCGACGAGCGGCAGCGGCTGCTCAAGAAGTGGGACGAGGAGGTCGCAGCGCAGCCGCGCTGATCCGATGGCGGTGACCTTCTCCACGGCCGCGGCCAGGGCGGGCGGTTCCTCGCTGAACCGTCCGCTGGCCGCGTGGCTGGCGGTCGGCTGGGCTGCGATGCTCCTGCTGCCCTGGTACATGCTGGACGACGGGCTCTTCTCCTTCGTCTGGCTCGCCGACGGCTACGCGGGCGACCGCGACTACGCGCCGGCCCTCTTCCAGGTGCTCTGGCACGAGCGCTACTGGCTGGCGCCGCTGGGCCTGTTCCTGGCCCTGCCGCTCATGGCGGTAGGGCGCACGGACCACGCCCGCGGGACCGGCATGCTGCTCATCGCCGCCGGTGCCGGGGGCCTCGCCTGGCTGCTGCTCCAGGGCTTCGGCATCGACCACCGCGGCGTGAGCCTGGCGCTGCTCGAGCCTCTCGTGCCCGAGGGCGGGCGGCAATACGGCATGGGCTGGGGCGCCAGCCTCGTGGCGCTCGCCTTCCTGTTCCTCATCACCCAGGGCCTGGCGGCACGCGGGCTCGCCCGCGGCGACGTGTTCGTGGCCGGCAGCATCGGCCTGGTCGTGGCGCTGGTCGCCGCCTTCATCTTTTTCCCCGTCCTCACCATCCTCTCGAGCGCGCTGCGCGACAACGAGGGGGCGCTCGCACCGTTCCTGTTCCTCGACAAGCTCCTCGACGGACGGATCTGGGGGACCGCCTGCCTCACCGGCGGCGGCCGCTGCGGCTCGGCCTGGAACTCGCTGATCCTGGCGGTGCTGACCGGGCTCTCCACCACGCTCTTGGGCCTGGCCTTCGCGCTGGTCGTGACCCGCACCGGGTTCCGTGCCAAGCGGATGCTGCGCACCCTCACCGTGCTGCCGATCATCACCCCGCCCTTCGTGATCGGGCTTGCCATCATCCTGCTGTTCGGGCGCTCGGGTGCGGTCACGCAGTTCGTGGCGGATCTTCTCGGCCTCGACGCCGGGCGCTGGGTCTACGGCCTGCCCGGCATCCTCTTCGCCCAGACCCTGGCCTTCACGCCCATCGCCTTCCTCGTGCTGATCGGCGTGGTGGAAGGGGTGAGCCCGTCCATGGAGGAGGCGGCGCAGACGCTCAGGGCCGATCCCTGGACCACCTTCACCACCGTCTCGCTGCCGCTGATGCGGCCCGGGCTGGCCAACGCGTTCCTCCTTGGCTTCATCGAGAGCCTCGCCGATTTCGGCAACCCGCTGGTGCTGGGCGGCAGCTACGACGTCTTGGCCACCGACATCTTCTTCGCCATCGTGGGCGCGCAGTACGATCAGGGCCGGGCCGCGGTGCTGGCCATCGTGCTGCTCAGCTTCACCCTCATGGCTTTCTGGGCGCAGCAGCGCTGGCTCGGGCGGCGCTCCTACGCAACCGTGAGCGGCAAGGGCGATTCCGGCCTGCCGCTCCAGCTCCCTCCCGCCCTGCGCCGGCTCTGCTATCTCGTGGTGATCCCCTGGGCAACGCTCACCGCGGTGATCTACCTGATGATCCTCTTCGGCGGCTTCGTGGAGTTCTGGGGCCGCGACCACACGCTGACCCTGCGCCACTACATCCACGCCTTCTCGGTGGTGGAGGGGGAGCACGGGCTGGTGTGGTCGGGGGCGGCCTGGAACAGCTTTTGGACCACTCTCCAGATCGCCGCCATCTCGGCGGTGCCCACCGCCGTCATCGGCCTGCTCACCGCCTGGCTGCTGGTGCGCCAGAGCTTCGGCTTCAAGCGCGCCTTCGAGTTCGGCACCATGCTGAGCTTCGCCATTCCCGGCACCATCATCGGCGTCAGCTACATCCTGGCCTTCAACGTCCCGCCGCTGGAGCTCACCGGCACCGGCATCATCCTCGTGATCTCCTTCGTCTTCCGGAACATGCCGGTGGGCGTGCGGGCGGGGATCGCCACCATGAGCCAGCTCGACCGGAGCCTCGACGAGGCTTCCCTCACCCTGCGCGCCAACAGCTTCACCACCGTCCGCAAGGTCATCCTGCCGCTGCTGCGGCCGGCCATCCTGGCAGCGCTGGTCTACAGCTTCGTGCGCGCCATGACGGCCATCAGCGCCGTCGTGTTCCTCGTCAGCGCGAACTATGAAATGGCGACTACCTACATTCTCGGCCGCGTCGAGAACGGCGACTACGGCCTCGCCATCGCCTACTGCTCGGTGCTCATCCTCGTGATGCTGGCTTCCATCGGCCTGATGCAGTGGGTGGTGGGCCAGCGGCGGCTTGGGCGGCGGGCACCCTCGGTCACCAGTGCCGCGGAGCAGACCTCGTGAGCGGGCCCGCCTCGGTCCGCTTCGAGGGCGTCACCAAGCGGTTCGGCGAGGTGGTGGCGGTGGATTCCATCTCCTTCGAGGTGGAGCCCGGCAATCTCGTGACCCTCTTGGGGCCCTCGGGCTGCGGCAAGACCACGACGCTCAGGATGATCGCCGGGCTGGAGCTCGCCAGCGCGGGGCGCATCGTGATCGGCGGCAGGGACGTCACCGCCCTGCCGGTCACCGCCCGCGACGTCGCCATGGTGTTCCAGTCCTACGCCCTCTTCCCGCACATGACGGTGGCCGAGAACGTCGCCTACGGGCTCACCGTCTCGCGGGTGCCCAAGGCCGAGGTGCGGGCCCGTGCCGAGCGGGCGCTGGAGCTGGTGGGGCTCGCCGGCTACGGCGCCCGCCTGCCCAGCGAGCTCTCCGGCGGCCAGCAGCAGCGCGTGGCGGTGGCCCGCGCCGTGGTGCTCGAGCCCGACGTGCTGCTGTTCGACGAGCCCCTCTCCAATCTCGACGCCAAGCTGCGCCGCCGGGTCCGCGAGGAGATCCGCGAGCTCCAGCAGAAGCTCGGCATCACCACCGTCTACGTCACCCACGACCAGGAGGAGGCGCTGGCGGTCTCCGACCGGATCATCGTCATGAACCAGGCGGTGATCGCCCAGGAGGGCACGCCCCGCCAGCTCTACGAGGAGCCGGCCTCGCGCTTCGTCGCCGACTTCATCGGCGACGCCAATCTCGTGGAGGCCCGGATCCGCGCGGTGGAGAACGGCCACGCGCAGGTGGAGGCGGGCGGGCTGGGCCTCCAGCTCCCCGCCCGCGGCAGTGCCGCAGGCCCCGCACTCCTCGCCATCCGCCCCCGCTCCATCCGCCTCCACGCCGAGCCGCGCGAGCACGCCGTGCGCGTCCGCGTCGACAAGGCGACCTATCTGGGCGGCCACATGGAGTACGAGGTGGAGGCACCGCTGGGCCCGCTCTTCGTCGTCGACCTCGCCGTCGACCGCCCGCTTCCCGCCGGCAGCGACGCCTGGATGACGCTCGCCCCGCGCGGCGTTACCCTCGTCCCGGCCTGAGCGCCACCGCTACCCTCCCCGCCAACTCGAGCCGGACCTCGCCATGACCGACGCCCTACGCGCTGCCGATGAAACGATCCACACCGCGGGACTGCAAAGCCCCGCCGAGATCCTGCTCGACCGCTGGGGCGTCCCGCATCTGCGGGCGGGCTCGATGGGCGACCTCTTCTTCGTGCAAGGCTTCAACGCCGCCCGGGACCGCCTGTGGCAGCTCGATCTCTGGCGCAAGCGCGGGCTGGGCCTGCTCGCGGGCGATCTGGGGCCGGGTTTTCTCGAGCAGGACCGCGCCTCCAGGCTCTTCCTCTATCGCGGCTGCATGGAGCGCGAGTGGGCCGCCTACGGCGAGGACACGCGGGAGATCTGCGAGGCCTTCACCGCCGGCATCAACGCCTTCATCGACCTTGCCGAGCGCGAGCCCGACCGCCTGCCGCCGGAGTTCGCGCTGGCCGGCACGGCGCCTGCCCGCTGGGCGGCCGAGGACGTGGTGCGCATCCGCAGCCACGCCCGCACCCGCAACGCGCCCTCCGAGCTCGCCCGTGCGAGGGTCATGGCGCATGCCGACGCGACGACCGACCTCTTGCGCCAGAACGTCGAGCCGCGGGTGACGCCGGAGCCCCCACCTGGCCTCGACCTCGCCTCGATCCCGGCCGGGGTCCTCGATCTCTTCGCCCTGGGAACGGCGGGTGTGACGGTGACGCCCGAGCGTCTGGCCGCCACGCTGGAGGAGGCGCCGCTCTGGCGCAACGTCTCGGCCATCGGCGAGGTGGAGCGGGCGGAGGCGCTGGAGGGCTCCAACAACTGGGCGGTCCACGGCAGCCGCACCGCCACCGGCCGGCCCGTTCTGGCGAGTGACCCGCACCGCGCCCACGGCGCCCCCTCGCTGCGCTACATCGTGCATCTGAGCGCGCCGGGCTTCGATGCCATCGGCGCCGGCGAGCCCGTCCTGCCCGGCATCTCGCTGGGCCACAACGGCAGGCTCGCCTTCGGCCTCACGATCTTCGGGGCCGACCAGGAAGACCTCTATGTCTGCGAGACCCACCCCGACGACCCGCTGCTCTACCGCCACGGCGGCGGCTGGGAGCGCATGACGGAGATCCGCGAGCGGATCCCGGTCAAGGGGGCTCCCGACCAGGAGGTGGCGCTGCGCTTCACCCGTCAGGGGCCCGTGCTGCTCGAGGACCGCGAGGCCAGGCGCGCCTACGCCCTGCGCTCGGTTTGGTTCGAGCCCGGCGCCTCCGCCTATCTGGCCAGCCTCGGCGGCATGCGCGCGGGGGACATCGGAAGCTACCGGGAGGCCATGCGCCGCTGGGGCGTTCCCTCGGTGAACCAGGTGGTGGCCGACGTCTCGGGCAGCATCGCCTGGATGCCCTCCGGCTTCGTGCCGAACAGGCCGAACTGGCAAGGTCTCCTGCCGGTGCCGGGCGACGGCAGCCACGAGTGGCAGGGCCTGCGGGATCCCGCCGAGCTGCCCTGCATCGTGAACCCCGCCGAAGGCTTCCTCGCCACCGCCAACGAGCTGAACCTGCCCGGCGACTGGCCGCACGACGAGCGCCCCGTGGGCTTCGAGTGGGTGGAGCCCTCGCGGGCCGACCGGATCAGGGAGGTGCTCTCGACCCAGGAGGCCCACGATCTGCCGGACTCCTGCGCCCTCCAGACGGACGTTCTGTCGCTTCCGGCGCGGCGGCTGATGGCGCTCCTTGCAGCGCTCCCGGCCGAGGCCGCCTCGGCGCCGCGCGCCCTTCTCGCCGGCTGGGACTGCCGACTCGAGGCGGGCAGCGCTGCCGCCGTGCTCTTCGAGATCTGGTGGGAGCGCCACCTGCGCCGCGGGCTGATCGCGGCCATGGTCGGGGACGAGGCGCTCCGCGCGCTTCTCGGCCCGGGCGACGTGGCGAGGGCGCTGGAGCTGCTGGAGCGGCCGGAAGCACCGCTCGACGCGGCGGAGCGCGACCGGCTGCTGGCCGGGACGCTCGAGGCCGCATGGCGCGAGTGCCGCGAGCGGATGGGCGAGGACACGGGCGTGTGGTCGTGGGGCAGGCTCCATCACGGCTATTTCGAGCACCCGCTGGGCGGCATCGGCGGCGGCGAGGGTCTCGACACGGCGCCGCTCCCGCTGGGCGGCAGCTCCTCGACGCCCATGCACGCCAGCTACCGGGGTACCGACTTCCGGGCCATCGTCGGCGCCTCGTTCCGGATGGTGGTGGACGTGGGCGACTGGGACCGCAGCCTGTGCATCAACACGCCGGGCCAGTCCGGCGACCCCCGCTCGCCGCACTACCGCGACCTCGCACCGCTCTGGGCGGAGGGCGGCTACGTGCCGATGCTCTACAGCCGCGAGCGGGTCGACGAGGCGGCGGTGCGGCGGATCCGGCTCGAGCCCGCCTGAGAGGCGCGCCCGGCGCTCAGGGGGGCTCCAGCCCCCTGCCGGCGCGCCGGGCAAAGGAAGCGGCCATGTGGTCGATGAAGGCGCGGACCGCCGGCAGCAGGAAGCGCCGGGAGGGGAAGACCGCGTGCACCAGACCCACCGGGAGCTGCCAGCCCGGCAGGAGCGCCTCGAGCCTGCCGCTGGCGAGATCCTCGCTTACCACGAGGCGCGGGAGCTGGACCACGCCCACCCCGTCCAGCGCCGCCCGGCGCAGGGTCGTCATCTCGTCGGTCACCAGGCGCGGCCGGTGGGAAATCCGCCGGACGCTGCCGTCGGCGGCCTTGAGCCGCCATGCATGCTCGTCGCCCGCCCGGGTCATGTCGAGGCTGTCGAGCCCCTGAAGGTCCTCGGGCCGGCGCGGCCGGGGGAAGCGGACGAGAAAAGCGGGCGAGGCCACCAGCGCCGGCGGGTCGAGGGCGAGGCTTCTGACCACGAGGCCGCTATCCTCCAGCGGCGGCTCGCGCACCCGCACCGCGAGATCGAAGCCTTCCTCGATGACATCGACCCGCCGGTTGGTGGCCTCGACATGGACCCGGACGCGCGGATGGTCGGCCATGAAGCGCGAGACGATCGCCGCCATCGGGTCCTGGGCGAGCGGCATCGGGCAGCTCAGCCGCACGGTGCCCTGCGGCTCGCTGCGGGTCCGGTCGATGGCCTCCTGGGCGGCTTCCGCCTCGGCGAGCATCGCCTGGCAGTGGCGCAGATAGAGCTGGCCCACCTCGGTGACGGCGAAGCGGCGGGTCGAGCGCTGCAGCAGCCGCACCCCCAGCCGCTCCTCGAGCTGGGCCACCCGCCGGCTCAGCCGCGACTTGGGCACGCCCGTGGCGCGGCTGGCGGAGGCGAACCCGCCATGCTCCACCACGCGGGCATAGAGAACGAGGTCGTTGAGGTCCTGCATCGCCACCATCGTTCTGCTCATGGAACGCTGAGTGTCCAACGAGCGTACTTCAGCACGCATCGTTCCGCCATTACCTCCACGGGCAACGCGGATATTCCGCCTGCTCTGGAGGTGTCATGAAGCTGCTGCATGTCGATTCGAGCGCGCTCGGCGAGACTTCGGTATCCCGCGAGCTCACCGCCGCGGTGGTCGAGGCCCAGCGCCGCGCGGCGCCGGGAGCTACCGTCGCCTACCGCGACCTCGCCGTCTCGCCCCCCGACCATCTTTCCGGCGAGCTCGTCCAGGTGGTGAAGTTCCAGAAGGACGAGGAGCTGAGCGAGCGGCAGGGTGCGGAGCGGGCGCTCACCGACGAGCTCGTCGCGGAGTTCGTCGCGGCCGACCTCGTCGTCATCGGCGCGCCCATGTACAATTTCTCGGTGCCGACCCAGCTCAAGGCGTGGATGGACCGGATCGCCCAGCCGGGCCGGACCTTCCGCTACACTGACCAGGGCGCCGAGGGCCTCGCGCGCGGCAAGCGGGTGATCATCGTCTCCTCGCGCGGCGGCCTTTACGCCGGCACGCCGGCCGAGGCGATGATGGACCACCAGGAGGCCTATCTGCGCGCCTTCCTGGGCTTTCTCGGGATCACCGACATCGCCGTGGTGCGGGCCGAGGGCACGGCCCTGGGCGAGGCCCGGCGGGCTGAGGCGCTGGACGCCGCTCGCGCTCGCATTGTCGAGCTTTTCGCCGCGAAGGCGGCCTAGACCCGGCCCTGCAGTAGCAGGGCGGGACCGGGCCGGATCCCGCCCGTGCGCCTCGGGGCTAGCCGGCCGCCTCGGCCTCGAGCGTCTCGAGGGCCCTGGTGAAGCCCTTGAGGGAAAAGGGCAGGGCCAGGCGGCCGCGGGCGAGGTCGGTGAAGCCGACGCGGGCCGTGGCGCCGGCCCTCAGGCCGCGCAGCAGCTCGTCTTCGAGGGGCAGCACCACCTCGCAGAAGGCCGGCGCGCAGGTCCGGTAGGCGAGCTCGAGCGGCGCCCGTTCGTCCACCTGCAGGGTGACCCCGGCCTGCAGCGCCGTCAGGGTCGGCGTGCGCAGGCCGGCGACGAGCCGCCCCTCGGCGTCGACGCCGATGTTCCAGGCGCCAATGGGACGGCCGGTCTTCGGATCGGCCAGACGCTGGCTCATGCTGCATGCCTTGCGGCCCTGCCCGCCCTCGTTGCAGGTCACCGTCCAGGCCTCGAAGGTCTGGATGGTCCGCTTGCTGCTGGCGCCAGCCTCGGCCGCAGCGGCGGAACCCTGGGCGTCGGCACCCTGGGCGTCGGCGTCGCGCACCGGCACGGCACCGCCCAGAAAGGCACTGCCGGCAAGGGCGAGGATCACACCGCGCACGGTGCCGGGCCGCCTGAAGGCACGCATCATGCTCCTCTCCCCCCTCTAGAGCTCGCCGAAGGTCTCGTTGAAGGAGATCATGTTGTGGATCTCGGGCGTGTTGATCCCGAGCGCCATCGGGCACTTCACGCCCGGCACGACGGTGACGTCGAACAGCTCGCGGATATGACCGTTGAGCCGCAGCCACTGGACGATGTCGCCGGTGGAAAGATCGATGATCTGCACGCCGCACCAAGGCTCGGCGTCGCGGCTCTTGAGATTGCCCTCGAGCGAGAGGCCGCTGAACGAGCCGTCGCGGGGCAGCGACAGGCCGACGATGGCGTAGTTGTTGCAGAAGGCGAGGCCGCGCGAGAAGCCGGGGCAGAAGGCCACGTCCTCGGTCTTGCCGGTGTCCTTGTCGATCCGGCACAGATAGCCGCGGCCCGAATCGAGGACCCAGAGCTGGTCGCGGAAGTAGCGGGGCGAATGCGGCATCGAGAGCTGGTCGGTGACGATCCGGTCGTTCTTCACGTCGATCAGCACGCCGCCCTCGTGGCGCCGCTCGCGCCAGCCGTCCACCACGTCGCTGCGGCTCACCGCGGTGACATAGCGCACCTTGCCGTCGACCAGCGTCATGCCGTTGAGGTGACAGCGATCCTCCGCCGCCAGCCGCGAGATGAAGGACGGCTTCCACAAAGGCCTGAAGCCGTGCACGAGGTCGGTCGTGGCGATGCAGCTGTACTTGGTGTTGACGAAGACGATGCGGCCCGAGGGCTCCACCGCCAGCTCGTGGGCGTCCACGTCGCCGGTGGTCTGGGCGTTGCGCGGCACGTAGAGCCGGTCGAAGGCCTTGTTGGCCTGCTGCCCCGGACGCAGGACGTTCTCGAGCCGCCAGATCTGGTAGAGCGACGCCAGATAGAGCCGCTGCGGGGTAGCGCACAGGCCCATCGCCCGCTGGAAGCTGCGCTGGTGGAAGGAGACCTTCCCGTCGGGGCGCGCGCCGACCATGAAAAGCTGGCCGGTCTGGTAGGAGGTAAAGGCGAGGCTCGCCCCGTTGGCCTGCAGCCAGCCGCCGAAGCCGCGCGAAACGGAAATCTGGGTGTGGCCGGGCTTTTGCCCGGGCGCTTCCGCCCCCGGCGCCCGCGGCGCGCCCGTGCTCCGCTGCTCGTCCGCCGCAGCGCCGTCGTCCCGCACCGTATCCTCGGCCGCCATGCTTTCCGTCTGCTCGTTCTCGCGGGCGTCGCCCATGCTTCCTCTCCGTGATCTCGTCCGACGCCAGCCCCCCGCGGACCTGCCCGGGCAATGACGTAGCGGCTTTCTAATTCAACCAGCGCAAAGAAAAAGGGGTGCGGCCGCACCAAAGCCGCCGCACCCCTTCTCCCGGTCCGTTACCCTGCCGCTCAGAAGCGGTAGGTGATGCCGCCCTTGACGGCGCCGCCCTGGATGTCGTTGCCGACATGCGCGTCGCCGCCGATGAAGCCGCTGAGCCCGCCGGTGCCGCCGATGGTCAGGCCGGCGCCGAGCTTGCCGCGGACCTCGCCGCCGGCATCGTCGCGGGCCTCGAAGCCGCCCACGTCGGTGACGTTGTCGCCGGCGAAGTCGTGCAGCAGGCCGGCCTCGGCGAAGGGCCGCAGCTCGAGCCCGCCCCCGGTGACGTGGCTGGCGCCCAGCCGCACGCCCAGCTCGCCGCGCAGGTTCTCGCCGTCCTTCCAGTCGACCGCGGTGCCGCCGATCTCCTCCTCGTCGATGCTCGAGCGCACATAGCCGAGCCGGGCGTTGGGCTCGAGGAACAGCTTTTGGCCCAGATCGATCCGGTAGCCGACGTCGATGGCGCCGCCCACCGCCAGGGCGCTGGTGTCGCCCTTGGTGTCCGGCCGGCCGCCATTATAGTCGAGCTTGAGGATGTCGCTCTTGAGGAGCAGGTCGATGTGCAGCTTGCCGCGCAGCAGCGAGGTATAGGCGCCCAGCGTGCCACCCTCGAACGTGGCGTTCGAGGAGGTGCCGTCGAAGTCGAGGTCCGAGCGCACATAGCCGCCCAGCAGACCCGCCACCAGGCGCGTCTGGTCGTCCAGCGCATACTCGTGATCGGCGCCGGCCTGCAGGCTGTAGACGTGCTGCTTGTACTCGACCTCGTTGTCGGCATCGCGCTTGGAGAAGTCGCCGACCGCCTTGAGCCAGACATTGCTCAGCCGCCCGCCCTCCTCGCCGGCCGGGGCCGGGGCGTCGCGCAGCTCGGTGGCACGGTCGCGCCACAGGCTGGCGGTGCGGTGCCAGGTGTCCTGCTGCGCGGTCATCAGCGAGGGCAGCTCGAAGACCTCGCGGGACGCCTGGGTGTTGAGCTGCCAGGTATTGGCGCCGCCGAGCCGCAGGCCGTAGTCCCAAAGGCCACGGCCGTTGCCCGCCACCACGAAGTCGCCGTCCTGGGTGCTGCCGCCGACCTCGATGATGTCGATCCGCTTGGCCAGGAACCGGCCATCGGTGACGTCGTTGACCCGGATCGTGGTGGGATCGCCCGAGACGTCGCCGCCGATCACCAGCATGTCGGCCCGGCCCCGCCCCGCGTCGACATCGACCTCGAGCGTGCCGCCGCCAACGAAGTCGCTGTCGGCCAGGGTCAGGCTGTCACGGGCCTTGCCGTCGACCATCGAGATCGAGCCGTAGCTGTTGTCGAACCGCTCGAGCCCGAAGATCGTCACGTGCCGGCCGCCGCCCGGACCGCCGGGGCTGGCGGTCGCGGTGGCGATGCCGAGCGTCTCCGGCGCGAACGGCTGCTCCTGCGGCGCCACCAGGGTGACACGGCCATAATTGTAGAAGACGTCCTCGCCGCCGCCGAAGTCGCTGTCGATGGCGAGATTGACGGTGCCGCCATTGACGACCGTGTCGTCGCCCTCGCCCATCCGGAAGCTGCCGGTGATGGAGCCTCCGTTGTAGACGAACGTCCCGCCGTCGCCGCCGACCACCGCCCGGTCGCTGAGCGCGCCGATCGAGCCCAGATTGTAGAGGAAGCCGCCCTCGGCGCCGTCGATCACGACGCCGGCGCCGTAGAGGCTGCCGCCGCTGACCACGGCGTCGTCCGCGACATAGACCGTGGCCTCGCCTTCGGTGGCGACGGCGGTGATGGCGATGCCGTTCACCCCGGTGGCGAGCGCCTGTCCGTAAACACCGGCGACGGCGGCGCCCCCCTCCGCGACCGCCGAGATGGCGATGCCGTTCAGCCCGGTGGCGAGCGCCTGCCCGTAAGTACCGGCGATGGCGTCGCCCCCCTCCGCGACCGCCGAGATGGCGATGCCGTTCAGCCCGGTGGCGAGCGCCTGCCCGTAAGCACCGGCAAGGGCGTCATCGCCCTCCGCGACCGCCGCGATGGCGATGCTGTGGTCGCCATGAACGCGGACGTCGCCGCCGACCGCATAAGCGGTGCCGCCAAAGCCCATCGCCACCACGCCATGCGACATGTAGCCCGAGGTCGTCACGTCGCCGCCATAGGCCAAGGCGTCGCCGGAGTTCGTCCGCGCGTAGATGCCGTGGGCCATGTCGCCGCTGGTCTGCACGCTCCCCGCCACGGCATAAACGTAGCCGATGCCGGTCAGCACGGCGATGCCGTGCGAGCCCTCGCCCTCGGTGATGATGGTGCCGACAGCGACGTCGACATCGCCGAACTCGCTGTGGACCTCGACGGCACTGCTGTTGTCGCCATGGGTGAAGGCGGCCTCGCCCTCGATGCTCGCGGTGCCGTACCAGTGCCGCACATAGACGCCGGCCGCGCTATCGCCCTGGGTGCTCACCTGGCCGAAGTCGACGATGACGTCGCCGCCCCCGCCCTCGCCGCGGGCGTCGACGTCGATGCCGATGCTGCCGTCGCCCTCGGTGGTCACGGCCCCGGCGTAGATCTGTGCGCTGTCGTTGGCGAAGACATCGATGCCACTGGCGCCACTGCCCTGCGTCACGACGCTGCCGACGCCGACGAGGACGTCGCCATAGGCCACCGCGCGGATGCCGGGGGCGCCTGCGCCGGCCGTGACGACGCTCTCGCCCTCGATCTGCACGCTGCCGTAGAGGCTCTCGGCGCCGACGCCGTAGGCGCCGCTGCCGGAGGTCGCGACGCTGCCGAACGCAATGTCGATGTCGCCTCGGGCGTCGACGTCGATGGCCCTGGAGCCGTCGCCCTGCGTCGTGACGCTGCCAATGTCGACGAGGACATAGTCATAGGCCACGGCGCGGATGCCGCTGGCACCCCCGCCGGTGGTGACGACGCTCTCGCCCTCGATGTGCACGCTGCCGGAGAGGCTCTCGGCCTCGATGCCGTAGGCGCCGCTGCCGGAGGTCGCGACGCTGCCGAACGCGATGCCGACGTCGCCTCCGGCGTCGACCGCGATGCCTGTGGCACCGCCGCCGGACGTCGCGACGCTGCCGATGTCGATGAGAACGTCGCTATAGGCCGCGGCGCGGATGCCACCCGCACCCCCGCCGGTGGTGACGACACTGTCACCCTCGATCTGCACGCCGCCGTAGAGGCTTTCGGCGTCGATGCCGTAGGCGCCTCCGCTGTCCGTCTGGACGCTGCCGACGTTGATCAGGACGTCGCCATAGGCCGCGGCGCGGATGCCGTCCGCCCCCCCACCAGTGGTGACGACACTGTCGCCCTCGATCTGCACGCCGCCATAAATGCTGTAGGCATCGATGCCGCGAGCGCCGCCGTTGGAGGTCGCGACGCTGCCGAAGCCGATGAGGATATCGCCACCGGCTTCGACGTCGATGCCGGTGGAGTTGCCGCCCTGCGTGGTGACACTGCCGGCATAGACCCGGGCATCGCCGCCGGACGCGACAGTGACGCCGGCGGCCTCGGCGCCCGCGGTCGTGACGCTGTCGACGGTGACGGAGACATCGCCCTCGACGCTTTCGGCGCCGATGCCCCAGGCTCCGTAGCCTGCGGTCGAGACGGTGCCGGCATCGACGTCGATGCCGCCATACGCCATCACGGAGATGGCGCCCGCCCCCTCGCCCTCGCCTTCGCCCAGCAGCGTCACCGAGCCGGCGTCGACATCGGCGGCACCAGTGGCCATGACGAGGATGCCGCCGGCGTTCTCCGCCGTGACGGAGTCGACCTCGACGTCGACATTACCGCCGCTGTAGGCGACGATGCCGGCGCCGTAGCCGCCCGGATCGACGGTAACGTCGATAGTTCCGGCGGTGATCCCGACATCGCCCTCCGCCATCGCGAAGACACCCGCAGCGGAGCGCTCGCCGATGACCGTCAGGTCGCCCGCCTCGATCGTGACGCCGCCCGACGGCGGACCGGCCAGGTTGATGCCCGGCCCGATGTCGATGGCGAGGGCGCCGATTCCCACGGCATAGGTGCCGGTGGCGTCGATGGCGCCGCTGCTGATGATCTCGATCGAGCGGCCATAGGCGCCGATACCGGCGACGGAATAGCCCTCGACGCTGATCGCGCCGGTGCTCTCCACCGTCACCCGCTCGCCCAAGGCACCGATGCCCTGGACCCCGGCCACGTTCGGCATGCCAGGCCCGGCATACCCGCCGCTGGCGGTGGCGCCGGTGACGGTGATGTCCATGTTCGAGACGACGGTGCTGTCGCCCTCGAAGGCCGCCGCCACGATCCCCGAGCCGTCCTCGACAGTGACCGCGCCATTGGAGCCGCCGGTCACGGTGGCGCTACCGCCGTAGGAGTAGACGCTCACGCCGTCGGTGCCCGCCGTCGGCGTGACCATGACGCCGTTCTGGATCACCACGGTAAGATCGTTCGGCACGTCGTAGGCGATGCCGTCGGTGTAGTTGTTGCCCGCAGTGGTGCAGATCACCGTGCCGCTCGAAGGATCGCCGCAGGCAGCGGCTGGCGCCGCGGAGGTGCCCGGGGCGAAGGCGAGCGTCAGCATACCGGCCAGCGCCGTCGTCAACAGCAGCGAGGTCCGGCCGGTGCGCTCGGCCCGCACCAGGCGCGCCACCCGCGTGGCCGGCGCCCGCTGCGCGCGGGCGGACTGCGGAAAGAAGCTCAGCGGGTAGGGGCTCGAGCGGCGTCGCGGCTTGGACATGTCGATCCTCGGGCAGGTGCGCAAATGGCCTCGAGGGCTACCACTGCCGGCGCCCCCCTATTTTCTGTTCACTCAGTAAGCGATTAACCTCAGCGGTACACCTCTGCACCGCTGTTCGCCCTGGCAGCGAACTCTACGCGGCCAAGTTGCACAGGATCGCGTTCGTCTCAAGAGCCCGAAGCCCTCCCGGGCACAGAACCTGTCGGTTGTGGGCCAAGTGTGGCCGGCAACCCACGGCAGCGGAGATCGGCGTCGCCGCCCTGTCGTGCAACGCGGCAACCCCGCCTCATCCCGGCCGTTGGATCTCCTGAGGGACGATGCACACCCTCTCGACAGGAGAAGATCGAGATGGACGTCTGGCTACCCCTGGCGCTCGCCGCCTCCGCCCTGACAGCCTTCGCCGCGGCGGTTGCTCCGGCCAACCCGGCGCAGCCGGTTTCCCCGGCCGGCCGCCAGCGACGGCGCCAGCGCCGCTGAGGCACACCATCGCTTCGCCGCCGACGGGCGTCCGCCTCTCCCCCGACCAGCCAATCCATGCCACGATGGCGGGCATGGAGCTGAGCCCCCTCCTCGTCCGCCTGCGCAAGCGCACGGTCGCCATCGATACGGCGATGCTCGTCACGCCGGCGCAAGGCGAGGAAGTGCCGCCGGATCCTCTCCGAACCGTGGCCGAGCTCGAGGCGGAGCTGGACCAGGAGCTCGGTGCGGACGAATGGGCCGAGCTCGAGCGCCTGGCAGCCAGCCCCGTGGCGGCCAAGCCTTTGCCGCGGGTGCTGCTGGTGATGCTGGCGCGCCGCGCGCTGGCCCGGGGCGACGCGCCCATGGCGATGCGGCATGGGTTGGCGGCGCTGGCGCGCGAGCAGCGCGATCTGGCGGCACAGGACGTCTATCTCAAGGCGCGCCATGCCGCGGGCGAAGGACCGGCGCCAGTCGATCCCCGCGGACGGTTCTGCACCAAGCCGTGGCGCGAGCTGGAGCTCCGGCCGGATCTCAGCGGGCATGCCTGCTGCCCGTCCTGGCTGGCCGTGCCGATCGGCAAGGCGGACGGCGCGGACGGGGCCGCGTTCTGGAACTCGCCGGCCGCGCAGGCCATCCGCCGCTCGGTGCTGGACGGCAGCTTCACCTGGTGCTCGCGCCTGCATTGTCCGCACATCAGCGCCGACCGGTTGCCGAAGCGCGAGGACGTCACCGATCCGGAGATGCGCCGGGTGATGGCCGAGGGCGCCACCGTGCTGAGGCAAGGCCCGCGGCGGGTGCTGCTCAACTATGACCGCTCGTGCAACCTCGCCTGCCCGTCCTGCCGGCGCGAGCGGATCATCGCCGACCAGGACGAGCGCGAGCGCCTCGACAGGGTGGCAGACCGGGTGGTCCTGCCGCTGCTCGGGGATGCGCAGGTGGTGAAGGCCACGGGCTCGGGCGATCCTTTCGCCAGCGCCCATTTCCGGCGGCTGCTCAAGCGGCTCGACAGAGCCGGCTATCCCGACCTGCGGCTGCAGCTGCAGACCAATGGCCTGCTCTGCGACGAGCGGGCGTGGAGCGAGCTCGACCTCGAGGGACGGGTCGACGCCCTGTGGGTGTCGATCGACGCCGCCCGGCCTGCCACCTACGCGGTGGTGCGAAAGCACGGCGACTGGCACCGGCTGCGCCAGAACCTCGACTTCATGGCCGCGCTCCGCGCGCGCGGCGGCGTGAAGGAGTGGCGGCTGGACTTCGTGGTCCAGGCGCTGAACTACGAGGAGATGCCGGCGGCCGCGAGGCTGGCCCGCAGCCTGGGCGCGGACGGGATCCACTTCCACATGATCCGCAACTGGGGGACCTTCACGCCCCGGGCGTTCGAGGAACATCTCATCGCGGCACCCGACCATCCCGAGCACGCCCGCTTCCTGGAGACACTGCGCGATCCCGCCCTCGCGTGGACTGGCGTCGACTGGTCCGACCTCACGCCGCTGCGCCATCAGGCCATGGCGGCAGCGACCGTCTGAGCAGCGGAAAAAGGCTTGGGCCGCAACCTCCACGCAGATCCGGCGTCCGATCAGGAAGGTGGACGCAGCGACGCTGTCGGCCCGGGCGTTTCCCTCAACGTCCGGCCCAGCCGTGCGCCCGCGGCCTCGATCTCCCTCACGTCGAAGGGCGCGAAGCCCAGGACGAGGGCCGGGGGCAGGTTGCGCTCGATGGCAAAACGGCTCAGCGGAACGAGGTCGAGCCCTGCCTGCCGGCCGTGCTCGGCGACCGTCCGGTCGCAACGGTGCGCGGTCAGCCAGGCCACGGCGTGAAAGCCGCCGTCGACCGGATCGAGCCGCAGGAGCTCGCCGACCTCGACCTCCAGCACCTCCTGCAACCGGCGCTGCCGCTGGACGCACAGGCCGCGCATCCGACGGATGTGGCGCGCCAGCAAGCCAGAGGTCAAGAACTCGGCGAGCACCGCCTGCTCGATCACCGGACAGTGCCGGTCGATCACCGCCTTGGCGGTCGCAAAGGCCCCGGCAAGGCCCGGCGGCACCACCACATAGCCCAGCCGCAGGGCCGGGAAGATGCTCTTGCTGAAGGTCCCGACATAGATCACCCGGCCGCTGTCATCGAGGCCCTGCAGCGAGGAGAGGGGCCGGCCGCCGAAGCGGAATTCCGCGTCGTAATCGTCCTCGATGATCCAGGCGCCGCTCTCGCGCGCCCATTGCAGAAGCTGCAGCCGCCGCCCCACGCTCATGGTGACGCCCAGCGGGAACTGCCGGGAGGGCGTCACATAGGCGAGCCTCGCGCCGGGGGCGATCCTGCAGCCATGAACGATGTCGAGCCCGTCCTCGTCGACAGGGACCGGCACGAGCCGGGCGCCCAGAACGCCCAGCGCCGCGCGGGCACCCAGATAGGCGGGGTCCTCCATCCAGACCTCGTCGCCGCGCTCGAGCAGGATCATCGCCGCCAGGGCCAGCGCCTGCTGGGAGCCCGAGACCACCACCACCTGGCCGGGCTGGCAGCGCACCCCGCGGGTCGCCGCGACATAGGTGGCGATCGCCTCGCGCAGCGGGCGGTAGCCGGCGGCCTCGCCCTCCCACAGCAGATGGCGGCTGCGGTCCGCCTCCATCTGCCGGGTCACCCGGTTGGCCAGGGTCCGCCAGGTGGCGATGGGAAAGTCGGCCAGCGGCGGTGCGGCCGGCCGGAACGGCAGGACCCGGGTGCGCGGCAGCACGGATTCCGTCGCGGTGGCGGCCAGCGCCCGGCCGAGCACGGAGAGCCGCACGGTCGGCGGGGCCTCCGCCTCGCCGGACGGCGCTATGGACGGTGGCGCACGGTCGATCCCGGGGCGGATGTCCTGGCTGACAAAATAGCCACTGGTCCGGCGGGCCACCACATATCCCTCCGAGACGAGCAGGTCGAAGGCGAGCGTCAGGGTGTTGCGCGACACGCACAGGGTCTGCGCCAGCTGGCGTATGGAGGGCAGACGCATTCCTGCCGGCAGCCGTTCGGCCAGGATGGCCTCGGCGATGCCGTTACGGATCTGGCGGTAGAGCGGCAGGGAAGCCTCGGGATCGAGGCGGATCATCAGCGTGTCGGCGCGCAAGGCGGGCGCCGCCCTTCTCCCCCCGCCCTTCCGGCTGCCGCCTTCGCCCATCCGCCCGCTCCCTCATCCTGCGCCGCAGGCTAGTGCGAACCGGCAGGGCGGGACAGGCGCGGCAAGGGGGCTCGGGCCGCTATCGCGCCGGCGGGATCTCCCCGGGCCCGGGAAAGGGTGCGGGATCGCGAAAGCGCCTGATGACGTTGAGGGTCATGCGGGCCACGTCGTTGTCGTAGCCGTTGCTGGCGAGCGACCCGCACCAGGCGATCGAGCCGGTGGAGAACACGGCGCCCTGCCCGCCCAGGGTAAAGAACACCACGTCGCTGCGGATCAGCGGCGACAGCTCGCCATGGACGTTGGGCCGGTTGACGAAGATCTCCTCCTTGGCCAGCAGGAAATGGTCGGGATGGGCGGTCGAGCTCAGCAGCACCCGGGCATGGGGCGGCGTGCCCAGCGCCGGCTCGGCGCGGTCCAGCTCGAGCCCGGCCGCCCCGCCGCCGACCAGCCCGTGATCGCCGACCACGTCCTGCGAGCGCACGCCCTCGAAGATGAAGGCCACGTCCTCGCCGAAGCTCTCGGGGGTGCGGCGGTAGAAGGTCGAGCGGCCGAAGCCCTGGGCCGTGAATCCCACGCCCGCCAGGCGCTGCGGCGGCCAGCCGTTGCGGCGCCACAGACCGCCCTGGCGGCCGTCGAAGGCGTGGACATATTCGCCGGGCTCGGCCGCCCAGCTGCGGGTACCGTCCTCGGCCCGGCGCAGCTCGATGGCGCCCGGCCAGGCGTCGCTGAAGGCCACTCGCCAGTAAAAGCCGTTGCCGCCCAGATAGAGGAGGCGGCCGCCATCGGCGAGCCAGCCGCGCAGTCCCTCGTGCATGGCCGTGGAGTAGTATTCGGGATGGGTTCCGGTCAGCACCACGCGGTAGGCGTCGAGCAGCTCCCGTCCTTCGTGGTGCAGGTCCTCGTCGGTGATGACCTCGAAGGCTTCACCGTGATGCTCGAGGAAATCGAGAATGTGGGTGTCGGCGTTGAACTGCCAGACACCCGAGCCGGGACCGCCCAGCCACCAGGTGTGGCCGGCGCGCATGTTGAGGATCGGCCGCAGCCGCGAGCTGTAGAAGCTGCCGCTGCCGTCGCGGTGACGGTCGTAGAGCGAGAGCCCCAGATCGGTGCGCCCGGCCAGGCACAGATCGGCCTCGGTGAGCTCGAGGAGCCGGTCGGCGAGGAGCTGCGGGTTGGCCCCTTCCAGATGGCAGTGGTCGTTGGCGTAGGCGAGATAGCTGGCGGTGGGCAGGAGAAACGCCACCTTCGCCTGGCGGCCGGGCCGGGCGGCGCGCACCGCGAAGGGGACGTTGTAGCTGGCTCCCTCCTGCTCGAGCAGCAGCGCGTAGACGCCGCTTTGCGTATCCTCCGGCACCTGCCAGACGAGATCGGTCCGCCAGCCGGCGTCGTGGAGATCGTCCTCATGGAAGTGGATCGCGCCGTAGGCGGCGGGATCGGCAGGCCAGTCGCGGCTCTCGCCGGTCCAGGCGGCGCCGGTGACGGCCCTGGCCGGCAGGTTCACGAGATCGCCGTGGCAGCCGTGCGGCGAGCGGTCGTGGATGCGGCTGCTCTCGATCCCCACCGAGAAGTCCCAGTGGGCAAGGATCTGCTCGCCGCTCGCGATCCGCGGCGCCTCGATCCTGCCATTGAAGTGCCAGTGCCGCTCCGCCCCTGCCAGAAGCGCTGCCATGCAGGCGGTGAGCGGACCTCCGGGCACGAAGGGCGCACTGTGCGCCTCCACCCGCTCGCCGGCGAAGCCGGCATGGAGCGGATCGAGGGCCTGCACGTCGAGGAAGACCTGGCCCTCCGCGTCGATCCCGGCGGCGATCCGGTACCAGCAGTGCTCGAGGATGGCGTGCCGCGCGGTGCAGGCGGTCTCGCCCGCCGCCCTGCCGCGGCGCAGGACGAAGCGTCCCTCCTCCACTGTCAGCGCCAGCGTTTCCTCGTCCGGGCCGCCGCAGGTCGCCAGCACGCATTGCGGCGCCTCGCTGGCTGGCAATGTGGGCCGGACCAGCACCTCGAGGCGCAGCCCCCGGTGCGGCCCCGGCGGCAGGGGGGCGATGGCGCAGGAGCCCGGCCGCAGCGGCTGGCGGCGGCCCTCGTGGAAGCCCTCCAGCGGGGCCGCCACCGGCTCCAGCCGCCAGCCCGGCCCCTGCGGGTTGAGATCGCCGCAGCGCACCCGGGCGAGGCTCGCCCGGTAGGCGCCGCCCTCCTCGCAGGAGATCTTGAAGCCAATGGTCCGTCCCGCCCGGATCGAGAGCGCGTCGGCATAGGCGAGGATCTTCACGATGTCGGCTCCCTGCCGTCGTCGTCTGCGGCGGCGGCCTCGGCGAGGCGCAGCCGGAAGACGTGGCGCTCCGCCTCGGCGCGGTCGGTGAAGCGCGGCCCGTCGAGAAGCCGCACGCCGCCGCCGGGCCTGCCCGAGAGCAGGCCCAGGCCCCAGACGCGGTGCGGCTCGATGGTCACCAGCACATGCTTGCCCGCAGCCGGCCGCCCGCGCAGCCCGATGAGCAGGCGGCGCAGCTCCGGGCCGGCGGGAGCCAGCGGGTCTGCGAGAAAGGCGGCCTCGGCAGCCTCGCGGGCCTTCATGGCGCAGCTCCCTCAGTGACCCAGCTTCTGCCGGTGGATCTGCACGAAGTGGTCGCAATAGTCGTGCCGGGCGATGGCGACGTCGATCAGGAACGGCCGGCCCTGCCGGTTGGCCTCGAGGGCGGCCTCGAGGGCCGGGCCCAGCTCGTCGGCGCGCTCGACCCTGGCCGCGGCGCAGCCTTGTGCCTCGGCCACCGCCTTGAGGTCCGTGGCCTGCTGGAAATCGGTGGCGAAGGGCTCCTGGCCCTTGAGGACCTGGGTGTACTGCACCCAGCCGAAGGACTGGTTGTTGAGGACCACCCAGGTGACCCCGCAGCGCAGTTCCACCGCGGTGGCGATCTCCTTCATCGCCATCATCATGGCGCCATCGCCGGTGATGCAGACGACGTTCTTCTCCGGCTTTGCGAGCTTGGCGCCGATACAGCCGATCACACCCAGCCCCATTGCCGTCTGCTCGGCCATCGGCACGCAGTCGCCTTCGTCGAGCACGCGGTAGTAGGGCCAGTAGTAGCACCACAGGTCCGAGCCGCCGTTCTCCTTCACGAGGACGGTGTCGCGTCCGAACACCTCGTTGACCCTGCTCACCACATGGCGCGGCCGCAGCGGGCTGCCCGGCTCGGCCGCATCCTCCCTCACCTCGGCCAGAAAGACCTTCTTCGCCCCGGCGATCTCTGCCGCCCGCGCTACCGCCCGCGCGGCATCGGCGCCCTGCCGCCCGACCGCCGTCGCCAGGTCCTCCAAGGCCAGCCGCGCGTCGCCGACCATCGCCACCTTGGCCGGCCAGTTCAGGCCGATCGCCTCGGGCTCGCAGTCGATCTGGAGGTGCGTTGCACCCTCGGGCAGGAACTGCCAGGACAGGGTCGAGAAGGCCTCGAGCCGGCTGCCTACCGTGAGCACCAGATCGGCCGCCATGAGCTCCTTCTTGCCCAGCTCGCTCAGATAGAGGCCGGTGAGGCCCAGGGCCATCGGGTGGTCCTCGCCCAGGATCCCGCGGCCGCCGGGCGTGGTGAAGACCGGCATCGCCAGCTTCTCGGCCAGCGCGCGCACCGCGGCGAAGGCGCCGGCATTCACCGCACCGCCGCCACACAGCATCACCGGCCGCTTCGCCTCCGCCAGCGCCGCCGCGGCGCGCTCCACCATGGCGGCTTCGGGGCGCGAGCGGTGCAGGCCGCTCGAAGGCAGATAGTCCGGCATCTCGACCGGGCTCAGCGCCTTGTCCGAGGCTATCTCGACGAAGACCGCGCCGGGCCGGCCGTTGCGCGCGATGTCGAAGGCGCGGCGCATCGTCCAGGGCGTCTTGGGCGTGTCGGTCAGGCGCACCGCCCATTTGGTGACCGGGCGCATCATCGCCACCGCGTCGAGCTCCTGGAAGGCGCCCATGCCGTTCTCGCGCTCGGAGACGCCGTTGCACAAGGCGATCACCGGCAGGCTGCCGGAGGTTGCCTCGAGCAGGCCGGTGACGAGGTTGGTGATGCCCGGGCCGGGGTTGGAGAAGCACACGCCGGGCCTGCCGGTGAGCCGCGCATAGGCATAGGCGCAGTCGACCGCCGAGGGCTCGTCGCGCATCAGCACGAAGCGGATCTTCGAGTGCGCCTTGAGGTCCTCGAGCAGATGCTGGGGATTGCCCGGCAGGCCGAAGATCACCTCCACGCCTTCGGCCTCGAGGGCCTCGACCACCGCGCGCCATGCCGTCTTGGGCATCGTTGTTCTCCAGATGGAACGCTGGCCGGCCTAGCTCGCGAGCAGGCCCGGCAGGAACAGCGAGAGGGAGGGGAAGAGGATGAGAAGGATCAGCGCCGCGAGGAGCGCCACGAGATAGGGAACGGCCGCCAGCGACACGGCCTCCAGCGACAGCCGCGCCTGCTTGGCGGCGACGTAGAGATTGGCGCCCAGGGGCGGTGTCAGAAAGCCGATCTCGCAGCAGACCACGAAGACGATCCCGAAATGCAGCGGGTCGATGCCCAGCTCGCGGGTCACCGGCAAGAACACCGGCACGAGGATCACGATCTGCGCCAGCGTCTCCATGAAGGTGCCGATGACGATCAGGAAGAGCGCGATCAATGCCAGCATGAGCACGGGATCGCTGGTGAGCGTGGTCAGCGAGTCGGCCACGAGGACCGGGATCTGGTAGAGGGTGAGAAGCCGGCCGAAGGCCAGGGCGATGCCGACGATCACCACCACGGTGCCCGAGGTGATGGCGGTATCCCGCAAGGCCGCGAGGAAGCCGGCCCAGTCGAGCTCGCGATAGACCAGGGCGCCCACCACCAGAGCATAGAGCACGCTCACCGCCGAGGCCTCGACCGGCGTGAAGACGCCGCCATAGATGCCGCCCAGGATGAGCACCGGCGCCAGCAGCGACCAGCGGGCGCGGCGCAGGGCGGCGCGGAAGCGGGCGGGGTCGAAGGGCCCCTCCTCGCCGCGATAGCCGCGCCGCCGGGCCACCAGCCATGCCGCCGCCATCAGGCAGCTTCCCACCAGCAGGCCCGGCACGAGGCCCGCCATGAACATCTTGGTGATCGAGACATTGCCGATCACGCCATAGATGATCATCGGGTTGCTGGGCGGGATGAGGATGCCCAGCGTGCCGCCCGACGCCACGGCGGCAGCGCTGGCGGCGGGCGCGTAGCCGCGCCGGACCATGCCGGGCAGCATCAGCCCGCCGATGGCCGCCACCGTGGCCGGCCCCGAGCCGCTGATCGAGGCGAAGAACATGCTGGCCAGGATCGCGCAGATCGCCAGCCCGCCTGTCCACCGGCCCACCAGTGCTGCCGCCACGTCGACGATGCGCTCGGTGATGCCGCCGGTGGTCATGAGGGCGCCGGCGAGGATGAAGCCGGTCACCGCGATCAGCGGGAACTGGTCGACCCCGGTATAGAGGGTCTGGACCACCATGGTCAGCGGCAGCACGCCGTCGACCGCGATGGGCACGAGGGTGGCAAGGCCGATGGCGGCCAGCACCGGCACGCCTACCAGCAGCGCCAGCACGAAGACGGCGGTCATCACCATGGGGCGTGGACTCCGGCCACAGGCTGCCCTTCGGTCATTCGACCGTCTCGGGCACGCCGTGCCGCAGATAGAGCTGGACCAGGCGCAGCGACATCAGGGCGAAGCTCACCGGAATGACGAGCTGCACCCACCAGGTCGTGATCCCCAGCGCCGGCGAGGCCTGGGGAAAGCGCATCACGCGCTCGATATACTCGATGGAGATGAGGACGATCGCGAGGTTGAAGCCCAGCCAGCACAGATCGGCCAGGAGGATCGCCGCCCGCCGGAGCGCCCGGGACGGCAGCGCCACGACCGCCGCGGTGACGCGGATATGGCCCTGGCGCTGCACGCCCAGAACGGCGCCCATGTAGATGAACCAGACGAACAGATAGCGGATCAGCTCCTCCATCCACGGAAAACCGAGATTGAGGAGGAAGCGGCCCAGCGTCTGGACGATCAGCAGGCTCATGAGCGCCGTCAGGAGAAGGCCGCAGACCGCCTCCTCGAAGTGCCGGTCGAGGCGCGTTGCCAAGGTCTTGAGACGGGCGCCGGCGCTGCAGCCCCCGCCCTCGCCCTTTCCCGCCATGCCGCGCGCCCCGTCCACCGGCCCTACTCCCCGGTCAGGCCCTGGATCGTCTCGACGATCGCCTTGCCGGCGGCCGCGTCGCCCTTGCCGAGGAAAGCGTACTGGTCCGCCCAGGTGGCGCGGGCCCGCTCGACCCACGTCTCGAAATCGGCCGGCCGTCCGGCGAACTCGATGCCGAGCTCCTCGAGCCTGGCGACATCGGACGAGATCACCTTCTCCACATAGGCCCGCTCCCAGGCCATGGTCTCCTTGCCGGCCTCCACCACAGCCGCCTGGAGCTCCTCGGGCAGGCCCTGGAAGAAGTCCTCGGAGACCACCAGCGCGCCGGTCTGGAGGATCCAGTCGATATCAGTGACGTATTTCTGGACCTCGTAGAACTTCACCGCGAGAAGCACGTTGACGGGATTCTCCTGCCCGTCGACCACCTTCTGCTGGAGCGCGTTGAAGGTCTCCGACCACGCCATGGGGATCGGGCTCACCCCCCAGCTCTCGAAGGCCGAGATCATGATCGGGTTCTGCGGCAGGCGGATCTTGAGGTCCTGGAGATCCTCGAGCGAGCGCACCGGATGGCGGGAGTTGCTGAGCACCCGGAAGCCGGCATCGGTGATCGTCAGCACCCGCACGCCCGCGTCGGCCACCGCCCATTCGTTGATCTGCTCCCAGCCCCGGTCGATGGCGCGGCGACCCTCCTCGACGCTGGTGAACATGTAGGGCAGGCTGAAGAAACCCAGGCTCGGCGCGAAAGCGTTGAGGTTGTTCATGCTGACCAGCGCCGCCTCCTGCGTGCCGAGCTGGGTGGCGCGCACCTGCTCCTGCTCGCCGCCGAGCTGCATCGCCGGGTAGATCACCACGTCGATCCGGCCCCCGGAGCGCTCCTCCACCAGCCGCTCGAACTCGAGGCTCATGGCGTGGAAGATCGAGTTCTTCGGATCGGGATCGTTGGCGTGGCCGAGCTTGAGGGTGTAGTCGGCCGCCGCTGCCGAACCGCTTGCTGCAAGTGCGGTCACGAGAACCGCCGACACCAGGTGACTGCGCATCGCTACCCTCCCTTCAGCCATGCGCCCCCGTCTCGCGACATGCGACCATGGCCATTCTTGTCTAAGGCTTGGGTAGCCGCTTCATCGGCCTCGTCAAAGTGCCAGAACACGCAATGTTCATGGGGACAGTTCCGGCAAGGGCAGCGGGCGCGGCACGGCCGACGGGGCGAGCGCCGGGCCGAGCGAGGCGGCAAGCAAGCGGCCCGAGGACTCCCGCCGCGTCGTTATTGATCCTTCGCCTGGAGAGGGCGCCGGAGACTTGCCTCGACCGGCTCAAGGGCGTGCAGGAATTTGCCGGCCGGCAAACGGTTCTTGACAGATCGACTACAGCCGTCCCAAATCCGTCCGCACAGCCCGCCGGCGATACGCTTCAACGACGAAGTGCGGCGCGGCGCATTTTTTTGGCAACATAGTCGTGCGACACGCACGACCGGCGACGGAGCCCCACCGCTTCTGGCGGATGGGGCTTTTTGCGTTCTCAGGGAGCAAAATGGCGCGACGTCCGCTCAAGATCGGCATCATGCTCTCGACCACAGGGCCCTACGCCACCGTGGGGCGGGCGATGCTCGCCGGTGCGCAGCTCGCCATCGACGAGGTCAACGATGGCGGCGAGTGCCCGTTCGAGCTGCAGCCCAGGATCGTCAATCCCGGCGGACAGCTCGCGTCCTATCTCGCAATCGCCCGGTCGATGCTGGCGGAAGAAGGCATTCTGCACGTGCTCGGCTGCTACACCTCGTCCAGCCGCAAGGAAGTCCTGCCGCTGTTCGAGAAGCATGACGGGCTGCTCTGGTATCCCTCGCACTACGAAGGCTTCGAGACCAGCGACAACGTCATCTATACCGGCGCCGCACCCAACCAGCACGTCATCCCGCTCGCCCGGCACCTGCTTGCCCATCACGGTGCCAGCGCCTTCCTGGTTGGCTCCAACTACATATGGGGCTGGGAAAACAACCGTATCATGCGCGAGCTTCTGCACGGCGAGGGCGGCCGGGTGCTGGGCGAGCGCTATCTGCCGGTCGGCGAGACCGACCTCGGCGACATCGTCGAGCAGATCGTCGAGGCCCGCCCGGCCTTCGTCTTCAACACGCTGATCGGCACCTCCTCCTACGCCTTCCTGCGCGAGCTGCGCGCGGCTGCGACCGCCCTGGGGATCGACCAGCCGCGGGTCATGCCGGTGGCGAGCTGCAGCCTGGCCGAGCCCGAGCTGGCCGAGATCGGCCGGGAAAGCGCCGACGGCCATCTCTCTTCCAGCGTCTATTTCGCCAGCATCGACACCCCGGCCAACCGCCGCTTCGTCGCTGCCTGGCGACGGCGCTTCCCGGAGCTCGGCACCACGTCGGCTGATGCCGAGACCGCCTATATCGCGATCCATTTTCTCGGCCGCGCCCTGCGGCTGGCGGGCGAGCCGGGTCTCGACGCGGTGCGCGAGGCGGCAGCCGGCCTCAGCCTGGTGGCGCCGCAGGGGCGGGTGACGATCGACGCCGAGAACCGCCACTGCCACATGCGCCCGCGGATCGGCCGCTCGACCGCCGAGGGCGAGTTCGAGCTCATCTACGCCGCCCCCGAGCCGGTCCGGCCGGACCCCTATCTGGTGTGGCAGGACGGCGCCAGCGTGCCGGGCCGCTCGCCCTGGCCCGGCCTGAGGGTGGTCTCGTGAAGCAGCCGGTGATCCAGAACTTCCGCGGCGCCCGCGCGCTGGTCGTGCACGGCATGGATGCCAACGGCGAGGCCCTGGCGCGCACGCTGCGCCGGCTCGGCCTCTTCGTCGGGCGGTTCGATCCGGGTGCGGGGGGCTCGATACCGGCCGAGCTGGCGCAAGGCTGCGACATCATCTTCTACGACGCCGACCAGGGCATCGGCGCGCTCTTCGGCGGCGATCCGCTGCCGGACGTGCCGAGCGTCGCGGTGATCGGCACCGAGGCGCCGAGCCGGCTGGCGCGGGTCGTGCGCCAGCGCAGCGCCAGCTATCTGCTCAAGCCGATCCGCTCGAGCGGCGTCTTCACCGCGCTGTTCATCGCCTTCAACGAGTTCGAGGTCCGCCGCGCCGAGGCACGGCGTCGCGAGACCCTCGAAGCGCGCGTCCAGAGCCGCCGGTTCGTCGTCAAGGCGATCCTGCGCCTCATGGAGCGGGAGGGGCTGAGCGAGGAGGGCGCGTTCAAGGAGCTCCGCAAGGAGGGCATGCGGCGACGCATCACCGTCGAGGCCCTGTGCCGCGAGATCATCGCGGCAGAGGAGGCCGCCGTGGCACGCGACGGCATCCCCACGGCGTGACAGGTCGATTTACCAACGGTTTGACAGGGAGGCGTTCCGTGATCGCTGAAAACATGAAGAGGTGTTGCCTCAAGACCGGCCTGATGCTGGGAATCGCGGCGGTGGCGCTCGGCGCGACGCCGGCTTCTGCCGCCGATCCGATCAAGATCGGTATTCTCGAGGACCAGTCCGGCGAGTTCGCCGCCGCGACCATCCAGAAGGTCCACGGCGCCCAGCTCGCCACCAAGGAGATCAACGACGCCGGCGGCATCATGGGCCGCCAGATCGAGCTGGTGATGTACGACCCGCAGTCGGACAACCGGCGCTACCAGGAGCTGATGCGCCGCATCCTGCAGCGCGACAAGGTGGACGTGGTGTTCGCCGGGTTCTCGAGCGCCTCGCGCGAGGCCGTCCGACCGATCGTCCGGCAGTTCGACGGGCTCTACTTCTACACCAACCAGTATGAGGGCGGCGTCTGCGACGCCAACACCATCAATACCGGCGCGGTGCCCGAGCAGCAGTTCTCGACCCTCGTTCCCTGGATGATGGAGACCTACGGCAAGAAGGTCTACACGATCGCCGCCGACTACAATTTCGGCCAGATCTCGGCCGAGTGGGTGCGCAAGCTGGTCGAGGAGCACGGCGGCGAGATGGTCGGCGAGGAGTTCATCCCGCTCGGCGTCTCGCAGTTCTCGCAGACCATCCAGAACATCCAGTCGGCGCAGCCCGACATCCTGATGACGCTGCTGGTCGGCACCGCCCAGGCGTCGTTCTACGAGCAGGCGGCGGCCGCCGATCTCGACGTGCCGATGGGCAGCTCGGTCAATGTCGCGCAGGGCTACGAGCACAAGCGGTTCAACCCGCCGGCGCTCGACGGCATGCACGTCACCGCCAACTATATCGAGGAGATCGACACGCCGTCCTCCAAGGACTTCGTCGCCCGCTGGCGCGCCATGTTCCCGGACGAGACCTACATCAACCAGCCGGGCCAGAACGCCTATGCCGGCATCTACCTCTACAAGGCGGCGGTAGAGAAGGCCCAGTCGACCGACAAGGCCGCCATCCGCGAGGCGATCCGCTCGGGCGACGTGTGCTTCGACGCTCCGGAGGGGCAGATCTGCATCGATCCCAAGAGCCAGCACGTGTCGCACTCGATCTACCTCGTCCAGGTCGGTGAGAACCACAGCATCACCATTCCCAAGACCTGGGACGGCATCGCCCCCTACTGGCTGGGCGAGGCGGGCTGCGATCTGACCGTCAAGGATCACAACGCGCAGTATACGCCGAGCCACCCGCCGCAGGGCTGACCGGTCTCCTTGCTGCAACGCGCTTCCTGACCGAGCTGGCCGGCCGGCACGGCGTCCTCGCCTGCCGCCGGCCAGCCGGTCCACGCCTCGGACGGTCATCATGTTCGCGACCATCTTCGCGTTTCTCTACCAGTTCGGGGACGCCTTCGCGTTCCTCGTGTTGTCGGCCGCGGGCCTGGCGATCATCTTCGGCATGATGGGGGTGATCAATCTCGCCCATGGCGAGTTCATCATGTGCGGTGCCTATGTCACCGTCACCACCGCCCGGCTGGGCCTGCCGCTGCCGCTGGCGATCGCCTGCGGGGCGCTCGCCGCCGGCGTGATCGGCATGATCCTGGAGCGGGCGATCATTCACCGGCTCTACCATCGGCCGCTGGATTCGATCGTCGCCACCTGGGGCATCAGCCTGATCGCAACGCAGGGCACGCTCATCCTTCTCGGCTCGACCATGCCCGGGATCGGCACGCCGCTCGGCAGCTTCACCATGGGCGGGTTCTCCTACTCGCAGTACCGGATCGTGCTGATGGCGGTGGCCGTGCTGCTGCTCCTGGCGCTCTACCTCCTCTTCCATCACACCCGCTACGGCGTGGTCGCCCGCGCCACCATCCAGGTCCCTCACATGGCCAAGGCGCTGGGTGTCAGCACCGGCCGGGTCTACGGCCTGACCTTCGGCCTGGGTGCCGCCCTGGCGGGCCTCGCCGGCGGCCTCTACGCGCCCACCATGACCATGGTGCCGACCATGGGGGCGAGCTTCGTGGTCGAGAGCTTCGTGACCGTCGTGGTCGGCGGTGCCGACGTGTTCCTGGGCACGGCGCCGGCAGCGGCGGTTCTCGGCGTCATCAAGGCGGCGATGACCGCCGGCTACGGCCAGCTGTTCGGCCAGATCGCGCTCCTGATCGCGGTGATCGTGGTGATCCGGGTGCTGCCCAACGGCCTTTCCGGCTGGTTCTTGAAGAGGAGGGCGTGAGGCCCATGAGCACGGTTTCGCACACCGGCCCCGTGCTGGCGCAAGGCAGACGTCGCCAAGGGCTGCTGGCCGCGCTCGAAGGGCCGCAGACCATGGGCAGGGGCCGCTTCTTTTGGAGCGGCTTCGCGCTGGTCGTCCTGATCGCCGCGATCTACCCGTTGTTCGCCGATGGCTGGACGGTGGGCAACGTCGCCTATTTCCTCACCTGGGTGTTCATGGCGCTGGGCCTGTGCCTGATCTGGGGCCATGCCGGCGCGCTCAGCTTCGGCCAGACCGCGTTCTTCGGCCTCTCCGGCTATGCCTACGGGGTGATCACCATCAATCTGGGCGATGCCTGGGGGCTGACCCTGGTGGCGCTGCTGGCGGCGGTCCTGCTGTCGGCGGCCTTCGCCTGCGTGCTCGGCTACTTTCTCTTCTACGGCGGTATCGGTGGCGTCTTTCTCGGGATCGTGACGCTCTCGGTGACGCTGGTCTTCGCGACCTTCATGGCGCAGACGGCAGGGCCCGAATGGGTGATCGGCAGCGCCCGGCTGAACGGCTACAACGGCATGACCGGCATGCCGCCCTTGACCATCCCGTGGTTCGGCGAGCCTCTGGTCCTGTGGCCGGACATCGAGCTCTACTACGTGCTGCTGGGCCTCCTGGTGGCCTGCTATCTGGGCCTTCGGATCCTCGTCAACTCGCCCTTCGGCAACGTGCTGGTGGCGATCCGCGAGAACCCCGAGCGCGCCCAGATGCTGGGCTACGACATCCGCCGCTACCAGCTCGCCGCCTTCGTCATCGGCAGTGCTCTGGCAGGGCTCTCGGGCGTTCTCTATACCGCCTGGGGACAGTATATCACGCCCGACAGCATGGGCCTGATGGCGGCCGCCCTGCCGGTGGTCTGGGTCGCCGTCGGCGGCCGCAAGGATCTCACCGCGACCCTGATCGGCACGCTGGCCGTGCTCTACGTCTTCCAGCTCCTGACCATCTACGGAAGCCAGTACGCGCTGGTGGTGATGGGTGCCCTGCTGCTGGTGACGGTCCTGTTCGCGCCGGAGGGCCTGGTGCCGGGCCTGCTCTCGCTGGTCAGGCGGCTCGGCCGGCGGGGAGCAGGCCGATGAGCATCCTCGCCACCCAGGGCCTGCAGAAGCGCTTCGGCGGCGTGCATGTCGCGCGCGGCATCGACTTCGCGATGGAGCCGGGCGAGGTGCATTGCCTGATCGGCCCCAACGGCGCCGGCAAGTCCTCGTTCTTCCGGCTCGTTCTGGGCGAGCATGCGCCCGACGCCGGCAGCATCCTCTTCGCCGGCGAGGACATCACCCGGCTCAAGAGCTTCGCCCGCATCCGCCGCGGCATCAGCGTCAAGTTCCAGGTGCCGGGGATCTTCAAGGCGCTGAGCGTCTGGCAGAACCTCGAGATCGCCTTCCAGAGCCACCGGCAAGGCCGCGATCTCCTGGCCACGATCGAGCGCGTGCTGGAGTTCGTCGAGCTCGGGGCGGTGGCGCGCGAGCCCGCCGGCAGCCTCTCGCACGGCCAGCAGCAATGGCTCGAGATCGGCATGGCGATCGGCGTCGAGCCGAAGCTGCTGCTGCTCGACGAGCCCACTGCCGGCATGTCGCCGGACGAGACCCACAAGACCGGCGAGATGGTGCGGCGGCTCAACGAGCAGGGCATGTCGGTGCTGGCGGTCGAGCACGACATGGCGTTCGTGCGGCAGATCGCCCACCGGGTGACCGTGCTTCACTTCGGCGCGATCTTCGCGCAGGGCACCATCGACGACATCGTCGCCCACGAGGGCGTGGCCGAGATCTACCTTGGAACTGCCGATGGCTGAGCCACTTCTGCGCATCGCCGGCCTGAGGGCCGGCTATGGCGGCAAACCCGTGCTGCAGGGCGTGGACCTCGCGGTCGAGCAGGGCGAGATCGTCGCGGTGATCGGCCGCAACGGGGTCGGCAAGTCGACCCTGATGCGCGCCCTGATCGGGCTGCTGCGCGCCGATGCGGGGACGATCGGTTTCGACGGCCGGGACATCACGCCGCTCGAGGCGGACCGGCGCGCCCGTCTGGGCCTGGGCTACATCCCGCAGGGCCGCGACGTCTTCCCGCGGCTGAGCGTGCGCGAGAACCTGGCGGTCGGCGAGATCGCCGGCGGCGGGCGCGGCACGGCCGACTATGAGCGGGTCTACCGCTTCTTCCCGATCCTCGAGGAGCGGGCGCGGCAGGCCGCCGGCACGCTCTCGGGCGGCCAGCAGCAGCAGCTGGCGATCGGCCGGGTGATGATCGCCAACCCGAGGCTGATGCTGCTCGACGAGCCGTCAGAGGGGATCCAGCCCTCGATCATCCAGGACATCGCCCGCAACATCAAAAGGCTCAATGCCGAGCACGGGCTGACGGTGCTGTTCGTCGAGCAGAATCTCGACCTGATCACCCGCCTCGCCCAGCGCTGCTTCGTCATGGACAAGGGCCGGATCGTGCGCGAGCTGCAGCTCGAGGAGCTGCACGACCGCGATCTGGTCCGGCGCCACCTGGCGCTTTGAGTCCCTTTGCACGCACGAACCGGAGGAGAGAGAGGATGAGCTGGCTCGAGAGCTCGCTGATGGCAAGACGAGGCGTGGCGAAAGGCGAGGCCCTCGCCACGCACCGGCTCTCGATCGAGGACCAGGGCACGTTCCACTATGTCTACGGGCCCTATGTCGAGCCCCGGCTGACCGTGGCGCCCGGTGCGGTGGTCGAGGTCGAGACCCACGATGCGTTCGAGGGCAAGATCACCGCGGAGACCGACAAGCCCTCCGAGATCCTGAATTTTCCCTACCTCAACCCGCAGAGCGGGCCGATCGCGGTCGAGGGTGCGGAGAAGGGCGACTGCCTCGCGGTCTACATCAAGTCGGTGCTGCCGCGCGGCCCGCAGCCGGTCGGCACCACCTGCCTGATCCCCGAGTTCGGCGGCCTGGTGGGCACCGGCAGCACCGCCCTGCTCAACGCGCCCCTGCCCGAGCGGGTGCGCAAGGTGCCGGTCGACGAGAAGGGGGTCTACTGGAGCGAGAGGATCACCCTGCCGTTCGAGCCCTTCATCGGCACGATCGGCACCTCGCCCGAGATCGAGGCGATCTCCTCGCTGCAGCCGGACTATTACGGCGGCAACATGGATCTCCCCGACGTGGCGCCGGATTCGGTGATCTACCTGCCGGTCAACACCAAGGGCGCGCTGCTCTATCTGGGCGACTGCCACGCCGTCCAGGGTGACGGCGAGCTGTGCGGCGTGGCGCTCGAGATGCCGTCCACCACCACGGTGCAGATCGACCTCATCAAGGGCCACACGATCGCCTGGCCGCGGCTCGAGAACGAGCACATGCTGATGACCATCGGCAGCGCCCGCCCGCTCGAGGACGCAGCCCGGATCGCCTATCGCGAGCTGGTCCGCTGGGTTGCCAAGGAGCTGCAGATGGACGAGACCGAGGCCTACATGCTGCTCACCATGTGCGGCAAGGTCCGCCTCGGCAACATGGTCGACCCCAAATACACGGTCGGCGCCTCGATCGCGAAGAGCTACCTGGCGTAACCCACAGACGGCCATCGGCTATGCGACCCTGAAGATCGTCGGATCACAAGGGAGTCGTCTACGGCCTTCGGTGCGGCAATGACCGCGCCGAAGGCCGGGCGGTAGCGCCAGACTTTTGACGAGTTTCAAAGAAGAACGGCTTGTCGAGACGCTGTGATCGATAGGCAACCGTCCGTCGATGACGCCCCAGAAGCTGCTTCGCGCATCGCTAGCAAAGTCTTCATATTCGATTCACCTAGAATGTCAGTTATTGGAACAGATCGGCAACAATCAACTGTGCCGCGCGCTGACCCAGCGCATCAATGAATGCCCTCGCCGTCACGGCATTGGTGTGCTCGACGAGACGAGCGACGGCGAACGTCGACAGACGGTAGATGGCGACGCAGAGCCAGAGAGCTCTCGAGGGGGCGTCTCAGCGGCCATTGGGCGGGTGCCGTGGGGCGTTGCCGTGGCGTGCTCGCTGCCGTCTGCCGCTGCCGCCGCAAGCGGCGGACTGTCATCGAGGCTGGTCGGCCCGGGCAGCGGATGGCCTTGCCGGAGGCGGCTCTCGAGTTCAGCGAGCCGCAGCAGTTCCGGGACGATCTCGGCTCGACGCGCCTTGCAGCGCCGGATTTCTATGGCAGCGTCGGCGTCTCCCAGGGCGCGTCTGGCGTGCCGCACCCGGTCCCTCAGTTCTAGCGCCTCGGCGGTGAGCCCCGCAATCTGCGCTTCCACGCGCCGCAGGCCATGCTGCCGCCGCAGCGAATCGTCCCGAGCAGCACTTCCCGATCCGGCTGCCGGCGAGGCCCCCGCTCCGCAATTCTCCGCTGCAGCCTTGTCCCACTCATGGCTGACACTCATTCGGGCAGCCGCGACGACGGCAAGAGCGGGCTGACCGGATAGCCGGATTGCCCGACGAGCCTCCTCAAGCGAGGGCAGCCGAAGGTCCGCGACCCTTGCCCGGACCTCCGCCGCACGGATCGGCGCACGGCCAGCCGTCCTGGCGGCGCCGGACAGGAGCCCCGCAAGACGATGGGCCGTGCCGGTGCCATCGACCAGCACCGGTGCCCTGTCACCCTGGGCCAGACGCAGCCCTTGGGTGGCGAGGCCGGCCTCGAACGAGCGGCCATCGTCCGAGTGTCGCCAGACCTCCAGCGCTTGGGCCCGCAGCCCGGACAGGGAAACACCGGTGCGCTCCTCGATGGCGCGCTCGCGCGGCGTCAGGGATCCCACGGGGCGCCCACCCAGGCCGTAACCGGCGTCGAGCAGGGCGGCATGCACGTCCGGCCGCTCCGTCTCGAGCGCCCGTAGCACCGCCCGCTCATGGCAGCCCGGCGACCAAGAGAGGGCATGATCGAACTCCCAGCACCGCGCCACTTTTTCCCGCCGCGCGTAATCGTGGCCAAGGTCGATCGTGGCGCCGTCCGGACGAACCAGCGCGTAGACCCGGTGCTCGTGTCGGCGGCCATGCTTGACGTGCGCCACGGCGACATAAGGCTGCTGCGCGAGCCCGAGCTCCGCCTCCAGACGGCACCAGAAATCCTCCATTTCGCTCGGCGTCGGCGGCCGCACGGCGGGATCCGGGTTGGCATGAACGTGGTAGAGGGGCCGCGCGGTGCGTCCATGAGCAGCGCCCGCCAGAAGCTCGGCCAGCTGGCCGGGCAGGTCCTCGGCGGCGAGATGGCGAGGCTCCAGCACCTCGACCTCCGCGTTGGTGTCGCCGCGCAGCAGATGGGCGGCGAGCGCGGCAGCATGCCGGCCGCGGGTGGCGCCCGTCAGCATGATCCGGCCTCCAGGCGCCCTATCAGCGACGTCAGCCCGGCAGCCGCCTGGCGGAGCGCGTCGAGCACCGCCTCGGCCTCTGCGTCCAGCGCCGGGCGCCGGGCATCGTCGCGCAGCATCCGGGCCAGCTGAGCCACGGCACCGCCGGCCCTGCCGACCTCTCCCAGCAGCCGCGCCATCGCCTCAAGATCGGGCGGGGGCACCCGGACCCGCACTCGTGGCGGCGAGGGACGGGCCTCGGCTCTCGGTACATCGTCCACCAGGACGACCAGCCGGCCGCGCACCCAGGCGGCCGCCGAAAGACCTTCCGCCGCCGCGGCGGCCCGTACCGCTGCCCCCAGCTGCGGTGTCATCCGCAGCATCAGCGCATCGCTCAATCCTCTCGTCTCGGTACCGCGTCGTCCGGGCATGTCGGCCCTCCGTCAGGTTGCGCGCAGGGGCGGGAGCCCCTCGGCCAGGTCCGGAGAACCGCGACGGGCGCGGAAATCACCATGCCTGGCCTCACAGCCGGAGGTGTGCAGGCGCCATGCAAGGCACGAATCAGGGGCCGGAGGGGTGGGATCGCGCCATCCCGACACCGTGCCGGGGTGCCAAGGGCAGGGACCCTGACGGCATGTGCCGCCATCCATCGACCGTTCAACGGCAGCTGCAAGCGGCTCGAGCGCGCCTGAGACGGGAGGTGTCAGGCCATCAGGTAGGGGCGCGCGAAGGACCCTCCTGTCGGGATGAGCTGGAACCACTGCATTTCAGGTCAGGATACCGTTAACGCGATCCGTGACGACCTGAATAAACCCATGACAACCTGTCTTGACGTGGATGCGCATCGCGACGAGCTGTTCCAGGTCGAAAAAAATTGCCCTCTATTGTTGCAGCTCTCCAGAATGACGTTTCTTCGCTCTACAAATCAGTTGCTCAGAACAACAAAGGCGATTCTTCACCGGTTAAAGCGGATTCGCGCACCGGAGATCGGTCCTGTCCTGTTGTGTGGTGTCCGAGGGCCTGCCCTCGGCAGGGTTCGAGAGTGATCAGGCGGCCACGGCGGACAGCCTGCGGACGGAATCATCGCTCGACGTGGCGAGGTACTCCAAGCTCATGTAGCGGCGCGAGACCGCCCATTCGTCGTTCTGCTCCAGCATGAGCGCGCCGACGAGCCGGATGACGGCCCGGTCGTTTGAAAACATGCCGATCACGTCGGCGCGTCGAATGATCTTGCCATTGAGGCCCTCCAGCGGGCTCGTGCTGGCGATCCGGAACCAGTGCTCGCGCGGAAAGGCCATATAGGCCAGCACATCCTCGCGGGCCGCACATTGAGCTCGGCGAGCCTTGGAAAGCGCTCCCGCAGCGCATCGGCAACCGAGACCCACTGCTCGCGGGCGGCCTCCGCGCTGTTCTGGGCGAAGATGGTCTTGAGCATGGCCGCGATCGCCGGGCGCTTCTTGGGCGGCACGTGGGCGAGCGCATTCCTCATCTGGTGCGTGGCGCTGAGCGCCTTGGCGGCAGCCGCCCGCAGCCCCTTGTGATCGTCGGCGATCACGAGCCTCACTCCCCGCAGGCCCCCGTCAGCCAACGAACGCAAGAACGCCTTCCAGAACGGCTCCGCCTCTGACGCGCCGGTCCCCACTCCCAGCACCTGGCGACGGCCATCAGTGTTGACGCCGACGGCGACTATCACCGTTAGAGAGACGATCCGGCCGGTCTCGCGGACCTCCAGGTAGGTTGCGCCGATCCACAAGACAGGGCCAGGCGCCATCGAGAGGCCGGGAGAGAAAGGCGCTTACCCGCTCGTCGATCTCCTCGGACAAACGCGACACTTGGCTCTCGGACACACCCGAGCCGCCCATCGCCTTGACGAGGTCGTCGACGGCCCGCGTCGAGACGCCGTGCACGTAAGCTTCCCCGCCGATGTCTTCCGACATCGGCGCCTTCGGGGATGGATCATCTGCCTCCTGCGGATGATGGATCACCGCCGTGAGCGCCTTCCCGGCTGTGCGCCGCAGCGCCAGAAAGGATGGCAGGTACGAGCCCTTGGGCAGCTTGGGGATCGCCAAGTCGATGCGGCCGGCCCGCGTCTTTGGGGTGCGCTCCCGATAGCCATTCCTGTGAGTGAGCCAATCCGGGCTGCGCTGGCTCGCGGGCGCGCCGGTGCGGGCCTCCACCTCCAGCTCCATCGGGCACTCGGCGGCAAAGGCCAGCAGCTCGCGAAAGAGGTCTCCCCCGCTCCCTTCTCGATCAGCTCGATCAGGGCCATTCTGTCGTCGGTCATCGTCGTCTCCGGTCAAAGGTTCAGCTCGCAACCGAGCCCTACCCGAAGATCGGCGATGACCACCTCGGCACTGATTCGCTCCTACACCACACCACTTAGCGTAATCCCGCCGGCCTGCGATGACCTCGTCAGGCAGCCTGGACTGGAGGACGCGATGAAGCTTTACGTTGGTTTGGACGTGTCGCAGGCGACGACGGCGATCTGCGTGGTTGATGGAGAGGGTCGGACGCTGGCGGAGGGCATGACGGCGACTGAGCCTCGCGCCATCGCCGCCTTCGTGCGCCAACGCGCGCCGGATGCCATCCGCCTTGGTATGGAGACGGGGCCGCTGGCGGTCTGGCTCTGGAATGAACTCCGGGCGCTCGATTTGCCGGTAATCTGCATGGATGCCCGGCACGCCAACGCCGGCCTGAAGGTCATGCTGGCGAAGACGGACCGCAACGACGCGGCCGGCATCGCCCAGCTGGTCCGGACCGGGTGGTTCCGCCAGGTGCACGTCAAGGCCGAGACCAGCCATGCCGTGCGTGCGGAGCTGGCGACGCGGACCCTGCTGGTGCGGATGCGCTGCGATCTCGAGAACCAGATCCGCGGCTTGTTGAAGACGTTCGGTCTCGTTGTGGGCAAGGCGCCGAGCCGGTTGGCCAAGCGGGCGCACGAGATCATCGTCGACGAGCTGGCCAACAAGCCCGAGTTTGCCAGCCTCGTCGAAAGCCTGCTCGCC